>CAWEFK010000024.1:0-641299 GCA_963808315.1 uncultured Actinomycetes bacterium | reverse complement strand
GCTGACCCGGTGACCGAGCTTGAGCAGCTCGCCTTGGATCCGCTGGTATCCCCAGCTGCGGTTCTTGGCAGCGAGGCGCCCGATCAGCGCGGCGGTCTCTGCGCCGACTGGCGGCCGGCCGCGCCGCTAGGATAGGTCCCTCCTGGTGACCAGGCGGCGGTGCCACCGAAGGACGGTACCGGGGTGATTCAGGCGGTGTGCTCGCAGCTTTCCTGGCAGGTACCGGATCAGCGCGGCCATCACGGCCCGGTCGGCCCAGTCCAGGCGGGGCCGGGCCTGGTGCGGCGTAGCACGGCGACCTCGTGCCGCAGCACCAGCAGCTCGGCGTCCTTGAACGCTGAGGAGCGGCCGAGCAGGACCAGCCAGCCGCAGAGCCGGACGAAGATCAGGTAGAGCAGGCGCAGGGACACGACTCACCATCATGCCCTACGGTCACACATCACCGCAGGTCACAAAGCCGGGCCATATTTTGGCACCCGACAGGCCCGCCCCAGCCCCGGAGGTGCACCGGGCGACAGCGGGCGCAGGACGGATGGACCCTCCACTGAGCCCGCCGCGTCAAGCCACCGGCCACCCCGGCAGAGCCACCCGGAAGCCCCCACGCATCCACGTCATACATGCCCGACTACGCCCGTCCCTCCAACATAAATTCTGCGCGTTCATCGGACTCGTGAAGCGACTGGTCTAAACCAATTCTGGATTGGTCTAGACCATGGCCCTTCAGGTATCAGCACGGATTCAGCACGGGGTCCGGAAACGACGGGAAATAACCGGGATGATTCGGGCAAACGCCACACGAGCAGGGGCCGCCCACTCCGGCGTGGAACGACCCCACCCGCCAGAGTCAACGATAGGTATATCCGCAAGTCAGGGCTACCGGACATCCAATCCAGTCACGGCCCGCCCTATGATCATCCGCTGAATTTCGCTCGTTCCCTCAAAAATGGTGAAGATCTTCGCGTCCCGGTGCCAGCGCTCCACCGGATAGTCCCTGGTATACCCGTTCCCGCCGAGAATCTGGATGGCCTGCTCGGTGACCCGGACCGCGGTCTCCCCCGCGACCAGCTTGGACATCGATCCCTCCGCGCTGGTGAACGGCTTACCCTGCCGGGCCATCCACGCCGCTCGCCAGGTCAGCAGGCGGGCAGCGTCGACCGAGGCGCGCATGTCCGCGAGCATGAACGCCACGCCCTGGTTCTGCCCGATCGGACGGCCGAACTGGACCCGGGTGCGCGAGTACTCGGCGGCGTACTCCACCGCCGCCCTGGCCACCCCGACCGCCATCGCGGCCACGCCGGGCCGGGACGCCTCGAACGTCTTCATCGCGGCCTGCTCGCCGCCGCGGCCGCCCTCCCGGACCCGCGCCAGCCGTTCCTCGAGCCGGTCCCGGCCGCCGACGACGCACCGGCCGGGTACCCGGACGTCGGACAGCACGACCTCGGCGGTGTGCGAGGCCCTGATCCCGTGCTTACGGAACTTCTGCCCCATGGATAGCCCGGCCGTGCCGGGCGGCACGATGAAGCTCGCCTGGCCGCGCGATCCGAGTGACGGATCGACCGACGCGACGACCACGTGCACGTTCGCGATGCCGCCGTTGGTGGCCCAGGTCTTCATCCCGTTCAGCACCCATTCGTCCGCCGCCTCATCGTAGCTGGCGCGGGTCCTGATCGCCCCGACGTCGCTGCCCGCCTCCGGCTCGGAGGAGCAAAACGCGCCCAGCTTGACATCACCCGGCCCGCCGAACATCTGCGGGCACCATTCCCCGATCTGCTCGGGGGTACCGTTCGCGACCACCGCGACGGCGGCCAGCGAGCTGCCGACCAGGGCGAGTCCGATGCCCGCGTCCCCCCAGAACAATTCCTCGAACGCCACCGGGATGCCGAGCCCGGATCCCTCCAGGTACTGCTGGGCGTAGAAGTCCAGGGAGTACAGCCCGATCTTGGCCGCCTCCTCGAGCACCGGCCATGGCATTTCCTCGCGCTCGTCCCACTCCGCGGCGGCCGGCCGGATCACCGACATAGCGAACTCGTGCAGCCAGTCCCGCATCCGGACCAGGTCGTCCCCGAGGTCAAGGGAGAATGCCACCCGGCCTCGTCGGCCTCGCTCATGCTGCCTCCCTGGTTAAGTTACTGAAGAGTAACATTGCGGCGGGCCAGAAAAGGGCACCTACCCTCCAACCATTTCTCCCGAACGAACCGTGGTACCTGCGCCGCTCTTCATGCTCCATTCGCGCGTTATATGGTCGACTACTTTCGATACTTCTCGTGTACTATTCGGGGCATGACGGCACCTGGACAGCCAGATCCGCGGGCCTACATGCGGCTGGCGGCACTCCTACGCGAACAGATCACCGAAGGGAAGCTGGCTCCCAGCGACCGGCTTCCCTCGATCGCGGCGTTGCACCGCGATCAGGGCCATTCCCGGCAGACGGCGGGCAAGGCCATGCGCGTGCTGGCCGGCGAGGGCCTGATCTACCGAGTCCCCGGGCTCGGTTACTACGTCAGTCGTGGCCCGTCCGCCCCGCCGCAGAATTGATAAAGTCCGTGTGATCTCGCCTGATACTGACATGGAAAGCCCGCAGGCGGGTAGATCCGTGTGGCTGCCGTTCGGCAGGTTGAAGGAGAGGATCAGAACATGGGTTTGTTCCGGAGATCGAAGCCGGCCGCGCGCACCCACGCTAAGCCAACCCTGCGCGAGCGCAAGGCGGCCGAGCGGACCGCGAAGGCCGAGGCCACGCTCGTCGAGACCGAACAGAAGATCCACCAGATCGCGGATGACGTCCGCAGCGACATCAGGGGAGCCTCCTAGGGGCCTTTAGCTCTGGGCGTGCCGGTCCAGGAACTCGTAGATATCGGCATCGTCGACGCCGGGAAAACTGCCGGCCGGCAAGGCGGACAGGATGTGGGCGTGCGCCCGGGCCGACGGCCAGGCCTGACCCTCCCACCGTCCGGCGAGCGCGGCGGGCGGGCGGCTGCAGCATTCGCCGTCCGGGCAGGCCGAGCGCGTCCTGGTGGTTGCCTCCCGGCCGCGAAACCAGCGGGAGTGCTCGAACGGCACGCCCAGGGTGATCGCGAACCCTAGCTCGGCCCGCGGATCCACCTGGGCGATGCAGAAGTACGTGCCCGACGGGGTGTCGGAGTACTGGCAATACGGGGAATAGCGGTCAGCCGCCCCGAACACCTGCCGCCCCGACCACTGGCGGCACAGCCGCTGTCCCTCGATCGCCCCGGACGGGTCCGCGGGAAACACCACGCCGTCGTTTTCGTACGCCTTGTAGATGATGCCGCTCGCGTCGTTCTTGACGAAGTGACACGGCAGGTCCAGGTGATGGGTGGCCAGGTTGGTGAATCGGTGCGCGGCCATCTCGTAGGACACGGAGAACAGGTCCACCAGGTCCTCGACCGCGAGGTCACGCGACTGCTTCGCGCCGGTCAGCACCGGCACCGTCGCCGGCTGGGGCATGAGCACGGCGGCGGCGAAGTAGTTCGCCTCGACCCGCTGGCGCAGGAAATCGGCGAAGTCGCGGGGCGGCTGGTGATCGAGCCGGAAGTGCCCGAGGGCCTGCAGCACGACCGCCCGCGGTGAGTCCGCGCCGACCGGCTCCTGCTTGACGTAAATGCGCCGGTTTCGCAGGTCGGTCAGCGACCGCACCGACCTCGGCAAATCCTGGACGTAGCGGACGGCGAAGCCGTGGTGGCTGACCACCGAGACCAGCATGCCCTGGGTCAGCGCGCCGCCGGCGTACCCGCCCGCCTGCAGGGCGCTGGCCGCCTCGCGCTCGATGACGTCGAAGTAGTTGCCTCGCTCGCGCATGGCGTCGCGTAGCGCCGCGTTCGCCGCCCTGGCTTCCTCCGGAGTGGCGGTCGGCTTGGACCGCTGGGCACGCAGTTCGGCGGCCACCGCGACCAGGTGCTCGAGTACGTCGGTCGGGACCCGGGCCCCTACCTTCAGCGGCGGCAGGCCCAGGCGCCGGTAGGACGGATCCTGCTGCGCATCGGCCACGGCGATCTCGAGCTGGGCGCGGCGGCTCGGCGGCTGCCGGCTGAGCAGTTCGGTCACCGGCACCGACAGAGCCGCGGCCAGCTGTTCGATCAGGGAAAGCTTCGGCTCCCGGCGGCCGTTCTCGAACAACGACAGAGCCGACGGCGCCCGGCCTACCCGGACGCCGAGCTCGCTGAGCGTCAGTCCCCGCGCTCGGCGCAGATGACGCAGCCGCTGACCGAAGGTCAGCAAGGTCTATACCATCGGTCTGGACCAATTTCTGAAGTTCTTTCATCGTAAAGGTCAGTGTATCTTCTCGACCTGTCAAAAAATGAAATTCTTCGGGACTTTAGTCTCTAGGTATTTACCGTTTGCCTGCACACCCTGGGATCAGGACCGGACCTACCGGTACCCCCGAAGCCCCGGATCAGCACACCGAGGAAGGCAGCACACGTGGAGACAATCAGCCAGCAGGCGGCCAAGCTCAACGACATCTGGCAGACCGACCCGCGCTGGAAGGACACCGAGCGGACCTACACCGCCGAAGACGTGGTGCGCCTTCGCGGCACGATACAGGAGCAGCACACGCTCGCCCGGCACGGCGCCGAGCGGCTGCGCACGCTGCTCGCCGAGGAAGACGCCGTGACGGCGCTGGGAGCGATGACCGGCAACCAGGCGGTCCAGCAGGTGAAGGCTGGCCTGAAGGCCATTTACCTGTCCGGATGGCAGGTGGCGGCGGACGCGAACCTGGCCGGGCAGACCTACCCGGACCAGAGCCTGTACCCGGTCAACTCGGTGCCCCAGGTGGTGCGCCGGATTAACAACGCCCTGCTGCGCGCCGACGAAATCACCTGGTCAGAATCGGAAAACGGCGACGTGTCCGCCGCCCCCCACTGGCTCGCGCCCATCGTCGCCGACGCCGAAGCCGGGTTCGGCGGTGTGCTCAACGCGTTCGAGCTGATGAAGTCCATGATCGCGGCCGGCGCGGCCGGGGTGCACTGGGAAGACCAGCTGGCTTCGGAGAAGAAGTGCGGCCACCTCGGCGGGAAGGTTCTCATCCCGACCAGCCAGCACATCCGCACGCTGAACGCGGCCAGGCTGGCCGCCGACGTGTGCGATGTGCCCACCGTGGTCATCGCCCGCACCGACGCGCAGGCGGCCACGCTGCTCACCACCGACATGGACGAGCGCGATCAGCCGTTCGTGACCGGTACCCGCACCGCGGAGGGTTTCTACCGGGTGCGGAACGGGATCGAGCCGTGCATCGCCCGGGGCCTGGCCTACGCACCGTACTCCGACCTGCTCTGGATGGAGACCTCCAAGCCCGACCTCGACGTGGCCCGCGAGTTCGCCGAGGGGATCAAGAGCGTCTACCCGGATCAGCTGCTCGCCTTCAACTGCTCGCCCTCGTTCAACTGGCGCGCGCACCTGGACGACTCCACCATCGCGAAGTTCAGCAAGGAACTCGCCGCGATGGGCTACCGGTTCCAGTTCATCACGCTGGCCGGCTTCCATGCCCTCAACCACTCGATGTTCGACCTGGCCAGCGGTTTCGCCGCCGAAGGCATGCCCGCCTACGTCAGGCTGCAGGAAGCCGAGTTCGCCGCGGAGAAGTTCGGCTACACCGCCACCCGCCATCAGCGGGAGGTCGGCACCGGCTACTTCGACCTGGTGACCTCGGCGATCTCTCCGAACGCCGAGACGGTGGCCCTCAGCGGCTCGACCGAATCCGAGCAGTTCCACCGGGCCTGACCGAGGCGGCCGCGTCGCGGCTGGCGAAGACGGGCATGAGGCGATCTATCCCCATCATCTCGAGCACCCGGTGCACCGGGCCGCCCGGAGCTACCGCCAGCCGCAGCTGGGCCCCGTCGGCGGACGCCCGGCGGTGCACCTGCAGCAGGGCGTGCAGGCCGGTGGTATCGCAGAAACACCGTGGACGTCAGGTCCGCGACGACGACCGTCGCGCCGCCGGCGAAGACCGCGTGCAGCTGGGTGAGGACACGCTGCACGTTGCTGATATCGATCTCGGCCGGGAGCACGACAATCGCGGCCGTCCCGCGCATCTTCTGGTCCTGCATGGCCCGGCTGCTCCTTTCCCTGAGCAGCACAATGGCCCAGGGACCTGAGGATCAGCTCAGGACACGCCGCCGGGCTCGTAGCTGTATTCGGCGGGACCCCAGGGGGCTTGCGACTGGGGATCGATGCGCGGCTGCGGCCTGGTGGGGGCGGCGGCCAGTCGGAGGTGAAGACGCTGCCGCCGGCCATGGTCTGCGTCGCCTGGGCATCGGGATACGAGGTCGCGTCGCCTTCGGGGCTTGCGGGTGCACCGGCCGCGACGTACCTGCGCCGCCAGCGGGACGGTACGAACAGCGGGACGATCATGACCAGTCCCGCCAGGGCGAGCACGCCGTCGACCAGCAGGTCCTCGAAGCCGGCGCCGTAAGGGCCGGGTCCTCAGCGGGACGTACCGGACCGCACGCCGCGCGCTCGACAGGTACAGGCCGGTCCAGGCGAGCAGGACCAGCCCGGGCAGTCCGGCCGCGAGCGGGGAAATCCGCGGCACGGCGACCAGTATCCCGGCCGCCAGCCCGACCGCGGCAAGCGTGCCGAATCCCTCCACGACGGTCCGGTCGTGCCACCCTGAACGCCGCCGCCGGCGCAGCGCACCGAGCGCGGTCCGGCTGGCCGTGAGCTTCAGGTAGCCCCATGAGGCCGCGAAGAACAGCACGGCGGCCATGACAATCGCCAGGATGACACCCACCAGGTGGCGCATATCCCTCTTCCCCTTACTCGTCCGCAGATCGGCAGCTTACGACCGGGAACGCGGCCCGTCGTCTTGCCCGCCAACGCGACACGCACACGGTTGAGCGGATCAAGACAGGAGTACGTCCGGTAGGCGTCGCGGGCGACAAGCCGGAACTTGACGCCGCGCAGGCCCGCCGGGAACCGGAAACCACTCGGGACGCCAGCGCCGGAAATCGGCGGACATGCGGTGAAAGAACTCGCGTCGGCGGCGGCTGGGCACCAGCGGCAAGAGCGTGGTGTAGTGCCAGATCGCCCGCTCGAAAATCGCCGCGCGGACACGCGGGGCAGGCGGGGGTGACACCACGGACCGTTCGGACAAAAGATTGAAGATCTGCTGGTAAGCGCCGAAGATGTTGAAGTTGCCCGCGCTCGCGGCGGCCAGGTATGACCCGCGCCTGGCTCGCCGGTAGCGGTAGCACACGCGGGCCAGCACGCCGATCCTGGCCGCGCTGAGCAGCGCCGCGGTGGTCACGGCCACATCCTCGTGCGGTGCGGGATCCGGCGAACGAGACGCCCAGGCCGGATAGGAAATCGCGGCGGAAAACCTTGCTCCAGGCCGTCATGGTCAGGTGGATCAGCGCGGGATGATCCGCGAGCGTGGTGACCGCCTCGTCGCCCAGGCCCAGGCCGCTCAGGTAGGCCGCGCCACCGCTCGGGCTGGTGCGGCCGTCGGCATAAAGGTTCTCGAAGTCGATGATCAGCACGTCGGGCCGCAACCGGGACAGCGCCTGGGCCACGGCCCCAGGGCACCTTCGGCCAGCTCGTCATCCCCGTCCACGAACCAGATGTACTCCCCCGCCGCCTCCTTCGCGCCGAGGTCACGGGCTGGCCCGGGACCTATCGCGGCCGGAGTCGTGATCACCCGCAGGCGAGGATCGTGCCGGGCGGCCAGGATGGCGCCGCAGCGGTCGGGTGAAGCGTCGTCGACCGCGATGACCTCAAGGCCGAGGATCGCCGGCCCGGCCAACACGGAGTCCAGGCAGCGATCCAGGTAGTCCTCGACCCCGTGAACCGGGATAATCACGCTGATCAAGGCCATGCCCCCGAAGAATACCGGCACCGGCCGCCGCCGGAGGCGGCTACCTGAAGTCTCGGGTTTCGCGCAGAAGCGAGGGGGTATAACAATTGGTGCTCGCGCGCCAGCACGATAGGCTGGCGCGGTGCGCATTCACGCCATCTTCGGGGGAATCGGCGCGTTCGCCGTCAAATTTCGCTGGGTCGTCATCGCGGCCTGGCTGGTCGCGGCGTTCGCGGTCCCGCATTTCCTGCCGTCGCTGAACAGCGTCACCCAGGGCAACAACAGCGCTTTCCTGCCTGCCAGCGCGCCCAGCGAGCAAGCCGCGCAGCTCGCCACGCCGTTCGGGTCCTCGAACCTGGTTCCGGTGCCCGTGGTCGCGGCCGTCAGCCAGGGCACCCTGACCGCCGCGGACACCACCTGGCTGGCCGGCCTGCAGCAAAGCCTGCGCTCGGTGCCGACCGTGGTCTCGGTGCGCGATCTCGGCCGGTCGGCGGATCAGCAGGCCGAGCAGCTGCAGGTCCTGTCCAACGTCGGCGGCGGCGACGCGGCCGGGCAGACCACGCTGATCGACAACCTGCGCAAGCAGGTCACCAAGGCCGCGCCGCCGGGCGGGCTGCAGGTTCACCTGGCCGGCGACATCGCCATCAACGTCGACCAGCAGACGAAGTCCGGTACCACCGGGAACCAGGTCGAGGGCCTTTCTGTCATCTTCATCCTGGTCCTGCTCTTGCTGATCTTCCGGTCACTGCTGGCGCCGCTGATCACGCTGATTCCCGCGTTCCTCGCCGTGGCCATCTCCGGACCGCTGGTCGGCGAGGCCGCGCACGCCGGCCTGAAGGTATCCCAGCTGGCGCAGCTGCTGCTGATCGTGCTGGTCCTCGGGGCCGGGACGGACTACGGCCTGTTCCTGGTATTCCGCGTCCGTGAGGAGCTGCGGACCGGATCTGATCCGAAGGACGCGGTACGCTCGGCGGTGGTCCGGGTCGGCGAGACCATCACCTTCTCGGCCGCGACCGTGATCGCCGCCCTGCTTTCGCTGCTCGTCGCCACCTTCCAGATCTACTCTCAGCTCGGCATCCCGCTGGCCATCGGCATCGGCACGATGCTGCTGGCCGGGCTGACCCTGTTGCCCGCGTTGCTCGCGGCGTTCGGCCGGGCGGCCTTCTGGCCGAGCAAGACCCGTGAGGGTACCGGCAAGGCCGGGCTGTGGGGACGGGTGGCCACACGGATCGTGCGCAGGCCCGCCATACCGCTGACCATCGGCGTGGTGGTGTTCGGCGCGCTCGCGGTCGCGGTGACCGCATATCAGCCGGGCGGGTTCGGCGGGTCCATCAGCGCGCCGGCCGGCACCGACTCCGCCGCGGGTACCGTCCTGCTCAACAAGCACTTCCCGGCAAGCTCGGCCAACCCGACCAACCTGGTCTACAAGCTGTCCCAGCCGGCCTGGAGCGACACCGGCCCGGTGGCCACCGCCACCAGCCAGCTCACTGCCAGCGGGCTGTTCACCGGCGTGACCGGCCCGCTGAACCCGGCGGGAGTCAAGCTGACGCCGGCTCAGTACCAGGCGCTGCACACGGAACTGGGAAACCCGGCGGCGCTGCCCGCCGTCCCTTCGGGAGGTAGCAGTGTCCCGCTTGCCGCCTACGAGGTCTACCGCGCCACCGCGCAGTACGTCAGCCCGGACGGCAAGACGATCCAGTTCGAGACCGGCCTGAAGGCGGGCGACCCGTCGACCACCGCCGCGATGAACGCCGTGCCGTCGATCCGCACCGAGGCGGCCACGGTGGCGAAGACGCTCGGGGCCAGCCAGTACGGGGTGGGCGGCGAGGCCCCCGCGTTCTACGACATCAGCGCGATCTCCGACAGCGACCTGCTGCGGGTCTTCCCGGTGGCGATCGTGGTCATCGGGCTGCTGCTCTGCCTCGTCATGCGGTCGCTGATCGCGCCGCTTTACCTGATCGCCTCGGTGGGGCTGTCGTTCGCCGCCGCCCTCGGGCTATCCGTGGTCATCTTCATCAAGCTCGGCGGGAGCGGCGGCCTTACCTTCATCCTGCCGTTCCTGATGTTCATCTTCCTGCTCGCGCTCGGGGAGGACTACAACATTCTGGTGATGAGCCGGATCCGGGAGGAGGCCCACCATCTTCCGCTACGCGAGGCGGTGAGCCGGGCGGTGGGCGCTACCGGAACCACGGTGACCTCGGCCGGACTGGTCCTGGCCGGGACGTTCTCCGTGTTCGCGCTGGTCGGCGGCCGCGGGTCGGGCGGCAGCCAGATCCGCGACGTCGGCGTCGGCCTCGCGCTCGGCATCCTGATGGATACCTTTATCGTCCGTACCATCCTGGTGCCCTGCACGGTGGTCCTGCTAGGCCGGTGGAACTGGTGGCCGTCCAAGCTCAGCCGGATGGCCCCAGACTCAGGCGGGGAAGGCAGCGCCCGCGATAGCGAGCCCGCGGCACTGACCTCAGCCGGCACTGACCTAGCCGGCACTGACCTAGCCGGCACTGACCTGGTGGCGCGGCAACCAGCGTTCGCGCGGAAAATCGGCTTACTCGGTGCGTGGAGTCGCGCCGGGAAAGGTTAGTATCCCGCGAACACCACCTGCCTCGTCCGCCACGCCCGTGCTGTTCCGCTCCCGCTTCCGAACCACACCGATGGTCCATCGTGGTTGCCCAAGCAACACCTATGGTCCTTCGATGTGGGTCAGATCCGGGGGTTCAGCCCCGGCGAAGCTGCTGGAAGCGGGGGAACACTACCCGGCACGGCACTAGCTGGCAGGGCACTAGCTGGTACCGATTAGTCGGCGAGGGCGTCGATGGAGATGGTGAGGTCTCGCAGAGCGGGAGCGGCATCACGCAAGGTAGCCCGGTCGTGCTGCGGCAGCGAGGCCAGCGCGGCTTCAATGATCTCCGCGTTGACCCGGTGCCACCGCGTCACGGCGGCGGTGCCGTCCTGCGATAGGTGCAGGCTGACGGTGCGCCGGTCACCCGCGCTGCCATGGTCACCGCCCGGCGTCCTCATCACGTAGCCGGCCGACTGAAGCCCGTTGAGCAGGGTTGCCACCGAACTGGGCGCCAGCCGCAGCATCCGAGCCAGCTGGCTTGGTCTCACGCCGGGGTGTTCGGCTATGCAGGAGAGCAACTCGAGTTGCGCGACGGAAAGCCCCAGGGCCGGGTCGGCGGCTCGGGCGGCCCGGCGCATGGCTCGCCGCAGCCGGGACACGATGTCGGCCATCTCCGGCCCGATGTGCTCCTGCCCCGTGTTGTCTGGCGCCGTGTTGTCTGGCGCCGTGCTGTCCTGGCGCCGGGTCGTCTTGCGCTGAGTAGTCTGGCGCTGAGTAGTCTGGCGCTAGGTCTCCCTCAGCGATGGGTCCGCCTCCCTGGAACGCCCGGTCTGCCCCCGCACGCGACTGGCCAGCGCGATCGCGGCCGCAGCGGCCGAGACGACCGTGAGCACGATGAACGCGGGCCGTGCCTGCGTTGCACCAGCGTACACATGTCCCGAACTGCCCGGGTTACTGAGGTGCAGGGCCAGTGCCATCAGCGAGATGCCGAACGTCGTACCGATCCCCCTGGCCATGTTGACCAGGCCACCGACCAGCGAAGCGGAGGAGTCGGCGGCGGTGCGCATGATGACGGCGTTGTTGGCGGGAACGAAGATGCCCAGGCCCAGCCCGGCTAGGAAGAGCTGCGGCACCACAATCCCCCCGGTGACCGGCAAAAACACCGCCGTGCCCATGACCGCGCAGGTCAAGGCGGCACCAGCGAAGCCGCGCGGTCGGTTCTGCCAGGTTTTGGGCAGCACCGCGTCGCCGAAAAGCGCGGCGATTCCGAACCCGATCGGCAGGGCGGAAAGCAGCAGCCCGGTCCGCGCTTCTCCGCCGGCCCCAGAGTCGAGCACCTGCGGGATCAGCATCAGCGGACCGAACAACACGAGATAGCCGCAGGCGGCGCCGGCCAGCGCGAGTGCCACGGGCGCGGACCGGAGCAGCCACGTCGGGATGAGCGGATACCGGGTGCTGGTTTCCCGTCTGGCGAACGCCACCCCGGCCGCGATACCGAGGGCGCCGAGCGCCCCGACCAGCCAGCCGGGCAGGGGGAAGCCCGAGGCCACGGAGATTACCAGCAGCAGCGCGCTGGTCCAGAGCACCAGGAGCAGGCTTCCTGGCCAGTCGAACTTCTCCCGGGGGCTGAACTGCCGGGTGCGCGGCAACAGATAGCGGGCGGCCACGATGGCCGCGACGCCGACGGGAACGTTCACCCAGTACACGGCGCGCCAGCCGACCGCCGAGGTGAGCAGGCCGCCCAGTGTGGGACCGATCGCCAGCCCGACGGACTGCGCGGCCGCCTGGATGCCCAGGGCGAACCGCATCTTGTGCCTCGGCACGCTGGTCGTCACCAACGCCACGCTGTTGGATTGGAGCATCGCCGCGCCGCCCGCCTGAAGGAGACGGAGCGCCACCAGGACGCCCAGCGAGGGCGCCAGGCCGCAGGCCAGTGAAGCCAACGTGAATACCGCGAAACCCCAGGTGTAGACCAGCTTGCGTCCCGCTGCATCCCCGAGCCGGCCCAGCCGGGGCGAGCATGGCGATCAGACCGAGCAGGTATACGAGGGAGACCCATTGCACGGCGGCGACGGGGATTGGAAGGCATGCTCCATGGACGGGAACGTGATCGTGACGATGCTCGCGTCCAGCTGGCCCATGAACGCGCCGACACAGACCACGGCTACCGCGAGCCAGGGCGCCCGCCGGTTCTCCCGGACCACCGCAGGCCGGGCCTGCTCATGCAAGATACTTCTGTAAGCGAACATACGCTATCAAGATACCCCGATACTTCTGCAACAGAACATCCTGACATACCAATACCGGGATTAACTCCGGACATGCCGGGCGAGGTGCTGGCCTTGGCGTTCTGGACCAGACAGACTCACAGGAGGTGGAGTGGTTCTCGGCCTTCGGGTGGGCCGCTCGGCTAAAGTACGCCAGGAAGCGACCGGCAGCACGGCGCTCAGCGGCGGCAGGACCGGCATGCGGACAAGCCGGAGCGGAAGGGACGAGATGCAGGAACTGCGCTTCGTCGCGGTCAGCGAGGACGGCCGTTACGCTGTCCTGGCGGTGCCGGGGCGTAGCGCACGCTTCACGTTGCCGATAGACGAGCGGCTTAGGGCGGTTGCCCTCGGCCAGACTTCCCGGCTCGTGCAGTACGAGATCGAAGTGGAGAGCCCGTTGCGACCCAAGGAGATCCAGGCACGAATCCGGGCC
The DNA here is from genome assembly GCA_963808315.1 of uncultured Actinomycetes bacterium. Lineage (GTDB taxonomy): Bacteria > Actinomycetota > Actinomycetes > Streptosporangiales > Streptosporangiaceae > Palsa-504. Next base: position 628,235 of record CAWEFK010000024.1, on the reverse strand, counting down.
GGGGAAACGGTCGAGGAGATCGCGGACGCGGCCGGTATCGCGGCTGAGCGCGTGCGCTGGTTTGAGGGTCCGGTCCTGGCCGAGCGTGCCTACGTGGCGGACCAGGCCCAGAAGGCGTCGGTGAGACGCCAGGGGGACGCCGCCCCTTCGACTCCCGGCCCGCAGCTGGGCGAGATCGTGGCCGAGCAGCTAAAGGCGTTCGGCTCCGATCCGGAAGACGCGCAGTGGGACGCGAAGAAGCGCGGCGACGGGAGCTGGCAGGTACAGCTGGCCTTTATCTCCGCCGGCCGCCTGCACATCGCCGAGTGGGTTTTCGATCCACGTCGTCGGCACGTGCTGCCCGCCGACGACAACGCCGCCCGGATGTCGCTGCCGGGCGGCGAGCCGCCCTTGCCCGCCGCGCCGCTGCCTGGCGAGGCGACAGTCACCCAGCTGGCACCCAGGCTCAGCACGGCATCTGGCCAGGCATTCGGTCAGTCCGGGACTGGCACCTCCGGGTTCGGCCCGGCCTCCGGCCCGGGCCATAGCGGATCAGGTAACGGCGGCCGTCCCAGACACGAGCGGCCGCAGGAAGCGGTCTCCCGGCCTGCCGAAGTCTCCGCGCCTGAGCCCTCGGCCGTTACCCCGCCAGCACCTGCCCCGCTCCCCCAGTTACTCCGGCTGCGGTGGCCGCGCAAGTGTCCAAGGCCCCCCGGACGTTGCCACCGGTACGGGCGCCCCAAGAGGCACAGCCGACCCGGGGGGCGCAAGGGGTCAGGGGACACAGTCGGTATCAGCGGCCCGGGTCGGCGGGGTCGGCGGGAACCCCGGCTACGGAAGAATCTCGGCCCGAGCCAGTGGTCCCTCCGGCTCGCCCGGAGCCGGAGGCTTCCGCACCAGCAGCGTCCACGAGTGGTTCCGAGCCTGCTGCTCCGGCAGAACCCGGGAGTGAGCAGGCACGGCGCCAGGCTCGCAAGGCGGCAAGAAACAAGCGGGCCTCCGTCCCCTCCTGGGACGAGATCATGTTCGGTAACGCCCGCCAGCGCGACTGACGCTCTCCTGACGGCGCAATCGATGCTGAGGTGACGCAGCCAGTTAGGCGTCCCACTGCCATCTGCGCCGGCCCGGTGATCCAGAATCCCTCATCCGGCCCGAACCCGATGTCCTGTCGGCGATTCAACGCGTTGCCCCGACCTACGCTTCGTAGCAGGTTCTACTATCAACCGTCGGGAGAAAGGGGCGAGGGTGACATCAGGCCAGGACCGGGTGCACCGCGGAAGGCGGCGCCTGCTTCGCGTAATGGCCGCGGTCGCGGTCCTGACCCCGATCGGCTGCGGGACGGCAGGCTCGGGTGCGGCCGTGGCCCCGAGCCCGATGTCGGTCAGCAGCGAGGCGTTCATCCAAGGTGCCCTGACCTCGCGCTACACCTGTCACGGCAACAAGATCAATCCCCCGCTCAACTGGTCAGGTGCGCCGCAAGGGACGAAGAGCCTCGCGCTCATCGTCGACGACTCCTCGGCGCCGATCACGCCCTTTATCTACTGGCTCGTGTTCGACATCGGCCCGGGAACCACGGACATCCAGGAGGGCTCGCTGCCTCCGGGCGCGCGCCAGGCCAAGAACAGCGCGGGCACCGCAACCTACGACGCACCGTGCCCGAAAAGTCACCCGCACGCGTACCGATTCACCGTTTACGCGTTGCGGACGGTGCTGAATCAGGCCAGCGGCGCGCCGTTGCAGTCCGTGGTGAACGCGATCGCGGCCGCCACAATCGGACGCGGAAGAATAGTGGTGACCGGTAATCCGTGATCAAGCCGATACGTGTCGTGATCGGACTGAAACCGAACTTTTTGAAACGTGTGACACGATCCCCGGCAGTGAGTAACAATCGATGATCAAGCGGGTTTCACGGCGCTCGCGACAACAAGGGTAAGGCTCGCGTCTTTGGCCGCGTGCGCCTAGCTAGCGCTCCCCTACCGGGCCCAGCGTTCTGGATGGAGACCATGATTCTGGTCGCGGGACTCGCCGTTGCCGGGCTCGTCGGCATCGCGGCAGCCTTCTATTTCAGCATTCGCACAGGAAAAAGCGGCTATCGGAGCAGCTCACGTCGGACCGCCGGATCGGCCCGGATGCGGGCCGATAGGCATCGGGCAGGCGACGGGGACGCCGTGGTGGACAACTGGGCCGCCAATGACCGACCGGCCGTCAATGACCATCGAGCGCCCAATGATCGCCGGGCCGGGAATAACAGCCGGACCGCCAATACCGGGCGAAGCACAAATGCCGCACGGACCCGGACTCACGCTTCCCGTAATAGCCGCGGCGAGCCTCGTACCGGGCCAAACCCCGTGATGGATTTTGGTCAGGAGTCCGGGCTGGTGGCTGGGCCTGAGCCTTCGACGGCCGGGCGTAGGGCGCAGGCCGTGGGGCCCACCGTCGCTCTTCCCGCCTTCGACGCCGGTGCGGGCGAGGTGCCGGCTGAAGAATGGCTGGGCCGCAACGGTGACCTTAGGCCGCTGGGTGCCGCCGCGCCGTTGGGTGCGCCCACGCCGCTGGGTGCCTTTGACTCCGCCCCGGCTAGGCCCAGCGGCCGATCCGCGGCCCGCCTGGGCCGCGCCATTCATGCGTCCGCCCAGCCAGAGTCCCCGGCAGATCCGATGACCCCACCAGACTCGGCAGCGTCGGCATACTCGGGTGACGAGGGTAGGCCGGCGAAGGAGCCCAAATCACGTCGGCGGATGGGCTGGCGCAAGGGATCCGACATCGATGAGGAGATGTGGCCGGCGGAATCCTTTGGCGGCTTGAGCGACGACCAGTTCTGGGATGACCTCGCCTCCGACAAGCCCCTCACGACGACCGCCCGCAGCGCCCAGCATGATTCCGAGGCCAAGCATCGGCCCCTGGATGCGATTGGACCCGGCGACCGAGCCCGGGGCAACGGCAGGCGAGCCGCTCATAAAGCAGTAAACGGAGTTGGCTACCCCCCAGATGCGCAGCTCCGGCCCGCAGCGCAGCCCGTCCCGCAACCCCCGCCGATTTCGCAGGCTCCCCAGGCTCAGCCGGATCCCCAGCCTCAGCAGGCTCCCCAGCCGCGGTCGCCTACCCAGCCGCAGCCGGTCTCTCAGGTCCAGCAGGGCCCCCACTTTCAGCAGGCCTCTCAACCCGTCCCAAGCCTCGGCGACACTCAGCCGGGCCAAGCGGATCCAGGGCCGGGAAGGCAGTTCCTCCCTGGCCACAGCCAGCCGGGCAGACCGGTTACCGGGCCTAACGAAACACGTGGCCGCCGCCATGTCGGCGCCGGTGAGGACCCATTGACCAGCTCGGCCTTTTCGCTGCGGGCCAGCGGGCCAGTAGACGGCCGTTCGAACCAGGTTCCCACCGGGCCCCGCGAGGCCAGCTGGGACCAGTACGATGCGGCCGTTCCGCAGGAGACGGAAACGCAGACCTTCAGGGCCGTCGGTACCCAGGTGCAGCGCTCGGGCGGGGGCTGGCCGCGCGAGGGGGGCGCCGAGGCCTACCGCGGCACCTCGGCGTACCTGTACCCCGGCCGACCAGCCAGCGAACGGCCGTCCTACCGCGAGGGCCCGCCCTACGAGGGGCACCGGTCACGCACCGAGCTTCCTACTGGCACCGCCGCGACGGCGCCGGCGAACACGCCCTACGGTGACCAGTACGGAAACGCTCCTGCCGACGAGCCGAGGTACCCGAACGGGGCAGGTCCCTGGCGAGGCACCCGAGCCCCGTGGCCCGGGCATCAAGGCCCGGTTCCCCCCGGCGAGAGCCATCGTCGGCCGCGTGATCCCCGCGACGACTACCGGCGGTTAGTGATCGAGCGCTGATGACGTCAAGCACACTGGATTCATGCCCGAAGGAGACGTTGTCTGGCAGACGGCTCGCCGTCTGGATAAAGCGCTGGCAGGACGGACGCTGACCCGTAGCGACTTCCGGGTGCCGCGGCTGGCTACCGTGGATCTGACCGGTGACGTCGTGACCGAGACCGCCTCCCGCGGCAAGCACTTGCTGACCCGCACTCAGGACGGCTTCACTGTTCATACCCATCTGCGGATGGACGGCACCTGGCGGGTGCGGCCCGCAGCCGAGCGGATGCGGGACAGCCACCAGATCAGGCTGGTGCTCGCGAATGACGACTGGCGGGCGATCGGCTACCAGCTCGGCGTCGTCGAACTGATCCGCACCAGCGAAGAATCGCAGGTCACTGGCCACCTGGGCCCGGACCTTCTCGGTCACGACTGGGACCGCGCCGAGGCGGTGCGGCGGCTGAGCGCCGAACCTGACCGCCCAATCGGCGATGCGCTCCTCGACCAGCGCAACCTGGCTGGAATCGGCAATGTGTACAAGGCCGAAGTGCTGTTCCTGCGCGGCGTCTATCCCTGGCGGCCCACGGGTACCGTGCCGGATCTTGACGCTCTGGCCGGCCTGGCCAGGCGACTGCTTGACGCGAACAAGGAGCGGCACGGTCACATAACGACCGGGAACTGGCATCGGGGTGAGGAGCACTGGGTGTACGGTCGGCGCGGCCGGCCGTGCCGACGCTGTGGCACTCCCATCCGCTTCGACGGAGAGCAGGACCGCGTCACCTACTGGTGCCCGTCCTGCCAGCCCGGCTGAGAGTGCCCAGGGACAAAACGCTGGGCGAGACGGCCCATGGCATGCCGTAACCCCGTCCCCGCCCAGACGCCTGCGCTGCCCCGATTAAAACCAAGGCTGCAAACACGTAATATCGCTATCCCTTAAGTATCACGTGATGGTCTAGATATTCATCCGTGATACCTGCGATACCAAACGTGAAAATTGACGGTAGTGACACAAATGTCCACTGCTATGTTCCACAACATGGGATCTTTCCCGGATTTCCCGGATTTTCGTGACACGATGCCGCAAGCTGATTCAGCGCGGGTCGGACCGATCCGCACCTTGGTAGAAAGGAGCAGGAGCATGCAAGTACGACATAAAATAGGCACCATCGCCGGAACGATGGCAATATCCCTGGCGTTTTTCTCAGGAACGGCTAGCGCTCACACGGAGTCGTTCAACCAGCGGACAGCCTCCTACGTCAAGACGTTCATAGGGACGGTTCCCTACGCCTACGGCGGAAGTTCTCCCAGCTCAGGCTTTGACTGTAGCGGCCTCACCCGGTACATTTACGGTCATTACGGCCGGGCGATCCCGCGGACAGCCGAAGCGCAGTTCCAGCATTTCCACCGCGAGAGCAAGAGGGCGGCATGGGGCGGGGACCTCGTTTTCTTTCATGAGGATTCTGACCCCAACAGCCCGGTCTATCATGTCGCCGTTTACGAAGGCGGCAATCAAATGGTCTCGGCGACCAACCCGGCCGGCGGGATTCTCTGGCAGACAATCTGGTCTCCCGATGTGACTTTCGGCACGATTACTCACTGACCTCCCGGTCATACGAGCGCCCCGCCGTGAACCCGCGGGGCACTCCAGCTCCAATGCCCACGAGACGCCTCCGGGGACGGCACCTGAGGATCGGGCCCGCCGGGCCTGCCGCCCGGTAGGCGAGCCAGAAACTACCGGCGCCAGCGCGATTGCAACATGCAGGTATTAACCTGCATAATGACCGGGTGGGCGACGACGATGCCGTGTTCAGGGCGCTGGCCGATCCGACGCGGCGCGTCCTGCTGGACCGCCTCCGCGAACGCAACGGGCAGACCCTGAGGGAACTGTGCGGGCCGCTTGAGATGGCGCGCCAGTCGGCGACCCAGCATCTAGGCGTGCTCGAGGCCGCGAACCTCATCTCGATCGTTCGCCGGGGCCGGGAGAGGCTTCACTACCTCAATCCCGTTCCGCTGTGGACCATCCAGGAACGCTGGATCGACAAGTTCGAACGGTCCCGCCTGCGCGCGCTGAGCACCGTCAAGCAACGAGCAGAGGAGGGCATGATGGCCGATCGGCCGAGCTACGTTTATGTCACTTACATCGAGAGCTCACCGGAGCGGGTGTGGGATGCACTGACCGACCCGCAGCTGACCGCCGGGTACTGGGGTCACGGCAACGTCTCCGACTGGCAGGTCGGCTCCCGCTGGGAACACCGGCGGGTCGACGGCTCAGGCATCGCTGACGTCATCGGCACCGTGCTGGAGTCGGTGCCGCCCCGCAGGCTCTCGATGACCTTCGACGCCCCAGGCGACACTCCGGTCAATGGACCATCGAGGGTAACCTTCGACATTGAGCCTTACCACGAGATCGTCCGCCTTACCGTGACGCACCAGAACCTGGCCGACGGTGACGCGCTTGAGGCGGTCTCGGCCGGCTGGCCAGCGGTCTGCGCGAACCTTAAGTCGCTGTTGGAGACGGGCCATGTCCTGCCGCGCGCACCGTGGGAGATGCACGCCGAACTGCGCGCGGCCCAGATGGCCCGCAATGACCCTCGCTAGCTGGGCCGCGATACCGGGGGCAGGCCGCGCTTCCCGCTTCCCGGCGCGGGGCATCATGGTCGTAGCGCTATCCGAAGGTGGTGGTTCATGAACGGCGACGCCATGCGGGACCTGCTCCAGCCCCTCATCGGCAAGGACGGGTCGATTTCCATGCTCATCCGAAAGGTTGGGCCAGTGGCTTTCTCCATGGCCGAGGACAAGAAGCTGACCGGCGTGGAGATACTTCCCGATGGCCTGGTCCGTCTGGAGCGCAAGCATGGGTGGGCCGTGATCGACCCAGATAAAGTCATGGCCGTGGTCTGGAACGATGATTCGGGATCTCATCCGGGCCAGTTCCTGTGAGCGGTTCGGGCCGAACCCTGCTGCCTTGATCAGGCATCCAGCGCAGGACGGATTTCTGGCCAGGTTCCTGGTTGGACGGGCGGGCTACGGGTAAGGGGCGCGAGCACGGGCGGGGTGATGAGGTCGACCCCTCCGCGCTTTGTCCATCGTGCCTACGGAGGAAATATTCATGGCGAGCAATCGCAACACGATCATCCGGTCCCTGCACGACCTCGGCGCCGCTGCCTGGTTCGGCGGCAGCCTGATGGGGGCCATCGGGGTCAACGGCGCCTCCAAGGACGTCAAGGATCCAGCCGAGCGGGCCGCTGTCGCTTCCGCGGGATGGGCGCGCTGGGCACCCATCTCCGCTGCGGCCATCGGTGCGCACCTGATCGGCGGGGCCGGGCTACTGCTGGCCAACCGTGACCGGGTCCGCGACCAGCAGGGAGTAGGAGCTAACTCGGTAATCAAGGCAGTCCTCACGGCAGCCGCACTCGGCACCACCGCCTATAGCGGCATACTCGGGGCCAAGATTGCCACCGAGGCCGACTCGGCCCCGGTAGAAGGCGGAACTGTACCGTCCAGTGACACGCCGGACAACCTCGCGAAGCTGCAGCAGCAGCAGCGCATCCTGCAGTGGGTCACCCCGGCGCTGACCGGCGGCATCCTGATTATGGGGGCGCAGCAGGGCGAGCAGCAGCGCGCCTCGGAGCAGCTCCGGACGCGAGGTTGGTCCACCGTCAAGGGTGCGGTCAGCCGCGTGCCGAAACTCACGGCATCCTGATACTCAGGCATGTCACACGGCCTGAGAGGGCGGCGTCCGCCCTCTCAGGCCGGGTCTGGTGCAGCGCCCTTCCCCACCCGGCCGACCGCCCGCCACGCGTCCTCGACCTGACCGGGCAGAATCACGCGCGTGCCAAGGACGGAACCCAGATGGTGGTCCTCGTCGGTAAGGCCAAGACCGCGGATTAAAGTCCGCCCCGGCCGTTCCATGTCTATGAATGTCCATACGTGCGGGGGCAAACGCCCAGCTCAAGGCCTGACCAATCCTCCGCAAGCCTCGCTGCTGCCCCTGGTGCACCGGCCAGGTGGCCAAAGCCATCCACGCCCCGGAGATTCACGTCGCATAGGGCACATGAAAATGCTCAAATATACTTCTCCTGCGGCATGAACTGGGCGAGAATTGGCAACGTTGCCATAGCAGGAAGCCCTGAAACCTCGGGATAAAACGGAGGATATTCATGAGCAGTCCCTACCAGCCGTACCCGCAGGACTCGTCAGGCGGTTACGGGCAGCCGCCGCAAGGCGGCTGGGATGCCGGCCAGCGGGGCTACCTGCAGGGCGGCCCCGTCGGTTTCGGTGAGGCGATCTCCGAAGGCTTCAAGAACATGGTCACCTTCAACGGCCGCGCCTCACGATCCGCGTTCTGGTGGTTTTTCCTCGGCGCCATCATCATCGACGTGATAGGCGCCATTATCGGGCGAGCGGCCCATGCCGTCGCCATCCAGTACGTCATCACCGTGATCGTCGCCATCGGAACCCTCAGCCTGTCGGTCCGGCGCCTGCACGACTCCGGCAAGAGCGGGTTCTGGTGGCTCATCGGCTTCATCCCGATCATCGGCACCATCACCCTCATCGTGTTCTACTGCCTTCCCGGAACGCCTGGGCCGAACAAGTACGACGCCTAGCGGGACAGTGACCGGGTGCCGTAACCGGTGCCGGGCCATCGGCCCGAACCTGACCCACAGCGAAGGTCCATCGGTGTTGCTTGGGCAACCGCGATGGACCATCGGTGTGGCTTGAGAGCGGGAGTGCCCGGCACGGCTGCGGCAGGCGAAGCGGGTGGTGTTCGCGAGATGCTGACCCTTCACCGGACGCGACCGTAACCGCACCCGGGTAACCGGGTCCGCACCCGGGTAACCGGGCGAACGCTCGCTGCTGAGGCACTAATGGATGGAAGGGTGGGTGAGCCGGCCTGTAGGCCGGGTTCTGTGCCCCCGCGTGCGCGGGGCGACGGTCATCCATCTGGGACTGCCGTTGCCGGCAGCCTCGTGCGGCCTACCCGCGAGCATCGGGCGGAGCCACCCTCAAGCGCTCGCGCAGGGAACCAGTGGATCCCCTCTTGGCCTTGCTCCGGGTGGGGTTTACCAAGCCGCCGCAGTCACCTGCGACGCTGGTGGTCTCTTACACCACCGTTTCACCCTTACCCCCGCGCCAGGCGCGGGGGCGGTCTGTTTTCTGTGGCACTGTCCCGCGGGTCACCCCGGGTCGGCGTTACCGACCACCCTGCCCTGTGGAGCCCGGACCTTCCTCACCGGGCTGAACAAGCCCGGCGCGACCGCCCGGCCGACTCACCCAACGGTCAGGATACGCCGATGCCGCTGCCCCGGAGGACACGACCCTATCGGGGTGCTACAGAGAGGAGGCGAAGACGGCGATCACGCCGGAGGTCAGGGCGAGCAGCACGGTGACGCCGGCCAGCGCCACGGTGTAGCGGGCCCGGCGGCCGCGACGGGGTGGTTCCAGCAGGCGCTGGACACGCGCCTGCACCGCGCAGGTGCTCGCGGCCAGGGCAGCGGCCGGCACGGCCATGCCCGTGCCCATCGCGAGCAGGGCCGTGACGAGCGTGTTCCGGCCGCTGCTGCGGGCCGCGATGTCGTCGGCGCACATCTCGGCCAGCCGGGCGACCTCGGCTGGCCCCCGGGTAAAGAGCGGAACGGCGGGAAAGGTGGCGGCCAGCCCGCGGGTCGTCGCGATCAGCAGGTGGTGTCGCCCGGCCAGGTGCGCACGCTCGTGGGCTAGTACGGCCGTGAGCTGGGAGGGATCAAGGACAGCGAGAGCGCCGGTGGAGAGCACGATGGCGGCGGGACGGCCCGGGACGCAGTATGCGACCCGCTGCACAGAATCGAGCACGACGGCCGGCCGGGAATCCGGCCGCCCCGGAGAGGCCAGGGACACCGGGCAGCCGCCTGCCGGTCAAGCGGGCGGCCTCGGCGTGAGCCCGGGTGCCCTGCCGCGCGCGCTGGACGTGGCACCCGTACCGCCAGGCCAGCATCGTTGCGGTACCCGCGGCGACGAGCGCGACGGCGCTCAGGCCGAATTCGAACACACCGCGGTACATCAGCGGTGTGCACGCCTGGCCCGCGACCGAACGGCACATGTCGGCCGCGAGCCCCGGCCAGCTCGCCAGCGCCGCTGTGATCAGGAAGACCAGCGCGGTCCCCAGGCAGATCAGCACGCTGGCCATCGCGGTCAGCCAGGCCGCCAGCCCGAGCCGGGCGCTGACGCCGCGCGAGGTCAGCGGCGTCAGCAACACCGAGGCCGACCAGGCCACGATGAGCGCATAGGCACTCAGCAGCAGCGCGGCCGTCATCCCGGGCTCCGGCGGGTGAGCCGCCGCACCACGGTCCGCAGCGCGTCGGACTCTTCGCCGTCCATCTGCGCGACGAAATGACTCAGCACCGCCTCGGTATCGCCACCGCCGGCCAGCGCCTCGCGCATCAGCCGCGCGCTGTACTCCTCGCGGCTGGCCGTGGCCGTATAGCGGTAGGCCTTGCCGTCCTTCACCCGGTCCAGCCATCCCTTGCGATGCAGGTTATCCATCGTGCTCATGACGGTGGTGTAGGCGATGGCCCGTTCCTGTCGTAGCTCGTCGAACAGCTCGCGCACGGTGACCGCACCCTCGCGATCCCACACCAACTGCATGATCACGGCCTCCAGGTCACCGAACCCGCGCACGCCACCTCCCACTATCTACGTACGTAGATCGTAACACCTCATGCCTACCGGATCACCGGATCAGGCCCCGAGGGGCAGGGTCTGGCTGACGGGATAAGTGGCCACGACCTTCCCGTTGCGAATCGTGTAGACCGCCGGACGGGCCTTCGGGTAACTGATGGTGACTTCCGTGTAACGACGCTCGCCCGGGTGCCCCTTCACGGTGGCGCTGCCCCACAGCATGGCCACCACCGGATAGTCGCGGATATGTCCCGTTGCGCAATTCGGCTGGCAGTCGTTCTGCCACTGCGTCCCGTAGGCGCTGGCGAGCTCCGGCGTCCAGCTGGTCCAGTGCAGCTGGGTCAGCCCCATGCCATCGTCCGCGCAGGCAAGGTACATGGTTCCCGGCTTGACCTGCCCCGTGTCCTTATCCATGCAGTTGAGCACAACGTACCGCGGAGCAGCGGCGGCGGCCGCGCGGGTCACGGCGTGAGCAGAGGTGGTGGCCGCGCCGGCACCACCCGGCAGCCCAAGGCTCAGGCCAAGTCCGGCCGCGGCGAATCCTGCGGCCGCGGTCGTGAATCGTCTCCAGTTCATGGTGTTCCTCATTCCAAGGGGTCATTTACAGCTCTGGAGACGGCACAGACCGGACCTTGGTTGCGACTTTTTACAGGTGCAGATGCGCGGTGTCGTTGAAGGAGCGCAAGACGGCGGGCCCGTCGGCGTACCAGTCGATCTCGCACAGGGCGGCGACATCGAGGTGCATCCGGTAAAGGGCAGCCGGCGGGGCGAGCAGGGCCGCCGCGACCAGGGTCTTGATCGGGGTGACGTGGCTGACGATGAGGACGTTCTGGCGTTCCTGGCCGGTCAGCACCCGGTGCAGGGCCTCGGTCACCCGCGCGTTCACCTCGGCGAAGCTCTCGCCGTCCGGCGGCGCGACCGCCGGGTCGGCCAGCCAGTTCGCCATCTCGGCCGGCCAGCGCTCCCGCACCTCGGCGAAGGTCAGGCCCTCCCAGGCGCCGAAGTCGGTCTCCCGAAAACCCTCATCGGTCACCACCGGGACGCCAGTGGCCGCGGCGACCTCCTCGGCGGTCCGCACCGCGCGCTGCAGCGGCGAGGACACGATCGCCGTGAGGCCGGCCGACGCCAGGCGCTTGGCCGCGGCGGCGGCCTGACTTACCCCGGTCTCGGTGAGCGGGACATCGGAGGTGCCCGCGTACCGCTTCTGCACCGACATCGGCGTCTGCCCGTGCCTGAGTAGCAGGGTGACCGTGGGTTCGCCCCGAGCAGGTATCCAGTTGGTCCGTGTACGCACCTACAGCCCAGACTCCGCGGTACGGACCAGGATCCGCCTGCACTCCTCGCACCTGATCACCTCATCGGGCGCCGCGGCCCTGATCTCATTGAGGTCGACGGTGTTCAGGCTCAGGTGACATCCCTCGCACCGGCCGGCCCGCAGCATGGCCGCACCGACGCCGCGGGTGCTCCGGACCTGGTCATAAAGCTTGAGCAAGCCGGCAGGCACATCCACGGTGACCTCGCCGCGCTGACCTGAGGCCTTCGCGCCCTGCTCGTCGATCTCGGCGAAGGCCGCATCCCGCTGGGCGGCGAGCGCCTCCATCTGGCTGCCCAGGCTGTCGCGTTCCGCGGCCAGCTCGTCGCGCCGGCTGACCAGGGTCTCCCAGCGTTCCATCAGCTCGAGCACGATCTCCTCGAGGTCTCCCTGCCTGCGGTGCAGCGACTCGATTTCCGACTGCAGGCTCGCTAGCTCGCGCGCGGCGGAGACCTGGCCCGCGTCCAGCCGAGCCCGGTCCTTGTCGATCCTGGTCCGGACCTGCTCGACGTCACGCTCGGCCCGGGTCTGTTCCCTGGTCAAATCGCTGAGCTCGGTCTCGGTCTGGACGATGGCGTCCTTCAGCTCGCCTGCCCTGACCTCCAGCCGGGCCAGTTCGGCGACCTCGGGGAGACCCTGCCGACGACGAGCCAGGCGGACAAGCTCGGCGTCCAGGTCGGCCAGTTCGAGCAGACGGAGCTGGATTTGCGGTGATGCCTTCACGGACCCCAACGTTAGTCCACGTTGGGCCTGGAGTGGGTTCGAGGGTCCCGGGCCGGGCCAACATGGTAGACCTTCCGCCATGGAGATCCCTCAGGTATCCCGACCGTATATGCCGGGATATGGCATTACCGGGCCCGGGGAAGGAAGCGGGCTCCTGCATTGGTCCTGGGCGGCCGAGCGGCTGACCGCCGCACGAAACTACTGGGTCGCGTCGGTCTGGCCGGACGGCCGGCCGCACGTGATGCCGGTCTGGGGCATGTGGGACGACAGCACACTCTGGTTCACCAGCGCCGCGGGTTCCCGCAAGGTCCGCAACCTGGCGGCCGATCCGCGATGCTGCATCACCACCGAGGACGCCTCAGATCCTGTGGTCATCGAAGGTACCGCGCACATCTCCGCGGAGCCGGCCGTCCTGCGCCGGGTGGTCGACCTGATGAACGCCAAATACCGGACGGACTACGGCGTGGAATTCCTCGATCCCGGCGTCAACGCGACCATCGGGGTCCGGCCGCGCCGGGTGTTCAGCATGCGGGCCGGGGACTTTACCGGGTCGCCCACCCGGTGGACCTTCGAGGAATAGGCGGCTCACCGGGACCGGGCAGGCCAGGTAGCGTGTACGGAGCGTCTACACGCGACCTGCGACCATGACAGCACCGTCCCAGAGGACCGACGACCAGCCTCGGCGCCCGCGCGCCCTCACCGGGGCTGTGGTCGGCGTGCTCGCCGCCGCCGTCGCCGTGGGTGCCGCTCAGTTTGCCTCAGGTCTCGGCATTCCTGAGAGCTCACCGGTCGTCGCGGTGGGCCAGGCCGCCATCGATCTCACCCCGCCGTCCGTCAAAGATTTCGCCATCTCCGAGTTCGGCACGCACGACAAGACGGTCCTGCTCGGCGGCATCCTGGTGGTCCTCGCGCTGTACGCAGCGGTGATCGGGCTGCTCGCGGTGCGACGGCTGGCCTTCGGCCTGGCGGGGCTCGCGATTTTCGCCTGCCTCGGCCTGGCTGCCGCCCTGACCAGGCCGACGGCCACGGCGGGGTACGTGATTCCCACCCTGGTGGGAGCCGCGGCCGGCGCGCTGGCGCTGGCCTGGCTCGCCCGCGCCGCGCCCGGGACCGGTTCTGTTCCGGACCCCGCCGGCCCGCACGGCAGGTCCGCCTCGCGGGGTTCCCGTGCCTTCGGTACCCGCGTTGTCCGGCCTGACCGCACCACTCCCCCGGAGCCGCTGGCTCCCCCTGACCTCCCCGTAGCTGACACCAGCGGAACCGGAGGACCTGCCCTCCGGGCGGGACCGGCCTACTCCTTTACCTACCTGCCCAATCCGGACGCGGAGCCATCCCCGTGGCCCGCGCGCCGGCGGTTCCTGGTCTCGAGCGGCGTAGCCGCGATCGCCGCCACGCTCGGAACGGTGGCCGGAAGAAACCTGACCGATGAGCACAACATCAACCTGGCCCGGGCCGCCATCCGGTTCCCCCGCCCCGCGGTTCCCGCGCCGCCGCTGCCCGCGGGCAGCAACCTGAATATTCCTGGGCTCAGCTCGTTCATCACTCCGGACAGCAGCTTCTACCGCGTCGATACCGCCCTGCTGGTGCCCCAGGTGGATCCGGCGACCTGGCGACTGCGGATCCACGGGATGGTGCAACGGGAAGTCACCATCACCTTCGCCGAGCTGCTCCGCCGTCCGCTCATCGAGGACTACGTGACGCTCACCTGCGTGTCCGACCCGGTGGAGGGACCCTACGTCGGAAACGCCAAGTGGCTGGGCGCGAGCCTGGGCGCCCTGATCAGGCAGGCCCGTCCCCTGGCCGGTGCCGATCAGTTGCTGTGCACCTCCGTCGACGGCTTCACCTCAGGGACGCCGCTGCAGATCGTGCTCGACGGGCGGGATGCGCTGCTCGCCGTGGCGATGAACGGAACGGCGCTGCCCGTCGTGCACGGGTTCCCTGCGCGCATGGTGGTGCCCGGACTGTACGGCTACGTCTCCGCCACCAAATGGGTCACCGATATCGAGGTCACCACCTTCGCCTCCGCCTACGGCTACTGGGCTCAGCGCGGCTGGGCCCAGCAGGCGCCGATCAAGACCGAGTCCCGCATCGACGTCCCCGGTCCCGGCGCGTCACTCGCCCCCGGCACGCTGCCGGTGGCCGGGGTGGCCTGGGCGCAGCACAAGGGCATCGCCGCCGTCGAGGTGCGCGCCAACGGCGGGCCCTGGCACGAGGCCCGGCTGGCCGCGGTCCCCGGTATCGACACCTGGCGCCAGTGGGTCTGGGACTGGCCGGCCTCGCCGGGCAATTACCTGCTCGAAGCCCGCGCCACCGACGCGACCGGCTACACCCAGACGGCGGTCCAGGCTCAGCCGCCGCCCGACGGCGCCTCCGGCTACCCCTCGGCGCAGGTCACCGTCCGCCGCGCCTGAGGCGCACGCACCGGCCGGGGCAGGTAGCTAGCGTTGCGGGAGCAGGCGGGGCCGTTTGGCATGTCATTGGTTACGGTTGGTCGGACCAGGCGCGAGATGAGCGGAAGGGGAGGCCCGATGGGCGGCGACGCGGATCACGAGTTCACCAGGTTGGCGAGGGAGTACCTTGACGAGCGAGCGGAACGCGACCCGCCGGCCGCCACCGGTCTCGGCGATCATCGCTACGACGATCGCCTGGCCGACCCGTCCGGGCCCGCCCGGGCCGATGAGCGCCGCGCCCTGGACGGCTTCGCCGCCCGGCTGGAGGCGATCGACGCCAATGCCCTGTCCGCCGAGCACCGGGTCGACGCCGCGATGATGGCGGGCAGCGTGGCCGGGCGGGTGTTCGAGCTCGACGAACTGCGCGAGCACACCTGGAATCCGCTGCGGGCCAACCCAGGCCAGGCCGTCTACCAGCTGCTGACCCGCGACTTCGCCCCGCTGCCGGAACGGCTGGCCGCGCTGGCCGGCCGGCTGGCGCAGGTTCCGGCCGTGCTGGCGCAGGCTCGTGGCCAGCTCGGGCCCGATGCCGCGGGTACACCTGGAGACCGCCATCGGGCAGTTCGCGGGCACGATCGCGCTGGTCAGCAAGGAGGTCGATAAGGCCATCGAGCAGGCGCCGCCGCCCGGGCCGCAGTTCGGCCGCGTTCGCACCGCCGCCCTGGAGGCGCTGACCGGGCACCGTGACTGGCTGTCCGCGCGCCTGTCCGAAGGCGGCGTTTGCGGACCCGAGGATCGGGGCCGGGCGATTCGCCCGCAAGCTGTCGCTGACGCTCAGCGCCGCCGCGGACGCGGACGCGATCCTGGCCCGCGCGCGGGCCGACCTGGACCGGGTCAGCGAGGACATCGCCGAGCTGGCCGCCCAGCTGGCCGGCTCGGCCCGGCCGGGGCCTGACGTGGTCAGGCAGGTGCTCGGCCAGCTGGCGCGGGACGTGCCCGACGACGCGAACATCCTGGGGTTCTGCCGCGACGCGCTGGCCGCGCAGACCGCTTTCGTTACCGGCCACCGGCTGGTTTCTGTCTACGACGATCCGATCGAGCTCATCGCGATGCCGGAAATCGACCGCGGGGTCGCCGTGGCGTACTGCGACTCACCCGGTCCGCTCGAACCGCTGCCGCTGCCCACGTTCATCGCCGTCTCGCCGGCGCCGGCCGACTGGCCGCCGCAGCGGGTGGCCTCGTTCTACCGCGAGTACAACCGGCACATGGTGCACAACCTGATGGTGCACGAGGCCATGCCCGGCCATTACCTGCAGCTGCAGCATTCCCGCCGGTTCAAGGGCTCGGACACCGCGATCCGGGCCGCGTTGCGGTCCGGCTCGTTCATCGAGGGCTGGGCGGTCTACACCGAGGAGCTCATGGCCGGGCACCGCTACCCCGGCGAAGGCGAGCCCGGCGCGGTGCGGATGCAGCAGCTCAAGATGCAGCTGCGCACGATCATCAACGCCATCCTGGACGCCGGGGTCCATGCGCACGGCATGACCGAGACCGACGCCATGACGCTGATGACCGAACGCGGCTATCAGGAGGAGGGCGAGGCGGCGGGCAAGTGGCGGCGGGCGCTGCTCACCTCGGCGCAGCTGTCCACGTACTACGTCGGGTACGCCGAGGTCTCCGACCTCGCCCGCGAGCTCAGGGCCGCCGCTCCCGGCCAGTCCGACCAGGAGGTCCACGACCGCATGCTGGCGCACGGCTCACCGCCGGTCCGGCTGCTGCGCACGCTGGTCACGCCGTGACATATCCGCGCTTTCTCGCCTGACGAAGAACGTCCGCTCGGCCAGCGACCAGCCCATCGACGTGAGCAGGTAGATTCCGGCCGCGAGCGGCGCGAACGCGGCGATCACCACGGTCAGGTAGGGAAGCACCTTGACCAGTGCCCCGGACCCTGGCTGCGCCTGGGCGCCCATCAGGCGGCCGAGCGCGGCCGGAGAGCCAGCACAGCCCGGCCAGCAGCGCGAACACCCCGGCGAAGACCAGGCCCGTCATGCTGGCGGGCCCGGCCCCGCTCAGCCAGTGGGTGCTGAGCGGCACGCCAAGCAGGTCGTGAGCGAGCAGCGTGTTCGGCTTGCCCGCCACGACAGGAGACCGGAACAGCAGGTACATGACGGACAGGAACGGCCACTGGAGCAGGATCGGGGTCAGCCCCGCGAACATGCTCGTGCCCTCCCGGCGGTACAGCGCCGACATCTCGCTGTGCAGCCGTTCGGGCTGGCGGGCGTACCGCTGGCGCAGGGCCAGCAGTTGCGGGGCGAGCCGGGCCGCCGTCGCCTGCCCGCGAAATGCGCGCAGGTCGAGCGGCGTGAGCAAGATCCGTACCGCCAGCGTGACCGCCACGATCGCGGTGACCGCGGCTACGGAGCCCAGAAGGGGGGTGAACAGACCGGTAAGCCCGGCGACAAGGTGATACGCGGCGTCCACGGGGACGCCAAAGACAGCGAACATGTGACAACGGCCTTCCAGCTACGACGGAATGGTGGCTGGGGACGGCCGCGTGACCCGCGGGTCAGCGAGCAAGGACTCCGGACGCGGCCGTCTGGGCCGCCGAGGGCGCTCGGGGTCTGGGCCGTCCGGCCGCGTCGGGGTCACGCTGACGCAGGAACGCCGCGCGCCAGGACTTCTCCCGCAGCGCCGACGCACGGCGGATCATCGGGAGGGCCGCGCTCCTGGACACGCCTGCCACCGAGGTGAGCAGGACGAGCACGGCCGCGAGCATGGCCCCGGCCAGGATGGTCGCGGCCAGCGCGGTCAGCATGGACGGGGTGATCGTGAGCTGCGTGAGGTCGCGCAGGAAACCGGCCAGCACCGCCAGCAGGCTCGCTACCGCCGCCATCGCCACACTCCCCGGGTCGTCGCCGACGTCTTCAGCGTACGCCGCCGGGGGCCAGCTCGGCGACCGCGGCGAGCAGCCGGTCGACTTCGGCCTCGTCGTTGTAGTGGACCAGGCCGGCCCGGACGGCACCACCGGAATCCCGCAGGCCGAACGCGCCCGCAAGCTCCCACGCGTAGTTGTGGCCGTTCCAGACGTTGACCTGGCGCTCGGCCAGCCGCTGCGCCACCTCGCGGGGCGAGTAGCCGGCCACGGTGAAAAACGCCGTCGGCGTGCGGCGCGGGGCGTGGCCGTACAGCGTCACATGGTCCATCGCGTCCAGTCCGCCGAGCAGGCGCGCGAAAACCGCCGCCTCGTAGTGTTCGACGGCGGTCATCGACGCGAGCAGCCGGTCCCGGCGGCCGGTGGCGGCACCGGGGTCGAGGCTGGCGAGGTGATCCACGGCCGCCACCACCCCGGCCAGGTCGGCGAATCCGAGCGTGCCGCGCTCGAACCGGCCGGGTACCCCGTCGGGCGCGGGCACGAGCTTGTCCGGGCTGAGCGTCTCAAGCAGGGCGGGATCGGCCACCACCGCGCCGATGTGCGGTCCGGACCACTTGTAGGCGCTGGTGGCGTAGAAGTCCGCGCCGAGCGAGCCTACGTCCACCGGCACGTGCGGCGTGGCGTGCACGCCATCCACGTAACACAGCGCGCCCACGGCGTGCGCGGCCGCGGCGATGGCCGCCACGTCCGGCCTGGTGCCGACGATGTTGCTCGCCGCGGTCACCGCGACCAGCCGGGTGCGGTCGCCGAGCAGGTCGCCGTACTGGCCAGCAGGCAGTTCGGCGGTCGATACGTCGACATCGGCCCAGCGCACGACCGCCCCGCGCCGGGCCGCGGCCTGCACCCACGGCCGGATGTTCGCGTCGTGGTCAAGGCGGGACACGACCACCTCGTCCCCCGGCCCCCACTGCCGGGACAAGGTCTCGGCCAGCCGGTAGGTGAGCGTGGTCATGTTCGGGCCCAGGATCACGCCGTCCGGTTCTGCGCCGGTCAGGTCGGCCAGGGCCCGGCGGCATTCGGCCAGGATCGCGTCGGAGCGGGCACTGGCCGGGAAGGCACCCCCGGCGTTGCCGATACCGGCCCGGTAGGCATCCGCGATGGCCTCGACCACCGCGGTGGGAACCTGCGTGCCGGCGGCGCCGTCCAGGTAGGCGTAGCCGTCACTCAGGGCCGGGTAGACCGCCCGGATGCGGTTGACGTCAAGGCTCACGAATCAAGCACTCTAACACCAGGGCCCAGTGCGGATCGCGCCCCGACGCGCACAGCAGGAAGTGCCACGGATCCGCACCGTCCCACCCGGCGTCCAGGACCGGCCACAGCTGCGGCATGCCCGCCCACCACGCGGTCAGGACCAGCTCAGGCTGGGCGGGATGGTAATCCTTGCCCTGGGACCTGGCCAGGTCCCAGGCGTGCACATGCCATTCGGCACACGCCACGCCGGCTATCGCGCCGACCGTCACGTCGGTCCCCCGGTACCTGTGATGCAGCAGGTCCCAGGACAGCGGCAGCCTGTGCCCGTAGGAGCGCGCGGACTCGGCGAACGCCGTGATCTGCTCGGGCCCGGGTGCGTCGGGTAGCGCAGCGAGCTCGGCGGCGTTCTGCCGGGCGAGCTTGCGGGCCAGTGATTCCGCGGGCGCGCCGGTGGCCATCAGCCGCGCGAGCCTGCTGGCCGGGGCGTCGTCTAGGTACTCGTGGTAATCGTCGGCGACGCACCGCAGGTGACCCGCCAGGTCAACCGCCCGCCATTCGTGACACGGCGTCGGGGCCAGCCAGGTCGCATCGGTGAACTGACCCGCCAGCTCACAGATGACGGTGACACCGTCGCGGTAGGCCGCCAGGATCCCCGCGCGGGTCACGCGGCTCATCCGGGCCTGGCGCGACTGGTGCGGTTGCGCTCCACGGTTCCTCTCCCTGCCGGTGGTCCCGGCGATCGGCGCCGGCACGCCGTCCACGCGAAGAATAAATCAGGTGACAATGCGCCGGCCGCCCGGTTAACCTCACGGCTGATGCCCTCTGTTAGCCCTTTGCTGGTCACGCGTGCTTCCGCCAGGGTACGGCCAGTGGGAGCGCTGTGGCGGCTACGGGGCTACCTGAAACCATTCCGGACGCAGATGATCGTCATGCTCTGCGCCGCGCTTGGCGCCGTCGGCGCCGAGCTCGCCATCCCGCTGCTCACCAAGTCCGTGATCGACGGCGCGATCGCGCACCACGACAAGCGGCTGCTGATCCCGCTCGCCCTGGCGGCGGTCGGCCTCGGCACGGCGGTGGCGCTGCTGAACATGACCCGGCGCTGGATTCAGTCCACCGCGGTCGCGGAGATCGAGAAGTCGATCAGGGACGACCTGTACGAGCACCTGCAGAGACTGCAGGCGGCGTTCCATGACGAGTGGCAGTCGGGCCAGCTGCTTTCACGGGCCACCACCGACCTGTCGGCGATCAGGAGGTTCGCCGGGTTCGGGCTGATCTTCCTGGTCACCAACGTGATGACGTTCATCGCGGTGGTCGCGTTGCTGATCAACCTCAACTGGTGGCTCGGCCTGATCACCGGCGTGGTGTTCGCGCCCGTCCTGCCGGTCTGCCTCAGGTTCGAGAAGCGCTACCGGCTGCTCTCCCGCCAGGTCCAGGACCAGCAAGGCGACCTGGCCACCCTGGTCGAGGAGGCGGCCACCGGCATCCGCGTGCTCAAGGCGCTCGGCCGGGGAAAGCAGGCCGCCGCCAGGCACGACGCCCGGGCCTCCGATGTCTACCGGACGCAGGTCCAGAAGGCGGGCCTGCTCGGGTCGTTCTGGGCGCTGCTCGACCTGATCCCCAACGGCGTCATCGGGATCATCCTCGTGCTTGGCGCGGTCGCGGTCAGCGGGGGATCGCTGACCATCGGCGGCCTGGTGGCCTTCATCACGCTCGCGCTGCAGCTGGTGTGGCCGGTCGAGGCCCTCGGGTACATCATCGCGTCGGGGCAGGAGGCGGCCACCGCGGCTCAGCGGGTGCTGGAAATCTTCGACACCACGCCGGAGATCTCAGATCAATCCGCCGAACGGCCGGTGGTTCCTGCCCAGGCCGCTCAGCTAACCAGCCGCGGTCACCTGGTGTTCGACCATGTGAGCTTCAGCTATCCCGGTGCGGCCGACCCCGTGTTGCGCGACATCGTGCTCGACCTGCCGCCCGGCCAGACGGTGGTGCTCACCGGGGCCACCGGAGCCGGCAAGTCGACATTGCTTCAGCTTGTGCCCAGGCTGGCCGATGCCACCTCGGGATCGGTGCGGCTGGACGGGACCGATGTCCGCGACCTGCCGCTTGACCGGCTCCGCGTCGCGGTCGCGTGCGCCTTCGAGGACGCGACGCTGTTCTCGGCCAGCGTCAGGGAGAACGTGACGTTCGGCGCGCCTGACGCGGACGAAGCCGCGGTCGAGGCCGCGCTGACGGCCGCGCAGGCGCGGTTCGCGTTCGACCTGCCCTGGGGCCTGGACACCCGGATCGGCGAGCAGGGCATGGCGCTTTCCGGCGGTCAGCGGCAGCGGATCGCGCTGGCCCGGGCCATCTTGGCCCGGCCGGACGTGCTGATCCTCGACGATCCGCTGTCCGCGCTCGACGTGCACACCGAGGAGCGGGTGACCACCGCGCTGCACGAGATCCTGGCCGGCTCGACGGCGCTGGTGGTGGCGCACCGGCCGTCCACGGTGGCGCTGGCGGACACGGTGGCGCTGCTGTCCGGCGGGATGATCACGGCCACCGGCAGCCACCGGGAGCTGCTGGCCTCCAACCCGGAGTACGCCGCGCTCATGGACACAGAAGGGCTGGAGGCAAGCGCGTGACCGTGGCGCCGGGGGGTAGCAGCGCGTGGCGCGGGGTCGCCGCGGAGAAAACCGAGGAAGTCAGCGCCGGCCTGGCCGCGCTGCTCCGCGAGCGGAGCAGGCGGCTGCTCGGTGACCTGCTGCGGCCGCACCGGCGCGCGGTCAGCGCCACCGTGTCGCTGATCGTGGTGGAGAGCCTGGCCGCGCTGGCTGGCCCGTGGCTGGTGGGCATCGCCATCGACACCGGGCTCCCGCCGCTGCTGCACGCGCACGACGCCGGGCCGCTGCTCGTCATCGCCGCCGCGTTCGCGGTCGCGGTCGCGGTGCAGGCGGTCACGACCCGGATGTTCGTCACCATGACCGGGCGGGTGGGCCAGAAGGTGGTACTCGAGCTGCGCCGCCGCCTGTTCGCGCACTTCATCGGCCTGGACGTGGCGTTCCATGAGGACTACACCTCGGGGCGCGTCATCTCCCGGCAGACCTCCGACATCGACTCGATCTCCGATCTGTTCGAGGAGGGGCTCGACTCGCTGATCGCGGCCGTCTTGACCCTGCTGCTCGTCGGCACAGGAATGCTGCTGCTCGACTGGAAGCTCGGCCTGGTGGTGCTGGCCGGCTTCATCCCGCTGACCTGGCTGACGGCCTGGTTCCGGGGCGAATCAGCCCGGGCGTACCGGCGCACCAGGGAGGCCATCGCGCTGGTCATCGTGCATTTCGTGGAGACGTTCGGCGGGATCAGGGCGGTGCAGGCCTTTCGCAGGGAACAGCGGAACGCCGACATCTTCTCCGGGCTCGGTCAGGATTACGCCCAGGCGAGCGCGCGCGCCTCCCGGCTCATCGCGATCTACGGACCGTGCATCTCGCTGGTCGGCAACATCATCACCGGCGTGATCCTGGGCTACGGCGGGCTCCTCGTCATCGAAGGCAACATCAAGGTCGGCGTGCTCGCCACCTTCCTGCTCTACCTGCAGCGTTTCTTCGACCCGCTGCAGGACGTGTCGCAGTTCTACAACACCTTCCAGTCGGCGGCCTCCGGCCTGGAGAAGATCTCCGGCGTGCTCGACCAGGACGCCGCGGTCCCCGAGCCTTCCGCCCCGCAGCCGCTGCCGACGCCCGCCACGGCCACGGCCTGGCGAGTGCGGTTCGAGTCGGTCACCTTCGGCTACCGCGACCACCTGGTCCTGCCGGGACTGGACCTGGATATCCCGGCCGGGCAGACGGTGGCCCTGGTCGGTGAGACCGGCGCGGGCAAGACGACCATCGCCCGGCTGCTCGGCCGGTTCTACGATCCGCGATCGGGCCGGGTCATCCTGGACGGGCTCGACCTACGGCAGCTGCCCGACGCCGTGCTTCGCAGCGAGATCGTCGTCATCACCCAGGAGAACTTCCTGTTCGACGGGTCGGTCGCGGACAACATCCGGCTCGGCCGGCCGGACGCGTCCGACACCGACGTCCAGACCGCGGCCCGGACGATCGGCGCGCACGATTTCATCGCCGCGCTGCCGTCCGGGTATGACACCCCGGTCGGCAAGCGCGGGGGCCGGCTGTCGGCGGGGCAGCGCCAGCTCATTTCCTTCGCCCGGGCGTTCCTGGCCGCTCCGGCCGTGCTCGTCCTCGACGAGGCCACCTCGCTGCTCGACATTCCGAGCGAGCGGCTGGTTCAGCGCGCGCTGCGCACCGTGCTGGCCGGCCGGACCGCCGTCATCATCGCGCACCGGCTGTCCACCGTGGCGATCGCCGACCGGGTGCTCGTGCTTGACCAGGGGCGGATTACCGAGGACGGCCCGCCGGGCGAGCTGATATCCGGCGACGGCGAATACGCGGCCCTGCACGCCAGCTGGGCCGCCAGCCTGGCCTGAGCCGCCGCCGGCCGGGGCCTGAGCCGCGACGCTGCCCGGCCCTCCTGCGCCGCGAGTTCGCCCACGTCCAGCTGGTGGCCATCTTCTGGAACGGGCTCGGCGTGAGCGACGACGAGCAGGGCGTGCACATCTATCTCGCCACCGGCCTGAAGTCGACCTGGGCGCAGTCCTGGCCCGCGTTCCGCGACTATTCCTGATCGGGACTGGCCCGGCGTGCGCATGCGACGGCGGCCCGCGTACCCTGGGTGGTCATGAAGCGGCAGAAGCCAAGCCCCGAGGCAGAGCAGCAATTCCAGGACGATCGCGCGCTGGCCGCGCGCCGCGGGGACCTTGTCGAGGCCGCCCGCGAAGCGGAAAGCCGGTTCAGGAAGGCTCAGGCCCAGCGGGCTTCCGAGCGTGAGCGGCACGGTCTCGCGCTGGCCCTGGACGCCGCTCTCACCGAGGCGATGCGGGCCGCCTTCGCCGCGCAGCGGGCGGAGATCGGCCCACTGGGTTACGACGACCGCATCTACCGGCGCAAGGCGATGGCCAAGCCCCGCGTGCACGCGCTCACGGCCGAAGCCGAGCACCTGCTCACGCTGCGGGAAACCCACCGTCTCAACGACATCCCGGAAGTACCGTTCGAGTACAGCCCGCTCGCATCCCCCGTGGTTGGCTCCTAGCCGATCTGGCCCTCGGGATCCGGCTGGCCGGATTAGCTGCCGTCCGGCGTGAACCATCCGGTGGGGCTCGACGTCTCCACATGTAGGGGGCAATGAGCCGCGGTCGATCTCTCATAATGCGTTTTTCCCTAGCAATCGACGCTACGCAGTTGAGCGTGTCGCTTGCGGCGTACTATGGAAAGCGGGACAGTTGGTCTAGGCCAATTTCCTGAAACGCAGGCCTAGCAGGCGTGTAGTCACAAAAAGTAGTCAGATAGTGCCAGACGGAAACTAGCGGGAAGCTACAGATGGCCAGCGGAAAAATGATCAGCTCAGGCCGTATCCGTGACCGCGTGAGCAGGCCCACACTGGCATCGACGGCACAGACGAACGAAGAAATCAATCATGAGTACGCACGATGAAACGGCCAGGAGACACTGATATGTGCCCGCACTCACCGCCTTGTCCGGCGCCATCGGCGCCGGATCGTGAAGCGGCGCATACCGTGGTCAGCCACCCGGAGCAAGGCTGGAGCCTGCTCTGCAATGGCGTAGTGATCTTCGAAGACACCGGGGAGCTTCTCCCGGACGGTGCGGCCATCGCGCCTCACCGACCCACCGACCTCGCGGCCTTCGACCGTCCGATCGGTGTGGTCGTACAGCTCAGCGAGCGGGCCCCGGCGGCTTAATCCGCCCACGGGAGCCTCTCATTGGGTCGATACCGAGCGCTTAATACGGCGACCCCTTTTTATTGCCCCTTCTCACTGTCATCCCGGCGTCTGGCCTCAGCACCCGGCGAAGCTGCTGGAAGCCGGACCAACGTTAGCTGCGGCGCCTAGCTCGGGATAGCCCGTCAGAGCACAGTCGGCAGCCACTCCGTGACGGCGCTGATAACGTCCGCGCGATGACCTTTCAGCGCATGCGTCTCCCGCGGGATGATGGCCACCCGATCCGCGTCGCCGCGACCCGGGATCCCGAATGGGTCACGCTCACCGCTCACCACCAGGACGGCGGCACCGCCCACGCGTGCCGCGTGCAGTTCCGCCGCTCGGGTCGCACCCAGCCCGGCGGAGGCGCGGGCTGGCCCGCGCTGTGGCGGGCGGAGGGGAAAGGCCAGCGCGATCACGGCACGAGCGCCCACGTCGGCAGCGGTGCGGCAGGCCACCCGGGCGCCATTGCTGCGGCCACCCTGCACGAGCGGGAGGCCGGGGGCCAGCCCGCGCAGCGCGGTCACGATCTCCACCCAGGCGGCATCCTGCCGGACGGCGGAGCCGGGCGCGCGGGCGCCCCTGACCCGGTACGGCTGGGTGACCCGGGCCACCATCCCGCCCAGGCGCAGCGCGGCGTCCCGCACGGCCAGCAGGTCGGGTGCCTCGACGCTGCCGCCCGCGCCGTGGGTGAGCACGAGCAGGAACCGCGCCGCGGCTGTGTCTCCGGCCCCGGCCCCGGCTCCGGCCCCGTCCCCGGCTCCGTCAAGCTCGGCCCGCGCGGCTCCGCTCTCGGTGATGATCTCCACCGCGCCCATTTTCCTCGCCGCGCCAGGACGCCGGGGCCCGGGCTTACCCGGGCCCCGGCTTAAGCGCCAATAAGCTTCTTGAGGAACTGGCCGGTGTAGCTCTCCTCCACGGTGGCGATCTTCTCCGGCGGGCCCGAGGCGATCACGAGCCCGCCGCCGGCGCCACCCTCGGGACCCAGGTCGATGACCCAGTCCGCGGTCTTGATGACGTCCAGGTTGTGCTCGATCACGATGACCGTGTTGCCGGTTTCCACCAGCCTGGTCAGCACGACCAGCAGCTTGCGGATGTCCTCGAAGTGCAGGCCGGTCGTCGGCTCGTCGAGCACGTAGATGGTGCGGCCGGTGGCCCGGCGCTGCAGTTCCGAGGCGAGCTTGACCCGCTGGGCCTCGCCGCCGGACAAGGTCGGCGCGGGCTGCCCCAGGCGCACGTAGCCCAGGCCCACGTCAACCAGCGTCTTCAGGTGCCGGTGGATGGCGGGCACCGGCGCGAAGAAGTCGGCTCCCTCCTCGATCGGCATGTCGAGGACCTCGGCGACCGTCTTGCCCTTGTAGTGCACCTGCAAGGTATCGGTGTTGTACCTGGCTCCGTGGCAGACTTCGCACGGCACGTAGACGTCGGGCAGGAACTGCATCTCGATCTTGATCGTGCCGTCGCCCGAGCAGGCCTCACAGCGGCCGCCCTTGACGTTGAAGGAGAACCGGCCGGGCTGGTAGCCGCGGATCTTCGCCTCCGTGGTCTGCGCGAACAGCTTGCGCACATGATCGAACACGCCGGTGTAGGTGGCCGGGTTGGACCGTGGCGTGCGCCCGATCGGACCTTGGTCAACGTGAACGACCTTGTCCAGGTGCTGGATGCCGGTGATCCTGGTGTGTTTGCCGGGAACCGTCCGCGCGCCGTTGAGCTCACGCGCCAGCGCCTTGTAGAGGATGTCGTTCACCAGCGTCGACTTGCCCGAGCCCGAGACCCCGGTGACGGCCACCAGGCAGCCGAGCGGGAACGCGACGTCCACGCCTCGCAGGTTGTGCTCGCTGGCGCCCTTGACCGCCACCTCACGGCTCCTGTCCCGCTTCCTGCGGTGGGCAGGCACCGGGATGGACTCCCGGCCCGATAGGTAGGCGCCGGTCAGCGACTCGGGGCTGGCCAGCAGCTCTTCGACCGTGCCGGATACGACGACATTTCCGCCATGTTCCCCGGCTCGCGGCCCGATGTCGACCACCCAGTCGGCCGCCCTGATCGTGTCCTCGTCGTGCTCGACGACGATCAGCGTGTTGCCCAGATTGCGCAGCCGCAGCAACGTCTCGAGCAGCCGGTGGTTGTCCCGCTGGTGCAGCCCGATCGACGGCTCGTCGAGCACGTAGAGCACCCCGACCAGGCCCGAGCCGATCTGGGTGGCGAGCCTGATCCGCTGCGCCTCTCCGCCGGCCAGCGTGGCCGACGCCCGGTCCAGGGTCAGGTAGTCGAGCCCGACATCGAGCAGGAAGCCCATCCTGGCGTTGACTTCCTTCACGATCCGCTGCGCGATCTGCTGATCCCGCTCGGAAAGCTCCAGGGTGAGCAGCAGCTTGGCCAGCTCCCCGATGGGCAGCGCGCAGAGCTCGGCGATAGACCTGCCGTCCACCCTCACCGCCAGCGACACCGGCTTCAGCCGCGCGCCGTGGCACGACGGGCACGGCACCTCGCGCATGTACCCGGCGAACTTCTCCCGGCTGGAGTCCGATTCCGCCTCGGAGTGCCGCCGCTCGACCCAGGGGATAACCCCCTCGAAGTTCGTGTAGTAGGAGCGCTGCCTGCCGTAACGGTTCTTATACCGCACGTGCACCTGCAGGTCGTAGCCGCGCAGCAGGGCGTTGCGGGCCTTGGCGGGCAGCTTGGCCCACGGCGTGTCCATCCGGAACCCGAGGGTGTCCCCCAGGGCCTCGATCAGCCGGTCGA
The DNA here is from genome assembly GCA_963808315.1 of uncultured Actinomycetes bacterium. GTDB lineage: Bacteria > Actinomycetota > Actinomycetes > Streptosporangiales > Streptosporangiaceae > Palsa-504. The sequence goes on along the minus strand of CAWEFK010000024.1, from coordinate 600,688 downwards.
AGTAGTCGCTGTTGTGCCCGCTGCCCCACGGCGCCAGCGCCCCGTCGGCGAGGGACTTGGACTCATCAGGGACGATCAGCTCCGGGTCGACCTCGAGCTTGGTGCCGAGCCCGGTGCAGTCAGGGCAGGCGCCCCAGGGCGAGTTGAACGAGAACGAGCGCGGCTCGAGCTCGTCGAAGGACAGGTCGTCGTACAGGCACGCCAGGTGCTCGGAGTACATCCGCTCCCGGTGCGGGTCGTTCTCCGGCAGGTCGATGAAGTCCAGCACGATGACCCCGGCGGACAGGCCAAGCGCGGTCTCCACCGAGTCGGTCAGCCTGCGCCGCGCGGTGTCCTTGACCGCGAGCCGGTCGACGATCACCTCGATGTCGTGCTTCTCGGACTTCTTCAGCGCGGGAAGCTGGCCGGACAGGACCTCGTCCAGCCGCACGATGGTGCCGTCCACCCGGGCCCGGGAGTAGCCCTTGGTCTGCAGCTCCCGCAGCAGCTCGCCGTACTCCCCCTTGCGGCCGCGGATCACCGGAGCCAGCACCTGGAACCTGGTGCCTTCCTCGAGCTCGAGCACCCGGTCCACGATCTGCTGCGGGGCCTGCCTGGCGATCGGCCGGCCGCAGATCGGGCAGTGCGGCTTACCGATCCTGGCGTACAGCAGCCGGAGGTAGTCGTACACCTCGGTGATGGTCCCGACGGTCGACCGCGGATTCCGGCTGGCGGACTTCTGGTCGATCGAGACCGCAGGCGACAGCCCGTCGATGAAGTCGACGTCCGGCTTGTCCATCTGGCCCAGGAACTGCCGCGCGTAGGCGGACAGTGATTCCACGTACCGGCGCTGGCCCTCGGCGAAGATGGTGTCGAAGGCCAGGCTTGACTTGCCCGAACCGGACAGCCCGGTGAACACGATCATGGCGTCCCGCGGCAGGTCGAGCGAGACGTCCTTCAGGTTGTGCTCGCGGGCGCCGCGAACGACAAGCCGGTCTGCCACTGCGCCTCTGCTCTCTTGGGGCTCTGGAAATGGGTGGACGGGTGCTTGGCGATGGTAGCCGGAGGGTCTGACATTTTCGGGAGACCACCACCCCCGGGGCCGCACCATCGCTACCCAGAAGCACCGGATCAGCCGTCGTTATGCCCGCCCCGTTCTGCTTCCACGATAGCGAAGGACGCCAAGACGCGCCCGCAGGTCCCGCGCTTCGGCCCGGGGCAGGATAGAAACGGTGGATGCGGCACCGCTACCGGGGGGGGGGGGGGCGGGGGCGGGCGGTCAGAAGTCGGCGGCCGTGCCTGCGCCGAGGCGTTCGGCCTGGCGGTAGACGTAGCCGGCCGCGGCCAGGTCCTCGGCGGCCAGGCCGAGCGACTCGAACAGGGTGATCTCTTCGTCATCGGCGCGGCCCTGGGCCGTGCCGGCCAGGAGTTCGCCGAGCTCGGCGCGGACCGGGTTGACCACTCCTTCGGCCTGGGCGAGCAGGTAGTCCCCCGCCTCGTTACGCACCGACTCTCTGCTATCGGCGAACAGGGCCGCCTCGGCCATGGTCGCGGTGTCGATCTCCCGGTCGCCGGGCAGGCACGCGCCCACCGCGTTCACGTGCGTGCCGGGAGACAGCCACGCGCGGCGCAGCACCGGGCGGGGCGACGTGGTCGCGGTCACCACGATGCCCGCGCCCGCGACCGCCTCGGGCACCGCGTCGTGGGCGCTGACCGGCAGGCCCAGCTGGGCGGCCAGCCCGGCGGCCACCGCGCGGGCGCGGGCCAGGTCGCGCCCGGCGACGCGGATCCCGGTCAGCGGCCGGGTCGCGGCCACCGCGCGGGCGTGCGCCCGTCCCTGCACGCCGGTCCCGATGACCGCCAGTTCGGCGGCCTCCGGCCTGGCCAGCAGGCCGGTCGCGACGGCGGAGACCGCGGCGGTCCTGATCTCGGTGACCGCCGACGCGTTCACCAGGGCCAGGGGTTCGCCGGTGTCCGCGGCGAACAGCAGCACCCCGCCCTGGTGCGCGTCCTTGCCCAGGGCCGGATTGCCCGGTGAGATGCAGATCGCCTTCAGCCCGTAGAACCCGTATCCCGGATCAGGGCCGTAGGCGGGCATCAGCGCCATGAAGCCGGCCGCGTCCCGCGGCCTCACGATCGTCCGCAGCGGCTGCTGCAGGCGGCCGGCCGCCAGCTCGGTCAGCGCCCCGCGCATCACGTCCGCGCATTCGCGGTAAGGCAGCAGCTCACGGACGTGGTGGCCGGCCAGCACGAGAATCTTCACGCGGGTCTCCAGCGGGGGTCAGCGTTAACCACGGGGAGCACGGCGCCGGCGCGGACGCTGGTACCAAGGACCGTTCGGTATAGGTTTTAGGGGTGACTTACTCGGGAGACGTAAGTGTCGGTGGATCGCCCGACACTCGTGAGATAGATGGCCTGACGGTGACCAAGATAGCCGTGGGCCCCATGGACAACAACGCCTACCTGCTCCGCTGCACCAGCACCGGCCAGGCCATCTTGATCGACGCGGCGAACGAGGCGGGCCGGCTGATCGAGCTGATCGGTGACACGCCGGTCGGCTGGATCGTGACCACGCACCAGCATGCCGACCACTGGCAGGCGCTGGCTGAGGTGCAGAAGTACACCGGCGCGGAGGTGGTGGCGCACCCGGCCGACGCGGACGGGCTGCCGGTCCCGGTCGGCCGCCTGGTCAGGCACGGTGACGTGCTGACCTTCGGCGACGCCGCGGTGTCCTTCATCCACCTGCGCGGGCACACGCCAGGCAGCATCGCGGTCTGCTACGACGCGGGCGGCAGGCTGCCCGCGGAGCCGCACCTGTTCACCGGGGACTCGCTGTTCCCCGGCGGGGTGGGCAAGACGAACTCGCCCGCGGACTTCACGTCCCTGCTCACCGACGTGAGCGAGCGCCTGTTCGACCCGCTCCCCGACGCGACCTGGGTCTACCCGGGGCACGGCCAGGACACCACGCTGGGCGCGGAGCGTCCCCACCTGGGCGAGTGGCGCGAACGCGGCTGGTAACCTCGGCCGCAATCACCGGTCGCTGACCTGCCGCTTGGGCCGGTCCGGCCGGAACGCCATGGGCAGGCTCAGATCGCTGGCGCGGGCCACCCCGGCCTGCAGGCGGCCGAGGACGATCGCCCAGGCTCCCTCCATGAATTCCGCCTGGGCGGCGGTATCGACCAGCTGGTGAACCTCGACGTGCGCGCCCTGGTCACGGGGCGTGACCCGGAGGTACCCGGTCATCTGACCGCCGGGGACCGGCACGTTACCGTCGTCGAAGTCCCAGCGCATGGCGATGAGCTCGGGCGGGCAGACGAGCTCGTACCGGCCGCGCACGTTCGTCCCCCACTCCATCGTGCAGGCGAAACGCCCCTCTTCCAGGGTGACGGGCACGCCGAGCCAGCGGGAGTAGACCACGGGATCGGTGAAGGCGGCGAACGTCACCGCCTGGCTGGTGCTGACGTCCGTGCTGGCCACCACGACCGGTTTGGTGCGGACGCGGCAGGCGGCCCGTTCGGGGGCGTCGTCGGCGTTGATCCATTTGGTGGGGCTCTGCAGGGCGGCGTGCAGGCCGCGGAGGGTGTCCGGGCAGGCGCGGTAGCGGCGCGAGGTGCCGACCGCGGTGCTCGCGGCCAGGCCAGCCTCGCGCAGGACCGCCAGGTGCTGGGAGATCGTCGGCTTGGTCACCGGAAAGGCGGCCGCGATGTCCCCCGCCGAAAGCTCCCGGTCCCAGATCAAGGTGAGGATCTCGCGCCGGATAGGCGAGCTCAGCGCCGCCAGCACCTTCTGGATATCCCGCACCTTGCCTCCTGACGCCTCTCGGCCGCCCACCCGCTGGGGCCCGGGGGCACCTGGCTCGGCGAAATGATCTTACCTAGCGAGCCATCCGCCGGCCGCTGGGATCGCTGAAGGGGGCGGCGGCGAGCTCATGACCCGGCCGCGATGCCCCGGGCGTCAAAGGCCACCCTGATCCTGGTGATCTGGCCGTCCTCGACCTGCATCCAGTTCGCGACCGGGACCGGATCAGCCACGCTGGTGGCCAGGTCGAACCAGGTCAGCACGTCGGATCCGGCGGCGAAGACCTTGCGGACCTCGATACCGGTCATGATCCGCGACATGCCTTCAAGCCCCCGCAGGCATCCGTCGGCCCCGGTAACCGCGCCGAGCGGTCCGGCGAAGTCCACCTCCTCGGCGAGCACCGAACGAAGCCGGGTGAAATCACGGGCCTGCCAGGCTTCGAAGTAGGTGGCGGCTGCGGCTGTGGCCTCAGACATGGCACGATCCTTTCCGTTGACGGCGTATCTTCAGCGTGCCGGAGCGCCAGCTATAAGTCCAAGAGATGTTCATTATCCGAACCGGAACCATTAGTTATAACCGCTGGCAGAGGTGGTTCATCACGCCCTGGTGTGACGCTAGTCTCCCAGGGTTCGCCGGTAACGGACTTCGCAGACGCCGCCGAGGCGCTCGAGCAGGTTGGTGGCGCCGTCCGGCGTGAACCCGGCCCGTTCGTAGAACCGGCGGGCCCGGCCGTTGTCCAGCAGCACCCACAGCACGATGACCTGATACGCGGCGCCGGCGGCCCGGCCCAGGACCTGGTCCATGAGCGCCCGCCCGGTGCCGGTCGACCACCAGGCCGGGTGGACGTACAGCGCGTAGAGTTCGGCGGTCTGGCCGTCCCGGCCCGCATCGGTCAGCGGATGCGGCCACGGCTCGGCCAGCACGTTGACCTCCGGCCCGTAGGAGGCGTAGCCAACGATGCCGGGCCCGGCCGGGACCCGGGAATCCGGCGCGTCCCGCTCCCCCGCCTCGGCGACGATGATCTTCTGCCACGGCCGGGTCCGGTACGTCTGCCGCACTCGCGCCCCGTCATCGGGTGCGGTGGCGCGATCGATGAGCTCGCGGGCGATGATGCCCTCGTAGGCGGCGAACCAGCCTTCCCGCTGCACCGCCGCGATCTGCGCCGCGTCCGCGGCCGAACCCACTCGGATCGCCACCACCCAGACACGCTAGCGAACCAGCGAACCCGTCAGCGAATCCGCAGCGCCAGGAATGAAAACTTACTCATTTAGTGACATAAATACAGGTTGGGGTGTAAACCATCGAGCTAGCTGTGGCGTCTTCACTAGCAGCAGTATTAGTCGTCGCCGGGTGAGCCGGTCTCCCCTGGCCGCACAAGGGGGGAACCTTGGGCAAGCACCTTATCGCACTAGCTACGGCAGGCGGGCTGGTGGCGCTCAGCACCATCGCCGTGCAGTCCGCGTCGGCTCAGGGGGTGGGCGGGGTATCGCCGCCGGCAGGGGTAGTATCGGCCACGCCGGTCACCGATACGCCGCACCTAAAGACCACGGCCGACAATCCGACCCAGCAGATTCGCCAGATCGTGCAGTGCGGCAACATGATGTACGCCGTCGGTTCGTTCACCACGATTATCCGGGAGAGCAGTACCTACACCCGCTCCGACATCGTCAGCTTCAGCGCCACCGCGCCTTACACGGTGAGCTCACTGGCCCCAGCTGTCTCGGGCAGCGACATCAACTCGATCGCCTTCAACGGCAGTAACTGCGCTGACGCCTACATCGGCGGCGACTTCACCGCGATCAACGGCACCACCGTCAAGAACGTCGCCGAGATCAGCACGACCACGGGCAACGTCGTCACCGCCTTCGCGCACAGCGCCGCCGGCTCGGTGCAGACACTGCTCGGCGTCGACGGGCACATCCTGACCGGCGGCTACTTCACCTCCATCAACGGGAGCGCCGCCGACCCCTACTTCACCAGCCTGAATCCGACCACAGGCCAGGACGACGGGTTCTTGCACCTGAACATCTCGGGAAATTACAACTTCCCCGGCGTGTCCGGCAACGCGACCAGGGTGTTCAACCAGGCGCTGTCTCACAGCGGCCAGCTCGACTTGGTCATGGGTGACTTCACCTCGGTGGGCGGGCTGGCGCGGCAGCAGATCTTCATGCTGAACCTGGCGACGAGCCCGGCCACGGTAACCGGCTGGAGTTCGCCGCAGTGGGACGGCAGCGAGGGCGAGGCGACACCGTCCGATCCCACCAACGGGTATCCCTACGAGTGCGCCACGGTGGAGCCGTTCTACATCCAGGCTGCGGCCTGGTCCCCGACTGACTCGGAGATTTACATCGGCACCACGGGCTACCACCCGAACGGCTGGCCGGTCGGGGAGACGCCACGGAACGGGCTGTGCGACGTGGCGGCGGCGTTCCCGGCGACCCAGAGCGAGGTGCTTGACACCTGGATCAACTACACGGGCTGCGACTCGCTGTACGCGGCCGCCGCCGACGCCAACGCCGCATACTTCGGCGGGCATGAACGGTACTCGATGAACTCCAACGACTGTGACGCGCTAGGCCCGGGCGGATACAACGCACCTGGCATGGAGGGCCTGCAGCCGACCACCGGGGACCTGTACGTAAACTCGGCGGGCAACGCCGGCTATTACAGCCGGGCGCGCGGCCTCGGCGCGGACGACATGCTGGCGACCAGCGCCGGCCTGTGGATCGCCAGCGACAACTTCGACGGCAGCCAGACGTGCGGCAGCGCGACGAATCTCGCGGGCATCTGCTTCCTGCCTTACACCTAGATCACCGGTCGCTGGGCCGGTGCCTCGGGCTGAGGCACCGGCCAGCGCGGACACGCTAGCGAATCCGCAGCGCCAGGAAGAAATCCACCTGGTCAGCTAGCGATGACAGGTCGCGCCGGGTGAGCTCCTCGATCCGCCTTATCCGGTACCGCACGGTGTTGACGTGCACGTACATCGCGGCGGCGCAGGCGTTCGGAGAACCGGAGCAGGCCAGGAATGCGCGCAGCGTGGGCACCAGCTCGGCCCGGTGCCGCTGATCGTAGGCCAGTGTTCGTGGCCGGGCGGCTGACGGTGGTTCGGCCGGTCCTGATTGGATGCTCGCATGACCGACTCAAGCCCGCAGGCGTCCGCGCTGGCGGCCTTCGACGCGGCCGCGCCGGAGGCCGCCGAGCGGGATGTCCTGACCTGCTGTGCCAGCCGGGCCTTCGCCAGGGCGATCGTCGCCGGGCGCCCCTACCGTGAGCCGGGCGCCCTCCACGCCGCCGTGGTCACTGCGTTCACGGCTTTGAGCTGGGCCGATATCCTGGAGGGCATGAGCGCGCACCCGCGGATCGGAGACCGGGCTGCCCCGGCCGCCCGGGCCGGGTCGCGGGGCTGGTCGGCGGCGGAGCAGTCGGGTGCCGCGGCGGCCGGTGAGGCGGTGCGCCGGGGCCTGGCGGACGGCAATCTGGCCTACGAGGAACGCTTCGGGCACGTCTTCCTGATCTGCGCCACCGGCCTGTCCGGAGCGGAGATGCTGACCCAACTGCGGGCCAGGCTGGCTCACGACGACAGTACGGAACGGACCGTGGTGCGTCGGGAACTGCTGAAGATAACGCAGCTGCGGATGGCGAAGCTGCTGAGCCGATGAGCCTGTCCACGCACGTGCTCGACGCGACGACCGGACGTCCCGCGGCCGACCTGGCGGTGCGGCTCGAGCGCGCCGGCGATGACGGGTGGGCGGCGGCCGGAGCGGGGACGACGGGCCCCGACGGGCGGCTGCACCTGCCCGGCGAGGCCGGGGGCGGGACCGTGCCCGGGGTCTATCGCGTCACCTTCGACAGCGGAGGGTACTTCGGCGCGCGCGGCGCGGCCACGTTCTACCCGGAGGTCTCGGTCACCTTCGAGGTAACCGAGCCGGGCGAGCACTACCACGTGCCGCTGCTGCTCAGCCCGTTCGCCTATTCCACCTACCGGGGGAGCTGAGCCATGGCCATCGTGCTGGGCGCCAACCAGTACGGGAAGGCGGAGATCCGCTTCCTGCACGTGCGCCGCGGCGGCGACCAGCAGGTCCCGCACGCCATCACGGACCTGAACGTCAGCGTCACGCTGGCCGGAGAGCTGGCCGCGACCCACCTGTCCGGCGACAATTCCTCGGTGCTGACGACCGACGCGCAGAAGAACACCGTGTACGCGTTCGCCCAGGAATACGGCGTCGGCGCGATCGAGGACTTCGCGCTCCGGCTGGCCCGGCATTTCGTGGCGTCGCAGGCGGCGATCTCCTTCGCGCGGATCACCGTGGAGCAATACTCCTGGGAGCGGCTTGACGGCCATTCCTTCGCCCGGTCAGGCCGGGAGATCAGGACCGCGATGGTCAGCCATGACGGCACGGACTCCTGGGTGGTCAGCGGGCTGCGCGACCTGACCGTGCTCAAGTCGGCCGGGTCGGAGTTCTGGGGGTTCCCCCGGGATCGCTACACCACGCTGCCCGAGACCTCGGACCGGATCCTGGCGACCGCGGTGGAGGCCCGGTGGCGGCACGCCCAGCCCGAGGCCGCGGGAGGCGAGCCCGGCTGGACGGAGTCTTACGCCGCGGCGCGGGACGCCCTGCTGGCGGCATTCGCCGACACGCACAGCTACTCCCTGCAGCAGACGCTGTACGCCATGGGCCAGCGGGTCCTGGCCCACCGGCCCGAGATCGCCGAGATCAGGCTGGCGCTGCCGAACAAGCACCACTTCGAAGTCGACATGTCGCCGTTCGGCCTGACGAACTCCGGCGAGGTGTTCTACGTGTCGGACCGCCCCTACGGGCTCATCGAGGGCACGGTCACCCGCGACGACGCCCCGCCCGCCGGGAAAGCCTGGAGGTGACCGCATGCCGCACATGTTCCTGAACGGAGGCGGGATGCGCGGCGGGTCGCTGCATCACCTGCTGGCCGGAGCCCCCCTGGTCGCCGAGATGCGGACCGCGCCGCGCTACCTGCTGTACTCCGCCGCAGACAGGTATCCGGCCCTGCAGCCATGCCCGCCGGGGGCCGGCCCAGGCGCCGCGATCCTCGGCGAGGTGTACGACCTGCCTCTGGACGTGCTGCGCGACCATCTTCTCCCGGCCGAGCCGGCCGAACTCGAACTCGGCGTGATCGAGCTCGCCGACGGCAGCGCCGCCCTCGGCATGCTGCTGCGCCGTCCCTGCCCCGTGATGGACCTGACCGACATCACCGCCTACGGTGGCTGGCGCACCTACCTCGCCCGGGGACGGCCGGTCAGCTGACGAAGATCATGCCCTGCCGTTCCAGGGTGGCACCGTGCGTCCAGATCCGGGTGATCTGGCCGGTGTACATGTTCAGCTGGCCTAGGTAGTTCGGCGGGTACCCGGGTCCCGGGCAGGTGGCGGGAGCGCCGTTCGCGTCGCACGGGGTCACCGCGACCAGAGCGGTGCCCGGCCAGAACGTGCCGGATACGGCGTCGATGGTGTCGGTGCTCGTGCTGGCGGCGAAGAACGTCCCGTGCCAGGATGTCGCCCAGGCGGTGTCGTCGACCGACTGCGTCAGGGTCAGAACCGTCAGGTGCTGATACCGGGTGCCCGGGCCGTGCACGTAGATCTGCTCCTTGTCGCCCTGGCTGGTCAGCATGAAGTCGCCGGCGTAAAGGGGCGCGGGCGCCGGGACGACCTCGTTGGAGTCGGGATCGGTGAGGCCCAGCCTGACCGACGCGCCCCGGTGCGGGCCGTCGGCGGCGATGGCCCAGGACTCGTCGTAGAACAACGCGCTAACATACGCCACCTGGCGGTGCCGGTCCAGGGTCACCGAGTACACGGCGGGGTAGGCCGGGTTCGGCGCCGCCGCCCCGGTGGTGCCGAGCGCCGAGGCGCTGATCAGCATGCGACCGTCGTAGAAGGAGATGGCGTCGGTGCCACCGTGGTGCGGCAGCGGCTGCTTGCTGTACCTGTAGTGCGTCACCTGGCCGGTCACGGTTGCCGTCCGGGCTGGCCTGCCCCTGCGGACCGACCCCGTTCTGGAACGTGGTGAACAGGTGGCCATCGAAGATCGTGAGGTCATCTGGCGAACTCAGCCGCTCCCAGTGCCGCTGGCTTGATCCGGCCCGGGTGTACCAGTGGCTCAGGCTATGGCCGGACAGGATCTGGCGCACGTCGTAACTGGGCCGGCCCGTCCCCGCGCTGGCCGGCCCGGCGGCCGCGGCCGTACCCAGCAGGATCGCCGTCACCGAGCCGGCGACCGTCACCATCGTTGCGACGCGTCTTGCGACCGCGCGCCTAGCGGCTGTGCGCATTTCCAGGCCCTTCTTGTCGATGTTGTCCACTTCTAGCGAATATCCCGGGCGCGCGTTGACCGCCAGGGCATGACCTTGAGGTGAACGACAGGTGAAATGACCAGGCTCCCCGGCGGGGCGGCGCCTGTCGTCGGCTCGGGGTGAGCGGGCGGCACCGTGAGAGACTGGCGGCTGTGCAAACCCACGGACTACGGTTCGATGTCAACTGCTCGATCCTGTTCACCGAATTGCCGCTGCTGAAGCGACCGGCGGCCGCGCGGGCCGCGGGCTTCGACGCGGTGGAATTCTGGTGGCCCTTCACCGAGCCGGTGCCCGGTGACCGCGAGGTCGAGGCGTTCGTCGGCGCCCTGGCCGAGGCCGGCGTGCGGCTCGCCGCGCTGAACTTCGCCGGGGGCGACCTGGCGGCCGGAGACCGGGGCCTGCTGTCCCGGCCGGACGGCTCGGCGGCGTTCCGCGACAACATCGATGTCTGCGTCGGCATCGCCGGGCGGACCGGCTGCACCGTGCTCAACGCGCTGTACGGGAACCGCGCCGACGGCGTATCCGCCGATGCGCAGGACGCGCTGGCGGTGGAGAATCTCACGCTGGCCGCCCAGGCCGCCGCGGGCGCGGGCGCGACCGTGGTGGTGGAGGCCCTGAACTCCTACGACAGCCCGCGGGCGCCGCTGGTCTCAAGCTCCGGCGCGCTCACGGTGATCCGCCAGGTGCGAGCGGGGGGCGGCGTCACCAATATCGGGTTCCTGGCCGACCTCTACCATCTCGGCAAGATGGGCGAGAACCTGCCGCAGATGCTGGCCCGCGACGCGGCTGACATCACCCACATCCAGGTCGCCGACGTGCCCGACCGCGGCGCGCCGGGGACGGGTGAACTGGACTTCGAGGCCTTGTTCGGCCAGATCGCCGAGCAGGGATACACCGGCTGGGTCGGCCTGGAGTACAAACCGGCCGACCGTGGCGGACAGTTCGGCCAGCTTCGGCTGGAGGTACCGCCGGTGACCGGGCTGGTCGCTGGGGCGACGGGATGGCAGTCCGATGGGGCCTGACCTGGTCGTCCGGTCCCGGCGGGCGGTGCTGCCCGAGGGCACGCGGGCCGCGTCGGTGGTGGTCAGCGGGGGCGCTATCACGGCGGTGGCCAGCTACGACGCACGGCTGGGCGCCGCCTGTGACGTCGACCTCGGCGACGTCGCGCTGCTACCCGGCCTGGTCGACACCCACGTGCACGTCAACGAACCCGGCCGGACCGAGTGGGAGGGTTTCGCGACCGCTACCCGCGCCGCGGCGGCCGGAGGGGTCACCACGGTCTGCGACATGCCGCTCAACTCGCTGCCGCCGACCGTCTCGGTGGCGGCGCTGGCGGCCAAGCGCGCGGCCGCGGCCGGGCAATGCTGGGTCGACGTGGCGTTCTGGGGCGGCGCCGTCCCGGGCGGCGAGGCCGCCCTGCGGCCGCTGCACGAAGCCGGGGTGATCGGCTTCAAATGCTTCCTGCTCGACTCCGGCGTGCCTGAATTCCCGCCGCTCGACGCGGCGGGCCTGCGGTCCGCGCTCGGCGCGCTGGCGCCGCTCGACGCGCTGCTTGTCGTGCACGCCGAGGACCCGGCGGAGGTCAAGACCGCCTCCGGCGCTGACTTCGGCTCGTTCGTGGCGTCCCGGCCGCCGGTCGCGGAACGGCGGGCCATCGAGAAGGTCATCTCGGCCGCGGCCGGCACCGGGGCGAGAGCTCATATCGTGCACCTGTCCGCGGCCGAGTGCGTGGCCATGATCGCCGGGGCCAAGGCGGCGGGCATCCGGCTGACCGCCGAGACCTGCCCGCACTACCTGTACTTCGCGGCCGAGCAGGTGCCCGACGGAGCGACCGAGTTCAAGTGCTGCCCGCCGATCAGGGACGCGGTCAACCGCGAGGCGCTGTGGCGTGGCCTGGAAGCGGGTGTGATCGACTGCGTGGTGTCGGACCATTCGCCGTGTCCGCCCGAGCTGAAGTCCCGTGGCTCGGGAGACTTCGGTGCGGCCTGGGGTGGTATCGCCTCGCTCCAGCTCGGCCTGTCCGCGGTGTGGACGGTGGCCCGGCGGCGCGGACGGTCCGCTGGACGACGTGGTGCGCTGGATGGCGGCCGCCCCGGCCTCGCTCGCGGGCCTGGCGGCCAAGGGGCGGCTGGCGCCCGGATGCGATGCCGACCTGGTGGCGTTCGGCCCGGACGACAGCTACGTCGTGGACCCGACCCGGCTGCAGCACCGGCACCCGATCACGCCGTACGCTGGGCGGACGCTAACCGGTCGGGTCCGGCAGACATGGCTGCGGGGTACCCCTCTCCTGCGAGGTGACAATGGCGTGCCGGATGGTGAACCAGTGGGCCGGCTACTGAACCGGGGCTGAAGGGGAATGATCTGTCTATGGATGAGCAACTTCTGCCCGATTTGCTGCGGCTACGCGGGTCGGTGGTGGCAGCCAGCGACGAGTTCTTCGCCGCCAAGGAGAATCTGATCAAGCCGGGAACGCCGGTCTTCGTACCGGAGACCTACGGCGCCAAGGGGCAGATCTACGACGGCTGGGAAACCCGGCGGCAACGCGGGCCAGGCGGAACGCTGCCCGAGCGCACGGCCCGCGACTGGGTAATCGTCAGGCTTGGGGCGCCCGGGGTGCTGCGTTCGATCATGGTCGACACCGCGCACTTCACCGGGAACTTCCCGCAGGCCTGCTCGGCGGACGCGTGCTCGGTGAGCGGCTACCCGTCCTTCAGCGAGCTCGCGACCGATCCCGTTTCCGGTGGCCCGCACGGAATCTGGCAGGAAATCGTGCCGCGCGGCCTGCTGACCGGCGACGCCCGCCACTCGTTCAGCGTGAGCTCCCGGCGCAGGTACACCCATATCCGGCTGAACATCTTCCCCGACGGCGGCGTGGCCCGGCTGCATGTTTACGGCGAGGTGGTGCCGGATCCGGCCATCCTGAAGGGCCTGACCTTCGACCTCGCGGCCCTGGAGAACGGCGGCGACGTGGCGGCTCGCAGTGACCAGTACTATTCCTCGCCGCGCAACGTGATATCCCCGGGACTGTCGCGGGCCATGGGTGAGGGGTGGGAAACTCGCCGGCGCCGGAAGCCGGGGTATGAATGGCTGGTCATCCGGCTGGCCGGGCACGGAGAGATCCATCTCGCGGAGATCGACACCTCCTGGTTCCGGGGCAACCAGCCCGACACCGCCTCGCTGCAGACGCTGGACACCAGTGACGGCACCTCACTGCACGACGAGAGCGCCTGGCATGACCTGCTGCCACCCGTCAGGTTGCTGCCCGACACCCCGCACCGGTTCCGGGTCTACGGCGCGCCCGGCTACGCACGTGCGGCTGAAGATCTTCCCCGACGGCGGCGTGGCCCGGCTGCGCCTGTACGGGTCGCTGACCGAGGCCAGGGCCTGGCCGCCATGCGGCAGCGATGGGACGAAACCGCCTGACCGGCCCTGCTGCGGCGAAGACGCTCAGGTGAAGGCTGTCCAGCCATAGCGCAGGTGCTGCCCCTTGCGGGCTCCGACGCGTCGCCAGCCCCGAATCGGCGAGGCTAGCGTTAGCCTGGTTGTCATGAGCGCTGAACCTGTGCAGGAGCATGATCCGGATGACCCGGTAGAAATCCTGCACGCGCTGCCCGAGCGGTTCCGTGAGCAGTTTCTCGACGAGTATGCGGCCGCGGCAGAAGCTGCCCGGAGGCCTGAAAGCTACCGGGCACTTCATGACCTCCTCAGGCTATGGCGGCTTACGGCCACGGCCTACTCTGAGCCGGGTTTCGAGGCCCGTCTCGGCGGTGTGCGAGAGGCTGTGGTGGCCAGTAGCCTGGAAGGCACAGTGCCGATCGAGGAGATCGTCCCGGACTGGCCCGCCCGTCTGAACCGCCGGTGACTTATCAAGTCCGGTTCGAGGCCTACGCCTTAGTCCAGCTTCATGGCCTGCCCAGCGCGGCTTTCGACGCGCTGCTAGAGCGAGTCATGGAACTGGTGGAGGAGCCCTGGGACGCAACCGTCATGCCGCCCGGTGATGATCCGGCATACCGCCGGACCGTGTTCGGCTCCGCGTGGGGTCCTCCTGGCAGGCCACTGGAGCGCCATGGCGGCACCTTCAACCACAGCGCGACCGCACCGACGCCTGTCCGCGTCGACCTGCGCAACGTCGGCATGCCGCCGGGCCACCAGGTCGGCGAGAGTCCGCTGGCGCGGTACATGCGGACTAGGGAGCAGTGATGGCTACCAGATTCACGGCCAGCGGCCAGCCGTCACGTCCCTATTTCAGCCCGGAGCGTTTCGACCGGCGCCAAAAGAAGCTCGCCGAAACAGGCGTACGAGAATACCCGCGCACCTCGCCGAACGGATCGACCGACGAGCGACACCCCGCATCGCAGCGGTCCACGGTCACGTCGCCGGTCCCTGGCGGGTAACCTTGGACCTGCGGAACCGGCGCTCGGCGCGAATTTAGCGGCCGAACGATCGTGGCACGGCAATCCGAACGTCCAGGGTGACCCCCTTTCACCCGGTCCCGCAAGCGGGTCTACCTCCACTTTGTGCTACCCGGAAAAGGCCACGGCCTCCGGGCATGGAGGAGATTGCCATGCTGCCCCTCGGGATCACTTGCATCGTCGTCCTGCCGGTCCTGGCGCTCGTTTCCTACGTGGTGCATAGGACCAAGCCCGGCCGGTTCAAGCTCAGCGTGACGTTGCTCAGGCTGATGAGCATCAGCATCGAGATCGACGCGCAGGACAAGCCGGATGAGGTGACAGGTCAGTAGCGGCCAGCGTTCCCAGCCGCGCGGCGGTCCACGGGCATGGGCTGACGCTGGGCATGCGTGGGGGCACTCTCAGGGATGTGAGAGTGCCCTACAGGCATCGGCAGCCGGTTGGTCAGGCGCTACGACCGCTTGAGCTGGTCGGCGAACCTGCGCCACGCTGCCGGGCTGAACCTCAACACCGGGCCGATACCGTCCTGCTTAGTGTCTCGGACCAGCACGCGCGCCGCCTGGTCGGCGACTTCAATGCAACTGCCGCCGTTACCGCCGCTGTGACTGGACTTCCGCCAGTTCATGCCTTTGCTTTCCATGATCCTTCCGCCGTTCGTATGAGGGCTAGTGACTCTGTTCGCGGCATCGCCTCGCCTAGCAGCCTGTCGAACATCTGCTGTGCTTTGACGACCAGGTGGTCCGCCGTCGTGGTCAAGTCTTCCAGGGTGGTTGACATGTTCACCGTCGTGGTGCCGCCGCCGGTCGCGAGGTCCAGTCCCCCGCCCGATCCCCCCGTCGTCGTGCTTTCCGGTACTAGGTGGAGAGTGACCGCCGACCGTTCAGCGAGGCTCGCCAGGTGACCCATCTGAGCTGACATGATCGCTGGCGAGCCGACTACACGGTACAGGACGTGATACCCGATGATCAGCGTCACGGGAACGCGGCCGATGACCTGCTGGCGTTCGGTGCGCGCCATGGCTAGCTCCTCGGCCTTCGCCAGGTCGTGACCTTCATCCGCGAACAGCGCCAGCATGTAGGCGCGCGTCTGGGCGACGCCGGGGACCACCCACGGCTGCCAGTAGCGCAGGAGCGTCGCACCGCTTTCCGCTGAGCGCCACGGGACGAACCAGTCCGGGATACCCGAGCGCGCCCGGTCGGCCAGCTCGGTGAGGTGATCCAGCGGCATTCCCGTAGCGCCAGCCCATGCAGCCAGGATCGCGTCCGACGGCACGGGCTGCGCCGGGTTCTCTGCCTTGCTGATGACCGGCCGGGAGACGTTCAGCTTGCGCGCCAGGGCTGCCTGCGACCCGTAACCTGCCTGTTCCCGCGCCTGCTGGAGCACTTCGGCCAGTTGTTCCCGTGGTGTCATGTTGCGCACCTCCGGTTACGTGTTTCCGTGCTGGTCGGCTACCGGGTTACTACTTCCCGATTCTGTCACTGGCCTGGCACGTTGGATAGCGAGATCACGTAGCCACATGCGCGAAGGACGAACCGCCGATGCCAGCCGAGCCAGCCGTTGAACAGCCGAAGCACCCTATGCACGCGCTCACGACCTATGAACTCGCCCGGTACCGGCGAGAGCTTGAACACGCTATCAAGGGCATTCCGGCCGATGCCCCGGTTCAGGCTGATCTGCGCGCCAAGCTGGGCACGGTGGCAGCCGAGCAGGAGCAGCGCGCGAAGCTAGCGTCCAATGGGTGACCACGACGCGGCCGAGTCCGGCCCTCTGGCCGACTTTGACGAGTGGGAGCGCTCCACGTCGTCGGCCCGGACGCGCGCACGGCATTCGATCTGCTGGCGCCGCTCGGGGCGGTAGTAGCTGAACGTCCGGCCTTGCCGGTTGGTGATCATCGTCCGGTACATCGTGGCCTTGCACTCCTCGCAGAAAATGACGTGGAGCCACGGAACGGCATCGTGGGGCACTCCGGCCCCCTGGAGTTCGCCTGGAGCTTCGCTTGCAGCCGGTCCCATGTCAGGGCGTCGATGATCGGCGGGCGCATGACGGGCAACCCCTCGTCGTCCCGCACGATCTCGTCGTTGTAGGTCACCCACCCTTTGAGGCCCACGCGCTTGAGTCGCATGTGGAACGTCCGGGGGCCAAATGCCGTGCTCGGCTGCCACGCTATTGACGGACTGACTGGCGAGCACCTTGTCAGCGATCACGCGGATCTCGGGCCACCAGGCCGGGATCGGGTTCAAGGTCCAGCCTCCCGTTCTGCCGGATGGTCTTGTAGCCCCACGGCAAGGCTGCTGCCGCCGTTGTACCCGCCACGCGAGTAGAGCTTCCTGGAAGCATCTGCCCGCCGCTCGGACATCCTCTCGCGCTCAAACTGGGCGAACATCGCGAGCAGGTTGGCGAACATCCGCCCGGTGCTCGTCGACAGGTCCAGCGACTCGGCCACCGATGCGATGGTCTTCCCGTGCTTGTCCGCCCAGATGCGCAGGTCGTCAAAATGGCGCACCGAAAGGGTTAGCCGGTCCAGTTTGGCAACGCAGAGGATGTCCCATTGCGCGAGCTTGGCCCGGTCGGTCAGCCACGGGCCGAGGTTGTCACGGTCCTGCGGGGCGGTGCTTCCGGACACGGCGGTGTCTTCGGTCATGGCCACCACCATGTGCTGATGCGCCATAGCCCAATGCTCGATCGATTCTCCCTGACGCTCGATCGACGTACTAGCGTCGGTGTCATGCGACAACCTTCGGACGCCGAGGACTCTCCCCATACCGCCTCCACTCCGTTGCTGCCCCAGGCCAGACAGACCAACATGGGTTGTGTAGTTATAGCTCCGGATAAGTTCAAGGGCACGCTCAGCGCGGCCCAGGTGGCCGCGCACGTGGCCGCCGGACTGGACCGGGCCCGCCCCAGGCTGAGGTGCGTCCAGGTGCCGGTGGCAGACGGCGGTGACGGGACCGTAGACGCCGCCCAGGCGGCCGGTTACCGCCGCGTCGAGTTGGGAGTCCGCGGGCCGGTGGGCCAGCCCGTCACGGCCGCTTTCGCCGTCCGCGAAGAAACCGCTGTCATCGAATCTGCCCAGGCCAGCGGCTTGAGCAGGCTGCCAGGCGCGGTGCTTGCGCCGTTGGTCGCGTCCAGCCGCGGGGTCGGAGAGCTCATCAGCGCGGCGATCGGGATGCGGGCGAAATGCATCGTGCTCGGCCTGGGCGGCGTGGCCTGCACCGACGGCGGCGCGGGCCTGATTACGGCGTTGGGGGGCCGGCTCCTCGACGAGTCGGGAGCCGAGCTTCCGCCGGGCGGCGCGGCGCTGGCCCGGCTGCACCGGATCGATCTGTCCGGGCTGCAGGACCTGTCGGACATCGAGGTGATCGCGGCCACAG
The DNA here is from genome assembly GCA_963808315.1 of uncultured Actinomycetes bacterium. GTDB lineage: Bacteria > Actinomycetota > Actinomycetes > Streptosporangiales > Streptosporangiaceae > Palsa-504. The sequence continues at coordinate 582,812 of CAWEFK010000024.1, read as the reverse complement.
ACGTGGATAACCCGCTGCTCGGCGACAGGGGCGCGGCGGCAGTCTACGGGCCGCAAAAAGGCGCGTCGGCGCGGGACGTAGCCAGCCTGGAGGATGGCCTCAGCCGCTGGGCGGACGTGGCTGAGCGGGCGCTCGGGCGCCGGGTCCGGGACGCGCCGGGGGCGGGCGCGGCGGGCGGACTTGGCTTCGCGGCGCTGGCGTTCCTGGGCGCGACGACGCGGCCCGGCATCGAACTGCTGCTTGACCTGCTCTCCTTCGCCGGTCACCTGGACGGCGCCCGGCTGGTTATCACCGGGGAGGGCGCGCTGGACCGGCAGACCCTGCACGGCAAGGCCCCGGTCGGGGTGGCCCGCGCGACCGCCGCCGCGGCACCAGGCGTACCGGTGGTGGCGGTGGCCGGGATCTGCTCGCTGACCCCCGATCAGCTCCGCCCGGCGGGTATCTCGGCGGCTTACGCACTCACCGATCTCGAGCCTGACGTGGCCCGGTGCCGCGAGCACGCCGGCCCGCTGCTGCAAGACCTGGCGGTCAACGTGGCCCGCGACTGGATCGGCATCCCGTGACCACCTGATGTATGCGGCGGACCCGGGCCTGGCGGTGGATCTGGGACAGGGGCAGCTGTCGCTTCACCCCGCCGCGATCCCCGACGTCCCACCCGTTGCACCGCCCCCGGCGCCCCTGCCGAGGCCTGCACACGAGGTACTCGATGTGCCACTGCACCCCCAAGAAGGGTAGCTATGGCACATCGACAACCTGCTCACGCCGTGGTCCCGTCCCGCCCAGCGTGACTCCCGCGGTGAAACCGGGCTCCGGCGGCAAGGCCCGGGGCGGGTGTGATGAGCGGGACTTATGGGAACCGGCCCGGCTGAGCGGGACCACGGAGCACTCGCGCGTTACGGCACATGCGAGAACTGCGCCTGTGGAAAAGATCCTTAGCCCGACGATTCGTCTCCAAGCTTACAGGCGTCACAGGACGCTAAACGGTTATCACCGCTCCCACAGACCAGGGTGCGCGCATTAGACCTCCTTTGTCTTCCAGGGTTGGCCGGTGCTGGCCGGGCGGCGGTTCGAAGTGGTGGCAGACGTCAGCCATCATGGAAGGCTATGCCTGTGAGTAACACGAATCTTTCTGACGTCAGCCTGTGGGCTCGTGGCAGCGGGCTGGAGATCATCCTGCTGCTGACCGGCGCAATCTTGCTGACCCGGTTCGCGACCTGGCTGGGCGGGAAGATCACGGCCCGGATCGACGCCAACGCCCGCGAGACGGACACCCTGGTCGCCACCGAAGCCTCCAAGCACCGGCACGCGGTGGCGTCGGTGATCACCTGGGCCACCCTGGTGATCATCTACTGCGCAACCGGATTGGCCGTCCTGGCCCGACTCGGTATCCCCGTGACCAATCTGGTCGCCCCGGCCGCCGTGGCGGCCGTGGCGCTGGGATTCGGGGCTCAGCGCATCGTGCAGGACCTGCTGGCCGGCTTCTTCATCATCACCGAGCGCCAGTACGGCTTCGGCGACCTCATCCGTCTGTCGGTGCCGGGCATCGGTGAGCCGGCCATCGGGACCGTCGAGGACGTCAACCTGCGGGTGACCACGGTGCGCACCGTCGACGGCGAGGTGGTCATGACACCCAACGGGCAGATCAGCCAGGTGACCAACCTGTCCCGAGACTGGGCCCGGGCGGTGGTGGACGTGCCCGTCCCCGCCACCACGGACGTCACCCGGGTCAGCAGCCTGCTACGGGCAATCGGAGAGGAAGCCTACAAGGATCCGGAGATGCGCGATTACCTGTTCGATGCCCCGGCGGTCATGGGGGTGCAGAGCCTGGACGTGGACCACTTCCAGCTTCGTGTGGTGGCCAGGACGCTGCCAGGTGAGCAGTTCAGGGTCGGGCGGATGCTGCGCGTCCGGATCGCGGCGGGGCTCCGCCACGAGGGCATCTACCTGCCGCCAAGCCTGGAAACCACAGAACCAGATGGCGCATCCAACCCCTCCAATGCCTCCGGTGCTTCCGGTCCCCCTGACCCCTTCAGCCCCGCCGGGCCGACGGGAAGTGACTGATGCAGCAGATACGACGGATACGGACCTCCACCTGGGCGCTGATCGGCATTTTCCTGGTCACCCTGGTGGTCTACTTCTGGGTCAAGCCGCCGACGCCGAAGCTGACCAACTCCTCTTCCTCGTCCGGATCCGGCACCGCCCCGGCCACGGTGACGCCGACGACTACCTCGGCGCCCACGGTCACACCCACTAGCCCGAGACCCACGATCAGCTCACCGCGCCCGTCGCAAAAGACCGGCCCGACCGTCAGCGCGACCCCGACGCCGACCCCCACCTCGTCGCCGTCCTCGGTCGTGTCGCCCGCTCCGTCGGCCACGCTCCCGGCGTCACCTTAGCGGCGCGTACCTGGGCTCGGCCCTGCTGTGATTGTGGAGCGAACTCGCTGGGTCCTACATAACTGTGGCGCACCCGGCTGCCCGGCGGTCCCGATGGCGTGTCGGTGGTAGGCCCTAGCATGCCACCATGACTGCCACCGAGGCCGGCGACATCCTCGTGGCCCGCCTGCCCCGGTCGTACGTGGTCTGGCTGGGGGGCGCCCTGGTTTCCCAGGTCGGCGATGCGGCTCTGTATTTCGCCCTGGGCTGGGCGGCTTCGGCCCGCGGCGGCCTGGCGACCGGCCTGGTGCTCTCCTCGATCAGCCTGCCAAGCACCGTGCTTCTGCTGATTGGCGGCGCCATCGGGGATCGCCTGGGAGCCCGGCGCGTCATGATCACCGGTGACAGCATCATGTTCGCCATCGCGGCTGTCCTGGCCGGGGTGAGCTGGCTCTGGGGCACTTCGCTGGTCCTGCTGGTGATCGCGGGCCTGATCATCGGCACGGTAAACGCGTTCTACCTGCCCTCAGCTGGGTCGATGCCCCGGCAGCTGGTGACAGACGCCGACCTGCCCCGGGCGCTGGCCTTGCGGCAGTCCGGCAGCCAGCTCGTGACCATGATTGGCGGGCCCGTCGGCGGAGCGCTGGTGGGGTTCGCCGGTTTCCCGGCCGCCTCGCTGACCGACTCGATCAGCTTCGGCGTCGTCCTGATCGCCCTGATCGCCATCAGGCCCCGGTTCACGCCGCCCGACGCACCGCGTCGCCATGTCCTGCGGGAGTCCGCCGACGGTATCCGGGTGGCGGTCAAGACGCCGGGTCTGGCCACGCTGCTGCTGCTCGTCGCCGGGGTGGCAGGATTCGTTATCCCGGCGACATTGCTGCTTGTGCCGCTGATCGCACGTCAGCATCACTGGCCGGCGGCGGTGGCGGGGGTGATCGTGGGAGCGCAGGCGGCCGGGGGAATCGTGATAGCGCTCCTGGTCACCCGGCGCGGGGCCGTATCCCGCCCCGGCCTGACGGCCGCGCTTGGCCTGGCCATGATCGGCGCCGGCGAGCTGCTCCTCGGCCTGACGCCGGCGAAAAGCCTCGCGGTTACCGGTGCGTTCATGATGGGCCTGGGGACCGGCACCTTCGTCTGCAACCTGGCCCCGGTCCTGATGGGCACCGCGCCGCGTACTCACCTGGCCAGGATCCAGGCGCTGCTGAGCCTGGCGCAGAGCGCGGCCCTGCTGGTCTTCAACAACGTGCTTGGACTGATCGCGCGCACCGCCTCCGCGGCCGACGCCATGTTCACCTGCGCCTCGGCCGTCAGCGCCTGCGCACTGATCGCCCTGCTGGTGCCGGCGATCCGCCGGGTCGGCGCTTTACCGGCAGCCAGTCAGCCGATCGGCGGATCGGCTCAACCGTCCGGCCAGGCGGGCGATTCCGCCGCAGACCCGGCTGACCGGTCGATGCGCACCCGGCCCCGTGCCGCGAGGCTGAAGGTACCCCAGCCGCGAAGGCGACGGGGCCTAAGGAGGACGGAGCGCATGCCAGCTGTCATCGAGGTGCAGCACCTGCACAAGAGTTACGGGAAGACCGTAGCGGTTGACGATATTTCCTTCGCCGTGGCCGAGGGCGAGATCTTCGGGATTCTCGGCCCGAACGGCGCGGGCAAGTCCACCACGGTGGAATGCATCGAGGGCCTGCGGGCCCCGGACCAGGGCCAGATCACGGTGCTCGGGCTGGACCCTCAGCGGGACCGGGCCGAACTGACCCAGCGGCTAGGCGTGCAACTACAGGACAGCCAGCTGCCTGACCAGTTGCGCGTCGCGGAGGCACTGGAGCTTTACAGCGCGTTCTACCGTGCCCCGGCCGACTGGCATGAGCTGATGGAGGTGCTCGGGCTGGCGGACAAGGCCAAGACCAAGTTCGGCCACCTGTCCGGCGGCCAGAAGCAGCGGCTCTCGATCGCGCTGGCCCTGGTCGGAAGCCCTCAGGTGGCGGTGCTCGACGAGCTCACCACCGGCCTGGACCCGCAAGCCAGGCGCGATACCTGGGAGCTGATCGAGGGGGTTCGCTCGCGCGGGGTCACGATCGTGCTGGTCACGCACTTTATGGAGGAAGCCGAACGGCTCTGCGACCGGGTGGCGCTGATCGACGCGGGCCGGGTCGTGGTGGTGGACAGCCCGGCCGCGCTGGCCGAGCGGGCCGAGTCCGAGCAGCGGATCCAGTTCCGGCCGTCCGTTCCGTTCGATGACGGGCTGCTGACTCACCTGCCCGATGTCACCAACGTCATCCACAGGGGCGATGTCGTGGTGGTCACCGGCAACAGCAACGCGCTGAACGCGGTTACTTCGGTGCTGGCCCGCCATCAGATCGTGGCCCACCAGCTGCGCGTGGAGCAAGGCAGCCTGGAGGACGCGTTCCTCACGCTGACCGGCAGGCACTCAGGGGCCGGGCCCAGCGCCGGCCAGAACTAACTCGCCCAGGATCAAGGAGAAACAACCATGTCTGTCACGACCGCGCCGCCGCCGGCCGCCGCCCACGGGTCCGCGCTGGGACGGCTCACCCTCATCGAGCTGAAACTGTTCACCCGGGGCCGAGCGGCCGTCGGGATGCTGCTCACCGTCGCGGTCCCGCTGCTCCTGCTCATCATCTTCGGCAGCATCCGCTCCTTCAACCGGCCGGTCAAGGTCTACGGCGGCCTCACTGTGCTGGATGTCTACGTGCCGATCCTGCTGGTCTTCTCGGTGGCCCTGCTGTCGCTCCTGACCATGCCGACGGTGCTGGCGGGCTACCGGGAGATCGGCGTCCTGCGCCGCTTGCAGACCACTCCGGCGGGCCCGATCCGGGTGCTCACCGCCCAGCTCGCGGTCAAGCTCGGCGCCGCCGCGGTTACGGTGATCCTCATTCTGGCCGTGGCCAGGATCGGGTACGGCGTGGCCTGGCCGGGCCAGCTCGCCGGGTTCGCCGTGGCTGGTCTGCTGGCTGCCGCCGCGCTGATGGCCATCGGCCTGTTCATCGCCGCGGTGGCGCCGACCGGCAATGTCGCCCGGGGCATCGGGGCGGTCGTGTTCTACCCGATGATGTTCTTCGCCGGACTGTGGCTGCCCATCCCGAACATGCCGCGGGTATTGCAGCACATCAGCCACGCCACCCCGCTGGGCGCGGCGGTGCCCGCGCTGCAGAACGCGACCCTGGGGCACTGGCCGACCTCGCTGCAGCTGCTGACCCTGGCGGCCTACGCGGTAGCGTTCGGCCTGGCGGCGGCTAAATTGTTTCGCTGGGAGTAGTTTTCACACGGATGACGCAGATGACTAATCAGATGCCGCTCGCCCGCGAGCCGGACGCGGCGGAGCGGCGCATGCGCCCGGTGCTGTACGTCGGGCCCTACATCCTGCTCGGAGTGCTGACCGCCTTCACGGTCGGAGAAAAGCACTCCCATGGCGGTTCCCTGCGCATCGACATGATCCTGTGCGCGCTCGACGCGGTGTGGATGCTGTGGGTGTTCACGCTGCACCCCGCCTGGTGGGTGCGCCCGCGGGTGATGGCGGTGTTCTTCACCGTGTTTGTCGCGATCATGGCGGTCCTGGTCATCCGGGATCCCTGGTTCGGGTTCCTTACCCCCGCCGGTTATTTCTACGCGTTCGGGGTCCTGCGCTGGCCGGGGCGGCTGGTCGGCGTGGGCGCGGTCGCGGTGGTGGCAAGCACCGGGCAGGCGTACGGCGTGAATAAAGACACGGCGCTCGGCGTGGTCATATACGTCGCTATCGTCGCCGTCAACGTACTCCCCCTGTGCGGCCTCGCCTGGTTCGACCACCGGAACGACCAGCAGAAGGACCAGCGCGAGCTGGCCCTTGACGAAGTAAGCGAGGCCAACCGCAGGCTCGAAGCGACGCTGGCTGAGAACGCGGGCCTGCACGAGCAGCTTATGATCCAGGCCAGGGAAGCCGGGATCCTCGACGAGCGGCAGCGGATGGCACGGGAAATACACGACACCCTGGCCCAGGGACTGATCGGGATCATCACCCAGCTGCAGGCGGCCGAGCAGGCCAGCGAAGATCCGGCCGGCTGGCGCCGCCATTTCGGGGCCGCAACCAGGCTGGCCAGGGAAAGCCTGTCCGAGGCGCGGCGGTCGGTCGACGCGCTGCGACCCGAGCCGCTGGAGCGGGGCCGGCTGAGCGACGCGATGTCGGACGTCGCCGACCAATGGTCGGCCCGGCACGCCATCGCGGTCCAGTTCAGCACGAACGGAGCCGCAAGACCACTACCGGCCGAATCCGAGCTTGCCCTGCTCCGCACGGAACAGGAAGGACTAGCCAACGTGGCCAGGCACGCCGAGGCCGCGAGAGTGTGGGTGACACTGTCCTACATGGAACACGAGGTCGCCCTGGATGTGCGCGACGACGGCAAGGGCTTCGATCCGGCCAGGCTCGGCGAGGGGGCGGCCGGACACGAGGTCGGGGCCAGCCGGAACGGCGGCGGATTCGGGCTGGTCGCGATGCGGCAGCGGATCGAGAGCCTGGCGGGCACGCTGCAGATTGAATCGGAACCAGGCGCGGGCACGGCGATCTCGGCCTGCGTCCAGGCGCCGCCCGCAGGGGCCTGGTCATGAGCCACTCCGGTCCGATCAGGCTGCTGATCGCCGATGATCACCCCGTGGTCAGGGACGGGCTGAGCAGCATGTTCGCCCGTGATCCGGAATTCGAGGTGCTCGGTGAGGCCGCCGACGGCGCCGAGGCCGTCCGGCTCGCCCTGGCGCTCAAACCCGACGTTATCCTGATGGACCTGCGGATGCCTGGCACCGACGGCCTGACCGCGATCACCGAACTAGTGAAGCGGGGCAGCACCGCGCGCGTCCTGGTGCTGACCACCTACGACACCGACAGCCACGTGCTGCCGGCGATTGAGGCGGGCGCGACCGGCTACATGCTCAAGGATGCTCCCCGCGCCGACCTGCTGCGGGCGGTCCGGGCCGCGGCCCGGGGGGAGTCTGTTCTCTCGCCCTCGGTGGCCGCCCGGCTGATGAGCCAATTTCGGATGCCCGGCGCGGGAGGGCCCGGCCAGGGACCGCTCAGCCACCGGGAACTCGAGGTCCTCGCCCTGGTCGCGGCCGGGACCACCAACCGGGAAGCGGCCGCCAGGCTCTTCATCAGCGAGGCCACCATCAAGTCTCACCTGCTCAACATCTACGCCAAGCTCGGCGTCAGCGACCGCGCGGCCGCCGTAGCCGAGGCGTTCAACCGGGGACTGCTCACTCCGGGAACGTCAGAGCGGTTTTGACCGGCAGGAATGAATGGCGCGGCGGGCGGCCGTCACTACTCGGCCAGTTCGCGGAGGGCGAGGCGAACCGCGCGGGCCTGCTGTGACATCACCTGAATCGCTTCGATGCCGTGCTCGTCAGCGGCGGTACGGGCGAGCATGTCCAGGTGCTGTCCGCTGAGCTCGGCCAGGGCGTCGGCTTGCTCCCAGTCGCGGTAGGCGGCGTCTGCCTCACGGACCTCGGCGGCGTAACGCTCAAGCGCCGCGACGCGGGCCGCGACACTGGAGTCTGCGAGCTCGGCGGCCTGGACGTGGCGCTCGAGCAGCGCGGTGGTCACCGCGCCCGCGTGAGCCGCGGAAAGTTCGGCGCGCCTGGCTCGGAGCCGGGCCTGCTCGCGCAGCGCGAGGGCGATGTCCCACTCCTGACCGGCCAGGGCCGCACCCGCGGCCTCATCTAGCATCCCGGCCCGGCAGACCTCCGAAGCGGTCACGATGTCGGCCGCATCTTGCGCGCGCCGCAGCAGCGCCCTGGACCGGGCGTCGAAATCGGCGGCGGTCAGATAACGGCCATGATAAGTGCGTGCGGCCATCTCGGCCGGCACCTTGCCGTCGGGCTGCCCGAAGCGGACGATCCGGGCGGCCAGCACCACGGTGGTGATGACCGCGATGACTTCCGCGAGCAGCAGAGCGTAACGGCCAAGCGCGGCTTCCCAGCCGGCCGGCGTCTGGAAGATCAGCACCCCGATGGCCAGCGGGGTCGCGCCGAAAACAGCGATAAGCCCGGCCGCGGCCATGCCGCTGACCGCCCCTTCGATCGTGGCTCCCCGCCTGCCGGGATCGGTGGGCAGGTAATCGCGGTGCCGGCCGGGCCGGTTCCGGTACGCGGGGGTCAGGAGGGTGCCTGGCGCGGTCAGCAGGGCGCGGGCAGCACGAGGGACACCGGGGTCGACGGCCGGACGCCGCAAGGCACCGACCCAGGCGGCGTGGTGCTGGTCATCCATCCGCCGCTCCTGTTGCGCACACCGTAGCCGCGAAAGCCGTGCGGCAGGGAAAGTGAGTTCTCTTAGGATATCGCGGCCGGACCGGCGCGGTCCTTTGCGGCCCGCACGTATTCGGCCAGGGCCGCGGTGACGGCGTCGGCCTCTGTCGGCAGGGCGCGGGCGCGGTCAAGCGCGGCCTGGCGCAGCCGGGCGGCCAGGGCGGAATCGGCAAGCACCGCACGCACCGCATCGGCGAGCCGGTCCGAGTCGCCGGACGGAACGAGGAGGGCGGCGTCCTCGCCGGTGAGCTCGGGGATGCCGCCGACCCGGGTAGCGACGATCGGGACGCCCGCCCGGAGCGCTTCTTGCAGGATGAGCGGCTGGCCTTCCCACACGCTGGGCAGCACGAAGACGGCGGCCGCGGCCAGCAGCGCGGGCACGTCGTCGCGCTGGCCGGGGAAGCGCGCATCGATCCGGCAGCGCGGCCGCCTGGCTCTTCAGCTCGGCCGCCAGGGGACCCTCGCCGGCCACGATCAGCACGGGCTCGGGCTTGATGTCCCGCCACCGTGTGGCCGCATCGATCAACGTGCCGAAGCCCTTCTGGCGGGCGAGCCTGCCCACGGCGAGGACTACGGGGCGGTCCTGGTCTGGCGGGGCTGGCGGGGTGGCCGAGGTCTGCGGGGCTGGGGGGGCTGGAGGGGCTGGGGAGGGGACCGGCGCGGGCCCGACCCGGCGGGCGCCTGCGGCCCGCATACGCTCTTGCAGGTCCGGGGACACGCACAGCACGGAGTCGGCGCGGCGCGCGACGATCAGCTCGAGCACGCGGTAGATCGCGCCGGTGACGCCGCCCGCGGCGGACGCGTTGTGCACGGTGACGATCAGCGCGGGCCTGGCGTCATAGGCGTCGGGCCGGACGAACGCCGCGGCGATCGCGGCCAGCGCCCCAGCCCGCAGGCCGTGCGCGTGCACCACGTCGGGCCGCCAGGCCCGCAGCAGGCGGCGCAGCCTCAGGATCGCCGCCAGGTCGCGGCGGACGCGCGGCCGGTCCGCGATGTCGACGGCGGTGAACCCCACGCCGGGGACCGCGCTGAAACCGAAGTCGCGGTCGGTCTGCGCCGGCCCGAACACCTCGGCGGGAATGCCCCGGGCCGCGCACGCCGGCCGCGAGCATGCGGACGTGCCGCCCGGTGCCGCCCGTGCTGGTACCGAGCACGAAGGCGAGCTTCACGTCCGGAGCACGCGGCGGACCACCGCGCGCAGGTCACCACCGTCGGCCCAGGCCACCACCGCGAAGAAGGCGACCAGCACGGCCGCGCTGGCCAGCAGCGTGACCGCCACGTTGGGCAGGAACCCGCTCACCGGGAGGCCCGCCCGCCACCCCCAGGCCGGCCGCGGCCCCGGCCAGCGCGCCCGCCAGCCCGGCCAGGGTGGCGCGCGCGCACCCGCGCAGCGCGGCGCGTCCGCGGACCCGCCGAACGATCATGAGCAGCGCCACGCCGGAGCCGGTCAGCCCGATGGTCGTGGCCGCTCCGAGCCAGGGCACCACCGCCGACCGCGACACGAACGGGACGATCGCCAGGTCCGCCACGATCACCAGCAGCCAGCCGCCGCTGACCGCCAGGGCCGCGGCCCGGCTCCGCCCGTAGGCGTAAAGCACCCGGGACAGGTTCGCGGTCAGGCCGTACCCGACGAGCCCGGGCGCGAACGCGGCCAGCGCGATCGCGAGCTGCCTGGCGTCCGTGCCCTGGTCGACGTGGGACTGGAACACCCGCGCCAGCGGCACGCAGGTGCCCGCCATCCCCGCCACCCCCAGCCAGGACGCCACCGTCACGGCCCGGGTGGAGGTGGCGCTGGTGGCGTCGAAGCGGTCATCGCGGGCGGACAGCTCGGGGAAGGCGCTGGTGGCGATGGGGACGGCCAGCACGGCGTAGGGCACGAAGAACACCGCCCAGGCGAAGCTGTAGAGCACGAGCGCACCGCGGACGCCGCGGGAGTTGGCCAGCACGATCACCACCGCCACCGAGGCGTCCTGGGCGATGAGCGTCGCGACCCCGGCGGTGGCTAGCGAGCGGACCCGTGCTCCGACTCCGGCCGGAAACCGCAGCGCGGGCCTGAGCCGCAGGTGGAGCCGGAGCGCGGGCAGGATCGGGGTCAGCACCAGGGCCGCGACGCCCACGGTCGTCCCGGCCGCCAGCACCACCCAGGCAAGAGTGGGCACCGGCCTGAGCATGTCCTGGTACCCCTGGCCCGCCACCCCGAACCAGAAGTACGCGCCGATCACGACCAGGCTGGACAGCAGCGGGGCCAGCGCGGGCGCGGCGAACCTGCGGCGGGATTGCAGGATGCCGTACAGCACCACGGCCAGGCCGTAGAGCAGGATCTGCGGCGCGAACACCACGAGCATCCGGGCGGCGAGGGCGACCATCGCGGTCCGCGGGCACCCCGGTGCCCCGCCGATCAGCACCGACACGAGCGGCCGCGCCACCAGCGCGACCAGCGCGCTGACCGGTACCAGCAGCAGCACCGCCCAGCTCAGCAGCGCGGCGGAGGTCTGGCGCACCTGAGCACGGTCCAGGTCAGGGCCGGCCAGCACCGGCACCACGACCGCGGTGAGGGCGCCCCCCATGACGATGTCGTAGATGATGTTCGGCACCATGTTCGCGGTGGTGTAGGCGGTACCCAGGCACGAAGCCTGAACCGTGTGCGCGAACACGACCTGACGGCCGAACCCGATGACCCGCGCCGCCATGGTGATGGCACCGATCAGCACCGCCGCGCGGCCGATCCCCCCGCCCCGTCGCCGAGCACTCCCCCGCTCGGCCACGGGCACGGTCACGCCGGAACCGGCACCACGGGCACCTGGTTCGCGGGGCGCCGGCCAGCATGTCCAGCCGGCGTAGCGCCGGGGTGCGCTCGATCACCTTGGTGAAGCTGACCTTCTCGCTGGCCGCCGTCAACCCGGCGATCCCGGCGAGCAGGGCGATCCTGGCCGGCCGGGCAGGCCGGCGGCGCAGGCTCCGAGCATGGCGCCGAGCGCGTTGGCGCCGGCGTCGCCGAGCATCGCGCGCTCGGCGAGGTCCTCGGGGAGCAGGGCCAGCGCGGCGCCCAGCGGGGCGGCCGCGGGGCGGCCACGGCGAGCGGCCCGATGACCCCGGGAGCGCCGGCGGCGACCGCCACCTTGATCGCCCGCCCGGGCCGCAGGTCGAACAGGTTCAGCAGGTTCGCGCCCCCGGCGATGAGCCCGGCGTTGAGGACGATGTCCGCGGCCGGACCGCCGGCCACGGCCGCGCCGAGCAGGCCGGTGGCACCGATGCCCCCAGCTTCACCGCTCCGGTGGTCAGCTCGCCGTGCCGCAGCGCGCCCAGATGACCACGGAAGCCGCGCCGGTCCCCCGAGCCCGCCAGGTCGTCATAGGCCCCGAACGCCGCCGCTCCGACCGCGGCCAGCACCGCCGCCGCGTCGGCCCGGGGACGGGCGATGATCCGCTCATGGCCCGCACGCCCGCCTGGGCCAGCACGCCCGCGATGGCGCCGGCCGCGACGGCGGGCCCCTCGAGCAACGTGACCGGCTCGCCCCGGTGGTTGGTCCGCGACCAGTTCTTGGCCCCGCCCGGCGGCCGCCGGTTCAGGGCGGCGTACGCCAGCCTGGCCGCGCCCGCAGCGCTCGCTCCCGGCCAGGCTCGTGTATCAGCCGCAAGCCTCCAGGCCGCCATCCTCGCTCATTACTTCGCCTTCTTCTTGGTCGAGGGCGTGGCGGACGGACGATGCGGAGGCGGACGGTGTGGGCGCGGGACTCGGGGCGACGGCGCTGGCGCCGTTGGCCGCGAACCCGTAACTCGCGGCCTTGCCCCGGCCAGCATGGCGGCCAGCGCCTGGATGACCACGGTCTGCCCGGAGACCAGGTCCGCGTCATCGACGGTGGAGACCTGGTTGGCCACGTTGTTCGAGCGCAGCACCGCGATCGGGCTGCCCGGACCCGAGCCCGCCTGCGTGCCCGCGACCACGGTGGCCGAGCTGCTGGCGGCCAGTTCGGTGGCCAGCGGCACGAGCACCTGGTCCAGCTGGTCCGCGCTGCCGTCGTTCGGCATGGTCTGCGGGGTCACGACGACCGCCAGGTCCGCCTGGCCGGCGGGCTGCCCGGTGGTGGTGAGGAACCCGGCCTGGGCGTACGCCGCGAGCATCGACTGCGCGTTGCTGTCCTGACCGGAGCTCGGGCTCGACGACGCGGAACCGGACGGCCGTGCCCGACTTGACCAGGATCTCGCTGGCGATCAGCTGCGCGGCCTGCTGCTGGTAACTTTCGCTGCTGGTCAAGGGGATGTTCGAGGACCGATCCAGGTCCAGGGTGGTCTGGTTCAGGCTGTCCTGCGTGGTCGCGCTGGTGTCGAAGAACTTGGGCTGCAAGGCGATCTGCCCGGTGACGGTGGCGCCCGCGTCGGCGGCCGCGGTGCTGATCCCGGCGACGGCGGCGGACGAGGCGCCCGGCTCGGTGACGATGAGCAGCCGCTGGCCGGGCAGCAGGTCGCGCAGGACCGCGGGCTCGATCGCCTGGGCGTAGGCCTCACCCTCGTTGGCCTGCGCCTGGGCCGTAGCCAGCTGGCCGCGCGTCTGGTCATACTCGCCCTGCAGCTTGGCGGTGGTGCGGTTCAGGACGTTGTACGTGGTGCCCTGCAGCTCGGTGGAGCCGAGCACGATCCCGATGGCCAGCGCCAGGAAGACCGCCACGATGGAGACAAGGTGATAGCGAAAGTCGATCACTAGAATTTTCCGGTCAGCCAGTAGGTGAATGAATGCCAGGTCGCTTCGAAGTACCTGGCCAGGATGGGGCTAGCGGGCGAGAACACGACGGCGACGAACACGGTCACCGCCGCGGCGAGCACCAGGACGAGCAGCGACCAGCTGGAGATCCGGCTCTGGTAAAGCTGGTGCACGCCCCGGGCGTTGACCAGCTTGCCCGCCACCCGCAGGTGCGTGATGAACGTGCTTGACATCCCCGGCCGGCCCTTGTCGAGGAACTCCTCGAGCGTATGGTGCGTGCCCACCACCGCGATCAGGCTGGCCCCCTTGGCGTCGGCGACGAGCAGCGCGACATCCTCGCTCGTCCCGGGGGCCGGGCAGGTGACCGCGTCCAGGCCGAGCTCACGCACCCGGGCCAGCCCGGGCGCGCGGCCGTCGGGGTAGGCGTGCACCACCAGTTCAGCGCCGCAGCACAGCGCCTCGTCCGACACCGAGTCCATGTCGCCGAAGATGGCGTCGGGCTGGTAACCGGCCTCGATCAGAGCGTCCGCGCCGCCGTCCACGGCCACCATCACCGGCTTGTACTCGCGGATGTAGGGCCGCAGGGCCGCGATGTCCTCGCGGTAGTGGTAGCCGCGCACCACGACCAGGACATGCCGGCCCTTCATGTCCGTTTCCATCTCGGGCGCCGGGATGCCGTGGGTCAGCAGTTCGTGCTCTCGCCGCAGGAACTCCAGCGTGTTCGCGGCGAACGACTCGATCTGCACCGCGACCATGTCCTTGGCCTCGGCCATCGCCGCCTGCACCGACTCCTTGGTCAGCGGCGTTCCCTTGGCGACCACCGTCTCGCCGACGTACAGGGTCTCCTCGTCCAGCCGGACCGTGGTGCCGTCGGGCACCCGGGCCAGCACGTCCTGGCCGGCCCCGTCGACGACCGGGATGCCCGCCTCGAGCAGTAGCTGCGGGCCCAGATTGGGGTAACGCCCGGTGATGCTGACCGAGGCGTTGACGACGGCCGAGACCTTCCGCCTGATCAGTTCCTCGGCGCTGACCCGGTCCAGGTCGGAGTGATCGATGATGGCGATCTCGCCGGGGTTGAGCCGCTTGGTGATGTTCTTCGTCCGGCGATCGACGCGCGCCACAGCGACAATGCCGGGCGGCTCCTCAGCCTTACCCCGCATTAGCAGCGGAATCCTCACGGACGGTACCTTCATCGAGTTACATCCTGCCAGAGCCCTTGGCCCCCGACGGCCAGGTTCACGACTACGGCGTGTCACCTCATACGCGACGAAACGTGACGAACCATGGTGGACGGTGCGCGCAAGCTACCACCTCAAGCTGAAACTTCGCTGTGAGGAGGAATAGCCGGAGCCACGACACGCCGGCGGTGCCTAGGGCCCGGGGAGGACGATCAGGTAGTGTTGCAATCGTGATCAAGGGGGCGCGGTTTACCGAGGCCGACGCGGAAGCGCAGGTCCACGGTATCTGCTTCAAGACAGGCCCGCCGGAACGGGTAGGCGTCGAACTCGAGTGGCTAGTCCGTGATCGTCGTGATCCCGCTCTGCCGGTGCGGGCGGAACAGGTCGCGGCGGCGCTCGCCGGGTCGCGGGTGGTCCCGCGGACAGCGGGGCTGGGCCATCGGCCCTCACGGCATCACGCGATCCGGGACACGCACGCAGGACCGTTCCGGATCCTAGCTTTTCAATCTCTTCCTTCTGGCGCCTCGCTCACGGTCGAGCCTGGCGGGCAACTTGAGCTGAGCTCGGCGCCCGCGGCTACGCTTGGCGAGCTTCTCGAGGTGACCGGGCGTGACCTGGCCGCCCTCCGGGACGCGGCCGCCGCCGTGCGGCCTTGAACTGTGCGGTTACGGCCTGGACCCGCTGCGCCCGCCCCGGCGCGTGCTGGACCTCCCGCGGTACGCCGCGATGGAGAAATTCTTCGACCGGCGAGGGCCCGTGGGGCCGTCAGATGATGTGCGGCACCGCGTCGGTCCAGGTGTGCGTGGACGCCGGCGAGGACGGCGCCGGCGAGCATCGGGTACCGCTCGCGCTGGCGGCTGCTGCACGCGATCGGGCCGGTGCTGGTGGCGGCGTTCGCGAACTCGCCGCTGCGGGACGGCAAGCCCACCGGCTGGCGTTCGGCCCGGCAGCAGGTGTGGGCGAACATGGACCCGGGGCGAACCCGGGCCCCCGCGGCGAACGGTGATCCGCGCGACGCGTGGACCGCGTACGCCCTGGACGCCCAGCTCATGTGCGTCCGCCAGCCCGATTCACCGGACTGGACGTCGCCGCCCGGGCTGACCTTCCGTGAGTGGCTGCGCGGCGGTTCCGCCGTACCGCCTGGCCTGCGCCCGCCCGAACCCGGCGACCTGGACTACCACCTGTCCACCTTGTTCCCGCCGGTGCGCCCGCGCGGGCACATGGAGCTGCGCATGATCGACGCCCAGCCCGGGGACGGGTGGATCGTGCCCGCGGCCGTCGTGTCCGCGCTGACCAGCGACGAGCGAGCCGCCGAGGCCGCGATGGCCGCCGCCGAGCCGGTGTGGGAGAAATCCCGCGGGGCCAGGACCCGATGGGGCCGTGGCTGCGCGCGGCCAGGTACGGCCCCGGCGACCCGGACCTGAGCCGGGCCGGCCGAGCGGTGTTTCGAGGCCGCCGCCGACGCGCTGAGCCGATCCGGGCGCGCCCGCCCCGATCCAGCAGGCGGTCGCCGAATTCACCGAACGCTACGTGCTGAAGGACCGATGTCCGGCCGATGATCAACTGGAGGGAATCGGATGACCGACCTACAGGCCGGTACGGAGCATCAGGCCGATCTCCACACCGCCGCGACCCTGCGCGAGCTGATCGCGAGGGAACTGACAGGCGCGCAGGGAGCGGACGTCGCTGCTCACCGACTGCGTCGACGACGCCGACCTGGTCCGGCAGCACTCACCGCTGATGTCGCCGCTGGTCTGGGATCTCGCGCACATCGCCAACCAGGAAGAACTCTGGCTGCTGCGCGAGGTCGACGGCCGCGAGCCGCTCCACCCGGAAATCGACCCGCTGTATGACGCGTTCGAGCACCCCCGTTCCGAGCGTCCCGTCGCTGCCGCTGCTGCCGCCCGAGCAGGCCCGGGCCTACGGCCGCGAGGTGCGCGGACGGGTCCTGGACCTGCTCGACCGGGCCCGGTTCCGCGACCCCGGATTCGGCGGCTCCGGACCGGCCGGACGGTCGGTGACACGTTCGCGTTCGGGATGGTCGCCCAGCACGAGGTGCAGCACGACGAGACCATGCTGATCACCCACCAGATCCGGGCCGGGGCTCCGGTGCTGGCCGCCGACCGCCCCGGGCCAGCCCCGGCCGACGCGGCCCGGCTGCCGTCCGAGGTGCTCGTGCCCGGCGGCCCGTTCACCATGGGCACCTCCACCGAACCGTGGGCGCTGGACAACGAGCGGCCCGCGCACGCCGTGGACGTTGGCCCCGTTCTTCCTCGACACCACGCCGGTCACCTGCGGCGCGTATGCCGAGTTCATCGCGGACGGCGGATACGACGACCCGCGCTGGTGGACCCCGGCCGGCTGGAAGCACCGGCAGCAGGCCGGGCTGGCCGCGCCGCTGTACTGGAGCCGGGACGGCGGCCAGTGGACCCGCCGGGTGTTCGGCCGGCCCGAGCCGGTCGTGCCCGACGAGCCGGTGGTGCACGTGTGCTGGTACGAGGCGGACGCCTACGCGCGCTGGGCCGGGCGCACGGCTGCCGACCGAGGCCGAGTGGGAGAAGGCGGCCAGGTTCGACCCGGCCACCGGCCTGACCCGCAGGTATCCCTGGGGCAACACCGAGCCGCGCGCCTGGCACGCCAACCTGGGCCAGGCCTTCCTGCGCCCGGCGCCGGCCGGATCCTACCCGGACGGGGCGGCGCCGTGCGGCGCCAGGCAGCTCATCGGGGACGTCTGGGAATGGACGAGCTCGGACTTCGGTCCGTACCCCGGGCTTCCGGGCCTGGCCCTACCGTGAGTACTCCGAGGTGTTCTTCGGGCCCGAGTACAAGGTGCTGCGCGGCGGCTCGTTCGCGGTCAGCCCGGTGGCCTGCCGCAGCACGTTCCGCAACTGGGACTACCCGATCAGGCGGCAGATCTTCTCCGGGTTCCGTACCGCCCGCTCGGCCGGGCGCGCCCGGGGAGACGGCCTGATGTGCAGGCACCTGGCGTACCTCGGGCCGCCCGCGACGCTGCGTTCGGTCGTCATCGAGCCGCCGCACGGCCTGTACAAGCAGGCGTGGGCCCCGCGCTTGCAGCGGTACGGGACGGTGAACGCGGACGGGTTCGGCGTGGGCTGGTACGTCCCCCGTCGACCCTGACCCCGCCAGGTACCGGCGGCACGATTCCCATCTGGGGAGACGAGTCTTTCGCCGACGTCGCCAGGGTGACCAGGTCGGTGCGCGATGCTCGCGGCCGTGCGCTGCGCGACCGCGGGCACCGACCTGAGACCCGGCCGCCGTCGCCCCTTTCAGCTCCGGCCGGTGGCTGTTCAGCCACAACGGCGTGATCGACGGGTGGCCGGGCTCCGTCGGCCGGGCTCGCCGCGGCGCTGCCCGCTGACTTGCTCCTCGGGCTGGTGGCCCGGGTCGACTCGGCGCTGCTCTGGGCGCTGGTCCTGCACCGGCTCCGGCTGGGCCTGGCGGCCGCGGACGCCCTGGCCGGACACCATCGCGACGCTGGACGCGGCCGGGCGTGACCGGGCCGGTTCAACTTCCTGCTGACCGACGGCCGGCTGATCGCCGCCACCGCGGCGGGCGACACCTTGTACTACCGGCCCGGCGCCAGACGGCGTGATCGTCGCCTCGGAGCCCGGCGACG
Source organism: uncultured Actinomycetes bacterium (assembly GCA_963808315.1). Classification (GTDB taxonomy): domain Bacteria; phylum Actinomycetota; class Actinomycetes; order Streptosporangiales; family Streptosporangiaceae; genus Palsa-504. The sequence continues at coordinate 564,642 of CAWEFK010000024.1, read as the reverse complement.
ACGAGCCTGGCTGGACCGAGGTCCCGGCGATTCCGTCATCACCGCGTCGCCGCCAGCAGGTCACTCGTCACGAAACTGGACCGGCCCGCCACCCAACGCCATGAGCCTGCGGAGAACCCGACGGTCATAGACGGAAGGATCCCGACCCGATGACATCCCTGGACCGTCGGCTGCCAGCTGGATTCCTCGCCGAGGCCCTGCGCGACGACGCGCGGGCCGGCCTGAGCTCGGACCCGAAATCGCTGCCGCCCAAGTGGTTCTACGACGCGCAGGGCAGCGCGCTGTTCGACAAGATCACCGAGCTGCCCGAGTACTACCCGACCCAAGCCGAACGGGAGATCCTGCGCGCGACGGCGCCCGAGATCGCCCGCCAGACCCAGGCCAGGACCCTGGTGGAATTCGGCTCGGGATCCTCGGAGAAGACCAGGCTGCTGCTCGACGCGCTGCGGGCGACCGGGCACCCTGCGCTGCTACGTCCCCGTCGACGTGAGCGAGCCGGCCCTGCTCGCGGCGGGCGACGCGCTGACCGCCGAGTACCCCGGGCTGGACGTGCGCGCCGTGGTATCGGACTTCGAGGAGCACCTCGGCCTGCCCGCTGACGGCGACGCGCCCGCGCCCCGGCTGGTCGCCTTCCTCGGCAGCACCATCGGGAACCTGCTCCCTGACCAGCGGGCCTCGTTCCTGGCCCGGGTACGCGCGGAACTGAAGCCCGGTGACTTCTTCCTGCTCGGCACCGACCTGGTCAAGGACCCGGCGACGCTGGTCGCCGCCTACGACGACAGCTCCGGCGTGACCGCTGACTTCAACCGGAACGTCCTCGCCGTCCTCAACGCCGAGCTCGGCGCCGACTTCGACCCGGACGCGTTCGAGCACGTGGCCGTCTGGGATCCGGCCGCGGAGTGGATCGAGATGCGGCTGCGCTCGCTGCACGCGCAGATGGTGCACTTGCCGGCCATCGAGCTCACGGTGAGCTTCGCCGAGAACGAGGAGCTGCGCACCGAGGTGTCGGCCAAGTTCCGCCGAGCCGGAGTGGAAGCCGAGCTCGCGGCCGCCGGGCTGGCGATGCGGTCGTGGTGGACGGATGCCGCGGCGAGGTTCGGGCTGTCGCTCTCAGCTCCTGTCTAAGGGGGCGATGTCGAGGGCGGGGGGACGGCTCCGACTGTGGGGTGAGAGCGCGCCGACTGGGCGCGCGGAACGTGGAGGAACGACCCGTGAAGTACTTGATGCTGATCTACGGCAACGCCGAGAAGTGGGCCTCGATTCCGGCCGGGGAATTGGCGGAGGGCATCGCCAAGCAGGACGCGTTCAACCGGAAGTACCAGGACACCGGCGAGCTGATCGGCGCTTACGGGCTGGCCGACGCCGTGGCGGCCAAGCTGGTGCGCAGGGAAAATGGCCTGCCGGCCGTGACCGACGGGCCTTACCAGGAGACCAAGGAGTACATCGCGAGCTTCTACCTGCTCGACTGCGAGAGCGAGGAGCGCGCGTTGCAGATCGCGGCGGACATGCCCTGGGCCGACCAGGAGCCGGTCGAGCTCTGGCCGATCATGCACGAGGCTAAGCCGGATCTGTGACGAGAGGGCCGGCGACCGGGGGCGCGGACCAGGGCCGTGTCGAGGACCTGCTGCGCGAATTCGCGCCGCAGGTCCTCGCGGCGCTGGTCCGCAGGTACGGGCAGTTTCACCTGAGCGAGGACGCGTGCCAGGAGGCCCTGCTGGCCGCCGCGCTGCAGTGGCCGGCCGACGGGGTCCCGGAGAACCCGCGCGGCTGGCTGATCACGGTGGCCTCGCGCCGGCTGACGGACCAGATCCGCAGCGAGCAGTCGCGGCGGAACCGGGAAGAGGAGATCGCGGTGGCCACCCCGGCCTCCGAACTGCTCGGTGCCCCGGCCGACGCCGAACCAGCCGACGGCGACGACTCGCTGGCCCTGCTGTTCGGCTGCTGCCATCCGGAGCTGTCCTCGCCCAGCCAGGTCGCGCTGACCCTGCGCGCGATCGGCGGCCTGTCCACCGCGCAGATCGCCGCGGCCTTCGGCGTACCCGAGACGACGATGGCCCAGCGCATCAGCCGGGCCAAGCAGACGATCAAGGTGGCCGGGCTCGACTTCGGCATGCCCACCGGGCCCGAGCGAACCGATCGGCTGCGCGCCGTGCTGCACGTGCTCTACCTCATCTTCAACGAGGGATACACCGCCACCGACGGGGACGAGCTGACCGTGCCCGCGCTGTCGCGGGAGGCGATCAGGCTGACCCGCTGGCTGCACCAGCTGCTGCCCGCGGACGGCGAGGTGAGCGGTCTGCTGGCGCTGATGCTGCTGACTGACGCGCGGCGGCCGGCCCGCACGCGGCCAGACGGATCGCTGGTGCCGCTGGCCGAGCAGGACCGGGCCGCCTGGGACGAGACGCAGATCGCCGAGGGCACCGCGCTGATCAGCGCCGCGCTGCCCGTCGGCGAGGTCGGTCCCTATCAGCTGCAGGCGGCCATCGCCGCCGTGCACGACGAGGCCACGACCATGGCCAGCACCGACTGGCCGCAGATCCTCGCGCTGTACGACCTGCTGGAACTCGTTGCGCCCAATCCGTTCACCGCGCTCAACCGGGCGGTGGCCCTGGCCATGGTGCACGGGCCCGCGGCCGGGCTGGCGGCGCTGGCCACCCTGGCCGCGGACAAGCGGATGGCGCAGCATCACCGGCTGTTCGCCACCCGAGGGCACCTGCGGGAACTGGCCGGTGACACCGTCGCGTCGGCCGCCGACTACCTGCAGGCGGCGCGGCGCGCGACCAGCATGCCCGAGCGTCGCTACCTGGCCGGACAAGCCGCGCGGCTCGAGGCGGCCGGTGAGGTCACTGGGACTGAGGCAGGGCGGCCAGGGCACGCAGGACGTGGCTGAAGCCCTGCGGCGCGCGGGCGTGGCGGCGGGCGGAGGTCTCGACGGTGATGTCGCTAGCCTGCAGGACCGAGCAGCCGGCTTCGGTGACGGCGGCGAGCAGGGCATGGTCTTCGGCGGTGCGCAGCGGCCTGAACCCGCCGGCGGCCAGGTAGGCCGAGGCGCGGATGCCGAGGTTCGCGCCATGCACGTGCGGGTGCGGACCGTCAGCGAACTGGTAAAGGGCATCGAACGCGGCCGGCACGTGCGGCGGGTACCCGTCCCAGTCCGGGACCGTGACGGTTCCGAGCACGACATCCCAGCCCTGGCTGGCGTACCTGAGCTGGCGCTGCAGCCAGCCCGGCGGGACCACCGTGTCAGCGTCGGTGGTGGCCAGCCAGACCGCGGACGGGTCGCAGGCCGCGACCAGATCCGGTACCGCAGGCGGCCGGAGCAGCATGCTCATCCCGGCCGCCCGCGCGGCACCGACATTGCGGGCCCCGATGCGGATGACCTGGGCCCCGCAAGCCCGCGCCGTGGCCACGGTCCCGTCATGACACGCATCGGCGACCACCAGAATGTGAACGGGGATGCTGACGGCCTCGGCGGCGTGCCGCAATGCGGCCAGGCACGCAGGCAGCAGCGTTTCCTCGTTGTGGGCCGGCACGACCACGCCGGCGGCTTCGATGGCGGCGCCCTTGGTCACACGAGGCCCGTCGCCTGAGCCACGGAGATGAGGGAGCCATCGGTGCGCAGGTAGACCTCGGCCAGGAAGTCCGGCTCGACGTGAGCGACCAGGCGGCCCAGGCCAGGCTGCGCCGCGAGCAGGCGATGGACGTCGTCGCCGGATCTGGGGTAATCGGCCACGGGGTGCCGCCAGTGCACGGCGAGCAGGGTCCCGTTCGCCTGCAGGGCGGCCGTCGCCTGGTCGAGCAGCCGCTCCAGATCGTGATCGCCGAGGTAATACAGCATCTCGGAGAACACGATCAGGTCGAAACGGCCGGCCGGCCACTGGGCCGCGATATCGCGCTGCTCCACCCTGACCTGCGGCAGCTGCCCGGTGCGCCGGGCGGCGGCCTGAACCGCCGTCGCGGCGACGTCGCAGCTCAGCAGGGCGTCGCAACGCGGAGCCAGCAACTCGGTGAACACGCCGATGGAGCAGCCGGGCTTCGAACGCACTGCGGTACCGCTCGGCCGGGAGCAGCGCGAGGCTGATCGCGTACTTGCGCCGTTCGTACCAGCGGTCCTCGAAACCCCACGGGTCACCGGCGGCTTCGTACATGGCGTCGAAGTAGCCCGATGGCAGGGTGGTGCGTCCCGCCTCGAGCCTGGATGGGGTGGTCATCCGAACAGCACCTCCTGCGTCCTGGTGAAATGCGCTACGTCGCCGGGCGGAACGACCGGCCCGGCACCGCCCTCGCGGTCGGTCAGCTGGCTGGTGAAGGCCTGGATGGCCGCTTGCTTCCTGGCCGCGACGTCACCGGGCAGCACGACCCGGCTGGCCCGGCGCCAGGGCACTCGCCGATCCCCGGGCCGGGCCCAGTGCCACATCCAGATCGGGTAGGCCAGCACGTTCGTCCCGGCCCGCCGGGCGGCACGGCCCGCGGCCTCGTGGTCGGCGTGGGCGTCCCCTTCCCACGGAGCCAGGCACACCTCGAATACCGCTGCATTGCTCGCGCAGCAGGTCCGCCAGCTCATCCTCGCGGCCGGCCAGCCCGGTGTCGGGCATCCGCAGCCTGACTACTTCGATGTCCCTGGCGCCCAGCCGGTCCAAAGCGGTGGCCGATTCCGCGACCGCGGATCCGGGCGATGTCCGCGGGATCGGCGGCCGGGTGCGACCCCTCGCCGTCCGTGACCGCGATCAGCCGCAGCCGCACTCCCGCGGCGGCCAGCATGGCCATCGTCCCGCCCACCCCCAGGACCTCGTCGTCGGGGTGGGCCGCCACCACCACCACGCTCCGCCAGGCCAGCGGGCGGGCGACGGGCAAGCGCCCGAGCTTAGGCCATGAGGCCCAGGCGCCTTCCGCCGTTCCCGGCCGGTCGATCCGGTTCAGCGGCTTCCGGGCGGCCACGTCTGGCTGGTTCACCACGTGGTGCCGTGGCGGCCACCTGGGTGCCGATCTGGGCGAGATCGCGTTCGGCGTGGTGCTGACGCAGGTACACCGTCAGGTCCGCGACCCGGCGCGAATGCGCCTCGTCGTGGCCCAGGGGGCCAGCGCCGAGCGCGCGGCCGACCCGGTTCATGACCTCGGTGGCCGTCGCCTCGACCAGCGCGCGCACCCGCATGGTGCGCAGCCCGCCACCGTCCTTGCGGTCGTCCGGGTCCGCGTCGATCTCGGCGGCGGCCGCATCAAGCGCCGTCCTCGCGGTGCTCAGGGCGACGTCGACGGCGCCCAGATGGGCCAGAGCGTGCGGGCCAACGTCACGCCGCGCGGCGGCCGCGAGCAGCGCCTGGCCCACGCCACGCGCTCCGCCGTACCAGCAGGCGGCCACCCCGGCTCCGCCGTGGGCGAAGCCGGGCCGGTCGAGGTAGCGGCCCGGGTCACCTACCGGCTCGGCCGCGATGCCCGTGAACTGGACGTCGAGCGTGTCGCTGCCCGCCATCCCGGTGGCAGGCCAGCTGCCTGGCACGACCGCAGGTCGCGCGTGCTGACGGCGAATAGCCGGCTGCCGTCGGGCGCGGTCGCGGTCACCAGCGCGTCGGTGCAGCAACGCGCGCCTGAGCAGTACCGCTTGAGCCCGTCCAGGCGCCAGGAACCGTCGCCGGCCTGGCTGGCCACCAGCCCCGGACCGGGCGGCTGCGCGGCCCAGACACCCCAGCGCCTGCCGGCCGCAGGCCTGCCGCGCCGAGCTCGGCCAGGATGGCGAGAGCGTCGGCGTGACCTTCGGCCAACCGGGCCAGCGACAGGTCTTCGGTGGCCAGGTCGGCCAGGACGGCCCACCGCTCGCCGGTCCGGCCGCCGCCGGGCTGCGGCAGGTCAAGCCGCCCGGACTCGACCGCCGCGGTGAAGGCCGCGGCCGTCCGGGCGGCGGCCCAGTCTCCGCCCGGATTCTCGCCGACCGGCGTGCGCAAATCGCGGGCCGTGGCGTCGCCGCCCGGCGGCTGGGCAGCGGGCACCACGTACGTGGATTTCGGCATCAGTTTCCCCTCAGTGCTTGCCTAAACTGCCCGTGGGCGAGCTGGTCAAACCCGCCTTGACCGGGCAAGAGGGGACGTAGCCCGCGGGCTACTTCCGCTTGGCCCGCCGCGCCGCCGACTTCTCCGTGCTGGCGTCGCCGGTGGCCAGGGTGCCGTCGGGCGTCTCCAGGTGAGCACGGATGAACCAGTGGAACTGCTCCAGTGCGTCCGATTGTCCGATCAGCATGTCCTGGGTAACCGGGTCGAGTTCCTCGGTGGTCTCGATGGCCGCCCGGTGCGCCTCGATGATCCCGGCGTAGACCACGTCCAGCGCGCCGAGGTGCTCCAGGGTGCTGGCGCGGCCGATGGAGTAGTCGTCCCAGCTGCGCTGAGCCACCAGGGCCCCGGGCGTGCCGACCGGTGACCCGCCGAGCGTGGCGATCCGCTCCGCGGTCTCGTCGACCATGGCGCGCACCGCATCCACCTGCGGGTCAAGCATGGTGTGCACGGCGATGAAGTTCGGTCCGACCACGTTCCAGTGCACGTGCTTCAGGGTCAGCGCCAGGTCGTTCAGCGAGTTCAGCCGGTCCTGCAGGAGCGCGATGACCTCATCGGCGGTGTCGCTCTTCATGCCCGGCACGGTGTAGGTAACCATGACAGTTCCCCCTTCTGTTGTCCGTCATCTGGTCTACGGCATGGTCCTCTACCATCCGCCAGCCGGTTTAAGCGTGCGGGCCCCGGGCAGCCGCGTGCGGCATGCAGCCAATATCCCGCCTGGAGCAGGACACCCGCCTCGATGTCTTGGTCTCCGCAGGTCAGCGCGTCGCGCGCCGCATCCGTCCGGGTCCCGTACGTGACCTACTGCACGGAGTCTGGCTTGGGCATCCGCTGCATCCTGTACTGGTCCAGGGCTCGGCGGGAGCATGGCTGTCGGCGAGCCTTCTGGATGTGTTCGGCGACAACGAGAAGGCCTCACGGCACCTCGTCGCGGCCGGCCTGGCGGCGGCGGTTCCGGCCGCGCTTGCGGGCACGGCCGACTGGTCCGAGCAGCACGAACAGCAGATGCGCGTCGGCGTCATTCACGCCGCGGGCAACCTCACCGCGATGAGCTTGTACGGGGCGTCGCTGATCGTCCGCCGCCGGGCGGCCAGCCGGCTGCTGCGGATCGCCGGCTTGGCCGTGATGTCCGGGAGCGGGCTGCTCGGCGGGCATATCTCGTTCCGCCTGGCCGGCGGGGCCAACCACGCCGAGGAGGTTCCCCACCTGGTCCAGCCGGGCTGGCACCCCCTGATGCCGCCAGCGACGTGCCCGAAGGCGAGCCGGTGCACCGGCTGCTCGGCGAGGTTCCGGTGGTGGCCGTCCGGCTCGATGGCATGGTGTACGTGCTCTCGGATCGCTGCAGCCACATGTCGGGCCCGCTGTCCGACGGCGAGATCGCGGACGGCTGCCTGACGTGCCCCTGGCACGGCAGTGCCTTCCGCGTCGCCGACGGATCCGTGGCGCGCGGGCCAGCGACCGCGCCGCAGCCGGCCTTCGCGGTACGCGAGACGGACGGCATCATCGAGGTCTGCCTGCCCGGCGCTGGCTGAGGCCGTGCCTGCCTCCATACTGGGGCGATGAACGCTCACCCAAGTCGTCGTGTCAGCGCCCGCCTCGTGTTCACGGTCCGCGAGCCGGCCGACATGGTCCTTCAGGTCGCCGTGGCGAGCGCAGCGGGCCTGCGGGCCGAGGAAGAGCTGACGATCCGGCGTGACGGGGAGACGGTGAAGGCGACCGAGGTGGCCATGGCGCATGGCGGCCGAGCGCACTTGCTGGCCTTGGACCCGGGCCGGACCACCGTCGAGTATGGGGCGGTGGTCCAGGGTGACGCGCTCACACCGGAGGTGACCGAGGCCGACCGGGTAACGTATCTGCGCCCGAGCCGGTACGCCGAGTCCGACCGGCTGGCGGCGGTGGCCCGGGCCGAGTTCGCCGGGATCAGCACGGGCCAGGAACTACTGGCGGCCGTGTCCTCCTGGGTCGGCACGCGGCTGAGCTATGTCCCTGGCAGCAGCAGGCCGATCGACGGTGCTGTCGAAACGCTGCTGCTCAGGCAGGGCGTATGCCGAGACTACGCGCACCTGGTCGTGGCCTTGCTGCGGGCACTCGACGTTCCGGCCCGGCTCGCCGCGGTTTACGCTCCCGGCCTGGACCCGATGGATTTCCACGCGGTAGCCGAAGCGCTGGTCGGCGGCCAGTGGCGTGTCGTGGACGCCACGCTGCTCGCGCCGAGGGCGGGCCTGATCCGCATCGCGACCGGGCGCGACGCGGCCGACACCGCGTTCATGTCCTCCTACGGCGGCGCCGTGGACCTGAACGAGACCGAGGTCACGGCGACCACCGATGGGGTCTTGCCGCGTGATGACGTCAGCGCGCTGGTGAGCCTCAGCTGAACCCGGCGGTTAGGTGTCAGGTCACGAAGCCCGGGTAGGGCGACGGGCCGCCGGCAAGAGGCCGGCAGCCACCGCGGCCGCGACGAGGCGGCCTCACCGGGACGGGAGTCCATGAATGAGTGAGTTCGACAAGCTGAAGGACGATGCCGAGCAGTACGGGCAGCAGCATCCGCAGCAGGCTCAAGAGGGCGAGCAAGCTGCCGAGAAGAAGTTCGGCCTAGGCGGCGGGCAGCAGGATCAGAGCCAGAGCCAGAGCCAGAGCCAGGGCGGCCAGCAGGACCAGGGTGGCCAGGGCGGCCAGGACCAGGGCGGCCAGGACCAGGGCGGGCAGGGCGGCCAGGACCAGGGCGGCCAGGACCAGGGCGGGCAGGGCGGCCAGGACCAGGGCGGGACCAGGGCGGCCAGGACCAGGGCGGCCAGGACCAGCAGCAGGGTTACTAGCTCGTGAGAGCCGCCGGAGGCCAGTTGCGGTTGGCCTCCGGCGGCCCGGGCAGGCTAACGCGATGCGCTGACGGTCTGGGCGTTGCCGTTCCCTTTGCCTTTGCCTTTGCCGTTCACTTTGCCTTTGCCTTTGCCTTTGCCGTTCCCGTTGCCGTTCGTGTGGCTGGGACTGGCCGATGGAGTCTTCGACGGTTCCTGGTTGGCTGACGAACTTACGGTGGTGCGCGGGCCGACAGCAGCCGCGGGGCTGGCCGGGCTGGTACCGGTGGCCCCGCCGTGCTGGGCCGTACTGTTCGCCGCGGAGGTACGCGTACCAGGCGAGAGCCCAGACGACTGCGCTGGAGAGGGCGGGGCGCTGGCCGGACGGGAGCCGAAGGAAGGACCGTTCAGACTCGTCGACATCAGACCGATAACCGCAGCCAAGACCACGGCGGCTAGCGCCAGGCCTGCTCTGCGGCGGCCCAGGGCGGCCCTCCACGGCTGCGTGGGCCCCGTGGATACGTGGGCGAGAGCCGGCATTTCCGGCGTCAGCCCGTAATCCGTGCGGAGCCGGAGGTCGTCTCGCAACTGGCTGGCACGTCGCGCGACCTCGTCGGCACTGCCCGGACGTCCGGCTGGGTCCTTTGCGGTCAGGTCCGCCACCAAGGCAGCTACGTCAGCCGGTACCGACGGGGGCAGCGGCGGCAGCGGACGTTGCTGATGGGCCAGCGCGACTATGAGCGGCGTACCGTGGAACGGCGCCGTGCCGACCAGGCACTCGTAAGCCACGATCCCTAGCGAGTACAGGTCGCTGGCTGACGTCGCGCGCGACCCGGCCACTCGCTCGGGCGCAAGGTAACCCGGCGTTCCTATCAGGTCGCCGGTGATCGTCATGGGCGCCGAGCCGATCGAATGCGCGATGCCGAAATCGGTTATTTTCACCGTGCCGCCGGAATCAAGCAGCAAGTTAGCAGGCTTGACGTCCCGGTGGATCAGGCCTACGGCGTGCGCGGCCTGCAGTCCGGCGGCGGTCTGCGCCAAGACGTCCATGCTCCGCACGGCGTCCAGGGGGCCGCCGCTCAGCAGGTCGGCCAGGGACGGCCCGTCGATAAATTCCATCACCAGATACGGCGACCCGTCCGCCGGCTCGCCGTAGTCGTAGACCCTCGCGATGTTCTGGTGGGACAACGATCCGGCGTGCCTCGCCTCGGCCTGAAACCGCGCCAGCGCTTCGAGCTGGCGAGCGTAGCCGGGATACAGCAGCTTGACCGCGACGGGCCGGGACAAGATGGTGTCGGTTGCCCGCCATACCTCGCCGTAACCGCCGCGGCCGATCCGCTCCTCCAAGGCATACCGCCCACCGAGGATTTCGCTCGCCAAGGCCATCAGTTCCGGTTACCCCTCCTACGGGACGTTAACCAAAATAACTGATTTCTCCGCCGCCTCGGAGGCCTCGCTCGATACAGAACTCCTTGCCTTCCGGATCAGCGAGCACGACCCAGCCGGTCCCTGGGTGGACGCTGCTTCCGCATGCTACTGGCATGATCGGAGGCATGACAGTCGTGAGGATCAACGCGATCACGGTGCCCGCCGACAGCGGTGACGAGCTCGCCCGCAGGTTTGCCGCCCGGGCCGGCGCGGTGGATGACCAGGACGGTTTCGAAGGTTTCGAGCTGCTCAAGCCGACCGACGAGCGCACCACATGGCTCGTGGTGACCCGGTGGCGGGACGACAAGGCGTTCCAGGCGTGGCTGCACTCCCCCGCATTCGGGCACGGGCATCGTTCGGCCGCCGAGCGCGCGGGCGGCGAGTCCTCCGGGCCTGTTGGGGTTGGCAGCGAGCTGTGGTCCTATGAGGTCGCTGGCGGATCGTCCGGTTGAGACCCTGGCCGTGGCTGAGCCCGGGGCCAGGTCGAGCGGACCCCGTCAGCCAGGAAATCAGCTGCAGAGAGGCGACAATTCGAAATGTGACGCGACCAGCCCCATGGCCACTCGACCTAAGCGGGCTGGCCCCTCGCCTGACCGGCTTGCCCAGCCGTAGCTCCGAGCCGCTGGAGCAGGGCACTCTTGATCGGCGGCCTGGATCCGAACACCAGCAGGAACAACGCTTCGCGGGCGAGCCGCGGGGCATGCTGGTCCGCCATGATCGACGTGCTCCCGTCCTGGACCGCCAGCGCCGCCGCGGACCGGACGGCCAGCTCGGAGGCCTCCGCGCGAGCCTGGGCCATCGCCGCGACATCGGCGTCCAGCGCGGAATCGAGCCGGGCTCGGCAGGCAGCCAGCTCGTCGTCGAGCGGCCCCGGACCCATCAGCCGGCGGCACCGTCGCACCAGGCCCAGCGCGAGTGACCCGTTGATGCGCAGCCGGTCAGGACGCAGGCTCTCGGCCGGGTCGAAGGGTTCCTGAACAACCAGGCGCTCCGGCGGGACCACGACACCGTCGAAGTCAAGCTGGACCGTGACGCTGGCGTTGACGGCGGCCAGCCGCTGGCGGGTTACCGTGAGACCGGGCTGGGCCACGGCGTCCAGGATCAGCGACACCACGGTCTCCGCCTGCCCGCGGGCCACGACGAGCAGCAGGTCGGTCAGCCCCCAGCCGGACACCCATGAAGCCTCGCCGTCCACCCGCCAGCCGCCTTCAACGGGCCGCGCGCGCAGCCGCGGCGGTCCTGGGATCAGCCCGGTAAGCGCGATGCCACCGCGGACCTTGCCCTGGCAGACCGGCCCGAGCCACTGGTCGCGAAGGGCGGTGGGAGTGCTATCGGCGGCCAGCGTCATGGTCAGCCCGCGGTGCTGGAGCCAGACGAACGTCGTGGTCAGGCAGCCGCTGGCCAGCTCCTCCGTCACCGCACACGTGGTCCTGAGGTCCAGGCCGAGACCGCCCGCCCGTTCCGGCACAGATGCGCCGTAGAGGCCTTCCGCGGCGAGCGCGTCGAGGTGAGCGGCCGGCACCGCGTCGAGGCCGTCCACCCGCATCGCGTCGGGAAACAGCACATCGTCAGCGAGCCTGCGCGCGACGGTGAGGATGTCCGGTGAACCCAGGGTCATCGGGCCGCTCGGGCATCCTGGGTCCAGGTCGCCGCGAGCTTGTCCATCACCGCACCCAGGCTCGCGTCGGTGACCTGCCGGGCCGGGTCCGCCAGGTGCCACGCCACGATCTCGCGGGCACCCTGCTCGAAGGGGATCACCGCGGTCCAGCCGGGCACGATGCTGCGCAGTTTCGTGTTGTCGAACACCATTGAGTGCGCCTTGTCGCCCAGCAGGCCGGCCCCCCACTCGGGGTCGGCAGCGGCGATGGCGTCCGAGGGCACGTGCACGACCTGGGCCTTGACGCCTAGCGCGGCCGCCAGGGTCTCCGCGATCTGGTTCCAGCTGAGCACGTCATCAGAGGTGATGTGGACCGCCTCGCCGAGGGTCCGCGGGTGGCCTAGCAGCGGGACGAACGCGCGGGCGAAGTCATCGTGGTGGGTCAGCGTCCACAACGAGGTCCCGTCACCGTGGACGACGACGGGCTTGCCCGCGAGCATCCGCCCCAGCACCGTCCAGCCCCCGTCGAACGGGACCAGGGTCTGGTCATAAGTGTGCGAGGGACGCACGATCGTAGCCGGGAATCCCTGCTCACGGTAGGCGCCGACGAGCAGGTTCTCACAGTCGATCTTGTCGCGGGAGTACTGCCAGAACGGGTTGCGCAGCGGGGTGGACTCGGTCACGGGTACCCGCGCGGGCGGCGTCTGGTACGCCGACGCGGAGCTGATGAAGACGTACTGCCCGGTCCGCCCGCGGAACAGGTCGATGTCCGCCTGGACCTGCCCGGCGGTGAACGCCACCCAGTCGACGACCGCGTCGAAGTCAAGATCTTTAATTTCCTCCCGAACGGCCCGTGGTTTCCGTATGTCGGCCCGCAGCATCGTGACACCGGGCGGGAGCGGCCGGGTGGTGCTCTGTCCCCGGTTCAGGACGAACAGGTCGATCCCGCTTTCCACCGCGACCCGCGAGCACGCCGAGCTGATGACCCCGCTGCCGCCGATGAACAAGACCCTGAGCTTTCCCATCCTCCAACGCTAGCCTCATGGCCGCGATGCCCGGATGCAGGGCCGCCGCGTGGACGCGCTTCGTGCTAGCCGTTCAGTCCCCGCACGGCCTGCCCGACGAGGGCAGCTAGGTCATCACGGCAGGCCTCGCGGTACAGCGGTCCGCCGCCGTCGGTCAGCAGCTGGCACGTCATCGCGACGCCGCGCACGGGGACCGGGCCAGGCTGAACGAGACGGCTCGCCAGCTCGGCGAGCTCAGCGGCCGACTGCCGGATCCGGGCCTGCCTGATCGGCACGTGCGGCTTGCGCACCTGGACGGGAGAAAATCCGGCCGCGGCCAGCATCTGCTGCAGGCTCGCCGCCAGGTCACGACGGAACTTCATCGACGTCAGCTGGGCGGCCCGGGTCGCAAGGCTCACGCTCGCTTCCGGGCGGGCACCGCGGGCTAGTTCTCGGTCGAGCCGCGCCGCCAGGCACCGCGCCCTGATCCGATCCCACGGCCGCGGCCGCTGGAGGGTCAGAAGGCCTCGCTCATCTTCGAGTAGGACGTGCATCACGTCATCTCCTTTGCTGTGACCTCTAAAACCATTATACTGGTCACGCATGACCAGTAAAGTTATTTAACTGGTCATTCCTAGACTGGCAAAAGGCCGAAGCAGGAGTAGCTCTCACCGAGGCGAGCACATACGTATGACGTTGCCCACATGGGCGTCACATCTCGAGCACAAGCTGGCACCGTCGCCGCTGCTGCTCGTACAGGCGTTCGTCAACACCCTCGACCTGGACCTGGGCACCGACATGCTCGCTCAGCCCGAGGAAGCACATGCGTGGCTGATCGACGCCGGGCTGATCGGCGCAGCATCCAGCCCAGAGCAGGCCGGTCCGGACCTGGCCAGCGATTTGCGCCTGGTCCGCGAGGTCAGAGCCGGGCATCCAGGCCCTGATCGCGCGCAACACCGACGGCGGCCCGCTTACCGAGGACGACCTGCGCCCGCTGGAGAAGACCGGGCGGGAAGCCCGGCCCCGGCTGCAGGTCGGCTCGGACGGCCGGGTCAGGCTCGTCGCCGCAGCCCCGGAGAGCGGGGCGGCGGCCGGCTTGTTCGGGTTGCTGCTGGTCATCCGCGACGCACAAGCTGACGGCGGCTGGGACCGGCTTAAGCTGTGCGGGAACGCGGATTGCCGCTGGGCGTTCTATGACCGGTCGCACAGCCGCCAGGGCGCATGGTGCGACATGGCGTCGTGCGGAAACCGGCTCAAGAACCGCAACCTCCGGGCCCGCCGGGCCCAGCTCGGCTGAGATTTCAGCTAGATCGTTAACCGGGAAATCCGGGCAGTTCAAGGGCCTAATGGTCGTAGGCGATCAGGGGCCGCTTGACCGGGGCGCCGATGTTCCAGTTGTGCCAGATGCCGGCGTTGAGCGCCAGCAGCCGCTGGAGGATGCGGGCCCATAGGCCGAGGGGACGCGGCCGCCGTGGCGTTCGAGGCCGAGCTGGTTTTTCAGCGTCCAGGTGATCGCCTCGACCCGCCGGCGCAGCCAGTTCGGGAAGTACCGGGGTTCCTTCTCGTCTTTTCGGGCCGGGCGGATCAGGGTCAGTCCCAGGTCCGGGCTGGCGAAGAACGTCTCGATGTCCTCGCCGGACAGGCCCTTGTCCGTGACCACGGCGGTGCCCGGTGCCGGGCGGTTCGCCGGCTGGTGTTCGAGCAACCGCCAGGCAGGCCAGCTCGGCGTCGGTGACTTCCGGCGGCCTGCGGCCCGCGGCGGACGAAGCCGCGGGCAGGGATGATGCGGTCGGTCCGTTCCACGTAAAGTGCGGTCAGGAGAGTGTCCAGGTCGGCGATCATGACTGGCTCCAGGGGCCGGAGGTGTGCGAACGCGCCGATTCATGACGCTCTTCACTCAACAGTCACGAACCGGCGCCCGGCCCTGGAGGCAGCCTCATCATGCCGTCTCGGATTGGAGGATCTGGGCTATGGGTTGGCGAGTGCTGATGCTGGCGGGAACGGCGGTGAGAACGACGACAGCGGCGAGCATGCCGAGCACCAGGAAGAGGAGCCACAGCAAGGGCAGGCCCGCTTGTGATCCTGAGCCCTGGACCGCTCCGTAGAGGGCGGTGCCGACGGGGATGCCAAGGAGGGCACCGGCGAGGGCGGGCAGGAGCTGGGTGACCAGCAGGCTGCTCGCGGTTTGTCGGGGCGTGGTGCCCAGGGAACGGGCGATGGCCGAGAAGCGCCGTGCGTCGAGGACGGTCGCCCAGGTGGTGAACAAGGCGTTGGCGGCGGCCAGGACGACCATGATCACGGTGACAACGAGAAGAACCTGGTCGACTCGCGCCTGGCCGGGATCGGCCGCTCCGGAGTAAGGACCGGCGCGGAGGGCGTCGTCGTGGACCGTGGCGTGGTAAATGAGCACGGCCACGATGGTGGCGGCGGTGACGGTGAAGCTGGCTCCGCTCAGCAGGGTCCGGCGGGGCCGGCGGGCGACGAGGCGCAGGCCGAGCAGGAGCGGGACCGGCAGCCCGGACGAGAGCTTGATCAGCCATGCCTGGCGGCGCGGGGATCGCACTGCTCCTACCAGCAGGCGCACGGTACTGATCCGCGCGGCGCGTACGGCGGGGACGAGCGTCGAGGCGGTCGCGATGATCAGGGCGACGACCACGACGAGCGGGACGGTCGCCAGCGTGAGCGCGGGCGCGCTGGCGGCCCCGACCAGCGAGGCACCAGGGCTGGTGAGCAGCGGGGCCACCAGCCAGCCGACGGCGAGTCCTACCCCGGCGGCACAGATAGCGATGATGAGGTGCTCGGTGAGCAGGATGATGGCGGCCAGCGGCGGAGTGGCCCCGGCCGCTTTGAGCAGACCCACTCGTCGTTCTTGCTCGGCCATTCTCCCACCGGCCACGACCGCGACGGTGGCCAGCGCGAGCAGGCTGAGGAGCCAGCTGGCCGGCGAGAGGACGTTCTGCTCCTGGGATACCAGGGTGCCGGCCGCGGCGCTCATGCTCTGCCACGAGGTCAGCGCCGCGGGGCCATTGGTGGGCGGCGGCTGGTGCTGGCCGACGAAGGCTGGCGCGGCAGCCGGGTCGGACAGGCGGAGGTTGAGGTAATGGGTGAGCGGGTTGGCCGGGCTGGCGAAGCCGCGGGCGGCCGGCTGGGTCAGCCAGACCAGGCCGGTGTCGAACTGCTTTGGCCGGTCCACCGGGCCGCCGCAGCCGCCGTAGAAGCAAACCTGGGAGTAGACGGGGACCGCGGCGGTGACCGCGATCCCGACCACACCGAACGGCTTGCCGTCCAGCGTCACGGTGTCGCCGACACCGATGCCGAGCGCGTCGGCGAAGGCGCGCTCCACGACGACACCGCCGGGGCGCACCCAGGTTCCCTGGAGGACCTTCGGCTGGTCCACCGCCGCGGGTGCCTGGTCGCGTCCTTCCGCCATCACGTCCGCGCTCACACCGTGTGCCTGCAGGACGGGCCAGGCCACCGGGTACGGTCCGCTGTGGGCGACGACCCCGGGCGCGTGAGCGAGCGCGGCGAACGGCTCGGAGTCGCCGCCGTAGCCGACGCTGCTCGCGACCACGTCCGGGCCGGCCGTCTGGGCCTGGGTCTGCGCGTAGGGCTTGGCGGTCACACCGTGCAGGACCAGGCCGAGGGTGAGGGAAGTCATGGCCGCCGCGATGACCGCAAGCAGCAGCGCGGCCTGGGCCGGGCGGCGCCGCAGGTCACGAGCGGCCAGCCGCCAGATGAGCAGAAGTGGTCCCATGCCGCTCAGCCGTCCAGTCCAGCTAGCCTGGAGAGGTTGCCGCTGGTGCCTCCGGTGAGTCTCGTGTCGCCCACGAACGCGCCGTCGCGCATCGAGATCAGCCGGTCGGTGGTCGCGGCCACCCGCTCGTCGTGGGTAACGATGACCAGGGTCAGCCCGCTGGTGTGCAGCGCGTCGAAAAGCCCGAGCAATTCGGTGGTGGCCACGCTGTCAAGGTTGCCGGTGGGCTCGTCGGCGAACACGATGACCGGTTCGTTGGCGAGGGCCCGGGCGATGGCTACCCGCTGGCGCTGGCCGCCGGACAGCGCGGTCGGCAGGTGCGTCATTCGCTCCGTCAGTCCCACCTGCTCCAGCAGTTCGGTGGCGCGGTGACGGGCGGCCCGCGGCGAGCGACCGGCCAGCAGGGCGGGAAGCTCGACGTTCTCCAGAACCGTCAGCTCGTCCATCAGCTGGAAGGCCTGGAACACGAACCCGATGTCGCTGCGACGCAGCTGAGCCAGGGCCCGCTCGCTCATCTCGTCGATGCGCCGACCTGCCAGCCACAGCTCACCAGCGGTCGGCCGGTCGAGCCCGCCCAGCAGGTGGAGCAGGGTCGACTTCCCGCAGCCGCTCGGTCCCATCACGGCCACGGTCTCGCCTCGCATCACGTCCAGGTCGATACCGTCAACGGCGCGGACGAGTCCCTCTCCGCTGCCGTAGTCCTTGCGGAGGTTCCGGGCCCGCACAACAGGCTCGCCAGGCTGGTTCATCGCTTGCCTTTCCGTTCGGTCCAGGTTCCTTCGCACGCCTCGAGCCAGCGCAGGTCGGCCTGAAGGCGCAGCACGATCCCTTCGAGCAGCAGCCAGGCATCAGATCGCGGTGGCTCGGCCATCACCGCCCGCTGGGCATCTCGCAACCGCCGCAGCAGCTCCAGGCGCTGACCGTCGATGATGCTGAGCGGATCGGCAATACGCGCCGTCGCCGCGGCGATCAGCTTCAGGTGAAACTCGGCCAGGTCCGGCTTCGGCCAGCTCACCTCACCCAGCCACTCGATCACTCGTTCCTGGCCGGCCGGGGTCAGCTCGTAGACCCTGCGATCAGGGCCATCTGGCGCTCCCGTAGCTTCACGGCGCGCCACCAGGCCGGCCTTCTCCAAGCGCCCGAGCTGAACGTAGATATGGCCGGCGTTCATTGCCTCGCCCAAGGGACCGAGCGCCCGGTCGAGGCGGGCGCGTAGCTGGTAGCCCGGGGACGGCTCCTTCGCCAGCATCGCCAGCAGGACTTCCTGTTGCACTCGCCCTCCTCGTCTAACGGTTAGATTACTATAACAGTTATATCGGAGTGTGTACAACAGCTATGCCGGAGCGCGGCCTCACGCCCGCTGCAGCGGAAGCCCGCGGACCGCACCTCGCCGCTATCGGGCCGGAAGATCCCGGCCAGGCAGGGCAGCAGCGCTGACTTGCCGGACCCGCCTGGGCCCATGACGGCGAGGATCTCCCCTTGGCCGACGGCCGGGCAGACCAGCGTCCGGCCGAATGACCCTGCCAATGGCCCGTGCCTCGGTGAGGCACCCGCGTGTAACTGGCAGGTTCATCGGGCTCGCACGACCATTAGGCCCGTGAACTGCCCGGATTTCCCGGTTAACGATCTAGGCGGCGCGGCGCCAGGCCTCCGCCAGCGCCACGTAGCTCTCCCGGCGGCGTTCGCGGTCCAGGCTTGGAGTAACCACGACGATCTCGTCGGCCTGCGCGAGCTGCTTCATCTCGAGGAGCCGCTCGACGACGGCCTTGGGCTCCCCGGTCACCATCCGCGAGTCGTCATGTGAGCTGGCCCGGAACTCCCGCGAACGGGCGAACTCGCGGACCTGCTCGGGTCGCAGCGGCTCGCGTATCCCACGGCGGATGTTCTGGATGGTCAGCGTCCAGGCGGCCTCGAACTCGATGATGGCCTCGTCGTCGTGGCTCGCGAAGGCCAGCACCGACATCGCCGAATACGGAGATCCGCCCTCCGCCCGCGGCGTGAAGTCGCGACGGTACTCGCGCAACGCCTCGAACGCCAGATCCGGGCTCATGTGATGAGCGAAGACGGCATTCATCCCGTTGACCGCGGCGAAGCGCGGTCCGTACGAGCTCGATCCCAGCATGAACAGCTCTGGCCGCTCCCCCACCAGGGGCGCGGCCACCAGCTGCGCGTAGGGGTGGCCCGGCGGGAACCCGTCACCGAGAAACGCCAGCAGCTCCCCGACCTGGGCCGGAAACTCCGTGCCCACATCGCTGACCATGCCCCGGCGGAGCACGTGCGCGGTCAGCGGGTCGGTACCAGGCGCCCGGCCCAGCGCAAGGTCGATACGCGCCGGGTACATCGCCAGCAGGGTACGGAACATCTCCGCGACCTTCAGCGGGGCATGGTTGGGCAGCATGATCCCAGCCGCGCCGACCCGGATCCGCGAGGTGTGCGCACCGACGTGCGCGGTCAGCAGCTCAGGGGCGCTGCACGCCAGGCTGGTCATGTTGTGGTGCTCAGACACCCAGTACCGTCGGTAGCCGGCGGCCTCGACGGCCTGGGCAATGCCCACGGCACCAGCGATAGAGGCGGAGGCGCTCTCACCGTGCTCGATCCCGACGAAATCAAGCACGGCCAGCGAAAGGGAACCATCGGTGATGTCCATCACCAGCTCAATGCCCCGCTACCCCCGCGCATTCCCGCCCTGAGTGCTCCCGGGAGCGGTCAGGCCCGCGCTCATCTGCCAGAGCCGGGCCGCCGCGGTCTCGTCGTAGCTGCGCTTGGAGGATTTCCTGAGCGTGCTGTTAGCAAAGAACCGGCCCGTCACCCGATCGAGAGCTGGATCGGAGGCCAGCCGGATCGAGGTGGCGGCGCCTCGAGCCGGGGTCTTCATGAACGGCCGCATGAAGGGTGTGCACAGCCGCTGGGCGTGGCCAGGGTCCTCGGCTCCGAACGACGTGCTAACCACGCCGGGATGCAGCGCGTTGGCGGTGACGAACGTTCCCTGTAGCCTCCTGGCCAGCTCGTAGGTGAACAGCACGTTGGCCAGCTTGGACTGGTTGTAAGCGCGTGCGCCGGAGTAGGACCGCTCAGCTTGGAGATCCTCGAAGTCGATGCGCCCGAGGGCCTGCATATTGGAGGAAACCGTGACCACCCGAGCCCGGGCACTCAATTTCAGCCGGTCAAGGAGCAGGCTGGTCAGCAGGAACGGGGCGAGATGGTTCAGGGCGAAGGTGCGCTCGAGTCCGTCCGCGGTCACGTGTCGTGTATTCCAGTATCCTCCGGCGTTATTGACCAGCACGTCGATCCGGCGAAGGCGATGGAGCACATCGTCGGCCAGCCGCCGGACCTCGGACTGGCAGGACAGATCCGCGATGAACACGTCCACCGGCCCGTCGCCGACGGCATGAATCTCGTTCGCTGCCTCCGTGGCGCGCCCGCGATCCCGCCCGGTGATCGCGAGTTGGGCGCCCATCGCGGCCAGGCCCAGGGCGGTGGCCCGGCCTATGCCGCCGGTGCCGCCGGTGATCAGGACCGTCAGGCCGGCCATCGGACTGCCGCTCATCTTTTCCACGCTCGTACTCCTCAGGCATACGCCGGCCGAGCTGGTGAGATTAGAGCAACTTTTGTCTAACCGCGGACAGCAGTGCATTACTTTAGCATATTCCTTTTTCTCCGAAATAGTCAGATCGCTACGATAGAGAAATAATCCGGCCAAATTCTAGAATCGGCAGCTGCATTGCCGGTTCAGTGCGTGCAGGATCTAATCTCGCGCCTCCAGGCCGCTGAGGACGGCCGGGAACGTCCAATACGTACTGGCCCAGGCCAGTATCCGTGACACCCTCAGTACGCCAGCTTCTTGCGGCGCAATCCCGAAAGCCAACCTCCCGCCGCCTCGCCAATCTCAGCATTATCGCCTGATCAAGCAAGACGGAATTTCCGGCAAGGACTCTGCTTCATACACGCCTCGGGGTAGGCGATCGCTCAAATTTCCGCGCTCGTTTGTCAGTTTGGCGGCCCGGTTAGGCGTGCCGCCTTAATGGCCGATCCGGGAAATGCTCATGCGGAGGTGATGACTTCGCTAGCGACGGCGATAACGACCAGGCGTACTCGACGCCGGATCCGGTCCGCGGTACTGGCAGGCGCGGCCGCACCTAGCGCGGACGATGCGGCATGCGGTGCGGGAGCCGAACCTGACGCCGATCGGCTGGATCGAACAAAGATCATGGAGTATTTAGGCTTCATGAAGACTTTTGGGTACTATGATGCACAAAATCCCCCTCCAAGCCAAAATACCCCGTGCAATCCTCGGCTGGCTGAATCGGAAGTGATCCGTTGATGCGGATGGGGCAGGGGATGACGCGGGCGGGCGGGTCAGGCGCGGGCGAGGCGCGGGCGGGTCAGGGGCGGGCGGCTTGGCGTTCCCGGTCCGCCATGGCCAGCAGTTCCTCGGCGTGAGCCTGGCCGAATTCGGACTCTTCCAGCCCGCCCAGCATCCGAGACAGCTCCCGCACCCGGGCCGGCCGGTCCAGCCGGACCACGCCGCTCGCGGTGACCAGCCCGTCGCCCGACTTCTCCACCACCAGGTGGTTGTCGGCGAACGCGGCGACCTGCGGCAGGTGGGTGACCACGATCACCTGCGGCGGAGCGGGCCAGCCGCGCCAGCCGCCGGCCGATCTCGACCGCGGCCTTGCCGCCGACCCCGGCGTCAACCTCGTCGAAAACGAACGTGGGCACCGGATCCGCGCCGGCGAAGACCACCTCGATGGCCAGCATCACGCGGGAAAGCTCGCCACCCGAAGCGCCCTTGTTCAGCGGCAGCGGCGGCGCGCCGGGATGCGCGGCCAGCCTGATCTCCACGTCGTCGGCCCCGTGCGGACCGGGTGCGTCCAGTTCGGTGACCGCGGCGGTCAACGACGCGTGCGGCATGGCCAGCGCGGTCAGTTCGGCCGTCACCTCCGACGCGAACCGCTCCGCCGTCGCCTGGCGCAGCGCCGTCAGCTGGGACGCGAGCGAGGTCACCTCAGCCCGCAACGACTCCTCTTCCGCGGCTAGCGCGGCGATCTTGTCGTTGTCCCCTTCGAGCTCGGCCAGCCGCGATCCGGCCTGCTTGGCCCAGTCGAGCACCGCGGCCACGTCGCCCGACCCGCCGACCGCCCCGGTGGCCGTACCGTAGGCCCGGGTCAGCCTGGCCAGCGCGGCACGGCGCTCCTGCACCGCGGCGAGCCGAGCCGGATCCGAATCCAGCCCGTCGGTGTAGGAGGCGAGTTCGCCGGCCACATCGGAGATCAGGTAGCTCGCCTCGGACAGCCGGTCGGCGAGCCCGGCCAGCACGGGGTCGTGCGCGCGGACCGCTTCAAGCGCCCGGCCCGCGGCCCCGAGCAGGGTGAGCGCGTCCGAACCGTCAACCGAGGCCGAGGCCGGGTCTCCGAGCAGCGCCTCGTGAGCCGTGGTGGCGGCCGCGTGCAGCGCGTCGGCGTTGGCGAGCTTTTCCTCCTCGGCGATCAGCGCGATGTCCTCGCCCGCCACCGGAGATACCGCCTCGACCTCGGCCAGGCCGTACCGCAGCGTCTCCGCCTCGGCCATCCGCTCCCGCTCCGCGTGGGTCAGCGCATCCAGCTCGCCGGCGACCGCGCGATGACGGCTGAACACCCGCCGGTAGTCGGACAGGACCGTGGCCAGCTCAGGCCCGGCGAACCTGTCGAGTGCTTCGCGCTGCCGCCCGGCCTTGAGCAGCTGCTGCTGGTCCGACTGCCCGTGCACCGCCACCAGGTCATCGGCCAGCACCTGGAGCAGCGATACCGGCACCGAATGCCCGCCCGCGAACGCCCGCGACCGGCCCTCGGCCGACACCGAGCGGCTGAGCACGAGCGTGGATCCGTTGTCGTCCAGATCTCCGCCGGACTCCTCGACCTCGCGCGCCACCTTGGCGGAGACCAGGAGCCGCCCCTCGACCGCGGCCCGCGCCGCGCCCGGCCGCACCCGCGCCGGATCGGCCCGGCCGCCGAACAGCAGTCCGAGCGCGGTCACGACCATGGTCTTGCCTGCGCCGGTCTCACCGGTCAGCGCGGTGAACCCGGCCGAAAGCTCGAGCACCGCGTCGTCGATAACGCCGAGGCCCGTAATGCGGACTTCCTCAAGCATGTTCGCCTGCGTCCTCCCAGGTACGCCCCCGCCAGCCCGCTACGGGCAGGCCGAACTTGGCCACCAGCCGGTCCGTGAACCGCCCGCCGCGGGCACCGGGGGTCTCCAGCCGCGCGAGCAGCACCGGCCGCTCGCCGCGACGCACCTCCACCCGGGCCCCGGATGGCAGATCGACCTTACGCCGACCATCGCACCACAAAACCGCGCCCGATGTCTCGTTGCCCGCCATCAGCTCTACCGCGAGCACCGACTGCGGTGACACCGCCATCGGCGGAGCGAACAGCGCGTGCGCGCTGATCGGGACCATGAGCAGCGCCTCCACCTCTGGCCAGACCACGGGGCCGCCCGCCGAGAAGGCGTAGGCCGTCGAGCCGGTGGGGGTGGAGCACACCACGCCATCACAGCTGAAGCGGGACAGCGGGCGGCCGTCGACTTCGGTGATCACCTCGACCATCCGTTCCCTGGCGGCCTTTTCCACCGTGGCCTCGTTCAGCGCCCAGGTCGATGCGATCAGCTCACCGTTGCTGCGCACGGTGACGTCGATCGTCATCCGCTCCTCGACCACGTACTGCCTGGCCACCACCTTATCGACCGTGTCGGCCAGCCCGTCAGGCTCCGCCTCGGCCAGGAACCCGACGTGACCGAGGTTGACGCCGATCAGCGGCACCCCGGGCGGCCGGGCCAGCTCGGCGGCGCGCAGCAGGCTGCCGTCGCCGCCCAGAACGATAATGAGTTCGACACCCTCGGCCGCCCAGTCGTCGGGCCGTACCTGCGTGGCGCCCGGGTAGCTCAACTCCCCCGCCAGCGTGCAGACGGAGATGCCGGCGGCCGTCAGCCGCTCCGCCACCAGGTGGGCGCTGCGCACCGCGTTCTCCCGCCCCGTGTGCGCCGTCACCAGCACCGACCGCTGTCCCACTAGCTAGGTCCCTCCTCGATTGCCCGCTGCAGCTGCCCCTCGTCGAGCGGCGGCGCACCACGGCGCAACCACACGAAATATTCCACGTTTCCCGCAGGCCCGGGCAGTGGGCTCGCCGTTATCCCCCTGACGCCGAGGCCGAGCTGACCCGCCGCGCGGTAACCCGCGTTACCGAGGCCGAACGGTCCGTGCTGTCACGCACCACGCCACCTGCGCCTACCCTTCCCTTGCCCACTTCGAACTGAGGCTTCACGAGCAGAACGAAATCGGCGTCGCGGCGTGGCGCAGGCGACTCAGCGCCGGGAGCACCAAGGTGAGCGAGATGAACGACAAGTCGGCCACCACCAGTTCGGCCACCGGCGTCATCCCGTCGCCCTCGTCGCCCAGGTCGAGCGTCCGCACGTTGACCCGGTCCATCACGGTCACCCGCGGGTCGGTGCGCAAAGACCAGGCGAGCTGACCGTATCCCACGTCGGCGGCCACCACGTGCGCGGCGCCGGACCGCAGCAGCACGTCGGTGAATCCCCCGGTGGAGGCCCCCGCGTCCAGGCACGACCGTCCCGCGACCGTCAAGCCCATCGGCACGAAGACGGCCAGCGCTCCGGCCAGCTTGCGGCCGCCACGTGACACGTAGTCCGGTTCCCCTGACTCGGTGACCGTGATCGGGGTGTCCCTGGCCACCTGGGTGGCGGCCTTGGCCGCTCGCTGGCCGGCCACCGCCACCAGCCCGGCCGCCACGAGCTCGCCCGCCTGCTCCCGCGACCGGGCCAGACCTCGCCTGACCAGCTCGGCGTCGAGCCTCGCGCGTGCTGGGCTCAAGGCCGGCGCCCCGGATGCCCCGGATGCCCCGAACCAGGCCGACCCGGCCCCCTGCTGCCCTCGCCCAGCTCGCCCAGGATGTCCCTGAGCCGCCCGTGCACCTCTTCGAGCACGGTGACATGCGCGTCGGCCGGCAGGCCAGGCAGACGGCTCAGCCCGGCCACGGCATCGTCCACCCGGTCCTCACCTGTCGGTGGCAGTGAAACCACGGTCCGTTCGGAAGATTGGTTCTGGCCATCATCCCCCGGACCCTGGTCTGGGTATTCCTCGTTCATGTGCGCTACCCTCCGCGTGGAACGCTACCGTCCGATGTTGACAAGAGCGAGGCGCACATGGCTTCAGCCGAGGAGTGCCGCGAGGCGCTTCAGACCCTTACGGCCAGGCTGGCGGAGATGAGTCCCCAGGACCGGGCCAGTTATTTCGGCAAGCGCTCGATGAGCTGCCAGGTGACTGACCTCGGCATCACGTTCATCACCAGGTTCACCGACCACGGCGCCGAACCGGTCAAGGAAGCGGCGCCCGACGAGCCGCCGGCCGACATCAGGCTAACCGCGAACAGTGACGATGTTATCTCGCTGTCCGCGACCCCCGCCAACATCGCCCGGATGTGGCTCTCGGGCCGGGTCAAGGTCCAGGCCAGCATGCGTGACCTGCTGGCGCTCCGCCGTCTGCTTTAGGTGACCGTTCCGGGTCGGGCACGGGGCCGCTACCTGATCACGTCGGCTTCGCGCAGCTCAGTGACCTGCGCGACGGTGTAGCCGGCCTTGGCGAGGATCTCGTCGGTGTGCTGGCCGAGGACCGGCGGCGGGCGGCGGATGCTGGGCGGCTGGGCCGAGAGCTTCAGCGGTGACCCCAGGGTCTTGAGCGTCCCGGCGACCGGATGCTCAATCTCCACCACCATCTCGCGCGCGAGGACCTGCGGCTGTTCCAGGGCGGCGGGCACGGTGTTGACCGGGCCCGCCGGGACGCCCGCCACGCTCAGCAGGTCCGTCCATTCCGCGCAGCCCCTGGTCGCCAGCGCAGCCTCGATGCGCGGGATCAGGGTGTCACGGTTGAGCACCCGGTCAGGATTGGTGGCGTAGCGGGGTCATCGGTCAGCTCGTCGAGCCCGGTGGCCGCGGTAAACCGGCTCCATAGCCCGTCGCTGCCGACCGCGACCATCAGCGGCGCATCGGCGGTCGGGAATACCTGATACGGGGTGAGGCTCTCGTGCGCGCTGCCGTGCCGGCCTGGGGTCACGCCGGTCGCGAAGTACTTGCCCGCCACATAGGTGAGCCAGGCGATCTGGCCGTCCAGCAGGGACACGTCGACGAGCTGGCCCTGGCCGCTCGCCTCCCGGGCGTGCAGCGCGGCCAGGATGCCGATCAGCGCCCACATCCCGCCACCGACGTCGGCCGACGAGGTACCGCTGCGCACGGGTTCCCCATCCGGTTCGCCGGTGACGCTCATCATCCCCGACATGGCCTGCGCGACCGCGTCGTAGCCAGGCAGTCCCGCGCTCGGTCCGGTCTGACCGTAACCGCTGATCGAGGCGTAGATCAGCCTCTGGTTCTCGGCGGGCCAGCTCGTCGTAGCCCAGGCCGAGGCGAGCGGCGGTACCGGGCCGGAAGTTCTCCACCAGGATGTCTGAGCCCGCGGCGAGCCGCCGGACGACGTCCCGGCCCGCCGGCGTTTTCATGTTGACGGACAGGCCGCGCTTGTTCCGGTTCACGGACAGGAAATAGGCGGCGTCCTCCACCCTGGAACGGCGGACCCCAGCGCCGGGTGTCATCACCGTGCCAGATGTCCTCGACCTTGATCACGTCGGCGCCGAGGTCGCCGAGGATCATCGTGGCGAACGGCCCGGACAGCGCCCTGGTCAGGTCGAGGACCCGCAGTCCGGCGAGCGGGCCCGAAGCGTCGGGGATTCCCATTGCCGATATGTTATCGAGTTATGGGAGACCTGATCCTGCTGAGGCACGGCGAGACCGAGTGGAGCCTGGCCGGCCGGCACACCGGGCGGACGGACATCCCGCTCACCGCGCACGGCGAGGCCGCCGCCACGGCGCTGGCCCCGGTGCTGGCCCGGCGTCACATCGTGGCCGTCTTCTCCAGCCCCGCCCGCCGCGCGGTCACCACCGCGGCCCTGGCCGGCCTGGACAACGCCCAGCCCGACCCCGACCTGTGGGAATGGGACTACGGCGGCTACGAGGGCCTGACTCAAGCGCAGATCAGCGAACAGCGGTCCGGCTGGTACCTGTGGCGGGACGGCGTCATCCCGGCGACGCCGAGCACCCGGGCGAAACGGTGGAACAAGTCGGCCAGCGGGTCGACCGGGTGCTGGCCCGGGCCTTCGCCGCTGCTGGCCGGCGGGGACGTCGTCCTGGTCGCGCACGGCCACGTGCTGCGCGTTCTCACCGCCCGTTACCTGGGTCTCGAGCCGTCGGCCGGACGGCTCTTCCGGCTGGACACCGGGACGATCAGCACGCTTGGCACCGAGCACGACCAGCCGGTCATCTTGTCCTGGAACGCAGCGCCCGCGGCCTAGCCTGGCCCGTCAGCTGATGCTTCCTCGACGGGCCGGGTCTCCTCCCGCATCCAGGTCAGGTACGCGGCCGACCCCGCCACGATGGGCAGCGCGACGATCTCAGGCTCGTCATAGCTGTGCCGTTCGGCAATGAAGGCGGCTAGCTCGTCGTACCGGTCGGCGGGGAGCTTGAACAGCAGCAGCCATTCCTCGGTTCGCTCGAGCCCGCCGTCCCACCAGTACATCGAGGCCACCGGGCCCGCCACCTGGGCGCAGGCGGCCAGTCTCGACTCGACCGCGGCGCGGGAAAGCTCCATCGCCTCGGCCCGCGAATCGGTCGTCGTCTGCACCTGGAGGTACTGCACCTCGAGGTCCGCCATGGCACATGATGCTACGCCCAGCAGGCCTAGTACGCTGTCCCGCACGTCGTCTGACTCGCGGCGAGGGCCGGGAGGAGAGCGCGTGGAACTTGTGCATTCCGGAAAAGTCCGGGAGCTTTACGCCGACGGTGACGACCTCATCATGGTCGCCTCGGACCGGGTGAGCATCTACGACGTCGTGCTGCCGACGCCGATTCCGGGTAAGGGCAACGTGCTGACCCAGCTCTCGCTGTGGTGGTTCGGCCAGCTCAGGGACGTCATCCCCAATCACGTGATTTCCGGAACCGACGTACCTGAGCAGTGGGCGGGCCGGGCGATCCGGTGCCGTCCGCTTGCAGATGCTGCCGGTGGAGTGCATCGCCCGCGGCTACCTGGCCGGGCTCGGCCTGGCGTCCTATAACGAAACCGGCACGATCTCGGGCGTGCCGCTGCCGCCGGGCCTGGCCGAGAGTTCCCGGCTCCCCGAACCGGTCTTCACGCCGACCACCAAGGCGACGACGGGCCACGACGAGCCGATGACCGCGGCCGAGGTGGCGGCGCTGGTCGGCGGGCCGCTGGCGGCCGAACTCGAGCGGGTCACCCTGGAGGTGTACCGGCGCGGCGCGGAGCTGGCCGCGACGCGGGGCGTCATCATCGCGGACACCAAGCTGGAGTTCGGGCTGCGCGAGGACGGGACCCTGACGCTGGCCGACGAGGTTCTCACACCTGACTCGTCCCGGTTCTGGCTGACCTCGGAATGGCAGCCAGGCCGTCCACCGCGCTCACTGGACAAGCAGTTCCTGCGGGACTGGTCCGCCAGCCTGGACTGGGACCGCCGGCCACCGGGCCCGGCCATCCCGCCCGACATCGTGGCGGCCACCCAGGCGCGCTACTCCGAGCTCTACGAGCGGGTCACGTCGGCAGCTAGCCCGCGACCGGTGTCAGCCGGCTGACTTGACGCAGGTGTAGGCGCCGTACAGCCTCCGCTCGAAGTCCACGGTAACGATCTCGAAACCCGCGGCGATGAGCATCGGCTCGAGGAGCCAGCGGAAGGTGCTGAACTCGGTACGGATATGTTCGGCATAGTCCTCGCTGGTGTAGCCGTCGGCGGGATCGCCGGCCGCGTGGCCGAGCCACCCGGCAAAGACCGTGTCAGCCTCGGCGGCGCCGAAGTCGTAGATCAGGTCACGCAGCCGCAGCACGCCCCCCGGCCGCAGCATCCGTGCGATGCGGTCCAGGGCCATCGCCTTCCAGAAGTCGGGCAACTGGTGTAGCGCGTTGCGGGTGTGCACCCCGTCGGCCGGCGGCCCGGAGCGCTGGTAACTGAGGAATCCCGCGCGCACGCACTCCAGGTTGTCCAGTCCGGCCGCAGCTGAGCGCTCGCTCAGGGCCGCGAGCATGGCCGGCGAGATGTCGACCGCCGTCACGTGCCCGAACCGGCGCGCGGCGGCGAGCGCGAACTGCCCGGCGCCCGCGCCGAGATCGACGACAGCGGAGGTCTTGTCCAGGCCATGCGCCTCGAAGGCGGCCACGTCCTCGGCTGGATCGGGATACCCCTGCTTGCGGTCGTAGCCCGCCACGAACCCCGGGTCCAGGTGTTCGGGTCCCGCGTGCGCCAGTTCGTCGATCATCCATGAGTCAGCCACATGGTTATCTTCCCCATGACCGCAACCCATTTTCCGCGGGGCGAACGGTCATTGCTATGTCACGAGTCTGCCGATAGCGTATAGTTCAGTTTCGTGATATCCGAAATGAAGTAAATGATGCGGGCGTGCCTGGGCCGGTGCTGGCCCTGCAGAAGACCACGCACCACACCCTGCACGCGCTGGGTGCGGCACTGGCCGACCTGAACCTGAACGCGGCCGAGATCAACGCGCTGGCCAATCTCGGCGACGGAGGCACCGTCAACGTCCGCCAGCTGAGCGAGCGGACCGGGACCAAGGGCAGCACCCTCACCGGCGTGCTTGACCGGCTCGAGAACCGCGGATACCTCAGCAGAGAGCTCGACCCGGCCGACCGCCGTTCATTCCGGCTCGCCCTGACCGAGCCGGGGCAGGCGGTGGCCACGCGTGTGCTCGCTGCCGTGTCAGACCTGGAACGCCGGGCGCTGGCCCGCCTTTCCGCCACCCAGATCGCCGGCTATCACGGCGTCGTCATCGCACTGCAGGAGATCTGCTAATGCCACACCACCCGATGCCGCCGGGAGCGCATGGCTCCCCCGACGCCGAACTCGCCGCGATCCTGCCCGCGATCACCGGCCCCTCGGGGCAGTTCCGGCACCGTCAGCACATCAACCTGGCCTGCTCAGCCAGCACTACCGGTCGGCGACCCTGGCTGCCGGGCCTGCCCGGCACGGCTGGGTCGAGCCGGACCTGCGGCCATTTCCGCGCCGGTGAGGTGGGCCGCGGCCAGCTTGGCTACCGCGGCCCGGGCGGCAGGCGGCTCGGGTCGGGCTGGCTGCTGCGACCGTGTGGGAGACAAACCGTCAGGACGAGCAGGACCGCGCCCCACGGGCCGGCCACCCAGACGGGCCAGGGGTAAACCAGCTGACCGGCGCTGGCACAGACCAGGACCCAGATCACCACGTTGAGCGACACGACCGCTCCCCAGACGGTCCACACGACCTTGAGCGGATGCCCGTCCCGCGCGGGACTAGCTGGCCGCCCGGCCGGCGGGACGGCCGGCGCGACCGGTTCCGGCCGAACCATCGGGCTGCTCTCGGGCAGATCCGCGTACAGCGGGGTGAGTTCGCCGTAGGTCACGGCCTCCGACGCCTGGCCCATGCGATCGAGGTACTCGTCCATCTTCAGGCGGCCCTCTTCGAGCGCGGTCCGCAGGCGCTGGATCACCTCCTGCCGGTCGGCATCGGAGGCTCGCATCTTCTCGTGATCAGCCATAGCGACCCTTCGCCCCGATTACCCGGCCCCAGCACCTCAAAGAATAGGCACAAGCACGGCTGCGGCCGTCGGGGGGCTGGCGCGGGAGGAATTACGGCGGCGAGCAGAACGGCCTACCCGCAGCCGGGGCGGCGACCGTAAGGTGAAGGAAACCGCAGCTGTGTCAAAGGAGGAGCGCGATGACGCGCACGCCCGAGGAAGTGTTCAAGCACCATGTCCAGGCCCTTGGCGCGGGGGACCTGGAGGGCATCGTCGCTGACTACGCCGACGACGCCGTTTTCATCTCGCCCGCGGGCATCAAGCGGGGCCAGGAGGGCATCCGCCAGGCTTTCACCCAGCTGCTCGCCGATGTGCCCGACGCCGCCTGGACTCTGAAGACACAGCTCTACGAGGGCGACGTGCTCTTCCTGGAATGGGCCGCCGACGCCGGCGCGACCAGGGTCGACGACGGCATCGACACCTTCGTGTTCGCCGACGGCCAGATCCGGGTGCAGACCGTCCGCTACACGCTGCTGCACACGTAGGTGTGCTAGGCCCGCGCGACCAGGGCGGCGACCTGATCGGCCAGCGGCACGGCAGCCGACAGGCGGTTATCGATGGTGGCATGCGGGGCGGCCGGCTCGGCACCGAGCCGCATGTAGGCGCCGAACTGCGCGAAGTTTGCCAGCTTGGCCGCGTCCCGGTCGAGCCCGCGCGCCACCAGCCGGTGGCGCAAGGTCGCCTCGTCTGACCTGATCCAGACCAGGCGCACGGTCCCGCCGCCGAGTTCGGCGACCCAGGACCGCCATCGCTGCCCGTCGTGGATCTGCCCGGTGAACGGGCCGGAGAGCAGGACCGGGCACCCGTGCGCGCGGATCTCCCGTGCGGTCGCGGTCATCCCGGCGTACTCGTGCACCTTGATGTGCTCGTCGTACCACGGTCCCTCACGCTCTTTCGCGGGGCGCTGCGCGGACGTCAGGATAGCCGCCACGAACGACTCGTACATCGTGTCCTTGTCGAGCAGGGCCGGCGTTGGCGTGAGTCCGGCCAGCAGGGCGGCCGCGACGGTGCTCTTCCCGGCGCCGGGCGGCCCCGCCACCACCCAGGCGGGTGCAGGAATGCTCATAAGGCCAGGATGGTCCAGCCGTGCACGGGTACGTAGACCGGGTTCAGATTCCCACCGGCAAGGCACGAGAATCGGCAGGGGCGCGGGCGTCGTATCGTCGACAGATGCGGGTGCACGAGATGATCGTGGCCGAGCGCCAGCACATGGCCGATCTGCTCGTCGGCCTGAGCGAGGAGCAACTGGCGCGGCCGAGCTTGTGCGAGGCGTGGACGGTCCACGAAGTCGGCGCGCATCTGGTGAGCTACCTGCGCTTCGGGCAGCCGAAAATCTACCTGTGCATGCTTGTCTACGCCGGCGACTTCGCTCCCGGCAACGAACGGCTGGCCCGTTTGTACGCGCGGCGCTCCACCGCGGACCTGGCCGGCAGCTTGCGCCGCCACGCCACGGCCAGGACCACGGTCCCCAGGTCCGGGTACGACCCCGTGCTGGCCGACCTCGTCCTGCATGACCTGGACGTCAGGATCCCGCTCGGAATCGACCGGGTCATCCCGGAGGACCGGCTGGCGGTGACCTTCCATCATCTGGCCACCGCGCCGAGCCCCGGCTTCGCCGTCGGCGGGCGGCTGGGCGAACTGCGATTCGAGGCGACCGACACCGGATGGACATCGGGCCACGCCGGTGCGCCGGTGCGCGGCGAAGCCGAAGCGATAATCCTGGCGATGGCCGGACGCGCCGTCGCCTTTCCGCGACTGGACGGGGACGGCGTGGCCATACTCCGCGAACGGGTGAACCGGGCGTTGCCGATACCGGCGCACCAGCGGCTGATGACAATGGCCAGGACCGTCCTGCGCCCGTCCCAGCGCCGGGCACGTTACCTCGGTCCGCCGACGCTGACGTCATCATCGCGAGGCGGGGCGGAGGGCTCGGCCAGCTGACGATCGGGCCCCCGGGGGGCTCCGGTGTTCGGCCAGGCCGGGATCTGGGAACATGAACCACCGTCCGTTCGGCAGAAAAGACCGAACAGCATGGTGGCCCTAAGGAGAATCTTGACCAAGCGAGCAGTCCTGGTGACGGGGGCGTCACGGGGCATCGGCCGGGCGGTCGCGCGGGCATTCGCGGAGCTCGGCGACCGGGTCGCGGTGCACCATCGCGATTCGGCCGGACTGGCCCAGGAGGTACGGGCCGGGCTGCCGGGCCGCGGTCATATCGTCGTGCAGGCCGACCTGGCGGACGCCGAGGCCGTCCGGCGGATGGTCGACGCGGCCGCCGCCGAGCTCGACGGCCTGGATGTGCTGGTGAACAACGCCGGGATCTACCTGGGGCACCCGGTTACCGAGGTGTCTTACCAGCAGTGGCAGGACGCGTGGCAGCAGACCCTGGGTGTCAACCTGATCGGCGCGGCCAACGTAACCTGGTGCGCCGTGCAGCACATGAAGGAAACCGGGGGCCGGATCGTCAACGTGACCTCGCGCGGCGCGTTCCGCGGTGAGCCCCGCCATCCGGCCTACGCGGCCAGCAAGGCGGGCCTGAACGCGTTCGGCCAGTCGATGGCGCGGGCCCTGGCCCCGCTGGGCATCTCGGTCGGCATGGTGGCGCCGGGCTACGTCGACACCGAGATGGCCGCGGCGGACCTGAATTCGCCGCTGGGGGCGGAGATCCGGGCCCAGAGCCCGTTCAACCGGGTCGCGACGCCCGAAGAGATCGCGGCGGCCGTCGTCTACCTGGCCTCCGACGCCGCCGAGTGGGCCAGCGGGACCATCCTCGACCTCAACGGAGCCTCTTACTTGCGGTAACCGCTAGCTGCTGATGTCGCTCGCGGAGAGCTGAACCACGTGCCACTCGCCAGCGAGGCCGTTGCCCTTGGTGGTCAGCGGTTTGGCCCCGGCCAGGCGGTAGAGCGGCATACCGTCGTAGGTAATCTGCTCGACGCCGCCCGCGCCCTTGATCACTGCGAACGAGCCAGGGAAGGTGTCGGCCGGTCCGGCCTTGGGCACGCCGGTAACCGGCGGCCAGGTCGTGGCGCACGACCCGGTACAGGTGGGTGCGCCGCCCTTGGTGTCCTTGCTGTAGACGTAGACAACCTGGCCGTTGGCCTCGGCCAGCACATAGCCGATGGCTGACTTCTGCACGATCAGGACGGTCGTACCCACCGGCGGGAACGATACCCCGCCGGTGCTTGGCTGCGGCCCCGCGCTGTTATGGGCGGCGGGCGTCGACGGTGCGCTCGACCCTGACACGGTGGCCTGGGCCGTACCGGAAGCCGTGCCGACCGCAGAGTTCGGCGAACTCGATGACCCTCCGCACGCGGCCAGCAGCAGTGCCAACGACCCGAGACCGGCAGCTGCGGCCCACCCGGTTTTGTGCATGCACATCTCCTTCGCAGGGGCGGCTCGGCTCAGCCCGTCTTGATGTCACTCGCGGACAGCTTGATGACGTGCCACACGCCGCCCGTGCCGTTAGCCTTGGTGGCCAGGATTTTCGCGCCCTTGAACGTGTAAAGCGGCAGGCCGTTGTAGGTGACCTGCTTGGCCCCGTTCGCGTCTGAAACCGTGCCGAGCGTGCCCGGCAGCTTGTCCGCCGCGCTGGCCACGGGCTTGCCGGTCACCGGCAGCCAGGTCGACGCACAGGAGCCGGTGCAGGTGGGCTGACCGCCCTTGCTGTCCTTGTCGTACGTGTAGACGACCAGCCCGTTGGCCTCGGCCAGCACGTAGCCGAGAGCCGACTGCTGCACAATCAGCACGGTCGACCCAGGCGCGGGCAAGCCCGCCAGCGCGGCGCTGGACGCTTGGCCGGTGGCGGCGGCGGTCGAGGTCGGCGTCGAGCTGCTCGATGACGATCCCCCGCACGCGGCTAGCAGCATGACCAGCGATCCGAGCCCGGCGGCAGCTGCCCACCCGGTCTTGCGCATAACGTCTCTCCATTCGAAGGTTCGGAGGTTCCAGCCGTTCCCGATACGACCGGAAACGTACCAGACCGCTGCGCCGGCTGACGGCTACTTAGCCGCTACTTAGTCATCCGGCCGCACAGCCAGGCCAGTGACATCGGGTAGCGATAGTCGATGCCCCCGTGTCCGGCGTCGAAAAGCTCAAAATGTACGACGTCGTCGGCTACGCCCACATCACCGAGCGCGGCCCGGAAGGCCGTGGCACCAAGGTCGAGATGGTACTCGTCCCTGGTGCCGGCGTTGATCCAGATTGCCTTCAGCCCGCGCAGGGCTTCCGCGTGGGCTGGCGCCATCCGCACCGGGTCCCAGTCCAGCCACCGCTGCCATACGGCCAGCCGGATCACCCCGGTCGCCGGATCGAACGGCAGGTCGACGGTACCGTCATCGTGCGCGGAGAAGCACGCGGACACGCCGAGCAGGCTGAGCAGCGACGCATCCTCTTCCTTGGTGAAGGCCACCCGGGAGGAAAAGTCGTCCCACCAGCGCCAGATGTCACCGTCGTAGCGACGCAGATGCCTGACCGCGGTGGCGAAATCGGGTATGTAGCAGTACTCATACAGCGTGTCGCCGGCGTGCGTGGCCAGGGCACCGAACAGGTCGGGCCGCAGCATCGGCGTGATCATCGCGCCGAACCCACCGCTCGACTTGCCCATGATCGCCCGGTGCGCCGCATCGGGCTGGGTCCGGTACCGCGCGTCCACCCAGGGCACTACCTCGTCACATAGGTAAGAGTGGTACCGACCCGTCCCTGGCGAGTCGACGAACTGGCTGCCGCCGTAGCCGGTCCAGGCATCGACGTACACCACGATCGCCGGAGGAATGTCGCCGCCGGCAAACCCCGCGTCGGCCGCCTCGGGAAAGGGCAGCCGGAAGGGCGACCTGTTCCGCCACATGGCTAGGTGCCCGGTGTACCCCTGGATGACATAGACGGCCGGGTACCGGCGATCGGGTTCCTGGTCGTATCCCGGCGGCACGTACACCGCCAGCGGACGCTCGTGCGGGTCCCCCAGCGGGTTGCCCCGCAGCAGCTCGCTGCTGATGACGTGCTCGTCAATGCGGCCGGCGAGGTCGGCGGACCAGGGCAGCATGGTTCCTCCAGGGCTGAGCGCGGACGGGATCTCAGACATCAAAGAAAACAGTCTCGCACTCGCCCTGCAGCCGGATGTCGAACCTGAGCTCGCCTTCCGGCTCAGGCGCCGCGATCAGCGTGGCCCGCCGCGACAGATCGGTGATGGAACACAGCACCGGGTCGGCCGCGTTGGCGGTCCGCTCCTCGGGGAAGTACATTCGGGTCACGACCCGGTCGAGCAGGCCGCGGGCGAAGACGGACACGTCCAGGTGCGGCGCCTCGATGCTGCCGTCGGGGGTGGGCAGGGGCCCGGGCTTGAGCGTGATGATGCGATAGGAGCCGTCCGGCGCGGTCGGGCACCGGCCGAAGCCGCGGAAGCCGTGATAACCGCCCGGGGTGGGGCCGCGCGGATCATCGGGGTGAGCGAAACGTCCGTCCGGGCCCGCCTGCCACGTTTCGATCATCCCGTCCGGAATGATGTCCCCCGCCCCGTCGTAGAGCCGGCCGACGATCGTGATCGCGCCGGGAGTTCCCTCGGCCACTACGAACGGGCCGTCCGGCCACGGCAGCCTCATCGCGAAGTAAGGCCCTACGGTCTGCGAAGGAG
Organism: uncultured Actinomycetes bacterium; assembly: GCA_963808315.1. Lineage (GTDB taxonomy): Bacteria > Actinomycetota > Actinomycetes > Streptosporangiales > Streptosporangiaceae > Palsa-504. Next base: position 528,735 of record CAWEFK010000024.1, on the reverse strand, counting down.
TCAGCCCTGGCATGTGTCTTTCCGCCCTGTAGTCGTCTTTCTCATTCACTCGAAGACCGACGCGCTGCGGCCCCGAAGCACGATGTCCCAGTGGTAGCCGAGCGCCCACTCGGGCTGGGTCAGCTCGAGGTCGAAGTCGGCGATCATCCGCTGCCTGGCCTTCGCGTCGGGCACCGAGTTGAAGATCGGGTCGAGTGGCAGCAGCGGGTCGCCGGGAAAGTACATCTGGGTGACGAGCCGCTGGGTGAACGCCCGGCCGAACAGCGAGAAGTGAATGTGTGCCGGGCGCCAGGCGTTGTAGTGGTTCCCCCACGGGTAAGCGCCGGGCGCAATGGTGACGAACCGGTACCGGCCGCCCGAGTCGGTGATACAGCGGCCGATCCCGTCAAAGTTCGGGTCCAGCGGGGCCGGATGATGCTCGTGCCAGTGCCGGTAGCGTCCGGCCGCGTTGGTCTGCCAGATCTCGACCAGCGTGTCAGGGACCGCGCGCCCGCCGGAGTCGAGCACCCGCCCGGTCAAGATGATCCGCTGGCCTTGCGGCTCGCCGTCGTGCTGCGTGGTCAGGTCCGAATCCGTGGCGATGATCAGCTGGTCGCCGAGCAGGGGCCCGGTCACCTCGGTAAGCCGGTGCGGGAGGAGCACGAGCGGCTGCTTGGGGTGGCGTAGCGCGGTCGAGCGGTACCCGTCGGAGTCCAGCGGCGGGTGCAGGCCCGTGGGGCGCTCGTAGGACGGCAAGACCAGTTTGCCGCTATCCGGGGTCGCCACGGACGCCGTGACGTCAGCCGTCATGGGTGACTCCTTGCTTGGGTGCCCTCTGCTTGGGTGCCCTCTGCTTGGGTGCCCTGGAACCGGCGCAGAGCCGCGAGCTCCGCAGCGGTCGGCGGGGCGATGATCTTCGGTTCGGCGGCGATGGCCAGGTCCCAGCCGGTCCGCCCTTTCGCGGTCGAGGCGGAGACGCCCGGGTACAACCCGGTCAGCGTGAACTCGAGCGTCTGGTCATCGGGCTCAAGGACGCCCAGGTCGGTGATGATCTTCTTGGGCCCGGCGCCGGTGAGCCCGAGCCGCGCGCGGTCACCCGGGCCCGACCCGTAGCCGACGGAGGTGACGAAGTCCACGCGCTCGACGAACGACTGGGCCTGCTGCCTGAGCACGACAATCACCTCACGGCACGAGGCGGCGATCTCGGGGGCGCCCCCCGCTCCGGGCAGGCGCACCTTCGGATGTAGGTAGTCCCCGCCGATGGCGGTGGTGTTGATGTTGCCGAACTTATCGATCTGGGCGGCGCCCAGGAAGCCGACGTCGATGCGGCCCGGCTGCAGCCAGTAGTTGAAGATCTCGGGGACGCTCACGACGGCGTCCGCCGTCTCGGCCAGGATGCCGTCGCCGATCGACAGCGGCAGCTGGCTGGGCTTGGCCCCGATGGTGCCCGATTCGTAGATCAGCACCAGCTCCGGTGCATGCGTCGCGCGCGCCAGGTTGGCGGCGGCGCTGGGCAGCCCGATCCCGACAAAGCACGTCATGCCGTCCCGCAGCGCTCGGGCGGCCGATACGGTCATCATCTCGTCCGCGGAGTAGCTGGGTCCCGCGGCCTGGGCGCTCACCTGAGAAGCTTGCGGGTTCACCGCGACCCCGCAGCGCGCTGCCCCGCAGCAACCACGAAAATCTCCTCCTCCAGCCACCGGGTGAACGCCGCGCGATCCCGCCCGATGGCGTCCCAGGCCACGTAGTAGTCGTTGTCACGGGCCGAGTACCCGAGCGCGTAGGAAGGATGCGCGCCCGCTGCGACCTGCGCCACGTAACTCACCGTCCAGCCGGGCAGCACGACGGCTCCGGGGCGGGGGTCAAGCTCGTCCACGATCTCCTCGACCGTGATCACCGAGCGACGCGACGCGAGCACGGCCTCCTTCTGCACGCCGGTGATTCCCCACAACTGCACGTTCCCCCGCCGGTCCGCCCGCTGGGCGTGGATGACCGTCACGTCCGGCCGCAGGGCCGCGACCGCGGTCAGCGTCTCGCCGGTGAACGGGCAGGTGATGGGCTTGATGGTCGGAGCCGAGCCCAGGCCGGTACAGGTCGGTGCCGCTGTAGCCGCGGAGCACGGCGAACGGCAGCCCCGAGGCTCCGGCGACATAGCGGTTCGCCATCCCGGCATGACTGTGTTCTTCCAGCTCAAGAGGCCCGGGCCAGGAATGCTCGACCGCGTCCCTGAATCGGTGCAGGGAGCCGACCCCGGGATTGCCGCCCCAGGAGAAGACGAGCTTGCGCGCGCAGCCCGCACCGATGAGCTGATCGTAGATCAGGTCCGGCGTCATCCTGATCAGCGTCAGGTCGCGGCGCCGCTGCCTGATGATCTCGTGTCCGGCAGCGAACGGGATCAGGTGCGTGAATCCCTCCATGGCCACGGCGTCACCGTCATGGATCGCCCGCTCCACGGCCTCGGCGAGTGTGACGATCTCGGCCATTTCCCTCCACTCTGGTCGCCTAGGCCAACGATAACTCCTGATCGGTCGCCATGTGCACAGACGTTCGCATGTCGGACGGAAGGCACGTATTTGTGGGTAATTCCCCAGTTAGCCGTCTTCGGGGGCCGGCACTTCTTCGGGCCGGCGCTTCTTCGGCGAGCGCGCGCTGCGCGATCGGGAAGGCGCGGTTGGCCACCGGGACGCCCGCATACACCGCGACCTGGAGCAAGATTTCCTGGATCTGCTCGGGCGTGAGGCCGTTGCGTCGGGCCGCCTTGACGTGCATGGCCAGTTCATGCTCGTGCTGGAGGGCCGCGAGCACCGCCAGCGTGACGATGCTGCGCTCCTGGCGGGACAGCCCCGGCCGGGACCAGATCTCACCCCAGGCGTAGCGGTTGATGAAGTCCTGGAACGGCTCGGTGAACGGCGTGGTCCCCGCCACCGCCCGGTCAACGTGCGCATCCCCGAGCACCTCACGGCGCACCTGCATGCCGCGCTCGGTGCGCTCGCTGTCATCCATGCTGCGGCTCCTGCAATTTCAGGGATTCGTGGGCCTCGAGGACCGCGGTGATCATGGCATCCGTCACGCCCAGGTAACCGGCCGGGGTAAGGGCGGAGTCGATCTGCTCGGCGGTGATGCCGGCCGAGGCGAGCCGTTCCTCGAGCTTGGGCACGGAGAGCAGTACGTCGCGCAGCGGCAGGCCCGCGCTGACCGCCCGTTCGCCTGCCTCGGCCACCAGGTCGTGCGCCTGGGCCCCGCCGAGGACACCGCTCAGCAGCGAGGTGACATGTTCCGCCAGCGGCATCCCCTTCGTTGCGGCCAGGTTGGCGGCCATCCGCGAGGTATCCGCGGTCAGCCCGGACAGCAGCTCGGCGCCCCAGCTCGAGGCGGAGCCGGTCAGCCGCAGCAGGGCGGTCAGCGGCTCCCACTCCGCGTGCCAGGCGCCGGCCGCGCGCTGATGTTCCTGCTCCCCGGCCGCGACCAGGGTCGCGAGCAGGCCGGGGACCTGCTTGGTGCAGCCGAGGATGGCGATCGAGGCCACCGGATTGTGCTTGTTCGGCATCGCGGAGGATCCGCCACGCCGCGGCGCCGAGGCCTGGGCCGCGGCCTGGGCGGCGGGCGGAGGCTGGGTCCCTGGCCTGCCTGCCGGGCTCGGAGTAGGCCGCGCGCCGTGACCGGCCGCGCCCTCCCTGACCTCGCCGACCTCGGACTGGGCCAGCAGAGTGACATCCCTGGCGATCTTGCCGAGCGCGGCCGCCGTGCGGGCCAGCCCGCATCCCAGATCGATGATCCGCAGCCGGTCGGTATGCCACGGCAGCACGGGCCGGGCCAAGCCGAGTTCCTCGGCGAACAGCGCCGCGACCCGGCCGCCCTGATCGCCGAGCGAGGCGAGCGTGCCGGCCGCGCCGCCGAGTGAGATGGCCAGCCGCCCCGCGCTGACCGTGGCCAGCCCCTCGCGTGCCTCATCCACGCTGGTCAGCCAGCCCGCGGCGACCAGTCCGAAGGTAATGGGCACGGCTTGCTGGAGCAGCGTACGGCCGATCATGATCGTGGACCGGTGCTCCCCGGCCAGCCCCGCCGCAGCGTCGGCCGCCTGGGCCAGGTCGGCCAGGATCACCTGGATCGCCCGCCTGGCGAGCAGCATGACGGCGGTGTCGATGATGTCCTGGCTGGTAGCGCCGTGGTGGACGGCGCTGACCGCCGTCTGGGGCACCTGCCTGGCCAGCTCGCGGGCCAGCCCGGGAACCGGGTTGCCGGTCAGCGCCGCGAGTTCGCCGAGCACGTTCACGTCAAAGTTGGCCGCCACGGCCGCAGCCGTGACTGCCTCCCCCGAGCCGGCGGGCGCCATCCCGGCCCGCTCGAGCGCCCGCGCGAGCGCGGCCTCGGCGTCCAGCATCGCTTGCAGCCAAGCGGTGTCGCCGGACTTCGACATCACCGCGAGCAAAAACCCCACCGAACAGCCCCCGTGCGTTCGGCTGTCGTTGGTCAGGCATGTCCGAGATCAGTCCTCTCCCGTATCCGGCTCACCACGATAGACTCCCGGACTCCGCAGATCGCGATCAACGCTTCAGCCGATACGCCCGATGATTTATGGTCAAGCCATGACCGAGCACGCATCGCACGATTCCCGCCTTCTCCAGCGCCGGCACCTTGTGACCGAGATCCCGGGCCCCGTCTCACTCGAGCTACAGGCCAGGCGCGAGCGCGCGGTGGCCCGCGGGGTCAGCTCCTCGCTGCCGGTCTACGTCACGGACGCCGGCGGCGGCGTGATCGTGGATGCCGATGGCAACACGCTGATCGACTTCGGCGCCGGGATCGCGGTGGTCTCGGTGGGAAACGCGGCGCCCCGGGTGGCCGCGCGGGTCGCGGAGCAGGCGGCCAGGTTTACCCATACCTGCTTCATGGTGACGCCGTACGAGGGCTACGTCGAGGTCTGCGAAGAGCTGGCCCGCCGGACACCGGGGACGTACGAGAAGCGCTCCGGGCTGTTCAACTCGGGCGCGGAGGCCGTCGAGAACGCGGTGAAGATCGCCCGGCACGCTACCGGACGGCAGGCCGTGGTCGCCTTCGACCACGCCTACCACGGGCGGACCAACCTCACCATGGCGATGACCGCGAAGAACATGCCCTACAAGGACAAGTTCGGCCCGTTCGCCGGTGAGATCTACCGGATGCCGATGGCCTACCCGCTGCGCTGGCCAGGCGGCCGCGAGGCATGCGAGGCGAACGCGCTCGATACGGTGAAAAGCCTGATCCACACCCAGGTGGGCGAGGACAACGTGGCGGCCGTGATCATCGAGCCGATCCAGGGCGAGGGCGGGTTCATCGTGCCGCCCGACGGGTTCCTGCCCGGGCTGGCCGAGTTCTGCCGCGAGCACGGGATCGTCTTCATCGCGGACGAGATCCAGACCGGGTTCTGCCGTACCGGCGACTGGTTCGCCTGCCGAGCACGAGGATGTGGTGCCCGACCTGATCACCACGGCCAAGGGCATCGCGGGCGGCCTGCCCCTCGGCGCGGTCACCGGGCGCGCCGAGATCATGGACTCCGTGCACGCGGGCGGACTGGGCGGCACGTACGGCGGCAACCCGGTCGCCTGCGCGGCGGCGCTTGGCGCGATCGAGACCATGGTGTCCGAAGACCTGGCCGACCGGGCCCGCCGTATCAGCGAGATCATGCTGCCCCGGCTGCACAAGCTGGCCGAGACCAACCCGGTGATCGCCGAGGTACGGGGCCGCGGCGCGATGCTGGCGATCGAGCTGACCACGCCCGGGACCCTTGACCCCGACCCGGTCACCACCGCGGCGGTTTCCCGCGCCTGCCACCGGGCCGGGCTCGTGACGCTGACGTGCGGGACGTTCGGCAATGTGATCCGCTTCCTGCCGCCGCTCGTGATCGGCGAGGACCTGCTGGACGAGGGGCTGACCATTCTCGAAGACGCCTTCGCCGCGGTCTGACCGCGATGGCCACAGGAAGGCCCGAATCGCGCCGGGCCGAGGAGCTCGGCCGGCTGAGTGACCGCGGCTAGGGCCAAGTCGTTCTGGCTGGACCGGCCCGACGCACCGCCCGCGCGGCCGCCGGTCCACGGCGACCTGGCCTGCGACCTGGTGGTCATCGGCGGCGGGTTCACCGGATTGTGGACCGCCCTGCTGGCCAAGGAAGCCAACCCGGGGCGATCCGTGATGGTGGTCGAAGGCAACCGCGTCGGCTGGGCCGCCAGCGGCCGCAACGGCGGATTCTGCGACGCCAGCCTGACCCACGGCGTCGCCAACGGGCGGGAGCGGTTCCCTGACGAGTTCGACACCCTGCAGCGGCTGGGCGCCGAGAACCTGAACGCCATCGAGGCCGCCGTGCACAAGTACGGCATCGACTGCGACTTCGAGCGCACCGGCACCATCGAGGTGGCCACCGAGGATCACCAGGCCGATGAGCTCCGGCGGCTGGCCGAGACCGACGGCGGGATCTTCCTGGACGCAAGCGCGCTGCGGGCCGAGGTGAACTCCCCCACCTACCTGGCAGGCCGGTGGGTCCCCGACGGAGCCGCGATGATCTCACCGGCCAGGCTCGCCTGGGGGCTGGCCGCCGCCTGCGAGCGGATCGGGGTCCGCATCGCCGAACGCTCCCCCGCCACCGGCCTGGCCAGCGACGCGGACGGCGTGACGGTGCGGACTCCGGACGGCGTGCTGCGGGCCAGGCGGGCCGCGCTGGGGACCAACGCGTTTCCCTCGCTGGTGCGCCGGCTGCGCCCCTACATCGTGCCGGTTTACGACTACGTGCTGGTGACCGAGCCGCTCAGCGCGGCGCAGCTCGCTTCGGTCGGCTGGCGGAACCGGCAGGGGATCGGCGACTCGGGCAACCAGTTCCACTACTACCGGCTCACCGCGGACAACAGGATCCTGTGGGGCGGCTACGACGCCATCTACCATTTCGGCCATCACGTCCGGATGTCCTACGACCAGCGACCCGCCACCTTCGTCAAGCTCGCGGACCACTTCTTCACCACGTTCCCGCAGCTGGACGGCATCGGGTTCAGCCATCGCTGGGGCGGCGCGATCGACACTTGCAGCCGGTTCTGCGCGTTCTTCGGCACCGCGCACCACGGCCGGGTCGCCTACGCGCTCGGGTACACCGGCCTCGGCGTGGGCGCGAGCAGGTTCGGCGCCAGGGTCATGCTCGACCTGCTGGCCGGCGAGCGGACCGAGCTGACCGAGCTGGACATGGTCCGCAGCAAGCCGATCCCCTTCCCGCCCGAGCCCTTTGCCTACCTAGGCGTTCAGGCCACCCGCTGGTCCCTGGCCCAGGCCGACAGGCAATCCGGCCGCAGGAACCTGTGGCTCCGGGCCCTGGACGCAGCCGGCCTGGGCTTCGACTCCTAGCTGTGGCGGGAACTTTCTCATCCGTCACCGCCACGGCGGCGGAACGAGCAGCGAGCAGGCCGGGAACGGTAACGCCGTTACGGGGGTCCCTGGATCTTGTCGGGCGTGAGCGGGCTCGGTGCGGTGAATTCGACGCGAAAGACCTGCTGGTCGCCGCCCGGATGATCACGGCCTGGCTGCTGGTCGGCCGGATCTGGATAGGGGCCTTGCTCAAAATGGCGCGCATGGCGCGCTGGTACGCCGAGCTCGCCATCTTCACCGCCTGATCGGTCACGGCCAGATCGGCGTAGCGAAGTGGGAGGCTCGCGCCGCCGCCGGGCCCGACGTTCCCGAAACTGCTCGACATAGATCGGCTCGTCCACGGCCAGATAGGCGAGCGTCAACATCAGCCGGGAGTCAACCTGACCCGCCGAAACTGCTGGCCGGCCAGGGTCGAGAGCTGAGCTGGGGATTTCCCTGCAAGGACTCCCCGAACTGCTGCCGGGCAGCCAGGCCTGCACTCAGCTGGTCCTGGAAGGCAAGGGCTCCGTGCGACGCCACCATGCGGATAGTGACCTCCGCGGCCCCCGAGCCCATGGAGGCCAGAACGGCTGGAGCCCAGGCCGAGTTGATGCTGCTGCCGAACAGGTCACGAACGACCTCGGTGACCACGACAACCGAGGAGTTCACCGGAGGTTGCGAGGTCGAACCGAGCTCGATCAGCTTGCCAGCGGGAAACCCGGCGGTCCTGAGGGCATTACACATCGCGTGATCGCAGGCCACAGCTGTCGTCCCGGTCGACCTGCTGGGCGACCCAGCTGGCCGCCTGCTTGCGAGTGAGAGCCGCCTGACGCTGCAGGGCCGCCGTCTCCGCCGCGCTATTGTTTCCGCCCGAGGGCTCCGGACGTGCAGCGACACCACGGTGATCAGCGATCCGAGGGCCACGAGAACAAGCCCGATAGCGATGAGGCGGCGCCCGGTGAAACGCATGCCGTGTGGTTCCTTGGCCTGGTTCGTTGCGGGTGGCCCGGGCCGACCCGCTGGGGCCTGCCCCGACGTGCGGCCGTGGGTCGGAGCCGCAGGCTTATGACGGGCCTGGCCGGCCCCTGGCGGGCTTGACGGTGCCGGTGCCGTTCTGCAGGTCCTGCTCGGGCCCGTCAGGCTTGGCCCTCCCGGCCGCTCGAGCCCGGCCGGGCGCTCGGGCTTGGCCGGGAGCTCGGGCTTGGCCGCGCGCTCGGGCTTGGCCGCGCGCTCGGGCTTGGCCGCGCGCTCGGGCTTGGCTGCGCGCTCGGGCTTGGCTGCGTGCTTGCGCTGACCAGGCGTCCCGCTGACCGAAGAAGCGGCCGCGTGACCGTTGGCAGGCGATGGCCGGGTCGCTCGCTCCGGCGGCTTGGTCGTGGCTGGCCGGTCAAGTGCTGCCGCCTGAGCGCGTTCGGCCTTGACCGCAGCCTGGATCCGCTGTCGCAACTCCTCCGACAGCACCGGTGACGCAGACGCGGCGTCCTGGTCCGACCCGCCTCGAGCCGAACCTCGCACACGCTGAGGCAGCTCTCGGCTGCCGTCCTCATCTCCCATGAGGTCAAACCCCCATAAGCGGCGCGTACACGGGCTGATGTGAACCGCACGGTATAGCGGAGCACAGGATGGACGGTTATACAAGCAAGATTACAAATCGTGATAGTTGTAACGTGGGTTCCGGTCTGGCACGCTCGGACGGCGGATCGCTGGCCGCCGTCTCTAGGGCCTTTCTCCCGCGAAATCACCGAAAACCCCTACTTAGGCCGGTGCCTAACGTTACCGTCTGTTTGCGGTGTCCGCATTCGTACAGAAGCGCTGCGTAATCGTGACACCACAAGTACCTTAAGTGAGCTACAGGGGGGCGAGCGACGCATCCCTGGTATGCCTCTATTTACCAGGCAGGTGCGACTCATGGATCTTGGCCCAGTTACCCAAGACTCAGCCGAGCCCGCTCCCGCGAACACCGCGCTCCCGAAAAAGACAACCGTTTCCTCGCACCGCGTTGAGCTACCGGCGTGGTCGCGAATCCCGGGCAGCTGGCCGCTGGCGGTCATACTGGCTGCTCAAGCGCTTCTCTCGCTTCGTCTGGTCCGGGCCGACACGGCATTCGTGGATGAGGCTACGTACCTATGGGCCGGGCACCTGGAATGGGCGAACTTGCTGCACGGCACTTCGCGTGCCGCCGTTCCCGGCCTACTTTTCCGGAGTACCGGTCATATATCCGCCGCTCGGCGCGCTGGCGGATAGCGTCGGAGGGCTGACGGGCGCCCGGATCTTGTCCCTCGTCTTCATGCTGGGCGCAACCGTCGTGCTATGGTCCGTGACCAACCGGCTACACGGGCGCAGGGCCGCGTTCTTCGCCTGTGCGCTATTCGCCGCCCTCGGCCCTACTCTGCACCTGGGCGCGTTCGCCACCTTCGATGCCATGTCGCTGTTCCTGATGACCCTCGCGGCGTGGCTGGTCGTTCGGGCCGGCGACCGACAGGACGCCACCGCCTGGATGCTGGCGGCCGCGGTCACGCTGGCGGTGGCCAACGCCACTTCCTATCCGTCAGCCCTGTTCGACCCCGTCGTCATTGTGCTGGCGTTGGTCGTAGCGCTGGCCCAAGCCAGGGGGCAAGCTCGCCGCCGGGCGCGCCCTGACCCTGCTGGCGATCGTCGCCCTGCTGATCACCCTCGGTCTGCTGATCGGCGGGAGCCGCTATATCACCGGCATTAACGCGACCACGCTGACGCGGGCAGCCGGCACCGACTCCGCGTTCTCCGTCCTCAGCGATTCCTGGACGTGGACCGGCGTGATCGTCGTGGTCGCTATCTGCGGGGTCATCGTCAGCTGGGTCAGCCGGCCTCTGCATCCGCAGACCTGGCTGCTGACGCTGGCCGCCGCCGCCGCTGTGCTCGTGCCGGCTGAGCAAGCCAGCCTTCACACCACCGCCTCGCTGAACAAGCACGTGGACCTGGGCGCCTGGTTCGCCGCCATCGCCGCAGGCTACGCGGTAGACAAATTCGCCGCGGCGGCGACCGCAGGAAACACGCGCACGGTCACGGTGGGAGCCTGCGTGATCGCGCTCTCCTTTCCCGTCTCACTTGGGGCCAGCCAGTCATGGGTCTTTTCCACGAACTGGGCTAACTCGTCGGACTTCATAACGATCCTGCGACCGCTGGCCAATGACAGCACCGGGGCCCTGCTGGTGGAAGATCCGACCATAGCGGAGTACTACCTGCACTCAGGGACTCAGTGGACGCGCTGGTCCAGCACGCGGAACATCATCTTGCAGAATGAATACTTCTACCGGCGGACCTAGCGTTAGCGCGGGGGTTGTCGGCCCTGGCAACGCGGGCACCTTCGCCGCAAAACATCGCCGGCAATTACTTTTCCCTGATCGCGCTGAACTTCTCCGATACCACGTCACTGGACCATAAGCTCGCCGCGGACATCCATCGCAATCATAACTACAAAATCGTCGAGGTCGTGCCTTACGGTGAGGGGCCGGCCGGCCCCGCACCAGGTACCTACGTGATCTGGCGATACGAGGCGACAGCCGTGAGCGGTCAGCAGGCCTCCGGGACGATCGCACCTTCGGTAACAATGGCTGACAGGCGGCATCAGCGACGTGAGCTGACAGTTCCGCCGCCCCCCGACGACCAGGAGAAATACTCCTACATCCAGCGGAACCTGCTCTACCTGACGACGGTCATCTTCCTCGGTTCGGCTTGCCTCATCTTCAGCCAACTCAGGTTCGGGGCAGATGACCTGGCGCTGTCGCCGTTCCTGCTTTTTACCGCCACGTACGTTATCTATCAGGCGACCAGCCTGCCGGTGAATTTCGCCGGAGCCGGTTTCGACCTCGGCCAGCGCACCAGGCCCGCATTCAGACGTGGCATCCGGACTTCCTATCCGCGGGTGGACATCTACCTGCCCATCTGCGGCGAACCAATCGAGCTGCTCCGCAATACCTGGACCGCCGTGACGGATCTCATCGAGGCTTACGCGGGCGAAGCGCGAGCCTACGTCCTTGATGACGGACCGTCCGGACGAAGCCCGCTCGATGGCCGAACTCTTCGGCTTCCGCTATATCCACCGGCCCGACTGGCCCGCGGGCAAGAAGGCCGGCAACCTGCGCTACGCCTTCTCCCAGACCAGCGCGGAATACCTGGTCATCCTGGACGCGGACTTCGCCGTGCGCCGCGACTTCCTGGCCGAGACCCTGCCCTACATGGACGATCCCAAGATCGGGATCGTGCAGACTCCTCAGTACTTCAGGAGCAGCCCGGCGCAGACATGGATCGAGAGATCGGCCGGCCCGATCCAGGAGGTGTTCTACCGGACGGTCCAGGTGGCCAGGAACCGGCTAGATGCCGCCGTCTGCTGCGGCACCTCCGCGCTCTACCGGCGAACCGCGCTCGAGCCCTGCGGCGGGGCGACGCTCATCCCCTACGCCGAGGACGTGCACACCGGACTTGACGTGCGGAGGGCGGCTATTCCATCGTCTATATCCCGATCCTGCTCTCGACCGGGATCTGCCCCGACAATCTCGACGCCTTCGTGCGGCAGCAGTACCGCTGGTGCTCAGGGAACGTCGGCATCGTGTTCTCCTGGCGGCTGTGGTCGATACCCATGACCGATCCCGGCCCGGCTTACCTATATCTCCGGGTTCATGTACTACGCCTACACCGCCCTGCTGACATTCTTCGGGCCGGTCATCCCCATCGTCATGCTGGCCGTCCTGCCCGGCCACATCAGGCCGCGGAACTTCGTCGCCCTGCTCCCGGCGATGTTCACCGGGTTCGTCCTCTATCCGCTCTGGCATCGTTCCCGCTACGGGCTCGGGTATCTGGCCGCTGAGCATCGCCCGCGGCTGGGCGCACGTGTTCGCCATCTGGGATGGCGCCTGGGGCAAGTCGATGAGCTGGCATCCGACCCGGACGCCGGGAAGCTCGCTGCGCCGATTCCGGATCGGCGTCACCTGGTGGAGCGGCAGCGTGGCGGTGCTGTGGGTGGCGCTGGCCAGTCTGGCGGACGGTGACGCTGAGTTCCTGGCAGTTCGCGATCCTGTTGCTCTTCGGCTTGCTTAATCTCGCCATCGTGGGTCGCGTCATCTTCCCCGGAGGCAGAACAGCATGAGATCCCGCCTGGTGATGATCCTGGCCCTCGCGCTCGCCGTCGCCGCCGTCGCGGTCACGGGCAGCCGGCTGCTGGCAAGATACTTCACCGCCACCGCCCCCCGCGCACGCCACCCTGACCCCCAAGCTGGCCTCCTACCTGGGCGTCTTCGAACCAGGAGCGCCACCTGCCTACAGTTCGATTGCCAGTTTCGCGCAGACGGCGGGCAGGCAGCCGAATCTGCTCGGGTATTACAGCGGCTGGGCGGAGCCGTTCAACACGCAATTCGCGGAGATGATCCACAAGCACGGCGTCACCCCCTTCGTGCAGATCGATCCGACCGACGCCTCGATCAGGCGCGATCGCCGACGGTACCTACGACGATTACCTGCGCTCGTACGCCGAGAGCGTCCGCAACTTCCGCAGCGCCGTCGTTATCGGATTCGGGCACGAGATGAATGCGCTCCTGGTATACCGTGGGGATACGGGCACGTCCCGCCAGCGACGTTCGTGGCCGCCTGGCGGCATATCGTGACGCTGTTCCGCGCGCAGGGTGCCGACAACGTCACCTGGCTGTGGACCATCCAGGCGGATGAGAGCCGGTACCGGGCCGATCGCCTCATGGTGGCCAGGCACGGAGTTCGTCACCTGGATCGGTATCGACGGCTACTACTACCGCCCGTCCGATACCTTCGCCAGCGTCTTCGGCAAGACCATCGAACAGGTCAGGACGTTCACCAGTCAGCCGGTCCTGCTCTCGGAGACCGCCGTCAGCCCCGACGCCGACCCGTTCGTGAAGATCCAGGACCTGTTCAGCGGGATGGCGGCCTACAGGACGCTCGGGCTGGTCTGGTTCGACAAGGACCAGCAGCGGCACGGCATCAACCATCAGGACTGGCGGCTCGAAGACAGCCTGCAGGCCGAGATCTCGTTCCAGCTGGGCGCCCGCTATGAGCTCACGCCTAGCCCTCCTGGGAGTTAGGCAGACCGGAAAAATTATCAAACCGCACGCTTCTAAGGGACATGAACTGTACCTTTTCGTAGGCGGCAGTCCTAACAGAGGAGGCTTTAGCTACTTTACGTAATGTAAGCATTACATTAGGCGAGTTGGGGGGTTACGACCAATGTGCATGTGGTACTTCCCGACGTCGGCAGACGCGATTTGTAGACAATCGACAATGTGGCCTGTTGCCGGATCCTTTTTCACCACCGTGGCCGACTGAAAGTATGCATTCCACAATGGCAGTCAGAAGCGCTGGCAGCTGCAGCCCGAGAGTGATCGGCAGCCAGTACTCGCCGGGAGGCGCCGGGACGTTCGGACCTCCGCGTCGCGTCAGCGTCGGGCGGCCAGAGGCTGTCACCCAGCCGCCTTCGGCCGGACACGGCCGTGGACGCACGCGCCGTGATCTCAGACCGAGCCAGGCTGTCGGCGCTGCGCCGGCTGGCGTCCCGCCGGTGGCCGCTGTACGCAGTCCTGGCCGTCCAAGCCGCCCTGTCCCTTCGGCTCGTCTGGTCCAACACCGCTTTCCAGGACGAGGCCCTCTACTTGCGGGCTGGGCACCTGGAATGGGCTCGGTGGCTGCACCAGACGCCGATCCCGAACTTTCCCGCCTACTTCTCCGGATCGCCGGTGATCTATCCGCCGCTTGGCGCGCTCGCGGACAGCGTGGGCGGCCTGGCGGCCGCGCGGACTCCTGTCGCTGTGCTTCATGCTGGGGGTCACCAGCATGCTGTGGGCCACCGCCGGCCGGCTGTACGGCCAGCGGGCCGCGCTGCTGGCGGCGGGATTGTTCGCCACCCTCGCCGGGACGCAATTCCTGGGCGCCTTGGCCACCTTTGACGCGCTGGCGTTGTTCCTGCTGGCCCTGGCCACTGGCTGGGCGTGCGATCCGCAGACGGCCGGTCCGGGACGCGGACCGCTCTTCTCGCCACCGCTGGCGTCACCCTGGCCAGCCGCCGACGCCGTCAAGTACGCGACCGTCCTGTTCACGCCGGTCGTGCTCGCGGTCGTGGCCTTGGCCGTCTGGCGCCAGCACACGAGGACGTGCATGGCTGGCGGCCCTGCTCGCGATGCTCGGCCCGTGGCTCACGCTGGTCGTCGCAGCCGTCGTCGCCGGTGGCGACGGCTACTGGCTGGGCATCACGAGCCAGCACCCTGACCCGGCCGCAATCGGATGTTCCCGTGAGACCGTCCTTCAGCAGTGCGTACGTGTGGACGAGCCTGATTCTGGTCCTCGCCGCTCTGGGCGCCGTGCTGGCCAGCCGGACGGAGGTTCGCGGGAGACTTCTGCCGGCCGTGCTGGCCGCCGCCGCCCTGCTGGCCCCGGCCGAGCAGGGCAGTTCTGCACACGACCGTCAGCCTGCAAAAGCACGTGGTGTTCGGCGCCTGGTTCGCCGCGATCGCCGCGGGCTACGCGATGGCGCGCATGAGCAGAGTCGACCCAGGCCGGGGATGGGCGCCGGTGATGGCGCTACCGATCGCCGCCGCTACGCTGTTCGGCTCGATGGGGCAGGCCGCTTCCCTGTACAAAGTCTGGCCGAACGCGGCCGGCGTGGTCAGCACCCTCCGCTCGGCGATCCGCTCCCACCCCGGTAACTACCTGGCCGAAGACTACGACGTCGAGGCGTATTACCTTCGCGCCGAAGCTCCCTGGCCGCGGTGGTCGAGTACCTATTACTTCCGCTATCAGGACGCACTTCCAGGGGCACCCTCCTACGCGGCCGCGATCGACCGGCATTACTTCTCGCTCGTGATTTTGGACTTCGGTGACACCGCGGCTGCCGACACCAAGATCACCGCGGATATGCGTGACGCGGGCGGCTACTACGTGCTGGGGCGCGCTGGCCGGTTCACCATCTGGGCCTCACGAGCGGCGACGCTAGCCCGGCAATCCAGGGGGAACCATGTTCGTGACTAAGCCTCCGGTTACCGGGCAACGGGAAGAGATCTACCTGCCGCAAGCACCCGACGATCAAGAAAAGTACAAATACTTCGGCGGCCCGCGTCGCTGGGTGTTCGCCTGGCTGCTCGTAGCATCCGCCGGGGTCCTCTACGGGTACGTCCATGTGGCCGAGCGCGCCTGGCTTATCGCCCCGCTCATGTGGCTATTGCTCATGGTGATAGTGCCGCCTCTCGTTATCAATTTCTGGCTGCGCATGGGGAAACCGAGGCTGAGCCGGCCACAGCACGAAGCCACCGTGGCCAGCTACCGCGAGCATGGCGAGACGGTGGACGTGTTCCTGCCCAGTTGCGGTGAGCCCGTTGCCTTGCTGAACAACACCTTCCACCACGTGAGCAAGATGAACTGGACCGGACCCGATGATCGTCTACGTGCTCGATGATTCCGCCCGGGAACCAGTACGCAGCCTGGCGGACCGGTACGACTTCCGGTACGTCGTGCGTCCCCACCCGGGTGAGATGAAGAAGGCCGGCAACCTCACCCACGCCCTAGACATCAGCAGCGGAGATTTCATCGCGGTCATCGACGCAGATTTCGCGGTTCGCCCGGAGTTTCTCTACGAGACCATGCCCTACTTCTGCGACCCTAAGGTCGGCATCGTCCAGACCGCCCAGTATTACGAGGTCAGCAACCGGTCACTGTCCTACATTCAACGTTACGCGGGGACCCTGCAGGAGATCTTCTTCCGGTTCATCCAGCCTGCCCGGGACCGCTATAAGGCGGCGATCTGCGCGGGCACGAATCTGGTGTACCGCCGCACGGCCGTCGCGGCCGCGGGCGGCTTCGCGCAGGTGCCGATCGGCGAAGACGTCCACTCCGGAGTGAAGCTGGCGTGGGCTGGCTACGAAACGCGCTACCTCCCCCTGTGCCTGGCCAAGGGCGTAGCACCAACCGACTTCGCGTCCTTGGCCAATCAGCAGGCTCGCTGGTGCCGGTCCTCGATGTTGCTCATGATCGACAAACATTTCCGGGAAGCACCGTATACGTGGCAGCAACGGGCTGCCTTCTGGGCCGCGTTCCTCTATTACATGTCATCGGCTGCCCTGCTGCTCACCGGGCCGTTCCCGACCCTGACGATGATCTGGTTTTACCCCGGCCGCATCTACCCGCACAATTACCTGCCGCTCTTGCCGGCCCTCGCAGCGACGCTCTTCGTGTTCCCGATGCTGAGCCGCGGCTGGCGACCGACGATCTACCGGGTATGCATGATCAACTCGTGCTGTCACCTGTACTCGGTCTGGTACGCGCTCCACGGACGTGTCGCCGAGTGGGTACCCACCGGCGCTTCGCCGGAGCGAGGCCGGGTGCCCATTACCGTGAACCGGATCCTGTGCAGCTGGATCGCAGTAGTTCAGCTGCTGCTCTGGCTGGGCCTAGCGCTCCGGGTGCATCAGTACGGCTGGCGTCCGTACTGGGCGACGGAGGTCCTGGCTGGCGTGCAGCTTTACATGCTGGCACCGCTGATGACTCCTAGTAAGGGAATCTGGAATCGCCGCGATGACAAGACTGCGGAGGTAGCACTATGAGACGCCCGCCCGATCACCAAGAGGAGACCGTTGGCTTGGCGCCGCAACCACAGACCGGATCACGCGGCGGGCAATTCCATAAGTCCTCGCCGCGGTCGCGAGCCGCGGAGGCGCCGGCGTTTCGTCACCACCGTCGGAGCCCTCCTCGCAGTGGCCGCGATCGCGCTTGGCATCAGCCTCTACAACAATTCCGCGGGTTCCACCGGGCCGCTGCCGGTCAACCTGCCGCCCGCATCTGCCTCGTACCTAGGGGTGTTCGCGAAGGGGGCACCTGCCTCCTATACCCCGGTGACGGCGTTCGCGAAGCCAGACCGGCGCACAGCCCGATCTGGTCATGTACTACAGCGGCTGGTTCGTTCCCTTTCCCGACGAGTTTCGCTGATACCGCAGCCGACCACGGCGCGGTGCCGCTCGTGCAAATGAACCCAGACCAGCCCAAGGGCCCGATCAGCATCGCCCAGATCGCATCCGGACGGTACGACGCCTACCTAAGCTCCTACGCCGAAGCCGTCCGCGCCTACAAGCACCCGGTCATCTTGAGCTTCGGGCACGAGATGAACGGCGACTGGTCCTCCTGGGGTTACAAGCACACATCCCCAGCAGTTTTCGTCGCCGCCTGGCGCCACATCGTCAACCTTTTCCGTGCCCTAGGGGCCCGGAACGTCACCTGGCTGTGGACCGTCAACATCATCAACGACGGGCGAGCCGGCAATATAGACCAGCCCGAATGCGTGGTGGCCCGGCAGCTCGTATGTGACCTGGGTCGGGATTGACGGCTACTATCTCAAGCCCTCGTGGCAATTCGCTCCTTTGTTCGGGCCGACCATCAGCGTCGTGCGCGCACTGACCAGCGACCCAATCCTGATCGCCGAGACGGGCGCGGTGCCAGACGGCCAACCAGCCCGCGAAGATCAACGACCTGTTCGCAGGCATCCGCTCCTACGGACTGCTCGGATTCGTATGGTTCAACTCCGCGAACACCAGTGGGCCAGCAATTCGGCATCAGCACTCCCGCAGCCTTCGCCGCGTTCCGTAAGGGCGCCAGCACATATCACAGGCCAGGGTCATGAACGAGTCGCTCACCTGAGCGCACTGCGGGCAAATTCGTCACGGGGGGCAGGAGGCCACAAGGTTTTGACTGACACTCAGCGCTTGGGACGGCATCGTCAAGATCCACCAGACGAAATCTCGCCTCGCGCAAGGCCATCACCGCGACGAGACCGGCGGCAATAATTATCACTGCGGGTGTGGCGGCGATCATCCTTGCCTCTTCGCTGCTATACATCGCGGGACACCCGACGCCGAGCCACATCCTCGCATCCCAAGGCAGCCGTCTTCCCACCGCTACCGGCCCGGTAATCGGCCTCTACACTCACGACTCCCCAGCATCGTATGCCGCGGTGACCACATTCACGACCGCTCACCCGGGTAAAGCCGAACATGGTCGTCTACTACAGCGGATGGCTGGAACCCTTTCAGGCTGGCTTCGCCGCGACCGCCGCCCGTGAAGGTGCGGTGCTGCTCGTGCAGATGAATCCGACCCATGCCAGCGTCGCCGCGGTCGCTTCCGGCAAGTACGACACATACCTGAAAACCTATGCCGAGGCCGTCCGCGCATACGGGCACCCAGTCATCCTGAGCTTCGGGCATGAGATGAACGGCAACTGGTACACCTGGGGCTACAAACACACATCCCCAGCAGTCTTCGTGGCCGCGTGGCGGCACATTGTAAACGTTTTCCGGGCACAAAAAGCCCGGAATGTGACCTGGCTGTGGACGATCAACACTATTCATCAAGCAAAACTGGGGTTCCCTCCCCTGGCCCTTGGTGGCCCGGCAGCTCGTACGTGAACTGGGTGGGAATTGACGGCTACTACACCAGCCCATCCTCCGTGTTCGCCTCCGTGTTCGGGCCGACCATTGTTTATGTGCGGGCGCTTACCCACGATCCGATACTGATCACCGAGACATCCGCAACGCCAGCCGCCAGCCCAGCCGGCCAAGATTGCCAACTTGTTCGCCGGAATACGTCTCTACGGCCTGCTTGGCTTCGTGTGGTTCGACTCTGTCGACAAAGTGGACTGGCGCCTCAGCACCCCGGCGGCGATCGCCGCGTTCCGCCATTACGCCGAGACGTACAGGAGTGATGCATCGTGACCAATCGACTGCTTGAGGCCAATTCCTCGCCGGCGCATGATAGGAGCTGTGGCATGACATCGTCCTCTACCACCAGGTCAGCCACGCGGTCGGCCACCCGCCAGAGGGCAAGACCAAGAAGTATGTCGCCTTCCATAACCTGCGCGGTGGTGATCCTCGGCGCCGGCGTCGCACTCATCGTGATCAAGCCATGGGTAAATAAATCAATTCATCCGGTGCAGTCAGTACGCTATCTCGGCGTGTACCAGCCCGACGCCCCCAGCACATACGCCGAGCGTGAACCAGTTCGCGCAGGCTATCGGCAGGCAACCGAACCTCGTATCCTATTACAGTCGCTGGCTTGAGCCATTCCAGGTCAGTTTCGCAACATCAGCCGCGAAGCATGGCGCTAAAACAGTCGTACAGATCGACCCGGAGAATGTTTCGCTAGCGCAAATTGCCACTGGACGTTACGACGCCTATTTGCGGTCTTACGCGGTCGCGGTCAAGACGTCCGGCGCCCAGGTAGTTATCTCCTTCGGCCATGAGATGAACGGCAACTGGTACCCATGGGGGAACCAGCACACCTCGCCGGAGGTTTTCGTGGACGCCTGGCGGCACATGGTCACGGTATTCCGGGCGGCGGGTGCCAATAATGTTACGTGGCTATGGACAGTGAACATCATCGATAACAACGTTCCGATTCCCAATCCCACTCCCTGGTGGCCGGGCAGCTCCTACGTGAATTGGGTGGGAATCGACGGCTATTATTACTTGCCGTCACAAAATTTCGCACAGGTGTACGGCCCTACGATCGTCGCCGTGCTAAACTGACCAGCGACCCGATAATTATCGCGGAAACGGGCGTGGACCCCGCCGCAGGCCAGGCGGCGAAGATCAATGACCTGTTCTCAGGTATTCGTTCCTACGGACTCATGGGATTCGTCTGGTTCGACGAGAACACGCAGGGCCGGACCTGGCGCATCACCAGCCCGGAGGCCTTCAACGCGCTCCGCCAGGACGCCAAAGCGTACGTGCGACCCCCAGCAGCGGAGGAGCTAGCGCCGACGAACTTATGACCTGACCGGCTCTCCGTCCTTGGTTCCCGGCTGCCGCGGCCCTTCGCGAATCCGCCCAAGCGCTATCAAGAGGCCAGAATACCTCGAGCCACCCCTCGACTTTCGCCAGACTCAGGACAAGCCCTAGGTAACCTGGCAAGCTAGTAGCTAAGGTTCGCTGGGTTCACATCTAGAAACGCTCAGTGCCGCATCAGCGACGCGGCGTGTCGCAGTCACCACCGCAGTGCCAGAATCGTAGCCTCATAACGACAGCGGAGGATCCTTGAACAGAAATGTCGGCTTGACCATGACGTCAGCCCTTCGCGACGCTTAAGATCCCCGCCCTACTTGGATGCTGTCGTCTTGCAACAGGCACATAACCCACCCCGCGGGCAGGCCGGTCAACTCCGGTGGACTCGTAGTCGAGCTCGCCGACCGACGCGCCAGCGAGTTGAGTCCTGCCTGTTACATATCATCGACTCAGCATCGGTACGGGATGAGGTTCTAGCGACGGCTGCGGAACGTGGGGGGAGTCCATGACGCTAAAGTCGGTCCGCGGAGACCCGTTGCCCTGGGTGTCCGGTTTTGTTTCCGCGCTGAACGTCAGCTCGGAATCGTGCTTGGGTCCTGGTACGCATGCTGGGTGTCAGGCAATCAGGCCCACGTCAGGAGTGGCCACCTCGCCATCGGAACCTCGTTCGCCGGGGTGGTGTGCTTTGAGGAACTCGCGAATGCTTGAAAGCCAAGATGACGTAAGTGCCGAACAAAATCTCGCCAATTCAGTAACGGTGGTTGTCTGCGCGTATACAAGAGACCGCTGGGTGACATTGCGGCGTGCAATCGACGTAGCACTAGATCAAATTAACGGCGATGATGAGCTGATAGTAATTATCGACCATAATGATGCGCTTCTGGCTCGATGCCGCGACTATCTCGGTGATTTTACGGTCTTCCCTAATCGTCACAACCGAGGGCTTTCCGGCGCAAGAAACACAGCTCTCGATGAGGCACATGGATCGATAATAGTTTTTCTTGATGACGACGCTATTCCGCTTGAAGGCTGGCTCGACGCTCTTCGCGCGCCTTACGCCGATAAGTGCGTCTATGGTGTCGGAGGCTTTGCCAAACCGCACTGGCTTAGCGGTCAACCAGAATGGTTTCCTGAGGAATATCTCTGGGTCGTGGGATGCAGCCATCGCGGACTATCATCTGGCCAACGTCAGGTTCGGAACCTTGTCGGCGCCAACATGTCGTTCAGGAAAACTGCGTTCGAGCATGTGGGCGGATTTGCAGAGCAGTTGGGCCGGATCAGGGAGCAACTTTTTGGCTGCGAGGAAACCGAATTCTCTATTCGGCTGACGCAAGCAAATCCTGACGCAATCATCCTTTATGAACCCTCGTCTCAAGTCGAGCACCACCTGGCGCAGCATCGCGCATCTTTTGGTTATTTTGTCAGACGTTGCTGGGCTGAAGGCATCTCGAAGGCCGAGGTTTCACGACGAGTGGGTCGTTCAAAGGCGCTGAGCACAGAGCGTAACTACGTTTTGCGAGTACTGCCGCGAGGAATCTGGAACGGCCTCCACGACAGTGCTGGTGGCGACCTATGGGGCGTGGCACGTTCGGTAACGATTGTTGTTGGCCTTCTGGCGACAGCGGCGGGCTATTGCGCGGGTGGAGTCTGCCGCCCTCCTGGAAGTAGCAGGGAGAGAACCTGAGCCATGCGCGTCTTTGCGGCGAAGAAGCCCAACTGACGGACACTAGGTCACAGTCGCCTGCGCGGCCTGGAACGATTCGAGTCCTGATAGTGGCGGCACGATTTCTTCCCTGACCTGGGCGGGACCGAAACGGCCATTCACGAGATCGTCAGGCGGATGGTAACGCGCGATGATTTTGACCTTACGGTTCTGACGACCGACCGTTCAGGAAGTCGTCCGACCAGAGAGGAACTTCGATGGCTTCACGGTACTGAGGTGCCGTTCTTATCCGCGGCACAGGGATTATTATTTTGCGCCTGGCATATACAAGCATATTCTGAATAATAATTATGATATCATCCACTGCCAGGGAATCCACACAGCGGTGCCGATACTTGCCATGGCGGCCGCAAGACGCAGGCGAATTCCATACGTAGTTACACTCCACACCGGTGGGCACTCATCCGGCTTCCGGCATCGGCTCCGGAATATTCAATGGCGGTCGCTCGGCCCGCTCCTTCGCGGAGCCGCGATGATCGTAGCGGTAAGCCGTTTTGAACAGCGAATCTTCCAGAAAGCGTGCTCCCTTGACGCTTCGCGCTTCAGGATCATTCCGAACGGCGGCGAACTGCCAGGCAATCTGGCCCCGGCTGAGGCTATCCCAGGCCGGATAGTTTCATGTGGCCGACTCGAACGGTACAAGGGCCACCAACGGATAATCGAAGGCTCTGCCGATCGTGCAGCGATCGGTCCCTGATGCGACGCTGCACATTCTGGGTTCCGGCCCTTACGAACGCCAATTGCGGGCCTGTACTGATGCTCTGGGACTAGAAAAGATAGTGACAATCGAGTGCATCAAACCAGACGACCGCGAACGAATGGGCGAGTCACTCGGTCAGGCATCCGTCGTTGCCGCACTGTCAGATTACGAGTCCCACCCACTAGCCGTTATGGAAGCACTGACGCTAGGCATCCCGGTTGTCGGCCTGGATACCGCAGGTATCGGTGACCTTGTGAAGGACAAACTGGTAAGAGGGGTGCCCAAGGACGCGTCATCGGCCACTGTCGCCCGGATCTTGGTGGCGGCACTGCAGGATGGGCGAGCGAACGTTTCAGGCGGGTTGCCTACCTGGGACACCGCCGCAGTCGATCTTGCGCATGTCTACCTGAACGTCGTCGGGATCACGCCAGACACCATGCCCGTGAGAGTCCGCCGCATTCCCTGTCCTGTCGCTGTTCATGGTCCTCGTCACAGAGCTAGGCAGCACCGTGCTTTCGTTCTGCCTAAGAGAAGAGTATGTTCGTGACGGGCGAGGTAAAGGCGCCCGTCAAGGAATCCAGCACGCCCAGACGGCCGCGATGGGCTGACCGGATCAGATCGGCCGCAAGACGCCAGTGGTCCGATCCTCTCTCCCGCGGAGGCCTAGCGCTCCTCGTCAATACGGGGCTGACAGGAATTCTTGGTTTTGGTTACTGGGTCGTGGCCGCTCGCCTATTTTCAACTTTCGCAGTCGGTGTGGCCGGTGCCCTGGTGGCAGCAACGACTTTGTTCTGCTGGTATCGGGCAGCTCAACCTATCAGGGATGCTGATGCGCTTCCTGCCTAATGCGGGCGGGAAAAGCCGTAGGCTAGTCTTGGCAGCCTATACCTTCGCCGCAGGCGCATCCGCGCTTCTTGCCATCTATCGATGATAGGTATTAGGATTTTTTCGCTCCGCGACATCGCCATTGCGCCTCGATACAGTTCAGTCAGCGGGCCTCGTGCTGGCAGCTATGGCCATGGCAATTTTCACGATCGAAGACAATGTTCTCGTGGGCTGCGGCGGGCGGTATGGGTGCCGGCTGAGAACGGAGCCTTCGGCATAGCGAAGATCGTCACCCTCTTCTTGCTGGCGCCAATTGGTACGGCGTTCGCGCTTTTCGGCGCTTGGATGATACCTCTGACGCTAACGATCCCGATAATCTCCGCAGTACTATTCTTCAGGTTCCTGCCGCCAGCGTCAAAGCCCCGACGCATGACCCGGCTAGGACCACGGATGCGTTCACGTATTATCCGCTTCGCGGTCGGTGATGCGACCGGGGACTCTTCACCCAGACGTGGACGTATCTTCTGCCAATTCTCATTGTAGCCACATTGGGCGCCTCGGCCAACGCTCTTGTTCTACACGTCATTCCTGTTCTCAAGCACGATAGATCAGGTCGCCGCTAATTACGCGTCACCGTTGACGGTCGAAGGAGCTCAAGCCCCGGATAAGATAGCAATGCTCATCCGTCAAGCTTTGCGGCATATCTTCGCGATCATCCTTCCGGTCGTCTGCACGCTCGCAATCATTTGTCCCTGGCTGCTACGCGCATTCGGGGAGAAGTACGTACATGCCGCCCCGCTGCTGATCATGCTGTTGATCGCATGTCTTCCCAAGGCAGTGTCAACCGTTTACTACTCATACTGTCGGGTCCAACGCGATACTCACAGATCTGCAATTATGCAGGCGTACGTATGCGCGGCGACGTTGACGGCCGTTGCGTTGCTGGCTCACTCGTCCGGGCTAGTTGGCGTGGGTCTCGTTATCATAGGAGTTCAGTCGTCGGCAGCTGCTGTTTCCTGGTGGGCGCTGAGAAGAGGGCTCCATCGTCTTGAGAGCCAGGGCGACAAGCAAGGGCGGCACAGGCGACAGCGCGACAACAGGCGAGGGCAGGCTGGCACTACCACAGACTCTCGGTTATCGGGAGATGAGCGATATGCATGTGATGCATGTGATCGACAGCATGCATGGCGGCGGTGCCGAGATATCTCTCCTTGAGATGGCGCCTGGTCTCATGAGCCGTGGGGTAAGGACGTCCATTGTTACACTGCTGGCCGATGACGGAATGCTCGAGGACCGACTCGGTGCGCTCGGACTTACCCGCATACGATTGGAGCATCGAGATCCCCTCCGCCTAGTCCTCGAACTACGGAAAATAATTTGCACCGAGCGCCCTGACCTTATTCATACGACATTGCTTTTCGCGAATCTGGCAGGACGAATTGCGGCCAGCACGATTCGCACTCCAGTAGTTACCACCTTGGCTAACCAGGATTACGGGCCGGAGCATCGAGCGAACTCTCACTATGGGGCCTGGGCCGTGCGCGCAGTTCAAGCCGCAGATATGCTTACTGCACCGCTTACGACGCGCTTTCACGCAATATCTTCGACGTGGCCGGGGTCATGAGCCATCGGCTTAAAATTCCAAAAGACCGGATTCAGGTTGTCTACCGCGGACGTGATCCTGAAAGGCTGGGCACACTGTCGCTAGCCAGGCGACTGAGAACGAGGGCCACACTTTCAATCGACGCAAAGACGCCGGTGGTGCTGAGTGTTGGTCGACTTGACCGACAGAAGGGCATCGACACAACTATCGACGCCTTCGGACGTTTGGCTAAACATATGCCGGACGCAATACTTCTCATCGCTGGCCGCCCGGGAAACGCGAGTGCTGAGGTTCAGGCTAAGGCTCGGAGCTATCCGGCAATTCGTCTTCTTGGACACCGAACCGACCTACCAGACCTTATGTGTGCGGCGGATGTACTGGCCTTTCCTTCGCGGTGGGAGGGGCTAGGTGGCACACTTGTCGAGGCTATGGCTCTGCGGCTTGCCATCGTGGCATCTGACATACCACCGTTGGTCGAGACCATCGGCGACGTCGGATGGCCATTGGTCCGGCCTGACGATGGCCAGGCCCTTGCGGAGGGATTGGCTTCACTGCTCCGGCCCAGTGCTGTCAACGATGTTAGGAAGAACGCGGGAGAGATCCGTTTCCGCGAATTCTTCACCGCGGAAGCGGCCGCCGATAAAATGGCAGGACTTTACCGGGATGTCTTGGGCGAAACCCAGGACAGCACAGCACTACGGCTATGAGGGAAGCGGGATCGCAGGTGGCTCCACCGGTGCGCGATGCCGGTGCCGCAATAGTCCCATCCGCCGGATATGGTTATTTACTTCGCATGTAGAAGCTCACCTTTAGATCTGCTGAGCAGCGCTTCCTCAAATACCTTCACAATACGCGGCGCCACCGCAGCCACCTCAAACTGACGCGCGTGGATGCGACCCGCCTCACCCATACGTTGTCGCAGTTCCGGGTGGTCAAGGAGATCGTCGAGCGCGGCAGCTAGTGCGCCTGGATCGCCTGGCGGAACCATGAGACCAGTTGAACCATGTTGCACGACATCGCGCAGGCCTCCTACGTCCGAGGCGACAACGGGGAGTCCTACGAGCATCGCCTCCATAGCTACCTGACCCCCGGGTTCGTGCCAGACGGAAGGCACGATAGCAATCGACGCATGTAGCCATGACGCCATCACCTGCGAATTCGGAATGTTATGCGCCAGCGTGACGCCCGGACCGCCGATCGGGGGCGTATCAGCGTGGGGGGTGCCGATAAGAACTAGCGGCGGCTGACGTCGCATTATACGGCGGGCTTCCAGCAAGATGTCTATCCCCTTGTGCCGTCCGAGGGCGCCAACGAACATGAGGTAACCGTCTTCCGCAGGGAGGAATTCAGGCCGGGGGGTCACCTGCGCGAGGTTCGGCAAGTCATTCGGCACCATCGTTGGGATCACAACGACCTCCTCAGGGAAAGGCAGTGCCTGCCGACACCCTTCTGCGACGGCCGTGCTGATGGCGATGTATCGGTCAGCGCGCTGGTGCAGAAATCGGCTGGCCCGCAGCGTGGTCGTGATCGCGGTTCCCTTGAGCAATCCGTACTGCTCAGGCGCACATGGCAGGCATCGGGTCATCCGTGGCCCTGGGCACTGCCCAGCATGACCGGAATGCAACAACGTTTTCCGCGCGCATGCCAGGCCATAGTCATGCAGCGTCACCACGTGAGCCGGCCCCACGCGGGCTTGGTAAAGCGGAAAGAACGAGTATTGGAACCAACCGCTACTGTGCACGACATCAGGACGCTCTCGTTGGATCACACGCCGCAAGGCGGCTACCGCGCCCGGGTCAGGAGCGGTCGGGTGGAAGGGGTGCGTAACGTCCGAGTAAAAGCGCGTGAGATGCTGGCTCCAACCGCGTACGCGGATGACCCGCACGCCGTCAATAGTCTCCTCATCTGGGAGATCGCCGGGTTGAAGCGTGACGATAACGACGCTGTGGCCGAGCTTGATGAATTCTGTAGACAAGGTGGCGACATGCCTTTCAAGACCACCAATTATCGGATGGTAGAAATCAGTGAGCTGCATGATATGCACTTGCCGTCTCCTTCCGATTCCCCGCCGCCCGGACTGATAGTAAGTCACGGTTTGGCGGGGCGGGACCGTTCTTTCACTGACTGTGATGTGATCTGTTCTGGTACGCGGTTACATCGTGTCATCTCCTCTTGATCGTCCAGGGTCAGTTGGCTATTTCGGCGGCGAGACGGGCGCGCGTGATGCAGCCCTGCGGTGTACTGCCTGGCGAGGCGAGCACCGGGTACGCCGCCGCGGCGGAACGCTTCATGGGCCACCGGCCAGAAATCGCCGGCCTGCCGGGGGTACCTCCGCCAAGGGGATGCCTCCGACCGGCGAGCTCGGCGCCGGCCTGGTCCAGCAGGCCGGGTCGTGATCCGGCACCGTGGCCGGAAATGGGGCACCGACTCGGTGAACGTCTGCCGGGGCACTTCTCCTCCCCGCATGCCTAAGGGCGCTGACTCAACACACCACGACGGGTCCATCCCTCGGCACACGTCCCGCGGCCGGACGCTCACCCGACTCATGCACATCCTCCGGGGACCGTTCCGCAGCACGGGCGTGCCGTCGGCCCCCCTCGGACCTGGCCGGCATGCTGGGGATGCTGGACCGGATCGCCCGGGCCCGCGCGAAAGCCCGCGCCCACGTGTGGACGCTGATCGGCGGCACGCCCGCCGGGTTCCCGTGGCTGGTGATCGCCGGCAAAACACTGGCCGGGTGGCTGGTCATCGACATGGACGCCACGCTGGTCACCGCCCGCTCAGACAAGGAAAGAGCAGCTCCCATGTCGGGCACCGCTACGCGACCAGCCCTGGAGAGCAAACAGACAGCAGACCCTAAACCGGGCGCCAGCACAATCAGTAACCGACCTCTGGAACCCTGAACGATTGAGGTTAGGCAGGTGTGGGTCCCTAGATCCTCGATCTGCACAAATCCGGATCCGCGAAGCCGCATCCCCATGTCGCCCGGAACGAAACGCCGTTTCACGCAATGCTTCGGCTGCTACCCGGCGACCATGCACCGCGAAGGCCAGCCGCAGGCCGAACGCGCAGTCACGAGTGCGCGCCGGTTAACTTCGAAGAGCCAGCCAAGGATCTCGCATAAGCCTCTCCTGTAGATGTCGCGATCGTGGTACCAAGTTGTGGGAATGGATCATCTGGCGGTCGATCTCTAACAAGTCCAGTATCTTTTGGGCGGCTGCCATTGCGGCGATGCCGTCAATGTGGCAAGATACCTGTTTAACGGTCGGCTCTTAGAAGCGTCGGCGGCTGATAGAGTGGTGCAGGCTGATCACTGATTGACTCGCTGACTCTTAAGCTTGGCGCAGCTGGAAAAAAGTAAGTTGCCGTCTGTTTTGCCGCCGCCGCTGTTGGGCACTGCAGGAGACCACTTTGTAGGAGATTTTAGCATGAGATCTCGTTTGAAAGTTGTTTACTGGAATAATATGCCTTCACCGTACGTAGTTTCCAGGTTTAATGAAGTTGCGCAACGAGACGCCTTCGACTTCGAAGCGTGGTTTGATGGTCTGCGCGAGGCTGATCGGAGTTGGGATGTCGATCCATCAGAATGGAAATTCAAAGCACGATTTATTCAGAGTCACCGGAGACTAGGGCACCATAAGTTGGTGCTGCCACTGGCCGAACTACGTTCATCTCGTCCGGACGTATTCATATGTAACTACGACCGGCTCCATTATGTACTGGGAACAATTGTAGGACGTAGCCTTGCGCGCCGTACAGCTTTGCGGTGCTTGCCGAGTTTCGACGCCTGGACGCCGCCTAGCCGCATCCGCGACCTAGCAAGAGCTTCGTATTCAGGGCAGTCGATGGAGCGAAGGTGCCAGGTCCGGATGGTTCCGCATACGCTGGGCGCTATGGTCTCCCGATTGAACGGACTTGGACTGTTACTCAGTCTATCGATGTAGCGCATTACGCACAGGCGCGAAGGATGGACTCGGCATTGCGAGCCCAGCACCGCACCGAGCTTGGCGTCACCGGCTGCGTATTCATCTACGTTGGGCGTATCTGGTCTGGCAAAGGCCTTGACACACTTGTTACTGCTTACCGGAAGGTCCGGGCATTTAATCCAGATGTCAGCCTGCTGCTCGTTGGTGATGGCCCAGATCAGCAACGACTACAGACCGAGACCAGCGATCTCTCAGACGTAGTCTGGGCCGGGTTTGTCCAACCTTCTCAGCTACCGGGCATTTACAATATGGCCGACGTTATGGTTTTCCCGACGCTGGGCGATCCAAATGGATTGGTTGTGGAAGAGGCAATGGCTGCGGCCTTGCCTGTAATCAGCACTTCGGCAGCCGGCGACATTCGCGCTCGAGTACCCGAAGGAGTAGCCGGATATGTCGTGCCGCCAGCTGATCCTGATGCGCTAGCTATGCGGATGATCGAGCTCGCAGGAGCACCGGAGTTGTGTGCGGCCATGGGTAATGCAGGAGCGCATATCGCTAACGGTTTCGTTACCAAGGCGTATGCAGACGACTTTGAAAAGTTTGTTCACGGTGTGCTAGCCATGCCCCGACGAGGCGGTCCAAGTGCTGCGTTCGCTCAGATGGTGTCGCGGCTTGTGGTCACACTACCCGTAAGGTTAGCGCGGATTTCCGCACAGGAGCTCCGGGACAACCTGCAGGGTCGGGTCAGCGCGTGGGGGGAAGAGACCCGGGCGGCAAACGAGCCTGGTGGAATTGTATGTTTTGTTAATCACTTTGCCAACCGGCGACAAAGCAACTCTCTCTTCGCATCAGGTGTTAGTCCTCTGGTGTCAACCCAAAGGTGTCTCTTTTCTTGAATGTACTCCTCCACGGATTTGACAGGCTTTGCAGGTACGCCAATAGCGACTACGCCGGAGGGGATCTCCCCGGTGACGATCGAGCCACTGCCGATTACGGACCTTGCGCCGATTTTCGCGCCGGGAAGAAGGATACAATGTGCACCGAGAAAACATTGGTCCGCGACCTGGATTCGCCCGTAGAGGTACGCATTAGGGTACTCATTTCGGGCAATTCTTAGCCCGCCGTCGTGCGTTATGAAGTCCACGTTATGGCTGATGGTGACTTGGTTTCCAATAGATACCAGATACGGCTCGCTGCCGAAAGTGAACAGATTTGCGCCATAGATTTCTACATCCTCACCTATTTCGACGCCCCGACTACGGAAGTATCGAACGGGATTCCTGTGAAGCCTGGCCGTATTCACCGCTAGGCTCAGAGCCTGACGGATCATAGATGCTTTCCTCTAAGGCAATGCAGCTCAGTGCGATGGTTTCCGTCAGCTCTCATTGGCGATAGACTTTCCTTTTATCGGGTACTGCAGGCTATTCCTATAGAGGGCTCAGTTCTATGAGTCTGCCGAGCTTGTCCAGGACTGCAGCTGGGCTACCTCGATCAGCTGTGCGATACCAGGGTGGGGAGGCGTCGCTGCCACCAGCGCGTTCGAGAGCACCGGTTTACGGAGCTGGGTATAGACGGGCAAGCTTGCGATCGCCCCAATGGTCTGTGCTCCCAGCCAGGCCACGCCGACGCCCGCTATGCCAAGCGGGGGCATGAGAAGCCACGCCCCTCCCAGGGTCATCACCATGATGCCGAGATTGAGCGCTGTCGAGTACCCAAGCCGTCGAGTGACTCGACAGATCACCACCGCAACGTTGGAAACCGCATCGGGTACGGCTGCGATCGCCAGCAAGAGAAGCAGACCATAGCCTGCAGCCGCGTACGATACCCCGAATAGCCCAAGGATGAGCCTCCCGAAAACGATCATAACCGCCATCGCTGGAGCCAGCATTACGGAGATCACGCGCAGGGCTTTGGTCACTACACTGCGCAGATCGGAGTGTGCCCGCACGCCCTCGGCGAAGACAGCTTCGGCTACTGATGGGCTGACCATGAAAAAGGCCATACCCACCATCTCGGTGATATAGAAATACGCGTTCTGTGTGACCCCAAGTCGAAGGACCACCAAGACGGGCAGGACCAGGGGTGTAAGGCCGCCTCCTGCACTCGTCATGTGCTGACCTAGCCAGTGCCGCAAAGAACTCCCGGTGGGCAGAGCAAGAGCTCGTCGATGACGAGGGCGTCGATGCTGGTGCAAGCGGAAATCAGCCGCAGCGGTCGCGCGTCGACGCGGGTGAAAGCCGGGTCGGTGGCCAAGGCCCATCTTAGGTACCAACCATACGACTCCGACGACGACGCCGAGGACGGCACTCGCAACCCATGCTGCAACTATCCCCGTCGCGCCGGCCCCGGCGCCTGCGAGCAGAAGAACGAAAAGCACCTTAGCCGTACTGACCAAGGCCTGGACCGATAGCAACCGACCCGCGTGGCGGGCTGCGATAAACGCCGCACCGAGAAGGTTAACCAGAGTCCACGCCGCGGCACCGACCACCGCGAGGATTATGGGCGGCATGGCGCCAAAGAACAAGCGGTAGTCCTTGGAGGCGAGGAGCATTGGTACAGCAACCGTAGTCGCCACTGCGGTTACGCCAGCCGTAACCAAACACACTCGGATCAGGATGGTGTTCCATTCTGAGGAGTGTTCACTTGCCGGGAGCCGCTCGACCAATATCGCGGAGGACCCTAGGTATGTGAGAAGTGCCGCCGTCGAACACAGCGAGATTACCGCGCTGCCAATTCCTACTTCCTGGCTCGTAAATTCATGCGCTGCGAATGTCCAGAATATGTAGCCCAACCCCGCGGTGACGATCGTGGATGCCATGAGGTAGAGGCTGTTGCGAACTAGGCTGTCCGACCTGACGCGGTGCAAATAGCCGGGAAGCCATCGGCTGAGATGGAGGATTGAGCCATAATCACCTGCACGTCCTCGAAGACTTGGTCGGATCATGGACGTCAGCATTGATTGACCAAGTTTGCGGCTTTTTAGTTAGCGGATCGATCTGCCGAGCAGCAGTTAGTGACACCATAATGCGGTAGGTACACCCGTTGGGTAGCTGCGGGACGAACAAGGTGCCCTGGTACGTCCGATTCGGACCGATGCTAAGGGTCACGGATTTCGCCAAGGCGCTGCGAAGGTGTACCCAACCACCACGCGCTCAACTTGAAGGTGGTGTTGTCCGACTGGTGGTGCACGATCTGGAAGCTCAGTTCGGTGCCGGTGGAGCCGATGGCGATATCGCCTTGGGCTGCTGGACCTGTCCAGGCCATCCAGGTGTAGCCGGTGGGAGCTGGGTGAGGAAGGCGATCGTAGGCGTACAATCCACCGGCGAGAAGGCTCACCCCGGCCATGGCCGCGACGATGGAGTAATAGCCCGAGTTTCGAGAGGCTGCCGACGTTTCGTCGTCGGTCTCGACGTCGGACTGGTATTGATTCAGGGCCTCGAGCTTATGAGCAGCACGTCGACCTCTTGTCGGCCGTGCAAGCAGCAGTCGCGCCTCGGCCGTGATGGCTAGTACGGTCAAGAGCACGAGAAGGCACCAATATGTGCTTTCGGCCGTGATGAGCACTCCGCGAGCATAGAGAACCAGCGAGGAGAAAGCTGACAACACGGCGCTTAGCAGCGCCGCGTAACAAACGAAGACCAGTCCTTGCGGACGGCGGCGTGGGTTGAAGACCGCGCCGAGCGTAAGCGATCCGGGAACTATTAGCAGAATTGGCGCCGCCAGGCTGGCCACGGCATCACCCTTGGGAAGCAAGCGCACAGCTGCGAGGCTCGCGAAAGCGAGGAGCGCCCAGAGCGGCCATGTCGACAACCACAAACGCTTGACCCAGGGTTCGACACGGCGAGTACCGTTCACGGGGTCACCGCCAGCTTCCCCTGCAACACCTTTCCGCGCTTTCCCCGCGACGTCGGTGGCTGTTGCTGGTAACTAATAGGGTTGGTCAGCTGGATGAACCGGTATATAGAGTAGTTGTCGGACTGGAAAACCTTGACCGCCCATTGAACCGTGTTGAATTTGTTGAGTCTTCCGTAAAAGGGCGACTTGGTGCCTCGAGGCAGGACCGAGGTAGGGTCATTGGGTGTGAAGTACACGCCGAGCTCTGGCGTGTCGTATGCCATGCGCGCGTCGACTATCAGATAGGTATAATTCGAAGAAGCTCAAATCGTAAAGCAGGATACGCGGGCTCGATTGGAGCGCCCGGTTTGGCGAGGTATAGGTTATAGACTGGGAAGCCAGCGGATGGAGAAGCGATGTTCTGCAAGCCGAACGAGCCGAATATGAGTCCGGTGTACCGGTCAGTGACGATATTGTTATTTGTGCCGAACCGGGCTGAGAACCACTCGCTCGCTGCGAGCAGTTCGGGCGTGACTGATCGCGTGTCAGAACCGTAGAGGAAAGGACCGGGGAAACGGTAGGAAGCATTCAGACCGGCCGCTGTTCCACCGACCAGAGCGACGGCTAGAGCTACCAGAAGTGCCGAACGGAAGCTAACGCGCATCCACCGGTACATGCTGCGCCGGGTCCAATCAAGCAGCCAAACCGCCGCCGGACCGACCAGCATGGACAATCCGATCCAGGTGAAAGCCCATGAGCGACGCGCACCCTCCGCTCCTGCGGGCGAAAGAATAAAAATGGTCGACGGGAAATACAAGAGACCTAGCACGGCGAACGCGGATAGTAGGGCACGACGGCAACCCTGCGGCAGGCGGCCGTCCCTGATCCAGGCCCGGATCAGAAGCAATCCGGCAACTGCCAGAATAGAGCGAACACCGTCACCGGTAGGCGGCCTTTTGTTCCCACCAGGGGGATAGGGATGCCCCGAAGAGTTGCCGTGCACCTCCAGAACCCTCAGCAGCCTGCATCAATTCGGAGAGGCCTTTGCCCAGATAGGGCGACAGATAGGACAATGTCGTAGGAGCAACGAAGTGGAACCAAGCGCCCGCGACCAGCGCCGTGCTCAGGGTCAGGCCCCAGGCCAACCCTGCAGCGCGACCCCATCCCTCCGCTCTAGCCAACCAGGGCAGGCTCATGGCCAGCGCCACGAGCGCCATGATCAGAACGAGCGTAATCGTCGACAGATGGTGGGTAATGACCGCGGCCGCGGAGAGCACTACTGTCAGCACGCTCCACGCGACTTGGCCCTCCCCCGGCTGTGAGCGTATCGCCCGTATATAGGCGACAAGAGTCCATACCAGCAGCGTGATGGCCATCGACTCGTAGGCATATTGCGTATCAAAATAAAGGAACGATGAATTAAGAGCGTACAGAATGGCTATGAACGAGGCCGTACGGTTGTCGAAACCCAAGGCCTGAGCCAGGGCAGCGATACCGAGTACCAGAGTGACATGGAACAGTATCAGCAGCAGCGTAGCTGCCGCCAGATAGTCAGTCCTGTGGCGTGAACGAGCGCAGCGGTAGCTGCGTGCAGGCCCGGGTACCGGGAAATGATCGGGATGATCGGTATTAGGCTGGAATAGCTTGCCCGTGGTAAGTATTTCGTAGGTGGCAAGCCAGTGAGCGAACTCGTCGTGATATATAGGCGAGGCAGGGTTCCGCAGCAGTTTGGGTAGCGTAGCTGACGAACCCGTAGGTGTGAGCAAGGCATTCGCATGGTCCGGGACGTGGCCCGGCGCGCGACCAGCCCGGCTAGGGGAAGCTCGACCAGGAGCATCCCGACCCAGAACCAGGCGAATTCCGATGTGCTGGTCACCGTGGTCTGGGCGATCTGGTACGCCCGGACCATGGCCGCCACGCCGGCCAGTTCGCAAGCCACGAAGGCCGCAGCCAAGAGGTAAACCGACATATTCGGTGCGTGCCGGGAGTGATGAGCGTCCCGGGAGCGGTGCGTGACCCGGGAGTATGAAACTGACGGCTCCCGGACGGAGATCGAATCCAACTGGCGCTGGTATGGCGTCGCTGTCAAGCTGGCTCCGTGGGCGCTGGTTCCGCGATACGCGCCAAGACAAGGAGTTGCGACATCTCAGGAGCCCCTTCGGTCGATCAGGACGGCCCTGCGAGCGTACCCGGGAATACAGGTCGCGGGTGTCCGCGATCACCTCGGCCCAAGAAGGCAATTTCAGGTCATCGCGGCTGAGACTCGGCCTGCACGCAGAGCCGCTGCGAGCGAGTCTGCGAACTTCCCGGTATCCCGCGGGTCAACCAGGGTGATCGGAGCATCCGTACCGGCCAGGCGGGCGAGTTCGACATGCGCCGGAATGGCCGAGGCTACGACCTGGGTACCCGCGGCGAGTCCTCCGCGACGGCTAAGACCGAACGCTTCATGATCGCTGGCCGAGGTGACGACCTTGGCCTGCGCGAGCAATCTGTCGAGTTCTGAGTCCGATATTCTGCCAGTGAAACTCACCGGCCAGCCTGGTTCGCTGGCTTCGGCGTGCTGCTCTAGCCGGGGACGGTCAGGTCCATCCCCTACTACGACGAGCACTGCGCTGGCGACGGCAGCGCCCGGAAGGCATCGATGATGAGGTCGACATTCTTGTACCGCTCCAGCCGGCCTACGGTGACTATCAGTGGCTCACGCGGTGGAGAGCCTGTTCTGAGTCTTGC
Organism: uncultured Actinomycetes bacterium; assembly: GCA_963808315.1. Lineage (GTDB taxonomy): Bacteria > Actinomycetota > Actinomycetes > Streptosporangiales > Streptosporangiaceae > Palsa-504. Next base: position 493,244 of record CAWEFK010000024.1, on the reverse strand, counting down.
GCGTGAGATTTGCGGTCGGTCCCGTTCGGGATCATGCCGACCTTCCATGTCACGTCCGGGAAAGTCCCTGATCACTAGGTTGCGTTCGGCATCGGAAACGCAAATGACGGCGTCGGCCGCCCGGAAAAGCCGCGCGCCTGCTGGACGGTACAACCGGTGAAGAAGGGCCCGAACCGGGTATGGCCGGTGCCGTGGTAGTGAGGTGTGAAGACCAAGGGCAGCCCGTTGCCGACGGCAGCGTGCCCCACCAGCGTGTGATAGCTGTGCACATGCGCGAGATCGAAGTCCGCAGCGTGGACGCTCATGTGACGGAACAGGCTCAGGGAAAGCGGATAGGCTCGGGAATTCACCGTAAGCGGGAACCGGCGTACACGCACCGCCCCGATCCGTTCATCGGCCGGGGAGCCGTCGATCTGGTGAGTAAAGACGGTCACCTCGTCTCCGGCCTCGGCGCAGCCCTGGGCGAGGCGCCTGACATGCGTCTCCACCCCGCCGATCTGCGGATGATATGAAGCGACGATTTGTGCGATCCTCACCAGCCGTCTGCTCCGGTGGAGGCAGGGGATGGAGTCGGCCTGCCGGCCGCTCTTGGGCTCGGCCTTGACGCAGCTGGTCGATCAGAGTCCGGTAGGCATCGACAGTTCGCTGCCAGGAATGCGGGTCCTGATACCGTTGACCGCGACGTTGGAGCAGCTGCAGCAGGGCGTCCCGCAAAGCAGCAGGATCCCGCGGCGGCACCAGCAGCGCGCCAGGGTAATCCTGGACCGCTTCGACCAGTCCGCCAACGGCCGTCACGACCACCGGCAGTCCAGCGCACATGGCGATGTGCAGTGGCCCCGACGAAGAGGAACGATGGTAGGGCAGGACCACGGCGTCTGCCTGCTCGAAATAAGCCTTGAGCTCGGCGTCAGTTACGTAGCGGTCTACACGCTCGATCAGGTCCGCGTGCGGGCTGCGGGCGATGGCTTGGTCCGGAGCTGTCCAGCCTTCCCATGTCTCGCCGACCACGGACAGGCGGAATCGGTTGGCTTGATCACGATCGAGCGAGCTGAACGCAGCCACCAGGTCTTCGACGCCCTTAAATGGCCGAACGACGCCGAGGTACAAGAGCCGGAATGGAGCGTCGCCGACAGGATCCACCGCGATCGCAGTCGGCTGGACGAGGTGGTGGTAAGGACCATGCGGCATCACGCGCACCAGCGCGTCGCCTAGCGAGTAAGCGGCCGGGATGGCACTCAAGTCGTAGCTGGAATGGACTACGTGAGCATCTACCAGGGCCAGCAGGCGCGGCATCAGCATCTCGGACATAGCGACGGGTCCCGGGCAACGCGGCTTCACCTACGTCCTGCCCTTCGTGCCACTCCAGGATGATCCGCGCCCCACGCCGGGCGGCGTACCGAGCCAAGCGCAGATACGTGTGCAGGACGGCACCAGTCCACCATTGCAAGATCAGCACAGTGGGATGCTGGCGGTCGAGGTATCTTAAGCGCGTTGGTCAGAGACGGTCCCCAGTACCAATCGACGCCGTCGTAGACTTCCACATCAGGCGGATAGACCACCGCATTAGCCACAGCGGCACCTACATGGTCGCGGCCTGGGTAGAGGCGCCGTGGCACGAGGCGGCGCATGAGCAAGGCGCCGACATCGTACTCTTCTGCCAGGGCAGATGACAGCATGTAGGTGTAATGGCTGATTCCGGACGCGAAGAGCCAGCCCGACCCGATAACCACGACCCGGTCCTGGCAGGTTTCCACGGTAGACGTCACCAGCCGACCCCCTTACCGGCTGGTTTAGACGGCCCGGTCACCCGACTCCACTCCAGCCATCAGCGCTTCGACGGGCTGCTCTCAGATCCAGTAAGTGCCGACGGGAAGTGTCCACACCCGGCCTGGGCTGCAGGTGGCTGCTGCAGGCTGATAGACGGCTCGGCAACTTCGAGGACGGACGGGGACTGGGGACGGCGTCCGTTCGGCAAGGATGGTCCGCAGCACGCGACGGCCATCACGAAACGCGTTCAGGTTGCTCACACCATGAATTCGCGCGTGCTCGAAGCTCGGGACCTCGGCGACGACCAGTCCCGCCTTTGCGACGCGGACGTGGATGAGCGTCTCGACCTCGAAGCCGTCACCCCAGAGCCGGCCGTCACCGTCAGGCTGAGAGGAGACGTAGCATCCAGGCCCAGAACCGGCAGATACCGCCGCCAGAAGACATTGAACCCATAACAGAGATCTGAGTATTTTCTGCTGTAGCAGGCGTTGAAAAAAAACGTTAGAGCATAGTTGCCGAAACTGCGCAGACGCGTGATGTCGCTGCTGCCGCCACCTTCAGCGAATCGCGTTCCCTTGGCGAAGTCAGCGCCATCAAGGAGCGCCGCTACAAACCTGGAATCTCGCCTGGGTCGGCGGAGCCGTCGGCGTCGACCATCGCGATAATGTCACCTGTCGCCGCGGCGAATCCGCACGCAAGTGCATTACCTTTACCCTGACGCGTCTGCGCGACTACTCGCACATCCGGCCTTACCTGACTCGCGATTGTCACAGTGCCGTCCACCGAGAAACCGTCGACGAGAATTACCTCGTAAACATCGTCGGGTATCTGGGCAAAAACATGCGGTATATTACGAGCTTCGTTGAGTGCCGGAACCACTACAGATACTGAAGGCGTCAGCATATACGCGGTTCCCTTAAATAAGTATTGGCGTACCTAGTTACATTTCCAGGCCTTGCAGGTTTCGCCAGAATGTCCTGCCGCTCTCCGCGTGAGAACTGCGAACTAGACTGTGACGGCGGCAGCGGAGTGCAGGACATAGCGCCCGGCCTCCGTCGCGCCGCGATCCATAGATAGCCCTGTCTGGATATGAGCACTCGCTGGGTGATACCTCCCACCCCGCGCCCACCCAATGTGTTAGTGAGCGTTACAAGTCGTGGCGGTCTCCTTTAAACAGAGTCACACCGCAAACAAAACGTACTGTCCAGCATCCGCTAGGTGTGGTGTTTGCACATTTCGAAACACAACCGGCCTATCGACCTGATAGCGGCGCGGCCAGGGCATCTGACCGGCCGATCAGTCGTGAGTGGCGTGCGCTGACCAGGGATCACGCAGATCAAGCGGCCGAAATCCGGCAGGACAATGATCATGCTCCGCTGCGATGCCTGGCAGCTGTATACAAAATTGACGGCCGGCTGAGATACTGGCCAGCGCTCGTCGCGACCGCGACCTCTCGGTTACTCTGATTGACCCTAGGCGACTGCGCGACCGCCTCACGTCCCCTTGGGAGTCAGCATGAGATCCCGTCTGGCGGTGCTTGTCGCCGTCGTGGTCGCTGCTGCTGCGGTGGTCTTCGCGGTCAGTCGCTTCGTTTCCTCCTCTTCCAGTACTGGCGTCCTGCCGACGGCTCCGGCCTCTTACCTGGGCGTCTACGAGACAGGACCGCCTGCAGACCTACCAGCCGGTCACGGACTTCACGCAAGGCGGCAGGCATGCAGCCGAACCTCGTCGGGTACTACAGCGGCTGGGAGGAACCCTTCCAAGATCGTTCGCGGAGACGGTCCACAGCCACGGCGCGGTCACGATCCTGCAGTGGGATCCCACCTATGCTTCGGTCTCGAAGATCGCCGCTGGGGGTTACGACACGCTACCTGCGCGCGTTCGCCGACAGCGTCCGCGACTTCGGTCACCCGGTTGTCATCGGCTTCGGGCATGAGATGAACGCCTACTGGTACTCGTGGGGCTACGGGCACCTGCCGCGCCTCGACATTCGTGGCGGCATGGCGGCACATCGTGACGCTGTTCCGCGACCAGGGCGCCAACAATGTCACCTGGCTGTGGACACTCCAGGCAGATGATCTGACACCGGCCCGATCGCCTCGTGGTGGCCCGGCGCCGCAGTACGTCACCTGGGTCGGCATCGATGGCTACTACTACCGCTCCTCCGAGTACCTTCTTCAGCATTTTCGGCCAGACCATCGCCCAGGTGCGGATGTTCACCGGCCAGCCGGTGCTGCTGTCCGAGGTCGGGGTGGGTCCCGAAGCCGGCCAGGCCGCGGAAGATCCCGAACCTGTTCGCCGGGATGCGCCAGTACGGGACCCTCGGGCTCGTGTGGTTCGACATTGCCCAGCATCAGGGGATCTACCATCAGGACTGGCATATCGAAGACAACCCAGCTGCCCAAACGGCGTTCCGGCGCGGCGCCTCCGCACTGACGCTGGCGCGTCCCTAAAGAACTTGAGGTGCATATGCATGGATATGACCCTGACCCGCCGCTTCGGTCGGTTCGCGCGACGCGTGTATTTCCGCGGGTGGCAGGAATACGCTGGGCTCGCATACATTGCCCGGCATCCCAGGGATCTTGCCCGGCACCCGCAGTGGCTGCGGCAGCGAGGCGCGGCCACCATGTCGCTGCGAATCCCGTGGTGGCCCTACGACGCGCCCGTATGGGTGGCCGCGAATCTGCCACCGGAGGCGCGCGTGTTCGAGTACGGGGGCGGCGGGTCGACGCTTTGGCTGGAAGACCTCGGCGCCGCGGTTACCGCAGTCGAGCATGACGCACAGTGGCACGCGCAGCTTGCCGGTGCAGTCTCGCCCCGGACGAGACTTCTCTTCCGGCCGCCCCACCCGTCCGGTACGGTCACCTCGGCCGTCGCGCCCAGTTATTTTGACACCTACGCTGCCGCGATCGACGCTGAGCCTGATGGCAAGCTCGATCTGGTCATAGTTGACGGCCGTGCCCGGGTTGAGTGCGCCCGCCGCGCCATGTCGAAGGTTAGGCCGGGCGGCCTGCTGATCCTCGATGACACGGACCGCGCAAGATATGAACCTGCCGTGCGGATGCTCGGCGGATGGGAGCGGCGTGTCTTCGCCGGCCTGAAGCCGGGTCAGCGTATCCCTGCACAGACCTCCGCGTGGCGGCGGCCGACCTGATGCAGCGCTTACTGGCCCGCCCCAATAACGGGTTTGCCTCGGAGCGAAATTTGACGGCTGCTACTGCCACTCATACGAAACCTTCGCCAAAACTATTGCTTGGCCGCGCTCGTGAGCCCCTTCTCGGTGGCAGACACCGCGCTGGCAACTTTCGCGGTCGCGGTTACTGTACTGGTGGTCGTAGCGGCAGCCACTGCGTCTTCGGTACTGGTGGTCGCGCTCGCGGCGGTGCTGGCGACACCGGTCGCCGTGCTGGCGACCGTGCTCGCGCCACCTGTCACCGTATTGGCGGTCGTGGTGGCGACACCGGTCACGGTGGTGACGGCCGTATTGGCGGTGTCGGAAGCTGCCTTTCCGGCGGTCGCCACCGTCGCACCGGCTGTGCTGGCAACGTCCGTCACCGCGCCCGTGGCCTTACCTGTGACACCACTCGCGGTGGTTACGGCCGTGCTGACTAGGCCGGAGACCGCGTGGGAGACGCCGGTCACCGTGGCGCCTGCCATATCGGTCAGGCCGGTCACGGTGTTGCCCGCGGTGCCGGCCACGCCGGACACGGTAGCGCCCGCCGTATTCATGATCGCCTGGCTCGGGTCGACTGGGGTACTCGCAGCGAGCCCGCCAGTTGACGGGGCCCGGCTGGCTTGAGCTGTGGCGGCAGGCGGGGCGGCACCGGCCGACCCGGACGGCGCAGTCACCGCGGCCAGAGAAGCGGTGCCGACTGGTGAACCTGGGGCGGCCGGGGAACCTGGGCCCGCCGGTGAACCGGCGTCGGCCGGGAACCTGAGGGGGCCGGGGCGGCCGGTGCACCGGAACCCGGGCGGGCCGCGACGATGGCTGCGCGTCCTCCGGGGGATCCTCCGGCTGGCTTGCGCTTACCGGTGACAGAGCTGTAGGGAGCGGTGACCGGAACGACAGAGCCCGCGGCGGCGTGCGCGGGCGCGGGCGTAAGCGGGGTGACGTTGACCGCCAGGAGCATGCCGCCGGCCACCGCTATGCCCGCGGCGGCCCCGGTGACCGTGGTGACCGGATGCCAGCGCCAGGTGCGCCAGTGCCCGGTCAGGCCCGCACGCAAGATCGCCGACCGCTTGGCCGAGCCGAGCGCGGACGACGCGGCGGCGAGCGCGGCTGGGGTCAGGATCGCGCCGAGGCGGCTGTTGAGCTCGGTGAGTTCGGCGAACAGATCCTGGCAGGCCGGGCAGTGCCCGAGGTGCTCCTGCATGGCGGCCCGGCGGCGCTGGCTCAGCCGGCCGCGGGCTCCGGCACCGAACTCGGTGGCATAGGTACGGCATGCCGCCGGGATATTCGCGCCGATGTGCTCCTCCAGGTACGCCTGCCTCAACCCCTCCCGCGCGCGCATGGCCAACGCGGAAACGCCGTTGGCGGACAGGCCGAACACCGGTGCCACCGCGGCTGGGGCCTTGCCCTCCACCTCTAGCTGCCACAGAACCTCGCGCCAGCGCGCGGGCAGCCGGCCGAAGGCCCTGGTGACCAGGCGGGCCTCATCCCGGGCTTCGGCCTGTGCGTCCGCGGCGCTGGCTATCCCCGGGCTCATCCGGCCTGATCCGCCGGTCTCATCCTCGGCCTGGACGTCCAGGTCGGCGACCACCGTCAGGCGCCGCCCGGCTCGCTGCCAGTCGAAGGCTACATTGCGCACCGCGGTGAGCAGGTACCCGCGGAACGCGTGGCTCGGGCCGCCGCCCGCGCGGATAGCGGCCAGCACGCGGGCGAAGGCCTCGGCCACGACGTCATCGGCCACATCGGGTGGCACCATCGAGAGCGCGAGCCGCCGCGCGGCGGGCGCGTGCTCGACATAAAGCTCCTCGTAAGACCGGGACTCGGCCTCAGTGGCATGTTCAGAGGAACGGTCAAGCATGGCGCGACCGGGTGATCTGGCAGGAATTGCGGAGGGTAATCACGATTCTCCCGCGGGCCGTCTCTGGTGGGGCACAAGTTACCTAGGTCTCGGCTTTCCGCACCGGCCCGTGATAAACATCCGCTGCGGTTAGCCACGTGTGGCAGGGAAACCAAGGATCGTTCGGCCCATAGAACGGGACCTGGTGCTCAGGGTGCGGCTACCTTTGCTCGATCCAGCCGTAGCGCATGCGGCCCACCAGCTGCACGCGAAGAATGACCGGTCGCGGCCTGGCCCGGCGCCCGGCCGGATCTGGATGTCGGCGTAGCGCACCCTCAGCGCGTCCGCGTCCACCACCAGGCCTGAGCCGGTGACCATGATCAGAGATCCGCCCCGCATGTTCAGGTCGACAAGCAGCCTGTCGTGCGTGATCACCGCGTCGGTGAAGTCGAGCCACACGTCGCACCAGGACGAGGACAACTCCAGCCGTCGCGGAACCACCCACCGGCCGGTACGCCGGACCGAACCTCCCCGCTGGTCGATCCGGACTTGATCCTCGGACTGGACCACTGCCACACCTGGCCCGTCCGGTCCCGCCACCAGGTCAGCGGTGAGCCGGGCCAGGTCACCGAAAGTGCGGGAGGCCAAGGCCGCTTCCAGTCGCTCATCCAGCTCGTCAGGGGTCAGCCGGCGGTCCCGGGCCGCCGCGCGCAGTATCTCCATGACCCGGTCCCGGTCGGCATCCGAGGCCCTCATCCCCGGCCACGAGCCGGGCCCGGAAGGCTCGCCGGCCGGCCAGAAGCTAGCCGACACATCCCCTCCCGTGCCGCTTGACAACTCCGCATGTAGGCGCCGGCACGAACCCGGCCAAACCAAAGCTAACTCGCTTGCCTGCCATCGGCCAAGCTCATGGACACCTAAGCCTGGGCCGCTCGGCCGGCCGCCACGGCGCGTGACACCATTGTGGTCGTGGTGCACGATCGCGATGTCGCTGCCTTCTCCGAACGCGCCCCTGGTTACGAGAGCGGGTGGCGCGGCCGATTGCACCACGAGATCGCCGACAAGGCGATCGACCTTGCCCTGGCGGGCTCGGCCCGGCCGCACCGGGTCCTTGATGTGGGATGCGGAACCGGCTATCTGCTGCGGGGACTGGCGGTCCGGCTCCCGGAGGCGCGCGAGCTGGCCGGGATCGACGCCGCGCCGGCGATGATCGAGACGGCCCGGACGATGGCCGACGATGACCGGATCCGGTTCGCGACGGCTACGGCCGAGCACCTTCCCTACCAGGACGAGACGTTCGATCTGGTCATCAGCACGACCTCGTTCGACCACTGGTCCGACCAACGGGCCGGCCTGGCCGAGTGCTTCCGGGTGCTTGTCCCCGGCGGCCGCCTCGTCCTGGTCGACCTGTTCTCCGCGTGGCTGGTGCCCACGCTCGTAGCCGGGCGGCGCGGTAAGGCGCGGACGAAGCGGCGGGCGGCCCGGCTCCTGGCGGATGCTGGATTCCCGGCTCCGCAGTGGCATGACCTGTACGCGGTCATCATCAGGGCCGCGATGGCCGCGAAGTAGCAGACCTATCCCCCGGCCAAGTGAGGAGTTTTCCATGACCGTAGGCAGCGCAGAGCCGCGGCCGCTGCACGTCGAGATGAACGGCATCAACGTCATCGCCGAATCCGATCGCAAGGGCCATCCGCGCGACCTGTTCTGGCCCTGGTTCGCGGCGAACATCTCGGTCCTGGGCCTGTCCTACGGCTCGTTCGTGCTCGGATTCGGCATCTCGTTCTGGCAGGCGGTCGTGGTCGGCGCCGTCGGGATCGTGCTGTCGTTCCTGGCCTGCGGGTTCATCGCGGTGGCGGGCAAGCGGGGCTCGGCGCCGACGATGGTGCTCAGCCGGGCCGCGTTCGGGGTCAACGGCAACAAGCTGCCGACGGCGATCTCCTGGTTGCTGACCGTCGGCTGGGAGACCGTCCTGGTCATCTTGGCCACGCTGGCCACCGCCACGGTCTTCGGCCGCCTGGGCGTGGGCGGCGGCAACGGGACCAAGGTCATCGCGCTGATCGTGGTGGTGGCGCTGACCATCTTCGGCGGCGTCATGGGCTTCGACCTGATCATGCGGCTGCAGACCTGGATCACGGTCGTGACCGGGGTATTCACCGTGGTCTTCATCGCCCTGGTGGCGGACAAGATCCACTGGCACGCGGTGTCCGCCATCAAGGGCGGCACCGCCCAGGACCTCGTCGGCGCGCTGGTGTTCATGATGACCGGCTTCGGCCTGGGCTGGGTGAACTGCGCCGCGGACTACTCGCGCTATCTGCCCAGGAGATCCTCGGGCCGGGGGGTCATCGGCTGGACCGCGTTCGCGTCGTCCATCGCCCCCATCTTCCTGCTGCTCTTCGGGCTGCTGCTGGCGGGCTCCTCGAGCAGCCTGAACTCGGCGATCAGCGCCGACCCCATCGGGGCACTGGCGACGCTGCTGCCGACCTGGTTCCTGGTGCCGTTCGCCATCGTGGCCGTGCTCGGCCTGATCGGCGGCTCGGTGCTCGACATCTACTCTTCCGGGCTGGCGCTGCTGACCCTCGGCGTGCGGATCCCCCGGTACCAGGCCGCCCTGATCGATGGCACCGTGATGACGCTTGGCACCATCTACGTGGTGTTCGTGGCGCGTAACTTCATCGGGCAGTTCCAGGGCTTCCTGATCACGCTCGGCGTGCCGATCGCGGCCTGGTGCGGGGTCATGCTGGCCGACATCGCGCTGCGCAGGCGCGACTACGCCGAGCCGGAGCTGTTCACCCCGGCGGGCCGGTACGGCGACGTCAGGTGGCTCCCCGTGCTGACGGTCATCGTGTCCACCGGCATCGGCTGGGGTCTGGTCACCAACACCGCGGCCGGCTGGCTGAGCTGGCAAGGCTACCTGCTCGGGCCCTTCCACCTGGGCACCAAGACCGGCGCGTGGGCCTTCGCCAACCTCGGCGTGCTGGTCGCGCTGGCCCTCGGGTTCGTGGTGGCGGCTTTGTTCAGCCGGGCCGCCGTCCGCGCCGAGGAAGCGGCCCCGCTGCCCGCTCCGGCTACCGCGTAACCGGTCGCCGGCCGCGAGACAATTGCCCCGTTTGCCGGCCAAGCGACAATCATGTCCGGTCTGGGCCTTCTTTCGCAGGGTAGGTGCGCTTAACCTGACGGCATGGGGATGCCCTCGCCGGGCTGGGATTCGGTCGTCCGCGAACACCGCGCGGCCATGCGCCGCCGGCGCGCGCGGCGGCGCCGACGCACGCGGCGGCTGATGCTCTGGCTGCTGACCGTGGTGACGACCCTGGTGCTCGTGGCCATCGGCGAGTACGTCATCGACATCGGCAAGACGCCGACGGTGGCCGCGCTGTCAGCCTCCGCTCGGCACCTCAGCCGGTCGCCGGCCGCCGGATCGGGGCGGCATCGGGTGACCCCGAACGGGAAGACGACATCGACGGCCCCCGAGACGGGCCCGCAGGTGACCGACGCCTCGTCCGGGCTTTCCTACCGGCTGCTCTCCTCCCCCTGGCAGAACGGCTGCCCGTCCATCCTGGCCACGCCGAGGTTCTCCTGGACCGCGGGTGAGCACGCCGTGGCCGGGCAGGCCGTCATCGGCGGGTCCACCTTCGACTGGCACGGCAATGCCTGCTCGGGCCAGCTTCAGCCGCAGTTCAGCTACGCCGGCCCCACGGACCTCGAACCCACCGCGATGAGCCTGGTCGGCGCGCTTGACCCGGCGTACTACACCGGGTCTGATACATAGCCGGACGATCGAGGCCAGCTCCGCCAGGCAGGTCAGCGGGCACCCGGCCTGGATAGTCAAGTTCCTGATCGGCTATCCGGACGCCATTGCAGCGAGGGCCTGGACTGGACCAGCGAGCTCGCCGCCGTGATGATCGTCGACCGCGGCGCCGGCCGCGCCCCCGCCGTGTTCTACGTCTCCGTGCCGAGCAACCTGGGAACTCAGAACGTCGCCGTCCTGCTGGACTCGCTGCGGCTGAGCCCGCCGCAGGGAGACTCGGTACCGTAGGAGACGGCGCCGTCTACCCAGGGGGACCATGGCCTTTAACCCGCACGACGACGAACTTCCACGTACCGACGTCCGCGGACGCATCGCGGATCCTGCAGGACATCACCCCCGTCACCCGGCGCTCACGACGGCTGGCGCGTGACGTCACGTTCGCGCGCCCGCTGCTGGCGTGGGGCCTGGCCTGGGCGGCCGGCGCGAGCTTGTTCCAGTTCCTGCCTGGCCCGCTCGGCGCCATTCTCGGCACGGCGGTGTGCGCGGGCGCGGTCGCGATCACCTGGCTGGTCCGTCCCCGCGAGGTGCGCCTGTACACCGAGCGCCGGTTCTCGCTGCTCTGGTTCGTGCTGTTCGCGACCTCGCCGCTGCTCGTCGCGGTGGCGGCCCCGGCTAACGCCCGTGTCCTGGTCGTCTTCCTGGCCAGCGTCTGGGCGGTGGGCATGCTGCTGTACGGGATAGGCGTCCAGGACATCCCGCTGGCCGTGGTCGGCCTGGCCATCCTGGCCCTGGCCGCGGCCGCCCGGATCATGGCTCCGCAGCTGGCGGTGCTCGTCGTCGGGATCGCCGGCGGCCTGCCCATGGCGGCGCTCGGCGGGTGGCGGATGCGGTGGCAGAGATGACCGACCACGACGTGGTGCTCTCCGAGCTGGCCGGCCTGCTGGCCAGCCCGCTCGACCCGGTACTGAGCGATCCCACCCGGCTGCGGATTCAGGCGGCGCTGCACGCCCTGCCGCCCGGCGCTGCGATGAGCTTCACCATCTTGCGCAAGACGCTGATGCTGACCGACGGCAACCTCGGCACCCACGTCCGCGTGCTCGTCGACGCGGGCTTCGTCGGCACCGAGGAGCACTGGCGAGGAAAGCGGCGTACCACGCTCTACCAGGCCACCAGCGCGGGCCGGGCCGCCCTGGACGGGCACGTCCGGGCCCTGAACGCCATCATCGCGGCGTCGGGACCATGATCGCGGGACCAGCGCTGGCCTACAAGCGACGGCGGCGGTTGGCCATGGTGACCAGACTGTAGGCCAGACCGGCCAGGATGGCCACGATGACGTACGCGATGCCGGGTGCGTTCAGCAACGCCACGATCGCGAACGCCACGCCCGTCGTCATGGAAACCGCGACCCACGGCGCGGACGATCTCTTCTGGCGCGGCTCACTGTTCATCCCGGCTCCTCCATTTGTCCCGTTGCCTGCGACAAATACTCTATATCGCAGAGTATTAGGGAAGGGTGACGGGACCGCTTCTAGTTTCATTTCTGGCGCTGGCTCGCGGGACACCGCGCCTCATCACCGCCCGTCCGCGTTCCCGAATCACTGTCCGTTCCGGCCAGCTGTCAGCTTTTGTGGAGGATTCAGGCTTGGTGGGAACTTTTGTGGATCATAGTACCCACAAGTCTTCACAGAGCCTGAATCTACCAGGATCTTTGTTCGATTAAGTCGGCCGTCGCCAAGCCCCGGGGCTGAGCACCCTAGGTCATGCGGCTTAGCTCTCCTGCTCGGAGATGGTGATGTTGCCGCCGCCGCTGTCCACGGTTATCTGGCGACCGGACGACGACTGGTCGGCACGGACACGCTGTCGTCGCCGCCGTCCGCGCTGGTGCTGATCCGGTAGGCGGCCGCACCGCGCGGAAGGATGATGACGACGTCGCCGCCGTCGCTGACGATGGCCAGGTTGGCTGGCACCTTGGCGAAGACCAGGTTGACGTTCCCGCCGCCGGAGTCGGTGCTGAGCGTCGGCGCGGCCAGGTTGTTGCCGGTGACGTCGCCGCCGTCGGTGGTGAACTTTCCGGTGCCGCTCAGGTCGCTGGCGGTCAGGTTACCCCCGCTGGTGCGCACCGTGGCCGGGCCCGGGATACCGGAGACCGTGACGTCGCCTCCGTCGCTGGTCAGGTCGACGGTCTGCGCGACGCCTGGGACCGTCAGGTTACCGCCTCCGCTGATGAGCGTGAGGCCGGCCAGCCGCGGCACCTCGAGGGTCGCGGACAGCCCGCAGTTGCTGGAGATGCCCGGGCATGCGGACGCTCACCTCGGTGCCGCTGGCCGTGATGCTCCTGGTGGGGTGGGGGCGGAACAGGCCATAGTGCACGGTGCCGTCCAGCCGGGCCGTGCTGGCGTTACCCTGGCGCACGGTGATGTCGGCGCTGTCGACGCCGACCGCCAGCTGGCCGTGCTGCACCGCGATGGCGTAGCTGAGGGGAAAGCTGCCGCGGGCGCCCTGATCGACGAAGGTGAAGCCGGTCCAGCCGATGAGGGCGAGGATCACCGGCACGCCGATCGCGAGCGTGAGCAGGCGGGCGGGCGTCATGCGCAGTGCGCCGGACGCCGGCAGGACAGAAGTCATGGCCATACCCCGTTCAACCCGTGCCGAGGTAGCGCAGGACGGCGAGCACGCGACGGTGGTCGCGGTCACCGGGCGCCAGCCCGAGCTTGGTGAAGATGTTGTTGATGTGTTTTTCCACCGCGCCGCCGCCGACCACGAGGGCGGCCGCGATGGCGGAGTTGGACCGGCCTTCGGCCATCAGCGCGAGCACCTCACGCTCGCGCGGGGTGAGCTCGCCCAGCGGGTGGCGGCTGCGGGCGAGCAGCTGCGCGACGACTTCGGGATCGAGCGCACTGCCGCCCTCGGCCACCCGGCGCAGCGCGTCGAGGAACTCCCCGACGTCCGCGACCCGGTCTTTGAGCAGGTAGCCGACGCCTTGCGGGCGGCCTGAGATCAGTTCGGTGGCGTACCGCTCCTCGACCCACTGGGACAGGACGAGCACGCCCACATCCGGCCAGCGGTCCCGGACCATCAGGGCCGCGCGCAGCCCCTCGTCGGTGAAGGTGGGCGGCATCCGGACGTCCACCACCACCGCGTCCGGGGTATGCGCCGTCACCGCGCGCAGGAACTTCTCCGCGTCGCCCTCGGCCGCGGCGACCTCGTGGCCGGCCTCGGTCAGCAGCCGGGTCAGTCCCTCGCGCAGCAGGACAGAATCCTCCGCGATCACTACCCGCATGGCAACTCCGCCGCGATGATCGTCGGGCCGCCCGACGGCGATTCCACCGACAGCCGCCCGTCCACCCCGGAGACCCGGTCGGCCAGCCCGGACAGCCCCGGGCTGTGAATATCCGCGCCGCCGATCCCGTCGTCGCTGACCATGACGGTCAGCGTGCCCGGGTAGCCGTGACCTTCGACCACGATCCTGGCGTGGCTGGCGCGGGAGTGCTTGGCCACGTTGGTGAGCGCCTCGGCCACCATGAAGTACGCCACCGCCTCCACAGAGGACTTCGGCCGCACCGGCACGTCGACGTGCACGTCCACCGGTATCGGGCACAGCGCGGCCAGGCCGGACAGGGCCGCGTCCAGGCCTCGGTCGGTCAGCACCGGCGGATGCACGCCGCGGACCAGGTTGCGCAGCTCGGTGAGGGCCTCCTTGGCCTGGACGTGGGCCTGGTCAACCAGCACCTTGGCGCCCTCGGGATCGTCGGCGAACTTCGCCTGGGCCCGGCCGAGCTCCATGGCCAGCATGACGAGCCGCTGCTGCGCGCCGTCGTGCAGGTCACGTTCGATCCGCTGCCGCTCCGCCTCGGCCGCCCCGACCACCCGCTCGCGGCTGATCTCGAGCTCGCTCACCCGGGCGGCCAGGTCGGCGGGCGGCCCGAGCAGGGGCCGCGAGAGGGCGAGGTCGGCGATCGCGAGGCCGCGGGTCAGCTGAGGCGCGGCCACCAGCACGACCAGGCCGAGAGCCGCCAACAGCACCGTCGGCGCCCCCTCGCGCATTACCGTGCTGCCGAAGTTGACGCCGCCGCTGGGCAGATAGCGGTCGTAAAACGGCAGCGCCAGCAGGACCAGGCCCAGCGCCCAGGCGGTGATGCTGAGCGTCGCGGTGACCGCGCTGACCGGCAGGCGCAGCAGCGCGTAGCCGATTTCGCTCCAGGTGGCCCGCTCGGTGAACATCCGCCAGCGCGGTACGATGCCCCACCGGTACCCGGCTCGGCCCTCTCCCGGCGGGCCAGGCCGGGATGCGCACTCCGAGCATGAACGCGAACCTGGCCCGCTCGGCGTAGGCGAACGCATCGGCCATCCGCAGCGTGAGGCCGAGCACCGGCAGGCCGACGAGCAGCGACGACCAGCAGGCTGAACCCGAGGCTGAGGCCGGTGGTGAACATCGCGAGGGCCGCGATCCCGATGAACAGGCCCGCCAGGTGATGAATGAGGGCGAGCCAGCTGCGCGCAGACACCAGGTCGCGGACGAGGAACATACCCTCGACGCTAGGCCATTGCGGGTCGGGTTGCCTATCAGCCAGACCCCCCGGAACGGAGTGAGGCTAACCCTACCCTGCTTCGGGCAGACCGCACCATGGCTACGCGGGGTCCTGGCCGTAGAGCCTGAGCCCTATGATAAGAAAACCCCAGTGCCACCATGGTGGAGCGGGTGGCCGGCTGGTCCGCCCAGCACAAGAAAACTGCCGTCTTCGGCTGGCTGCTGCTGGTCATCGCGGCCGTGGCGATCGGGCAGCAGCTCGGCACCAGCAACGTCAACAGCTATGACCCGGGCCAGGCCGGCCAGGCCGAACGCGTCCTGAACCGGCCCGTCGTCCAGCAGCCCGACAGCGAGAGCGTCCTCATCCAGGGCCGGCCCGGCCAGACCTACGGCCACGACCCGGAGATGCAGCAGGCGGTGCGCCAGGTTGTCGCCGCGCTGCGGGCGCTGCCCAAATCCGCGACCGGCATCCAGTCCCCGCTGACCAGCGGGGGCCGCCAGCGGGCCCCCCCTGGTCAGCGGCCGGTCGGCGCTGGTCACGTTCAACGTGGCGGGCAAGCCGGATAACGACGACCAGGCGGTCATCCCGGCCCTGAACGCGGTCGCCGCGATCCAGGCGCGCCACCCCGGGCTGAAGGTCGAGGAAGCGGGCGACGCCAGCCTGGACCGGGCGACCGGCAACATCACCAGCCATGACTTCAGCAAGGCCGAGTTCACCTCGGTCCCTGTCTCGCTGGTCCTGCTGCTGGTCGTGTTCGGCGCGCTGATCGCGGCAGGCATCCCGCTGCTGCTGGCCGGCACCGCCGTCATCTCCGCCATCTCACTGCTCGCCATCCCGAGCCACTGGCTGCCGATCGACAGCACCACCTCCTCGATCGTGCTGCTGGTCGGGATGGCCGTCGGCATCGACTATTCGCTGTTCTACCTGCGCCGGACCCGAGAAGAACGCGCCGCGGGACACGACACCAACGAAGCGCTGCGGATCGCGGCCGGCACCTCCGGGCGGGCCATCCTGGTCTCCGGCCTGACCGTGATGATCGCCATGGCCGGGCTGTTCCTCACCGGCATCGACGTGTTCTCGGGCATAGCCATCGGCACGATCATCGTGGTCGGCGTGGCGGTGCTCGGCTCGCTGACGTTCTTGCCCGGGATCTTGTCGATGCTCGGCCGCTGGACCGAACGGGGCCGGATACCGTTCCTCGGCCGCGCGCCGCACCGCGGCCCGCGATTCGGTGTTCTGGGGCCTGCTGGCCCGCGCGGTGGTCCGGCGTCCGCTGATCTGGGGCGGCGCGGCCGCGCTGGTGCTTGCTGGCCCTGGCGGTACCGGTGCTTTCCCTGCACCTGGAGGACGCGGGCATCCACGAGCTGCCCACCGACGTGCCCGTGGTCCGCAGCCCTGGTCGACATCTCCCAGGCCTTCCCCGGCGGCCCAGAGCCCGCCCAGGTGGTCGTGACCGGCTCCGATCTTGGCGGCCGCCAGGTCGCCGAGGCCGTCGCCGCGCTGCGCGGCGACGTGGCGGCCACCCACGGCGCGACTCCGCCTCCGCCCGTCACCACCGCCGTGTTCGGACACGACCAGGTGCTGGTGGTGTCCGTGCCGCTGGCGGGGGACGGGACGAGCGCCACGTCCAATAACGCGCTCGCCACGCTGCGCGACCAGGCGCTGCCCGACACGCTGGGGAAGGTGCCGGGGATCAGCTACGCGGTGGCCGGGCTGACCGCGGGCAACCACGACTTCGATGCGCAGCTGGCCAAAACCGAGCCGTGGGTCTTCACCTTCGTGCTCGGATTCGCTTTCCTGCTGCTCATGACCACGTTCCGTTCGGTATATATTCCGGCCCTGTCGATCGGCCTCAACGTGCTCTCGGTGGGTGCCGCCTACGGCCTGATGGTCTTGATCTTCCAGGACGGTCACCTGCAGGGACCGCTGGGCTTTTCCGCCTACGGCGGGATCACGCCCTGGCTGCCGCTGTTCATGTTCGTGCTGCTGTTCGGCCTGAGCATGGACTACCACGTGTTCATCCTGAGCCGGATCAGGGAGCTGCGGCAGGGCGGCGCGACGGCCCGGGAGGCGATCACGGCCGGCATCGGCCGCAGCGCGGGCGTGGTGACCAGCGCCGCGGTGATCATGGTGGCGGTGTTCTCGATCTTCGCCACGCTTGTCGCTGATCGAGTTCAAGGTGTTCGGCATGGCCATGGCGGCGGCGGTGCTGATCGACGCCACCATCGTCCGCGGCGTGCTGCTGCCGGCCGGGCTGGCCCTGCTCGGCGACCGGGCCTGGCCGCGCGGCTCCCGTCGGCCGGTCCTGCGCGCTGTGGACAAGGTACTGGCCCCTCATGCATAGTGGCCAGACGATGCCGCACACGGGAGGAACAGCGAAATTGCCTCGGTTTATGGACTACCACGACGACCTCAAACTGCCCGCCGAAGCCATCGAGCAGATCGCGCAGGGAACCAAGGATGGTACGGCCGACGAGTTCGGCGTGCGGCAGATCGAGCTCTACCACAACGCCGACGGCAAGGTTTACTGCCTGCTCGAGGGCCCCGATGAGGAAGCGATCCGCAAGCACCACGCGGCGCTGGACGTGCCCTGCGGCGACGTGCACGAGGTGAACAGCCTGCTGTAACGGCTGATGCGGGTGAGGCCGGTCCAGCTGCTGGGCCGGCCTCACGCCGTTACGTATTGACCGGGAAGCCGAGGTTGACGCCGCCGTGGCTCGGGTCGAGCCAGCGGGACGTGACCACCTTGCCGCGGGTGTAGAAGTGCACGCCTTCGGTGCCGTGCACGTGGGTGTCACCGAACAGCGATGCCTTCCAGCCGCCGAAGGAGTAGTACGCCATCGGGACCGGGATCGGCACGTTGACGCCGACCATCCCGATCTCGGCCTCGGAGGTGAACCGGCGGGCCGCGCCTCCGTCGTTGGTGAACACGGCCACGCCGTTGCCGTAGGGGCTGTCGTTCACCAGCTCGACGGCGGCCTCGTAGGTCGGAGCCCGCAGCACGCTGAGCACCGGGCCGAAGATCTCGTCGGTGTAGCAGCTCATCTGCGGCGTGACGTGGTCCAGCACGCTCGGCCCGAGCCAGAACCCCTGGTCATCGCCCGATCACCGGGTGAGCCCGGCCGTCCACGGCCAGGGTGGCGCCCTCCCGGACGCCGCTGTCCAGGTAGGAGGCCACCTTGTCCCGGTGCGGCCCGGTCACCAGCGGGCCCATCTCGGACCGCTCGTCGGAGCCCGGGCCGACCCGCAGGTTCGCGATCCGGTCCCGGATCAGGCCGACCAGCTCGTCCCCGACCGGATCCACGGCGACCAGCGCGGAGACCGCCATGCAGCGCTCCCCCGCCGAGCCGAACCCGGCCGAGGTGGCGGCGTCCGCGGCGAGCTCCAGGTCGGCGTCGGGCAGCACGACCATGTGGTTCTTCGCGCCGCCGAGCGCCTGCACCCGCTTGCCCGCCTTGGTGCCGTTCTCGTAGACGTACCTGGCGATGGGCGTGGAGCCGACGAAGCTGACCGCCTTGATGCTTTCGTGGCTGAGGATAGCGTCCACGGCCACCTTGTCGCCGTGCACCACGTTGAACACGCCGTCCGGCAGGCCGGCCTCGGCCCACAGCTCGGCCAGCAGCACCGACGCGGACGGGTCCTTTTCCGACGGCTTGAGGATGAAGGCGTTGCCGCAGGCGATGGCCAGCGGGAACATCCACATGGGCACCATGGCCGGGAAGTTGAACGGGGTGATGCCCGCGACCACGCCGACCGGCTGCCTGATCGAGTACGAGTCGACCCCGGTCGAGACGTTCTCCGAGAACCCGCCCTTGAGCAGGTGCGGGATGCCGCAGGCGAACTCGACGACCTCTAGGCCGCGGGCCACCTCGCCGGCCGCGTCCGAGGCCACCTTGCCGTGCTCGGCCGTGATCAGCGCGGCCAGCTCCTTGGTGTTCTGCTTGACCAGCTCGCGGAAGGCGAACAGGACCGTTGCGCGCTTGGTCAGCGAGACGCTGCCGCCAGCTGGCGAACGCGTCGCTGGCCGCCGCGACGGCCCGGTCCACTACGGCCGGGGTGGCGAAGTCGACCTGACCGCTGACCTGCCCGGTCGCCGGGTCGTAGACGTCTCCGTGCCGCTCCGCCTCACCGTCGCCGGGCTTGCCGCCGATCCAGTGCGTGATGTGCTTACCGGTCATGCGCTCTTCGCCTCCTCGTTCACCGCGACGAGAGCGTCGGACAGCAGGCCCAGGCCTTCCTTGGCTTCGGTCTCGCTCAGCGTCAGCGGCGGCGCCATCCGCAGCGTGTGCCCGACCAGGCCGCCCTTGCCGATCAGCAGGCCGCGTTCCCTGGTCGCCTCGAGCATCCGGGCGGCCAGCGGCGGGCTCGGCTGCTTGGTGGCCGGGTCGACCAGGTCGATGGCGAACATCAGGCCCTTGCCGCGCACCTCGCCGACGATGCCCAGGTCCTTGCGTGGCTTCCCGGAGCCCGTCGATGATCACGCGGCCGGTGACGGCGGCGTTGCGCTGCAGGTCGTGGGAGAGCACGTAGTCCAGGGTGGCGTTGGCCGCGGCGGTGGCGATCGGGTTGCCGCCGAAGGTGGAGATGCCGTTGCCGCGGATCCCGTCCAGCAGGTCGGCGCGGGCCACCACGCCGCCGATGGCGAAGCCGTTGCCCAGGCCCTTGGCGAACGTCATCGCGTCCGGGATGATCCCGTGCGCGCCGATGCCCCAGAAGTGCTCGCCGGTACGGCCCCAGCCGGTCTGCACCTCATCCGAGATCAGCAGGATGCCGTGCTCGTCCAGGACCTCCTTGTACGCCGCGAACAGGCCGTCGGGCGCCATCGTGAACCCGCCCACGCCCTGGATCGGCTCGGCCAGCAGGCACGCGACGTCGGCGGGATGGATGCCGCCGGACAGCAGGGCCCGCAGGTCGTCCACGCAGGCCTTGATGTAGTCGGCGTCGTTCAGGCCGGCGTAGGCGGCCAGCTGCCGGTCCGCACCGTGCAGATAATGAGTGCCGAACGGACTGTGGCTCGACATCTTCCAGGCCGCGTTGCCCGTCACGGCGACGGTGCCGAACGAGCGCCCGTGATAGCTGCCCCGCATGGCCAGCACCTCGTTGGCGTTACGCGCGGTGAGCGCGGCCAGCAGCGCGACCTCGTTGGCCTCGGATCCGGAGTTGGTGAAGAACACCTTGGCGTTCTCGATGCCGGACAGCCGGGCGATCTTCTCCGCCAGCTCGACCTGATGGCGGATCAGGTACAGCGTCGAGGTGTGCACGACGCCGGTGGCGATCTGCCGCTCCACCGCGTCACGGACCTCAGGCACGTCGTAGCCGAGCATGTTGGTCAAGATGCCGGCGAAGAAGTCGAGGTAGCTGTGGCCCTCGGCGTCGGTCACCCGGCAGCCCTGGCCGCTGACGATCTCGATCGGCTCGTCGTAGTAGAGGCCGACCCAGTTGGGGATGACCGCGCGATGGCGGGCGAGAAGCTCAGACATGCTTTCCAGTCTTCCTCGTTTTCGGCCTGCGGTGGGAACCGACAATGTGTAAGGCTTTTATGGCTCTGCTTTACTCTTTGTCCATGATTCCCACCGTGGGTGATGTGCTCGGCCTCGACGTCGTCCGCCGGGGCAGCCCGCAGGTGGTCGCGGGCCGCGCCGGGCTCGGCGCGCGGGTCCGCTGGGTCCATGTGCTCGAGCTGGCGGACGCGGCCCACCTGCTGCAAGGCGGCGAGTTCGTGCTCACCACCGGGATCGCGCTGCCGCCGGAGCCGGCCCTGCTGGCCAAGTACGCCACCGACCTGGCGAGGGCGGAGTCAGCGCCCTGGCGGTGGAACTGGGCCGCCGGTACGTCGGAGCGCTTGCCCGACGCGCTGGTGCGCGCCGCCGCCGGCAGCGGGCTGACCTTGATCGCCTTCGAGCGGGAGGTCCCGTTCGTCGAGATCACCGAGGCGGTGCACGCCCGGATCATCGATGCCCAGCTAGAAGACCTGCGGGCGTCGGAACGCCTGCACGAGGTGTTCACCGAGCTTTCCGTCGCGGGCGCGACGCCCGACGAGATCGTGCGGCAGGCCGCGATCCTGGCCGGACGGCCGGTGATCCTGGCTGACCTCGCGCACCGGGTGCTCGCCTGCGAGCCGGGCGGCGCCGACCCGGCCCGTTTGCTGGCCGGGTTTGCCCGGCGCAGCCGGGCGGTGGGTTCCGGAGGTTCGGCGGATGTGCGCGCCGGGTCGGCCGGGCCGGGGCGGGCGGTCTACGACGAGGCGTCGGGGTGGCTGTTCACGCCGGTCGGAGCGCGGGGCGAGGACTGGGGCCGGGTCATCCTGGTCTGCGACGGGCCGCCGACCGCCACCGAGACGGTGCTCGTCGAGCGGGCCGCCACCACGCTGGCGCTCGGCCGCCTGCTCACCCGGCACCGGGAGAGCCTGGACCGGCAGGCCCACCGGACGCTGATCACCAGCATCATCTCCCAGGCCCACGCCGACCCGGCCGAGGCGGCGGTGCGCGCCCGGGCGCTCGGGGTGCCGGTCGAGGAGCGGCAGCTCATTGCCCTGGTGCTTCGGCTCAGCGATCCGGCCGGAACCGCTGGGGTGCTCGGGGTCTCCGCCCACGCGCGGGTGCTCGACGTCGCCGACGTCACCGCCGCCGCGTGCCGGACCGAGCGGGTTCCGGCCCTGGTCGGAACGCTGGATGACGCCCGCGCGGGAGCCATGCTGTCACTCAGTCCGCATGCCGACCCGACCGGGTGCTGACCAGCCTCGCCACCCTGATCAGGGAGCGGCTCGGCGACGGGCAGGACGGGCTCGTCATCGGGGTCGGGACGGGCGCCGGCTCGATCAGGGACGTGCGCCGCTCGTTTCTCGAGGCCAGCCAGGTCGCCGATGTCGCGGCCGAACGCCCGGATATCCTCCACCCCGGCGCCTCGCCGTCGCGGGCCGGGGCCTGGCCGTCACGGGCTGGCCGGCCGTTGTTCTACCGGCTCGCCTGACCTGCGGCTGCGCGGCCTGCTCCATCTGTTGCGTGACGATCCGCGGTTGCAGACGTTCGTGGAACGCGAACTCGGCGCGCTGCTGGCCAGCGAGCAGGACGCCGAACTCATCGGCGTGCTAGCGGCGTACCTGGCCGCCGGAGGCAACAAGGCGGTAGCCGCCAAGAACGCGCACCTGGCCCGGCCCACCTTCTACGAACGACTGCGCCGGATTGAGCGGATCCTCGGGACGGATCTGGGCTCGGCCGAGTCACGCACGTCGCTGCACGTGGCGCTGCTCGCGCTGGAAGCCGCCCGCACGGACATCGCCCAGGGGCAGTGAGTACTGGCGGACGATCACGAGAGGTCGGATGGGTGCTGGTGCTGGTGCTGGTGTGACGAGAAGGTACGTGCGTGCCTGGATGATGGTGGCCCGGGGCAAAGATTGCGGCGGATCCGGGCTGCGTGGTGGATCCGGTGCATCCTCGACGTCGTTTTCAGCCCGGGCGCGATCCCTGACATCCCTCTGCCTGTTCCATGATCGTGAACAGTACGGGCCGGATATGACCCGTACTGTTCACGATCACGGTCGGGGCCCGGAATGCAGCCCTGTCAAGTGCGACATAAGGGACATAGCGGGGACTGTGCCGCCCCTGCAGGCCGGCAGGCGGCGCTTATTACCACAGCGGGCCGCCAAACCGCGCCGCCCGGCAGCCCAGGCCCAACCCGCGGCCAGGACCCTGACCAGCAGCAAAGCCCCAAAAAACGGCACCACGGGCTCGCTAAAGTTCCTGGCATTGCCCTAGAAGGGGCGCAACGGCACATCGAGTACCTTCTCACGCCGCGTCCCGCGTCCCTCGTCGCCGCGTCCCCAGTCCCGTCGCGGTGGGAACGGGCGTGGCCGCAATGGGCCCTCCGGCTTACTCGCCGGTCAAGGGTCTGACCTGCATGTCCGCAGCTGATGGCGGACTAGATCCGCTGCCGGGGGTGAGGTGTATCGGTGCTGGTCAGAACGGCACGGCAGGCCACGCCAGCACGAAGATCAACTCAGGGCCGAGTGGCGTTGGGCTTGAGGGGGCGGGATGAGCGGGGGCGAGTCAGGCGTCGAAGACCTGGCCGGGGCGGTGGACGACCGGAGGCGTCGAGCTCCAGGGGAAGTTGATCCACAGATCAGTGTGCTTCCAGACGTAATCGCACTTGATCACGGAGCGGGGCTTCTCGTAGATCACCGCTGAGCGGACGTCCTCGACGTGATCCTTGATGAAGGTATAGACGAGCTCGATCGTCCGGCCCGAATCGGCGACATCGTCGGCGATGAGGACCTTCTTGGCCGAGAAATCCACCGCGGAGGGCACCGGCGGCAGCATGACCGGCATGTCGAGCGTGGTCCCGACTCCGTCGTAGAACTCGACGTTCATCACATGCAGGTTCTTCACCGCGAGCGCGTAGCCGAGCGAACCAGCCAGGAACAGCCCACCGCGCGCGATGGACAGGATCAGGTCAGGCTCGAAGCCGTCGTCGGCGATCGCCTGAGCAAGCTCCCGGGATGCTTCCCCGAAGGCTTGCCAGCTGAGATGTTCACGCTCGTCGTCCATGGCCTGTCTCCATCGTCACGGTGGTCGTAGTCCATCGTGTCACGCCAGGTCTACCGGCTCCTGCGGGCGGGGGCAGGGGCGGCCGATCAGCGATCTGGTCGTTCAGCGGGGACAAAACAACCGATGAGCAGATTCAGCGGAACGCCGTCCGGGTCCTCTGTTTCGTCATCGTTGAGCTCATCCATGATCTCCTTCAGCCTGCTCGTCAGCTCCGCCGCCTTGGCCGGGGACACCCTGAGGTCGGACATGGCCAGGACCGGCTTGCGGTAAGCCTCGTCCGCCGGCATGTCGGCCTCGGTCAGTCTGCTGGCCCGGAACGCCGCGAAGAAACCGTCACGGTAGCGGTCGAGCAGCGTTTGCATCGCCACCTCTGACTCGTCCGCGTGCTCGTGGAGGAAGCCGCGTTCGAACGAAAGATCCTGCTGGCAGGCCTGGTAGCGCTGCTCGAGGATGCCGGAGACCATCCGGGTGCCCGCCACCTTGATCAGGCCCACCGCTTCAAGCTGCCGCACGTGACGGTAGAGCTTGGTCTGCGGTTCGTCGAGTTCGGCGGCTAGTTCCTTGACCGACATGACCGGCAGGTCATGCCTGGTGTCCATCAGCGCCGCCAGGATGGCGAGCCGGGTGGGGTCTGCCATCGCCTTGAGCACATCCACGTTGTCCACGGCCCGGACCGCGCGTGACTGTCCTTCGGGTGGGGGCTGCTCCATAGCGACATCTTGCCATGCTCTCACGATTATGTCATCATTCACGATTATGTGAATGATGACGTTTTCGTGAGGGCCCAGGCGGAGAGCGACAGGACACCGGAGGACGAGATGGGTAACGGAGCCACTTCAGCCCGGCCAGCAGGCGAGCAGACCGCACCGCCAGACGTGGGGCCGGCGGCAGGGACCGGGACGGCGGCAGGGACCGGGACGGCGGCAGGACCGACGCGGCAACCGGACGGCGGCAGGGACCGGGACGGCGGCAGGGCCGGTGCCGCTATGGCGGAACCTGTCGTTCCAGACGCTCTGGATCGGGGCGTCCGCGTCCACTATCGGCGTTTCTGTGGCCGATATTGCCTACCCGCTGACCATCCTGGCGATGACCCGCTCCCCCGCCGTGGCCGGGCTGTTCGCGGCGGTGCAGGCCGTCGGGATGCTGGCGGCCGGGTTGCCTGCGGGGGCGCTGGCCGACCGGTACGACAACCGCATGATCGTGATCTGCACCGAGGCGGTCCGCGCCATCGTGACGGGGGCGGTCGCCGCGGCGCTGATCAGGGGCTGGCGGCCCGTAGCCGTGCTTTTCGTCGCCGCGGCGCTGCTGGGGATCGGGCAGGCCGTCAAGAGCGCTGCGCAGACGCTGCTGCTGCGCTCGGTGGTGCCGCCCGGGCAGTTGACGCAGGCACTGACCCAGGACGAGGTCAGGATGAACGGCGCCGCCCTGGCCGGCCCGGCGCTGGGCGGAGCGCTCTACGCGGTACGTGCGCTGGCACACGCCGTTCCTCTCCTGTTCACCGCAGGCTCGTTCCTGGCCGCGCTGGCGAGTGCGATCCTGATGAAGTTCGTCCCGGGCGCGGCGGATGAGCCGGCCGGCGGCCGCCCGGGCTGGCCCAGAACGACAAGGCCCGGACCGGGAGCATGCTGGCCGGGTTCCGGACGCTCTGGCACCAGCCTGTGCTCCGCGCGGCCACGCTGCTCATCATGTTCGTGAACACGATCGGCGCCGGGTTCGAACTGGTCATCATCGTGATCCTGCGCCACCAGGCGGTGCCGGCCAGCACGATCGGCCTGGCGCTTGGCCTGGGCGCGGCCGGCGGCCTGGCCGGAGCACCGCTGGTCAAGGTCCTGCACCGGCTCCAGCCAGGAGTGCTCTTGCTGGCCGTGTGTCTGCTCGACGTGCTCGTCCTCGCGCTGCTCGCCGTGCCGTTCGGTCCGTGGTGGGTGGCCGGCCTGATGTTCACCATGATGCTAGGCCTACCCGCGATCCGCGTGCTCGTGGACATCCTGGTGATCAGGCAGGCGCTCCCTGACCAACGCGGCCGGGTCGTCGCCGCGCTCATGACGCTCATCGGCCTGGGCATGCCCGCCGGGCTCGCGGGCTGCGGGCTGCTGCTGTCGTGGCTGCATGGGCCTCATACGATGCTGACCTTGGCCGCAGCAGAAGCCGTCGCCGTGGCGTACTGCTCGACCCGGCGTGACCTGCGGCAGGCGCGCTGGCCCGGTCAAGCCGTGGCGTCAGCGGATGCCTGAGCTGCCAGGCATCCGTAGGATGGGCGGGTGCCTGAGCTGCTGCTGCTGTCCAATTCGAGGGCACCGGGGATGAGATTCCTCGAGCACGCGACCGACGCGATCCGGGGCGTGCTCGGCGGGCGCGGGCGCCTGCTGTTCGTTCCGTTCGCGGGCAGCGACCCCGGCGGCTACACCAAGACCATCCGCCGGGCCCTGGCTGACCTGGGTGTCCAGGTCACTGGGCTGCACGAGGTAGCGGACGCGGCCCGGGCGGTGCGGGACGCGGAGGCGATCTTCGTCGGGGGCGGCAACACCTTCCGGCTGCTGCGGGTCCTGCATCACCTGGATGTCCTGGATGGCCTGCGCCGAGCCGTCGTCCGCGAGGGCGTCCCGTACCTCGGCGCCAGCGCCGGATCGAACCTGGCCTGCCCCTCGATCCGCACGACGAACGACATGCCCATCGTGGAGGTGCCTGCGCTGGCGGCGCTCGGTCTCATTCCGTTCCAGCTCAACCCGCACTATCTGGACCCTGACCCGCGCAGCATCCACCAGGGCGAGACCCGCCAGCAGCGGATCGAGGAGTTTCTCGAAGAAAACGACGTCCCGGTCCTCGGGTTGCGCGAAGGGTCGTGGCTGCAGGTGTCCGGCCAGCACGCGATCCTGTCCGGCGCCGGTACCGGCCGGCTGTTCCGCCGGGGTAAGCGGCCTGCCGAGGTGCCGGCCGGCGCCGACCTGTCGTTCCTGCTTCAGGCCTCGCCGCGTTTCGATACCGCGCGGGCGGGCTAGCCGGCGCCGCGCCGCGTGCTGCGATCCGCGGGCTGGCTAGCCGACTTCGCGGGCCGCGCCCCGCTGGGCTTCCAGGGCGGCCCGCTCCAGTCGTTCCCGGTAGCCTTCCCACCAGGCCTGGTCCCCCTGCTGCATGTTGCTGTTGCTGACCCGCAGTCCGGTCGCCCCGTCAATGAGCTCGCGGACGATGTCGGCCTGGCCGGCGTGCCGGTCGGTTTCGGCGATCATGTGGACCAGGATCTTGTGCAGGGTCACCTCGCTCCGGTGATCCGGCCACCACGGCACGTGCCCCACCGAGTCCAGGGCCAGCGCGCCGATCGTGGCGTCCGAGTGGAGCCAGGCTCGCTGGTAAAGATCGGTGATGTCCTCGCGCGACTCGGCGACGGTGGCCCACATGTCCGCATTGGGCTCGGCGTCGTCCTCCAGCCACGGCAGCCGCTCGGCAAAGGGCCGGCCGAAGCAGTCGCCGAGGTAGCCGAGTTCCACCCCGGCCGCGTGCTTGATCAGTCCCAGCAGGTTGGTGCCGGTGGGCACCATCGGGCGGCGGATGTTGTACTCCGAGAGCCCGTCGAGCTTCCACAGCAGAGCATCGCGCGCGTCTTGCAGATATCGGTGGAGGTCAGCCTTGGGATCGGGTCCGGTCATGCGGCCAGTCTGCCACCCCGGTCTGAGGCCACCCGAAGTTGTGTGGATCATATTAGGGGTTCTGACCGCCGGGCTCAGGCCCGCCAGCGCACGGAGGCGCCTCGTGACCAGTACCGCGAACCAGGTCGGCGCCGCCGCCGCCCCGTCGCTGACCACCGCCGACGTCATCGTGCAGTCGCTGATCAGCCACGGCGTCGACACCGTGTTCGGGCTACCGGGCGTGCAGACGTACCCCCTGTTCGACGCGATGTCGCGAGCCGGGATCCGGGTGATCGGCGCGCGGCACGAGCAGACCGTGGCCTATATGGCTTTCGGCTACGCCCAGGCGACCGGGCGGCCCGGCGTCTACACGGTGGTGCCTGGTCCCGGGTTCCTGAACGCCAGCGCGGCGCTGATCTCGGCCTACGGGGCCAGCGCCCCGGTGATCTGCATTACCGGGGAGATCCCGTCCGCGTTCATCGGCCGGGGCCTGGGCCATCTGCATGAGCTCCCCGACCAGCTCGCCACCATGCGCTCGCTGACCAAATGGGCCGCCACCGTCGAGAACCCGGGTCAGGCCAGCGAGCTCACCGCCCAGGCGTTCTATCACGCCAGGTCGGGACGCCCCCGGCCGACCGCGATCGCCGTGCCCTGGGACGTGCTGGCCGCGCCCGCCCCGCGGCCGCGGTGCCACCCATCCCGGTGCGTTCACCCGAACTCGACCGGGCGGCCATCGCCCGGGCCGCCGGGCTACTGGCCGGAGCCAGGAATCCGATGATCATGGTAGGCGGCGGGGCCCGCCACGCGGCCGCTCAGGTGCGCGAACTATCCCGGCGGCTGCAGGCGCCGGTGGTGTCCTTCCGCGCGGGCCGGGGCATCGTGGACGATGACGACCCGTTCGGGTTCACCAGCGCCGCGGGCTTCCGGCGCTGGGCGGACACCGACGTGCTGCTCGGCATCGGGACGCGGCTCGAGCTGGCCTGGTTCCGCTGGCCGGGCGCCCGCCGGGCTGCGGACGGTGCTCATCGACATCGACCCGGAACAGGCCGTCCGCCTTGAACCCGAGGTGTCGGTGCTGGCGGATGCGCGAGAGGCGAGCGCCGCGCTGATACGGGAACTGGCCAGCGGACGGGACGGTGACGCCGCGGACAGGCCGGATCGCAGCGAGGAGTTCCGGGCGGTGAAGGAGCAGGTGGCACGGGAGTTCCGTGACGTCGGCGAGGACCTGGACTACCTGGCCGCTATCCGGGCGGCGCTGCCCGCGGACGGCTTCTTCGTGGAGGAGATCTGCCAGGCCGGTTTCGCCTCGTACTTCGGCTTCGGGGTGCACGCGCCGCGCCAGTTCGTCACCTGCGGCTACCAGGGCACGCTGGGCTTCGGCTACCCGACCTCACTGGGGGTGAAGGCCGCGTTTCCCGAACGGGCCGTGGTGTCCATCGCCGGCGACGGCGGCTTCGGCTTCGGCATTGGTGAACTGGCCGCCGCCGTGCAGTACAACCTGGGCGTGGTCGCGGTGATCTTCAACAACGACGCCTTCGGCAACGTCCTGCTCGACCAGCAGCGCCTCTATGCGGGCCGGGAGGTGGGCGCGCGGCTGCACAACCCCGATTTCGCCGCGGTCGCCGAGGCGTTCGGCGCGGCTGGCTACCGCGTACGCAGCCCCGACGCGCTGGCGCACGCGCTGACCAAGGCGCTGGCGGACGGACGGCCCACGGTGATCGAGGTCAAGACGACCATCGGCCGGGCGGCCGCCACGCCCTGGAAATACCTGATGCCCAGCCGGAATTCCGCGCCCTAGGCCAGCCGGGCGCCCTAGGCCAGCCGGGGCGGGAATCCCCCGGTGGCCACCGGACCCCAGCGCTCGGGGGTGATCCGCAGCAGCGACTTGCCCTGCCGCACCATGGCCTGCCGGTATTCGTCCCAGTCGGAGTGCTCGCCGGAGATGGACCGGAAGTACCCGACCAGCGGTTCGATCGCCTCGGGCACGTCGAGCACCTCCGCGGTGCCGTCGACCTGCACCCACGGACCACCGAAGTCATCGGAGAGCACCAGCACGCTGACCCGCGGCTGACGGCGCGCGTTCCTGGTCTTGGCACGCTCGGGATAGGTCGCGACCACGATCTTGCCGTCGTCGACGCCGCAGGTGACCGGGGATGCCTGCGGCGTTCCGTCGGCCCTGGCGGTGATCACGATGGCGTGGTGCCGACAGGAGATGAAGTCGAGCAGCTCATCTCGCGTCACTGCGGTGTTGACCGCGATCTGGGGACTCATAGGTCAGCCAGCCTAGGGGGCAGCAGTTCGGCGGGGAAGTCCTGGTAGGCCACGGGCACCAGCCAGCGGCGTATCGCGGCCGTGCCCACCGAGGTGTAGGCCGGCGCCGTCGTGGAGGGCCACGGGCCGCCGTGATGCTGCGCCGCGACCACGGCCACGCCGGTCGGCCACCCGTTGCAGACGATCCGGCCCGCGATGCGCTCGAGCACCGGCACCACCTGGCGGGCCAGGTCCATGTCCTGGGCCGACCCGGTATCGACGTGCACGGTCCCGACCAGGTTGCCCGGCAGCGCGGCCAGGACCGGCAGCAGGTCCTCGACCGCGGCGTAGGTGATGACCAGCCCGGCAGGACCGAACCGCTCACGGGACAGGACCGCGATGTCGGCGGCGAACTCCTTCAGCGAGGTCTGGAAGACCCGCGGCGTGGCCCCCCAGGGGCCCGGGCCGGGCTGGCCTTCGGCCAGCGCGGTAACGCCGGGATGGGCGTCGGCCTCGGCCACCGCGTCCTGGTAGCCGGCGAAGATCCGCTCCGACAGCATCGCCCCGCCCGCCGACGTCTGCGCCGCCTCGCCGATCGCGGTGAGCAGCCCCACGTCCTCGGGCACGAAGAGCAGGCCCGGGTTGGTGCAGAACTGGCCGGTGCCCAGCGTCAGCGAGCCCACGTAGCCGGTGGCGATCGCGGCCGGGCGGCAGAACGCGGCGCCGGGCAGCACCACGCCCGGATTGACCGAACCGAGCTCACCGAAGAACGGGATCGGGACCGGCCGCTCGGCGCAGATCCGGGCCAGCGCCAGTCCGCCGGCCATCGACCCGGTGAACCCGGCCGCCGCCACCGCCGGGTGCCGGAGCAGCCGCAGGCCGGCCTGCACCCCGTGGACCAGCGCGAAGGTCCCGGCGGGAGCCCCGGCGGCGGCCAGCGCCTCGATGACGATCTGCGCGCACACCTGGGAGGTGACCGGATGCCCCTCGTGCGCCTTCACCACCACCGGGCACCCGGCGGCCAGCGCGGACGCCGTATCCCCGCCGACCACGGAGAACGCGAACGGGAAATTGGACGCGGCGAAGACGGCCACCGGTCCCACCGGCCGGTTGACCCGCCGCAGCTCGGGCGCGGGACCCGTGGCCGGGGTCACGACCGCGTCCAGGTAGCCGCCGTCCCGCAGGACGGCCGCGAACAGGCGCAGCTGCCCGGTGGCGCGAGCGACCTCGCCCTGCAGCCGCTCGCCGCCGAGCGCGGTCTCGGTGTCGGCGATGACCGCGAGCTCGGCCGCGCGGGCGTCGAGCGCGTCCGCCACGGCCTCGAGGGCCTCGGCGCGGCGTGGATACGCGGACCAGGCCGGGAAGGCCGCCGCGGCGGCCGCGACGATCGCGTCGACGTCGGCGTCGGTCGCCTCGGCGACCGGCTCCCCCACCGGTTCCGCGGTGCGCGGGTCAAACCCCTGGATCATCGGTTCTCCTCGGAGGATTTACTTGGGGTCGGGATCTGGGTTGCGGCCGCGCCGGGCCAGGAAGCCGAAGTCACAGCCCTCGTTGGCCTGGGTGATGTGCTCGGTGTACAGGACGCCGTAACCACGTTCGAACTTCGGCTCGGGCGGCTGCCACTGTTCGCGGCGCAGCACCATTGTCCGTTCGGAAATATCCAGAGACAGCTCGCGGGCAGCCACGTCCAGGGTGACGAGATCGCCCGTCTGGACGACAGCGAGCGGACCGCCGACGAACGACTCCGGGGCAACATGCAGCACACAGGCACCGTAGCTGGTGCCGCTCATCCGGGCGTCGGAAATGCGCACCATGTCGCGCACGCCCTGGGCCAGCAGGTAGTCAGGGATGGGCAGCATGCCGTACTCGGGCATGCCGGGACCGCCCTTGGGACCCGCGTTGCGCAGCACAAGCACCGAGTCCGGTGTGACGTTCAGCGCCGGGTCGTTGATCCGCGCCTGGAGGTCGGCGTAGGAGTCGAAGACGACCGCGGGGCCGGTGTGCTTGAGCAGCCGCGGCTCGGCCGCGATGTGCTTGATGACCGCGCCGTCGGGGGCCAGGTTGCCGCGCAGCACCGCCACCCCGCCCTCGGCGGCCAGCGCCGTATCGGGGGTCCGGATGACGTCTTCGTCGTAGACCGGTGCGTCCGCGATCTTTTCTCCGAACGGACGGCCGCTCACCGTCATCCGGTCCAGGTGCAGCGCCCCGGGGACCTTGGCCAGCTGGCCGAGCAGCGCGAGCAGGCCGCCGGCGTAGTAGAAGTCCTCCATCAGGTACGTCCCGCTCGGCTTGACGTTCGCCAGCCAGGGCACCCGGCGCGAGATCGCGTCGAAGTCCGCCAGGGTCAGCTCGACGCCCGCCCGGCCTGCCATCGCGATCAGGTGAATGAGGGCGTTGGTGGAGCCGCCGAGGGCGAGTACGGTCGCGACCGCGTCCTCGAACGCCTCGCGGGTGAGGACCTGGTCCGGGGTCAGGTTCTCCCAGGCCATGTCCACCACGCGCCGGCCGGTGGCGGCCGCCATCCGGTAGTGGGCGGAGTCGACCGCGGGAATCGAGGCCATCCCGGGCAGCGTCATGCCGAGGGCCTCGGCGGCCGAGGTCATCGTCGAGGCTGTGCCCATCGTCATGCAGTGGCCGGGTGAGCGGGCGATGCCGCATTCCAGCTCGGCCAGCTCGCAGTCGCCGACCAGCCCGGCCCGGGCGTCGTCCCAGAACTTCCACACGTCGGTGCCGCTGCCCACCTTGCTGGCCGCGGAAGTTGCCGCTCAGCATGGGGCCCGCGGTCAGGTAGATGGCCGGGATGTTCGCGCTGGCCGCGCCCATCAGCAGCGCGGGGGTGGTCTTGTCGCAGCCGCCCATCAGCACCGCGCCGTCGGCCGGGTAGGAGCGCAGCAGTTCCTCGGTCTCCATGGCCAGCAGGTTCCGGTACATCATCGGGGTCGGCTTCTGGAACGTCTCGCTGAGGGTGGCGACCGGCATCTCGACGGGAAAGCCGCCCGCCTCGAGCACGCCTCGCTTGACCTGCTCGGCCCGCTGGCGCAGGTGCATGTGGCAGGGGTTCAGCTCGGACCAGGTGTTCAGGATGACGATCAGCGGCTTGCCGAGGTGCTCTTCCGGCTCGACGCCGAGCTGGCGCATTCTCGACCGGTGGCCGAAGGCCCGCAGCCCGGACGTGCGCTCGCCGCCGAACCAGCGGAAGCTGCGCAGGTCCTCGGGAGCTCCGGCGTTCGGCCCCGTTCCCTGCGGTCACAGCATGCCCCAGCTCGCCAGGATGCCGCTGATCTCCTCCTTGATGGGCGCGGGCAGCGGGCGGCTGGGCGGCCGGACGTCGGCCCGGCACAGGCCCAGCTGGGCCAGGGCCTCCTTGACCACGCTGACGTTGTCGGCGGAGGAGTCGGCGGCGCGCAGCTCCTCGAACCGGCGCACCGACTCCCAGACCTTCATCGCCGCGCCGAAGTCGTTGGCGCGCAGCGCGTCGAGCATGGACAGCGCCAGGTGCGGGTTGACGTTGGCCAGGCCGGAGGTGAAGGCGTGCGCGCCGACGGCCCAGTACGCCGGGGCGGTCAGCTCGGCCGCGCCGGCCAGCCAGGTGAACCGGTCGATCCCGGCGTCCCTGGCCACGGCGGCGAACTTGGTCGCGTCCCGGACGCCGTACTTGACGCCGATGACGTTCGGCGCCCGGTCGGCGAGCCCGGCGATCTGCGCGCCGGTGCGGCGCTCGTCCCTGATGTACAGGACGACGCCGAGGTCGGGGACCGCGCCGGCGATGGCGGCGTGGTAGTCGATCCAGCCTTCACCCGACACGTAGGGGTGCACCGGCTGGTGGATCATGATCATGCGGGCGCCGTGGTGCTGGGCGTGCCTGGCCGCCTCGACCGCCGTGGCGATGTCGTGGCCCACTCCGGCCAGCAGCTCGATCCCGCCGTCCCTGGCGCTGACCACCTCGGCCGCGGTCTCGACGGCATGCCGGGCCTCGGCCGGGCTGAGCGCGTAGAACTCCCCGGTGTTGCCGTTCGGGGTGATGACCGTGATCCCGCCGTCGATCAGGCGCCCGGTCAGCGCCGCGTAGGTGTCCCAGTCGGGGCCGCCGTCGGCGTGCAGCGGCGTGACCGGGACGACGACCGCCGTGGCGAGGGCGTGGCGCAGCCCCTGCGCCGTGGCCGGGGTAAGGCTCATGAGTTGTTCTCCTTCGGTGGTGCTGGCGGGTCGGCGGTGAAATTACGGTCGAAAAAGGCGGCTATGTGGGCACGCAGCAGGGCGGCGGCGCGGGTGGCGTCGCCACCTTCGGCGCACCTGAGGATGGCCTGGTGCTCAGCCGCCTCACGCTCCCAGCTGGGCGTGACGGCGCCCGGCGGATCGTGCCGCCAGCTGGCCACCGCGACCAGCGCGGTCGGTCACGCAGGTCATCGAGCATCCTGACCAGCAGGGGGTTGCCGCAGCCCGCGTAGAGGGCGCGGTGGAAGTCCCGGTTCGCCAGGCTGCGCTCGGCCTGGTCACGGGCGTTGTCCGCGGGGCCAGGGCGGCGTGCGCGGCGTGCCAGCCGGGCCCGGCGGCCACCGCACGGGCCAGGGCCTCGGGCTCGAGCAGCAGCCGGACATCGTAGACGTGCCTGGCCTGCTCGTCGTCGACGACGCGCACGGCGGCGCCCTTGTACGGGTTCATCGTGACCAGGCCCGCGCCGGCCAGGGTCTTGAGCGCCTCGCGCACCGGGGTCTTGGACACGCCGAGCAGCTCGGCCAGGTCGGTCTCGACCAGCGGACGCCCCGGCTTCAGCTCGCCGGTGAGGATCGCGTGCTTGATCGCCTCGAGGACGGCCACCGTCCGGGACGGCAGCGCTCCGGCTCCCGCGGTCAGGAAGGCCGGCCGGGGAGCCTCGAAGGCAAGGGCTTCCGCGGGGGCTTCTGGAGTCATCATGTATCGCATCTCATATATGATCTGATGCGAGCCTAGGCCGCCCAAGCCCCGGTGTCAACCGAGGCTCGGGCTCCTGGTCCGGGGGAACCGGGCCACGCCCCGCGCGATGCCGGCCACGGCGCGACCCCTCGCCCAAGAATTCGAATTATTGTGGATAATTAGCGACCTTATAAGGGTAGCAACGATCCAAGATCCCAGCAGAGCCCGCTTGGGCCGGGAAATATCGGTGGGAGGTGGTGTGATGGCGGTATGGAGACGTTTAGGCTGGTCCCGCGGGGGGCGTTTTCGCTGGCGGCCAGCATCAAGTTCCTCGAGGGTTTCACGCCTGCCGCCTACGCCGAGGCGGCGGACAGCGCGCTCGAGCTCGCGTTCCCGGTGGAGGGCAGCTGGTAGACCGCTGGCGTCCGGGTCCGCCAGGACGACGCCGGGATCGTGACGGCCGAGGTCGTCAGCCCGGCCGAGCCCGGGCCTGACCTGCTGACGGCCGTGCACGCGCAGGTGGAGCGGATCTTGTCCCTGGACGTGGATGGCTCGGGATTTCCCGCGGTCGGGGAGCGCGACCCGGTGGCCGGGGACATTCAGCGGCGGTATCCGGGCCTGCGGCCGGTCGGGTTCTGGTCGCCGTACGAGGCCGCGGCCTGGACCATCATCGGGCACCGCATCCGGATCACCCAGGCGGCGGCGATCAAGGCGCGGATGGCGGAACAGCTCGGCGAGGCGATCGGCTTCGGCAGCCGGACCGTACACGCCTTCCCGTCCCCCCAGCGGCTGGCCGGGCTCGAGGAGTTCCGCGGGCTGTCCGGACGCAAGCCGGAATGGCTCAGGTCGCTGGCCCGGGCCGCCCTGGACGGCCGCTCGACACCGCCCGGCTGCGGGCCATGCCGCACCAGGACGCCATGGCCGACCTCAAGACGCTGCCCGGCATCGGCGAGTTCTCCGCCGGGCTGACGTTGCTGCGCGGTGCGGGCGACCCGGACGCGGTGCCCGGCCAGGAGCCGCGGCTGGCCCGCGCGGTGGCGCTCGCCTACGGGCTGCCCGGACCGGCGACGCCCGACCAGATCCGGCAGATCAGCGAGAACTGGCGTCCCTACCGCACCTGGGTCACGCTGCTGCTGCGCACGCAGCTTGAGGACGAGACGGATGAGATCGCCGGCCGCCCTGGACACGCCCGGGTGGGTTAAGCTGAAGTCAGCACGTGGTTGCGCCTAGGGTTCCGCCAGCTGTCCGCCGCACCAACGATCACACAATCAGGTGGCTGGGACCGGACCGAGCGGCGCCATGACCTGGTTCCGAGCCGTCCTGCCAGGACCGGTCCGGCTGGCCGGGGAACACCTGACGGGATAAAAGCCCTGAGGGCTCCTATTCAGCCCGCCTGAGGAGCCCGGTGAACCTGTCGACCCCTCTCCCTGAGCGTCACCCTCGCCGTTCTCGCCGCCGCCGTCACCCATGCCAGCTGGAACGCCATCGCGCACGGCATCAAGGACCAGCTGCTCGCGTTCGCGCTGATCGGAGTGGGCGGCATCGTCGTCGCGATCCCGCTCGTCATCCTCGCCCCGATGCCCCGGCCGGATTGCTGGCCGTACCTGCTCGGGTCGATCGGTATCCACGTCTTCTACAACCTGCTGCTGATGCGGTGCTACCGGCTGGGCGAGTTCGGCCAGGTCTACCCGCTGGCCCGGGGCACCTCCCCGCTCGTAGTGACGATCCTGGCCGCGATCTTCGTCCACGAACGGCTGGGCTGGCCGCAGATCACCGGCGTGCTCGTCGTCTCGGCCGGCCTGGCCACCCTGGTGCTGGCCTGCCGCCGTCCCGGCCGGGCGGCCTTCCTGGCCGCGGTCGGCACGGGCCTGACCATCGCTGCCTACACCACGGTCGACGGCGTAGGCGTGCGGCTTTCGGGCAGCCCGATCGGCTACATCGGCTGGCTGATGCTGCTCGAGAGCCTCTGCGTCCCGATGTTCGCCCTGGCCCGCCGGCGTGAGGTCCTGCTGAAGCAGCGGCCGCGGATACTGCTGGCCGGCCTGGCCGCCGGGGCGCTGAGCGTCCTGGCCTACGGCCTGGTGCTGTGGGCGCAGACCCGCGGCGCGCTCGCCCCGATCGCCGCGCTCCGCGAGACCAGCGTTATCTTCGGCGCCATCATCGGCACGCTGATCTTCCACGAGCCGTTCGGCCGGACCCGTGTCGCGGCCACCGTCCTGGTGGCAGCCGGCATCATCGTGCTCAACCTGGGCTAACTCCGCGACAGCGGATCGGCGGCATGGCAGAGTGCCCCGGGGTGCGACCCATGGTGTGCGGCTGCCCAGTCGTGGTGCGATGTGAAATCCGTGTCATAGTGAGGCCCCCGGACAGGAAGGTGCCCGGCGGTGCAGGGTTCCGCCGGGCACCAGGTCTGTACTGACTTGCATCTACCCAGGGGAACGAGGCGAACGCGTATATGGATCGACGAAGGCACCCCTATGTAAGCAGTTCGTCACAATCGTGAACCATTGGTCACAAGGGCCACCCCGCTATCAGGTGACGTGCCGTCACAGCAGGTCTCTGCGCCGGGTCATGACGACCGGGAGTACGAAGCAGCCTAGGGCGTACAGCGCGAGGATGGCGAAGGCCACGAGCGGCGCGACCTCGGCGAAGGAGGGTGCGTAGCTCGGATCGGCCGCGCCGAACAGATTCGTGACGGTGTCGGTGCTGGCATCGGGCAGCAGGTCGTAGAGGGCACGCAGCGGCCCGGACACTTCGGTGGCGAACTGGTCAAGCTGCAGCTGCACGATCGTCGTCCACAGCATGATCACGGCGAACGCGCCGACCGCGCTCTTCAGCAGCGTGCCCGCCGTCCAGCCCACGGCACCCCAGGCCAGGCTCACGACAACCGCGATGCCGAACCCCGCCGCCACGCGGCCCACCGTCACCGGCGGATTCGGCACCACCACGACCGACCCGGCCTGCGTCAGGGCGATCACCAGGCTGAACAGGCCGGAGACCACGAAGGTCGCCGCCACGCTCAGCACCAGAGCCACCGCCACGGCGAGCGCCTGGCCGACGGAGGCGCGGACCCTGGTCGGGCCCTGCAGCAGCGACGTCTTGATGGTGCCGCCGGCCCAGTTGCTGCCCGAGACCAGCGCCCCGATGAGGAAGAACGCGGCGGTCCCGGCCAGAGTCGGGTCATACCCGATGCTGTTGAGCACGGCCGGGACGAACTGGCCGGGCAGGATGGTGGGCAGCACCTGGGACGGGGTGGCCAGGCTGATGGCGCCGACGCCGGCCCGGAGGTACAGAACATACTGGCCGATGTAGCCGTTGAGCAGCGTCAACACCGGAAGGGCCAGGACGAAGGCCCACATGGTCGGCCACCTGGACATGACCAGCAGCTCGGCCCGCCACGAGGCCAGCACGCCGACTCGGCGGCCAGCGCCTGAATCGGCCGGCGCCCAGCCGGAGGAAGGCCAGGCCGAGGAAGGCCACGGTGTAGCCGAGCAGGATCAGGGTCGCTACCAGGGGACGGACCGGCTGGTATGTGGCCGAGCTCGCGCCGCCGCCGGGCGAACCGAACATGCTCGTGAGCGTCACCGCACTCGCCGCGGGAAAGGCGTTGTAGATGGCCTGAAACGGGCCGCCGGCGTTGAGGCTCAGTCGTACAGGAATTCATCGACCAGGGCGTACCAGAGCAGGGCGGCGGCCACGCCGCCGGCGGCGCTACGGCACAGCGTGCCCAGCGCGACGCCCAGCGCGCCATAGGCCACACCGATCAGCAGCCCGGCGGCCACGGCCCGGCCCACGACGCTCGCCGCGGGGAGGGCGGCGTTGGCGCCGGCGAGCCCGCTCCCGACGTACCACCGGATCAGGACGCTCGCGATGGCGGCCAGGGCGAAGCTCAGCACGACGCTGACCGCGCAGGCCGCCATGATGGCCAGCGTCTGGCCGGCGAACGTGCGGGCCCGGCTCGGACCCTGCAGCAGGGACGTCTTGATCGTGCCTCGTCCCCAGTCCCCGCCGGCGATGACCGCCCCGAGCACGATGAACGGCGCGGTGAAGAACAGCTCGTTGACGGCCTGGATGTCGAACTGGCTCGGCAGCAGGCCCTGCAGGTTCTGGGCCGGCGTGCCGAACTGGGCATACATCGCGGGAGTGAGCCCGAGATAGTCGACGAACTGGAACGCGTACGTGGTCACCAGCGTCAGCATCGGCGCGGTCAGCACCAGCGCCCAGACCACCCGGGACTTACGCAGGACGAGCAGCTCGGCTCGGAGCGACGCGAGCATGCGCCTGCTCAGGTACCGATGTAGCTCATGACGTGCTTGATCCGCGTGTAGTCCTCGAAGCCGTACATGGACAGGTCCTTGCCGTACCCGGAGTGCTTGAAGCCTCCGTGCGGCATCTCGGCCACGATCGGGATGTGGGTGTTGATCCACACCGCGCCGAAGTCCAGGCGCTTGGCCATCCGCATCGCGCGGCCGTGATCCCTGGTCCACACGCTGGAGGCGAGCCCGTACTTGACGCCGTTGGCCCAGCGGAGCGCCTCGTCCTCGTCGCTGAACCGCTGGACGGTGATGACCGGCCCGAAGACCTCGTCCTGAATCAGCTCGTCGTCCTGCCGCAGGCCGGACACGACGGTGGGAGCGTACAGGTACCCGCGCTCCCCCACCCGGTGGCCGCCGGCGACCACCTCCGCGTGGCCGGGCGTGCGGGAGATGAAACCCTCGACGCGGGCGAGCTGGTTCGGGTTGTTCAGCGGGCCGAAGTAGGCATCGGGCACGTCCAGGCCGCCGGTCGTGGTGTTGTTGGCCTGCTCGGCCAGCGCCGCGGTCAGGTC
Source organism: uncultured Actinomycetes bacterium (assembly GCA_963808315.1). Taxonomy (GTDB): domain Bacteria; phylum Actinomycetota; class Actinomycetes; order Streptosporangiales; family Streptosporangiaceae; genus Palsa-504. The sequence continues at coordinate 454,060 of CAWEFK010000024.1, read as the reverse complement.
GGCGGCGATGCCGGGCCCGGCCAGCACCCGGGTCGCCGCGGTGCAGTCCTGGCCGGCGTTGAAGTAGCCCGCGCCCGCGATGCCCGCCGCGGTCGCCTCGACATCGGCGTCGTCGAAGACCACGACCGGCGCCTTGCCGCCCAGCTCGAGGTGGACCTTCTTGAGATCCTCGGCGGCCGAGCGCGCAACCTCCATGCCGGCCCGGACCGACCCGGTGATCGACACCATGCTCGGCGTGGGGTGCGAGATCAGCTCCCGGCCCGTGTCGCGGTCGCCGCAGATGACGTTGAAGACGCCAGGCGGCAGGAACTCGGCCGCGATCTCGGCCATCAGCAGCGTGGACACCGGAGTGGTGTCCGACGGCTTGAGCACGACGGCGTTGCCTGCCGCGATGGCGGGCGCGAACTTCCAGACCGCCATCATCATCGGGTAATTCCAGGGCGTCACCTGGGCACATACCCCGATCGGCTCGCGCCGGATCATCGAGGTGTGGTCCCGCATGTACTCACCGGCGCTGCGGCCCTCCAGGACCCGCGCGGCGCCGGCGAAGAACCTGATCTGGTCCACCGCGGGCGGTATCTCCTCCGATGCCGTCAGCGCGACCGGCTTGCCCGTGTTGCGGGTCTCAGCCTCGATGATGTCGTCGGCGCGCTTCTCCACCGCATCGGCGAACCTGAGCAGGGCCAGGCTGCGCTCGGACGGGGTGCTGTCACGCCACCCTTCGAATGCGTTCGCCGCGGCCTGCATAGCGGCGTCCACGTCATGCGGCTCGATACCGGCGCCTGGGCGTAGACCTCGCCGGTACTTGGGTCGATTACATCGCTGGTGCGCCCATCGCTGGCGTCGGTGAACTTGCCGTTCACGAAGTTTTGCAGCGTACGGTCGGTCATCGGAAAGCCTCCTCCGCCGGAGTGCCTATCCCGCGCAAAGTTCCATCGTTCTCAGTGATCCCGATGTCGAGCTTCGCAGAGATGGACTATCTCCACAAGTGATTCAGTTGCTATCTTTACATATAACTACGAAATCAGTTGAATGGGTAGTTGGTAGGTAGACGGACATGAACTCAGGCCGGCCAGGCCGTGCGAGGAGGGGACCGGATGGCGCGAAGCTCGAGGACGATCCCGAGCAGTGGCTCCGGCGGCGCCGTACCTGACGACGTCTCCAAGCAGATCATCGAACAGCTGCAGCAGGATGGCCGGCGTTCCTACGCCGCGATCGGCAAGGCGATCGGGCTCTCCGAGGCCGCCGTCCGGCAGCGCGTGCAGCGCCTCCAGGACGCCGGCGTGATGCAGATCGTCGCCGTGACCGATCCGCTCACGCTGGGCTTCAGGCGGCAGGCCATGATCGCGATCAAGGCCGACGGTGACCTGGAGAAGGTCGCAGCTCGGCTCGCCGGCATGGAAGTAATCGACTACGTCGTCATCACCGCCGGGTCTTTCGACGTGCTGGCCGAGGCGGTCTGCGAGGACGACGACCACCTCCTGGAGATCCTGGGCCGGGTGCGTGCCGTCCCGTGCGTCACGAGCACGGAAACCTTCGTTTACCTCAAGCTCTGCAAGCAAACCTACTCATGGGGAACCAGATGACAACCTCCTCCGACGCCATCGAAGCCGCGCAGGATGCCGCCAAGCGCAATCTCTGGCTGCACTTCACCCGGATGTCCGCCTACGCGGACAACGACGTCCCGGTGATCGTCCGCGGCTCGGGACCCTACGTCTTCGATTCCCGCGGAAAGCGCTACCTGGACGGGCTGTCCGGACTGTTCGTCAGCCAGGTCGGCCACGGGCGTAAGGAAATCGCCGAGGCCGGCGCGCGGCAGGCGGAGGAACTGGCGTACTTCCCGCTGTGGTCCTACGCCCACCCGAAGGCGATCGAGCTGGCCGCCCGGCTGGCTGACCTGGCCCCGGGTGACCTGAACCGGGTGTTCTTCACCACCAGCGGTTCGGAGGCGGTCGAGTCGGCGTGGAAGCTGGCCAAGCAGTACTTCAAGCTGATCGGCCAGCCGGAGCGCTACAAGGTGATCAGCCGCGAGCTCGCCTACCACGGGACCTCCATGGGCGCGCTCGCCATCACCGGCCTGGCCGACATCAAGCAGCCGTTCGAGCCGCTGCCGCCCGGCGGTGTCCGGGTCCCGAACACCAACTTCTACCGCGCCCCCGGATTCGTCCGCGATGACCTCGAGGGGTTCGGCCGGTGGGCGGCCGATGAGATCGAGCGGGCGATCCTGCGGGAGGGCCCGCGGTCGGTCGCCGCCGTTTACCTGGAGCCGGTGCAGAACTCCGGCGGCTGCTTCCCGCCGCCTCCCGGCTACTTCAGCCGGGTCAGGGAAATCTGCGACCAGTACGGCGTGCTGCTCGTCTCCGACGAGGTGATCTGCGCGTTCGGCCGGCTCGGCTACTACTTCGGCTCCGAGCGATACGGGTACCAGCCGGACATCATCACCTTCGCCAAGGGGCTGACGTCCGGCTACTCCCCGATGGGCGGGATGATCGTCCGCGATGCGCTGATGGACCCGTTCACCGCGGGCACCACCACGTTCCTGCACGGCATCACGTTCGCCGGCCACCCGGTCTCCGCCGCGGTGGCCCTGGCCAACCTGGACATCTTCGAGAAGGAAGACCTGCTGGGAAACGTCCGCACGAACGAGGCCGCGTTCCGAGCCACCCTGGATAAGCTCTACGACCTGCCGATCGTCGGCGAGGTCCGCGGCGCCGGGTACTTTTACGGCATCGAGATGGTCAAGGATAAGGCGACCAGGGAGACGTTCAACGAGGAGGAGTCGGAGCGGCTGCTGCGCGGGTTCTTGTCCCCGGCTCTGTTCGACGCCGGCCTGGTGTGCCGGACCGACGACCGCGGCGACCCGGTGATCCAGCTCTCCCCGCCGCTCACCTGCGGCCAGGAGCATTTCGACGAGATCGAGCGGATCCTGCGCGAGGTGCTCACCGAGGCGTGGACGCGGCTGTAACCCTCCTGGCCGGTCCAACCTTCACCAACTGGCGCTGCGTAACACTCTGTGACGCCACCTGACGTTCACCTGGCCACGCTAGCCTCCCGTCATGCCGGGGAACTCAGGGAACTCACGGCCGTCTCGGACGTCGATGTCGCGCCGTCAGATGCTCGCCGGGGCGGGCGGCACGGGCCTGCTCGCGGCCACCGCCGGGCCGGCCAAAGCGGCCATGCGGACGCGCCGGGCTCGCGCCGGCGGGGCGGGCACCCCGGAGCAGATCCATCTCACCTGGGGCGAGAGCCCGACGACGGGGGTCGTCGTCTCCTGGGCTTCGCCCGGCCAGGCCTCCCGGCCACGGGTCCGCAAGCCCCGCACGCTGGACATGGTCCCGAAGTAATGATCAAAAGACCGGTTCTCCTGCATCAGGATCACCACGTGATCGACGTCGCTCAGGCTCGCGCCTGAGGCGGAAACCGCGCCGGCATCGTCGACCAGCCTGGCCTGGTCGTCGGTCATCTTGCCGGTCCCCGGACGCCGTATCGCCGCGGCTCCCAACGCGGCCGCGGCTCCGCCCACCATGAACGTGCGCCGGGTGGTCCCAGGCTTTTCCTGATCGGTCACTCGATCCTCCTACGCCTTGTGGGCTGTACGTGTCGACTGTGAGCCGACGGTAAACCCTCGATCTGACCGCTGCTTAACGCAAAGGTGACCGCGCGAGGAACGTTGGCGCAGACCGGATACGGTCGGAGGATGGACGTTCTGGTGATCGGGGCCGGGGTCAGCGGCCTGACGACAGGAATCTGCCTGGCTGAGGCCGGGCTCAGCGTCACCATCAGGGCGGCCGCCCCGCCCGGGCGGACCACCTCGGTGGCGGCGGGCGCGCTGTGGGGCCTGGTCCGGGTGGGTCCGGCCGGCCGGGTGCTTGAGTGGGGCCGGACCGGCCTGGAGGCCTTGTCCAAGCTCGCCGCCGAACCCGGCACCGGCGTGCGGCTGGTCGACGGCCGGGAAATCTCCCGCGCCCCGTTCGAGCCGCACGACTGGATGGGCCTGCTTGGGGACCTGCGGCCGTGTGAGCCGTCCGAGCTGCCCGGCGGCTTCACCGCTGGCTGGCACTACCGTGCTCCCCTGGCCACGATGCCCGTCTACCTGGAGTACCTGCGCGATAGGTTCGAGCGCGGCGGCGGCACGCTGGAGATCACCGCGATCAGCTCGCTGGCCGAGCTGGCCGGCCTGGCTCCGGTCGTGGTCAACTGCTCAGGGACCGGCGCGCACGACCTGGTGCCTGACCCCGCGGTGGTGCCGGTGCGCGGCCAGGTCGTGATAGCCGCCAACCCCGGCATCGAGGAGTTCGCCATCGACAGGGACCCGGAGCCACCCTGGATTACCTACATGTTCCCGCACGGCGACACGATCCTGCTCGGCGGCACCAACGACGAGGGTAACTGGGACCAGAACCCGCAAGAACCCATAGCCGAACGGATCATGGCTGCCTGCGCCGAGATCGACGGCCGGCTGCGCGGGGTGGAGATCCTCGGGCACCGCGTCGGGCTGCGCCCGTGCCGTTCGGAGGTGCGGCTGGAATCCGAGCCCCTGGACGGCGGCGTGCTCTGGCACAACTACGGGCACGGCGGCGCCGGCATCTCCTTGTCCTGGGGCTGTGCCGCCGAGCTGACGGAATCCGTCTGCGGCGGTTAGCGATCCAGGAGCGCTGAAAGGCGGGCCGGAGCGATGACGCGGTAGGCGTCCTGGCACAGCTCGGCGATCTCGGTCCAGTCGATGTCGCGGTCCAGCCGGACGCCGATCCAGCCGCGGCCGCCGACGTAGGGCGGCCGGAAGAACCGGGCCGGCTCGGACGCGGTCAGCTCCTGCTGGGCGCCAGGCGGCGCCGCGCACCACAGGTGCGGGAACTGGTTCGCGTGATGGCCGTGCGCCCACAGTGTCACGAACGAACTCTTGTCCCTGACGAACCAGGTCGGCGCGCCGTGGCTGGGACGTTCGGTGACCTCAGGGAACGCCAGGCAGATCGCGCGGAGTCGCCCGCCCAGGTCGGCCGTCACCGGCTGCCTGGCGGTTCTGCGCCCACGCCGGGGCCGGTACGCGGCGAGATCATGGCCTTCAGCAGGTCCATCACCCTGGGGTTCGGCACGCTCCGCCAATCCGGGGCCAGCAGGCCCCACGGTTCGGGGTCACCCCAGTTGGACCGGTGCTGACCGGTCACCGGGATGGTTCCCTTGGGCTGCGTAGGGTTGAGCGCCCACCAGCACCAGTCCACATCATGACCGGTGAGCCAGGCTTGGAAATTGTTCCACCACACAGCGGAATCCGGGAGCCCGCCCCCGGGTGACGCGGCCAGGCCGAAACTGGCCAGCGACCTGGTGTCGTTGCCGAACTCGCCGATCCACAGCGGCGCGCTCCCGTCGGCCTGCGCGCCGAGAATGTACCCTCCGGCCTTGTTCATCTGGTCGAGGTACGCCGCCCGCGGCTGGCTCCCGGGATGGAACCAGGCATAGTCGTGCAGGCTGTAGACCACCTTGCCCGGACGCTTCAGCCGGACCGGGTGCCTGGCCACGGCGGACAGGTCAGCGGCGTAGTTGAGTCCCTCGCAGATGATCAGCGGTTCCGGGTTGATCTCGTGGATGAGGTTGCCGACTTCTGTGTACATGGTGGCGATATCGGTGGCGTCCCCGGTCCCCCAGGTCGGGGTCCGCACCCGGCCGCCCACCCGGGCCCGCCTGGGCTCGTTCATGATGTCCATCGCGGCGACCAAGGGGTTCGCCGCGTACCGCGCCGCGATGTCCCGCCACGCCGCGATGAACGTCGCGGCCGGCCAGCGATCGTTAAACCACAGGCCATTGCCGTCGTCGGCCGAGCAGCACCAGCCGGCGTCGAGCGTGTGACAGTTCGGGATGACGAGGAGCCCTGCGCCGGTGAGCGCCTCGACGCAGGCGTCGTAGACCTGCATCGGGGTGGCGCCGGAAAGATCCGGGTTGGCGGCCAGGTACTGGTCGGGGACCGGCGTCCTGCACCCGGTCATCCACAGGCTGAACGGAAGCCGGACGCTGTTAAAGCCCTGCCCGGCGATCGTGGCGGCCAGCGTGGCGCGGTGGGTGCGGTCAAGCCCGGGCGCCACGCCCAGGTCCTCGTGGGCGCCGTACCAGTTCACCCCGGCCAGCCGGACCCGGTTTCCGCGCGCGTCGACGATGAACCGGCCGTTCGTCGAAAGGGGGACCTCCACCGCCATCCCGGTCACCCCACGCGACGGCGGGCCAGGGCGGCAATGTGCGGGGGGAGCGTGATCTCCGCGGGGAGCGCGGGGTCGGGGTCGGGGGCCTGCCAGGCCGCGGCGAGCGGCAGCACGCCGGCCCAGACCGGGAGCGCCGCGTCGGGAGAGTCTCCGTCGTCCGGCGGCCCGGTGCGGATCTTCACCGAGGCCTCGTCCAGGGCCAGCGCGAGCAGGGACGTCTTGGCCAGCTCCTTCTTGCTCGGCCGGCGGGCGTAGTCCCACTGGCCAGGCACGATGTGCTCGGCCAGGGCGCGCAGGCCGGCCAGTTTCTCCTCTTGCGTCCGTGACCAGCCGGGGCGTGCCGTAGATCATCGCGCTGCGGTAGTTGACGGCGTGCTCGAAGACCGACCGGGCCAGCACCAGCCCGTCCACGTGGGTCACCGTGACGCAGATCGTGGACTGCGGCGCGCTGACCAGGCTGCGGCTGGCCACCGAGCCGTGCAGGAACAAGGTGTCCCCCGCCACGCCGTAGACGGTGGGCACGACCATCGGGTCGCCGTCCACCACGACCCCGAGATGGCAGATCACCCCGGCCGCCAGGATGTCCGCCAGATCCCGCCGGTCGGTGCTGCCCTGCTCGCGCAGGCGACGGTGCCTGGTGCGTTCGGTAACGGGCAGGTCGAAGGATTCGGGCATGGCTGGATTCTATGGCGCGGCTCACCACCGACCGTTCGGCCCGAAAATCCTTTATAGGTTAAGCGCATGAAGATCGGATTCGGCGCCCCGGTCGCGGGCGCGTGGGCCACCCCGGACTATCTCTCCGACTTTGCCGTACGGGCCGAGGAGGCCGGTTACGCGTCGCTGTGGACCTTCCAGCGGCTGCTGGTGCCCGAGGGCTCGGGCCTGGATCCGGTGTACCGACAGCGTGCTCGACCCCATGGTGGCGCTGGGTTACCTGGCCGCCCGGACGTCGCGGATCCGGCTCGGCGTGGCGATCATCAACCTGCCGTTCGTCTCCCCTGCCTACCTGGCCAAGCAGGCGACGACCGTCGACGTGCTGTCCGGCGGCCGGCTCGACCTCGGGCTGGGCATCGGCTGGATGCCCGAGGAGTTCACCGCGACCGGCGCGACCATGCCCCGGCGCGGCGCGCGCGCCGAGGAGTACCTGGCCGTGCTGCGGACGCTGTGGGCCGACGAGGTCAGCTCGTTCGGCGGCGACTTCTACACGATCCCGGCCGGGCGGCAGGACCCCAAGCCGGTACAGAAGCCAGGGCCGCAGGTGCTGCTCGGCGGCATGTCCGCACCGGCCATGCAGCGGGCGGGGCGGATGGCGGACGGCTGGATCACCTCGAGCCGCGCCGACCTGACCAAGATCAGCGAGGCGGTCGGCGTGATCAGGGAAGCGGCGTCGGCGGCGGGCCGCGATCCCGAGGCCGTGCGCATCATCTGCCGGGGCGTCGTGCTGGCCGGCGCCGAGGAGAAGGGACCAGACGGCGGCCGGCGGCTGCTGTCCGGCAGCTACCGCGCAGATCCGCGAGGACGCCGACTGGCTCGCCGGGCAAGGGGTCACCGAATTGTTCTACGACCTGAACTGGGATCCGGCGATCGGTAACCCCTCTGGCGGCGCCGGAGGCCGCGGCCCAGCGGGCCGGTCGAGATCCTGGCCGAACTCGCACCGGGCCGTTAGGACCGGCTGAGCTTTCAGCGGGCCAGTCGGCTCGCTGATCAGGCCCTCGCGGTGGGCGATGGCGGCGGCCTCGGTGCGGCTGGCGGCACCGAGCTTGCCGAGGATGTTGGACACGTGCACGCTGGCGGTCTTCGGCGCGATGAACAGCACCGAGGCGATCTCCCTGTTGCTGCGGCCCGCGGCGATGAGCCGGAGCACCTCACGTTCCCTGGCCGTCAGCGCGGCCAGGACCGCACCGTCGCCCGTGCTGCTCCGCGGGGCCGATCCTGGCCCGGCGGGCGAGGTCGTCGAGCGCCGCGCGCAGCGGCCTGGCCTTCAGCTTGTCCGCCGTGTGAGCGGCCTGCGCGCCACTGCTCCGCCGCCTCGTCCCGGCGGCCCGCCTCGGCGAGCGCCTCGGCCAGCCGCCACCGGGTCCGGGCGATCTCGTAGACGTAGCCGGGCCCGAACGCGTCCAGCACCGCCTGCCACGCCTGCGGGTCATTCTCGCCGCTGGCGCGGCGGTACTCCGCCTCGGCCCGGGCTAGCCAGCCGCGTGCCCTCGGGACCGAGGATGAACTTGGGCCGCCGGGGGAAGGCCGCCCCCTGGCGGGCGATCGTGCGCAGTTCCCCCGCCGCGGCCAGCTCCGCGCGTGCGGCGATCGTCGTCGCCGGCGGCGCGGGCCAGCACGGCCCGGTCGGCGCGTGCGCTCAGGGCGACCGCGGCCGGCCTGATCACCGAGGGCGAGTAACCCCAGGACGGGATCACGGTGACCGCGATGGCGGCCTGGGCATCGGCCAGGGCCCGCTCGGTGTCGCCTCGCCACAGGGCGTGCTCGGCGAGCACGCCGCGCGCGGTGAACTCGTCGAACCCGTGCGCCGACCAGAACGGCTCGATCCAGGCACGCCGTTCCGCCACCGCCGGGTTGCCCCGCGCGACGTCGATGAACAGGGCCATCGAGGACAGGTAGGCCTCGGCGATGATGGTGACCCGGACCGGGAAACCGTCCGCGATCTCCTGGGCGTGATCCCACTTGCCGTCCGCGAAGTGGCACTGGAAATGCAGGTGCTGCACGTCCAGGCCGAACGGCGCCATGCCGAGCCCGGTCTGGCTGGCTCGTTTGGTGCCCTCGTGGGCGACCGTCGCCCCCCAGGGCCAGGTCGCCCCGCTCCAGGTGAGCCCGCGCCAGGTAGTAGGCGGCCCGGAGCTCCACGCCGAGGACCTTGGCCTCGCGGGCCTGCTTGTGCGCATCGGTCAGCAGCGTGATGGCCTCGTCGTTGCGGCCCTCGCGGTTGCTGATGAAGCCCAGGGTCACCAGCGCGTCGGCCTGCACCCAGGGCGCGTCGGCGTCGCGGGCCGCGGCCAGCGCGCGGGAGGCCCACTCCTTGGCCGGGGTGTAGTCGTCCTCGGACAGCAAGGTGTTGGCGTAGGTGGACATGGCCCGCGCCCGCTGCCACGTCGGCGGATCCGCCGGGGTCGCCTCGACTGTGGCCCGGGCGACCTCGATGGCCTCGGTCACGGACTTGGCGTCATCCAGCTGGCTCAGGAAGAACGCCAGCCGCTCGCCGATCCGGCTGGCCAGGCTGACGTCCTGGGAGTTATCGGTGCTGTCGTCCGGCTGGCCGCCGGGCTTGGCCTGGGCCGCGAGCGCCTGGCGCAGCCGGCGGAGCAGGTGGATGGCGCGCTCGATGTCGCCGCTGTCCGCCGCGTTGTCCGCGGACAGCAGGCCCAGCTTGCCGCGGGCCATGCCGGCCGTCTTCTCCGGCTCGGTGACCCGTTCCCACAGCGCGAGGGCCTGGTCGAAATGGCGGTGCGCCTCGGCGGGCGCGCCCAGACGTTCGGCTTCTTCCCCGGCGCGTACGGACGCGGCGAAGGCGCCGGGAATGTCGTGGCTGGCCAGGCAGTGCTGAGCCAGCTCCGCCGCCGTCCCTGGCACGATCAGCCGCTGCGGCTCGGACAGCAGCGAGCTCATCGTGGCGTGCAGCCTGGTCCGCTCCCCCGGCAGCAGGTCCGCGTAGACGGCTTCGCGCAGCAGGGCGTGCCGGAAGACGTAGCCTTCCGGTCCCGTCGGGAACCAGCAGCTGGTGGGTGACCGCCTCCCGGACCGCGCCCTCGTACTCGGCGGCCTGCCAGGCCGGAGGCGGCGCGCACCAGTTCGTCGTCGGCCTTGCGTCCCGGCCACCGCCGCGGCGCGCAGCACCTGCTGGGTGGCGTCGGAGAGCTGCTCGACCCGGCTGAGCAGCAGCGCCGCCAGCCCCGCGGGCAGGGCGTTGCGGTCGCCGGGATCACCGCTGATCGAGGCGGCGAGCAGTTCCTCGGCGTAGTAGGCATTGCCCTCGGCGCGGGCCACGATGTCGTTCAGCTCGGTCGCGTCCAGACGGCCAGGCGCGGCCGCCGTCAGGTGCTCGGCCAGGGCCGAGGGATCCAGCGGCGCGAGGTCGACGGGATGACGCCGGGCAGCCGCTGCAGCTCGGCCACCACCGGCCGCAGCGGATGGCGGCGGTGCAGGTCGTCGGTCCGGTATGTGCCGATCAGCGCGACCCGTTCGCGGTGCAGCATCCGGGACAGGAACGTGACCAGGTCCCGGGTCGAGGCGTCGGCCCAGTGCAGGTCTTCCAGCACCAGCAGCACCGGCGCCGCGGCCGCGAGCTCGGTGAGCAGGCCCGAGCACGCCGCCGAACATCTGCTGCCTGGCCAGGCCCGAGCGGTCCTCGTCGGCCGGGTGCCCGTCGCCGCTGTCCGGGAGCAGCCGGCTCAGGGCCGGACGTGAGCTGAGCGCGTCCCGGACCCCGGTGGACTGGGCGGCACCGCGCAGCGCGTCGGCCAGCGGCAGGTACGGCACGCTGTCGCCGAGCTCGGCGCACTGGCCGGACAGCACGGTGAAACCGCGGTCCGCCGCGAGCTGGGCGACCTCCCGGACCAGGCGCGACTTGCCCACGCCCGCGTCGCCGCTGACCAGCGCGGCCACCGACCGGCCCGCCCCGGCGTCGTCGAGCAGCGTGAGCAGGCGGCCGAGCTCGTCGTCCCGCCCGACCATGCGCCCGGCTGACACCCTGTAGCACCATGGGCACGAGTATCCCATCAGGACCAGCGATTCCGATTCGTTAAGCTCCTGTCATGGATAAGGTCACCCGGACCGACGAACAGTGGCGTGAGCAGCTGACGCCAGAGGAATACGCGGTCCTGCGCCAGGCCGGCACCGAGGCCCCGTTTACCGGCGAGTACACCGACACCAAGACCGAGGGCGTGTACCGCTGCCGGGCGTGTGGCGCGGAGCTGTTCCGCTCCGACGCCAAGTTCGAGTCACACTGCGGCTGGCCGTCGTTCTACCAGCCGTCCGAGTCCGACGCGGTCGTCCTCATCGAGGACCGCTCGCTCGGGACGGTCCGCACCGAGGTGCGCTGCGCGGCGTGCGACTCGCACCTGGGCCACGTATTCGCGGGCGAGGGCTACGACGTGCCCACCGACCAGCGCTGGTGCATTAACTCGGTGTCGCTGAATCTGGAGCCGGTTTCGTCGGGGCCTTCAGATTCTTCGGGGCCTTCGGGCTCTTCGGGTTCGTGAGCCTGCGGCTGATCCGGGCGGGTTCGCTGTCCGGTGACACCGCGCAGACCGGCGGGATGGTGCGGACCGCGGCCATCTCCGGCGAGCTGACCGGGGCGCAGGCGCTGTGGATGGGGCGGACCGTGGTCCCGGCCGGGGTCTCGTCGGGCGACCATCACCACGGTGCCTCGGAGACCGGTATCTACGTGGTGTCGGGTCATCCGGTCTTCGTGTTCCGCGATCCGGACGAGCGGGTCCGTGGTGCGCCTGGAGACCGAGCCAGGAGACTACGTGTGGGTGCCCCCGCACGTTCCGCACCGCGAGGAGAACCCCTCGCCGGACACCGACGCCGTCGTCGTGCTCGCCCGGTCCACCCAGGAAGCGATCGTCGTCAACGTGCCGGCGCTGTAACGGCGGTTAACTCGGGGTCCCGGCCGTCGTACCTGCGTGACCGCTTGGTCGCGCCGCGGTTGCGCTTGGCCTCCAGGCGCCGTTCGTTCGCCCGCCGGCCCGGCTTGGTCGGGACACGCTGGCGCTGCGGCGGGGCGACCGCGGCCCGCAGCATGGCCGCCATCCTGGCCCGGGCGGCCTGCCGGTTGGCGAGCTGGCTGCGCTGCTCGGATGCGGCGACCGTGAGCACCCCGCCGGCCAGCCTGCCCGGCCAGGCGTTCGGCGGCCCGGGCGCGCGCCCATTCGGGCAGGGCGGGTGAACGCCCGACGTCGAAGGAGAGCTCGGCCCGGCTGTCGGCGGTGTTGACCGACTGGCCGCCGGGCCCGGATGACCGGGAGAACCGCTCGTGCAGTTCGCTGCCCGGTATCAGCAGCCAGCCGTTTACCCGGAGATCCTCAGGCATCCCTCGACGTTACTAGGCCAGGCTGGCGACGAGCTCGTGCACGGACTTGCGGTGGCCGGTGAAGAACGGGATCTCCACCCGGGTGTGCAGCCGGGCCTCGGATCCCCGCAGGTGACGCATCAGGTCGACGATCCGGTGCAGTTCATCGGCCTCGAAGGCGAGTATCCACTCGTAGTCGTTGAGCGAGAAGCAGGGACGGTGTTGGCCCTGACGTCCGGGTAGTCGCGGCCCATCATGCCGTGCTCGGCGAGCAACCGGCGGCGTTCCGCCGGATCGAGCAAGTACCACTGGTACGAGCGCACGAACGGATACACGCTGACGTACGCGCGCGGCTCCTCCTCCGCCACGAAAGCGGGTATATGGCTCTTGTTGAATTCCGCCGGACGGTGCAGCGCCATCGACGACCAGACCGGCTCGCTGCAGCGGCCGAGCCTGGACCCGGCGGAAGCGGGCGTACATGTCCTGCAGGTCATCCGACGTCGGGCGCCACCCACCAGAACATGTAGTCCGCGTCGGCCCGCATACCCTGCAGGTCATAACAGCCGCGGGTGACCACGCCCTTGCCTGCCGCCTGCTCGATCAGCTCGTCCACCTCGGCCGCGGCGTTCCCGAGTCCGCCCGACTCCAGCGTGGCCCGGTTCGTTACCCGGAACACCGACCACATCGTGTACCGGACCAGCTCGTTAAGATCGCGGGCCTTGGGTTTGCGGTCCGCCTCGGCGGAATTCGATGCGAGCGGCTCGGTCATCTCAGGGTCATCAGCCATGTTCCATTGTCGGCCACGGCCCTTACCGCGCCAGACCGGGTCACCGCCCTAGGCGGCAGGAAAGCCAGAATCTGGTCGACCGCCGTCCGGGCGGTCTCGACGCACGCGGGTATGCCCACTCCGTCGTAGGCCGCGCCGCAGACCGCGAGCCCCGGCTGGGTGGCTATCGCCGCGCGTATCCTCGCCACCCGGTCCAGATGACCGACGGTGTACTGGGGCAGCGCTCCGCCCCAGCGGGTGACGCGGGTCGCGCCGGGAACGCCCGAGACCCCGGTCGCCTCCGCGAGTTCCGCCGCGGCCAGCGCGGCGAGATCGTCGTCGGCCCGCTGCAGCAGCGTTTCCTCGCCGATACGGCCGACCGAACACCGCACGATCTCCAGTGGCTCGCCCGTCAGCGCCGTCGCGCCGGCCAGGTGCGGCCACTTGACGGTGGAGAACGTGGCCGCCTTGACCGCCCGCCCGTCCACGGCCGGTACCAGGTACCCGCTCCAGCCCAGGGCGCTGAGCCCGGACCCGGGGCGATTCGGCCCGGGAAAGGCAGCTCGCGGGTAGGCGAGCGTGATGATCGCCATGCTCGCGTAGCTGATCTCGCCGAACGCCGTGACCGCCGCGGACACGCCCGGTACCCCGGCGAGCAGGCGCCCGGCGGGCCGCGCCGGGACGGCGATGATAACCGCGTCCGCGTCCACCTGCTCCGGTGCCGCCGCCGATCCCACGGTGAGCCGCCAGCCGTGTTCGGTCCGGGACAGCTCACGGGCCATCGAGCTGGTCCTGACCTCCGCGCCGACGCCTTGGCCAGGTAGGCGGGCAGCGTTCCCAGTCCCCCGGCGAGCGTGGTGAACACCGATCCTGGCGCCCGCGGGTTGTTGCCCTGAGCCGGGTCCGGCGCCGGTGGCAGCAAGGACCGGGCCGCCTCGGCCAGCGAGCGGTGCTTCCGGGACGCGGCCGCCACCGCGGGCAGCGTCGCGTCGAACGACAGCTCCGACGGAGCGCCCCGCGTAGACCCCGCCGAGCAGCGGATCGACCAGCCGGTCCACGACCTCGTCACCGAAACGGGCGCCGATGTAGCGCGCTACCGGCACGTCACCGTCGCGATCGGTGGGCGGGAGCTCGAGATCCTCGCGGGCCCGGGCCAGACCGGGGCCGGACAGCACGCCGGACCTGGCCAGTTCGGCCAGGTCCGAGGGCACGCCCATGACCTGACGTCGCGGCAGCGGCCGCAGCGCGCCGAGCGTCCAGATCGCCGAGGACGTGGTCCCGGGCGACACCCGCTGATCGGCCAGTCCGGCCGAGGCGATGAGACCGGTCCCTTCCGGCCGCGTGACGAGCAGCGCCTCGGCTCCCTCGTCGACCGCCACGCCGGCGATCTCGGAAACCGACAGCTTGCCGCCAAGCCGGGGCGATCCCTCGAGCACGGTCACCCGCACGTCATGATCTCTGAGGAAAAACGCCGCCGCCAGCCCGGAGACCCCGCCGCCCACGATCACGATGTGCGGCTGCACGTTCGCTGGATTCATGCTTACCAGCGTGGCAGATGCTTCGCGGTGGAACGTACGCCGCACTCCGGACGTGCGCGTGACGCCGGCGCCGCGTCCGGTACGAGATCGTGACCAGGCCCGCGGAACCACCCGGGTCCCGCCGGCCGTCCCAACGGCATGCTGAACACAGCGAGCTCGGCCCGGGTCCGCAGGCAGACCCGGCACACATGGCACGGCGCCCTCGCCGGCCTCATGATCGGCAGCGCCGTGCTGGCCAGCGCCATGTTGCTGGCGGGCTGCTCGGGGGCTGCCGCCAGTAGCTCGGCCAGTTCCTCTGGCGCTCGCGAACGCCGCCGCGCGCGCCTCGGCGGCCGGCCCGCGCCCCCTGCCGAGGCGGGCGGCGCCGCGCAGCAGCCGAGCAGCACGGGCACGACGACGGCCCGGCTAGCGCCCGCCAGCGACATCATCTACACCGCACAGCTAACCGTCCAGGCCGACAGCGTGAACTCGGCCGCCGCCAAGGCCGCCCAGATCACCCAGAGCGCTGGCGGTTACGTCTCGAACGAGTCGACCTCGGCCGATCCGGACCATCCGTCCGAGGCCACCGCCAGCATCCAGCTCAAGATCCCCGTCCCGGCCTACCAGGCCACGCTCAGCCAGCTCGAAGGCGGCCTCGGCGACCCAGCTATCGCTGCAGCAGCAGGCCCAGGACGTCACCCAGCAGGTAGCGGACGTGAACAGCCAGGTCATCTCGGATAACGCCGCCATCACCCAGCTTCGCGCCCTATTGTCAGCACGCGGGCTCGGTCAGCGATCTGCTCAGCGTGCAGAACCAGATCAACGCCGAGGAAACCAGCCTGGAGACGATGCAGGCGCAGCAGCGGGCGCTCGACCACGAGGTCTCCTACGCCACCCTGACGCTGACGATTCTCGGCCCCAAGGCCAGGCCGCTGATCCACCACCCCAAGGCGCCGCCCAGCCTGGCGGGTGGCCTAGGCGCCGGCTGGCGGGCGCTTCGGATCACCGTGTCCTGGACGCTCGCCTTCCTGGGCGCGCTGGCCCCGTTCGCCGCCGTCGGCAGCCCTGGCGTCTTCGTGGTCTACCGCGGCCGGCGCTGGATCATGCGCCGCAGGCTTCCCGCCCGGCCTGCCGCCCCGGAAAGCTAGCGAGGCTGACGGGATGGGCGGGCTTAGGCGGGCGTGCGGGCCGATTCGGCGTGGACTAGGTCAGCCAGCCGGGCCAGCATGGCGGGGTCGGTTTCCGGCAGGACGCCGTGCCCCAGGTTGAACACGTGTCCCTCGGCTGTGCGCCCGCGGGCGATAACGTCCCTGGCCCGCTCCTCGATGACCTCCCAGGGCGCGAGCAGTATCGCCGGGTCGAGGTTGCCCTGCAGCGCCTTCCCCGGCTCGACTCGCCGGACGGCTTCGTCAAGCGGGATGCGCCAGTCGACCCCCACCACGTCCGCCCCGGCCTCTCCCATCAGCCCGAGCAGCTCGCCTGTTCCGACCCCGAAGTGAATGCGCGGCACGCCGGATGGCCCGAGCGCCGCGAAGATGCGGCTGGTATGCGGCAGGATCGCGTGCCGGTAATCGTCCGGGCTGACCGCGCCGACCCACGAATCGAAGAGCTGGACGGCCGAAACACCCGCCGCGACCTGGATCTGGAGAAACGAGATCGTGATGTCGGCCAGCCGCCCGAGCAGCGCGTGCCACAGCTCGGGATCGCCGTACATCAGCGCCTTGGTCTTGTCGTGGTTCTTGGAGGGTCCCCCCTCCACCAGGTAAGAAGCGAGCGTGAACGGACCGCCCGCGAAACCGATCAGCGGGCATTCATCCAGCTCCGCCACGAGCGACCGGACCGCTTCCGTGACGTAGGGCACGTCCTCGCGGGTCCAGTGCGCGCAGCCGCGCGAGGTCCGCCGCAGTCCGCACCGGAGCTGTCGATCACCGGCCCGATCCCGGCCTTGATGTCGACATCGATGCCCACCGCACGCAGCGGCACCACGATGTCGCTGAACAAGATGGCCGCGTCCACGTCATACCTGCGCAGCGGCTGCAGGGTGATCTCCGTGATCAGCTCGGGGCGGGTGCACGAGTCGAGCATCGAGATGCCCTCGCGGACCCTCAGGTACTCGGGCAGCGACCGGCCCGCCTGCCGCATGTACCAGACGGGCGTGTAGGGAACTGGCTCTCGCCGGCAGGCCTGCAGGAAAGGCGACTTCGTCGGGCTTACGCTCACGTCAGGGATCGTCTCACATCACCGGACCGTAGCCGCGAGGAGACACGCCGTCTGAGATCCCACGAATCGGTGCGAAGAGCGTGCCAACATCGGCATCAGGTCCGTTCCGTCCCCGGTACGTCGACACCAAGAGTCCCTTGATGCACCGCAACGAGGAGGTCGCCACGATGACCTACCTGAGCAGGTACTGCGCCGGATGCGGCGAAGAGCAGCTCTTCGAGCAGTTCCACGCGGAGGCGGCCGGCTGCCCGGATGCGGCAGACGGCGACTGCCAGGAATGGGCCTGCGCGGTGATGCGGTGACGCTCTGATCATCGGTCTTCCGCTGCACGGACCGGCCAGCCGGGCCAGCACGTCCCAGGCGGCGTGAGCTAGCCGGGACAGGTTCCCCGCTCCTCCTAGCCCGAAGTTGGTCAGGCAAATAGCATGGAACATCGGTGTTTCGGCGTGAATCCAAACGGTGCTGCGCGAGAAGCGGGATGACAGACACGTACGCTCGGGTCATGAGGCCGTCTGACGAGCCAGAGAATCGGCGCACCACGCGCCCAAGGCGTCCAGGCACGCCGGGTGCGGCCCCGGGCAAGTCGGGTACGGCCGTCACTGGCTCGGCGCAGTTCCCATGGCTCGGTGCGCTCAGCCGCCGGCGACCAGTCCAGGAACCGGCCAGCAACCAGGTCGTCCAGGACATCAGCTCGCAGGCCCAAGCCGTCCGGCGCGACCGTCGGGCCCTGGTGCCGCGACCGGAGCCGGCGAGCACCTCCGGCACAGGCGGCAAGCTCCGCCCCGGCACGGCCCGGCCTCGACCGCGGAGGACGACGTTCGCGAGCGTGACCGCGGCCTTCATGGCGGGCCGGGACGCTCAGGCCCGGCGGGACCTGCAATTCGAGGACGTGCCGGCGCCGAAACGGCTAGCGCCGTACGCGACGGCTATCGCCGCTACCGTCCAGCGGGACGACGCCGACGTCGCCTGGGGGCGGCTGGTCCTGCTCTACGACCCGGACGGCCAGCAAGGCTGGGACGGCTTCTACCGGCTGGTGGCCTACATCCGCGCCGAGGTGGAACCGGAAATCGCGGCGGATCCGCTGCTCGGCGAGGTGGGCTGGAGCTGGCTGTCGGAGGCCCTGGACACGCATGTGCCCGGCTACGCGGTACCGAGCGGCACGGTCACCAGGGTCATCACCGAAGGTTTCGGCGCCAAGCGCGACGAGCTTCCGCTGACCGGCTTCGAGCTGCGCGCTTCCTGGTCCCCCGCCGGGGACCCGCCGGAGCCGGGGACACCGGAGCCTGGCCGGGGCGATCTCGCCACCCTCGACTTCTCCGCGCACATAGCGGCCTGGTGTGACTGCCTGTCTACCGCAGCAGGCCTGGAACCGCCGGGAACACGGGCACTTCGGCAGCCGGGGTACGGGTGAGCGCAGGCAGTGAGGCGGGGGGGCCAGACGGGCACGAAGGGACCGAGAGAGCCGACGGTGCCCAGGTGGCGCACGAAGTAAACGAGGTCCAGCGGGGTCGCTGGGGTTTCCGGGGTCGCTGCGGTCCCCGAGGTTTCTGGGGCTCTCTTCCTCTGGGGTTTCTGGGATCTCTGGGGTTTTCCTGGGATCGTGCCGCTGCTCGAGCCGCGAGACGGAATGCCGCCGGTCATCGAGACCGATGCGGCCCTGGCCGAAGTCACCAGCAGGCTGGCCGACGGCGAGGGACCGGTCGCGGTCGACGCCGAACGTGCCTCTGGTTACCGCTACGGCCAGCGTGCTTACCTGGTCCAGCTGCGCCGCGCCGGGGCGGGCACGATGCTCATCGATCCGATCGCCTGCCCTGACCTTTCCGGTCGTGGATGCCGCGGTCGGCGGAGCCGAGACTGTCCTGCACGCGGCATCGCAGGACCTGCCGTGCCTGGCCGAAATCGGCTTCCGCCCGCAGAGGCTCTTCGACACCGAGCTGGCCGGGCGGCTGCTCGGGTATCCGCGGGTCGCTCTCGGCACGCTGGTCGAGGAGGTCCTCGGCTACCACCTGGAAAAGGGGCATTCGGCCGCCGACTGGTCGGCCCGCCCGCTGCGGGAGGACATGCTGCGCTACGCGGCGCTCGACGTCGAGGTGCTGGTGGAGCTGAGGGACGCTCTCGCCGCCGAACTCGCCGCCCAGGGCAAGACCGAGTGGGCCCGGCAGGAGTTCGAGGCCGTGCTCGCGGCCAGGCCAGCAGCACCGCGAGCTGACCCTTGGCGGCGTACCTCGGGCATTCACCGGGTGCAGTCCCGGCGGGGGCTCGCGGTCGTTCGCGAACTGTGGACGACCAGGGACAAGATCGCCCAGGCCGCTGACCTGTCCCCGCGGCGCATCTTGCTGGACACGGCGATCATCGAGGCGGCCAGGTCGCTGCCCGCTAACCACGCGCAATTGGTCAAGATCAGCGGGTTCACCAGCCGCCAGGCCCGGCGGCACGAGCGGGAATGGCTGGCCGCGGTCGCGCGAGCACGCGCCAGCACCGACGAGCGAGCTACCCGAGACGGCCGGCGGGACGGTGCCGAACGGACCGCCGCCTGCGCATCGCTGGGCTGAACGCGATCCTGCCGCCGCGGCACGCCTGGCTTCGGCGCGCACGGCCGTGACGGCCATCGCCGAGGACAACAGGCTGCCGACCGAGAACCTGATCTCCCCCGATGTGGTGCGCAGGCTCAGCTGGGACCCCCCGCAGCCTTGCGATGAACAGAGCGTGGCGCAGGCGCTGGCCAGCTACGGAGCCCGGCCCTGGCAGATCGAGCTGACCGCGGAACCGATCGCTCGCGCCATGCGGGAGATACTCCGTGCAGGTGAACCAGGCTCCTATCCTGGATAGCTCCGCCGAACCCGAGGGGTGATCCAACCGGTGCTGATGACCGCCGCGGCGCTCGCCAGCAGTCCACCGCCGCTTCCTGGGTTCCTCAACGCCCTCGCATCGCCCCTGCAGCACTACGGGCTCTGGGCGATCGGCTTCCTGGTCCTGGTCGAGGACTTCGGCATCCCGGTGCCAGGCGAGACGATACTGATCGCCGGGTCCATCTACGCGGGCGCAGGCAGGCTCAACGTCGTGGCCGTCGGCATCGTGGCCTTCGTCGCCGCCGTCCTCGGCGACAACATCGGCTTTGCCATCGGGCATTTCGGCGGCCGCGCCCTGGCCTTGCGCTGGGGCAGGTACGTGTTCCTGACCGAGGAGCGGCTGGACCGGGCCGAGCACTTCTTCGGGCGGCACGGCGGGAAGATCATCACGGTCGCGCGCTTCATCGAGGGCCTACGCCAGGCGAACGGGATCATCGCCGGCATCAGCGGCATGCACTGGCGCCGTTTCCTCGCCTTCAATGCGCTCGGCGCCGCCCTGTGGGTAGGCACCTGGGTCAGCCTCGGCTACCTAGCCGGAAACCACATCACCACGATCTACCACTACATCACGCAATACTCCTACTACATCCTGATCCTGGCCGTGGTGCTGGTCGTCGCCTACCTCGCCCGCCGCCTCCGCCGCCGCAGCCGCGACACCCCCGCCGCGGCTGACGAACCCGGTGAGGCGCCCGAGACCGCAAAGTACCCAAAGTGACGACGACCGAAGCCTGAGCCGCGGGACCGAAGCCCGACCCGCAGCGGTCACGCCGACCCCCGCCGTAAACGGCACCCCGGAGTCGAGCCACCAGAGCCCCCCGAGCGAGCCGGCGGGCGCGGCGCTGCCTGGACTGACGAGCGAGGAACGAGCGAGGAGGGAAGGCAGCGCCTAAAAGCGCCCAGAGGCGAGCGGGGCTAACAGCAGCTCACGAGTTCGTAGCGCTCGAGGGCGGCTAGTTCCGCCTGCGGCCATGTGCACGACCTAGAAGCCCCCCTTGGGAGCTGCGGGTCTCGAGGGTATCGGCGAGGGCGGGGCGCCGAGCGCGGCCCGCGCCGCCGCGAGGGCCTTGGGGAGGTTCTCGCGGTGCAGGCACAGGACCGCCGGACGGCGCTGCGCCACCAGATCGTGAACCAGGTCGGCGAGGGTATCGAGCCACGGCTCGTTCGGGAAAAAACTGAGCGGAGTGGCCGGACAGCGCCAATGCGGCCTCGGCCTCCACCACCCCGCCGAAGCTCGCCGCGTAAGGACGCACGCTCTCGGTGCAGCGCAGCGCGGGCGAGCTCAGCACCCGCGCGCTTGGCGCGAAGCAGGACAGCAGGCTGCCAGCACCAGCGCGTCCGTCGCTCCCTTGGCGTCGAGCGGGCGTGACTCGTCATCTCGCGGGCCAGTCCGCCTTATTCCCCGCCGAGGCGTGCCTGAGCAGGATCAGCGGCACCGTCTCCCGCGGCACCAGGCCGTCTACCACGGCGCGCGTCGCGCGGGTAGCTCAGCCGCTCCCTGGCCTGCGCCACCGGCAGCCAGGACACCGCGTCCACCTCGTGACTGGCCGCGGCCTGGTGGCCCAGGCCGAGCATCGACCAGTAGTCGATCCGCTTGCGGTAAGCGCCGGTCCGGTACTCCACCGACGGCAGCCGCGGCCCGAGCGCCGACCGTACGCTGGTCTCCTCGAAGACCTCCCGGACCGCGGTGAGCACGACGTGCTCTCCCGGCTCGCACTTGCCCTTGGGCAGCGACCAGTCGTCGTACTTGGGCCGGTGCACCAGCAGGACCTCGACCCCGGGGACGCCGGCGCCCCCGCCGTCGCCGGGCAACGCCGGCCGTGGGCCGCCATACCACCGCACCCGCCGCGAAGATGACGTCAGTCATCAGCGATACGGACCCTCCGTTCCCTGACCAGGGTCTCCTGCACGTCCCGCAGCGGATTCCCCGCCTCGTCCCGGCTATGCCTGACCCAGTTCCCGTCCGGGCCGAGCCACCAGGAGGAGGTTCCGTCGTCCATGCCGAGGTCAAGGACCCGGCGTATCCGCCGCTGATGGCCGGGATCGGTGACCTGCACGAGGAGTTCCACCCGGCGGTCCAGGTTCCTGTGCATCATGTCGGCGCTGCCGATCCAGACCTGCGCGTCTTCGTCCTGCGCCGGGCCGAACGCGTAGACGCGGGAATGCTCGAGGAAACGGCCGAGCACGCTGCGGACCCTGATGTGGTCGGACAGGCCAGGGATGCCCGGCCGCAGCGCGCAGATGCCGCGTACCCACAGGTCGACGGTGACTCCGGCCTGCGAGGCCCGGTAGAGGGCGTCGATGACCACCTCGTCGACCAGCGCGTTGGTCTTGAACACGATCCTGGCCGGCTGGCCGGCCCGCCGTCGTTCGGCCTGCTCGTCGATCCGGTTCACGATGCCGGTGCGCAGCGATTCCGGCGCGACCAGCAGCCGTCGGTACGATCCCGTCCGGCTGTACCCGGTCAGGTGGTTGAACAGCGCGGTAACGTCCTCGCCCACCGTGGGATCGGCGGTGAGCAGGCCGAAGTCTTCGTAGAGCCGGGCCGTGGTCGGATGATAGTTCCCGGTGCCGAGATGGCAGTACCGTCGCAGCGTGCCGTCGGACTCCTCGCGGACGATGAGCGCCATCTTGCAGTGCGTTTTCAGGCCGACGAAACCGTAGACGACGTGACAGCCCGCCTCCTCGAGCTTGCGGGCCCAGGCGATGTTAGCGCGCTCATCGAACCTGGCCTTGATCTCCACCACCACGACGACCTGCTTGCCCGCCTCGGCGGCATCGATGAGCGCGTCCACGATCGGCGACTGGCCGCTGGTCCGGTACAGCGTCTGCTTGATCGCGAGCACGCGCGGGTCATCGGCGGCCTCGTCGATCAGCCGCTCGACCGACGCGGCGAAGGAGTCGTAGGGGTGATGGACGAGGATGTCGCGTTCGGCGATGGCGGAGAAGATGCTGGTCTCCTGCGGAATCGTCCGGGTGGACGGAACGAACGCCGGGTACCTGAGCTCCCCGATGTTCAGGTCGGCGATGGCGGAAAGCCCGCTCAGGTCGAGCGGGCCCGACACCCGGTACACCGCGCGCTTGTCGATGCCGAGCTCGGTGACGAGCCGGTCAAGGACCTCGGCCGACATCGTGTCCTCGACCTCGAGCCGGACGGCCGGCTCGAACCGCCGGCGGACGAGTTCCCGCTCCATCGCCTGAAGCAGGTTTTCCGTGATGTCCTCGTCGACCTCAAGGTCCCTGATCCGGGTGACCCGGAACGCGTGCTGCTCGATGATCTCGACGCCGCCGAAAAGATCGGTCAGGTGCGCCGCGATGACGTCCTCGATCGGCACGAACCGGTTCTGCGTCAGCCCGAGGAACCGGGGCAGCAACGGCGGCACCTTGACCCGGGCGAACACGGTGGCGTCCGTCTTGGGGTCGGCGATCATGACGGCCAGGTTGAGGGACAAGCCGGAGATGAAGGGAAACGGGTGAGCCGGATCGACCACCAGCGGGGTGAGCACGGGATAGATGCGCTGCCGGAACAGCTCGCCGAGGGTCTCGCGCTCCTGCTGCGGAGAGCTCCTTCCAGCGCAGCAGCTCGATGCCGTGTTCGACCAGCTCGGGATTGATCCGCTCGCTGAACGCCCGGGCGTGCCGCACGGTCAGCTCGCCGGCCAGCTCCAGCGTATTGTCGAGCACCTGCCCGGGCAACCGGACGCCGGTCCCCTCAACCGGGAAACCTGCCACCATCCTGCGCATCAGCCCGGCCACCCGGACCATGAAAAACTCGTCCAGGTTGGTCGCGAAGATGGCCAGGAACCTCACCCGCTCCAGCAGCGGGATCGACTCATCTTCCGCGAGCTCGAGCACCCGCTCGTTGAACCTGAGCCAGCTTTCCTCCCGGTCCAGGTAGCGCTCGGGCGGAAGGCCGGATTGATCGTCCGGCCGCGGCCCTTCGGATCCTTCGGCGGCGGGAAGACTCACCTGGCTGACGCTCATGCCTTCCATTGTCCCCGCACTGGCCTCATCAGGAAACGCAAGATCCTAACGACCTTCTGCCGAACGAAGGGTGGTGCAGCTCCTCGTCGGTGTGCGTGGTCAGGGCACGGTGTAGCCGGAGATTCCCGACCTGGCCTGGAGGGCTTGGACGCTCAGGGATACATGTACCGTCGCGGAGCACACCGGAATGTGGACGGGAACGAAGGCGGACAGCCCCTGATGCGGAAGGGTGACCCGCAGTTCGCTCGGCGATACCCGGCCTGCACGTCTTCGGCTGGGAGCTGCCGGTACCCGCGATCCGCAGCAAGGATTGCGCGGTTTCCCCCGGCTCGAGCCTCACCGACCGCGGCCGGACCAGGGGTCGTGGATCGCCACGCCGCCGAGCGAGTCGGCTCGGGCTTGATCCAACCGCCTGGCTGGTCGGCGTCTACCTGGTCACGTAGGCGGAGACTTCCGGATACCCGAACAGGCTGCACACCTGGTGAGAGACATTGGTGAACTCCAGCGCGTAGTAGGCATCTGCCGCGGGCGGTGTTCCCGTGACCGTATTCGCCGCTGCGGCCTGGCCGAGCGAGGCCCGGAGCACGGACGAAGGACAGCTGATGTTGGCCGTCGGAGTTGCCTGAGAGCGTGCAGGGGCGCGCGTCAGCGTCACAGCGAGGGCGGCGGTTCCGGCGAAGGCCACCATCACCACGGCCGCCCGCCACCCGACATGACCGAACCTAGTCATCGCGATCCCCATCTGGCCCTGCATGAAACTTCCCCCAAGCGGACGCGAGCTAATCCTGTTCAAGCCCATTTGGTCGCTTCGGGCCTGTTTGCCGATCTCGTCACCGCGGTTACTGTGCCCCTAGGGTGACGGCATGAGCCCTCCCGCGGATGCCCCCGACGGGCCCCATCGGCTCGACCAGGTCGACGGGGGCGCCGGGGGCGACGGGATGGTGCCGCTGCGGCGGAATCGGGACTTCCAGCTGCTCTGGTCAGGCCAGGCGATCTCCGTTCTCGGTTCCCAGACCTCCAAGATCGCCTACCCGCTGCTGGTCCTGGCGATGACCGGTTCGCCGGCCAAGGCCGGCCTGGCCGGCTTCGCGGCCATGCTCGGTTACCTGCTGTTCCCGGATTGACCCCGGCCGCGCCGTTCGCCGCGGACTCGCTGTCCTACCTGGCCTCGCTGATCACGCTCCCGTTTATCAAGACCCCCATGCAGGCCGTGCCGCCCGGACACGGGGGGCCGCCGCACGGGAGGCCGGCAGGTCTGGTGGTCCGAGCTTGGCGAGGGGCTTTCCTGGACCTGGCGGCAGCCCTTCCTGCGGTACAGCGCGTTCTGTTCCGCGTCCGTGAACATGCTGCTGCAGGTCCTGACGCTCGGCCTCATCGTGCTGGCCAGGCACGACCGGGCTTCGCCCGCGGAAATCGGCGTGATCGTCGGGTGCATGGGGGCCGGCGGGCTGGCGGGTGCGTTCGCTGCCCCCTGGTTCCAGCGCAGGATCCCGGCCGGGGTCACGATCACCGGCTGCATGTGGATCTGGACGATCCTGCTCGCGCTGATCGTCGCGATACCCGCCCCGCTGTGGCTCTACCCGGTCGTGGCCGCGTTCGGCTTCGCCGGGCCAGCCTGGAACGTCTCGGTCCAGACGTACCGGATGCAGATAACTCCGAACGAACTGCTCGGCCGGACCAGCAGCGTGACCTTGCAGGTCGGCTGGGGCGCGATTCCCCTGGGTTCCCTGCTCGCCGGATTCCTGCTGCAGGAGTTCTCGCCGGCCGCCGCCATAACCCTCGTCGCCGTGGGGATGGGGCTGACCGCCGTGGCCGCCACCGCTCTGACGCCGATCCGCAACGCGGGCCGCAATAGCCCGCGCGCCGACGGCCCGCCGGGTGCCGCGCAGCCCGCCCGCTGACCCGCGGCCCCGCCGCCTGACCTGCGGGCCCCGCCGCCTGCCTGCGCGGCCCCACCGCCTGACCTGCGGGGCCCCGCCGCCTGACCTGCGGGGCCCCACCGCGCCGGCTAGCCCAGCTCGGAGGCGAACGCCGCCAGGTCGAGCAGGTGGAACAGCGTGTCGCACCAGCGTTCATTCGGCGGCCGGTCATCGAAATGACCGAGACATTCGCTGGCCGCGTCCAGGATCGCCCGGAGCACCGCACCGTCCGAGCCAGGGACGCTCTGGTCCGCGCCGTCGGGACCCGGGGCGCTGTGGTCCACACCCTCGGGTAGCGGTGATACTCCGGTATCTGGCTTCCCTTCGAGGATCGCCGCCGCCTTCTGCGCCATGCTCAGCCCGAGCGTCCCGGCTAGGAGCACCCTCTGCATCATCAGGACGCCATTGTGGTCAGTCATTCCGCTTGCCTCTCGATCATCCACTGTGGTCGTCCGCCTTCGGAACCCATGATGCAGACCGGCACTGACATTCTGCGGCCGCCCAGTCGACATGTCTGGCGATGTACCGGCAGCGCGACGACGGGCATGCCGCTGGTTCCTGGTTCGTGTGTGACGGGACACTACGTGCGTAACCTGTGGTGCGGCAGGCCGGGAGATGATTGCGGTGGATCCGGGCTACGTGGTGGATCCGGTGCATCCGTGGGCATTCCAAAAGTAAGGCCTGTTTCCGGCGTGTCACCAGTTCCGGATGTGGTTCACTACCGTCCTGCTAAAGGGTGATTGAGTCGCACATGTCCGGAATCAGCTTGGGTCACCGTGATACGCCTCACACCCGGCCGCGGACCTGGTCCGCATCAGCTGCGACATGCCGGTCAGAACCCTGGCCGGCGAGTAAGCCAGGTGCCATGACCGCCGAGCCCGGTCCCACCGCGGGAATCACGCCGGGAGGGACGCGGCAAAGGGGACGGGTGGGGCGGCGGGGCGGGCTAGGGGCGGGCGGGGGCGGGTTAGTCGCGGGCGGGGCGGCAGGCGGACCAGATGGCGTCGCGGTTGTGGAGCTTGACTCGTTCGCCCCGGCCGAGTTCCTTGGCCAGGTCGGTTTCCGCGGCCTCGATGCGCAGCCACTCGGCGTAGGAGACGGGCATGATCCCGCGTCCGGCCAGGACGGCGGCCAGCGGCCAATCATCGGCGGCCGCGCCGGCCTTCGCGGCCCCGGCTTCGGCGATCGCGGTCTCGCCGGCCGGCTCCGGCTGCTCCACAGGATCGGGGTACCTGAGCAGGCCCGCCCGCGGCAGCGGCACGTCACCGTCGCCCGGGCCGCCGGCCAGGTCCTCGAGCAGGCACCGGACGGTCTCGGCCGCGTCGGACTTGTTGGTGCCGATCACGCCGGTCGGGCCGCGCTTCAGCCAGCCGGCCACGTACTCACCGGGCAGCGGTGAACCGTCGGGGCCCAGCACGCGGCCCAGCGCGTTCGGGACCACGGAGGCACGCTCGTCAAAGGGCACGCCGGGCAACGGCACGCTCTGGTATCCCACCGAACGCAGCACCATCTGCGCGTCCATCGTTTCGTACTGCCCGGTGCCGGCCGAAGGCCCCGCTGGCGTCGATCGCGGTTCGCTCCAGGGTGATACCACTGACCCGTTCGGTGCCGAGGATCTCGACCGGCTTGAGCCAGAACCTGATGATCAGCCGGCGTGCGTGCCCGGAGGACGAAGACGGGGCCGCGGAGCCGGCCTGCGCCCATTTCGAGATCGCGACCAGGTTGCCGCGGACCCGGCGGTCGGAATCGGCCAGCGCGACGCCCTCGCCCGAGGCGTCGTACGCGGTCAGGTCGGCCTCGTCGGCGGGCACGATGATCTCGACGCCGGGCAGTTCGCCCAGCTCACGCAGCTCTTTGGTGGTGAACTTGGCGTACGCGGGCCCACGGCGGCCGATCATGTGGACCTCGCGCACCTTGCTCGCGTGCAGGGCCTCGAGGACGGGCTGCGGCACGTCGGTGGTGTGCAGTTCGGCCGGGTCCCGGGCCAGGATCCGGGCCACGTCGACGGCGACGTTGCCCACGCCGATCACCGCGACTGACTCCGCGTCCAGGGTGAACGTGCCGGAGTCCATGTCCGGATGGCCGCAGTACCAGTTCACGAAGTCGGTGGCGGCGTAGCTGCCCGGCAGGTCCTCGCCACCGATGCCGAGCCGCCGGTCTCGCATCGCCCCGGTCGCGTAGATCACCGCGTCGTAGGCCGCCACCAGGTCATCGCGGGTGACGTCCTCGCCGAGGTGCACCCCGCCGACGAAGCGGACGTCCGGGCTCTCCAGCACCTTGCGCAGGTACTGCGCGATGGACTTGATCGACTTGTGGTCGGGCGCCACCCCGTAGCGGACCAGGCCGTACGGCGTCGGCAGCCGGTCGATCACGTCGACGCGCACCTGGACAGGAAGCGGCAGCGCCGCCGCCTGCTTGACCAGGGCCTCGGCGGCATAAAGCCCGGCCGGGCCCGAGCCGATCACGGCTACGTTCAGCATGAGTATTAACGCTACTCGACGGGCCGCCGTTCGGCAGCCGTCGTGGCCTCGGCCGGGCTGTCGTCGCGGTCATCGCCCGATGACCGCAGCGCGACCGCCTCGGTGATCTGGCGGGCTAGCTGCTGCGGGGTCAGGCCCACGTCCTCGAGCACCTCGTCGCGCGTCCCGTGGATGAGGAACTCCTGCGGCAGCCCGAACGTCTTGACCGGCACGTCCACGTCATGGTCACGCAGCAGCCTGGACACCGCGTCGCCGAACCCGCCGACCCGCCCGTTGTCCTCCACGGCCACCACCAGCCGGTGGCCTCGCGCCGCCCCGACCAGCGCCTCGTCGATCGGCTTGGTCCAGCGCGGGTCCACCACGGTGACGCCGATCCCGTGCCCGGCGAGCCGGTCCGCGACCTCCAGGCCCATCAGCGCCATCGGGCCCGCGCCGGCCAGCAGCACGTCCGCGCCGAGGCCGTCGGCGGGCTCGCGCAGCACGTCCATGCCGCCGAGCTTGGCGACCGCCTCGACCTCGCCGCCCACCTTGCCCTTGGGGAACCTGACCACGGTCGGCCCGGTGGAGATCTCGACCGCCTCGCTGAGCAGCTCGGCGACCCGCTTGGCGTCCCTGGGCGCCGCGATCTTCATGCCCGGGACGAGCTGCATGATCGACCCGTCCCACATGCCGTGATGGCTGGCGCCGTCTGGCCCGGTCACGCCGGCCCGGTCCAGCACGATCGTCACCGGGAGCTTGTGCAGGGCCACGTCCATCAGCGTCTGGTCGAAGGCGCGGTTGAGGAACGTCGAGTAGATGGCCACGACCGGGTGCAGGCCGCCCATGGCCAGGCCCGCGGCGCTGGTCATCGCGTGCTGCTCGGCGATCCCCACGTCGTAGACCCGACTCGGGTAGGCCGCGGCGAACTGCGTCAGGCCGGTCGGGTTCAGCATCGCCGCGGTGATCGCCACCACGTCGGGGCGGCGGGCGCCGATCACCACCATCTCGTCGCCGAACACCCGGCTCCACGTCCCGGGCAGCGCACCGGCCGCGGGCACCTGGTGCAGCCGGTCGTCCGCGTTCTGCTCGGCCTCCGGGTAACCCAGGCCCTTCCTGGTGATCACGTGCAGGAGCACGGGGCCGCCGTAGTCACGGGCCCGGCGCAGCGCGTTCTCCACCAGGCGCTCGTCGTGCCCGTCGATGGGGCCGACGTACTTGATGCCCAGGTCCTCGAACATCACCTGCGGCTGCAGGACGTCCTTGATGCCCTTCTTGATGCCGTGCAGCGTCCCGTACAGCGGGCCGCCCAGCGGCGCGCGGGACAGCGTGGTCTTGATGTAGTCGAGCACGTTCTCGTACCGCTGGCTGACCCGGATCGCGGCCAGATGCTCGGCGAGGCCGCCGATGGTCGGCTGGTAGGACCAGCCGTTGTCGTTGACGATCATGACCAGCCGCGAGTCCTTCGTCGGCGGCGATGTTGTTCAGCGCCTCCCAGGCCATGCCGCCGGTGAGCGCGCCGTCACCGATGACGGCGACCACGGTCCGATCCGGCTCGCCCCGCAGCTTGTAGGCCTTGGCCAGGCCGTCGGCGTAGGACAGGCTGGTCGAGGCGTGCGAGTTCTCCACCAGGTCGTGCTCGGACTCCGCCTGGCACGGGTAGCCGGTCAGGCCGCCGTACTGCTTGCAGCGTGCCGAACTGCGCGACGCGGCCGGTGAGCAGTTTGTGCACGTACGACTGGTGGCCGGTGTCGAAGACGATCCGGTCCTTGGGCGAGTCGAAGACCCGGTGGATCGCGATGGTGAGCTCGACCACGCCCAGGTTCGGCCCGAGATGGCCGCCGGTCCTCGTCGTGGTCTCGATGAGCAGATCGCGGATCTCCCCGGCCAGCCGGGTGAGCTGGTCTTGGCTCAGCTCCTTCAGGTCCTCAGGACCGTTGATGCGCTCCAGCAGGGTCACCGGCTGCTCCTTAAGTGCTATGCGGGCCTGATGGGAACATGAACGGGTCTGAGTCTACGGCCGGGATGTTTCGGATTCCGCTCATTCGCGTCGCGCCAGTCCCCGACGCCCGTGTCGGGGTTTTGCCGGCCCGGGGGGAACGGGATCCTCGGGCAGTACGAGCGGCCGGGCGGCCAGGAGGCCAACGACTAGCTCGGCGGCGCAGAGCACGAGCAGCAGCGTGACCGGAATGTTCCAGCTCCCGGTGGCGGTGTGCAGCAGGCCCAATTCCAGCGGCCCGGCGCTGGCCGCGAGGTAGCCGACCGACTGCGAGAAGGCCGAGAGCGAGGCGGCCACGCTGGGGCTCGGCGCCCGGGCCATCATGAAGAAGATGGCCAGGCCGAGGGACGATCCCTGGCTGACGCCGAGCACCAGGACCCACAGCGGGGCCTGACCCAGCGGCGCCCACAGCACGCCGGCCAGGCCGGCCGCGGTACCGATCATGCTGGGCAAGACCAGTCCGCGCTGGCCGGGGGTGCGTTGGGCGAGCACCGGCACGATCAGCGAGGTGGCCAGGTTGCCCACGGCCATCAGGCCGAGCAGGTTCCCGGCCGTGACCGCCGAGCTGCCACGGTCCTGCAGGATGGTCGGCAGCCAGGACAGGACCGCGTAGTACAGCAGGCTCTGCAGCCCCATGAACGCCGTGACCTGCCAGGTGAGTGCGTACCTATAGACCTTGATCCGGGCCGCCGGGCGCGGGACCGGCGGGTTCCGCGGCGGGCCCGGCCCGCTCCGGCACGGCCCCGGCTCCGGCCCTCCGGTACCTGAGCTGAGGCAGCCACAGCAGCACGGCCAGCGCGGCCGGGGCCGCCCACAGCCCGAGCGCGAGCCGCACCGAACCGCCCGAGCTCGCGGTACAGCGGCACGCTGACCAGTGAGGACAAGATCGCGCCCAGCGACAGCGCGGTCAGGTAGATCCCGATCAGCAGCCCGGCGCGTTCCGGCCAGCGCCGCTTGACCATGCTGGACAGCAGCACGTTCAAGATAGCGATCGCGCTGGCCGCCAGCGCGGTGCCCGGGAACAGCAGCGCCGCCGGCGCCGCGCCCCGCAACAGCAGTCCCGCGGTGAGCACGCCCAGGGCCACCAGCAGGATCGGCTCCTCGCCGAAGCGCCGGTTCAGCCAGGCGGCGAAGGCGGAGACGACGCCGAAGCAGATCACGGGCGTCGCCGCGAGCACCGACAGCGCGGCCGACGACAGGTGCAGTCGGGTGCCGAGATCGGGGAACAGCGGCGGCAGGCTGGTGATCGCGGTGCGCAGGTTGAACCCGGCGGCCGCCACGGCCACCACGAGCAGCGTGATCTGGTATTTCCGGCGCGGTCCGCCGGAGAGGAGGTCAGCCATCAGTCCCTTAAGCTATCGGACATATTCCCGGGCCGAACGAACCGTGCTGCGTGCGCCAGCACAGGTCAGGGCACGCAGCACGGGCACGACGCGCCGTACGGCCGCGCCTGCGGGCGCTACAGGCCGGGCAGGAGCAGCAGCTTGCCGGTGGTCCGCCGGGCGGCCAGATCCTCCTGGGCCTGACGGGCCTGCGCCAGCGGGTAGGTGCCGCCGATCCGCACGTCGAGCTCCCCCTTGGCGATCCACGAGAAGATCTCGCCGGAGCGCCACCGCAGTTCCTCGTCGTCGGCGATGTAGTGCGCCATGGTGGGCCGGGTCAGGAACAGCGAACCGCCGCTGTTCAGGCTGCTGCGGGTCGAGCGGGGGGACCTGACCGCTCGCGGCTCCGTACAGGACCATCATCCCGCGCCGGCGCAGCGCCGCCAGGCCGTCGTCGAAGGTGGCCTGGCCGATCCCGTCGTACACCACGTGCGCGCCCACGCCGTCCGTGACGTCGTCGACGACGGCACGGAAGTCGTCATAACCGGCAATGTGGTCGGCGCCCGCGCCGCGGGCCAGCTCGGCCTTGTCCCCGCCGGAGGTGGTGGCGACGACGATCCCGCCGCGCCGCTTCACCAGCTGGGTGAGCAGCAGCCCGACCCCGCCGGCGGCCGCGTGCACCACCGCGACATCGCCTTCGCGCACCGGATAGGTGCTGGTCACCAGGTAGTGAGCGGTCATGCCTTGCAAGATGGCGGCGGCCGCAGCCTGCGAGCTGATCCCGTCGGGGACCGGAACCGCGCGCCCGGCCGGGAGCGCGACCTGCTCGGCGTAGCCGCCGCCCGGGCCCGCCCAGGCCACGTGGTCACCGACGGACAGGTGGGTGACGCCCTCCCCCACCGCGGCCACCGTGCCCGCGCCCTCCGCTCCGGGCACGAACGGCAGCTCCGGACGGTAGCCGCCGACGCCCTGACGCTGGTAGATGTCCATGAAGTTCACCCCGGCCGCGGCCACGTCCACCACGACCTGGCCAGGTCCGGGCCGGGGGGCCTCCCGCTCCGCGACGCTCAGCACCTCCGGGCCGCCCCGGCGGCCGACCTCTACCACGCGCATGATTTACTCCCTTTCCGTTCTCGACCCGACTAGCCTTCCACATCTCGGGGCCAGCCGGTTCCGGGGGGCCGGTCAGGGCCAGCCAGCCGAGCAGGCCGAGCGGGTAGAGGAAGTAGCCGAACCGCACGTCGGGCCCGAGCAGGAACATCAGCGTCAGCCCGGCCGCGAGCCGCCGGGCCGCGGCGGGCACGTCCAGCGGCGGCCTGACCACCAGCGAGATCGCGATGGCCAGGCCGGCCGCGAGCAGCAGGCCGACCGACATGCACGTGCCCGGCCGTTCCCATCGCGGTCAGCAGGTGCCCGGGCAGCAGGCTCCCGGCGGGCGTCTTGTCGCGGGTCAGGCCGAGCGGGAACAGCACGCTGTTGCTGCACCAGGGCCTTGGCCGCCGCGAGCTGGTCACCGTGGCCGGGGCCAGGGCCACGGTCAGGGCCACGGTGGTGATCACCGCCGCCGCGGTGAAACGGACCGCGGCCCGCACGCCGTCACGCGCGTAGAACAACGCAGCCATGACCGGGACCGCCAGCCACGCGGTGGACTTCAGGTCACAGGCCACGCCGAGGGCCGCCCCGGAGTACAGCGGCCGCGGCCGCGGCCGATCTCCGCTCCCGCGGGACGCTCAGCGCCAGCGCCAGCAGCGATGAACGCGAGTACGGGCGGATCCGTGGTGATCACCGCCAGGTTGAGCCCGATCACCGGCGAGGCGACCGCGATCGCCATGGCCTGCAGCGCGTCCCGGCGGCACGACCGGCAGCGCCGCGCGGCCTGGCGATCCAGAACGCCACGGCCAGCGGGACCACCGTCCCGATGGCCAGCCAGATCCCGGCGATTTCCCGGCCAGCCCGCGCAGCCCGGCCGCGTTCGGCAGGCCGACCAGGGTCATCACGGGCAGGTAGGGGTTGTAGGACAGCCAGGAGATGACCTGCGCGGCGGGCAGGTAGGGCGAGCCGTGGTGGATCAGCAGCGTGGCGGACCGCTCGATGACGACCATCCCGGCCTCGAGCGGGTAGGCGACGGACAGCCACAGCAGCGGCGCGACCACCGCTACCGCCACCGAGACCCCGAGCGCGACGGTCTGGCCGCGTGAGCGCCACGCTCCACATGATGACCAGCGCCGCGGCGTAACCGCAGGCCGCCCAGATGGCCCAGACCTTATCCTCGCCCCCGGCGAAGACCGCCGAGACGGCGGCGTAGGCACCGAACACGCTATAGACGGCGATGACGCGGCGGCGGCCGAGCCAGGGCCGGGCAGGCTCATGCCCGGCCAGGCGGCCCGTGTCGTCCGTATCGTGCGTCAGCTGGGTCACCGTCGTTCACCGAGGCCAAGCCGCTGCCGTTAGCCATTGCCGTTCCCTTCCCTGTGGCGCGAGCATCGCACACGTTACCGCGCCGGGAGCGGGCGTACCCCGCGGACTAGGCTTTGCGGAGGATTTCCTCCAGCCAGGCCCGCGAGCATCGGAGATAACGACATGGAATCCAGCCCGGCGCCGTGGATCAGCGCCCTGCGGCACTCCCACGAGCTGCTGCGAGGCACGGCCGAGCCGCTCACGTCGACCAGCTCGAGCAACGCTCGTATGACAGCGAGTGGTCGATCGCCCAGGTGCTGTCCCACCTTGGCTCCCAGGCCGAGATCTTCGGCCTGTTCCTCGACGCCGGCCTCAGCGGGCAGGATCCGCCGGGAGCGGAGGCGTTCGGCCCGATCTGGGACACCTGGAACGCCAAGGACCCGCAGGCCCAGGCGTCGGATTCACTGCGGGCCGACGCGGTGACCCTGGAGCGGTTCGAATCCCTCGACGCGGACGAACAGGACCGGCTGCACCTGGACATGTTCGGGATGGAGCTCGGCACCGCGGCCCTGGTGCGGATGCGGCTGGGCGAGCACTCCGTGCATACCTGGGATGTCGCCGTGGCGTTCGACCCCGCGGCCACGGTCGCCCCGGACGCGGTCGCGCTGCTCATCGACACCCTCGATCAGATTGCGAGCCGGGGCGCCCGGCCCGACGGCGCCCAGCGCAAGATCCGCGTGCTGACCAGCGACCCGGAGCGCCAGTTCACGCTGACGACCGGCGAGACGGTGACGCTGACCGCAGCGGACGGCGAGACCACGCCCGAACTCGGGCTGTCCGAGCTGCGGCTGCCGGCGGAGGCGTTTCTCCGGCTGATCTACGGACGGCTGGACCCGGAACACACCCCTGCGGTCGAGAGCGCCGGCGTGGACCTGGACGAGCTGCGGAAGGTGTTCCCCGGCTTCTGACCCGGTTACCGGCCGGAGAACCGGCCGATGACGACGGTGGCGTCCAGGTCCGCGGACCTGGACGCCCGGGCGCTCAGGCCGCAGGCGGCCAAGGCGGCCTGCGCCGCGGTCACCTGCCGCTCGCTGGTCTCGGTCAGCAG
Organism: uncultured Actinomycetes bacterium; assembly: GCA_963808315.1. Classification (GTDB taxonomy): domain Bacteria; phylum Actinomycetota; class Actinomycetes; order Streptosporangiales; family Streptosporangiaceae; genus Palsa-504. Next base: position 419,316 of record CAWEFK010000024.1, on the reverse strand, counting down.
GTGACCGCCGGGGCGCCAGCCAGTCCGGTGCCCCGGCGGCGACCCGGCGCAGCACGTCCAAGCCGTCCGCGCCACCGTCCAGCGCGGCCAGCGGCTCGTGCGTACGGGCCTCGGGCGGCAGGAAGCCGATCTCGCGGGTGGGCACGTAGGGCACGTTCGCGACCAGGACGCCGACCCGGCCGCGCAACCCGGCGGGCAGCGGCTCGTACAGGTCACCGGCGTAGACGTGACCCGCGGCCCCGGCGAGGTTCTGCCGGGCGCAGCGGACGGCGGCCGGGTCGATGTCGGCCGCGTGCACCGCCACCCCGGTCCACGGCTGCGGCCAGCGCGGCACCGATCGCGCCCGCCCCGCAGCACAGGTCGACGATGACGTCATCCGGCCGGGCCAGGGCGACGGCGCGGGCGACCAGGAACTCGGTACGCCGCCGCGGCACGAAGACACCGGGCGCCACCGTGATCCGCAGCCCGCAGAACTCCGCCCAGCCCAGCACGTGCTCAAGCGGCTCGCCGGCCGCGCGCCGCTCCACCATGGCCGCGAGCTCGGCCGGCGGGCGCCCGGCGGAAGTCAGCAGCCGGGCTTCGTCCTCCGCGAAGACGCAGCCCGCGGCCCTGAGCCTGGCGACGAGGCCAGAGTCAGCTGCCGTTATGGCCGTCCCGTCGTCAGCAGCGAGCGCAGCACGTACTGCATGATGCCGCCGTGCCGGTAGTACTCCGCCTCGCCCGGGCGTGTCGATCCGCACCTTGGCCCGGAATTCCTTGCCGTCGGCTGACACCACGACTTCGTTCGGAATATTTCCTGAATTTAGCTCTTCGATACCCCGGATGTCGAAGGTTTCCTGGCCGGTCAGGCCCAGCGACGCGGCCGACTCCCCCGGCTGGTACTGCAGCGGCAGCACGCCCATGCCGATCAGGTTCGACCGGTGGATGCGCTCGAAGGACTCGACCAGCACCGCGCGCACGCCGAGCAGCAGGGTGCCTTTGGCGGCCCAGTCCCGGGATGAGCCCGAGCCGTACTCCTTGCCGCCGAGCACGATCAGCGGGGTGCCCGCCTCGATGTACTGGCGGGACGCGTCGTAGATCGGCAGCTGCTCGCCGTCCTTGGTGGTCACCCCGCCTTCGGTGCCGGGCGCGAGCTGGTTGCGCAGCCTGATGTTGGCGAACGTGCCGCGGATCATCACCTCGTGGTTGCCGCGGCGGGAGCCGTAGGAGTTGAAGTCGCGGCGCGGCACGTCGCGGGAGGTCAGGTACTTGCCCGCCGGGCTGTCGGTCTTGATCGCCCCGGCCGGCGAGATGTGGTCGGTGGTCACCGAGTCGCCGAGCAGGGCCAGCACTTTGGCGCCGGTAATGTCGGTGACCGGCTCCGGCTCGGCCGGCATCCCGTCGAAATACGGCGGGCGGCGCACGTACGTCGAGTTCTCGCCCCAGTCGAAGGTGTCGCCCTCAGGGATCTGCAGGCCGCGCCAGTTGTCGTCGCCCTTGAACACGTCGGCGTAGTCGCGAGTGAACATCTCCTGCGCCACCGCGGTCTGCACGACGTCGGCGATATCCTCGGCCGAGGGCCAGATGTCGGCCAGGTAGACCGGCTTGCCTTCGGTGTCGGAGCCGAGCGGCTCGCGGTTCAGGTCGATGTCCATCGTCCCGGCCAGCGCGTAGGCGACCACCAGCGGCGGGGAGGCCAGGTAGTTCAGCTTCACGTCGGGGTTGATCCGGCCCTCGAAGTTCCGGTTCCCCGACAGCACGGCCGCCACGGCCAGGTCGCTGTCGGCTGACCGCTTCGCTGATCGCCGGCGGCAGCGGCCCGGAGTTGCCGATGCAGGTGGTGCAGCCGTAGCCGACCAGGTTGAAGCCGAGTTTGTCCAGGTAGGGCATCAGGCCGGCCCGCTCGAAGTAGTCCATGACGACCTTGGAGCCGGGCGCCAGCGAGGTCTTGACCCAGGGCTTGCGGTTCAGCCCGCGCTCGACCGCGTTCTTGGCCAGCAGCGCGGCCCCGACCATGACCGACGGGTTCGAGGTGTTGGTGCAGGAGGTGATCGCGGCGATCACCACGCTGCCGTGGTCGACCTCGGTCTCGGTGCCGTCCTCCAGGGTGACCCGGGTCGGGCTTGGTCGGGGCGGCTCCCGTCGCCCGCGGCCACCGGGTCCGAGGCGGGGAAGGTGCCGTCCAGGCCGTTGTCCAGGGTGCTCTTCGTCGACGTAGTTCGGCAGGGCGTCGCGGAAGGCCGTCTTGGCGTCGGCCAGCGCGATCCGGTCCTGCGGGCGCTTCGGGCCGGCGATCGACGGGACCACGGAGGACAGGTCGAGGCTGAGCTCCTCGGAGTACCTGCACGTCGTCGTGCCGGGCCTGCGGGTCGTGCCAGAGCCCCTGCTCCTTGGCGTACGCCTCGACCAGGCCGAGCTGATCGTCGCGGGCGGCCGGTGAGCGCTGAGGTAGTCCAGCGTGTGCTGCGTCGATGGGGAAGATCGCGCAGGTCGAGCCGAACTCCGGTGACATGTTGCCGATGGTCGCGCGGTTGGCCACCGGGACCGCGGCCACGCCGTCGCCGTAGAACTCGACGAACTTGCCGACCACGCCGTGCTTGCGCAGCAGCTCGGTGATGGTGAGCACCAGGTCGGTGGCGGTGGCGCCGCTCGGCAGCTCGCCGGTGAGCCGGAACCCGACCACCCGCGGGATGAGCATCGAGATCGGCTGGCCGAGCATCGCGGCCTCCGCCTCGATGCCGCCGACGCCCCAGCCGAGGATGCCCAGGCCGTTCTGCATGGTGGTGTGCGAATCGGTGCCCACGCAGGTGTCGGGGTAGGCGACGCCGTCTCGGTTCATCACGACCCGGGCCAGGTACTCGATGTTCACCTGATGCACGATGCCGGTGCCCGGCGGGACCACCTTGAACTGGCTGAACGCGTCCTGACCCCAGCGCAGGAACTGGAACCGCTCGTGGTTGCGCTCGAACTCGATCTCCACGTTCCGGCTGAACGCGTCCGGGCTGCCGAACACGTCCGCCACCACGGAGTGGTCGATGACCAGCTCGGCCGGGATGAGCGGGTTGATCTTGCGTCGGGTCGCCGCCCAGGGCCTGCATGGCCTCGCGCATCGCGGCCAGGTCGACGACGGCGGGCACGCCGGTCAGGTCCTGCAGGATGACCCGGGCGGGGGTGAACTGGATCTCGGTGCCAGGTTCGGAGCTCGGGTCCCACTGGGCCAGCGCGCGGACGTGGTCGGCAGTGATGTTCACGCCGTCCTCGTTGCGCAGCAGGTTCTCCAGCAGGATCTTCAGGCTGAACGGGAGGCTGCCCGATCCGTCCACGGCGTCCAGCCGGTAGATCTCGTACTGCTGGTCCGCAACCTTGAGCGTCGCCCGGCTGCCGAAGCTGTTCGCCGTCATCGTTCCTGAGCCTCCTCGCTCGTACCGTACGATCCAACCTATAGTATCTCGATATCAAGGTACTTACCGGGGGCCTCTGGTACGAGCGGCGCTCGGCTACCGGCGCAGGCGGGTTGCGGGCCAGGCGCTCGTGCAGGGCGCGGCTGGCCTCGGCCATCAGCGGCGGGACGCCCGAGGCTCGGTAACCATCTGCGCGGCCGCTTCCATCTCCGCGGCCCGGCGCACCGCGTGCCTGCGGGTGCCGTCGATGATCCGCACCATCGTTCCGGTGTCCGCGGCGGTGAGTTCGGCCGCGATGTGCGCGCGCAGCCACGGCTCATCCCCCACGGCCCGGGCGGCGTCCAGGGCCTCGACCACCGCCGCGGCCATGCCCTTGTAGAACACGCTGCGCAGTAGTTTCTTACTGGCGGCGAGCCCGGCCGGCCCGTCAAGCACCTCGATGTCCGCGCCGAGCGGCCCCAGCATGGCGGCGTAGCGCGGCGCGGCCTCGCCGCTGGCGAGCATGGGGACGCGCAAGCCGCGGCCGGGCACCGGGGCCATCATCGCGACGTCGGCGAAGGGAACGCGAGCCGCACCAGCGATGTCGGCTAGCTGTCGTTTGGTCCCCGGCGAGGCGGTATTCAGGTCGGCCCACAGCGCGTCCGGCGCCAGGCCGGCCCGCCCGGCCTGGAACGCGTCCACGGCGGCCTTCGCGCTGTTGACGCTGAGCACCAGGTCGGCCCCGCGGGCGGCCTCCGCTTCGCTGGCCGTGCCGGTGATGCCGCCGGCCGCGGTTACCGCCGGGTCATAGCCCCGGACATTGGCCCCCGCGCGGACCAAATCCCGGGCGATCTCCGATCCGGCCTCACCCAGGCCGAGCACCGCGATGACCAGCGCATGACCGTCCGGGGTCACCATACGCGGGGCGGCTCGGCGGTGACGCTTGCTCCGGGTGGATTGTCCGCCTGGCCGCGGCGGCCTGATCCGGGATCGCCGGGGTCATGGGGGTCATGGGGGTCACCGGGGTCGGCTCCGGCGTGTCGGCTCCGGCCTGAGCAGCGGCGGGTGACTGCTTGAAATATTCGCTGATCAGTTCCCGCTGCTGAGCCAGAAGTTGGTCGAAGTGCTTGTCGACGTTCTGCTCGCCGATCGCTTCAGCGGTTAGGTAGAAATCCCTGATCTGCTCGAGTTTGCTCGTCCGTCCGGGCGCAGGATCCTCCGGCCCGGGGTCCGCGCCCGCGTTCGGCGGCACCGGGGCGGCCGAGTGGTCCGGAGCAGGTTCCTGACCTCGCGCAGGCTTCGCCGGCGGATCGCTGGACGACACCAGCGGCTCGAACGGCCCGCGCGTCTCGGCCGGGACGGGCGCGCTGTCCGCAGGTGCGCCGTCCGCGCCGGACAGGTCATACCAGTAGGAGGTGTCGCGCTCGTCAGGCCCCTGCCCCGATGCAGCCGTCGCGGCAGAATCCGGCGCATCGGTGTCCCGGTAGACGTATACGTCGGCTGGCGTGCCCTCGGCGTGACGCCCGGGACCGCCGGCCGGACCGGGACCGCCGGCCGAGCCGGGACCGCCAGCCGAGCCGGGGTTCGCCGGGCGAGCAGGGTTACCCGGCCGGACCGGCTTTTCGGCCGTACGGATCACGGGTGCGTACCCGCCGTCGAACCGTTCAGCGGGATCATCGGACCGGGACCGCCCCTGGGGGGCATAGCCACGGCCACCCGGGCCGCGGGGGGCTCCGCTCTCCGGGCCGCGGGGGGGACCCGGGTGGAGGGGACTGGCTGGCTCGCGAGCCGGCCGGGGTCCGCCCGGGCGGGCCGGGCCGCCGGGCCGCGGACCTTCGGGTGGCGATGCGGAACTACGAGGGCCGGAGGGGCCATAAGACGCCGCGGGACCGTAAGACACACCGGGGCCGTGGGGCAGAGGGGGACCGTAGGACGGAGCGGGCCTGTGCGGCGGATTGGGCCCGCGAGACGGGCCGTACGACGCTGCAGGAGCATGCGGCGGAGGCGGAGGCGGACCATGGCGCGGCATGGGCTCGCGAGGCGGCATGGCCTCGCGAGGCGGCATGGGCCTAGGCGCCTCGGCGGAACGCGGGCGATCGGCAGGTGACACCGGCCGGCCGTCTCCTGGTGGATGAGGTACCCGGCCGGAATCGGCAGAGCTCATTCCTGGCTGGTGAACGGGGCGTGGTGGCGGCTGGGCTCCAGGGCGGTACGCCCAGGGCTGGTCCTGGGGCCATCCGCCACCGGGGGCCGCGCCAGCCATCGGCGGCATGGAGGTCTCACGAATCCGGGAACCAGCGTACGGATCCGGGATCCGGGCGGCCCCTGGACCCCGCGGAGCCTCTGCCGCTCTGATGGCGTCCGGGGATCCATAAGCTCTCTGGGTTGACGAAGGTGCCCGGGTATCCCGGGCCGCGCGGGTTCCGCGGCGCTCGCTGGCCCTGGGCCTGCGAGCCCTGGATAGGTTGGCCTTCCGGCCCGCGGACATCCCTGGGTACATCGAGCAGTCCTCCGGGCGAGTACACGCCGGTGGGCTTCAAGACATGTGACCGGGCCGAACGTGTCCCCGGCCCGCGCCCATGACGGGCGCTGCCATCAGTCGCCCCTGGCACCCGACGGCGTTTGCGGCCCCGCCCCCGGGTACACGCGAAAACCACCAGGACGATCAGGCCGAACGCAATACCCGCGGCACCGACATCCAGCCCGAGGCGGGTCATACCGGCGGCGGGGCGGTACGTCATGTGGTGCATGACGATGCTCAGAATCACCAGGATGACGCCGAGCATCGCCGTCGCGGCGCCCGCGACCGACAGGATGACGACAAGTCGCATCCTTCTGCCAGTAGCGGTACCAGTTCGCACTGCTCAACCATCGCATCGCAGTTACCGCCCCGCAAGCCATATGGCTAGGTGTAACCATTACGACCGTTGTTGCGCAGCGTTACCGTCCGGCGGTCGAGAGCGTTTGGCCGGTACGCTGCTCTTTAACGTCACTGAGCTGGCATTTCCGGTCAATACGGGCTTACCGGGCCGACAGCGGCCGATCCCCGGCGATACGTTATGTAGATGATTACTCAGGCAGATAAAGCGCGAGAGTTCCTGGCCCTGCACCGGCGCAGGCGAGCCGCTCCTGCTGCCCAACCCGTGGGACCTCGGATCCGCCAGGCTGCTCGCAGCGCTCGGATTCAAGGCTCTGGCCACCACGAGTTCCGGCTTCGCGGCATCGTTGGGGCGCACTGATGGCTCGGTAAGCCGGGAGGAAGCGCTGGTGCACGCCGCGGTCATTGTCGCGGCAACGGATCTGCCCGTTTCCGCCGACCTGGAAAACGCTTTTGCGGACGAGCCCGCAGGCGTCGCGCAGACCATAGGGATGGCGATCGATGTCGGCCTGGCCGGCGGCTCGGTGGAAGACTTCACCGGCCAGGAAGAGGATCCGATCTACGCCACCGACCTCGCCGCCGCACGCGTCGCAGCGGCGGCCGAAGCTGCGCACGCGGGCCCCGTTCGCTTCGTACTCACCGCCCGCGCCGAGAATTACCTGCACGGCCGCCCCGACCTCGCAGACACGATCGCCAGGCTTCAGGCCTATGCCGAAGCTGGCGCCGACGTCCTTTATGCCCCCGGCCTGCGCGGCCTGCAGGATATCCGCCAGGTGGTCCGCGAGGTCGACCGGCCAGTGAACGTACTCGCCATCGAGGGTGCGCCGCCTGTGCCCGCGCTGGCCGAAGCCGGGGTCAGCCGGGTCTCGGTAGGTGGGTCGTTCGCGTTCGCGGCCCTGGGCGCGCTCGTCGCAGCCGCCACCGAACTGCGCGACCAGGGCACCTACGGCTTCCAGCCGGCCAGCGCGCTGGGCCAGTCAGCCGTCCACCGCGCGTTCAGCTAGCAGTACCTCATCAACCAGCGTTCCCCGGTTACCCGGGTGCGGCAAAGGTCACGCCCGTCGAAGGGTCGGCATCCACCGCGAACACCACCGGCTCGCCTGCCCCACCCGTGCCGGGCGCTCCCGCTCTGCAGCGACACCGATGGTCCATCGCGGTTGTCCTGGCAACTGTCCTGGCAACACCGATGGTCCGTCGTTGTGGGTCAGGTTCAGGGTTCTGCCCCGGCGAAGCTGCTGGGAGCGGGGCGAACGTTACCTGACACGGCACTGGCTAGACCTGCGGCGTCACGTAGGAGGCGATCAACTCCAGGTGGTCCAGGTCGGCGAGGTCGAGTACCTGCAGGTAAACGCGTTCGGCTCCGATCTCGGCGAACTCGGCAATCTTGGCCGCCACCTCACCTGGCGTCCCCGCGATCGCGTTATCCCGCAGGTCCTCGGGGTCCCGGCCGATCGCGGCCGCCCGGCGGCGGAACTCGGCTTCGTCCTTGCCGCAGCACACGGTCTGGGCGACCGAGTAGGTCATCGAGTCGGGATAGCGACCGACGGCCTCACAAGCCTCACGGGTACGCGCGAACGCCTCCGCCGATTCCTGCACGGAATGGAACTGCGCGTTGTACTCGTCGGCGAACCTGGCGGCCAGCCGCGGCGTGCGCTTAGGCCCCGTGCCGCCCACGAGGACCGGCGGCCGCGGACGCTGGGCTGGCTTGGGCAGCGCGGGCGAATCGGTCAGCTGGTAATACGTGCCGTCGAAGGAAAACGTTTCGCCTTCTCCGGTCGCCCAGAGCCCGGTGATGACCGCGAGTTGCTCCTCAAGCCGCCCGAACCGCTCCCCGAGCGGCGGGAAAGGTATGCCGTACGCAGTGTGCTCGGCCTCGAACCAGCCGGTGCCGAGACCCAGCTCGACCCGGCCGCCGCTCATCTGGTCGACCTGGGCCACGGTGATGGCGAGCGAGCCGGGCAGCCGGAACGTCGCCGCGGTCACCAGCGTCCCGAGCCTGATGCGGCTGGTCTCCAGGGCGAGGCCGGCCAGCGTGACCCACGAGTCTGTGGGTCCAGGCAGCCCGGAGCCGTCGCCCATGCTCAGGTAATGGTCGGACCTGAAGAAGGCGTCGAACTCGAGTTCCTCAGCGGCCAGCGCCACCTTGCGTAGCGTCTGATAGTCGGCTCCCTGCTGCGGCTCGGTGAAGATCCTGAGTTTCATGGTCCCATCCTGCCAGGGCCCGGGAAATCAGCCGGATCACCCCGCAGGAAAAACCTGTCCCAGGCCACCTCGCCGCCGCCGGTGCGTCGGCCGAGCCAGCCCACGCCGGTCTGGGCGTAGCACGGAGCTAAGGTGGACGCGGCCATCGCCGGGCGCACCGCCTCGATGATCACTACGGTGGCCCGGCCTGAGCCGAGAGTCTCCTCACCGGCCCGCATGGCCTTGGCGCGATCGTCGGTTATGCCCATGGCGACCGAGGATTCCGGGGTTTCCGGGCTCTCGGGGGTTCCGCCGCTCAATGCGGTCCAAGCGTAAAAGATCATGACCTGCCCTGGGATCTGGCTCTGTGTGGCCGTGGCGGCCTTGGCGATTTCCGACGGTAACGCACCATTAGCCTCCTCGTCTAATCTCGACTAGTGTCGAAGCGTTGCGATTGGCAATATTGCCAATCGAGTACGGTACGAGAGTGTCGATAAGCGACGAATCGGACCCAAGAGCCTACGTAAGGCTGGCCGCGCGGCTACGGCGGGAGATCGCGGAGGGAACCCTCACGCCCGGCATGCCGACGCCGTCCATCACCACCCTCAGCCAGCAGTACGGGCACGCCAGGCAGACGTGCGCCAAGGCGCTCCGCACCCTGGAAGAGGACGGACTGCTAACTCGCATTCCCGGTCTCGGCTACTACGTAACCGCCACGGCGGCCCCGGAATCCTCCGCCAAGCCAGGCACCTAACCTCCTGACTGGCCTTACCGTCATCACCGGCGAGCACCCGCGTTCGAACGGGCTGAAGTCGATGTGCCACCGGGTCCAATGAGGGGTAGCTATGGCACATCGAGTACCTACGACGTGCCATCAGTGAGGCGGCGCCGAGAAGGTCGCGACGCATTCCACGTGGTGAGTCATCGGGAACGCGTCGAACGCGCGAAGGCCGTCCAGCTCCCAACCGCACGCGATGAGCAGGCCGATGTCGCGGGCCAGGGTGGCCGGGTCGCAGGAGACGTAGGCGAACCTGGCCGCCCCGTTCCCGGCCTGACCAAGGTAATCGATAACCTCGCGGGCCAGTCCGGCCCGAGGCGGGTCGGCCACCACCAAGCGGGCCGGCGGCAGCGCACCCGGCTGGTCGCCGCGGCTCAGCACCTCGGCCACGTCACCCTTGTGTACCCTCGCCCAGGGCCACTCGCGCAGATTATGCCGGGCGTCCCGGACCGCGGCACTATCGGCCTCGACCCCGATCACCGTCCCGCCCGGGCCGACCGCGCGCGCGAGTGACCCAGCGAACAGCCCGGCGCCGCAGTACAGGTCGAGCGCCACATCACCGGGCTCGGGGGCGAGCGCGGCCATGACCACGTCGGTCAGCACGTCGGCCGCGGCGGGGTGAACCTGCCAGAACGCGCCCACGCTGACCCGCCAGTCCCGTCCGGCGGCCCGCTGACTGAGGTAGGAATGGCCGCGCAGGGGACTCAGCCCGCGGTTCGGGGGCCCGACCCGGCGCAAGATCGAATCCGCGCGGGGGAGGTCCGGCGGCCCAGAGGTGTCCGGGGATGCAGAGGTGTCCGGGGACGGGGACGGGGACGGGGACGGGGAGGCGGTACCTTTCTGTGACCGGGGAGCTTGGGGACGCCTTCCCTTCGGCCGTGTACGGCCCGGGGTGATGATGGCGGCCCGTTCGCCCGATCCCGCCGCGACCAGGCCTTCGACCGAGGTCGTGCCGGGCCAGCGGCGCCCGGGGATGCCGAGATCGGTAATGCCGGGATGCGCGATCAGGCACTGGCCCACATCGACCACGTCATGCGAACGATGCGAGCGCAATCCGGCCACGCCGTCCCGCCGTACCGCAAACTGCACGCGCGTGCGCCATCCCAGGCCAGCGGGCGACGGCACTGCTCCGGCCTCGGAGTTACCGGGCTCCTCGTCGCCTGGCAATGGCTCCACCGTGACCTCACGGTCCAGGCCGGCCAGTCGCTTGAGCTGCTGGCGGACGACGGCGGCCTTCAGCGATCGCTGCGCGGGCAGGCTCGCGTGCTGCCAGTCACAGCCGCCGCAGCCGCCGGGATGCGCGTGCGGGCAGGGAGGATCGACGCGGTCTGATGACGGCGACACGATGTCGACCGCATCGGCGCGGGCCAGATGCGAAGTCACCTCGGTGATCCGGGCGAGTACGGTCTCGCCAGGCAGCGCGTGCCGGACGAAAACCACCGGTCCGTCCTCGGGTCGCGCGACGCACCAGCCGCCATGAGCTACGTCTTTCATCGTAAGCTCGACGACCTGGCCAGCCCGGTAGTTCACCATAGCTGCGGCGACGTGATCCCGGCTTCAGGGCCGGAGGGAACGCCGCTTCACCTCCCCCAGAATGTCGGTGCTGATCGCTAGCGTGTTCGTATATTTCGGTACCGGCTGTTCCCTACGCCGCCCAGGAGATCGTACTGCCAGTGGGCCGCAGCGCAAGCTCAACTCAGGCTCCATCCCGCATGAGGTGGAATCCCCCACCCCAGGCGGGGCAGGATGCCAAGTGAGGGCATACCTTGGGCGAGGCACCCCTGATCGGGGGACCCGCTCATTCGTGGAGGGGACGGCCGTGCACATCGTGATCATGGGCTGCGGACGGGTTGGGTCGACACTCGCCCACATCCTTGAGGACAGGGACAACAGCGTCTCGGTCATCGACAGGGACCCGGAGGCCTTCCGCAGGCTCGGCTCGGCGTTCAAGGGCGACCGCGTCACCGGGATCGGCTTCGACCGGGCTGTGCTCACCCAGGCGGGCATCGATCGCGCGGATGCCTTCGCGGCGGTCAGCAGCGGCGATAACTCCAACATCATCGCCGCCCGGGTGGCTCGCGAGACATTCGGCGTGCAGAGGGTGGCAGCCCGCATCTACGACCCGCGCCGGGCCGAGGTCTACGAGCGGCTCGGCATTCCCACCGTAGCCACGGTGCGGTGGACCGCCGACCAGATGCTGCGCAAGCTGCTCCCCGAGGGCGGCGAGCCGCTGTGGCGGGATCCGACCGGAAGGATCGTGCTGGCCGAGATCGCCTTCTCCCCCCGTTGGATCGGTGAGCAGGTCAAGGCGCTTGAATCCAGCACGATGACCAGGATTGCCTTCGTGGACCGGCTCGGCCAGGCGTTCGTGCCCGACCCGGGGACCGTCCTGCAGGAAGGGGACGTGCTGCACGTGGTGGCCAAAGAGGACGACCTGGACAGGATCGCCGCGGCCTTCGCGGCGCGGGGAGGCGGACACTGATGCGGGTAGCGATAGCGGGAGCCGGGGCGGTCGGCCGCTCCATTGCGGGCGAACTGCTCGAGAACGGTCACGAGGTCCTGCTGATCGATCATTCGCCCAGGGCGATCAAGGTGGACAGCGTGCCCCGGGCGGAATGGCTGCTCGCCGATGCCTGCGAGATCAGCTCGCTGGACGACGCGGCGCTGGAAAGGTGCCAGGTGGTGATCGCCGCCACCGGCGACGACAAGGCGAACCTGGTGATCTCGCTGCTCGCCAAGACCGAGTACGGGGTGCCGCGCGTGGTGGCCAGGGTGAATCACCCGGACAACGAGTGGCTGTACAACGAATCCTGGGGGGTGGATGTCGCGGTCTCGACGCCGAGGCTGCTATCCGCACTGGTGGAAGAGGCAGTCAGCGTCGGCGACCTGGTGCGGCTGATGACATTCGGGCAGAGCGAAGCCAGCCTGGTCGAGATGACGATGCCGGACGACGCCCCGCTGGTCGGTCAGCGCGTCGGCGGGATTGAGTGGCCTGCGGACACCTCACTGGTCGCTATCTTGCGCGAGAGCCGGGTCCTGGTCCCGCAGGCCGACGATCCGCTCCAGGCTGGCGACGAGTTGTTCTTTGTGACCAGCGAGGACGTCGAGGAAGAACTCGCGCGCCTGCTCAGCGCCAGCTGAGAGGAGCCAGCTGAAAGGGACCAGCCGAAGGGGGCTAGCGCGTCTCGGTGAACTCCGGGCCGCGGTCGAAGGGATTCAGGTCGGTACGGAACCTGTTCTCTTCCTCCGCCGTGGCGGCCTGCTCTTCGAGCGCCTGGCGGGCCTCGGGCGGCAACCGAAGCTCGAGTATCTCCCGCGGCGGCACCGGATGCTCGCCGCGGACCACCACGGTGTCCCTGAAGACCTCCTCGAGCAAGCCGGCTTGCTCGTCGCCGGCCGCGGCCGGGCCGGTGAACAGGCCGCGCAGGAACCAGCGAGGACCGTCGACACCGATGAATCTGACCAGCCGCAGGCCCGACGCCGGCTGTCCCGGTTCCACCGGCACCTGAGCCATCAGCTCGACCCCGAACGACCCCTCGGCTTCCTCGCTCTGGCCGCCCGCCGCACCCACCTCGGCGGCGATCTCGGCCCGGACCTCATCCCACAGCGCGTCCCTGCGCGCCGCGGCGAACGCCTGGATCTGCAGCTCGCTCTGCCGGTACCTGACCGTCACCCAGGCGCCGTGCTGTTCGGCCATGACGAGCTGGATCTCGTGCTCGGGACCGACCGGCACGTGCAGGCTGCCGAGGTCGACCCGTTCCTGGACGGGGTACCGCTCCGCTGCGTCCCACGGACCTCCCTCCACAGCTGGGGTCCCCGCGGACTCCGAGCCGGCCGACTCGTCGTCGAACGGCTCGTCATCAAGCTCGTCGCCGAACGGCTCCTGGTCCTCCTCTTGCGAGTCCCGGGGGTAGTCCCGGCCCGCGTCTGCTGACCGACGCCGACGAAACACTCCGCACACTCCTTCTTAATTTCTCACTCGGGCGACATCGGACCTGTATCGCTCAACTCTGGCCGTCCTACGACACCAGTTCTGTGCGAGCATCCTCTGTCCGCTCACCGCTATGCCCGCCGGTCGAACCGTGGCCGCCATCGCCTCGGCTCGATCCGGGTAGCACCTCTACTTCGTGGAACACCGCTCGCTCCACCCGCTGGATGACCAGCTGCGCGATCCTGTCGCCTCGGCTGAAGCGGACCGCGCGCTCCCGATCGGTGTTCAGCAGGATGACCATGATCTCGCCCCGGTAGCCCGCGTCGACGGTACCCGGTGCATTCACGATCGTCACCCCGTGCCTGGCCGCCAGGCCAGAGCGGGGGTGCACGAACGCCGCGTAGCCGGCCGGCAGTGCGATCGCCAGCCCGGTCCGCACCAGGGCCCGTTCTCCGGGGCCCAGCTCGACGTCTTCGGCGACGGCCAGATCGGCACCCGCGTCCCCCGGATAAGAATACGAGGGCAGCGGCACGCCGGGGTCAAGGCGCTTGATCAGCACATCGGGTTCTGAACGCGACAACGAAGACTCCCTTCTGCTGGCACGCACGGTGAGGATAGCGCGACATCGGGACACTGTCGCATCCTACGGGTCGCCGGGATCGTCTGGACCGGGGTCGCGGCGCCGCAGTTCGGGCAGCGCGCGGGTGATCACGGCCACCATCGGGATCGCGACCACGGCGCCCGGGATGCCGGCCAGCACCCCGCCGACCGCGAGGGAAAGAATGACCGCGAGCGGATGGAGCCGTATCACCCGGCCGACCACCTGCGGCTGGAGCAGGTGAGCCTCCAGCTGGTCCTCGACGATCAGCACCCCAAGCAGGATGACCGCGTCGATCCAGCCCCTGGTGGCCAAGGTGACCACGATGGCCAGCGTTCCCGCCACCAGCAGGCCCACCAGCGGCACGAACGCGGCCAGGAAGACCAGCATGGCGAGCGGGAAGGCCAGCGGGACCCTCATGATCGACAGGGCCGCGCCGACCACGATCGCGTGGATGGCGGCCACCGCCACCGTGCCGCGCATGTAGTAGACGACCGCCAGCCAGGAGGCATGCCCGGCGCGGTCGACGCGGCGCGCGGTCTCGCCCCGCATCGCGCCGAGCAGCCAGTTCCAGATCCGTTCCCCGTCCTTGATCAGGAAGAACGTCACGAAAAGCATCAGCACCAGGCCGCCGAAGAATTCTGCCGCGATTTTGCCGCCGGTCACCACGGTGCCCTCGACGAGCGATTTGTGCTTGCTGAGGTAGCCGGGGACGTTGTTCAGCAGGTCTTTGACTGTAGCGCTCTTGACGTGAAACGGCGCACCGGACAACAGCGTCTCCACCTGCGTGGTGGTGTGCTTGGTCTCGGCCACCAGGCTCGGGTAATCCGCGGACACCCGGGTGGTGACCAGCAGGATCAAGCCGCCCAGCACGGCCGCGGCGATGAGCAAGGTGGCCCAGGTGGCGGCGAGTCCCGACAGTCCAGCCCGGCGCAGCCGGGCCGTCAGCGGCTGCAGCAAGGCGGTGAGCAGCAGAGCCGCGATGCACGGCACGACCACGATATACAGGACGCCGAGTATGCGGGCGACCAGGTAGATGGTCACCGCGAGCAGCAGCAGCCGCCACGACCACGCGGCTCCGGTCTGCAGCCAGCCGGGAACGCGGCTGTGCTCCGGCAGGCTCACCCGCCGCTCTGGCGTGCTGACCAGGGCTTGCTCAGGCGTGCCCGCGCGGCCGGGCTCCGGCGCCCGGGCGCGATTGCGCTCCCGCACGCCCTCGCCACGGGCGATCTGCTCCTGTATCCCCGTGCCGGCGGCGATCCGGTCTTCCTCCGGCGCGGCGCCGTCCCCCGCCGGATCACCGGCGGCGGTATCGTCCGTTTTCTTGGTTGTCACGTCACTTCGCCTGGCGCCGCCGGCCTTACCCGCGTCGTCGCTCATAGCCACTCCGCTACCACTGTCAGGATCAAGTATGCCGCTACCCTCGACTGCATGAACGATTACCGCGAACGGCTCCACGTACCGCTCGCCTGGTGGCTCCTCGGCGTGCCGACAGTTCTCATTTTCGGCGCCACGCTTTACGCCGGCCTGCCCGAGCCCTGGCCGATCATCATCATGGTCGGGCTCATCACGGGCTGTGCCGCGGCGCTGACCTCCATGAGCATGGCCCGGCTGGAGATCGGCGACGGGGTCCTGAGAGCCGGAAACGCGGCACTGCCACTCACGGCCGTCACCGAGGTCGTCAGCCTCGACGAGAAGCAGTCCACGAGGTTGCGTGGCCCGCGAGCGGATCCGGCCGCCCGGCTGTACTCGCGACCCTACCTCAAGAGGTCCGTTTACCTAGCCGTCAACCCGGCCGCCGACCCGGCCGTGCCTTACTGGTTGATCGGGACCCGGCATCCGGCGGAGCTGGCCGCCGTCATCGAAAGGTGCCGAGCGCAAGCCGGTCACGAACCAGTGGCATGATTACGCGGACGAGGGCAGTGGATAGGGCCCGGCGGACGGGGCGAGCGAGCTAGCAGGAGGAGCGGGATGGCTGACAAGAAGGCTGACAGGAAAGTGGACCTCGGCACCAAGGTCGTCAGCGCCGTGGCGGCCATGGCGGCCGCGTTTGTCGCACGCAAGGTGGTGACCTTCGCCTGGACCAAGGTGACGGGAAAGGAACCACCCACGCACCCTGAGGATCCGCAAGTGGCTCTGACCGAGGCACTCACCTGGTCCATGCTGACCGGCATCACCGTCGAGGCGGCGAGACTGCTCGCTACCCGGGCTGCGGCACGTAGAACGTACAGCGGCCCGGACGGCGAGCCCGTCATCGCCGCGGACAGTTAAGCCGCGCACTCCCGGCAGACAAGCTGGCCGTTACGGTCGTCGGCAAGCTGACTCCGGTGGTGCACAAGAAAACACCGGGAACACGTGAACTCATCGGCCTGACGGGGAATCACCCGGAACGAGAGTTCCTCGTTCGACAGGTCAGCCCCTGGCAACTCCAGAGATTCGGCAACGTCGTCAGGATCAAGATCGATGGTGCTTGATGACTTGTCCATCCGGCGCGCCTGAAGCTCCTGAAGGCTGTCCTCAGTCAGGTCGTCGTCCGTCTTCCGCGGGCTGTCGTAATCGGTAGCCATCTGAGTACTCCATCCCCCTTCATCCGTAGTGCGCTATCGCTGCGCGGTTGTAACGCTTTCATGGCCGTAGTTGTGCCCGATTCCGGCGGGGAATTCTGTCACGTTCGCGCCCGGCGCACACGCGGCACGCCGATAAGTCCTGACACGTCTTGTTCCGCCCGCGCTGGCCGGCGACCTTACCGGTGCGCTAACGTATCTCGTTCTTCACTGTGCTACGCATCCCGTTCCGGATTCAGCCTGGTCAGGAACGTATCAAGCTGCTGGTAGACCCCGGGACCCGCGGCTACCGCCATGGATGTACTCTCCGCCCGGCCGGCGAGTCCGCCGACCATCGCACCTGCCTCACGGGCAATGAGGCCGCCAGCCGCATAGTCCCAGTGATTCAGGCCGCGTTCGAAAAATGCATCCATTCGCCCGGCCGCCACCGAGCACAGGTCCACGGCGGCGGAGCCGCCGCGCCGGATGTCCCGCACGTGGGGCAAGAGCGCGGCGATTACTTCACCTTGGACCTGGCGGCGTCCCGAAGCGTACCCGAAACCAGTCCCTATCAGCGCCTGTCCCAGCGCCACGCCCGACGTGCAGCGCAGCGCGGTAGCCTCGCCGCCGCGATGCAGCCAGGCGCCCTGGCCGGCCACGGCGGTGAAGGTCTCACCGAAGCGCGGCACTTCCACCACCCCCGCGACGACGGTGCCGTCCACCTCGGCCGCGATCGACACGGCCCAGTCGGGCAGGCCGTACAGGTAGTTGACCGTGCCGTCTAGCGGGTCCACTACCCAGCGAACCCGGCCAGGTCCCGCGGGCCCGTCTCGGTCAGCGGCGCCGTTCCCGGCGGGGACACCTGACCCGGTCGTCTGGCCGCCTTCCTCGCCGAGGACCGTGTCGCCCGGCCGCACCTCGCGGATCCGCCCCGTGATCAAGGCTTCGGACCGGCGGTCCATCTCCGTCACTACGTCCGTGGGGCTCGATTTGGTGTCGATAACCTCCGGGCGCGCATCGCCCCGCCAGGAAGCCAGCAGCCTGCCCGCCTCGCTGGCCGCCTCCATAGCGATCCGCAGCAGCTGGGCGGCGTCGGCGCCTGCCCCGGTCCCGGTCATGCCGAGGCCGCAGGGCCGGGTCCTCCGGAACCAGGACCGTCCCCGCCCCGGCTTGCGGGCCGGGGCGGTGGCGCATACCGGCAGCAGTCGGCTGGGCAGGTCTGGCTGGGCACTCCCATCGCCCCCAGCGCGGCAGGCGAGATCCCCGGAGAGTCCAGGCGCTCCCGCACCAGCTCGGTGATCATTGACGCGAACCTGGGCCGGGTACCGGGAGTGGCGGCGCGAGCGAACGCGAGTCCCAGCGACTCGGCGCTCTGGGCGGCCTCGACGTCTAGGTCATGCCGGACTTCCATATGGTCGGACACGAACCCGACCGGGATCACGACCACCGCGGCGGTCCCCGTCTTGGCCAGCTCCCCGAGGTGGTCATTCACATCGGGTCCCAGCCAAGGCTGGGATGGTGGTCCGCTCCGGCTCTGGTAGGCGAGCGTCCATGGGTGGCTGCCACCATCGGTCCGTTCGGTAATGAGCCGCGCTGCCTCGGTCAGCTCGGCCACGTACCTTCGCCCCGCGCCCGGGCCGCTGGAATCGGCCATCGCCGTCGGGATGCTGTGGGCGGTGAAGACGAGGTGAGCGCCGTCGCGCACGTCGGCAGGAAGCGTGGCCAGCGCCGCGACCGCATTCTCGGCGAACGGCTCGATGAAACCCGGGTGGTTGAAAAAGCGCCTGATCTTGTCGACCTCGGGAGCACCCGGGCCCACCTCGGCGCGGGCTCGCTCGATGTCGTCCAGGTACTGCCGGCAGCTGGAGTAGGAGCTGTACGCGGAGGTGACGAAGGCGATGGCCCGGTGCACCCCGTCATCGGCCATCGCCCGCAGCGTGTCGGCCAGGTACGGTGACCAGTTCCGGTTACCCCAGTACAGGGGCAGCGCGAGGCCGGTGGCCGAGAAGTCGGCCCGGACCGCGGCCAGCATGTCCCGGCACTGCTGGTTGATCGGACTCACCCCGCCGACCGCGTCGTAGTGCTCCGCCACGCTGGCGAGCCGCTCCGGCGGGATGCCGCGGCCGCGGGTGACGTTCAGCAGAAACGGCATCACCTCGTCGGGGCCTTCCGGGCCACCGAACGAGACAAGCAGGAACGCGTCGTAGGCCGGCATGCTCCCATCCAACCAGCACCAGCGGGGCCGGGTTCCCCTGGGTGGCGGAGCACGGATTCCGCAGCGGAAAACGGATTGCCGCGGCCGATATCGTGGTGATCATGGGACAAAGCGGCCGATGACGGGTGCGGACGACACGAAACGGACCGTCAGCCGTTCTCCCGTCCCCCATCCGTCCCGCCTGTTGAGCCGTTCGCTGCGGCCGTACGCGGAGATCTTCCGGATTCCCGGCGCCTGGCGTTTTTCCGCCGCGGCCGTGATCGGCCGGATGCCGATGTCGATGTTCGGGCTCGGCACGGTCCTGCTCATCGCGGCGGGCACCGGCCGGTACGGCGTAGCGGGCACCGTGTCCGCGACCGGTTACCTCGGCTACGCGCTCTGCGCGCCGCGAATCGCGCGGCTGGCGGATTCACGCGGCCAGCGGCGGGTGCTGCTGCCGTTGCTTGCGGTGTTCGCCCTCGCCACCGCGGCGCTGATCACCGCCGTGCAGCTTCGGCTGCCGACCTGGGCGTTCTTCGTCCCGGGAACGTTGGCAGGCTCGGCCATGCCGTCCCTGGGCACCATGGTCCGGACCCGGTGGAGCGTCCTGCTCGCGGGCACGCCCAAGCTGCATGCCGCCTTCAGTTTCGAGTCGGTCGCCGACGAGCTGTGCTTCGTGATCGGTCCCGCCGCCGTGACGCTCCTGGCTACCGAGGTCTTTCCCGCGTCCGGCATCGGTGTCGCGGCGCTGCTGTGCGTCGCGGGGACGCTCTGGTTCGCCGCCCAGCGCGGCACCGAGCCGGCCATCGTACCGGTGACCGCACGGGTCGCGGGAGCCCCCCGAGGGCGCGGCGCACCCGCACCCGGGTTGGCGGTCCTCGCCCCCGTGTACTTGCTGCTCGGCGCGATGTTCGTGTCCGTTGACCTCAGCACCATCGCGTTTGCCCAGCAATTCGGGCACAAGCCGCTGGCCGGTTTCATCCTCGGCACGTACGCCTTCGGCAGCGCGACCGGCGGTCTGTGGTACGGATCCCGGCAGTGGCGGGCACCCGCCGGGAAAAGGTTCGGCCTCACCCTCACCTTGACCGTGATCGGCGTCGCGACCTTCTGGGCTCAGCCGAACCTGGTCACGCTGACCTGCGGGATCTACCTGTGCGGCCTCACCATCGCCCCTACGCTCATCGCAGGTTTCAGCCTGCTCGAGGCGCAGGCCCAGCCCGGGAGGCGCACTGAGGCCATGTCCTGGCTCAGCAGCGGCATCTCCGTCGGCGTAGCCGCCGGAGCGTCGGTGGTCGGCTTCGTCATCGACGCGCACGGCCCGAGGGTCGGGTACGCGTTCGCCGCGCTGTGCGGCGGCGCCAGCGCCGCGACCTGCCTGCTCGGCCGGCGCCGCCTCCGTACTACGTACTAGTGGTAATTCTGGGCGTATTCGCTGGCCAGAGCCAGTACCTCGTCGACGTACCAGGTCGCGTGGTTGTAGGCGAAGATCGCGCCGGAAAGCGTGGCGCTGTTGCCCGCGCCGGCCGCGCACAGCATGCGCGCGGCCGAGGGCACGGCGTCCAGCGGGTTCATGATGTCCGGCGTCCCGGTCTGGCCGAAGGCGTCGATGCCCCACTCGGCCCAGGTCGACGGGATGAACTGCATCGGGCCGAGCGCTCCTGCGCTGGACGGCCCCTCGTTGGCGCCGTCACCGCTCTCTATCTCATTGATCGCGGCCAGCACGGTCCAGGACATGCCCGGGCAGTACTTCTCGGCGGACGCCTGGTACAGCGTCAGCAGGCTCGACGGCACGCCGGTGGTCGTTACGTTCGTGGCCACCGGCAGCTTGCTCGCCGTCACCACGGCGTACGCCACCAGGTTCCGCACCTGGCCGCCCGGGCCGATAACCGACCGGACCCGGGAGATCAGCGTGGCCAGGTTTGCGCCTGGGGCATTGATCAGCACGGCGACGTTCTTGACCAGTCCGAGCTGTGCCGACCGGGCCTGATCCACGATCGCGTCCACACCGGGCACGCTCAGCGCGGTTTCGGCGCCGAACGGCACCCGTTCGGCGATCGCGGCTGACACCTGATAGGAGTGACCGGCGACGAGGTGGAGCTCGCGGGCGGCAGCGCTGGTGCTGACCAGTTGTCCCCGGCTAAGGTCGGCCCAGACCGAGTCGGCCGCCGCCGTCTCCGGGGGCGTCCAGGACCTGAACGCCTGCGGCGAGACACCGAGCACGTCGGCCCGGCCGCCGTTGACGCTGACCATGCCGCCGCTGATGGGCAGCAGCGCCCGCACCCCGGTCAGCTTGCCGATCGTCGCCAGCTGGGCCGCGGTGATACCGGCCGGGACCGCGGCGATAAGGTCCGGCACGAAGAGTTGCCGCGGCGGGGCCCCGGCCGATCCGGCCGTGGTCAGCGCCGCGGGGATCGCGGCGGTCGAGGCACTGGCCTCGGGGGCGACTCCGACAGGCGCCGAGACCGTGAACGGAAGCGCGCTGTCGGGTAGGACGGCGGCCTCGCTGGCGGGGACCGCGAACCCCGACAGGGTCGCGCAGGCCGCGATGGTGGCGACGGCCATCAAGGCAGCACGGTGCAGGGCTAGGATCGGCACAATATAAGAACGATATAAGGCTCGCGGCGCAACACAAACAGCGGAATCGATTTCTTAAAGAGACCTAAACCTTTTATCAGGCAATGTCCGCCCACGCCCACCATGGAGAGCGTGTATGCCAAGCGGTTCGGAGCAGGTGCCGGTCATCGCGGTGGCCAGCGGCAAGGGCGGGGTCGGGAAGAGCACCGTCGCGGTGAACCTCGCCTTGGCCCTGACCGCGCGGGGGCAGCGGACTGGCCTGATCGATGCCGATCTCTACGGTCCTGACGTGCCCCGCATGATGGGCCTGCGGCGACGAGCCGAGGCGTCGAGCGTGACGTTGTTCGCCCGGCCGGGCGCGCCAGATTCCCGGTTGCAGACCGTCACCCAGTACGGGGTCCAGCTCGCCTCGGCCGCATTCCTGCTCGGCGAGAACCAGGCCCTGGCCATCGGTGGCGACATGGCGCAGCTGCTCATCCGCCGACTGCTCGCCGACACGGACTGGCACGATCTTGACTACCTGGTACTTGACCTCCCGCCGGGCACGGCGGACATCCAGCAGTACGTGTTCGCCCTGACCGGCCGGCCGATGTGCGTCCTGGTGGTGGTCACACCCCAGGTCATCGCCCATCAGGACGCCCGCAGGCTGATCACTCACCTCAACCAGCACAGCGGTCGCCGGAACGCGCAGGCCATCGACGTCGCGGGGGTAGAGAACATGAGCGGGCAGGTATGCCCTGGCTGCGGCGAGACCACCCCGCTATTTCCCTCAGCGCCGGCCGCCGAGAGCATCTGGAGCCTGATCCCGCGGCTAGCCAGCATCCCGTTCAGCCATCAGGCCGCCCGAGATGCTGACGAGGGACGGCCTGTCATGATCACTGAGGCCGTTCCCGAGCAGGTCGCCGCCTACGAGGTGATCGCCGGGCGGATCGTCGAGCGGCTCCTCCGCTCGTGACGTCGCCAGCTCAGCGGGCCGAAACCTGCGGCCCGACCAGGTGCTCGATGGTCTGCCGTCATCAGTAGCAAATGTTCGTGTGCAGGCGGGCCGCAGGCAGCGGATGCGCCAGCGCCTGCGCGGTGCGCTGGTCCGCCGGGCGGTGCAGCACGAGGTACCCGTCGTCGGCGAACACCAGCGAGTAGCCGTGCGCCTGCAGGTACGCCAGCTCGGCGGCCTGCTGGCTGGGACTGCAGAACGGGAAGTCCAGCCCGATGGTGTCCCCGACCACCCACGGCGCCCACCTGGGGGTCCCGTCGAGCAGCAGCACGGTGTCACGGCCCGAGAGCCGCGGACCGAGGTTGTTGGACGCCTCGACCTCCACCCCGGCAGGCACGTGCGCGATGGCCGCCGCGGCGGCCCGCATCCGGGCGTTGGTCCCGTAGAACCCGGGATGCAACAGTTGCCCCAACGGGGACGACGGGAAATACACGAGCGCCCCCGCGCAGATCGCCGCCGCCCACACCGTGCCCGCCCTCCGCAGCACCCGCCAGTCCGTCCGCGCCAGTACCCCTTCCAGCCGCGCGGCGCCGTCGACGGCGGCGCAGCACAGCATCATCACGACGAAGGCGTCGTACTGGAACTTCGCCTGCCACCACAGCGGGTAGCCGGAGGCGAGCATCCTCTCGGCCAGCAGCGGCAGCACCGCGATCACCATCGGCGAGGCCAGCGGCAAGAAGCCGAACGTCGCCAGCAGCCCGATCATGGTCCGCGCCTTGACCCACGGGGTGACGAATACCCGCAGCACGTGCCCCGGATGGGTGATCATGTTCGCCAGGGCGCTGCCGAGCGTGGGCCCGAACTGGCCGTAGGCCCAGTAGAAGGTGGCCGATCCGCCGAACGCGGGGATCAGCAGGTGAGTGGCCACCCAGGTGGCGGCCACGCCGCCGACCACGAAGGCCAGCCCGGTCCAGACCTCGCGTCGCCGCGTCAGCAGCAGGTAGCAGCCGAAGCCCGCGACCAGCAGCCCCATGTCCTCCTTGACCAGCAGCATCGCCGCGGCGGCGAGCACCCCGTGCCAGCGCCGCCCGGCATCGAAGCGCTCGACAAGCACCGCGGTCAGCACCGGGACGAACGCGACCTCGTGGAAGTCGAAGACCACCGCCGCCATGACCGGCAGCGACAACGCGTAGGCGACGCACACGAAGTACGCCGCCCCCGGCCCGAGCTGACGCCGGGTATAGGCCCACAGCGGCGGGATGGCCAGCGCGAACAGGACCCCCTGCGCCACCAGCAAGGTGGCCGGACTGTCGATGATCCAGTACAGCGGGGCGAGCAGGGCCAGGATCGGCGACCAGTGATCAGCCAGCAGCAGGAAGTGCGAGCCCTCCCCGTCGGACACACCCCTGGCGATCGAGACCGGCGCCGCCAGGTGCGCGTAGCCGCGGATGCCCTGATCGAAGATGACCAGGTCAAATGTGCTAGCCAGGAAGCGGCGGAACAGGATCAGCGAGTCCAGGCTGTACACGAAGGCGGCGGCCAGGGTCAGCGCGGCCACCTTGACACCGGCCTGTGCATCCCGCGTAGCTAGGCCGGGAACCGGCGGCCTGACTGCTCACCGCTGGAAGGGTAGCAGCGGCGCGCGGGCGGAGGCTGGCGGTGGCACCGCGTTGGCGGAATGGCCGGCGGCCACGGTACGTGAGGCTACGCTCTTGCTATGAACCAGGAGGCAGGCCCCGGCCCCGCCACCGCCACGCCGCGCGCGACCGGGCGGCCCCCGAGGAAGCAACTGGCCAGACCATCGCTCGGCGGCGGAGCCCCGGCCCAGGACCGTGAGCTGCGCGCACAGGGTCGCGAGACCGTCCGCAGGCTGCTCGAGGCCGGCATGGTCGAGTTCGAGGACCGCGGTTTCCACGGCGTGCGCGTTGACGACGTGGTCCGCCGGGCCGGTATCTCGCACGGCACGTTCTACCTGTACTTCTCCAACAAGGAAGACCTGTTCAAGGCGCTGCTGAAGGACGCGCTGCACGACATGGAGATCGTGGCCGACGACTTCCCCGTCGTCACCAGCGACGAGCTGGGCCTGAAGGTGCTGCGCCAGTGGGTTCGGATGTTCTTCCGGGCCTACGCCGCGCACGCCACGGTGATCCGCATCCTCAGCCAGGCCGACCTGGTGCCCGAAGAGGTCTTCGGCGACGGGCTGAAGCTGTTCTTCAGCATCGCCGAGGCGATGACGACCGGCATGACGGCGGCCGCCCAGGCGGCCGGGAAGCTCCAGGAGCACGCGCAGCTCACCGCGGTGGCCTGCCTGATGATGCTCGAGCGGGTCAACTACCTGATCAGCGCCGAGGTCCCGCTCCCCGCGGACGAGATGGCCGACCGGATCGCGGACATCATGTACGCCGCGTTCGGCCTCAACCTGCCATGATCATGGTGTCCGCAGCTCGGCCACGGCGGTGAGGGCCTGGCGGGCGGCGCGCACGTCGTGCACGCGGAACACGCGAGCGCCCAGCCAGGCGCAGACCGCGAGAGCGGCGATCGTCCCCTCCGCGCGCTGGCCCACCGGCAGGCCGAGGGTCTCGCCGATGAAGTCCTTGTCCGCGACCGCGACGAGGACCGGCCAGCCCGTGTCCGCCAGCTCACCGAGTCGCCGCGTCACCTCCAGCGACTGCCAGGTGTTCTTGCCGAAATCGTGCGCCGGGTCCACCAGGATCGAGCATGGGCTGACCCCTTGCGCCACGGCCCGTTCGGCACAATCGGTGACGTAGCCGGTCACCTCGTCCATGACATCGGCGTAGGCGGGCCGGTGCGGCCGGGTGCGCGGCGGCAGGCCGCCGGCGTGCGAGCAGACCAGCCCGATCCGGTGCCGGGCCGCGACCGCGGCCAGGTCCGGGGTCCACGCCGCCCCAGGCGTCGTTGAGCAGGTCGGCACCGGCCTGGGCGACGACCTCGCCCACCTCGGCGCGCCAGGTGTCGACGCTGATCACCACGTCGGGGTGTCGCTCGCGCACCGCCGCGACCAGGCCCGCGACCCGGTCGATCTCCGCCGCGGTGCTCACCTCGTCACCCGGTCCGGCCTTGACCCCGCCGATGTCCACGATGTCGGCGCCGTCGGCCACGGCCCGGCTGGCCGCATCGAGCGCGGCCCCGAACCCGGCGGTGGCACCGCGGTCGAAGAACGAATCAGGCGTCCGGTTGATCACAGCCATGATCCCGAACGAACCGTGGTTCCACTCCCGCGAGCCCAGCCGGAGCGGCCGGCGGCGCTGACGGTCCGGGGGTCTGTCACCGGATGGCAGGCTATAGCACCCGCGTCGTTCGGGAAGAATCTCTAACGTGCGATTCCTGAACGGGATAACCCCCGAGCAAGACCTGACCTACAGCGACGTCTTCATGGTGCCCGGCCGGTCGGCGGTCGGCTCGCGGCTGGACGTCGACCTGGCCACCTCCGACGGCAGCGGCGCCACCATCCCGCTCGTGACCGCCAACATGACGGCCGTGTCCGGGCGGCGGATGGCGGAGACCGTCGCGCGGCGCGGCGGCGTCGCGATCGTCCCGCAGGACATCCCGGTCGACGTCGTCGCGGACGTGATCGCCTGGGTCAAGTCGCGGGACCTGGTGGTCGAGACCGCGCTGACCCTCGGCCCCGCGGACACCGCCGGTGACGCGCTGAGCCTGCTGCCCAAGCGGGCGCACGGCGCCGTGGTCGTGGTCGAAGACGGGCGCCCGGTGGGCGTCGCCACCGAGGCCGACTGCCTGGGCGTGGACCGGTTCACCCAGCTCAGCCAGGTGATGTCCGCCGACCCGTTCACGCTGCCGGCCGGGACGCCGCCCGAGCGGGCGTTCTCGCTGCTGCACGACGGGCGGCACCGGCTGGCCCCGGTGCTCGACACCGACGGCCGCTGCGTCGGCATCATGACGCGGACCGGCGCGCTGCGCGCGACCCTGTACTCCCCGGCCGTCGACGCCCGGGGCCGGCTGCGGGTCG
Organism: uncultured Actinomycetes bacterium; assembly: GCA_963808315.1. Taxonomy (GTDB): domain Bacteria; phylum Actinomycetota; class Actinomycetes; order Streptosporangiales; family Streptosporangiaceae; genus Palsa-504. The sequence continues at coordinate 393,358 of CAWEFK010000024.1, read as the reverse complement.
GCGTCGCGCTCGGCGTCAACGGCGACGTGGCCAGCCGGGCCAAGCTGCTGCTCGAGGCGGGCGCCGACGTGCTCGTGGTGGACACCGCGCACGGGCACCAGGAAAAGATGATCTGGGCGCTGCAGGCGGTGCGCGCCCTGGATCCGGCGGTTCCGGTGGTCGCGGGCAACGTCGTCACCGCGGCCGGCGTCGCCGACCTGGTCGCGGCGGGCGCGGACATCGTGAAGGTCGGCGTGGGCCCCGGCGCGATGTGCACGACCCGGATGATGACCGGGGTGGGGCGGCCCGCAGTTCTCCGCCGTGCTCGAGTGCGCCGCCGAGGCCAGCCGGCTCGGCGCGTCGGTCTGGGCCGACGGCGGGGTCAGGCACCCGCGCGACGTCGCCCTGGCGCTGGCCGCGGGCGCGTCGAACGTGATGATCGGGTCATGGTTCGCCGGGCACGTACGAGTCTCCCGGTGACACCTTCCGGTCCCCGGAGGGACGGCTGTACAAGGAGAGCTTCGGCATGGCGTCGGCCCGGGCGGTGCGGCTGCGCTCGGCCAGCGACTCGGCGTTCGAGCGGGCCCGCAAGGAGCTGTTCGAGGAGGGCATCTCCTCGGCGCGGATGTACCTGGACCCGGTGCGGCCCGGGGTGGAGGACCTGATCGACATGATCGTGGCCGGCCTGCGCTCCTCGTGCACCTACGCGGGCGCCAGGAACCTGGCCGAGTTCGCCGAGCGCTCGGTGGTCGGGGTGCAGAGCGCCTCGGGCTACAGCGAGGGCATGCCCGTCCCGACCAGCTGGTGATCGGGTTTTCACCCGGTCGCGTTGAGCCAGCGGACGGGGGCGCCGTCGGCGGCACGGCGGAACGGCTCGAGCTCGTTATCCCACGCGGTACCGAGCAGCCTGCCGATCTCGTCCTCGAGCGACTCCCCCAGCCGCAGGGCCACGCCCATGGCGGCCCTGAGCCGGTCCTCAGGCACCAGGATGTCACCGCTGGCCCCGGTCACCGCGGTGAAGATGCCGAGGTCGGGCGTGTAGCAGTGACGCACGCCGTCACAGCCGGGCGAGCCGTCCTCGGTCACCTCGAACCTGAGCCGGTTCCACCCGGCCAGCGCGGACGCGATCGCTCCCGCCGTGCCCGGGCGCGCCTGCCAGGTGAGCTCAGCGCGCAGCGCACCCGGGGCGGCGGGCTGGCCGACCCAGGGCATGACTACATGCGCCCCCACAATTCCGGCGACGGCCCACTCAACGTGCGGGCACAGCGCCGGGGGCGCGGAATGAACGTACAAAACACCATGTGCGGACACCGTGCCTCCTAAAGACGAGGTTCGCCTTCCCCAGCGGCCTCATCAACGCGGGCACGGACTGCCCAGCTACATATTGTGCCTCATGCCCTCCCTCGATGCCAGCGCTCCGGCCAGGAAAACCGCGAGAATTCGCAAACATGATCAGCGCCGCGGCCAGCGCTATGCCGAGCGCCGACCACGGAACGTAGTCACCGAGCCGGTCGTACGGGGTGCGGGCCGAGGCCGCGGGCAGCCCCAGCCGCGACGGTGACCACCCCGCGCTCCGGCTGTCCCATCCAGGCCAGCGTCCGGCCCCTGGCGTCGAAGGCCGCCGAGACGCCGGTCAGCGCGGCCTGGACCACGGGCCGCCCGGTCTCGGCGGCGCGCACGGCGCCGAGCGAGGCATGCTGGTCCGGCCCCCAGGTGCCCTGGAAGGTCGTGGTCGCCGACTGGTACACGATCAGCTGCGCGCCCAGATCCGTGTCCACCCGGGACATGTCGGGGAACGCGGACTCGAAGCAGATCAGGACCCCGATCGGCAGCGGGCGGCCCTGCCGGTCGGTGGCGGGCAGCAGGTGCGCGCCGGTGCCGGGGATCATGTTGGCCGCCGCCGCCTTGCTGATCTTGGTGAGCCAGCCGAGCTGCTGCCGGAACGGGATGTACTCGCCGAACGGCACCAGCCGGGTCTTGATGTACTCGCCCTGGATGCCCGCCGGGCTGATCAGCACGCCGACCTTTTCCTGGCCCTGACCCGGGACGGTAGTGTCCTGGTTGACCAGCAGTTCGGCGCCGTCTTCCCGCGACAGGTTTTCCAGCGCCAGGAGCTGGGCGCGGTTCTTCGCCAGGGTCAGGTCGACCGCGGTACTGCTCTCGCCCCACACGATGAGGTCGGGTCTGACCCCGCTGAGCCGCCCGGACCGGCTGAGCTCGGCGGTCAGCTGCTCGGAGGCGTCCACCCGCTGCGCCGCGTTGGTGATGATGCCGGGCTGCACCAGCGCGATGGTGGTCGCCACGGTGAGCCGGGTGAGCGCGAACGCCAGCGGCCCGGCGCCTGGCCGGCCCGGCGACCGCGCCGAGGACGGCCAGCCTGGCCCGGGCGCCGAGGCTGGCCAGCTCGGCGGCTGACGCCGGAGGGGCTTGCGGCGTCAGCCGGGCTGAGTGGTCTGCGGGGCTGAGTGGTCTGCGAAGCTGAGGTGGTCTGCGGGGCTGAGGCTGGATGAGCAGCGGACGGCGCGGGGCACCGAGCGAGGACGAGCACGATGGCCACGTTGGCCAGCACGAGCGCGAAGCTGATCAGCCACACGCCGCCCACGGCGGCCAGCGCGAGCACGGCCGGATGCTGCCACTGGCTGACGCCGTAGACGGCCCACGGGCCGCCCAGCGCCTGCCAGGACCGCAGCCACTCGGTGAGCAGCCAGCAGCTCGGCACCACGACCAGAGCGGCCAGCGCGCGCGGCCAGGTGACGGGAGGCCGGAGCAGCTTCCACGCGGCCACGCCGAACGGCACCCACAGCACGCCGACCGCCGCGGCCACCAGCAGGACCGCGGGCCCGATCTCCGGCGCCATCCAGTACAGCGCCGCGATCAGGTACCCGGCCCCGAGCCACCAGGCGCGCATCCCGCCCTCGCGGGCCGAGGGCGACCTGACGATGAGCACCAGCCCGGGCACCAGGCCGAACCAGGCCAGGAACTCCAGGTTCGCCTCCGGGAACGTGAGCACGAGGAGCGCGCCCGCGAGCAGCATCAGCCGTCGCACCGACCAGATCCACCGGCCGGTCCGCCTCAGCGCGTTGCGCACCCTTCCATTGTCCGCCTAACGCGCTGATCCCCGCGACGGCGGCCCGGGGATGGAATTCCGCTTTCACCACCGGAAGCGTCAGACCCACCCGCCCCATCCAGCACGTCCGGCGGCGCCGCTGCCGCTTCCGAACCACACCGATGGTCCAGCGTGGTTGGCCGGCAACTGGCCCGGCAACCTCGGTGGTCCATCGTCGTGGTCAGGAGAAGGGGGTGGGGTGGCGGGGTGGGGGTACGGGTCCGTTCGGGATCAGGAGCGGGAATGTGCCTCGGCCAGGGCGCGGGAGACCAGGACGCGGGCCAGGTGCTCGCGGTAGGCGCGGGTGGCGCGGATGTCGTCGGCGGCGCTGGTGCCCTCGGCGGCGTGCGCGGCCGCCTCGGCCGGTGACGCGCCGCCGGCCAGGGCCGACTCGACGCGCGGTGGCGCGCAGCGGGGTTCCGCCCATGTTGACCAGGGCGACCTTGCCGTCCTGCGCGGCGCAGCCGACGATGGCCCAGTCCAGCCCGCGCTGGGCGAACTTCTGGAACGACCAGCCCGGCCGAGGCGGGCTTCGGCACCCGGATCTCGGTGAGCAGCTCGTCGGGCTCCAGCGTGGTCTCGAACAGGCCCTGGAAGAACCCGCCGATCTCGATCTCCCGCTCGCCGCCCGGCCCGCGCGCGACCAGGGTCGCGTCCAGCGCGAGCAGGACGGCGGGCAGGTCGGAGGCGGGATCGGCGTGCGCGACCGAGCCGCCGATCGTGCCCCGGTGCCTGATCTGCGGGTCGCCGACCCGGCTCGCCGCGTGCGCGAGCAGTGGCACCTGGCGGCCCAGCAGCGCGGAATGCTCGACGTCATGGTGCCTGGTCAGCGCGCCGATCGCGACGTGGGAGCCCCGATCGGTGAGGTAGGACAGCTCCGTCAGCCCGGTCAGGTCGATGATCACCTCGGGGGCGGCCAGCCGCAGCTTCATCAGCGGCAGCAGCGAGTGTCCTCCGGCCAGGAACTTCGCGTCCTCGCCGTGCTCGGCGATCAGGTCCAGCGCCTCTTGCGCCGAGCCTGCCCGCTTGTAGGTGAACGGTGACGGGATCACGAAGATACCTTCCCGAGTCCGCGGCCGCCAGCGCGGCCCTGACGATGTTGTGGTAACCGGTGCACCGGCACAGGTTGCCCTCCAGGCCCGTCCGGACCTGGTCCTCGGTGGGGTGCGGGTTCTCCTTCAGCAGCGACACGATGGCCATCACCATGCCCGGCGTGCAGAACCCGCACTGCAGCCCGTGCTCGGTGTGGAAGGCGCGCTGCACCGGGTGCATCTCACCGTCGGCTGGCCAGTCCTTCGACCGTGGTGATCTCGGTGTCCGCTGGCCTGGGCGGCGAGCACCGTGCAGGACTTGACCGATTCGCCGTCGAGCAGCACGGTGCAGGCGCCGCAGGAGGTGGTATCGCAGCCGACGTTGGTCGCGGTGAGGTCGGCCACGTCGCGCAGGAAATGCACGAGCAGCATGCGGTCCTCGACGTCTGCGCTGATGTCCTGGCCGTTGACCGTCAGGTCGACCTTCACTGGTTACCCGCTTTCTGCGCCGCGTTGATCGCCGTCCACACCCGCTGGGGGGTGGCCGGCATGTCGATGTGCCGGATGCCGAGATGCGCGAGGGCATCGATGACCGCGTTCTGGATCGCCGGAGTCGCGCCGATGGTCCCGGCCTCGCCGATGCCCTTGACGCCGAGCGGGTTCACCGTGGTCGGTGTCTCGCTCGCCAGCAGCTCGAAGCTGGGCAGCTCGGTGGCGGTGATGGCCGCGTAGTCGGCCAGGGTGGAGGTCAGCGGGTTGCCGTCCGCGTCGTAGAGCACCTCTTCGAGCAGCGCCTGCGCCGCGCCCTGGGCGATGCCGCCGTGCCGCTGCCCCTCGGCCAGGACCGGGTTGAGCACCGGGCCCGCGTCGTCGACGGTCACGTGCCGCAGCAGCGTCACCTGGCCGGTCTCGGTGTCCACCTCCACCACCGACACGTGCGCGCCGAACGGGAACGTGGGCAGGTCCGCGGTGAAGCTGACGTCGGCGATGAGGCTGCCGCCGCTGGTGTGCCCCGCGACCTGGCCCCAGGACAGCGAGGTGTCCGGGTCGCCGCGCACCTGCCAGGATCCGGTCACGGTGTCGAGCACCATGTCGGCTTCGCGCCGCCTCGAGCATGTCCGCGGCCTGGCGCCTGGCCTCGTCCTTGACCTCGACCGCGGCCTTGTGCACCGCGGAGCCGCCGAGCTGCAGCGAGCGGGAGGCGTAGGTGCCGACGCCGACCGGGATCAGGTCGGTGTCGCCATGGATCACCGTGACCTGGTCCATCGCGATGCCGAGCTCGTCCTGCACGAGCATGGCCCAGGCGGTGTCGTGGCCCTGGCCGTGCGGCGAGCTGCCGGTGTAGACGGTCGCGGTCCCGGAGTCCGAGACCTCCAGCTTGGCGGTCTCCCCCGCGGCGCCGTCGGCCGCGGTGATCTCCACGTAGGTGGAGATGCCGATGCCGAGCTGCCGGATGTCGCCGCTCGGCCCGCCTGCGTTCCTGCTCCTGGCGGAGCTCGGCATAACCGGCCGCGGCCAGCACCTTGTCCAGCGCTTCGGCGTAGCTCGCCGCTGTCGTACCTGGGCCCCGGTCTTGGTCGGGAAGGGGAACTGGTCAGGGGCGATGAAGTTACGCCGCCGGATCTCGGCCGGGATCCATGCCGATCTCGGCGGCGAACAGGTCGACCGCACGCTCGATGGTGGCCGCGGCCTCCGGCCAGGCCCCGCGGTAAGCGGCGACCGGTGTCGCGTTGGTGACCACCACCCGGAACCCGGCCTGGACCTCACCGATGTCGTATACCCCCTGGCGCCATCAGGCAGGTCAGGCCGGGCAGGAACTTGCCCATCCGCCCGTAGGCGCCGCTGTCCTGGATGACGTCGATCCGGTACGCCAGGATCTTGCCGTCGCGGGTGCCGCCGATCTTGATGTGGTGCAGCTGGGCCCGGCCCTGGGTCATGCCGACCAGGTTCTCGCTGCGGGTCTCGACCCAGCGCAGCGCGCGCCCCGTCTTCCTGGCCGCCCAGGCCACGACGATCCCGTCCCGGTCGATGCCGACCTTGGCCCCGAACCCGCCGCCGACATCCGGCACGATCACGCGGATCTGGCTCCGGGCTCATGCCCAGGGCGCCGCACAAGCATCAGCCGGCACAGCTGGGCGTTCTGCGAGCTGTGCCAGACGGTGAGCTTGCCGCCGGGAAAAGACGGCGGCGGTGGCGCGGCCCTCCATCGGCATGCAGGCCACCCGCTGGTTGACGATGTCCTGCTCGACGACGACCTCGCAGGCGCCGAACGGGGCCTCGTCGGCGGAGACCGGGCTCGCGAAGGGGATGTTGGTGCCGGCCGCGGGGAACAGCAGGGACTCGCCGGTGAGGCGGCGGCCGGGCCGACCACCGCGGGCAGCGGCTCGTAGTCCACGCTGACCAGGTCGGCGGCGTCCTCGCCCTGGTACCGGCCGTCGGTGATCACCATCGCGACCGGCTCGCCGACGTACCTGACCGTGTCGGTGGCGAGCAGGGGCTCGGACCACGGGCCGCCGAGCGGCATCGGTCCTTCGCTCACGCCGTCGCCGCTGTCCGGCGGCGGAGGCGCCAGGTCGTCCATGTCGCGGGCGGTCAGCACGGCGATCACGCCAGGCTGCTGCCTAGCCTCCGCGGTGTCGATGCCGGTGATGCGGGCGTGCGCCAGCGGGCTGCGCACGAACGTGACGCGGGCCGCCCCGGCCAGTTCCGGCGTCCGCAGGTCGTCCATGTAGACGCCGCCGGTGGTCAGCAGCCGGGGGTCCTCCGTCCGGATCACCCGGGTGCCCAGGATGCTCATGTAGTGAAATCCTCCGCAGCTGTCGGCCTAACGGTCTTTCGCTAGTGAAACTACACTCTTACCTCGTTCGTCCAGCCAAGGGGACCCGGCCTCGATGCCGCTACCCGGTGTTACCGGCGCAGTGTTCCAGCTGTCCTGGGCGACGGGAGCTGCAAACGGCAAGGCTCAGGCCGCTGGCCGCTGGCCGCTGGCCACGCGAGGTGTCCGGACTCACTAGAGTGAGCTGATGAAACCGTTCCTGCTGCTGGCCATCCGGGCCGAGGATGCCGCGGCCGACAACGAGTACGCGTCTTTCCTGACGCTGGCCGGTCTGGAAGAAAGCAGCCTGCACCGGATCCGGCTGGAGCAGCGGGCCCTCGGCGAGGTGGACCTGCGGGACTGGTCCGGGATATTCCTCGGCGGCGGCCCGTTCAACTTCACCGACCCCCAGGACCGCAAATCGGCGGTGCAGCGACGGGTCGAGGCGGATCTGGCGCGGCTGCTCGACTCCGTGGTCAGCGCGGACTTCCCCTTCCTGGGCGCCTGCTACGGCATCGGCGCGCTCGGCCGCCATCAGGGCGCGGTGCTCGACCGCCGCTTCGCCGAGCCGGTCGGAAGCGTCCGGGTCACCCTCACGGCCGACGGCGAGCGCGACCCTTTGTTTCACGGGCTGCCTGCCGCCTTCGACGCCTTCACCGGGCATAAGGAGGCGATCAGCCGGCTGCCCGGCCACGCGGTGCTGCTGGCCACTTCGGCGCCCTGCCCGGTGCAGGCCTTCCGGGTCGGCGTCAACGTCTACGCCACTCAGTTTCACGCGGAACTGGACATGGCCGGCCTGCGCACCCGGACCGAGGTCTACAAGCACGCCGGTTACTTCGCCCCCGAGCAGGCCGAGGAGATCGTGGCGCAGGCCGCCCGCAGCGACATCACCCGGCCGCCGGTTATCTTGCGCCAGTTCGTCCAGCGCTACGCCCCCAGCGGTCCGCCCGGACCCGGGACCGCGACCGCCGCCGGGGCCAGCCGGCTCGCCTCGCCGGCCGTCGCCCCGAGATAGGCGGCTTAGGCCATCCGGCCACGTCCGTGATGCCACCCGCGGTAAGCGAAGCGCTGGCCCTGATCTTTCTGGTCGCGGTCCTGGCCTGGGCGGTGAGCAGGCCGCGCGGATGGCCGGAAGCGGTCGCGGCGGTACCGGCCGCGGTCATCTTGATCGCGGCCGGCGCCCTGCCGGTCAGCGACGCGATCGACGAGGCCCGGCTGCTCGGCCCGGTGATCGGGTTTCTGGCCGCCATCTTGGTGCTCGCGCACCTGTGCGACGACGACGGCTTGTTCCGGGCCTGCGGCGCGTGGATGGCCCGGACCGGAGCCGGGCCGGGCCAGCTGTCGGGAGCACGCCGGCTGCTGGCGCAGGTGTTCGTGATCGCGTCGGTGACCACGGCCGTGCTCAGCCTGGACGCCACCGTGGTGCTGCTCACCCCGGTGATCTTCGCGACCGCGTGCCGGCTGGACGTACGGGCCAAGCCACAGGTATACGCGTGTGCCCACCTGGCCAACTCCGCCTCCTTGCTGCTGCCCGTGTCCAACCTGACCAACCTGCTCGCGTTCGCCGCCAGCGGGCTGGCCTTCCCGCGTTTCGCCGCGCTGATGGCGCTGCCCTGGCTGGCCGTTATCGGCACCGAGTACGCGGTGTTCAGCCGGTTCTTCGCCGCGGACCTGTCCGTGCGGCCGGGACGTGCTCGACAGGACCGCGCCGGGGATACCCCGCTGCCGCGGTTTACGCTGGCCGTGGTCGTGCTCACGCTGGCCGGGTTCGTGGCGGCGTCGGCGGCGGGCGTGAACCCGGCCTGGGCCGCCTGCGCCGGGGCCGCGACGCTGGCGGCGCGCGCGCTTGTTCGGCGCCGGGCCAGCCCGGCCGGCCTGGTCCGCGCCGTCGACGTGCCCTTCCTGCTGTTCGTGCTGGGCCTGGGCATCGTGGTCAAGGCGGTGGTGAGCAACGGGCTCGGTACCGCGCTCGCGCCGCTGCTGCCCGGCGGGGCCTCGCTGCCGGCGCTGCTGGCCACGGCGGCCCTGGCCGCGGCGCTGGCCAACGTGTGCAACAACCTGCCCGCGGTGCTTGTGCTGCTGCCGCTGGCCGCGCCGTCAGGGGCCGGGGCCGTCCTGGCCGTGCTTCTCGGCGTCAACATCGGCCCCAACCTCACCTACACCGGGTCGCTGGCCACGCTGCTGTGGCGCCGCATCCTGCGGCAACACGAGCTGGCCTCAGATCTGGGAGAATTCACCCGGCTCGGGCTGCTCACCGTCCCCGCGGGCCTGCTTGTCGCGGTGCTGGCGCTGTGGGCAGCGCTGCACACCGTAGGAGGATGATCAACGTTGACTGTGCAGTGACACCACCGGCCGTTCCGTCGTGATCTGGGTGGCGGAGGGGACGTGGCGGGCCAGCGTGGACGCGGGCCTGCGCCTGGCGCCGGCCGGAGCCAGGTACACCCTGCTGCACGTCACGCCGGCCGAGGTGGCGGAGACCGCGCACAGCGCCTACCTCGGGCTGTTCGGGCGGGGCGGGCGCGACCCCGGGGCCAGGCTCGACGAGCTCGCGGCCGCCGCGGCCGGCGAGTTGCTCGAGGCGGCCGCGGACAGGCTCGGGCGGGAGTGCGAGAAACGTAAGATTACCGGTCATGCCGAACGGACCGTGGTGGCTGCGTCCGCGCAAGCGGATTTGCTGGTGATGGCGCGAGACGGGGACCGGTCCCGGCTCGGACCCAAGAGCCTGGGCCGGGCCGCCCGGTTCGTCCTCGATCACGCGGCGTGCCCGGTCCTGCTCGTCTGGCCCGAGTCGGCGCCCGACCTCGGGACCATCCCCCCTCCGCCACATCCGTCAACCCGCGGTTGACGGATGCTCGACCGTCAACCTAAGATTGACGCATGACTCAACCACCGGTACGGCTCGACGAGCTCATCAGCTACGTCAAGAACCAGCCAGGCACCGCCCTGGACCACGTGGCCGCGGCGGTCGGGGTTTCCGAGCATCTCGGCGAACTATCCGACCACCTGATCGGCCACTTCGTCGATCAGGCGCGCAAGGGAGGTGCGTCCTGGACCGAGATAGGCCAGTCCATCGGCGTCACCAAGCAGGCGGCGCAAAAACGCTTCGTCACCAAGGACGCCGACTGGCAGACCCTGCTGCAGGAAGCATTCCGCGCGCATCCCTTCGCCCGGTTTACCGACCGCGCGAGGCGTTCGGTCCAGGCCGCGCAGCACGAGGCCCGCGAACACCGGCACGACCACATCGATACCGGGCACCTGGCGCTCGGCCTGTTCGCCGAACCGGAAGGGCTGGCCGTCAAGGCCGCCGAGGCGCTGGGCGTACCGCGGGATACGGCCAGGCAGGCCCTCCTCGCGGCCATGCCGCCTGCCGCGGTCGGCACGCCGGTCACCGACGACAAGATCCCGTTCACCACGCCCGCCAAGAAGGTACTCGAGCTTGCCTTGCGCGAAGCCCTGCTCCTCGGCCATAACTACATCGGCACCGAGCACCTGCTCCTCGGCGTCCTCGACGAAGAGGACGGCGTCGGCGCCCGGACGCTGACCGGGCTGGGCGTGAGCAGGGAACGAGCCATGGCCTGGCTGGTTCCCGCGCTGGAACGGCTCGCGGCGGCCAGACGTCAGGCTGGTTAGGGTACGGCTCGGCGCATGAAATCAGTCGCCCGTCGCCACCGGGCGGTCCGGGTCGGCCACCCAGTTGGACCAGGAACCGACGTAGAGCGCGGCGGGAATCCCGGCCAGCGCGAGGGCCAGGACCTCATGAGCCGCGGTGACCCCGGAGCCGCAGTAGGCACCGACCGGTCCCGCGCCGCGGGCGGTGGCCCCGAGCTCGGTAAACCTGGCCGCCAGCTCGGCGGTGGCCTTGAACGTGCCGTCAGGGTTCAGGTTGGCGGCGGTAGGCGCGCTGACCGCACCGGGAATATGGCCGGCCACCGGGTCGACGGGCTCGATCTCACCGCGATAACGCTCCCTGGCCCGCGCGTCGAGTAGCAACCCGGTCCGGGCGACCGCCTGCGCGGCCGCCGCGTCGAGTACCGGCATGGAGTCCGGCCGCGCGCTGAAGTCGCCGGGCTCAGGCGCGGGCTCGGCCCTGGTCACCGCCAGCCCGGCGCTGAGCCAGGCCCGGTAACCGCCGTCGAGCACCCGGACGTCGCGATGCCCGTAGTAACGCAGCACCCACCAACCGCGGGCCGCGGCGACGGAATCCCCGTCGTCGTAGACCACCACGGAGCGCCCCTGGCTGACCCCGGCGGCGCGCATGGCGGCCTGGAATCGCTCCGCTTCCGGCAGTGGGTGACGCCCGGCGGGCCCAGGCGGAGCGGCCAGGACCTGGTCCAGGTCGGTGAAAACCGCCCCCGGCAGGTGCCCCTCACGGTAGCTGTCGATGCCCGGCGGCCCGCCGAGCCGCCATCGGACGTCCAAGAGCACGGGGCTGCGGCCGCCCGTCAGCTCGGCGGCCAGTGACGCGACGCTGACCAGCAGGCGGTCAGCGCCCGTCATGCCGCACGGAACGAAAGGGCGGGAACAAGCTGCTCGTGCGCGGTGAGCGAGCCGTGCATGCCGAGCAGCGCGGACTCCCTCGGTTCGGCCTGAGTGGCGACGAGGGCGAGCGACCCGGCCGGAGCGGCCACGACATCGCCGATCCGGGCCATCATGCGGTCATCTACCGGGCCGAACCATCCTTCCTTGACGGCCTCGTCCCGCGACAGCACCCAGGCGCGATCGCCGAGCACCTCGCGCCAGGCCGCCAGGACATCCCCGGCCGCGCCTCGCCGCGCGTACAGGTGCCTGGCGCGCGGCTCGCCGCCGAGCAGGGCCAGCCCGGCCCGCAGGTCGGGCATCGCATCGATGTCGAGCTTGTCCTCGGGGCCGATGTCCACCATCCCGTGGTCGGCGGTCACGTACAGGCAGGCCCCGGAGGGTAGCGCGCTGGCGATCTGTTCGGCCAGCTTGTCGACGTGCGCCAGGTGGTTGTACCAGGCGTCCGAGGCGACCCCGAACACGTGACCCGTGCCGTCGAGGTCGCCGTGGTAGACGGTGACGTAGGCGCGCGCGTTGTCGGTGAGCGCCGTCGCGGCCTGAGCGGCCAGCGCCCCCATGCTGTCAGCGGGCCGGAAGTCCGCGCCGCGCATCGTCGCCACGGTGAGGCCGGTGCCGCGGAACGAGCCCTGCGCCACGTGGGCGGCCGCGATACCCGCCTTGGTGGCCCGCTCATACAGCGTCGGCAGCGGCTGCCACTGCAGGGGATCGACTCTGGAATCCCACCGCAGTCCGTTGAGCAGGCGGCGCTCACCAGGGATGATGGTTTGGTAGCCGAGTATCCCGTGCTGGCCGGGCGGTCGACCGGTACAGATCGAGCCGAGGCTGGTCACGGTCGTGGACGGAAATCCCGCCGTGATCGGCTTAGAGTTACGCGCCAGCTCGGACAGGAAAGGTGCGGCGGCCGGGTGGTCCCTGAGCAGTTCCCAGCCAAGTCCGTCCACGATCAGCAGGCACGCACGTTGCGCGGGCGCGAGGCCCAGGACGTTCTGCGAGTCCGGCGATCCGGGGTCAACCGACGCGAGAATCGAGGACGACAGGTCAGCCAGGGTCGCCGTCCCGTAAGACGGCACGACGGGCGAATGTCTCGACTCGAGCGTCATACCGGGATCCTCATCTGCTACTCGTGGGTGCCACTCAGCGTCTAACCTCGGCGTCTAGCGTCAATGACCGCCTATGGCCGTGGCGTCGGAGAGCTCCCTGGCGAACCCGAGCAGCTGCCGCACCGCATCTTCACCGTCCGCGGCCTGGCTTACCCGCAGCGAGAAGTCATCGGCGGTGATGGTCCCGAGGTAGCCGTGATCAGCCTCGCAGCTCTCGTCCCCGCAGTGGGCAGGCTCGAGTTCCAGGTGGGACAGAACGTTCCAGCCGATGGTCAGCATGACCTCCGACGGCATGGTGACGCCCGGCACGTAGGTCGCGGGGTCGGAAACCACCCGGCTCAGGGCGACGGACGAGATCTTGGCGAACCGGATCGCCTCGGTGCTCGTCTCGGCTCGCGGTCGGGTGTCGGGGTCCTCGGCTGGATGCTCGTCGGTATGGGAGTACACCAGCCGGGTCGGGGTGAGCGCCAGCACGGTCATGTGACGGCGCACCTCCATGCCCGGATCGAAGATAGCGTCGTGGTGGACGACGTAAGCCGTAACTGGTTCCGACCCGAGCGCCGAGGCAACCGCATCGGACACCAAACCTGGGTAATATCCGCTGTGCTCGATCGCGGCCCGCAGGCCATCGGTCATGACTCGCGTTTCCCTCATCCCCCCATCCTGCACTGTCCCGCCGGGTACTTCACCCACCGGATCGAATCTACTCATCGCGCCCCGCGCTTTACCTCCCAATCAGAGACTTCGTGCCCATATTTCACGTTCCGCAGCTAAGCGGCTAGTGCTCGTAACCGCCCACCGGCAGTGCGACATCGGGCGCTCCGGGCGCTCCGGGGGGATCGACCTCGACCAGGCGCACGGCGCGCTCCGGCGCTGGCTCGGGCCTGGCCATCGCGCTCGCGGCGGGAGAGGGCCTGGGCTTGCGCGGTTTTCTCGGCCCGGACCCGCCGCCGCGACCCCGGTAGATGAGCAGGCCGTTGACCGGGTCGGGCACGCCGTCCAGGGCCGAACGGACGGCCGGAAGGGCGCGGAATGCCTCCCACTGCTCGTCGGAGTCGAAGAGCACCTCGAACACGACGCCGTAACGGTGCTCGTGCCACTCCCAGTAGGTGGCGCCGTTGGTCAGCGCCGCTTCGGTGAGCTCGTCCTGGTAGGAGTCCTTCCAGCGCCGGGCGGGCAGCGGCTCGGCGTCGAAAACCTCGATTGACCACCATTCGGCCACGCTGCTGCCACCGCCATCCCGTCGCGTTTCGCCCCCTGCTCAAGATAGTACGTCTTTAGCGGGCGTGCCGATAGGCTCGTGCGCCATGAGATGGACTGGCCTGAGGCTGTCGGTGACGCTGCTCACCGTGGTCCCGCTGCGCACCGCCGGCTCGCCGGGCGATGCCATGCCCGACCGGTCACCGGCGGCGCCGGGGCGGGCGGCCGCCGGCGCGGCGATGGCCTGGGCGCCGGCCGTGGGATTGCTGCTCGGCGCCGTGGCCGCGGCCGTCCTTCTCGCCGTCGATCACCCACTCGGGGCCGGCCCGCTGACCGGAGCGGGTCTCGCGGTGGCCGCGCTGGCCCTGCTCAGCCGCGGCCTGCATCTCGACGGACTCGCCGACCTCGCGGACGGCCTGGGCAGCGGACGGCCCGGCCCCGCGGCGCTTGACATCATGCGCCGCTCGGACATCGGGCCGTTCGGCGTCGTGACGCTCGTCCTGACGCTGCTGATCCAGGTGGCGGCGCTCAGCCATGCGGAAGCGGCGGGCGGGGGCCGCGGACCCGCCGCGCTGATCGCCGCCGTGGTCACCGGGCGTCTCGCCCTGACCTGGGCGTGCCCGGCGAGGGGTGCTCGCGGCCCGGCCGGACGGGCTGGGTGCGCTGGTGGCGGGCTCGGTCAGCCCGGTCATCGCGGCTGCGGTCACCCTGGCCACGCTCGCCGCGGTGGTGGCGGCGGTGGCGGTCTCCGCGGCGGTCGCCGGCCGGCCGCTGGGCTGGACGCTCCCGCTGGCCGTCATCGCCGGCCTGGCCGCCGCCCATGTCCTGCAGCGGCATGCGGAGCGCCGGCTGGGCGGGATCACGGGTGACGTCCTCGGCGCGCTGGCCGAGGTCGCGACGACCGTGACCCTCGTGGTGGCCGCCATGGGGCGGCCGGCGTAGGGGCGGGGCCGTCAGGCCAGGGGGGCCGTCAGGCTAGCCGGATCCGCGGATCGGCCATGGTCAGCGCGACGTCGGCCAGGAAGTTGCCCAGGACGGTGAGCACCGCGCCGACGAGCGTGTACGCGAGCAGCACCGGATAGTCCTCGTTGGTCAGGCTGCTGTAGAACAGCAAGCCCAGGCCGTCATAGTTGAAGACGTACTCGGCGACCAGATTGCCCGCGAGCAGCGCCGGGATCGACAGCCCGATCAGCGTGATCATCGGCAGGCAGGCGTTACGCACGAGATGCCGGAACAGCACGAGCCGCTCGGGCAGTCCCTTGGCCCGCGCCGTCTTGATGAAATCCTGGGCCAGGGTCTCCATCGCCGCCGACCGCATGTACCTGGAGTAACCCGCCAGGATGAGCAGGGTGATGCTCAGGATCGGCAGCGTCATGTCATGCCAGTCGCCGATGATCGTGATCAGCGAGTTGGACTGGCTGGCCTCGAAGCCGAAGATGCCGAGGCTCAGCGCGAACACCTGGATGACGATCAGGTAGAGGAAGTAGTCCGGCATGGCGTAGGCGGTAAAGGCAATGCTGGTGGCCACGTTGTCGCCGATGTGGTTGCGCCTGACGGCCTGGTAGATCCCGAGCGGGATCGCGATCAGGATCGCAAGCACCAGCGAGGCGCCCGACAGGTAGGCGCTGCGCTCCCACCGCTCGGCGAACAGCGACAGGACCGACTGGTTCAGCTTGTAGGAAAAACCCAGGTTGCCGTGGATCACGCCGTCCACGTAGTGCCAGTACTGCACGATCACCGGGGAGTCGAAGCCGTTGGCGCGGTTCCACGCCGCGATCGCCAGCGGCGATGCCTTGGTCCCGAGAACGACGATCGCAGGCGAAGGGAAAACCGCGTGCAGGAGGGCGAAGACGAAGATCGAGATGCCGATAAGGATCACCAGTGAAGTGCCGAGCCGCCGGACCAGGTAGGTAACCACCCGCTAGCCTCCCGAGTTTCCGGCCGGCCTCGAACCAGCGCTCGCATCATTCTGGTTTACCAGCGGAAGATCATTAACTGCTACGGCATCATGTTTCAATTACGACAAGGCTAGAACGCGGTAGGGCCCGAGGCAGGGATGGCTGATGTCGCCAACGCATGAAGTGTTCAACCAGTCCCCCGCGCTGACCGGTTATGACGTGGCCGACGATCCGGCCATGCTGAGCGCGCTTCACCGCGAGGGGGCCGGCTGGGCCACCGACGGCGTCCGGGCGCTCGGCCGCCTGGCCGGCTCGGCGCGAGCGCAAGAGCAGGGCCGCCAGGCAAACGAGAACCCGCCGGTGCTGCGCACCCATGACCGGTTCGGCCACCGCGTAGACGAGGTGGAATTCCATCCGGCCTGGCATGAGCTGGTCACCGTGGCGGTACAGCACGGCTTGCACGCCGCGCCCTGGCGGGACCAGCGTCCGGGAGCGCACGTGGCGCGGGCGGCGGCCTTCTACGTCTGGAGCGCGGCCGATGCCGGACATGGCTGCCCGATCTCGATGACCTATGCCGTCGTGCCCGCGCTCCGGCACGCACCCGAGCTAGCCCGGCGCTTCGAACCGCTGCTCGCGGCCCGGGAGTACGACTTCGGCCTGCGGGCACCCGATACCAAGCGCGGCCTGCTCGCGGGCATGTCGATGACCGAGAAGCAGGGCGGCTCCGATGTCCGGGCCAACACCACCCGCGCCGTCCCCGCCGCCGCCGACGGCGGCTACCTGCTGACCGGGCACAAGTGGTTCACCTCGGCGCCGATGGGCGACCTGTTCATGGTGCTCGCCCAGGCCCCCGGGGGATTGAGCTGCTTCCTGCTGCCCCGGGTCAGGCCGGACGGCAGCCGGAATGGCATGCACCTGCAACGGCTGAAGGACAAACTCGGCAACCGGTCGAACGCGTCGGCCGAGGTCGAATACGACAACGCCCTGGCCTGGCTGGTCGGCGAGGAGGGCCGCGGCGTCCGCACCATCCTGGAGATGGTGAACATGACCAGACTCGATTGCGTGCTCGGGACGGCGACCGGCATGCGGACCGGGGTCACGCTGGCCGCCCACCACGCCAGCCACCGGATGGTCTTCGGCCGGAAGCTGGCCGACCAGCCGCTGATGGCCAGCGTGCTTGCCGATCTCGCGATCGAGTCCGAGGCGACGACCATGGCGGCGTTCCGGCTGGCCGGGGCGACCGACCGCGCGGCTCGAGGCGACGAGGCCGAGGCCGCGTTCCGTCGCCTGGCGCTCGCGGCCACCAAATACTGGGTGTGCAAGCGCGCCCCCGCGCACGCCGCCGAGGCGCTGGAGTGCCTGGGCGGCAACGGCTACGTCGAGGAGTCGGGGATGCCCAGGCTCTACCGGGAGGCGCCGCTGGCTTCCATCTGGGAAGGCTCGGGTAACGTCGCCGCGCTCGACACGCTTCGCGCTCTGACCAGGCAGCCAGAGACGGTGGAGGCGGTCTTCGCCGAGCTCGATCAGGCCGCGGGCGCAGACCGCCGGCTTGATCAGGCGGTGACCCGCCTGCGCAAGGAACTCAGCGACCCCTCCGAGGCTCGCGCCCGCCTGCTCGCCGGAGGTTTGGCGCTCGCCCTCCAGGGTGCCCTGCTCGTCCGTCACGGGGACGCCGCGGTAGCCGACGCCTTCGTCGCGTCCCGCCTAGCCGACTCGGGCGGCCCCTGGGGCTGGGGTCACGCCTTCGGCACCCTGCCGGCGGGAATCGATACCGCCGCGATCATCAGCCGCGTCAACGACCATGTGTCGTGCCCGCAAGATAGCTGAAGGCGGGCCCGGGAGCAGGACCCGCCTTCCGTGAAACAGATCGCGGCCCGCGGTCCGGGCCAGGGAGTCTGTGTCCTTCTATGGTCTTGCGATCACAGAAGGACACAGCGTCCAAATTTTATGGCCCTGAAGTCATGATGTAGCAAGTCTGCGGAGAGACTCGTCCGATTACCAGCCGCTAAGACCAACCAACCTCTGGTTAGCTTCCCGTAGCCGCCCGGAACCTGACGACCAATTCGGCGGGAACACGACCGCGGTCCTTGACTTCGATGCCCTGGGCCTTAGCCCACTCACGAACCTCTGTGGTGTTAAGGCCACTGGCGGCCGGCCTGCGACCGTTCCTGGCCGGTCGCCGGGCGGGGCTGCCGCTGCTCCGCCTAGCCGCATCTACATACCGGGCCAGCGCCTTGCGGAGCGCCTCTGCGTGCTTCGCGTTCAGGTCGATCTCGTACTCTGCACCATCCAGTGCAAAGCGGACGGTTCCTTCAGCCTCGCTGCCATCGATGTCGTCGATGAACAAGGTTTGAATCTTCTGAGCCACGTGTACTCCGTTCCACCGGGTTGAATTGTGCATAAGCGTATACGATCGGCCGACGATAAGGTCGCAGCAGCCCCCGATTTACATTGTGCGTCGCTTGAGGGCATCGGCCCGCGCCTTCGGAGAGACTGCGGACGACGTAACCAACGGTGCGCGACCGCATACCTTAGGACGCAGACCACGTATGTCCCGAGTCACACTCCGACTACCTTGCGGGACGGCCGGTGTCATTCCTGCCATGACCCGTAACTTGTAGCGGGCTTGAGCGGTTCCGTATTCCCGGCGGCGGGACGCGCTTAAGTCCACGGTGCCAGCCTGGTATGCGGGCCCGCCTCAACTCCGCCGCTGATTGCGAGTATCGGGCTCGAGTCGTGTCGCGCAGAGAATTCTCCGGCCGAGCGCCGGCCGATCTCCGCCGGCATCTCACTGTCACCCCTTTAGCCAGGTCAGGACCCCGGCGGTCGCCCTGTACGGTCAGTGATCACGCGATACCCCGGCATGACTTCCGGCCCGAAGGTAGTCAAGAGACTAAATAAAGCGAAACAGATCCTGCATCGCAGAGGATTTCCACCACATTATGAGTCTTTGCAGCGCTTGACGGTAATGCCTCGCCCCTCACCACGGCCTGCGCCGAGCCGCGGCACCGTCGGCCCGAGGCGGTATGTACCCCTCGCCGTACGGCAGTCTCGCGATCTTATCGCTATCTGAGAATATAACCTCGATGCTCGGTAAGCTGAAGGAAACCCTCCAGTCGCTCAAGTCTCATGCGGTCCTGGGCCGGCTCCATGACAATGTCTTCCTGGGTCGCTCGTGACAGCCACAGACTCCTACCGCTGCCGAAGTTCCTGCCAAGTCTTGCCACTCCGGATGCTCTCCGGCCGCTCCGCCACGATGTCCGATCCCGGGCGCGCTTGTTCGTCCCGGACCTTCACAAGAATCCAGCGTTTGTCGCCCGTCCGGGTCAGGGCAAAGCCGCCCGATAGTTTCTGGCCGTCCAGGACGAAGGAGATATGGCCGGGTTCATCTCGGATGATTTCGACCGTACCTTCATCCCAGATGATCACTGCGCCGCTGCCCCGGAGGTGCCCAGCGTGAACACCCTCGAATTCCCCGGCCGACATCGAATGATCCTCGACAGGAACCGCGAGCCGGCGGATCCTCGGGTCAAGCGATGGCCCCTTGGGCACCGCCCACGAACGCAGCACATCGCCCGACTGCAGGCGAAAGTCGAAGTGCAGCGTCGTCGCGTCGTGCAACTGCACAACAAAGCGTTGCTCCATGATCACGCCCCAGTATGTGCCCGTCTTCGGTGAGAACACTCGATTTCATTTCCCGGCCGAGCCTCCCGTTTCCGCCTGGATCCTAAAACAGACCTTTCCGGCCCCGAGCGGGTCGCCGCCTACCTTTGTCCACCGCCAGGCCCGGGGGCGTACGCTCGGGACAGGGCCGCACGGCCCACGGCCGTGCGCTAGTCGGCACTAACCCGGGAGTGGTTTATGGGCATCTTTTCCTGGTTCCGTTCCCGCTGGATCACCGAGGTGGCGGAAGACGACGAACCCAGCCTGGTCTACCGCAACGAAGAAGACGACCCCGAACTCTACGAGATCAGGCGGGCCGCCGCCGAGGACGTCGCCGCGGTGGAGCGGGACGACAAGTTCTTCGGCCGGGACGCCCCGGCCAACCAGGACGAAGGCCTTTAGCCGTCGCTCCGGCCCCAGTCGCCCACTCCGCGCCGCGGCCCGCGTCCTGGCGGGCCCCGGCCGCCACCCCGCGTCCCGTCAGCCCCGGCAGCCACATCAGAATCACCCGGTACGGACACAGCGGATTTTAGGTGGAGGATTTAAGCTACGCGGAGACTTTGGGGCATCCGGAGGCACAAAACTCTCCACCAAGCCGGAATCCTCCACGATTTTCAGCCGGCCGGGCACACCACAAGACACCGCACACCGCACAGGACCGCAACCGCACCACGGTACCCCCGGCCGCACCGCAGACCCGGTGCCGGGCAACATGACCGGAGCGGCCAGCGCCGGCATCCCGGCGCCCCGGCACAATGATGTATGGATCTTGAAGCCTTCGAGCTTGTGTTGTTGCGGACGGCAGAGGATGCGCCGGACTACGCCGACGCCGAGCTCAATCGCATCCAGCAGGAGCACCTGGCGCATCACGCCCGGCTGCGCGCCACCGGTCAGGTCGTGACCAACGGCCCGGTCAGGGATCAGCCCGATCCGGCCCTGCGCGGGCTGACCTTCTACCGGACCGGCTCGCTGGAGCAGGCCAGGCAGCTCGCCGAGGCCGACCCTGCGGTCCAGGCCGGCCGGCTCACGATCGAGATCATGACCTGGTACTGCCCGCCCGGCACGATGACCCGGGCCGGCCGGGCCGTCACCCTGTAATCCGCTCGGATGCCTCGCGGGCGGATATCCGATAGTTACCAAGCTGTGACCACCAGCACCCGAACCAGCGAGCTGTTCGGCAGTCTTTAAGCTCAGCCGCCCTAGGGGGCCGACACCACCAACGTGGACGGGGAGAGCACCATGCCGAACAGCCATCCAGACCAGAGAGTTCCCATCCGGACCAGGCGGCGTGGCGCGCGCCGGGTCGCGGTCGCCACGGCGGCCTGCCTCGCGCTGACCGGCGCGGCGTCCTACTCGGCGATGGCCGCGCCCGGCCAGGGGGCCGCCTGGACCGCCCAGACGGCGAGTCCGGCGTGGCACATCGTCAAGCAGGTGCACACCGGGTCGTTCGGCGATTTCACCGCGGTGGTCGCGGTCGGCCGGACCGGCGGATGGGCCTTTGCCCAGGGCTCGGTACCGACCGCCTGGCGGCGCAGCGGCTCGACCTGGTCGCAGGTCCGGTTCCCGGGCCGGGCCAACGAGGTCGTCGTCGCGGCTGAGGCCACGTCGCCCGCCAACGTCTGGGCCTTCACCGGCGGCGGGGCGCAGTCCCGGGCGCTGCGGTGGAACGGCCGCAGCTGGACCGTCGAGCGGTCCTTTGCCCGGCAGATCGGCGGAGCCGTGGTCCTGTCCCCGAGCGACGTGTGGGTGTTCGGTCAGCCGGTATTCCCAGGCGCCGGCCTTGGCGCCTGGCACTACAACGGCCGTACCTGGTCCCGGGTGGCTTCCGGGCACGGCCTGCAGGGCGGCAGCGGGCTGTCGCCCTGCAACATCTGGGCCTTCGACGGCTCCGACATCGCCCACTGGAACGGCTCGACCTGGTCTCGCACCTCGGTGGCCGATTTGCTGCCGCCCAAGCAGGAGCTCAACGGCCCCATGCTCACCGGCGTCTACGCGCAGTCCAAGGACAGCGTCTACGCCATCGCCAACGGCGGTCAGGAAGACGACGGCGGCCCGACGGTCATCCTGCACTGGAACGGCCACCGGTGGCAGAAGGTGGCGGAAGGTAACTTCGGGTTCGGCACCCAGCCGCTTCAGCAGATCAGCACCGACGGCCACGGCGGCCTGTGGCTCCCGCTGCCAGGCGTCGACGGCCAGCGGTCGTACCTGCTGCACTACGCTCCCGGGCGCCCGCTCACCGAGGCTTCGCTGCCGGGCGGCCCGGAGCGGATCAGCGTCGAGGCCGTGGCGCCGATCCCAGGCACCACCGAACTGCTGGCCGGAGGCGACACCCACGCCTACGAGAACCCGGGCCGGAGCGTCGTCGCGGTGCTGCTCCAGTACGGGACCTGAACGTGCCCGGTGCTCCAGCCGCCGGGGCGCCGCACGGTGCCGGTGGCCGGAGCACCATGGACCGTTCGGTCCCAAGTATTCAAAAAGCGGCCGGTTAGTTACTTACGGTACGTAACGATCACGGGTTTGCTTGCAGGAAGTTACGCCGCTAGCGTGCCAGCATGGCAGCGGACGGGCGGCGGCACATAATCGCGATCGGCGGCGGAATGCTCGTTTCCGAGAGCAGGGTGCCGCTGCACATGGAGTACGCGCTGAGCCTGACCGGGCGGACCGAGCCGCGGATCTGCGTGCTGAACACGGCGGCGGGCGACGACCCGCGGTGGGCGCTGCTGATGTACGACCGGTTCGCGGGGCACCCGGCCCGGCTCAGTCACCTGGCCCTGTTCCCGATGCCCAACGTGGCCGACCCCGAGGACCTGCTGCTCTCCCAGGACGTCATCTTCGTCGGCGGCGGCAGCGTGGCCAACATGCTGGCCGTGTGGCGGGTGCACGGGCTCGACGTGATCCTGCGCAAGGCCTGGCAGGCGGGCGTCATCCTGGCCGGGTCAAGCGCGGGGGGCATCTGCTGGTTCGAGGGAGGAACCACGGACTCGTTCGGTCGCACTCTGCGGGCCTTCACCGAGGGGCTGGGGCTGCTGGCCGGGAGCTTCTGCCCGCACTACAACTCCGAGCCGGGCCGGCGGCCGCTCTACCATCAGCTGATCGCGGCGGGCAGCCTGCCCGGCGGGATCGCCTGTGACGACGGCGCGGCGGCACACTTCACCGACGAGACGCTTACCGAGCTGATCGCGGACCGGCCGAGCGCGAGCGCTTACCACGTCGAGCCCGGTACCACCGAGACCCGGCTCGGCACCCGTTTCCTTGGCGCTTCCTAGCCCTTGGGTCCGACGGTGCCCTTGGGGGCGACGGTGCCCTTGGGCCCGACGGTGGCGCGGCGCAGGGACCAGCCGAGCGCGACGAACACGCAGACGGGCAGCAGCCACCAGGCGTTGACGCCGGCCACGTGCACGAGCAGCGCGGTCAGCGCCAGGGCGGCCACGACCACGACCGCGACCCGCCAGTCGTCGCCGACCACGAAGTCGTACCAGAACGCGCCGACCGACTTGAGCCGCTTCATGAGCTGGCCACCTCCTCCGCAGGACGCGCGGCGGGCCCGGTGGGACGGGGGCCGTGACGCAGCAGGGCCGTGTAGCCGAGCGAGACCAGCGCAACCACGGGCACGAGGCCGAGCAGGGACGCATCGTGACCGGGCCAGGAGACGCCGGCCCCTTCGGTCCCCCAGAACAGGCCGAACGAGGTGAGCATGATCCCCACGGCGAACTTCATCGCGTTCTCCGGGACTCGCGCCAGCGGCGCCCGCACCACGATGCCCGTCACCGTGATGACCACCACGGCCGCCGCCGCGCCGATGACCGCGGCCCCGAGGTCGCGCTGGTTGTCGCCGAAGGTGATCACGATGAACACCACCTCCAGGCCCTCAAGCAGCACGCCCTTGAACGACAGGGTGAACGCGTACCAGTCGTTGACGCCCCGCCGCGAGCTGGCCGTCGCGGCCTGGGCCGCCGCCACCTCGCGCAGGTAGGCGTTCGCCTCGTCGTGCAGCGATTTATGCCCGGTCGCGCGCAGGATCGCCTTGCGCAGCCACTGCACGCCGAAGATGGCCAGCAGCGCGCCCACGACCAGGCGCAGGGCGCCCAGCGGGACCAGGGTGAGCGCGGGACCGACCGCGGCCACCACGATGGCCAGGACTACCAGGGCGACGGCCATGCCCTGGAAGGTGGAGCGCCACTCGCGAGTCAGACCCGAGGCGAGCACGATCGTCAGCGCCTCGGTCGCCTCCACCGCACAGGCGACGAAGACGGTCAGGATGAGAGGAAGCGAGTTCACGCTGTCTCCTTAGGCACCGGCCCAGTCAGCCACGAACATGGGGTCGCTGGCAAATCGGGGAACGGGGGCTGGTTCTTAGCTACCCAGCCGGATGAGCAGGAAGACGGTCAGGCTCGGGACGCGATCGACGGTGCTGAGCCGGTAGTGCTGCCGTAGGAGGCCGGCCTGGTAACGCGTCACGGCTTGATAAGGGCTCTGGAGGTGACCGGCGCCCACGAGCCAGATCCTGGCAGGGTGGCCCAGACAAGCGGCCACATGCTGGCACTGGACGGGATAAAGGCCGTCCGCCTGGGCGGGGGTCTTGGCGACGAGCAGCGTACGCGGGACAGGGATGCCGGGGCGCATGTCCCTGGCCAGGTAATACTGCAGGCCGGTGCCGATCAGCAGCCAGTTCACCCCGCCCTGCCGCCCTTCGTAGATGATGCCGTCGCCTGGCCTGGCCTGGCGGGCGACGACGTTCGCCGCGGCCGCGTAGTCCAGATAGGAGCCGCCGTAGCCGACCGGGTAAAACGGCCAGCTGTGCGCACCCGGTTCCCTGATCACCTGCTGATCACCCGCGCCCAGGATGGCGATGATCAGCACGGCCGCGGCGGCGATCCGCGCGTCAAGCCGGCTCAGCCCGATCCCGGCCAGGATCGCCCACGCCCCCACGGTGAGCAGCAGATAACGGGGGAAGAAGTACGAATTCGGCCCCTGTGACACCAGCCACACCGCAGCTACCGGCATGACCGCGATCGCCGTCATGAACGCGGCCTCGCGCCAGGCCACCGCCCAGGCCAGGACGGCCAGGATGATCAGCGCGGCGGCCACCGACGTGGAGTAGAACAGGTTACGGCCGAAGAAGGCGAAGGCGGTCAGGTCGAGACCGGGCCGCGGGATCCAGCCGATCTGGCTCGCGGCCTGATCTGAGCCGATCAGGGCCAGGGGCAGGCAGGCCGCCAGCCCGGCCGCCACCGCGGGCATCCACCACAACAGCCTGGCGTCCCGGTCACGCCACCAGCGCACCGCGACTCCGGCGGCATGACCCGCGATTATCGACAGCGCCACGATATCGACGTAGCCGAGGAGCGCCAGGCAGCCGGCGTAGGCCAGCCAGCGCCGCACGGATGGCTGGTCCATCGCCCGCAGCAGCAACAGCGTGGCCAGCATCGCGACCAGCACCTCGACGGAGTAGAACCTGACCTCCTGGGCGAACCGCGAGATGCTCGGCACCATCGCGAACACCAGGCCGGACGTCAAGCCGGCCCTGGCTCCGGCCAGGCGGCGGCCGATGAGCGTGACGCACGCCGCGGCGGCCGCCATGGCGAGCACAGACAAGCCGCGCATCGCGTCGACGGAATCACCGAACGCCGCCATCCAGAAGTGCAACAGCAGGTAGTACGCCAGCTGGGTCGCGCCGGTGTTACGCGCGGTCGCGATCAGGCTGGCCACCGGCCGGCTGAGCGAATGACCAGCTCGCCAGTTCGTCGCGCCATAGCACCGGGCGCCCGACCTGAAGAAAGCCGAGGGCCAAGGTCGCCAGCGCTGGCCAGCACCATGGCACGCGCGCGGCCTGATCGGCCAGGTCATCAAGGGCCGTTCGCATGGCCGGTATCCCGGTCTCGCCCCCGGCGAGCGGTCCGGCCGCCGGACGTTGCCCTATGTATTCGCCCGTGGTCACCGGGACTCTCTCCACCAATTGGTCAGCTCCAGGCCCCGCATATAGAACTCTCACCTTCAGTAATGGTGTCGTCACTTAACGCGGCAGTAGGCTCGCCGGCGCGTCAGGCCCCCCATCCCTATGTAGCTAATTGGCTCTGCCACCGGAACGTGTTCTTCCGTGAATTGGTTCCTGGCCGGCATTCCGGCGCGCCTCTCCGGCGAACCCTAACCCTTCATGAGACAGCCAGCGGATGCGATTCGAAGCTCGAAGTTTTTTGCCAGAACCGCTCGGTGCCAGGACCGGCCGGGCAGGCCAGGCCAGGCGGGGCACGAACTCCGGAGGTCAACCAGGGCCGGCCCTGGCCTCGGCAATGGCCAAGGCGCCAGCCCGCCCCGGGGGGACCACTGCCGCTTAGCAATATTCGAATTAATTGTGTGTCATCGACCTTCATATAAAGGAGTCGATGACACGCAATGACGATTATCGTCATTTTACAGCTGGTTCGCCTGGGAGTGCGATTCTGAATACGGGCAACCACCATTCGCACACGCCCCGGGCAGGGCCATAAGGCCGGGCGGGGCCTCACTGGAGAAGACTGATGCCCGATGCGCCCGTGTCACGAGAAGGGCCGGAACACCAGCCCATGCCCTACCATCAGCAGGATGACGGTCACACTGCTTACCAGCCAGTCAGCGCCCACGACAACGGACGCCGATGCCCTTGTCGTCGGGGTGTTCCAGAGTGCGGATGGCCCTGCTCCCGCGGCGGATACGGACGAGTTCGACCTGATGGCCGCCCTGACCGCGCTTGGCGCGACGGGCAAGCTCGAAGAACTCACCAGGGTTCACACGGCCGGGCGCCTGGCGGCACCGGTCATCATCGCCGTCGGGCTCGGCCCCGAGCCGGGCCAGGACGAGGGTGACCGGCAGGCTTACCTGGAACGACTGCGCCGCGCGGCTGGCGCCGCCGCGCGAGATCTTGGCTCCGGCCGGGCGAAGCGCGTCGCGTTCGCCCTTCCCGCCGACCAGCCCGATGAGGCCGAGGCGGTCGCGCTCGGCGCGCTGCTCGGGGGCTACGCCTTCGGCAAGTACCGAACGGCTCCGGCCACGACACGCGACGTCGAGCAGATCGTGCACACCGCCCACGAGGACGCCGTCAGCCGGGCCAGGATCCTGGCCGAGGCGATGACGCTCGTCCGGGATCTGGTCAACACGTCTCCCGCCGACATGGTGCCCGCGGACTTGGCCGCCGTGGCCGAGCAGACCGCGGCCGCTCATCACCTGGGCTTGCAGGTTCTCGACGAGAACGACCTCGCCAAGGAGGGCTTCGGCGGCATTCTCGCGGTGGGCATGGGTTCCGCTCACCCGCCGCGGCTGGTGCGGCTCGAATACACCCACCCCGACGCCGCCCGCACCGTCGTATTCGCGGGCAAGGGCATCACGTTCGACTCCGGTGGCCTCTCGCTTAAGCCGCCGAAGGCGATGGAGACGATGAAGGCCGATATGAGCGGCGCCGCGGCCGTGCTGGCCGCGATGCGGGCCATCGCCGAGCTCGGGCCCGCGGTGAACGTGATCGGCTACCTCCCGCTCGCCGAGAACATGCCGGGTGGCGGCGCGCAGCGGCCCTCTGACGTCATCACCATCTACGGCGGCAAGACCGTGGAGGTGCTGAACACCGACGCCGAGGGCCGTCTGGTCCTCGCCGACGCCCTGGCGCGATCGGGTGCCGACGGGCCCAGCCTGCTCGTGGACGTGGCTACACTGACAGGAGCGCAGACCGTCGCGCTCGGCACTCGTACGGCCGGGGTGATGGCCAGCGACGATTCGCTGGCCGCCGAGGTCGCGGACGCGGCGAAACGGGCGGGTGAGGCTATGTGGCCGATGCCGTTGCCCGAGGACCTCCGCAAGGGCCTCGAGTCAACTGTCGCGGACCTCGCCAACGTGTCAGCCGACCGTGGCGGCGGCATGCTCGTCGCCGGGCTGTTCCTGCGCGAGTTCGTGCCCGCCGGAGTCCGTTGGGTTCATCTGGACATCGCCGGTCCCGCTTTTAACGACGGCGCGCCTTACGGGTACACCGTCAAGGGCGGCACCGGGTCCGCGGTCAGGACCTTGGTGCAGATCGCGACGGACGTGGCGGAGGGCAAGCTTGCCGGAGTTGAGACCAGCCAGGCCGCCGGCAAGTGAAATGATGAAGACTGGGTAAGCCGGTTGAGGCTGACAAAGGAGGCTTGAGGGGTGGCAGAAGGCATCGGCAGCTACGACATCGTCGTCCTTGGCGGCGGCAGCGGCGGGTACGCCTGCGCGCTGCGGGCGGCCGAACTCGGCAAGCGCGTGGCGCTGATCGAAAAGGACAGGGTCGGAGGGACCTGCCTGCATCGTGGCTGCATCCCGACCAAGGCGCTGCTGCACGCGGCTGAGATCGCGGACCAGGCCAGGGACAGCGCGTCCGTCGGCGTCCTTTCCACCTTCGAGGGCATCGACGTCCCCGGGGTGCAGTCGTACAAGAACTCGGTGGTGGACCGGCTCTGGAAGGGCCTGCAGTCCACGATCGCGAGCAGGAAGATCGACACCATCGAAGGTGCGGGGCGGCTGGCCTCCCCGACCAGCGTCAGGGTCGGAGACGCCGTCTACGAGGCCGAGCATGTGGTGCTCGCCACCGGGTCGCAGCCACGCAGCCTGCCCGGTCTCGACATCGACGGCGAGCGGGTGATCACCTCGGACGATGCGCTCACGCTTGACCGTGTCCCGGCATCGGTGATCATCCTTGGCGGCGGGGTGATCGGGGTCGAGTTCGCCAGCGTATGGCGCTCCTTCGGCGCTGACGTGACGATCGTGGAGATGCTCCCCCAGCTGGTTCCGCTCGAAGACGAGACGAGCGCGAAGCTCCTGCAGAGGGCATTCCGGCGCCGCGGCATCCGCTTCGAGCTCGGTACCAGGTTCGAGTCGGTCAAGCACACCGACACCGGCGTCACGGTCACGCTCGAGGGCGGCAAGACCCTCGACGCCGAGCTGCTGCTGGTCGCGGTGGGCCGCGGACCGGTCTCCGCCGACCTGGGCTACGAAGAAGCCGGCCTGGCCATGGAGCGGGGATTCGTGAAGGTGGATTCGCTCTGCCGCACGAACATCCCGTCCATCTCAGCCGTCGGCGACCTCATCAATACCCCGCAGCTCGCGCACGTCGGGTTCGGCGAGGGGATCATGGTCGCCGAGCGGGTCAGCGGCCTGCCCGTGACGCCGATCGACTACGACGGCGTGCCGCGGATCACCTACTCCGACCCGGAGGTCGCCTCGGTCGGCCTCACCTCGGCCCAGGCCACCGACCGCGGGCTGAACACGGTCGAGTTCAACTACTCACTCGGCGGTAACGGCCGCAGCGTCATCCTGCAGACGCAGGGCGCGGTCAAGGTCGTCGCCATCTCCGAGGAAGACGGTCCCGGCCGCGTGGTCGGCATCCACATCGTCGGCAGCCACGTCGGTGAGCTCATCGCGGAAGCCCAGCTGATCTACAACTGGGACGCCGAGCCCTCGGACGTGGCCCAGCTCATACATCCCCATCCCACCCAGTCGGAGGCGATCGGCGAGGCGATGCTCGCGCTGGCCGGCAAGCCTCTGCACGTCCACGCCTAGGAGTCGGGAGAATCATGTCGGTCTCCGTATCCATGCCGCAGCTCGGTGAGAGCGTCACCGAGGGCACCGTCACGCGCTGGCTGAAAAAAGAAGGCGAGCGCGTGGAGGTGGATGAACCGCTTCTTGAGGTGTCGACGGACAAGGTAGACACCGAGATCCCTTCACCCGCGTCCGGGATCTTGCGGGGCATCGCGGTCGACGAGGACGAAACGGTCGCCGTGGGCGCGCAGCTCGCCGTGATCGAGGACAGCGAGACCAGCGGATCTGCCCCCGCGACCGACGACTCGCCCCCGGCCGGGGCCACCGAGTCGCAGCCGCCCGAGGCCACCGAGTCGCAGCCGCCCGAGGACGCCCCGCAGAGTTCCGCGCAGGGCCAGCCGGCCCCGGCCGCCGGCTCTTACGGTTCGCAGCCCAACTACGCTCCTCCCTCCCAGCCGGCTCCCCCGGCCCCGTCCGCGCCTTCCAGCCAGGAACCCGGCTACGCGCCGCCGCCCGCATACGGCTCGCCGCCTCCTTCCTACAGCCAGCCGAGCCAGGCCGGGCCCGCCCAGCCGTCCGCACCGTCTGACCAGAACGGGTCGGTCGGCGCTTCGGATTCGCCGGGCCAGACGGCCACGGATGCACCGGGCCAGGAGACGTCCGCCACGCCGACGGGCGGCGAGGCGCCTTACGTCACCCCGCTGGTTCGCAAGCTCGCGGCCGAGCACTCGGTGAATCTTGAGGATGTCACCGGGACCGGAGTCGGCGGGCGCATCCGCAAGCAGGATGTCATCGAGGCCTCCCGGACCCAGCGCGCGGCCCAGTCCGCACCGGCCGCACCGGCCGCACCGCCCGCATCGCCCCAGAGTGGGCAGCCGCAGAGTTCTCAGCCAGCCCAGGAGAGCGGTGCGTACGCCGAGACGCAGCCTGCGCCGGGTGCGTCGCAGCGAGAGGCGAGCACCCGGCCCGCCGCTTCGGCGCGGCCGGCCGTGGTTCCCTCCTCGCTGCGCGGCACGACCCAGCGCATGTCCAGGCCTCGCCAGGTGATCGCGCAGCGGATGGTCGAGTCGCTGCACGTCTCGGCGCAGCTCACCACGGTGGTCGAAGCCGACGTGACCCCCATCGCCCGGCTGCGTGACCGGGCCAAGGGCGACTTCGAAGCCAGGGAGGGCGTCAAGCTGACGTTCCTGCCGTTCTTCGCGCTCGCCGCGGTCGAGGCACTGAAGGTGCACCCCAAGCTCAACGCCGTCATCGACGGGGATCAGGTCACCTACCACGACGCCGAGCACGTCGGGATCGCGGTCGACACCGAGCGCGGGCTGATGGTGCCGGTCATCCACAACGCGGGTGACCTCAACATCGGCGGTCTCGCCCGTAAGATCTCCGATCTCGCGGAGCGCACCAGGTCAGGCCGTGTCGGTCCGGATGAGCTGGCCGGCGGGACGTTCACGCTCACCAATACGGGCAGCCGCGGTGCCCTGTTCGACACCCCGATCATCAACCAGCCGCAGGTCGCGATCCTCGGGACGGGAACCGTGGTGAAGCGGCCCGTGGTAGTCGAGGATCAGGCCCTCGGCGAGGTGATCGCGGTGCGCTCGATGGTCTACCTGGCGCTCACCTACGATCACCGTCTCGTTGACGGCGCCGACGCGGCCAGGTTCCTCAACACCGTGAAGAGCAGGCTCGAAGAAGGGGCTTTCGAAGCAGAACTAGGCCTCTAACCGCTGGTAACGGTGACAAGGATGCACGGGGGCGCATGAAGGTCGCAGTGACCGGCTCGTCCGGGCTCATAGGTACGGCGCTGCTGGCCAGCCTGCGCAGCGACGGCCACCAGGTCATCAGGCTCGTCCGGCGTCCCGTCCGGTCCGGCGACGAGGTCCGCTGGGATCCGCGCGCGGCCGACGCGGGATTCAGCCCGGCCAGCCCAGGAGCGCTGGACGGGCTGGCCGCCTGCGTGCACCTAGCCGGAGCGGGCGTGGCCGACCACCGCTGGACGGCGAGGTACAAGGCCGAGATCAGGGCCAGCCGGGTGCTCGGTACCCGCGCGCTGGCCACTGCTCTGGCCAAGCTGGACTCGCTGCCCCAGACCCTGGTGTCTGGCTCGGCCATCGGCTGGTACGGCGACACCGGCGGCCAGGACGTGGACGAGTCCGCGCCCGCCGGGAAGGCGTTCCTCTCGCGAGTGGTGCACGACTGGGAGGCAGCCGCCGAGCCAGCCGCCGACGCGGGCATTCGCGTCGTACACCCGCGTACCGGCCTGGTTCTCACCCCCGCCGGGGGCATACTCCCCCGGCTGCTTCCGCTGGCCAGGTTCGGGGTATGCCCGAGGTTCGGTTCGGGCCAGCAGGTGATGAGCTGGATCTCGCTCGCCGACGAGATCGCGGCGATCCGGTTCCTGCTGGACCGGAAGGACATCAGCGGTCCGGTCAACCTGACCGCCCCCGCGCCGGTCACGAACTCCGAGTTCACCGCCGCCCTCGCCGCCGTCGTCGGCCGCCGCGACCTGCCCTGGCTACGGGTTCCCGCCCTGGCGCTGCGACTAGGCCTCGGCGAGTCCGCTAGCGAGCTGCTGACCAGTGCCCGCATCGCGCCCAGGCGGCTGACCGAGGCCGGCTACGAGTTCCGGCACCCCGCCCTGCCCGAAGCCCTCGCCGCGGAACTCACCCGCTAGCCGCGGGAACGGCTGCTGGAGCGGCGGGAACGGCTGCTGGAGCGGCGGGCGTGCATTACGTGGCCGGCAGGCCCTTGACCGGTAGCGGCGGACGCCTGAGCCCTTGCTCGATTGCCCGCCGGATGTCGTCGACGATGCCGGCCGCGTCGGTCTTCATGCGTGCGGGCGGAAAGTGTAGCGGCAAGATCCCGTGAGCGATCAGCTTGTCGTGCCGCTCGGTGGTGCGGTCCTGGTCCGCGGCGGCCAGGTGATAGGCCCGGGAGTCGACCTCGGCCGCGACGCCGGCCCGTTCCCACCAGGCGTCAACGGCGGCGACGAAGGTACCGTCGGCCTCGAAAAGCCGCGCGTTGAACAGCGGCATCGGCAGGCTGGAGTCTTCCCCACTTCTGCAGCGAAAGACCGCCATCGGCTGCCGATTTGCCCCACTGGGCTCCCGGGGCTGAGACATTCTGCAACAGCCCGAAGAGGGGGGCGGCGGGGCGGGCTACGTGGAGATGGGCTGGAGGATTATGTCGAAGTCCGCCAGGGCGAAGGGGCCGGAGAGGTTGTAATGGGCGGCCTGCTCGGGATCGTCGACGGGGGTGAACTTCTTGATCAGGCTTTTCTTCACGGCGAACACCGCATCCGATTCGAGGTACGGGCTGCCATCGACGAAAATGTGCGTGGTCAGGGCGCGATACCCGGGCGCAGTCACGATGAAATGGACATGCGCCGGGCGGTAGGGGTGCCTTCCGGTCGCGGTGAGCAGCGTGCCGACCGGGCCGTCGGTCGGTATCGGGTAGTGGCTCGGCACGATCGTGCGGAACCAGAACGACCCGTCCTCATCCGCCGTGAACAGGCCGCGGCCGTTGGCCCGGGGTTGCACCTCTGGCTGCTGGACGTCGTAAAATCCCTGGTCATTGGCCTGCCAGACGTCGAGTTCGGCACCTGGCAGCGGCGAGCCGCCAGCCGAGAGCACCCGGCCGCGCACGACGCACGGCGTGCCGGTCGCGACGAAATCGATGGTGTCGCCGAGCTTTCTGCGCGGGGACTTCACCACGTGGAAAGGACCGAGCACGGTGGACTCGGTGGCCCCGCCCGATTTCCGGTTGTTGATCGTCTCCACCAGCATCGAAATGCCGAGCACATCGGAGAGCAGGATGAACTCCTGCCGTTCGTCGTCGCATTTCTGGCCGGTCGCGGTCAGGAACTCGATCGCCTGCTCCCATTCGGCGATTGTGGGCTCTGCTTCCCTGACGAAGGTGTGCAGATGGTGGACCAGACTACTCAGCAACTCGCGCAGCCGCGGGTCGCTGGTCTGGGCGAAGCTCTCGATAACGGCGGCGGCGGCCGTTTCCTCGGTGAAGTCGGTAGCCATGGCCGACAGCGTAAGTCCCGCGGACCCCGCAGGGCCACATCGGAGACCGGGCCGAGGTGGTGAAGCTTGTCCGGGTTGACCACCGACCTGATCGTCTGTACTCGGCCATCGGCGATGTCGAGGGCAAAGACGCTGATGATCCGGTCGGCCGCGTCGTAGGTGGCCGCCCCGGGCTGGCCGTTGATCCAGGCCAGTTCGACGTGTGCGCCCAGCCGCGGCGCCTGGCGGGCCAGCCCCAGCATGAACCGGGCCACCCGCTGCGAGCCGTGGAGCGGCCGGACGGCGGCCAAGGCCTTGCCGCCGCCATCGCCGACCATCACCACGTCGGGAGCGAGCAGTTCGAGCAGACCGGCCATGTCCCCGCCCGCGCTCGCGGCGAAGAACCGCCGGGCCACCTCGTCGCCCTGCTCGCGTGAGGCCTCGAAACGCGGCCCCTTGACCCCGGCGCGGCCCTCGTCGACGCGGTGCCGGGCGCGGGCGAGGATCTGGCGGCAGTTCGGCTCGGTCTTGCCGGTGATCTCCGCGATCTCGGTGTAGCCGTAGCTGAATACCTCGTGCAGCAGGAATACCGCACGTTCGGCCGGGGACAAGCTTTCCAGCAGGACCAGGAACGCCATGGACAGCGAGTCGGCCATCGCCGCCTGCTCCCCGGGATCGGGCTCGTGGCCGGCCACGAGCGGCTCGGGCAGCCAGGCGCCGACGTAAGACTCCCGCCGTACCCGCGCGGACCTCAGGTAGCTGATCGCCAGCCGGGTGGTCGCGGTGGCCAGGTAGGCCCGGGGTGAGGCGATCTTAACGCCGTCGCGCAGGACGCGGGTCAGCCGCAGGAACGCCTCCTGCACGATGTCCTCGGCGTCGCCGACGCTGCCGGTCATCCGGTACGCGATCGAGAACATCAGCGGCCGGAATTCCTGGTAGGCCGTGATAAACCCATCATCAGGGGGAACTGGGCGGTCAGGCGGCACTGGCATGAGCTTCCTGCCTGGCTGCGGTCCAGGCCGGGAAGCCGTCCCGCCAGCTGGGGTACTGCGGCGCCCAGCCGAGTTCTCGCCTGGCCTTGGCGTTGGAGGCACCCCGGGTCACGGTCATCAGCGAGACGACAAGCTCGCCGGCCAGCAGCTGGCCCAGCCAGGCCGGGACATGCACGGGCGGCTTCGCCCCGAGGCATGAGGACAGGTAGGGCAGCCAGGTTCGGACCGGGGCGGGCTCGTCGTCCACGACGTTGTAGACGCCGGGAGCACCCCGGGTGACGGCCGCGGCGGTCGCGGCCGCGGCGTCGGAGACCTCGACGAACGACCAGATGCCGGTGCCTCCGCCGACAACCGGCAGCTTCCGCTTCCTGACCGTCTCGAGCAGGGCGTCGGAGGCGCCAGGTCCGTAGAACATGCCGTAGCGCAGCACGATGCCCTCCGGCACGCCTTGCGGAACGGTCTGCTCGATGTGCCTGATCGCCGCGATCGTCTGGGCGGTCACGGGCAGCGGATGCGGATCGAGCGGCTCGTCCTCGGACGTGACCGGTCCCGCCGTCTTGGCGTTGGTCCAGCCCGTGAAGCTCTGCACGACAAATCGCCGGGTGCCGGCCTGGCGCCCCGCTTCCAGCAGATAGTCGGTACCCCTGGTGCGCAGCTCGTTGGTGACCGCGAACTCGGAGTCGAAGCGGCGAAAATTCCGCAGGCTGGTCAGCGCGGTCATCTGGTGCACGATCACGTCCGGTTGCGCGGCCCTGACCGCCGCTATCACCGCCGGGCGGTCCAGTCCATCGACGACGGCCGGGGTGGCGCCGACCTGGGACAACCGGATCGTCCTGGCGGGCGATCGCGTGCTGCCCGTGACCTCGTGGCCGGCTTCGATCAGCATGGGAACCAGGTAGTGGCCGATGGCTCCGGTGGCCCCCGCGACGAAGACTCGCATGATGACTTCCTCTCCGCTGTGTCCTGCTGCGTCGTCTCTAAGACGCCACCGGCCCGCCCGGTGTGACACTTTCGTTTCGCGGTCAGGGCGAAATGTGATCGGACGCGGTGACGTCGGCGCCGCGCGCTCTGAGCCGCGGCGGCAGCGCCTCGTTGAGCCCGGCCGCGAACAACGGCACCCGCCACAGCGCAGGTGTGGGCCCGGCCATGCCAGCTAGCTGCATGACGATCTCGACGGTGACGCGGACCAGCCGCCGGGCGCTGGCGAACAGAAGAAAGGCGAGCGGAAGCTCGACCAGCACGGCCGAGACGACACTGGCCACGAAGCCGTGTGAGCCGTAATCCAGGGCCACGTCGAACCAGGCATCGCAGACGAGCAGCGTCCCGGTGATGATCATGAGAAAGATGGCGATCTGGCGTTGATGCCACGCCGCCCAGCCCGTGGCGGCGAACCCGGCCAGCTCGGCGAGGTCGAGCCCCACCCACACGGTCCGCCAGTCGTCCGAGGTGTAGTGCCCGGGCAGCGTCAGGATGAGCAGCGCGATCCACCCGGCCAGGCCGCACAGCACCCCATGATGACCAGCAGGCCGAACCGCCTGCGCCGGCGCAGCCGGGGATCGATCAGCGGGCGCGGTATGTCGATGGCAGCCAGGGCGCGGGCTAGCTGGAGCCGTTCGTCCCTGGTCATCTGGCGTAGCTCAGCCTCATCAATCACGTTTACTATTTTGCGTCGGCCCCTCGCCCGGCTGGCTGGCGGGCACGCTCGGCCCGCTCAAGCGCGCGGCTACCCGGAAAGGCCTCCTCGAGCCCGGCGCCGGCCAGCGGCGTGCGGCGCAGTGAGGGACCGGACGGACGGCCGGCGCCCTCGGCCGCTCGCCAGCTGCCCGCGGGCTGATCCCCGGCGACGGCCGGAACGGGCATACCGGCCTCGACCGTGGCCCTGAGCAGGCGACGCGCCCCGGCGAAGGCCAGGAAGGCGAGCGGCAGCTCGGCGAAGGCCGCGGACGCGATGCTCAGCCACATGCCCTTGTCCGGCCAGCGAGGTGCCGACGTCGAACCAGGCGTCGCAGCAGAGCATGGTGCCGAGCAGCATGAGCAGCAGGATCAGGATCTGCCGTTTACGCCAGGTCGCCCAGGCCGTCACCGCGAACGCCGCGAGCATGATCACGTCGAAGTTCACCCACAGGGCCCGCCAGTGATGCGCGTTGAAGTGGTGCGGCAGCGTGGCGGCCAGCACGACGATCCAGCCCGCCAGGATCACGCACGAGGCGGCCGAGATCAACAGGACCAGCCGCCGCTGGCGCCCGAGCGCGGGGTCGGGCAGATACGGGTCGGCGGGCGCTGGCTCGTCCGGGCGCGGCCCGTCAAGCTCGATGAGCATGGCCGCCAGCTGCCGTCGCTCGGCTGGGCTCATCCGCCGCAGCTCGGCCTCGTCTATCACGACCTTATTGCTACCCGCCCAGACCCGCCTTCTTACCTGAAAGCCGCCTGGCGTTGGCTGCGTGCCGGGCGTAAGCTGGGAAAAGTGAGCGAGCTTGGCTATCTCGACTTCGGCGCCGTCCCGGTCGGCTACCGGCAGGGCTGGGACCTGCAGCGGCGCGTGCACGCCCGGCGGGTGGCCGACGAGGTGCCCGACAGTTGCCTGCTGCTCGAGCATGAGCCGGTGTACACGGCGGGCAAGCGGACGGCGGCGTCCGACCGGCCGTTCGGCGATCCGGGCGCGCCGGTCATCGACGTCGACCGCGGCGGCAAGATCACCTGGCACGGGCCGGGGCAGCTGACCGGGTATCCGATCATCAAGCTCCGCGAGCCGCTCGACGTGGTCGCCTACGTGCGCGCGCTCGAGGAGGCCATGATCCGGACCTGCGCGGAGTTCGGCGTCAGCGCGGCGCGAGTGCAGGGCCGCAGCGGCGCATGGGTACTCGGTGACGACGGCAACGGGACCCAGGATCGTAAGGTGGGGCGCGATCGGTGCGCGGGTGGCGCGGGGCGTCACCATGCACGGGTTCGCGCTGAACGCCGACTGCGACCTGTCCTGGTACGACCGCATCGTCCCGTGCGGCATCCGCGACGCCGGGGTGACCACGCTGTCCGCCGAGACCGGACGGCCCGTCACCGTCGCCGAGGTGACCCCGGTCATGGCAGGCCACCTGGCCGAGGTGCTTGGCTACCACGGCTGGAGCCGGATCCAGGACCCGTGGTGCTGACCGGACCCGGAGCCGTGTCGTAACCGGCCGGTCAGCAGACCGTACAGCGGGTCCCGCCTACCGCCTCAGGCGCCTGGGAGCGACATACCCTGAGGGAGTGGTACTCGCACCCGAAGGTCGTCGCATGCTCCGCCTCGAGGCCCGCAACAGCGAGGTCCCGATCGAGCGCAAGCCGCCGTGGATCAAGACCCGGCTCCGCACCGGGCCGGCGTACACCGAGCTCAAGCAGCTGGTCCGCAGCGAGGGCCTGCACACGGTCTGCGAGGAAGCCGGCTGCCCGAACATCTTCGAGTGCTGGGAAGACCGTGAGGCCACCTTCCTGATCGGCGGTGACCAGTGCACCCGGCGGTGCGACTTCTGCCAGATCGACACGGGCAAGCCCCAGCCGCTCGACGAGGGTGAGCCTCATCGGGTCGCGGAGTCGGTCGCCGCCATGGGGCTGAGGTACGCGACCGTGACCGGCGTCGCGCGCGACGACCTGGCGGACGGCGGCGCCTGGCTGTACGCACAGACCTGCCGGGAGATCCACGCCGCCATTCCCGGCTGCGGGGTGGAACTCCTCATCCCCGACTTCAACGCCGAGCCGGACCGGCTGGCGCAGGTCTTCGACGCCGCGCCGGAGGTGCTGGCGCACAACATCGAGACCGTGCCGCGGATCTTCCGGCGGATCAGGCCGGGCTTCAGGTACGCGCGGTCGCTGGAGGTGCTGCGCGCCGCCCGGGAGGCGGGCCTCGCGGGCTGGTCACCAAGTCCAACCTGATCCTGGGGCTGGGCGAGGAGCGGGACGAGATCACCGAGGCGATGAGCGACCTGCGGGCCGTCGGCTGCGACCTGCTGACGATCACCCAGTACCTGCGGCCCACGCCCCGGCACCATCCGGTGGAGCGCTGGGTCAAGCCCGAGGAGTTCGTGGAGCTGCGCGAAGAGGCGACGGAACTCGGATTCGCCGGCGTGATGTCGGGTCCGCTGGTGCGCTCCTCGTACCGGGCAGGCCGGCTGTACACGCAGGCGATCGAGCGGCGAGCCGGGACGAACGGGCCGCCCGCGCGGTCGCCGGCCGAAAGCGGAGCTTTCGGGTAGGCCCAGTGGTTTCTGTCCGGGCCGCGGGAACCGTATGCTGCGGAGCATGGCACGCATGTCGAGAAAATCTGAGGCCGCTGAACCGGCCGTCAACATGGGTACCGCTGAGGACATGGCCAAGGCCGGGCG
Source organism: uncultured Actinomycetes bacterium (assembly GCA_963808315.1). Lineage (GTDB taxonomy): Bacteria > Actinomycetota > Actinomycetes > Streptosporangiales > Streptosporangiaceae > Palsa-504. The sequence goes on along the minus strand of CAWEFK010000024.1, from coordinate 355,148 downwards.
GCTGAAGCAGATACGCATGGTGGCCGGGCTGGTCCACAAGTCCAACCCCAAGGCGATACCCATTGTCGTGGGCAGCGGGCTCGCCACGCTGGTGATCTTGGTGGTCATCGGCGTGCTCACCAACTTGCTCGCCTTCCTCATCCCGTTGGGGATCCTGCTCGGCGTGCTGGTCACGGTCATCTTGTTCGGCCGGTTCGCGCAGTCGGCGCAGTACTCGGCCATCGAGGGGCAACCCGGCGCCGCGGCCGCCGTGCTCGAGAACATGCGCGGCAACTGGACGGTGACGCCCGCGATCGCCGCTAACCGGAACATGGACGTGGTGCACCGGGCCGTCGGCAAGCCCGGCGTGATCCTGGTCGGCGAGGGCTCCCCCACCCGGCTGGCCAGCCTGCTGGCCGCGGAGAAGAAGCGGGTCGCCCGGGTGGCCTACGAGGTACCGATCACCGAATTCCAGATCGGCAGCGGTGAGGGTCAGGTCCCGATCAGCAAGCTGCAGCGGAAGATCATGCGTCTGCCGCGTCAGCTCAAGCCGGACGCGATCAGCGACCTCAACCACCGGCTGAAGGCGTTGTCGCCGTCGCTGCAGGCTCCCAAGGGGCCATTGCCGAGGAACGCCAGGCAGCCCCGGATGCCCCGGCCGAAGGCCAGGTAAGGACGGGTAAGGACGGCTAGATGCGGACGACGACGGTGTCCGCGGCGCGGTCATGCAGGCCACGCAGGTCACGGTCGCTCAGCAGGGGCGGGATCACGGTCAGCAGGATCGCGGTCCTGACCAGCGACCAGCGGAAGCCGACCGGGCCGCCGTTGACGTTGATCACCCGGATACCGAGCAGGCGCTTACCCACCGTGCTCCCGGTCAGCGCGGTGAGCATGTACGCCTCGATCGCGAAGACCACGATGGTCCAGAACTGCGAATGGGTCAGCCAGTACGCGATCAGCATGCAGCACAGCCAGTCGATGAGCAGGGCCCCCACCCGCCTCATCATCGTGGACACCGACCCCGGCCCCTTCTCAGGCAGGCCGAACCGCTGGCCCGGATAGGCCGAGGGCCGGCCTTCGGCTGCAGGCGCGGTCAGCTCCGCGGTCCGGGATCTCTTTCCCACCACACCACGGTATCCGCTGCGGGCCGCAGGAGGTGCGGCGGGCCATACTGGGAGGTCAGGCCGAGAGCGCCGAGCCGTAACATGTGTGAAACACACCAGACACGGCGCAGAAATTGCCGGCGTCTAACGTCCGAATCGCGTGCCTTGAGAACATAAATGCGTGCCCTGTACCGGGAGGGTTGATGTTCAGCAGTGCCGAAGAGGTCCTCGGCTTCATCGCCGAGGAAAATGTAGAGTTTATCGACGTCAGGTTCTGTGACCTGCCAGGAACGATGCAGCACTTCACCGTGCCCGCGTCGGCGTTCAGCGAGGACGTCTTCACCGACGGCCTCATGTTCGACGGCTCGTCGATCCGCGGGTTCCAGGCGATCCACGAGTCCGACATGCTGTTGCTGCCCGACCCGAGCACCGCAGGCCTCGACCCGTTCCGCACGCACAAGACCTTGAACATGACGTTCTTTGTGCACGACCCGCTGACCGGCGCCCCGTACACCAGGGACCCGCGCAACATCGCCAGGAAGGCGCAGGATTACCTGCGCGGCACCGGCATCGGTGACACGGCGTTCTTCGGCCCCGAGGCGGAGTTCTACATCTTCGACTCGGCCCGCTTCTCCACCTCCTCGAACGAGGGCTATTACCACATCGACTCGATCGAAGGCGCCTGGAACTCCGGCCTGGACGAGGACGGCGGCAACCTGGCCTACAAGCCCAGGTACAAGGGCGGCTATTTCCCCGTCCCGCCGATGGACCACTTCGCGGACCTGCGCGCGGAAATGACGACCAACCTGCTCGCGGCCGGCATCCAGGTGGAGATGCAGCACCACGAGGTCGGCACGGCCGGCCAGTCCGAGATCAACATGAGGTTCGGCTCCCTGCTGGAGGAAGCCGACAAGCTCATGCTGTTCAAGTACATCATCAAGTCCACCGCCCGGGCGGCGGGCAAGACGGTGACGTTCATGCCCAAGCCGCTGTTCGGTGACAACGGCAACGGGATGCACTGCCACCAGTCGATCTGGAAGGACGGCTCGCCGCTGTTCTACGACGAGGTCGGCTACGCCGGGCTATCCGACATCGGCCGGTACTACATCGGGGGCCTGCTCAAGCACGCGCCCTCGCTGCTGGCGTTCACCAACCCGACGGCGAACTCCTACCACCGGCTCGTCCCCGGCTTCGAGGCCCCGGTCAACCTGGTCTACTCGCAGCGCAACCGCTCGGCCTGCATCCGGATCCCGATCACCGGGACGAACCCGAAGGCCAAGCGCGTCGAGTTCCGCGTCCCCGACCCGTCGGCCAACCCCTACCTCGCGTTCGCCGCGATGCTGATGGCGGGCCTGGACGGGATCAAGAACAAGATCGAGCCGGCCGAGCCGGTGGACAAGGACCTGTACGAGCTGCCGCCGGACGAGGCCTCCGCTATCGCGCAGGTGCCCGGCTCGCTGGAGGCGGTGCTCAACACCCTGGAGGCGGACCACGCCTACCTCACCGAGGGCGGCGTGTTCACCCCCGACCTCATCGAGACCTGGATTGACTACAAGCGGACCGTCGAGCTCGACTCGCTCAGGCTGCGCCCGCACCCGCACGAGTTCGAGCTCTACTTCGACTGCTAGCCGTCCGGCGGGCGCCACGCAGCTCACCATCCGCGCGGCCGGGCGGGCGGACACCGAGGCGGTCGCGGCGATCTTCGCGCACTACGTGACGACAAGCGTCGCGACGTTCGAGGAGGTCCCGCCGACCGCCGCGGACTGGCAGCGACGGCTCGAGGACCTGGAGCGGCACGGCTTGCCGTTCCTGGTCGCCGAGGCGGACGGAGACGACGGGGATACCGGGGACGCTGGGTGCGTGCGCGGGTTCGCCTACGCCAGCCCGTGGCGGCCCAAGCCCGCTTACCGCCATACCGTCGAAGACACGGTCTACCTCTCCCCCTCCCGTACCGGCCGCGGGCTGGGCAGCGCGCTGCTCGGCGGCCTGCTGGCCGGGTGCACGGCGGCGGGCGCGCGGCAGGTCATCGCGGTCATCGCCGATACCGGGAGCGATGCGTCGGCCGCGCTGCACCGCCGGTTCGGCTTCACCGAAGCCGGCCGGCTGACCGGGGTCGGACACAAGCACGGCCGGTGGATCGATACCGTCCTGATGCAGCGTGACCTGAACGGCGACCGGTGAGCACCGCCTTCACCGCCGGCGAAAACGCCTGGCAGTCGCGGCTGGGCATGCTGCGGGACGTGGTGCGCCAGCACCTGGTGACGAGGCAGCTGAGCGCGGAACTGCCGCCACCGTCCGTTCGGATCATTGATCTTGGCTGTGGTCAGGGGACGCAGGCCATCCGGCTGGCACGGCGCGGCTATGAGGTGACCGGGGTGGATGTCTCCCGGGCCCTGCTGGCCCGGTTCGAACGGGACCTGGCCGCCGAGCCGGCCGAGGTCCGGGCTAGGGTGCGGGTCGAACACGGCCTGATCGAGAACGCGGCCGAACGGACCGGGGTGTCACGTTTCACCGCGGTGCTCTGCCACGGGGTGCTGATGTACCACGCCGACCCCGGTCCGGTCCTGCGGGCGATTGCCGGGCTGACCGCGCCGGGTGGGCTCGTGTCGCTGCTGGTCCGCAACGGCGACGCGCTGGCCATGCGGCCGGGGCTCAGAGGTGACTGGGCGACGTGCGCGGAGGCGTTCGGCTCGACCAGCTACCACAACCGGATCGGGGTCACCGCCCGCGCCGACCGGCTCGCCGACCTGACCGGCCGGCTGGCGGACCACGGCCTGGAGGTAACCCGCTGGTACGGGGTCCGGGTGTTCACCGACGCGGTGGCTGACGACGCCGGGCCGGAGACGGACGACGACGCCGGGCCGCCGCCGGACCTGGAGGCCCTGCTGGACTGCGAGGAGCGAGCCGGGCGCACCGACCCTTACCGTCAGGTCGCCGCCCTGCTGCACCTGATCGCCCGGCCGCCAGGCGCGAGCTAGCCGACGGGAACCAGGGTGAGGTAGGCCAGCCCCAGGACATCGCGGTAGCCGTGCAGCCAGTGCGACCGGTGCTGGTCTAGCCGCTCGCGGAGGTCGGCGGCCCTCGGATGATCGCTGTGGGCCGCCAGCCACTCCTCCTCGACGCAGGAGTAACCCGACTCGAAATCATCCCACTCCTGCAGGCTGGCGACCTCGATCCAGGCCGGGCGGAAGCCGGCGTCGGTGGCGACATCGACGAGGCGGGCGAGATCGTAGTACTCACCGGCCGACGCGTCGGGCCACATGGCGGCCAGTTCGGCGCCGGTCGGGGAACGCTGCCAGAACCCCTCCCCGAGCAGGACCCGCCCGCCCGGGGTGACCAGGCGCCGGAGCGCCTGCAACGCGACCACGGTGTGCTCGGGGGGCCGGGCATCGCTGAGGGCCTGGCTGGCGCCGACGCAGAGCACGAGGTCGGCAGGCCCGCGCGTGGTGCCGACGCCGGATTCCCTGGCGAACGTGACCCGGTCGGCCAGGTCGCGGTCCCTGGCGTTATCCCGGCCCCGGGCCAGGTCTTCCTCGTCGGTGTCGAGCCCGACGCCGGTCGCGCCCGGCACCGCCGCCAGGACGCGGAGCATCAGCTCGGCCCAGCCGCAACCGATGTCCAGCACCGTCGCCGGGTGAGCCAGGGCCAGCCGGCCCACGAGCCAGGCCCTGGCCTCGGACATGGGCCCGTGGAAGGTGAGCCTGGTCAGGCTCGCCGGGAGATCAGCATCCGGTTTCGCATCCAGGCCAGCTGTATCGATGTCAGTCATATGCGGCGTCACGTTAACCCATCCGCGCTGGCCCGTACAGCGAATTTCTCTTGGACAAGCACGCCTGGGACCATAAGGTAAGTACTGCTGTGAGAGATTACGAGGTCATTGAGCGGATTGACGCCTTCTGCGACGCCGTTCCGCGACGCCGGGCCCGGGCGGTCAGGTGCGGGCCGCTCGTGCTGTTCGTTCCCGTCGGCCCCGGATGGCCTTATTACGCGCGGCCGTGGCGAGGCCCGCGACCGCCGGTCACCGCGGCCGACGTCCGTGTGGTCCGGGCCAGGCAGCGCGAGCTGATCATTCCCGAGTCCTTCGAATGGATCGAGCAGGTCGCGCCGGAGATGGCGGTCGCCGCCGCCGATGCGGGCCTCGAGGTGCAGTCGCATCCCCTGATGGAGCTCTCGGGTCCGGCCCAGGCGCCGCCGCTCCCGCCGGGAATCACCGTGCGCGTGGTCGCTCCCACCGATCCCGATCTCGACCGGATATCGGCGGTGCCTGCCGTCGCCTTCGGGCACCCCGGCACCGCGATCGGCGAGGCAGGCACGGCCGAGCGCGACAAGATCGCCGCGGACCACGATGGCGGGACGATCGCGATCCTGCGCGAGCGACTGCGATCAGGACAGTCAGTGCTGGTCGCGGCGTTCGGCTCGGACGGCCCGCTCGCGGCCGGCAGCTGCCAGGCCCTGGACGGCGTCGCGGAGATAACGGGCGTGGGCGTCCTGCCCGCGGACCGCCGCCGTGGTATCGGCGCGGCCGTGACCGCGCTGCTGGCCAGGGACGCGCTGGGGCGCGGGGTGGAGACCGTCTTCCTGTCCGCCAGCGACGCCACGGTGGCCCGGGTCTACGCCAGGATCGGTTTCCACGAGATCGGCACCGCCATGATCGCCGAACCCGCCGACTGAAAAAACGCTAGCGCCGGATCGTGGATAGAGAACTATCCACGATCCGGCCCTTAGCGGCTATCAGGGATAGGCGACGACGTCACTCGGGCCTGGCGCAGCGGTATTCACGGCGGCGCCGGTGCCGTTGATCACGGAATTGATGCCGCCCGCCCCGCTCAGGAAGCGGGTGAACACGTCCTGGAATTGAACGCCCGGGGTGTCGGGAGCCTGGAACGCGGTCGAGGCGTAGATCGGCACGCCCTGGTTGAAGAAGGAATAGCTGCCCATGCCGTAGCCCTTGAACGTCTTGACGTTCGGGCTGACCACGAAAGCCGGATAGCCGTCCTGGGTCGGACTGGCCATCCAGGCCGACTGGCTGGGCGGATCATAGGGCATCTCGTTCTGGAAGAAGATGTCCGTGCCGCCCTGGCCACTCCAGACGACCTCGGTCTTCTGGTAGTGCTCGACCGCCAGGCCGTAGGCGGTCACGTTGTCCCCGGTGACGATAACTCCGGTGCTGGCGGTGTTGACGGTCCAGCCGACCGCGTTGCCGTGATCAGCGCGCCAGACCCAGGAGTTGTCGATGATCGAGTTCCCGGCATTGTCGAGCAGGCTGACGGTCGCCGAGACGGGCGTGGTCTCGGCGCCGCCGATGCGGAAGTACACGTCCTGAACCAGGTCCGGGTCGCTGGCCGAGCTAGCACCGGGGAGGCCCACCGAGAGCAGGACCGGCGAGTTGACCGGCCCGGCGTCGATGATGAGGCCGGACAGCTTCACCCCGCGGTTGGGCAGGACGAGCATGGCGGCGTTGCCGTGCTGGGGTACCAGGGTGGCCAGGCCCAGGCCCAGGACCACGGTGTCCGGACGGCTGACCACGATGGGCTCGTTCAGGTTGTAGACGCCGGGGAGCAGGATGAGGTCCTTGCCCAGAGCCAGCGCGGCGGAGATCGCGAGGGTGGGAGTGGCCGGGCTGGCCACGAAGAACTTCGACAGCGGCACGGACGAGCCGGCTTCCTGCCCGCTGGCCCAGGACGGGCCGGACGAGCTTCGCTGCACCGCGGGGACGAAGACGTTGTAGTTGCCGCCCGAGTCGGTGTACAGGAAGGGCTCTTCCTCGGTCACCGGGCTGGCGGACAGCACCGTGTTCTGCTCACACTGGCCGGTGAAGACGGGTGACGGTGCGCCCTGGACCCCGGAGTAGACCATGTTCCACAGTCCCTGCGGACACCCGTTGGCGCCGCCGATCGTGCTGTTGCGGACCATGTACTGCTGGTTGCCGTAGAAGTCGAGGTCCCCGGTGACCTTGCTGTCGGCGAGGAAGCCGCCGCTGGCGTAGTTGTTCGTCGCGCAGTAGTCCTGGAAGACGACGTTGCCGTTGACGATGGCGCGCCTGATCGGCGAGGCCTGCGACGCCGACCACATGTCCGCGCTGTTGGCGCAGCCCGCGCCGGAGGGGTCAAGCACCGGGGGTGCGTAGGCCGGCGGCGTGCTCGGCAGGTCCACGTTGAGGTCCACGTTGGACAGGGACCGCCAGAAGTTGTCGTCGGAGTTGCAGTCACTGGTGCCGGCCGTGCACAGGTTGTTGAACACGTCGATGGCGCCGTTGATGACCGTGTCCTGCGGCATCGAGCCCAGTCCGGCCACCTCGGTGTAGTAGCCGACCTGGAACACCAGCGGGTCGGCGGCCGACCCGTAAGTCCCGGGCAGGAAGAAGATCGCGTAGCGCTGGCTGCTGAACTGGCTGGCCACAGGGACCTGCTGAGTGGCGATGTTGTCGAGGTCGGCCTGGATGGTGGCCTGGCTCATGGTGTCGCTGAAGACACAGACGTTGGACCCGAAGGAGGCCACGTTCGCCCCCGGGCACAGGGAGGACGATGCCGGCGTGGCCTGGCCCGCGGTCGTCGCGCCCGCCGCCGTGGCGGCGGGCAGGGCCGCGACTCCGGCTCCGGCGATCAGGGCCGCCACCATGCACATGGCCGACCCGAACCGTCTGCGAGCCGCGAGGGCTCTGTGCGTGCCGCCCCGGAGGGCCGCTAGCTGCGAAAGTCTCATTACGTTACCCTGGTCCCTTCAGCTTTAGATATCGCCCTCTAGGATGCTTTCCAGCCGCTGGCCATTTCCCGGTTATCGCGTGAAAACACTGTCCCTGAAATAGCATCGGGCTTAACATAACGGTAACGTTGTTAACGCGACATAAACATCATTGCCTAATCGTAAAAAATCCGTGAACGCCGGCGAGGACAATAACTCATGGCCAACCCGGTGTAAAGGCTCTGGCGATACCTGACGGCCAGGCGGCAGGGCGTTCAGGCGGCAGGGCGTTCAGGCGGCGGCGTTGGGAGTGGCCTGGGAGGTTGCCGGGGCCGAGATGGCCGGACTGGCGGGATTGGTTCCGTGGCCGCCCGGCTCGCTGGCCGGACCGGTGCCGATCCGGCCCGGGGCGGCCGCGGCCGCGATCCAGCCGTAGATGCGATCGACGAGCTCGGAGCCGCAGGCGGCCTCGGCGTGGCCCATGTCCGGCAGCAGCCAGAGGTCCTTGGGCTCCCGGGCGGCCCGGTACAGCTGCCGGGCGTGCTCGGGCGGGAAGTAATGGTCCTTGGCGCCGTGCACGACCAGCAGCGGGACCGGCGAGACCCGCGCCGCGGCCTCGGCCGGCGAGACGGGGACCAGCTTCCAGCCTTCCGGGCTGATCCTGGTCTTCAGCCACCGGCTGACGACGAACCGACCGAGCCGGTGCTCGGCCGCATAGTGCACCCGGCGCATCGCTTCCGTGCCGCGGTAATACCACCGGCCCGGGCCGCTGACCGACACCACCGCGTCGAGTCCCCCGATCAGGCCGGCGTGCCGGAGGACGATCGACGCGCCCATCGAGAAACCTACCGTGGCAATCCGCTGGTAGCCGAGCTGGCGCGCCCAGGCAACCACCACCTCGAGATCCTTGATCTCGCGGTCACCCAGCGTGGAAAGACCGCCGGAACGTCCGTGGCCGCGAAAATCGAAGATGAACACGCCGGCCCGCCGGTTGAACCGGTTGGCAATGCGCCAGACGTTAGGACGCTGCCAGGACAACGTGAAACCATGCGCGACCACGATCGCTAGGTCCCCCGCACCAGGAAGATGAACGGCCTCGATCGGGACGCCATCGTCGGTGACCAGCGTTGTGGCCGTGATGACAGGCTTGGTCATAGTTCACCCCGCCAGACAGGCTACCGCCGTGCTCCAGTGGGTTTAGCTCCAGGTAACCACCCGATCCCGCACAGCCGATCGCGCGCCCGGGCACCTGGAGAAAGGCCCGGACGCGCGATCGGTTTACGCTGCGGCCGCACGCAGCGCAGGCTTAGGACCGGCGCAAACTACACCTCGTCCGCTGTGCTCGCAGGTACCTTGCCTGCTGCTGGCGCCGTCGGGGAGGCTTCGTCGGCCATGGAGGAATGCACGCTGACCAGGTCCTCGGACGGGTACGCCTCCTCGCCGTGCACCGCCACGTCGCCGATCTCAAGCTGCTCGTCGGGTATCCGGAGCTTGACGAACAATCCGATGCCCTTGAGCAGGACGAACGTGACGAAGGCGTCCCAGATGACGATGGTGAGCGCGGCTCCGGCCTGGATGGCCAGCTGCTTGGGGTGCCCGTAGAACAGACCGGTACCGGAGAACGAGGGAGTCTTGCCGAGCCCGAGATACTCGATCATGTTCGGGTCCGCCAGCAAGCCGACCAGCAGGCCGCCGAGCAAACCCGCGATGCCGTGGGTGTACACCACGCCGAGCGCGTCGTCGACCTTGTTGAACGGCCACACGTACCTGGGCAGGTAGAGCCAGGCCACCCAGACGACCGCCGAGCAGACCAGGCCGATCACCATGGCGCCGAAACCGTTGACGTAGCCGGCCGCCGGTGTGATGCCGACCAGCCCGCAGATCATGCCGTTCAGGGCGCCCAGGAAGGTCGGCTTCTTCTCGTGGCTGAACGCCATGTCCATGATGATCCAGGTCAGCATGGCCACTGCGGTAGCGAGGTTCGTGTTGACGATCGCGCCCGCGGCGTCCGCGCCAGCGAAGTACGGGTCACCGCCGTTGAAGCCGTTCCAGCCGAGCCACAAGATTCCGGCCCCGACGGCGACGAAGAGCAGGTTGTTGGGCACAGCCCGCTCGCGGTCCCGGGCGAGCCTGGGGCCGACCACCGCGGCGGCCACGAAGCCGGAGGTGCCCGCGGCCAGGTGGATGACATAGCCGCCAGAGAAGTCCAGCGCGCCCTTGCCCGCCCAGTAACCGCCGCCCCACAGCAGGAACGCGTTCACGCAGTAGGCGAACGTGATCCACAGCGGGACGAAGATCATCCAGGCCTTGAAGCTGATCCGGCCGAGCACGCTGCCGATGAACAAGATCGGGGTGATCGCCGCGAAGACCAGCTGGAAGTAGACCACCGAACCCTGCGGTATGCGGAAGTCTGGCATCAGGCCTTTCAGCAGCGGGATGGTCCCCTGGCCCTCCTCGGCCACGTGACCCAGGACACTCCGGGGGTCGCCGACGAAGGTGCTGATCAACGGGGTACCGAAGCCCATCTTGAAGCCCCAGAGCAACCACGTGACCGTGACCAGGCCGAAGGTGGTGAACACCATGAGCACGGTGTTAATGGCCCACTTCTTCTGAACCAGGCCGCCGTACAAGACGGCCAGGGCCGGGATAGACATCAGCCCGACCAGCGTCGCCGCTGTCATCTGCCAGGAGTTATCCCCTGAACTCAGCCAGCTGGGATATGGATTCACTACGCCTCCATGGGCAATTGGGCCTTCAGGGGTCCAACTTCTGCTGGCTATACCCCGGCCGCTCCGTATACCTGCAAGGCATGTGTCCCATGCGCGAGTTTCGAGGGTATTTCTCGGTTGTTACGCGGAGGGTAACGAGTCGGCGTGAGGTTACTTCGACATGTCGCGGCGAAGGCCTTGATCAGCCACTTTGAGCCGGGCACGGGTCGCGGAGACCCTGCGGACAGGCGATCCGGCGCGTGTCACGTCCCCGTAACAGTCACGATACTTGCACAACGATAAATCGGCGCAATAGCCCCACCCGTGCGCCATACCAAGCCGGCCGGCGCTTTCCGCCGACATCGGACGCGGGCGTATACAGTCTGATCAGGCTTTCGGCTGGACAGCGGCAGGCGGTGATGAGGTCACGGACGAGCAGCCGGACACCGTGTCGTTCGGGCCACGGCCGAGTTCTGACGGCCGGGATGGCGGACGATGGAGCCTGGGGCGGTGGAACCTGGGACAGCGGAGCCCAGGACAGCGGAGCCGGGGACAGCGGAGCCGGGGCGGCCTGGCCGCGCTCTTGGCGGTCGTCGTCGCGCTGAGCGGTCTGGGCACGGCTCTGGGACTGGTGGTGGCGCATCAAGGCGGCACGATCCATGACCTGCGCACGGCGCTGCGGAACCAGCGGCATCCGGCGCCGGCCACGGCGTTGCCTGTCGAATCGGGCAGCGCCCTGTTCACGCTGCCTGCCGTTACCGGAGGATCGCTTTCCGTGGTGGCGGCGGCCGTCCGGCCCCGCCCGGGCTCGGCCGCGCTAACCTGGCTCTACATCTACGACAAGCACGCCGTCCCCGGCGCGCGCTACGGCCTGCTCGAAGGCACCTGCGGTGGTCAGTACGTCACCGCGTCCGACCTGGCGGACGGCACCGCGGACCGGGCCGGTGACCTTACCATCGTCGCGTCCAACCTCGCCATCAGCCCCGGGTCAGCCGACGTCTGGGTCCTGGTGTACCGCTGGCAAGATGGCATAACCCTCGGCGGGATCCAGGGCCCCCTGGTCGGCCCGGGGGCCCGGATCTTCCGCTCCGCGCCGCCCTGCTAGAGCCGCATCGGGTAACGTTCGCCCCATTGGTAACGGCTTCGCCGGGCAGAACCCCGGACCTGACCCACATCGGGGGACGGTGGTGTTCGCGCGGATGGGTGGTGTTCGCGGGGGATGCTGATCCTTCGCCGGGCGCGACCTTTACCGCACGAGTGACCGGGCGAACCTGGTTGCTGAGGCTCTAGGTGAGCTCGATCCGGCCGGACAGCGGGAGCACTGCCGATGAGGGACCGGCCGAGAGCACGAACGTGCCAGGCTCAAGGGTCCAGCCCTGATCGGACCAGTGCTGGAAAACGCGTTCAGGGACGCTGATCTCGGCGATGACCCGCTCTCCGGGGTCGGCGTCCACGGCCGCGAAGCCGGCCAGCCACTTGGCCGGGCGTTCCACCGCTGAGCCCGGGCGGGACGCGTACACCTGGACAACCTCCCGGCCACGTCGCGGCCCGGTGTTGCGCACCTGCACGCGCACCGCCGCCCCCTGCTCGCCGCGCGCCCCGGCGACGTCCACCGCGATGGAGTCATAGGACCAGGTGGTGTAGCCGGTGCCGTGACCGAACGGGTACAGCGGCGGCCGGCCGTCGCGATCGTAGCCGCGGTAGCCGATGAACAGGCCCTCGGTGTAGGCCAGCACGCCGTCAGCCGGGCGGGTGGACAGCACGCCGGCCTCGCTGGCGGGCCACGTGGTGGGCAGCCGCCCGCCTGGTTCGGCGTCCCCGAGCAGCACGTCGGCGAGGGCGTGCCCGAACTCCTGGCCACCGAACCAGGTCAGCAGGACCGCGGCCACGTCATCGGCCCAGGGCAGCAAGACCGGCGCGCCGGAGTTCACCACGACCACGGTCCGCGGGTTAGCCGCGGCGACCTGGCGGACCAGGTCGTCCTGACGGCCGGGCAACGCCAGCGACGTCCGGTCGAAGCCTTCGCTCTCGACCTCCGCGGTGGTGCCGACCACGACCACGGCCACGTCGCTGGCCGCCGCCAGCGACACCGCGGCGGCGATCTCCTCGTCGTCGGTGCCGTGCGGCGCCTTCAGGCAAAGCTCGAAAAACGTCCCCAGGTCCACCCGCGGCGAGGAATGGACATCGTGCTCGAGCAGCACGGAGACCGACTGGCCCGCGGCCAGCTCGAGCGGGGCCAGTCGCTGCGGCGGCGTCATCAGCGCTTCCACCACATCCGCGTCATCGGGTAGCGACAGCAGGTCATCGAAGGCCTCCGCGCCGTCCACGAGCAAGCGGTAGCGCCCGATCCCGGAGACACCGATGTGATAGGTGCCGCCCTCGGTGGCGCGGATCACGCAGCTGATCTCCAGCCGGCCGACCGACTCCGCAGACCCGATCGCCCCGAACCCGCTCATCCAGCGGAAGGCGGCGCCGTCGCGCTGCTCGGATCCGAGCGGGTCGCCGGAGGGAGCGAAAAACCGGACCTCGGTGCCCGGGCCTGAGCCGTCCGGGCGCAGCAGCCAGGGCGCCCGGGCGGCTGGGGTGCGCAGGTGGGCGAGCACCCCCGGTGCGTACGCCACGTCGAGGCCGGCGCCCCGCAGGCCGTCCAGCGGGGAGATCGTGTAGGGCGGGAAGACGGTGGCGCTGCCGCCGCCGAGGGTCCTGGCGACCTGGGCGTTCGGCCCGATGAGGGCGACCCGGCCCAGCCGGGACCGGTCAAGCGGCAGCAGGCCGCGGTGCCCGGCCAGCACGAACGAGGCCGCCGCGACCGCCCGCAGGTCGTGCGCGACCTCCGCCGGACCGTACCCGGCCGTCGCCTCGACGGGGCTGGAATGGACATCGTTCAGGGCGCCCACCCGGGCGGCCAGCCGGAGAATCCGCAGCACCTTGTCGTCGAGGGTGGCCTCGTCGACGAGGCCGTCCGCCACGGCCACGACCAGAGCGTCACCCCACGGGCCGAACTGGGTGGCGGGTCCCGGCATGGCCAGGTCGAGAGCCGCCGTGGCGGCCGCCACGGTGGAACGGGTGGCCGTCCAGTCCGACATCACGACGCCGTCGAAGTCCCATTCGCCGTGCAAGATGTCGCGCAGCAGCGGGCTCTCGGTCATGGTGAACCCGTTGACCTCGTTGTAGGAGGCCATCACGGCCCACACGCCCGCCTCACGCACGATGGCTTCGAACGGCGCCAGGTAAAGCTCGCGCAGCGTGCGCTCGTCGATCTGGACGTCGACCGTCATCCGCTCGGTCTCGGAGTCGTTGCCGACGAAGTGCTTGACGCACCCCGCGACGCCGGCCCGCTGGAGCCCTCGCACGTAAGCGATCCCGATCCGCGCGGTGAGCAGCGGATCCTCGGAGAAGCACTCGAAGTGCCTGCCTCCGTACGGACTGCGGTGCAGGTTCACGGTCGGGGCGAGCAGGACGTCCACCCCCTTGCGCCGGGCCTCATGGGCCAGCAGCGCGCCGATGCCCTCCACCAGGTCGCAGTCCCAGGTAGCCGCCAGCGCCGTCGGCGACGGCACGTTCGCGGAGGTGTCACGCTCGTCCCAGGTCTCGCCGCGCACCCCGGCCGGACCGTCCGAGGTCACCACCCGGCGCAACCCGGCGTCCGGCTCGGGAAAGAGCGCCCAGAAGTCCGCTCCGGTCAGCAGCCGGACCTTCTGCTCCACCGAGAGGCGGTCCACCCGCCGCCGCAGCTCGGGCTCGTCGGCGACGCCGCCCGCGGCGCTGCCGGTGGCGCGGCCCGCGGCGCGGCCGGTCACCGGGCCGGTCACCGGGCTGGTCATCGGAGGGGCAGGTTGACGAGGGAGGCCAGCGCGGTGCGGTGCGCATCCGCGGTGCCGAAGGCGATGGAGTCCGCCTTGGCGCGTTTGAGGTACAGGTGCGCGGGATGTTCCCAGGTGAAGCCGATACCGCCGTGCAGCTGCACGCATTCCTGGGCGGCCTGTACCGCGACGTCGGAGCAGTAGGCCTGGGCCAGCGCCACCGCGACCTTGGCGTCCGGGTCGTCGGTGGCCAGGCACGCCGCCGCGTACGCCGATGCCGCGCGGGCCTGCGTGACCGCCACCCACAGATCGGCCAGCCGGTGCTTGAGCGCCTGGAAGGAGCCGACGGGCCGGGCGAACTGGCGGCGTTCTTTGACGTAGGCGACCGTCATGTCCAGGCAGCGCTGGGCCAGCCCGACCTGCTCGGCCGCCAGGACGCCCGCGCCGGCGGCCAGCGCCGCGGCCAGCGCACGGGAGGCGACCGGCCCGGACGCGATCAGCGTGCCCGGCGCATCGTCGAACGACAGGTCACACAGTTGCCTGGTCATGTCCAGTGACACCACGGGTCGTTTGGCGACCCCGGCCGCGGCCACGTCGACCAGGTACAGCCCGTGGGGTACGCCGTCGGCCGGCACGAGCAGTACCCCGGCCGGCAGCGCGTCGGCCACGCCGGTGACCATGCCGCGCAGCCGGGCGATGCCCTGCGCCGCGTCACCGGGCCGGGTTCCGGACAGCCGGACCGAGGTCGGGTAAGCGGCCCCCGGTGCGGTCGCGAACGGGACCGTCAGCGCCGCCGTCACGTCGCCTTCCGCCAGCCGGCCGAGCAGGTCCGCCACGGCCCGCGCCGAGGCCGTGGACTCGCCGGCACCGGTCGCCACGCTCAGCAGCGCGGCGGTCGCGACCACGGCACTGCCGAGGAAGGGCACCGGGGCGACGAAGGCGGCCAGCGTCTCCGCGACGGTCGCGGCCTCCCGGTAGGAGGCACCGGCCCCGCCCTGGTCTTCGGGTATCAGCAGCCCCGCGCAGCCCAGATCCGCGGCGATGCTGCGCCACAAGCCGTCGTCGTAGGTCTGACCGGACTCGATGCGGGCCAGCGCCTTGTCCAGGCCGCCCCGGTCGGCAAGCAGCGAACTCAGGCTGTCAGCCAAGGCCCGTTCGGCATCGGAAGAAAGGAGATCGGGCAGCGCCTCCGTGGTCATCGTGGCAGGTCCTTCCAGGGGACGTCTTTGTCGACGCGGGGCTCGCTGGGCAGGCCGAGGACGCGCTCGGCGATGATGTTGCGCAGGATCTCCGAGGTGCCGCCCTCGATCGAGTTGCCGCGGGCGCGCAGGTAGCGGTAGCCGGGGCCGCGGCCGAAGAAGTTCGCGTGTTCGGGGCGGCGCATGGTCCAGTCGTCGTAGCGCAGGCCGTCGGCTCCGGCCAGCTCGACCTCGAAACCGGATATTTCCTGGTTCAGCCGGGCGAAGACCAGCTTGGAGGCGGAACCCTCCGGTCCGGGCTTGCCCGCCGCGAGCTGCTGGCGCAGCCGCTCCGACGCCAGCCGGGCCACCTCGGCCTCGGTCCACAGCCGCAGCAACCGGTCGTGCAGGCCGGGCGTGCGCAGCTCGGGGCGCGAGCGCCAGGTCCGGACCGTCGGGGAGATCATGCCGCTTTCCCGCGGCGCGGCGCGCGAGGCGCCGATGCTGACCCGCTCGCTCATCAGCGTGGCGTTGGCTACCTTCCAGCCCTCGCCGACCTGGCCGATCCGGTCCGCGTCCGGGATCCGCACGTCGGTCAGGAACACCTCGTTGAACTCGGCCTCGCCGGTGAGCTGGCGCAGCGGCCTGACGTCGACCCCCGGCGCGGTCATGTCCACCGAGAAGTAGGTCATGCCCTGGTGCTTGGGCACGTCGGGATCGGTGCGGGTGACCAGCAGCGCGCGCCTGGCCTGATGCGCCTGTGAGGTCCACACCTTCTGCCCCGAGACGATCCAGTCGCCCCCCTCCCCCTCCTGGACCGCGCGGGTGGCCAGGGCGGCCAGGTCGCTGCCCGCGCCCGGCTCGCTGAACAGCTGACACCAGATCTCCTCGGCCGTCCAGAGCTTGCGCAGCCAGCGTTTCTGCTGTTCGTCGTTGCCGTACGCCAGGATGGTCGGGGCGGCCATGCCCAGGCCGATGCCGTTGCGCTCGGGATCGTTGGCCGGTGCGCCCGCGGCCGCGAACTCGGCGTCGACGACGGCCTGCAGCGTACGGGAAAGGCCGAGTCCGCCGAGGCCTTCCGGGTAGTGCACCCAGGCCAGCCCCGCGTCGAAGCGCGCGTTGAGGAAATCTTGCTTCGGCGCCGCCGCCGGGTCGTGCTCGGCCAGGAATGCGCGAACCCGTTCCCTGAGCGCCGCCGGACTCGCCTCGGTCAGCACAGTGTTCTCCTTCAACTTAGGGGGCCCCCGGCGACGTAAATGACCTGGCCGGAGACGAACCCGGCCCCCTCGCTGACCAGGAACGAGATGGTGTGGGCCACGTCGTCCGCCTGGCCTACCCGCCGGACCGGGATCCGCGCCGCGGCCCCGGTCTGGAAATCCTCGAACGACACGCCCATGCGGGCCGCCGTGGCCGCGGTCATGTCCGTGGCGATGAAACCGGGCGCGACCGCGTTCGCGGTCACCCCGTACGGCCCGAGCTCGATGGCCAGGGTCTTGGTGAACCCCTGCAGGCCGGCCTTGGCGGCGGAGTAGTTGACCTGCCCGCGGTTGCCGAGCGCGGAGGAGGAGGACAGGTTGACGATGCGCCCGTACCGTTGATTGACCATGTACTTCTGCACCGCCCGGCTCATCAGGAAGGCACCGCGCAGGTGAACCCCGAGCACCGTGTCCCAGTCATCGTCGGTCATCTTGAACAGCAGGTTGTCGCGGATCACGCCCGCGTTGTTGACCAGCACCGTCGGCTCGCCCAGCTCGGCGGCCACCCGCTCCACCGCCTGGGCGACCTGATCGCTCTTGCTCACGTCCGCGCCCACCGCGACCGCGCGGCCGCCCGCGCCGGCGATCTCCTTCACCGTCCCGGCGCACGCGGCCTCGTCCAGGTCAAGGACGGCCACGGCCATCCCGTCCGCCGCCAGCCTGCGCGCCGTCGCGGCACCGATGCCGCGGGCTGAGCCGGTCACGATCGCGGTTCTTTCTGTCACTGAGTTCTCTCCTTTATCCGCCGGAACGGGCCGTGGTGCGTGCGCTGACGAGGTCGCGATGACTAGGTCGTGGCTTTCCTCAGTTCGCGGCGGGCCAGCGACCTCTTGTGCACCTCGTCCGGACCGTCGGCGAACCTGAGCGAGCGCGCGCTGGCCCACAGGTGAGCCAGCGGGAAGTCCTGGCTGACCCCGCCGCCACCGTGCGCCTGGATCGCCTTGTCGATGACCCACTCGGCCATCGCGGGGGTCACGATCTTGATCGCCTGGATCTCGGTGTGCGCTCCCTTGTTGCCCACCGTGTCCATCAGCCACGCCGTCTTGAGCACGAGCAGCCTCGCCTGCTCGATCCTGACCCTGGATTCGGCAATCCAGTCCTGGATGACGCCCTGCTCAGCGAGCGGTTTGCCGAAGGCCGTGCGGCTGGTGGCTCGCCGGCACATGAGCTCAAGCGAGCGCTCGGCGGCACCGATCAGCCGCATGCAGTGGTGGATACGGCCGGGGCCGAGCCGGGCCTGGGCGATGGCGAACCCGTCACCCTCCCCCGAGATCAGGTTCTCCCTCGGCACCGTGACGTTGTCGAACACGACCTCGGCGTGGCCGCCGTGCGTTCCGTCGGTGTAGCCGAAGACGGTCATCCCCCGCTTGACCGTGACCCCTGGCGTGTCGCGTGGCACCAGGATCATGGAGTGGCGGCCGTGGCCATCGGCGGCGGTGAGACCGCTCACGCCCATCACGATGAGGATCTGGCAGTCCGGGTTCATCGCGCCGCTCGACCACCACTTGCGGCCGTTGATCACGTACCGGTCGCCGTCGCGAGTGATCGTGGTGGCGATGTTCGTCGCGTCGCTTGAGGCCACCTCGGGCTCGGTCATGCAGAACGCCGACCTGATCGTTCCGTCGAGCAGCGGGAGGAGCCAGCGCTCCTGCTGGGAAGGGGAGCCGAACTCGGCCAGCACCTCCATATTGCCGGTGTCGGGCGCGGCGCAGTTCAGCGCCTCAGGGGCCAGCGACGGGCTCCAGCCGGTGATCTCGGCCAGCGGCGCGTACTGCAGGTTCGTCAGCGGATCCGGCAGGCGGGCCGGGCTGAGCCTGCTGACCGCCTGGGCCGATTTGCCGGTCAGGAAGAGGTTCCAGAGCCCGCGGCTGCGCGCCTCGGCCTTGAGTTCGGCGGTGACCGGGACCCGGTCCCACGGGCGCCCCGCCTGAACGGCGGCCTCGACCTGCTGTGAGAACACCGCCTCGGCGGGAAAGACCCGCTCGTCCATGAAGGCGAGTAGCCGCTTGCGCATGTCGAGCGTCTTGGCGTCATAGCCAAAGTCCATGGCGCAGAACCTCCCGTAGGGATGCGTCCACAGGGTCGGCTATCAGCCTATCTACCCGCTAGTACGGTGTCCGCTGCGGCTCCCATGGATCTTCCTCAGCTGGTGCGCCGGAAGACGTAGACGTCGCCGGACCGGAAGACCTGGGTGTACTGGTGTTGCGGGTAGACCTGGGCGATGAAGGCGGGAACGTTGGTGATCGGCGGGGTGTAGTCGCTGTACCGTCCGTCGAACACGATGTACTGGGTCACGGGGTTGCCGGCATTGCCGATCCAGAAGGTGTCGGTACGGGCGGCCAGCGGCGCCAGGAGATCAAGCGTGGTCTGCACGGTGGCGCCGTCGGGCACGACCGCCATGGCTGCTTCGGCCGACGCGACGTGCGGGCTGATCCGGTAGGTCTGTGCGCTCCATAGGTTGCTGACCGGGAAATGAAAGCTCAGCGCGACGGCGATGGCGACCATCATGGCCGCGCCGTGCTGCCTGGCGCCGGCCAGCAGCGCGCGCCACGAGCCGGCTCGGTCATCGGTGTCCATGGCGACACCGATTCTGGCCATCGCGTCCACCGCCGCGACGAACAGAATGGGCATCACGGTCGCGTTATAGTGCCAGAACGTTCCCCAGAAGCTGCTGTTCGTCGACATGAACCGCAGCAGCAGGCTCGGCACCGTGATCAGCGCGAGCGGCGACCTCAGCGCGATGAACGCGGTCGGCAAGAGCAGCAGCACGATCGTCTGGAGCTTGTCGGGCCACGCCGCCAGGAGCTGCTTGACCAGGCCGAGCACGGTCAGGTGGCCACTCGGCGCCAGGACTCCGCCGTCGCTCCAGTAGTCGTAATGGTGGGCCGGGTTGAAGTGCGGGATAACCACGCCGATGACCAGGAACGACCAGGCAAAACCCCAGGCCAGCAGCAGCAGGCCCGCCCGGGCGCGACGGTGGCCCTGACTGTCCTCAGCGGCGCCGTCCGGCCGCAGGCCCGTGATGATCAGGTAAAGACCGATCGCGGCCACGGTAAAGCCCTGGTCCTCCTTGACGAAGACCAGCGGAAGGGCCCACCAGACCGCGGCCCGCAGGTGGCCCCGCACCAGCGCGGACAGCGCGAAGGCCAGCAGCGGGACCGCGAACGCGATCTCGTGGAAGTCGAACTCGATCAGCTGCTGCAAGCCCCAGGAGAGCCCGTAGGCGATCGCGATCGCCCGGCTGGGTCCGAGGCCGAGCTTCTCGCGCGCGAGCTGGCCGACGGCGAAGATGGACAGCGCCACCAGCAGGGCCTGCGCGACGAGCAACGTCGCCGCCGAGGGGAAAAGGCGGAAGAACGGCGCGATGACCGCCACGATCGGCTGGAAATGATCGCCGAGCAGGTTGAAGCCCGCTCCCCTGATGTCCACGATCGGCGGCTTCAGATCGGCGTACTGCTTGACGTACTCGGTGTAGATGCCCAGATCCCACGAGGTCGGGTTGAGCTGCAAAAGCCGGAAGAGCGAGAGCGCGCCGTAGGCGCAGAAGACAGTGAGCGCGACCGCCCAGGTCACCGGATCGGCGTACGCGCTCCGGGGCACGCGCGACACCAGGGCGGGCTGCGATCCCGGGGCAGGCAGTGCCTCGGTCCCCGGCAGGGCCGGCTCAGCACCAGACCGGCCCCGTTGCTCCTCCAGCATTTGGGCGCAGCCTACCTGTTTCGCCGCCGGGGATCACGGGTCAGATGAGCAGGAGTTTGCCGATCCGGCGGCCGGCCGCGAACAGGCCGGCCAGCCCGAGGACGGCGAGGTAGGCCGCCCGCCACAGCAAGCCCGGGCCGACCACCCCCAGGGTCAGGTCACGCAGCAGCACGACGCCCTGGTAGAGCGGCGTGCACTCGACGATCACCTGGATCACCCTCGGGTAGACGCCGAGCGGGTAGAACGTCGCGGAAAACAGGAAAAGGGGCATGCTGGCCAGGATCACGTAGTCGAAGTCCTGCCAGCTCTTCATGTACGTCGTGCCGGTCATGCCGACGGCGGCGAACGCGAAGCCGATCAGCACCGCCACCGGGACGGCCATCAGGATCCACCAGGAGCGCACCAGGCCCAGCGCCAGCATGACCAGCGTGAACGCCACCGCGTAGATGCTGCCGCGGATCAACGCCCAGCCGATCTCACCGAGTGCGACCTGGGTCGGGCGCATCGGGGTGGCGAGGATGGCGTCATAAAGCTTGGCGTACTTCAGCCGGAAGAAGATGTTGAAGGTCGCGTCGTACATCGCGCCGTTCATCGACGACACCGCGAGCAGGCCGGGGGCCACGAACTCCCGGTACGGGATCGGCTGTCCGCCGGGGCCCGGCACCTTGCCGACCAGGACGCCCAGCCCCAGGCCCACGGACAGCAGGTAGAACAGCGGCTCGAACACCCCGGAGGCGAACACCAGCCAGGCGTGCCCGTAGGCGCGGGCGTGCCTTTCGATGAGGCGCAGGCTGCCCGGGCCGGTTCCGGCCCGCCGCAGCCGGGCCAGGTGCCCGGCCGGCGGCAGCATCCGCAGCGTCCCGCTAGACATGCTGGGCCCCCTTAGACATACAGCCGCCTGCGGTAGGTCCGTGACCCGGCCCATATCCCGATGGCGGCGAGCACGGCCAGGTAGGTGACATGACCGAGCATCCCGAACAGGTCGGCGCGAACCCCGGAACCAAGGCTGAGCGCGCGGCACAGCGCGACGCCGTGCCACAGGGGCGTGGCGTAGGCCAGCGGGCGCAGCCAGCCAGGAAGCTGGGACAGCGGGAAGAACGTGCCGGAGAACAGCATCAGCGGCATCATGCCGAACCTGAACAAGTAGGCGAACGAATTCTCCGACGTTACCGTGACCGCCCAGGCCGCGATCGGAGCGGCGAAGGCGAGCCCGGTCAGTGCCGCGGCGGGCCAGGCCAGCACCACCCAGGCCGACCTGGCGGCCCCGAACGCGCAGATGAAGACGGTGACGAGGGCGGTGTTCATCGTGATCCGCATGGTGATGAACATCAGGTGGCCGCGGTAGATATCGGACGGCCGCAGCGGTGAGGCCTGGGCTGCGATATAGATCCGGTTCCACTTGACCGAGCCGAACACGGGGTAGCTGGACTCGCCCATCGCGGTGTTCATCGCGCCGGAGGCCAGGATGGCCGGAGCCACGAAGGCCAGGTAGCTCACCCCGCCCAGGCTCGCCGTCCCGTGGGAGTCCACCAGCGAGCCGAGCCCGAATCCCATCGCCCCCAGGTAGAACAGCGGGCCAAGCACGCTGGACCAGATGCTGGACCGCCAGGTCCGCCGGTACACCGTGAGCCAGCAGCGGAACGCCCGGGCCGACAGGCCGGGCCAGGTCAGCGCCTCCTCCATCAGTCCTCCAGGCGGCGGCCGGTGAGGCGGAGGAATACGTCCTCCAGGGTGCCGCGACGCACCAGGGAGGTGAGCGGCTCGAGTCCGCTGGCCCGGACGGCGGCCAGGGCCGCATCCCCGTCGCCGACGTAAAGGAGTATCCGGTCGGCAAGTACCTCGGTCCGTTCGGCGGAAAAATCTTGGAGCTTGTCCGCGGCTGAGTCATGCAGCTCAGGGTCGAAGCGCAGCTCCACGACCTCGGGTGAGCAGTAGCGCTCGATCAGCTCCCGGGGCGAGCCCTCGGCCGCGAACGTGCCGTGATCCATCACCACCAGCCGGTCACACAGCTGCTCGGCCTCGTCCATGTAGTGCGTGGTCAGGATCAGCGTGACGCCGCGCTGCTTGAGCCGGAACAACCGGTCCCACACCACGTGCCTGGCCTGTGGATCCAGGCCGGTGGTCGGCTCGTCGAGGATGAGGATCTCGGGCTCGTTGATGAGCGAGCGGGCGATCGTCAGGCGCCGCTTCAGGCCGCCGGACAGCGCGTCCACCTTGTCCTTGGCCCGGTCCGCGAGCTGGACGAAGTCGAGCAGCGCGGTCGTCCGTTCCTTGATCACGCGGCGGGGCAAGCCGAAATAGCGGCCGTAGACCAGCAAGTTCTCCCGGACGGTCAGCTCGACGTCGAGGGTGTCCTCCTGTGGCACGACGCCGAGCCTGGCCCGGATCGCCGAGCCGTCCCGGACCGGGTCGCGGCCGAGGATGGTCAGCTCCCCGCTCGTCGGCGGCGACACGCAGCCGATCATCCGCATGGTGGAGGACTTGCCCGCGCCGTTCGGCCCAAGGAAGCCGAAGGCCTCCCCCCGGTACAGGTCGAAGTCGATCCCGTCCACCGCGGTAGAGCTCCCGAACTGCTTGGTCAGGCCGCGTGCGCGTACGAGTACTTCGACCCCATGACTACCGGACATCTGATGCAGGCTACCTGGGGGGTACGACATTCTTCGAACGGTTTAGCCGCCGTCGCCGACCCGCGTATACCGAACACGGTAGGGTCTGGAACATCCGGGATGGACCGACTAAGGACATGCGAGTGGATTTCATCCGCGATGGTTACACGCGATTCAGGGTCCTGATACACGAGGCCGCAAAGTTCGGCACCGTCGGCACCCTCGCGTTCCTTATCACCATCGGCGGCGCCAACGCGCTGAGGTACGGGGCCGGACTCGACGAGCTCACCGCGGTGACCGTCGCCACCGTCTTCTCCACCATCTTTGCCTACGCCGGCAACAAGCTGTGGGCGTTCCGGCACCGGACCGGCAGCCACCTGCGCCGGGAATCAATCCTGTTCTTCGTCTTCAACGCCGTCGGCCTGCTCATCCAGCTCACGTTCGTGGCGGTGGCGCGGTACGGGTTCGGGCTGAAGGGCACCTTCTCCTACAACGCGGCGAACATCCTCGGCGTCGCCGTCGCCACCGGGTTCCGGCTGTACACCTACCGGCGATGGGTCTTCCTGCTGGCCGACGTCGAACCGCTGGCCGAGCACCTGGAGCCGGAGATCTCCGGGGCCTGACCGGCGCTTGCCTACTGGCAGCCGCGGACGGCGCTTGCCTACTGGCAGCCGCGGACGGCAGGCAAGTCGAGTGAGGCGTTGAGCGCGGCGGTTTCCTGCGTCAGCGTCAGGTACCCGACGGCGGCCATCCGGCCGATCACGTGCACGAGCCGCGCCCGTGCCTGCGCCGGGTAGTTCAGCGGGTCGTCGTAGGTCGGCGCGTTCACCACGCCGGCCAGCATGGCCGCCTGCACCAGGGAGAGCTCAGCGGGCGTCCGGCCGAAATACCCGCAGCTGGCGGCGCCCAGGCCGTAGTAGCCGTGACCGTAGTACGCGACCTCCGCGTACATCTGCAGGATCTGCGCCCGGCTGTACGTCATGTTGAGCTTGACGGCCAGCGCCATCTGCTCGATCACCTGGGTGAAACCGCTGTGACCCGAGGTGTAGAGGTTCTTCGCGAGCTGCTGGTCGATGGTGCTTCCGCCCTGATCATGCTGGCCGGTGAGCCACGAGAACGCGGCCCGGGCCATCGCGAGCGGATCCACGCCCGGATCGCTGTAGAACCGGTGGTCCTCGGTCGCCACCAGGGCTTCCGCGAAGTACCGCGGGACCTGCGGGCCCGGGTAGGCGATGTGGTGGTCCTGCGCCTGGTCCTGGGTCAGCGTCATGGCCTGGCCGGCCGAGGGAGTCAGCACGAAGAGAGCGCCGCCCGCCAGCCCCAGGAGCACCACGACGGCCAGCACGATCTTCGCGAGCCTGGCGGCTATCCGCAGGCCCCGGCGCGGCTGGATGGGCCGCGTAGCCCGCGACCCGCTGAAGCCGTCGTCGTAGGAGCCTGAGCGGCGAGCTCCGAGTACTCTCAACGGCTAGCCTTTCCATCCGCGCACAGCCTGCATGGACGACGCCGCGCCCGTAGCTTCAACGAACACGGCGCTCGCACCATACCCGCCACATCGTAGCTTTCCCCACGGACTCCAATCACGCATGTGAGACGGCGCGGCGGCGCGGCCGGTTGAGCCGGCTTTCGTTTCGGACCGCGCCGCGGTTGCGCTAAGCTTGCTGAGCCTGCTCAGGTTTGGCGGGTATGCGCCGTTGGAAGCGAAGCCACGGCGCGGCGGGACGTGGCCCAGCTTGGTTAAGGCGCTTGACTGGGGGTCAAGAGATCGGCGGTTCGAATCCGCCCGTCCCGACAAATAGACAATTGGCGTTTGAGTAAATGTCAGTGCCCAGCGCTAGGGTACCGGTATGGCTGGAGATTCCCCACGTAAGTGGTCCGATGCCGAGCTGACGAGCGCAGTCGCGATGTCTACTTCCTGGCGTGGTCTCATGCGCGCGCTTAGCCTGCCCGAGACTTCTCCGCAACTGATCCTGCGTGTTAAGCAAGACGTTGCCGGTCTCGGACTTGACACGTCCCACTTCATCACGCCGCGCAAATGGTCAGATGCTCAGCTCAAGCGAGCCATAACAGCCGCGCAATCTGCGGATGAACTGCTTCACTCCCTGGGTTTGCCGCCAGGTTCGGACGAAGCGTGGACGCGAGTCAAGGCGAATGCCATCCGGCTGGGGCTGGACCTGAGCCAGCTAGCAAGAATCAGCGAGCCGGCCGACCCGCGGCCAGACCTTAGCAACCTGCGCCAGGCCGCGACGGCTCTGGCCGCTTGCTGGTTCTCGCTGTGCGGGTTCAACACGGCCATCCCGGTCGAGCCCGCCGTCTATGACCTGCTGATATCGGGTCCTGATGGAATCAAGCGCGTCCAGGTCAAAACAACTACGCATAAGAGCAAGAACGGCTGGATGATCCAGGTTGGCAGGCGTCCCTATTCCGCCAGAAATAACGCCCGGCTCGTCCCGTACGATCCGGACTTGATCGACTTGTTTTTTATTGTGGACGGAGATCTGTCGCTATACCTAATACCTAGCCAGGTTATCGCCGGTCGGGTTATGATCCTTTTGCGGACCTATCCTCAGTACATCGTGGGTAATGCTGCTGGACTTATGGCGT
Source organism: uncultured Actinomycetes bacterium (assembly GCA_963808315.1). GTDB lineage: Bacteria > Actinomycetota > Actinomycetes > Streptosporangiales > Streptosporangiaceae > Palsa-504. The sequence goes on along the minus strand of CAWEFK010000024.1, from coordinate 329,531 downwards.
CGCGGTCGAATGCGGCGTGAGAAAAGAATGATCGCCCTGGGTCTCCGGCGTGCTCCCGGCACGGCGATCACCGGGCGGCACCGGCGGCGGGCCGAGCCGTCCGGAAACACTGCCCTGGGCGACAGCTCCGGCGGAGCCTGGTGTTGACTGGCCGTATGCCTGTTCAAGGAGAATACGAGCCGAGCGCCCAGGCCTGGGTGCGCGATCAAGTCGAGCTCTACGAGAGCTCGGGCGGGACCAAGGGGACGACGCTGCGGGACAGCGGACTCCCGGTGGTCGTCGTCACCAACCTCGGGGCCAGCAGCGGCAAGGTCCGCAAGACGCCGGTGATGCGGGTGGAACACGACGGCAAGTACGCCATGGTGGCGTCGAAGGGCGGCGCCCCTGAGCACCCGCTGTGGTACTACAACCTCCGCGCGAACTCCCTGGTCGAACTCCAGGATGGCCCGGACAAGCGGGACATGATCGCCCGGGAGGTCAGCGGCGCGGAGCGCGCCGAGTGGTGGGACCGGGCGGTGGCGGTGTTCCCGAACTACGCGGACTACCAGCGCAAGACCACGCGTGAGATCCCGGTCTTCGTCCTGGAGCCCGTGGCCGGCTGACCGCGGGCTCCAGCGAGCGTCAGCCGTTGACCGTGCCGGCGCCGGGCAGGATGGGCTCGACGCTCAGGTAGACGGGTCCGGCGTGCGCGCACGCCTCCAGGTCGAACGCGGCGATCGTGGCGTTATACCGGTTGGGCGGGTAGACGCGCAGCACGACGGCCGTGTTCACGGCATCGCAGCCGGACGCCGTGCTCACCTCGGCGTCGCGGTACTGCAGTATCGTGTGCCCGGTCGCGCCCGGAGCCAGCACGACGGTACGCGCGGCCACCCTGATGGCCCAGCCCGCGGGACTGCCGAGCTGGTGCCCGTTGCGGGCAATCGCGGAAACGCCGGGGAAGCCGCGCAGGTAGCAGGCATGCGGGCTCACGTTGGTGAAGTTCAGCGGGTAGTAGATGGTTCCGGCTGTGCCGTTGGACTGGGCGAGCGCGAGCCACACGCCGAGCTGGCTGGCCTGGCACGCGGGGACGGAGGCCGGCGAGACGGCCCTGGTGTCTGAGGCGAGCGCAGTGCCCGAGGTGCCGCTCGGCGAACCTGTGGCGAGGGCGGCGGTGACGATGAGCCCGGCGGCGGGGGCGGCGGCGATGACCGCGGTGACCCCGATGACCCGGCGGGCGGTGTGCGAGAGGGTGGAGAAGTACTTCATGGCGTTTCGTCCTGTAAGAACGGGACCCGCTCTCTGCGGTGTCCATCTGCCCTTAGGACTGCGGTAACCGGTCCGTGGTTGGAGCCGGGACCGACTCGGGCAAACTGGTGCGATGACAGCACGGGCAGAACTCACGCGCAGAGCGCGGCAGCACGGCGTGGCCGTCTCCTACCAGGACTGGCGGGGGCGTCTGGTCGAAGTCCCCGGCGAGACGCTGGCGGCCGTGCTCAGCGCCCTGGGCGATGACGGCAAGCCCGCGGGCCGGGTCACGGGGTGCCCGCCGAAGCGGCCAGCTTCGCCGTGGCGCCGTTTCCCCGGCGACGGTCGTGGGGCTTCACGGTGCAGCTCTACTCGGTGCGTTCTCGCGCCTCCTGGGGACACGGCGACCTGCACGACCTCGCGGAACTCGCCACCTGGAGCGGTCGTTCGCTGGGCGCGGACTTCATCTTGGTCAACCCGCTGCACGCCGCCGAGCCGCTGCCGCCGGTCAGCCCGTCCCCCTACCTGCCGATGACCCGGCGCCAGGTGAGTCCGCTGTACCTGCGCATCGAGGACATAGCCGAGTACGCCGGGCTGAGCGCCGGCGGCCGCGCGCGGGTCGAGGCACTGGCCGTGCCGTTGCGCACCGCCAGCACGACGGCGGCCCTCATCGACAGGGACGCGGTCTGGACCGCCAAGCGGACGGCGCTCGAGCTCATCCGCCCGGTGCCGCTGAGCGCCAGCCGCCAGGCGGAACTCGACGCCTTCGCCGAACGCGACCGCCGGGCCACGCAGGACTGGGCCACCTGGTGCGCGATCGCCGAGGTGCACGGCCCGGACTGGAGGTCGTGGCCGTCCGCGCTCACCGATCCCGGGTCGGCGGAGGTGGCGGAGTTCGCCAGGACGCGCGCGGACCGGGTCGAGTTCCACGTCTGGGTGCAGTGGCTGGTGGCGGAGCAGGCGGCCGCGGCACAGCGGAAGGCCAGGCAGGCCGGGATGGACATCGGCGTCATCGCGGACCTCGCGGTCGGCGCGCACCCGGGCGGAGCCGACGCGTGGGCTCGCCAGGACGTCATCGTGCCCGGGATCAGCGTGGGCGCCCCGCCGGACGAATTCAACCAGCGGGGACAGGACTGGACGCTGCCGCCCTGGCATCCGGGACGCCTCGCCGCGCAGGCGGGCAGGCCGCTGGGCGAACTGGTCGCGGCCACGACGCGGAACGCAGGCGGCATGCGGGTGGACCATGTCATGGGGCTGGCCCGCCTCTGGTGGATACCGGCCGGGATGCCGCCCGAGGCAGGCACGTACGTGCGATACGACCACGAGCTGCTCGGCGGCGTGGTGGCCATGGAGGTGGCGCAGGCGGACGCCCTGGCGATCGGCGAGGATCTTGGCACGGTCGAGCCCTGGCTGCGTAAGTTCCTGGCCGAGCGCCGAGTGCTCGGCACGTCGATGCTGTGGTTCGAGCGGCGCGCAGACGGCACACCGCGCAGGCCGGGCGGCTGGCGGCGCGGTTGCCTGGCTACGGTCGGCACCCACGACATGCCCCCGGCCGCTGCCTTCCTGGCCGGAGATCAGGTCAGGATCCGGGCCGAGCTTGGCCTGCTCACCCAGCCGGAGGACGAGGAACACGCCGCCGCGCGGGCCGACGCGGACAGGTGGCTCACGATGCTCGCGCGCGAGGGGCTGCTGCCGGGCCAGGCTCCCGCCTCGGCCGCGGAGTTCACCGTCGCGCTGTACGCCTACCTGACCCGGACGCCGGCCATGCTGATCGGTGTCTCGCTGGCCGACGCGGCCGGCGAACGCCGCCCGCAGAACATGCCGGGAACGGTGGACGAGTACCCGAACTGGCGGATTCCGCTGACCGACAGCGAGGGGAAACCGGTCCTGCTTGAGGACCTGCCCGCGCACCCGGGCGTCCTGGCCGTCGCGGACGCGGTGTCCGGCGGCCTGCGCGGTTAAGGCGCGCCGCTGGGGTGCCCGCCGTTTTATGGCGAGCACCCCAGCAGCTAAGCGAGCCGAACTTTTCCCGCGTTTAGCGGGTTACACCCGGTGCGCGCAGTTGGTCGTGAACTCGGGATTGGACTGCACGGCGCTGATGTTGGTGCCGCCGTACCAGCTCAGGTCGGGCTGACCGTACTCGGCGTCCTTGCCGAAGTTCTTCACGGTGGTGTTCAGCTGGCCGCCGAAGTTCCACACGCACGCTCCTCTCGAGGACTTCGACGTGCCGAGTGACCAGAACGGGTAGAAGTCCGAGCCGATCGGCTTGACCTGGCAGCCCGCACCGGTGGCCACGTTGCACAGGAACGACGATCCGCTCACGTCCGTCTCGTACTGGAGCTTCGGATACGTCTTTCCGTTGGTAAACGGCCCGATGTACTGGAAGGACGTCGGATGGTTCGGGCTTCCGTTCGGCCAGGCGAAGGACTCATACGACAGGCCGTCGAAGTCCAGGTCTCCGTTCTGGAACCGGTCGGCGAAGCACTCATTGGCATCCGCCGAGGCCGTGGTCGAGACCCCGTTGACCAGCACGGTCCGCGCCCCCTTGGGGAAGCAGTAGCCGTCGGCGTACTCACAGAGCTGGCCGCTGTCCGCGTCATCAGTGGGACAGGCCTGGGGGCCGTTGGGGCCTTGGGTCTCCGCGTTCTGGCAGATGGCCGAGGAGTTACACGGGCCCTCACCGGTCTGGCCCGCGCCTTCCGATCCGCCCACGCAGGTGTCATAGGCCTTGTTGTCGGTGTAGGACTGCCCATCGGCGAAGCTCTCGCTGACCGGGTCCTGGTTCGCCAGCGAGCTGCAGACCTCGGAGTGACCGATTTCCTGCTCCATCAGCACGCCGCCCTCGAGCGCCGCCCACGGAGTCCGGTTGTCGACCGAGGCGGTGCTGTACTCCGCGTGGAAGGTATGCGGGGTGCCGCCGCAGTTGCTGATCGAGGTGTTCATGAAGCCGTTGGCCGCGCTGGCCGTCATCCACCCGGTCTGGCCGGTGGTCAAATCTCGGATGGTGGTCGTGAACCCCTTCGCCGGGTCGGTGATCGAGACCTCCAGCGTGTCACCCCCGTTGATCATGAGGGTCTTGGCGTTCGGCAGGAAGGTGCTCACGTCCGTGAGCTGCGGGCTCGGCGGACCGCTAGGGATGCCATTGGTCTGCAGGAAGGCGAAGTTGACCGGCTCTTCGCAATTGTTGTTGCAGGTCGCGAAGTTGAAGTTGCATTCAAGGCTGTCGATGGTGAGCGCCGCGCACCACTTGGTCGGGCTGCAGCTCTCGGCGTCGACGAACGGGGTGAAGCCCGGCGGGTACAGCTGCAGCTCCATGAACGCGGAGCCGGCCGCGTTGGCGACGTTCAAGCCGACGTTGCTGTCGCTGTCCGGAGTGCACGTGTTCTGCGGATAGGAATCCGAGTCGCACAGCGGCAGGCCGAACCACGGGGCGACGGACAGCTGCCCGTAGTTGGTCACGCTGCCGGACGCGGTCGGGGCGCGCCGCGGGTCGACGGCCACCTTGGTCAGGTAGGTCATCGTGTTGCCCGAGCCGGGCGCGCTTGAGATGAACTTGATGGTCGGCTCGTCGTGGCCGACGTACCAGCCGTTGTCGACAAAACGGGCGGCCTTGCCCTTGACCGGGTCGGTGCACAGGTCGCCGGCCAGCTGCCTGACCGTCTTGTACGACGCGCTCCAGCCGTTACAGTCCAGCTCGTTGGTCGCCTTCGGGGCGACCGCGCCCGCCGCGGGCGCCGCCTTGGCCGCCGTCGTCGAGGCGATGGCGGTCATGCCCGTCAGGCCGAGCTGACACATGACCGCGACACCCAGCATCGGGATGAGCAGCAGCCGCCATCTTCGCGAGCCTGCCGATTGCGTCGCTCGGCCGTTCGCCGGCGAAGAGCGGTGTCTTGACCAGGGATTTCGCATATGCGATCCTTCTCGCTCCCGCGTGCCGCCAGTCCAAGTACCCGCCAGGCCTGCCGGTCACGTCATTATGACCGTCCCGCGATACGAGACGCTAACGGAATCTAACAACCGCTGGAAATAACAGTCAATGATCTCTGAGGCCGTTATCTATTCTTTAACCGGCAAGTCAGACCGTCGAGCAGTTTGACGCGCCATCCTGGCGGATGAGACGGCCACGGTTACGTTCCGAACAAAAATTCGATAACCGTCATAAATCGGTCAAACGATTCCTGAGCGGCAGATAGCATGACCCGAGAAACGTTGGTAACGTCAGCCACATAAATCCGTCAATTATTAGTAGCTGAGTCGCGCATAGCCGCACGAGATCATTTATCGAGAGAAACTTAATGCCACCGGGCCGCATGCCTGTCCGGGCCCGGCGGGGGCCTGGGGCCGGGCCGGGGAGAGGGCTAGTCTCCACGACTTTCCCCGGACGCGGGCGTCGCCCGGGACGGACAGGCGATAGAGTCCACGCGTGACCACCCGCGATGAACTGGACGCGCTTTCTTCCCGTGAGCTGCACGACCTCGCCATGCGGCGGGCGCTGCACCACGTCGACGTGGAGTTTTTGTGGGAGCTTCTGCGCGCCATCCCGGCGGCAGAGGCATCCGAGGGAAACTCGGTCGAGGCCGGGAGGGACATCAGCAAAGTCACGGTGCTGCTCTCCGACGCGATCAACTCCGGGGAAGGCGAGGTCGCCGAGGCGCTGCGCCCGCTCTACCTCGACTACCTCGTCAAGCACGACACCAGCCGCTGACCTCGCCCGCTCCGCACATGGTCGTGGGCCGGAAAGACCGCGCTTGCGGTTCTTCCGGCCCACGATGAACCTGGTCGGCCTCAGAACGAGCCGGCCTGCTTATCCGTCGTGCCTACTCGGGCTTGGCGAGCACGCCCTCGATCTCGAGCGTGATCGTGACCTTCTCGCTGACGGCCACGCCGCCACCGGGAATCGGGCCGTTGTAGCTGACGCCGAACTCGCTCCGGTTGATCTCGGTGGTGGCGGAGAAGCCCGCGCGCGTGCCGCCGTAGGCGTCGGGGCCGAAGCCGTTGAGCTCTAGCTTCAGCGTGACCGGCTTGGTGATGGCGCGGATGGTGAGGTCACCGTCGAGCAGGAAGTCGCCGCCGTCGCGGCGCACCCCAGTGGAGTGGAACGTCAGCGTGGGGTGGCTCTCGACTTCGAAGAAGTCCGCGCTGCGGATGTGGTTATCGCGGTCAGGCGCGCCGGTGTTCACCGAGCTGAGGTCAACGGTGGCGTTCACGCTGGACTGCAGCGGGTCAGCGGCCGTGATGATGGTCCCCTCGAACTTGTCGAAGCGGCCACGGACCTTGCTCACCATCATGTGCCTTACGACGAAAGACACCTCCGAGTGCACCGGGTCAATGGTCCACGTCCCGGCGACGTAGCCGGGGATTTCCACGGCTGTCTCGGTCATCATTCCTCCAGGTAGATGATTCTTAGTCGTACGCGACTTCGTTCGCGTACCTAGCTTCCTTATAGTAACCAAGTTATGATTGAAGCGTCAAGCACTAGGTCATATCGGCTTCCGCAACGTAACCTGGTGATCTACGAGGAGGCGATTTCTTGGACCCCGGGCACGTTGGCCCGGTTTGCGAGCCGTCAGAAGCGGCCGGCGAACCGCGGTCAGAACCGGCAGGCGCGCCGTCCGGCACCAGCGAGCCATCGACCTGCCGGGCGCGGGAAGTGCTGCAGCGGGTCGGCGACAAGTGGTCGGTGCTGACGATCGACCTGCTCGGACAGGGCACCATGCGGTTCACCGAGCTGCACCGCGCGATCGACGGGATCACCGCGAGAATGCTCACGGTGACCCTTCGCGGGCTGGAACGCGATGGCATCGTGACTCGAACCATACATCCGGTCATCCCGCCACGGGTGGAATACGCGCTGACCCCGATGGGGCGCACGCTCCTGGACACCATCGGCCAGCTCGTGACCTGGACGGACAGCCACCTGCCCGAGATCGAGGCCGCCCGAGCCGCCTATGACGCCAGGCACGCCGCCCCGTAAGCTGACCGGAGTGGACGACCAGCCCAGAGCAGCCGCGCAGGCCGAGGACGAGGAACGGCTGCGGCACGGTTCCTCCTTCGGCGCCGCCGCCGCGGCCTATGCGGAACACCGCCCTGACTACGCCGAAGCCGCGGTCCGGTGGGCCCTCGAGCCGGTCCGGTCACGCCGGCCGCTCCGGGTCATCGATGTCGGCGCGGGAACCGGCAAGCTGACCGCGACCCTCGTCAGCCTCGGCGCCGACGTCACCGCGGTCGAACCCGATCCGGACATGCTCGCCGAGCTGCGCCGGGAATTCCCGGCGGTGCGGTCGATGCCTGGCCGCGCCGAGAAAATCCCGCTACCCGACGGCAGTGCCGATGCCGTCCTGGCCGGCCAGGCCATGCACTGGTTCGACATGGACCGGGCGATACCCGAGATGGCCCGGGTCCTGGCCCCCGGAGGGGTGCTCGCCGGGCTGTGGAACGTCGACGACGACCGGGTCGGCTGGGTCGCCGAGTTCGCCGAGATGACCAAGCGCCAGGCCAGCATCACGCTGGTCAGGTGGCAGGGTGGCGCCGCCCGGGCACGCCTGGAGGGCCTCGTGGTGGCCGGGTCCGGGCTCTTCCACGCGGCTCAGAGCGCCGAGTTCGACCACGGGCTGACCCGGACCGCCGAATCCTTGCTGGCCATGATCGCAACCCACTCCAATTTCCTGGTCATGGAATCCCCGGACCGAACTGCCTTGCTGGCCCGGGTCCGCGACTTCCTTCAGGCCCGGCCGGAGACCTCAAGCGGCGAGTTCGTCCTGCCGATGGCTACGGTGGTGCTGCGGGTGCTGCGGACGTAGCCGGCTGTGATGGGCAGCCGCTGCTGGCCCGGACCACGAGTTCGGGCGTGAACATGAGGCGGCGATGCTCGTGTTCGGCGGGCTGGTCGGCCTCGTCAAGCAGCAACTCGGCGGCCGCCCGGCCGAGCTGGTACTTGGGCTGGCGGACCGAGGTGAGCGGGACGGCGGCATCGGCGGCGAACTCGATATCGTCATAGCCGACCACGGCGATATCAGCGGGTACCGTGACCCCGGCCTGACTAAGCCGGCGCAGCAGCCCGAGGGCGAGCATGTCGTTGGCGCAGAACACGGCGGTCGTCAGCTTCCCGCCAAGCAACTCGTCAGCCGCCGTGGCCCCCGCCCGCGCGTTCATGGCCGGGACGGTGACCTCGGTCAGGACCTCGGCCGGGTCTAGCCCGGCCGCGGCCACGGCGCGGTAGGCGCCCCGGCGACGGTCGGCGCACTGGCGGATCGCCGCCGGCCCGTTGACCACGGCGATCCTGGTGTGCCCGAGGCTGAGCAAGTGGGCGACGGCCATCTCGCCGCCGCGCCGGTCATCGACCGCGACCGAGCATTGCCCGGCTGAGCCTGGCCGGTCAAGCAGGACCACCGGAGTGCCGCGGTCACGGATCCGCCGCAGCTCGGGGGCCCGGCCATGCACCGGGGTGATAAGGATGCCGCGCACCCGCTGCTCCTCGAGCACGCGCAGGTACTGGCGTTCCTTGCCATCGGCCTCATCGGAATTGCACAAGATCACGGCATAACCCGCGGCCTGCGCGTAGTCCTCCACCCCGCGCGCCACCTCGGTGAAGAACGGGTTGGTCACGTCCAGGACCACCAGCCCGAGACAGCGGCTCCGGCCCGCCCGGAGCTGACGAGCGGAGCCGTTCGGTATGAATCCGAGCTCCTCCATCGCGGCCTCGACGCGCGCGCGGGTGAGCGGCCGGACCAGGTCGGGATGGTTCAGCACGTTCGAAACCGTGCCGACCGCGACCCTGGCCAGGCTGGCCACGTCCTTGATGCCCGCAGCCATCAGTCCTCCGGACTCCTAGCCCTAGCATGCTCGCTCCGCACGTCCTCGGCATTTCATCGTAGACGCCAGCGGGCCGATAACGATTCGGTGGTGAGCGGCGATGGGGTCATTGACACATATGTCGGTCACGACCACACTACGTATCAAATTGAAACGTTCCATTAACAATCGAGGACCGGCGCAACCGCCGGGCGCCCGGCGCGGCCCCCGGCAGCCATGAGGGAGCTGGGCGGAGGATGGAAAAGGCATCCGACGGTGTCTCAGGTCACCAGGCGAAGCAAGACGCCGGCACGACCGCCGGCGACGCCGGCACCACGGGGCCGCCCGGCGGCTCCGCGGGGGATCCCGAGTCCGGTCCCATCCTGGTGCTGCGGCACGCCGCGAAGTCCTTCGGCGCGGTGCAGGCCCTGCGGGACGGATCGATCGAGCTGTATCCGGGACAGGCGCATGCCCTGGTCGGCGAGAACGGCGCGGGCAAGTCGACATTGGTGAAGATCCTGGCCGGCGTGCATCAGCCGGACGCCGGCGTGCTGCTGGTGGACGGCAGGGAGGTAACCCTGCACGGCCCGGCCGCGGCTCAGGCGGCCGGGATCGCGGTCATCTACCAGGAGCCCACTTTGTTCCCCGACCTGACGGTCGCGGAGAACATGTTCATCGGCCGTCAGCCGCTACGCTCGGGTCGGCGCATCGACAACCGGGCCATGCGAGCGGAAGCCGCGGCGATATTCGGCCAGCTCGGCGTGGCGCTCGATCCGGCCCGGATCGCGCGCGGGCTCTCGATAGCGGACCAGCAGCTGGTCGAGATAGGCAAGGCGCTCTCGCTCAACGCCCGGATCATCGTGATGGACGAGCCGACGGCCGCGCTCTCCGCAGAAGAGGTGGAACGGCTATTTGACGTGGTCCGGACCCTGCGTTCGGCCGGAGCGGCGGTGCTGTTCATCACCCACCGGCTGGAGGAGGTCTTCGCCATCTGCCAGCGGACGACGGTCATGCGAGATGGCGCGCACGTGTTCACCAGGCCGCTCACCGAGCTCACCGCCGACGATCTCGTCCGGGCGATGGTCGGCCGGGAGCTGGCCGCGTGGCCGGGGCAGGGGCACGGCACCCCCGGCGAGCCGGTGCTCCGGGTGGATCACCTGACCAGGGAAGGGGTCTTCGTCGATGTCTCGCTCATCGTGCGGGCGGGCGAGATCGTCGCGCTGGCCGGGCTGGTGGGATCGGGGCGCAGCGAGGTGGCCCGGGCCGTCTTCGGCATCGACCGCTACGACGCCGGCACGGTGACCGTGCTCGGACGCCAGCTGCGACGGGCGTCCCCCACCGGTGCGATGGCCGCGGGCGTCGGCTTCGTCCCCGAGGACCGCCGGCAGCAGGGCCTGGTCATGGACATGTCCGTGCAGCAGAACGTGGCGCTCGCGTCCATCCGCCGGCTAAGCCGGGCCGGGCTCATCCGCGCGGCCGCGGAGCACGCGCTGGCCACCGACTGGGCGGCCCGGTTGAAGATCAAGTACGGGCGGCTCACCGACCCGGTCGCCATGTTGTCCGGCGGGAATCAGCAGAAGGTGGTGCTGGCGAAGTGGCTCGCCCGCAGGCCCAAGCTGCTGATCGTCGACGAGCCGACCCGCGGCATCGACGTCGGCACCAAGGCGGAGGTTCATCAGCTGCTGTCCCAGCTCGCGCGCGACGGGGTGGGAATCTTGATGATTTCCTCCGAACTGCCCGAGGTGCTGCGGATCAGCGACCGGATCCTGGTCATGCGGGAGGGACGGCTGGCGGCCGGATACTCCCGGGCGGAGGCTTCTGAGGAAGAAATCATGGCGGCGGCGACCGGCCAGCGGGAGGCGCAGGCGCTATGACGGCCACGGTGCTGCGGCACGAACCGCCCGAGACGCCCGCCGAGAGCGGCTCGACCAGGCTCACCGAACGGGTCTTCCGGATCAGGGAATCCGGCATCATCGTCGTCCTCGCGCTGTTCGTCGCCGTCACGGCGGGCGTCCAGCACAGGTTCGTCAGCGTGTCGAATATCCAGTTCGTGCTGGTCAATACGGCCATCTTCGCGCTGCTCGCGCTCGGCGAGACCATGGTGGTGGTCAGCAGGAACGTCGACCTGTCGGTCGGGTCGGTACTCGGGATGTCGGCCTACCTGTCGGCCAGCCTGTTCGGCGGCCATCACGGCGTCCCCATTGCGGTGGTGTTCATGGCCGGGCTGGGCATCGGGCTCGGCTGGGGGATCGTGAACGGCCTGCTGGTGGCGGCCGGACGCGTGCCGAGCCTGGTCGTGACCCTGGCGACGTTGTACATCATCCGCGGCATCGACATCTTGATCGTGGGCGGCAGCATGGTCACCGCCAACTCCCTGCCGGGAGGCTTCCTCGGCATCCCGAAGGAAACGGTGCTCGGCGTCCCTGACATCGCTCTCGCGGTCGCGGTCGTGGTCGCGGCCGGAGCGTACTACCTGCGCTCGTTCCGGTCCGGCCGCGAGCTTTACGCGATCGGGTCGAACCCGGAGGCGGCCCGGCTGGCCGGCATCGCAATCGGCAGGCGCGTCTGGTTCGCGTTCGCCGCCAGCGGAGCGATCGCCGGCGTCGCGGGCGTGCTGTGGGCGGCTCAGTACGGCACGGTCGACTCGACCGCCGGATCGGGTTACGAACTGACCGTGGTGACCGCCGTGGTGGTGGGCGGGGTGGCGATATTCGGCGGAAGCGGAAGCGCGGTGGGAGCCGCACTCGGCGCGCTGCTGCTCAGCACGATCAACTCGGCCCTGTACGTGCTCGGCATCTCGGACTTCTGGGACCAGGCGATCGCGGGCTTCCTGCTCATCCTCGCCATCACCATGGACCGGGTTATCTCGGTCAAGCTCACTGCAGCCCTGCGGCTAAGGAGTACCCGCCGTGCCGCCTGACGTCGAACTGTCATCGCAAGAGCCGCCGGGTGGTGAGCGTGCCGGGCTGGCCGGCCTGCGCGCCAGGGCCCCGTGGGCCTTCCGCTGGGAAACGGGCCTGGGCCTCATCGTCGTGCTCATCGGCGGCGTCGGCGTGGCCGCCTCGCCAAACTTCCTGACCAGCGCCAACCTGTTCAATCTCGGTCTGTCCAACGGCGAGATCGCGATCATGGCGCTGCCGATGACCCTGATCATCATCAGCGGGGAGATCGACCTTTCTGTCTCCTCCACGCTTGGCATGTCGAGCTGCCTGCTCGGATTCCTGTGGAGCAGGCACTGGCCGATGATCGCCATCTTCGTCGTCATCGCGATCGTCGGCCTCGCCGCCGGGGCCTTCAACGGCCTGCTGGTCACCCGGGTCGGGTTGCCGTCGCTCGCGGTCACCATCGGCACGCTCACCCTCTACGCGGGTATCGCCGAGATCCTGCTCGGCCCGACCACGGTCTCCAACTTCCCCACCGCCTACACGAACGTCGGCGTCAACGCGGTTCCGTTCACCGGCAATGCCATCACCTACTCCACGGTCATCTTCGCGGTGCTGGCCGTGATCTTCGGGGTGATCCTGCACGCGACCCCGGCCGGGCGGTCCATCTTCGCCATGGGCGCCAGCCCGGAAGCGGCCATGTTCGCCGGGATCCGGGTCAAGCGCATCAAGACACTCCTGTTCATGGTCTCCGGCCTGGTCTGCTCGCTGGCCGGCATCTTGTACACCTTCCGGCTTTCGACCGCCGTCCAGGACAACGGCGTGGGACTTGAACTGGATGTCGTCGCGATCGTGCTGGTCGGCGGGATCTCGATTTTCGGCGGTCAGGGGTCCATCCCCGGTGTCGTCCTCGGCGTGCTGGCGTTTGTCGGCATCCAGAACGTGCTCCTGCTGACGAACTTCAACCAGGAAGCGTCCGGCGTCGTGGCCGGCGGCCTGTTGCTGCTGTCCGTCTTCGGCCGGAACGCGGCGTCGTACTCCACCCGGCTGCGGCAGCGCATGCCGGCCCGCCGCCGCCGGCCGGCCGAAGGCCCGAGCCAGGCCGCGGCGGGAAGCCGGCCGTGACCCCAGGTCGCGTCGGGGCCACTTCACCCTGCTTTTTTCACACCCAAAATTGAAAGGAATCAAGACATGAAGTTGAGACAGACGGCCGGGCTGGCCGTGCCGCTGGTGCTGGTACCGGTCCTGCTCGCCGCGTGCTCGTCGTCGAGCTCATCGTCACCGAGTTCCGCCGCGTCATCGTCATCTGGTCCGTCATCGTCGGCCTCGGCCGCTGGCGGCCTGAAGACCGGCCTGAAGGTCTTCGTCATCCCGAAGAACCTCGGGAACTCCTACTTCACCACCGCGGACAGCGCCAAGTCCGGCGGCGCGATCGCCGCCCTGGGCGCCCTCGGCGAGACCGGAACGGAGACCAGCGGCACGGCCGGCACCCCCGCGGCCCAGATCCCCGCCATCCAGGCCGCGGTCAGCAAGGGCGCGAGCGCACTGATCGTTTCCGCGACCGACCCGACGGCGCTGTGCCCGACGCTCAACTCCGCCATCAAGCGGAACATCCCCGTCGTGACCTACGACTCGGACGCACCGACATGCCGGAGCCTGTTCATCGAGCAGGCCTCGTCGGCTGAACTCGGCACCAGCGAGGTGGACCTGCTGGCCAAGCAAATCCACGACAGCGGGCAGATCGCCATTGTCTCGGCGACCGCGTCGGACACGAACCAGAACACCTGGATCGGGTACATGAAGCAGGAGCTGAAGAAGTACCCGAAGATGACGCTGGTCTCCACCGTTTACGGCAACGACGACACGGCGACGTCCACCCAGGTAACCCAGGGCCTGCTCGAGCAGTACCCGAACCTGAAGGGCATCATCTCCCCCACCACCGTCGGGATCGCAGCCGCGGCGGCCGTGCTTGACACGCCCAAGTACCGCGGCAAGATCGCGCTCACCGGTCTGGGCACGCCGGATGAGCTGAAGAAATACGTCTCCGACGGCACGGTGACCTCGTTCGAGCTGTGGAACCCGGCGGACCTCGGGTACCTGGCCGGCTACGCGGCGGTGAACCTCGCTTCGGGCAAGATAAACGGAACCGCGGGCCAGACGTTTACCGCGGGCAAGCTCGGCTCGTTCACCGTCGGCCCCGACAAGACCGTCCTGCTCGGCCCCCCCTTCGTCTTCTCCGCCGCCAACATCAACCAGTTCAACTTCTGACCGGTCCGGGGCAAGACCGTGGATCGTTACCTCCGTTATAGGGGCGGTAACGATCCACGATCCGGACGCGGGGCGGGGCGCGGGGGGGCGCGGGGGGGCTTGGGTGGATTCGGGATGGAACGGGAAGTGGAGATGAGCGGGATGCGTGACCTGGGCGCCGTCAAGGCAGCGCTGAAGCAGCATGAGATCGAGCTGCCCTCCTGGGCGTTCGGCAATACCGGAACGCGGTTCAAGGTATTCGGGCAGCCGGGGGTGCCCAGAACGCCATGGGAGAAGACCGAAGACGCGGCCCAGGTGCACCGGTTCACCGGGGCCGCCCCCAGCATGGCCGTGCACATCCCGTGGGACAAGGTCGATGACTATCAGGCGCTGGCCCGGCACGCCGCAGTCCGCGGAATCAGGATCGGTACCGTCAACGCCAACGTGTTCCAGGACGACGACTACAAGCTGGGCAGCGTCTGCCACCCCGACCCCAGGGTCCGCCTCAAGGCCGTGACCCACCTGCTTGACTGCGTCGACATCATGGACGCCACCGGTTCGCGTGACCTCAAGCTGTGGTTCGCCGACGGCACCAACTACCCCGGCCAGGACGACATCCGGGGCCGCCAGGACCGGCTGGCGGAGGCGCTCGCCACGGTCTACGACCGGCTGGCGGACAACCAGCGGATACTACTCGAGTACAAGCTGTTCGAGCCGTCCTTCTACGCCACCGACATCCCGGACTGGGGCACCAGCCTGCTGCACTGCCAGGCCCTGGGTGACCGGGCCCAGGTGGTGGTCGATACGGGCCACCACGCCCCGGGCACGAACATCGAGTTCATCGTGGCGCTGCTGCTGCGGGCCGGCCGGCTCGGCGGGTTCGACTTCAACAGCCGCTTCTACGCCGACGACGACCTCATGGTGGGCGCCGCCGATCCCTTCCAGCTCTTCCGCATCATGCACGAGGTCATCCGGGGCGACGCGCTGCGGCCGGCCGCGGGTATCGCCTTCATGCTCGACCAGTGCCACAACATCGAGCCCAAGATCCCCGCGCAGATCAGGTCGGTGATGAACGTCCAGGAGGCCACGGCCAAGGCGCTGCTGATCGACGCCGACGCGCTCGCCGCCGCCCAGCAGGCCGGCGACGTGCTCGCCGCCCACGCCGCCATCATGGACGCGTACAACACCGACGTGCGTCCGCTGCTCGCCGACCTGCGCGCCGACAGCGGCCTGGATCCGGATCCCGTGGCGGCGTACCGAGGATCGGGGTACGCGGAAAAGATCGTGGCCGAGCGGGTGGGCGGGACCCCCGCCAGCTGGGGATCGTAGGAGTGAGCAGCGTGCGCGATCCCGCCGTGGTCGCGGCCGTGGACCTGGGGGCGTCCGGGGGGCGGGTGATGGCGGGACGGGTCGGCGACTCGGGGATCTCGCTGGCGGAGGTGCACAGGTTCGGCAACCTGCCCGTGACCGCAGGCGGCACGCTGTACTGGGACATCTTGCGGATCTACGCCGAGGTCCAGCACGGCCTAGACGCGGCCGCGCGCCGGTACCCGCTGGCCAGCGCCGGGATCGACTCCTGGGGCGTGGACTACGGCCTGATCGGCGAGTCCGGCGCCCTGCTCGGCAACCCGGTGCATTACCGCGACCACCGCACCGAGGGGATGGCGGCCCGGGTCCTGGCCGCCGTACCCGCGGACGAGCTCTACGCGGTCACGGGGATCGCGCAGCAGCGGTACAACACGATCTACCAGCTGGCGGCGGACCCGCTCGCGCGGCACGCCGCGACGATGCTGATGATCCCCGACCTGCTGGCCTACTGGCTCACCGGGCAAGCGGGCGCAGAGGTCACCAACGCCTCGACCACGTCGCTGTTCGACGTCCGCGCCCAGGACTGGGCCGCGGGGGTCATCGGGAAGACCGGCCTCCCCCCGGGTATCTTCCCGCCGTCGCGCCGCCCCGGCGACGTGATCGGGCCGGTCCAGATGCCGAACGAACGGTGGTCACAGCTCCGGCTCATCGCGGTAGCCTCGCACGACACGGCGTCGGCCGTGGTGGCTGTGCCCGCGACCGGAGCGCGCTTCGCCTACATCTCCTCGGGAACCTGGTCGCTGGCCGGCCTGGAACTCGACGCGCCGGTGCTGACCGAGGCGAGCCGGGCCGCGAACTTCACCAACGAGACCGGTATCGACGGCACGATCAGGTACCTGCGTAACGTCATGGGGCTGTGGCTGTTGCAGGAGAGCCTGCGCCGGTGGCCGCAGACCTCCCTGGACTCGCTGCTGGCCGAGGCGGCGCGGCTGCCCGCGCTCCGGTTCGTGATCGACCCGGACGACCCGGTGTTCCTGCCGCCCGGCGACATGCCGGCCAGGATCGCCGCCTGGCTGGCGGAACGGGACGAGGCGGTCCCGGCCGGGCCCGCCGAAACCGTCCGCTGCATCGTGGACAGCCTCGCGCTGGCCTACCGGCGCGCGATCGCCGAGGCGCAGTCGCTGAGCGGGCGTCACGCGGACATACTGCACGTCGTCGGCGGCGGGGCCAGGAACGCGCTGCTGTGCCAGCTCACGGCCGACGCCACCGGACTGCCGGTGATCGCCTGCCCGGCCGAGGCCACCTGCTTCGGCAACGTGCTCGTCCAGGCGCGCGCGCTGGGCGCGGCCCCGGTCGACCTGGCCGGGATGCGCGCGCTGATCCGGTCCACCCAGCCGCTGCGCTTCTACTCCCCCGCCGCGGGCCCGGCCTGGACCGCGGCCGCCGCGAGATTCTAGGGCACGCCTGCGGTAGCCTTCGTCGGTGACCCCCGGTGTCGCGCGGCGGCGCAGGACATGGATCGTCGTCGCGACCGTGATGGCGGTGGCGGCCTGCGGTGTCCCGGCCTGGGCGCTCGCGGGAGGCAGCTCTGCGCCGGCCGCCGGACGGCCCGCGGGGATCGCCGCCCGGACCCGCGCACCCGCCCCGCCCCGCCCGTCGCCGCGTCCGGTGATCGCGGTGACCGGCGCGCCCGGCGGGGTCAAGGCCAAGGGCGCGGTGCTGGCCGACGCGGCCACCGGCCAGGTGCTGTGGAGCCGTGACGCGGACACGATGAGGCCCATGGCCAGCATCACCAAGGTGATGACCGCGCTGCTCGTGCTGCAGAGCGGTGACCTCGGCCGGCCGCTCGCGGTGCCCAAGGCGGCCGTCATGTACGCCTGGAAGTACGGGGGCGAAACCGCGGCGCTGCACCCCGGGGACGTGCTCACGGCCCAGGACCTGCTGGCGGCGCTGCTGCTCGCGTCGGGGGCAGACGCCGCGTACACCCTGGCCAACGCCTACGGTCCCGGCCTGACCGCCTTTGTCGCGCGGATGAACGCCACCGCGGCCCGGATGGGCATGACGCACACCCGCTTCACCTCACCGGACGGCCTGCCCTACCCCACCGAGACCTCGACCTACTCCACCCCGGCCGACCTGCTCACGCTGGGTCTGGCGGCGATGCGCTACCCGGCCTTCCGGTCGGTCGTGGACCAGGAGTTCTACCACCTGCCGAAGGGCCGCGGGCACCACCAGTACTGGTGGGACAACACCGACAAGCTGATCGGCTCCTACCCGGGCGCCGCCGGCATCAAGGACGGGTACACCGACGACGCCGGGCACTGCCTGCTGTTCGAGGCCGTCAGGGGCGGCCGGACGCTGATCGGGGTCGTGCTTGGCAGCCCGCGCACCGGCCCGGCCGCGGGCGCGCAGGATGCGGCGAAGATGCTGAACTGGGGCTTCGGTCTGCCCGCTACGGGGTGACGTGGCCGCTACGGGGTGACCGGCTGGCCGGCCAGCCAGGCGCCACCGCGCTGGTAGAGCCGCGCCAACTCGGGACCGCGCAGGCCAGGCATGTCCTTCTTCACCGGGTAACCCACCCGGAACTGCAGGTAGGCCAGGTATCTGTACCCTTCCGGGTACTGGGCCAGCAGCTCGGGATCAAGGACGGGCCAGGTGCCGGGCTCGACCGGGTCCAGCCGGTCCTTCTCGTAGATCGGCTGGCGTAGCACCATGGCCCACCGGCCGTCCCGTTTCTCCATGAAATCGTAGAACCGGCCCAGGCACGCCACGTCGCACAGCACGCCCTCGACCTCGGCGCGCTGCATGATCGTCATCCTGGTCTGGGCGATGGCCCGGTGGCCCGCCAGCTCGATGCGGCAGCCGCCGGTGAAGTGCAAGATGTTGACGCCGCGGGCGGCGCCTTCCTGGCTGACCTTGATGAAATCCTCTTTCGGCCCCTGGAACCAGGTGGCCATCATGTAGCCGTCGTCATGCCAGCAGGCCCGGAAGGCCTCCCAGTCCCCGGAGTCCCTGGCGCTCGTCCAGGTCTCGACAACGTCCCTGATGGCCAGGCGGTCTTCGATAGCGGCGTCCATCTGGGCACCGTACGACATGACCTGGGGCAAGCACCACCGGTCGTTCGGCCGGAATGTGTTGGCAGGATGGGGGCATGCCCGATCGCGAAGAGTTCGACGCCCGCCCGGTGCGGACCTTCCGCCCCCGCCCCGGCGTTCAGGTGGACGAGCTGGTGTGGCCGGCCAGCGTGCCGGCCATGGCACAGCTGCTCCGGGAGGGGCTGGAGTTGCCGGCCGGGCTGACCGTGCTGGTGGGCGAGAACGGGTCGGGGAAGTCGACGGTGGTGGAGTGCCTGGCCGAGGCCTACGGGCTGAACCCGCAGGGAGGTTCGGCGCAGGCGCAGCTGTTCAGCGTCCGGCCGAGCGAGCCGGGCCGGGGGTCGGAGCTGACCGTGGTGCGGGGGCTGAAGCCGCGCTGGTCGTACTTCCTGCGCGCCGACACGATGAGCCAGCTGTACACCTACCTGGAGGAACACCCGGGCCGCCGGCCCGAGCGGCTGCACGAGCTGAGCCACGGGGAGTCGTTCCTTGAGATCCTGCGGACCCGGGTGCGCGAGACCGGCTTCTACCTCATGGACGAGCCGGATGCGCCGCTGTCCTTCACCGCCTCGCTCGGGCTGGCCGCGCTGCTGTACGACCTGGCCGCCGCCGGGGGCCAGGCGGTGGTCGCCACCCACTCCCCCGTCGTCGCCGCGGTGCCCGGCGCGAACCTGCTCGAGCTGGGTCCGTGGGGGATCCGGCCCGCTACCTGGGATGACCTGAGCCTGGTGGTGGCCTGGCGCGGGTTCCTGCGCGACCCGCAGGCCTATTTCCGGCACCTGCTTGCCCCGTTATGACGGTGGCGGGCCGTAGAATCGCCGCGTGGTCCTCACCGAAACCCCCGACGCACCTTCGGGAGTGCTGCGCCGGGTGTTCGGTTACACCTCCTTCCGCGGGCAGCAGCAGGAGATCATCGAACACGTCTGCGCCGGCGGGGACGCGGTCGCGCTGATGCCCACCGGCAGCGGCAAGTCGCTGTGCTACCAGATCCCGGCGCTGGTCAGGGACGGCACCGGCGTGGTCATCTCACCGCTGATCGCCCTCATGCAGGATCAGGTCGACGCGCTGACCGTGCTCGGCGTGCGAGCCGGGTTCCTGAACTCCACTCAGGACGCCGACGAGCGGCGCGGGGTGGAGTACGCCTTCATGGACGGCAAGCTCGACCTGCTGTACCTGGCGCCGGAGCGGCTGCGGGCCGAGGGCACCCTGCGGCTGCTCGACCGGGGCACGGTCTCGCTGTTCGCCATCGACGAGGCGCACTGCGTGGCCCAGTGGGGTCACGACTTCCGGCCCGACTACCTGGGCCTGTCCGTGCTGCACGAGCGGTGGCCCGCGGTGCCGCGGATCGCGGTGACGGCGACCGCGACCGAGCACACCCGGGCCGAGATCGCGACCCGGCTGGCGCTGGGCGAGGCGCGGCAATTCGTGGCGAGCTTCGACCGGCCCAACATCCAGTACCGGATCGAGCCCAAGAACGAACCGAAGCGCCAGCTGCTCAGGCTGCTGCGAACCGAGCACCCGGGCGACGCCGGCATCGTCTACTGCCTGTCCCGGGCTTCGGTGGAAAAGACCGCGGATTTCCTTTGCGCCGAGGGCTTCGTGGCGCTGCCCTACCACGCCGGCCTCGACTCGCGGACGCGGGCCACGAACCAGGCGCGGTTCCTGCGCGAGGACGGGCTGATCATGGTGGCCACGATCGCGTTCGGGATGGGTATCGACAAGCCCGATGTCCGCTTCGTCGCGCACCTGGACCTGCCCAAGTCGGTCGAGGGTTACTACCAGGAGACCGGGCGGGCCGGGCGTGACGGTGCGCCCGCCACGGCCTGGCTGGCCTACGGGCTGGCCGACGTGGTGCAGCAGCGGCGCCTCATCGACGATTCCGACGGTGACCTCGCGCACCGGCGGCGGCTGATGGCGCACCTGGACGCGATGCTCGCGCTGTGCGAGACCGCGAGCTGCCGGCGGACGCAGATGCTCGCGTACTTCGGCGAGACCGGCGCGGCCGCGTGCGGGAACTGCGATACCTGCCTGGCGCCGCCACAGGTGTGGGATGGGACGGTGGCGGCGCAGAAGCTGCTGTCGACGCTGGTGCGGCTGGGGCGGCTGGGCGGCCCCTCGTTCGGTGCCGGGCAGCCGATCGACATCTTGCTGGGCAAGAAGACGCCCCGGGTCACGTCGTACCGGCATGACACGCTGCCGGTGTTCGGGATCGGCAGCGAGCTGACCGAGGGCGAGTGGCGCGGGGTGGTGCGGCAGCTACTGGCCTCGGGGATGCTGGCGGTCAAGGGGGACCACGGGACGCTGGCGCTGACGGAGCTGAGCTCGGAGGTGCTGCGCGGCGAACGGCAGGTCATGCTGCGCCGGGACCCGCCGAAGGTGCCTGCGGTTTCTGGCTCGGCGCGGGGCGGGCGGGACGGAGCCGGGGCGGGCGGAGCGGGGGCGGGCGGAGCGGGGGGCTCGCGGCGGGCGGCGCAGGGCCGGGCGACGCCGGTGGAGCTGCCCGCCGAGGCCGAGCCCGTGTTCGAGCGGCTGCGGGCCTGGCGGACGGCGGTGGCGAAGGAACAGGGCATGCCGCCGTACGTGATCTTCCACGACGCGACCCTGCGGCTCATCGCGGCCGCGCCGCCGTCCACGCTGGATGAGCTGAGGCTGATCAACGGGGTGGGCGATACCAAGCTGACCCGGTACGGGCAGCTGATCCTGGACGTCCTGGCCGAGCCCGCCTAACCGTCCGGTCGCGGCCAGCCGGGACGGGTCGCGCCAGGCGTAGCGGAACGAAGGGGCCTGCCCGCCGCCGGGAAAGGGACCCGCGATCCGGCGTTCGACGGGACGGCCGCCTTGCGCTCGGTAGAACGCCTGGGCGGCGGTGTTCTGCTCGAGCACCCACAGGTACAAGCCGCTCGACGGGCTCCGCTCCAGGACCACCCGCGCCGTTTCTGCCAACAGCCTGGCGCCGACTCCGCGGCGCTTCAGGTCGTGGCGGACGTGCAGGTTGTCCAGGAAGGCACCCCACACCGGGTCGGCGTCGAGGAAGGTATGAGCGAAGCCGGCCATGGTTCGGTCGTCGAGGAAACCGGCCACGGTGTACCGGTCCGGACCGGCCTGGGCGAGCCGGCTGGTCCACTCGGCCATCCGGTCCGCGACGATATCCCCGTCGAGATACGAATCAAGGAACGCGCCGCGATAGTGCCGCCGCCAGCTGTCGGCGTGCAGGCCGGCGATGGCCGCCGCGTCGTCCACGGTCGCCTCTCGGTACTCCAGGCCAGCTTCCACGCGATCAGTCACGGACGAACCGGAAATGGGTGGTCAGCCGTCCCTCGTCGTCCAGGACGTGGAAGGCGAATCCCGGCGGCTGGTCAAGATAGACGTAGTCCTCGGGGTGAGCCTGGTGCTCCCAGGGGAGCCGGAGGGTGGAGATCACCCCCGGTGCCACCAGCAGCGGGCGTCCCGCGAAGGTGGTCGCCGCCGCGGTGTGGGCATGGCCGCACAGGAAGGCGGCGAGGTTGGCGTGACGGCCCGCGAGCTCGGCGACCCGCTCGGCTCCGAACTGGCGGATACCGTCCACCAGGGGGACGTGCAGCGGGGCCGGCGGGTGGTGGAAGCCGACGAATACGGGCGTGGAGTCCGGGACCTGGGCCAGGATGTCCTCCAGCCAGGCCAGCGTCTCGTCCTCGAGGAAGCCCTTGTCCTGGCCGGGAACCGAGGAGTCGCACACCGCGATGACGGCCTTGGTGGCGTAGCGCACCTGGTTGATCGGGTCCGCAGATGCCGGCTCCCCGAGCAGGTACTGCCGGAAAGCGCCGCGCTCATCGTGGTTACCCGGGCAGATCACCACCGGGTGCCGTGAGGTCAGCAGCCGTCGGGCCTGCTCATACTCCGCGGGCGCGGCATGATCGGCGATATCTCCTGTGACCAGGACCGCGTCCAGGGCGTAGGGGAGGTCTTCGAGATAGCGCATGACGGTCTGGGTGCGGTCGGCACTACGCTGGCCGCCGTCGATGTGGATGTCGCTGAGGTGGGCGATCACGATCATCGTCGGGGTCCCTTCGTTTCGAGGTTAGCTGCCGTCGGGATAGCCGCCGCGATGCAGGACCATCGGGTAATGCGGCAGGATCACCGGGCGGCGAACCGAGGCTCGCCAGTTGTCCGGGTAGGGCTCGATGGCTCCGAACAGGGGCGGCGGCCCCCCGTCGGGCCCTCCTTCGGCACCGACGGCCAGGGCTTCGAGGGCGTGGCGCAAGGGGCCGACGATGCCGTCGGTAAAGCGTTCTCCCCAGCGCTGCTCGACCGTGTCGCGGGACTTTTTGTAGCCGCACTGGGCCTCGACGCCGCGGGCGACCAGGCGTGCGATCTTCCCGCGGCTGGCGGCCGGGTCCGGTGCGATGACGGCGAGACGGCCGCGGACGAGGATGCCCAGGGCCCAGCGGACGGCTTCGGAGGAGATACCGGTCAGCTGCGGAAGGTCGCGGAGCCTGGTCCCCTCGGTGTCCAGGACGCGCAGCAGGTTCGCGCTGACCGCGAGCGAGGGCGCCGACTCGCGCTCGTACTCCACCGCGAACGACAGCAGCACCCGGGACAGCAGCGCGGAGACAGGCAGCGTGGTCAGATCGACATCATCCGGTCTGGGCGGGAGCGCCGGGTCCGGCCCGCGGCTGATCAGTTCCGCGCCGAGGATCGGCAGGCAGTCGGGCAGCCCCGGGTCGAGCTGGCGCACCACCGGCAGGAGGGACTCCCGCAGCTGGGTCAGCTGGCCGGAGCCGAAGCGCTGCCGCCAGCGTTCCTCGATCAGGCCGGCCAGCGGCAACCACACCTGCCGCGCGCGCAGGCCCCGGGCGGTGGCCCGGAGGACGGCGCCCGGGCCGGGTCGGCTCTTGGGTACCTTCTTCGACGTGCCGTCGACGGTGAGGTAGCCCCACCGCCTCATGCCGTCCAAGTTCGTCCCGGTCCGGGCCAGGGTCGTGAGCTCTGTTACGGTAACCGGCTCGTCGGCGACGAATCGCATGCAGTTTTCCCACATGACCATCGACACCAGCCAGGCGCCGTAACCCTGGCTGCCCACTCCGAAGTTCGTCGTGCGATGCGGGAGCCGGTGCTCGGCTTCGTTGTCGAACTCGATCGTGTAGGCGACGAGCACCTGGGATAGCAGGGCCGACAGGGGAAGGGTTCCGGTGGCCTGGGGCACCGGGACTCCAGAGGGGCCGGCGGCGGCTCGGGGGCGGCTCGCTCGGGGGCCGGCGGCGGCTCGGGGGGCGGCGGCGGCTCGGGGGGCGGCGGCGGCTCGGGGGGCGGCGGCGGCCAGGAGCAGGCCGGCCGAAAGCTGGCGCTGGCGTTTGGCCGCCGGGAGATCATCGGACTCCTCGCCGGCCATGATCCGCCAGCCGTGGCGGGCGAGCAACGCCTCGGCCTCGTGGGCGTCGAGCGTCGACCTGGCCGGCTCCCCCATCGCCGCCACGGAGGCTTGGAACCGGGCCCGGGCGGTTTCGTCGTGGTCCCGGGACAGGGACACGCTGATCGCTAGGCGGCTGTCGGCCACGGTGACCTGGCGGAACTGATCCAGTACGGCCTCCAGGACCGCCGACTCCAGGTAGACCGCGACTCCCTCGAGCAGGAACAGACCGGATGCGTTCGGATCGAGCCCGGCCACGAGCAGTCGCTCCGCCACCGGGTCCTGAGTGAAATCGGCCTCGACGAACTGCACCCGAGGCGTTGTGAGGCCGAGCCGCTTCAGCCGGGCACGCTTGTCCCGCTGGGTGGCGGGATGATCCACCTCGAACCAGCGGACACCCGGCTTGGCGTACCGCAGCGCCCGGCCGTCGTAGCCCGCGGCGCCCACCACGATCTGCCGCACGCCGCGGCCGATGGCGCCGACCACGACCCGGTCGAAGAACGCGGTGCGGGCCGCCAGGTAATCATGCATCCGGTTCAGCGGGGCCTCGCGTCCGGCGGCGACGTGGGCGGCCAGGGCATCGTCAGCGGCGGGATCGCCGTAGGGTGCGGGGATCCGGGAGAAGCCGAGACGGTGCGCCGCCACCCGGCGGGCAGTTACCGAGGGACTTCCGTCTTCCATGTCAGCTCAACCTCGCTGTTCCACCAACGGCCCATTCTGCCACGAGGTCCCGTCAGCGGCCGGCCCTGGCGGCTCGGCTTAATGTGGCCTCGCCCCTTAACGATCAGACGAGCGGCCGGTGCCGCCGGGCCGCACGCCGCGGACCATGCGGATCTCCCGCGGCCCGTCGTCGGACCTGGCCGTCCCGTCAGCATCGAAGCCGTGCTTGCGGTAGAACGCCTGCGCCCGAGGATTGGGGTCGGCGACCCAAAGTGCCGTCGGCTCCGCAGAGTCGGTGACGGCCTCAAGCAACGCCCGCCCTGCGCCCGTGCCGTGGTCGGCTGCGTACACGTAGAGCACGTACAGCTGCCTCATCCACCCGCGGTTGCGGCGATAGCGCTCGTCGGTCAGGGCCCTCGTCCACATCCGCTCCCGGGCAGCTGGGAGGCCTGGGTCGTCGAGCAGAGCGTCCGGCATGAGCCCGCGATACGTCTCCTGCCAGCACCGGACGTGCACGCGCGCCATCTGCCCGATGTCGTGAACCCGGGCCGGGCGGACGACCAGCGAGGAATCCACCGTCAGATCGTAGGCCACGACCAGGTGCTCGCCACACCGGATTTCCGGCTGCTCTGGCAACGTCAGGTTAGCCGCCTCCAAATGAAGGCGCCGTAGCCAGCCTGCGCGCCGCCTCCAGAGCATAGAGGCTGTCGCATAGCCGCCCGTCCGGGGAAACCCGCCCCAGCCCCGCGCGATCCGCTTCCTGCATCGGCTCGCGGAACACCACGCGTCATCACCGCCCCAGCCGCGTTCCCGGATCACATCCGTTCCAGCCAGCTGTGAACTTTCGTGGTAAATTCAGGCTTGATGGGGACTTTTGTGGATCATAGTATCCAAAAGTCCTCACGAAGCCTGAATCTGGCACGATCTTTGTTCGATCATGTCAGACGCGCCGTCGGTTAGGTGTAAATACTGCGACACGTCATTCTCAACGGCGGGTGTACTGCGCGATGATGACACCCGTCGTGGTCACCACGCTACTGGTGAGCTCAACTCGGTCAGCGGGCCGGGGCCTTCGAACAGCCGGGTGCCGCTGCCCAGGGTCAACGGGCAGATCAGCAGCGTGTAGCGCTCGATCAGGTCGGCGGCGTGCAAGCTCCGCACCAGCGACACGCTGCCGATAATCCCGAGATCCCCACCCGGTTTGGCTTTCAGATCGGCCACCCTGTCGGCCGCATCGCCCCGCAGCAGAATCGAGTTCTGCCAGGCACCGGCATCCTCCAGGCTCCTGGAGACGACGTACTTAGTGGTCGCGTTCATGCGCGATGAGAATGGGCAGCTGCCGAAGTCAGTACTGGCGCATGGGACGGGAGGCGGCAGGCGCGTGGCAGTGAGGGTTTCCAGGCGCATCGAAGCGCCAGCTTCGGTGATTTTTCGGGTCCTTGCTGACCCTGGGCGTCATACGGAGCTGGATGGCTCCGGGATGCTCCGCGGGGCGGTGAAGACGGCGCCGGTTTCCGGCGTTGGCGACGTCTTTATCATGAAGATGTATTTCTCGGAGCTGGGTGACTACGAGATGAACAATCACGTGGTGGAGTATGAGCTGGATCGGCGTATCGGCTGGGAGCCGGCGGCCGGGCGTGGGCATCCGGACGCCGCCGCGGGACAGGACGAAAGCCGCTGGGGTCACCGGTGGTCCTACGAACTGGTCCCCGACGGGGCCGACGCGACCATCGTGACCGAGATTTATGACTGCTCAAGCGCGCCGGCCGATGCCCGTGCGGAGATGAGCAACGGCGAGGTCTGGGCCGACGGCATGGCGAGGACGCTGGAACGGCTGGACGCGGCTTGCACCAGGACGGCCGGCGGCTAAGCCCGGCCACCCGGGTGCCGGGCAGGACGGCGTTTCTGCGGAGACGACCCCGGTGTCCCGGATACCTGGGTCACCCCGACCACGACGACACCGACCGGCCCTCATCGCCGGCCAACCCGGCGGGATATGGCAGGGTGGCCAGCATGACGAGTGATTCGGCGCATCGCGGCATACGGCTCGAACGCATCGAGAACAGCCGGTACACGGCCAGCAACGAACGCGGCGGCCAGATCAGCATGGGGACCGGGCAAGGGACCGACTTCACGCCGGTCGAACTGCTGCTCGCCGCGATCGGTGGCTGCACGGCCGTCGACGTCGACATCTTGACCTCACGCCGGGCCGAACCGGACACGTTCGAGGTGCTGGTCGACGCGGAGAAGGTCAGGGACGCCGCAGGCAACCATCTCACCGACCTGCTGGTGACGTTCCGCATCTCGTTCCCGGACGGGGAGCCGGGCGACAAGGCCCGGGCCTTGCTGCCCGATGCGGTCCGCGTGTCGCACGACCGGCTGTGCACCGTAGGACGGACCGTCGAGCTCGGCGCGCCCATCGCGACCCGGATCGAGTAGGGCCGTCTAACTCATCGGTCGAGCGGGCCGGCAGACCGAACACGCGATGCAGTCCGGCGTCCAGGAAACGGGTGATGCCGCGGACCCGGTTTCCGGACAGGGTGAGCACCAGGATGCCGGTCGGGTACGCATCCGGCTGGTCAGGACAGGCCAGGTAACAGCCGAAGGCAAGCTGGGTGTTGGCCCGGCAAGGTACTAGGCGGACGTGATGCTGCCCCCGCGAGCTGGCGCTGGCCCGCAGGAAGGCCGCGACCGCTGCCGGACCGTGGTACTCATGGGACGCCGGCGGCATGGCCAGCCAGGCGTCGTCGGTCAGCAGCGCGACGACGCCGTCGATGTCGTCCTCGGTGAAGGCCCGGGCGAAGCGGCGCGCCAGCTCCCGCTCCTCGGGCGAGCCAGGGCCCGGGGTCGCGTGGCGGGCGGCCGCGGCGCCTGGCTGGTCAAGCGACGCGCGGGCGCGCTGCAAAACGCCCTTGATCGCGGTGGGACTGGTGTCCAGCATGACGGCGACCTCGGCGGCACCGAAGCCAAGCACATCGCACAGGAGCAAGGCGGCGGTCTGCCGGCTGGGCAGCCGCTGCAGGGCGGTGATGAACGCCAACTCGACCGTCTCACGAGCCTGGTACCGCGCCGCCGGCCCCCCCGCTCGCGCCCGGTCAAGCGTGGAACGGCTCACCGGCACATGGTGCCATGGCCGGGCGCGTTCCGTTTACCTGGCCGGCGGTGTCTTAACCATCAGCACCGACAACCCACCAGGAGGACCGGACATGACCGAGGTCAACCCAGCGGCCCTGCGGATCGCGCTGGCCTATCACCAGGCCTGGACGAGCCACGACTTTGAGCAGGCCATGACGTACATCGCCGAGGACATCGTCTGCCGGGCGCCGGCCGGGCGGCTGACAGGTGCGGAGGCGTTCCGCGGATTCATGGGGCCGTTCGTGCAGATGGTCACCGGGTCTGCCCTGATCGCCGCGTTCGGCGATGACAGGACGGCGCTGCTGATGTACGACACCGGTACCGTTCCCGTCCAGGAAGCGCCGGGCGCGGAGTTCATCACCGTCGCGGACGGCAAGATCAGCCAGCTGAGGATCATCTTCGACCGGCTGCCGTTTGACGCGGCCCGCCGGGCCGCGGGCTGACCGCCGACCCAGCTAACTGTGCCGGCGGAAACGCCAGATAGCGAAGGACGCGCCTGCCATCGTCCACAGTCCCAGGTTGGCCAGATCCCAGACCGGGAAGGGACGCACCGCGTAGGCGTTCTGCAGCACCTGCGCGAGCGCCTTGACCGGGAACAGGTCGACCACGTGCGAGAGCCAGGCCGGCAGGCCCCCGAAGGTGGGATCGAAGACGCCGGAGACGATGGCGATGGGCAGGAAGCTGGCGTACGTCACCGGGCCGGCGGATTCTGCGCTGGTGATGACCGAACTGATGGCCAGGCCCAGCGAGGCGAAACACACGATCCCCAGGATCAGGCCGGCCGTCAGGGCCAGCAGGCCCCCGGGACGCGGCCGGGCGCCGAAGGCCAGCCAGCCGATCAGGCCGGTGCCCGCGGTCAGCAAGATCGCGGTGGCCACGGTGCTGACCAGCAGGCCGGCGAGATAGGAGCCCGTCGGCAACGGCGTGGTCTTGATCCGCTTGAGCACGCCATCGTGGCGCAGGACAGCCACCTTGGATCCGAGGTTCACGTAGGCGGCGACGATCACCCCGAAGGCCAGGATGCCGGGCACGAAGACGGTGGTGTTCTTGACCTGCGTGCCGGGCAGGTAGGAGCCGACATTGGCCGCTCCGATCAGCAGCAGGATCATCAGCGGGAAGACGAAGGTGAACAGCGCGTATTCGGCGCTGCGCCAGAAGCTGCGTTGCTCGATGAGCGCCTGTCCCATGGCGAGGCGAACCGCTCTGGTCATCGGCGCGCTCCTCCTGCCTGACTCGGATGCGGGTCGGCCCCGGTGAGCTGCAGGTACGTGTCTTCGAGGCTAGGAGCGGTCACGGCCAGGCCGTCTAGGTCACCGAGGCTGTGCCGCAGCGCCCAGTCCAGCAGCAGCCGCAGGGTCATGCCCGGGTGACCGCTGTGGCAGACCGACTCGGACCCGGATACCGTCAGGTCGATCCCGTCCGGCAGCGGGATCTGGCCGCGGCGCAGAGCCGTCGGCGTGGTGAAGGAGATGCGGGTGGCCAGCCCGGCTAGCACCGCGACCTCCTGCGTCGTCCCGGATAGTTCGATCCGGCCGGCCCGCAGGATGGCGATCCGGTCGGCGAGCCGTTCCGCCTCATCGAGGTAGTGGGTGGTGAGCAGGATCGTCTTGCCCAGCCGGCGAAGGTTTTCGATCGCCGCCCAGCACCGCCTGCGCGCCTCCGGGTCGAAGCCGGTGGTCGGCTCGTCGAGAAAGACCAGGTCGGGATCGCCCGCGAGCGCCAGGGCAAAATCCAGCCGCCGTCGCTGGCCCACGGACAGCTTGCGGACCTGGGTGTTCCGCGCTTCTGTGAGCTCCACGACCTCGAGCAGGTCACCGAGCGGGCGCGGGTTCGGGTAGTAGGTGCGCCACAGCTCGATGAGCTCGGCCACGCGGGCCTGCCGGGGAAAGCCGCACTCCTGCAACACCATCCCGGCCCGCTCGCGCAGCCTGGCCGGCTGCGCCGCCGGGTCCAGACCCAGGACCCGGACCGTCCCGGCCGTCGGACGGCGGAAGCCCTCGAGGATCTCCAGGGTGGTGGTCTTGCCCGCCCCGTTCGGGCCGAGCAGGCAGAACACCTCGCCGTAGCGGACCTCGAAATTGACGCCCCGCAGCACCTGCGTGGCGCCGTAGCTCATCCGCAGGTCGCAAACCCGCACCGCGACGCCATCGGTCACCGCGGATCTCCGGCCGGGACCAGGGCGTGCACGAGCGCGTCGACCGCCGTGTCCTGGGCCAGCTCAGCCGAGATGGCGGCCCCGGCCGGATCGGAGAACCGGTGCCGGGCGAACCAGGTCAGCGTCTCGAGCACCAGCCGGGCCGTGACCGGTGCATCAGGCGTGCGCCGCAGCGTCCCGGCTTGGGCCCGGCCGCTCAGGTACTCGGTCAGCGCCGCCAGCAGCGGCCCGCGGATGCCCGCGTTCAGCAGGTCCGCCATCTCCGGGAGCTCGCGGGCCGAGCGCTCGAGCATGTCCGCGGCTTCCCTGGTGCGCGATTCAAGCTCGAAGAGCTCCCGGAGGATCTTTTCCAGTTCGGCCGCGGTGTCGCCGGGGCCCAGCCGGTGGCGGGGACTGGACAGCGCCTCGGCCAGGGTGCCGAACGGCACGACCTCGGCGATGAAGACGCGTGCCTCCGCCAGGGTGGCCGCCAGCGGCGCAGGCGACAGGGGCAGGTCGCCCGCGGGCAGGTCCTCGAGCAGCAGCGCATGCCGGATCGCGAGCACGAACAGGCCTTCCTTGCTGTCCACGTAACGGTAAATCGCCGCCTCCGACAGGCCCATCTCGGCCGCGACGTCGCTCATCCTGGCCGACCGGTAGCCTTCGCGAGTGAACACCCGAACGGCCGCGGCGATCAGCTCGGGAAGTCGTTCGTGCGCGTCGCGTTTGCCTGTCATATCCGAAAGCATACAAGTAAGTGAGTCGATCACTTACATGATGAATGAAGAGGGGCGGAAAGTTCCCGCTCGCCGTGACCTAACGCAGGCGCGCGGCCAGCTCGGCGCTGCGGCGGGCGAAGGCGGTCCATCCGGGCGGTGTCTGGTCCAGGTGACTGCGGGCTACGTCGGCGCCGCAGTCACGCTGATGCCATCCGTTCAGGCGTCCGCCGCGGACCTCGAATCTGACCAGCACCCCGTTGGCCCAGCCGTATACATCCAGCTCGTCCGGCTCGGCCCGGGTGACCTTCTGCGTTCCGGTGATCCAGTCCAGGGCCTCGATCTCGGCCTGCAGCCGCCCGGCGAGCTCGAAGGCCAGGCTAGCCGCGGCCGCGTCGCGGCGGGCGGTCAGGTCCGCGCGCTGGGAGAGGCGCCGCGCACGCGGGCCAGGTCACGTTCGGTGCCCGCGGCGCTGTCGGCGGCGTAGCCGAGCGGCAGCACCCGGTTAAGCCCCGATACCGCGTCGCGCACCTTCTGGCCGCCCAGGTAGGGACCGAAATGCCGGGCCGGATCACCGTGTCCGGGCTGATGCACCACGGTCATGCCGGGGGCACGGGCCGATTCGCTCAGCCTGATCCAGACCTCGGACTCCTGGCCACCGCTCGCGCTGCGGTTCCACGGCGGGAGGCGCCGCTGCAGCAGGTTCCGCTCCAGCCAGGCGGCCTCGTGGGCGGAATCGCAGACGACCGCCTCCACCCGGGCGATCCGGCCGACCATCACGGCCAGGTGCGCCCGGTCACCAAGACCTCCCCAGTAAGAGACCACGCGGCGGCGCAGGCTGACCGCGCGGCCGAGGTAGAGGGCCCTCCCGGCCACGTCACGGAAGCGGTACACCCCGGGTGCGTGCGGGAGCCTGGCGGCCAGCGCGAGCGGCGGTCCGGGCCCGGCGGCACGGGCGGCCAGCCCGACGAAGTCGGCATCCATCCCGGACGGCGGGCGTGATGGTTCCATCAGCCGCAGCCCACCGCATGCGCGGGCCCGCGTCAAGGATTGCTGGTCGTGGTGCCGGACAAATCCCTGCTTTAATTTGTACATGGCGGATTCCGAACCAGGCGGCGAGATCGCCCGCAACGAACTGCGCGCCTCGCACGACGACCGCGACCGGGTGGTGGAACTGCTGCGAGTGTCCGCCGGGGACGGGCGGCTGACCGCGGAGGAACTCGACCAGCGTCTGGAGCTGGCCTTGACCGCGCGGACGTACGGCGAGCTGGCGAAACTTGTCACCGACCTGCCCGCGGCGGGGTCGGTGGCCAGCGCGCCCGCGACGGACCCCAAGCCGAAGGACGTCGTGCGCATCGACTCCCACAGCAGTCACGTGCAGCGCGTTGACCGGTGGGTGGTCCCGCAGCGGATGGAGGTGAAGGTGACCAGCGGCCACGTGCTGCTTGACCTGACCCAGGCCGTCATTACCCAGCCGACCCTGCGCCTCGACATCGACGTGCACAGCGGTCATATCCGGATCAAGACCAAGCCCGGCATCGTGGTGGACGCCGACGACGTGGCGGTCCGCAGCGGGCACGTCCAGGTCCGCACGCCGTGGAGCGCCGACACGCCCGAGCTGCTGCGAGTCGAGGTCGCAGGCAAGGTCGGCAGCGGCCACTTCCTGGCGGCGCCCCCGCGCCGGACGTTCTGGGAGTGGCTGACCAGGAAACCGCAGCCGTACGCGGTTACCGCACGCTGAGCCGCGGTTGCCGGGCCGGTGCGGGCGGTGGCAGGCTAGCGGGATGCCAACTCGCCTGGTGCACCTGGTCATCGACGCGGCCGATCCGGCGCGGCTCGGGCGGTTCTGGGCTGCGGCCCTGGACTGGGAGGTCGTCGCCGAGGAGCCCGACGAGGTGGAGGTCTGGCCGCGCGGCTACCGCTATCCCGACCCGGCGGCGCTGCCGCTGATATTCGAGCCGGTGCCCGAGGCCAAGGCCGGAAAGAACCGGGTCCACCTGGACCTGGCCACGGAGTCGGCCGCCCATCAGGCGGCTGAGGTGGACAGGCTGATCGGCCTCGGGGCGGTCCCGGCCGACATCGGCCAGCGCGACGTGCCGTGGCAGGTGCTGGCCGACCCGGAAGGCAACGAGTTCTGCGTGCTCGAACCACAGCCCGTCTACCCGCAGACCGGGCTGTTCGGCGGGGTGGTGATCGACTGTTCCGATCTCGCCAGGATGGCCGGTTTCTGGGAGCTGGCCACCGGGTGGACGCGCCGAGGCGCGGGCGCCAACGGGGTGTCGCTGCGCTCACCGCGGGATGTCGGGCCGTATCTCACGTTGCTCAAGGTGCCCGGGACCAAGACCGTCAAGCACCGGATCCACCTCGACGTCGCCCCGGAGCCGCGCGAGGATCACGCGGCGGCGGTCAAGGTCCTGCTCGAGGCGGGCGCGAGGACGGCGGACGTGGGACAGGGTGACGCCCCCTGGACCGTGCTGGCTGACCCGGAGGGCGGCGAGTTCTGCGTGCTGACGCCGCGGTGACGCCGGCGCAGGCACGGACGCTGGCTCAGGTCCAGGCCGAACTGGCCGGCTCGTGCGCTACGACGACGAGTCGATCGTGCACGAGATGTGGATCAGGCAGCGGTACGACCTCGGGGCCGCGTCGAGTTATCTGCCCGCCCGGACGGCGGCGGTGCAGACGGCCTGGCACGAGGCCGGTCACGCCGTCGCCGCGCTGACGGTCGGCGTGCGGTTCAGCTCCGCCAGCATCCGCCACGGACGGGGCAGCCAGGGCCGGGTGCACGGCATCGGCGACGGAGGGGACCGCTCGTTCGTCATCGACGCGGCCGGGCAGATCGCCGAGCAGCTCCGCGACTGGTCCCTGCTTTCCGACGACGCCGAGCTGCGGGCCTGGCTGGCGGGCTGGCGCCGCGACGGCGGCGACGCGCGGAGGTTCCGGCTTGGCATCGGCGCGCACTACGCCGGTGACGAGCTCGCCGCCTGGCGTTACTGCGAGCAGACGCTGATCCCGTTGCGGCTGCGGATCCGCCAGCTGGCCCGGGCCCTGCTCGTGCACCCGAGGCATCTGCCCTACGACGTGGCCGCGGCCATCGCGGACAGCGCCTGAAACGGGCGGGGCTCAGAAGGTTTTCCGGTACCAGTCGGGGAAACTCGTGAGCGAGTCGAGGACGACGTCGGCCCCCGCTCCGGACAGATCGGGTCCGGTGAACGAACCGGTCGTGACGCCGACCGCCCGCACGCCGGCCAGCACGGCGGCGGCCATGTCCGGCGGCGTATCGCCGACGTAGGCGACCGCGTCCACGGCCCGGAGCACCGCCGCCTTCTCCGGTCCGTGCACCAGCGTGAACAGCTCATCGGCCGACAGCCCGACGGCCCGCAGGCTCGGCTCCACCGAGATGGGGTGCTTGGCCGTGATGATCACCACCCGCTGCCCGGCCGACCGGACCGCCGCCAGCGCCTCGTGCGCGCCGGGCAATATCGTCGTGAGCGGCCCGGCCAGCGCCAGGTAGTGCCGCCGGTAGGTGTCCGCCGCCGCGACGATCTGGTCGGGCGGGAACCAGAACCCCAGCTCGTCGTCCAGCTTGATGCCGAGCCGCCGGTCCACCGCCTCCAGGTCGATGGCGGTCGCGGTGTCCCGCGCCACGCCCTCGAAGGAGGCCAGGATGGCCGGCCGTGAGTTGATCAACGTCATGTCGAGGTCGAAGCCGACCGGACCCATCCCGCCCCCGTGTGCGTGTCCGCAGTGGCCGGCTACGTGCCGGCGTCAGAGCCAGCTTTGCAGATCGGCCAGCTCGACCAGCGGCAGCCCCCAGCGCGGCGCGGCGATCTCCGCGGCCGCAGCGCCGGCCATGGTGCCGTCGGGGTTCATCAGCTCACAGCACACGCCGGGCGGCGCGAGCCCGGCGGCCACGCAGAGCGCGACCGTCGCCTCGAGCCTGATCTGGGCCGGGCGGCCGGCCGGATCCGCCTGACCGCGCTACTGTGACGTGATGGTGTGGGAAGACGTGCTCGCCTACTGCCTGGCCAAGCCGGGCGCCTGGCAGGACGAGCCCTGGGAGGGCGACGTGGTCGCCAAGGTCGGCAGCAAGATCTTCGCGTTTCTCGGCTCGGGCGAGACCTCCTCGGTCGGCCTGAAGTGCGGCGCCAGCCGGGATGACGCCGACGAATGGCTGCTGCGGTATCCGGATGACGCGCGGGTGATGCCCTACATAGGGCGCTCCGGATGGAACACCTTGCTGATCGGCGGCGCGATCGGGGATGACGAGATCACCGAGGCCGTCGATGCCTCCTATGCGGTTATCGTGAGCAAGCTACCCAGGAAAGACCGCCCTTCGCCACGTTGAGGGGTCTTGCGGCCCACTGTCATTCCGGGGCGCGGGGGGACGCACCACGGATCGTTCGGACCTAAAGATCTTGATTTTTGCCGGGTGCTCGGACGTGGCCGTAACGTGGCTGCTGTGACTGTTGACGACGATGCGGCGGCGGGCGAGACGGTTCCCGGGGCCCCTCCGGGTATCCCGGTGTCGTCCGGGGCGCTCATTTGCGACCGGGCCGGGCGGCTGCTGATTCTCAAGCCGACCTACAAGTCCGGCTGGACGATCCCGGGGGGTGTGATGGAGGCGGACGGAGAGACGCCGTGGGATGTTCGCCGGCGAGAGGTACGCGAGGAGTGCGGGATCGAGGTGCACCGGGGGCGGCTGGCCTGCATGGACTTCCGACGCCCGCGGTCCGGGCGGCCGGGTGGCATCAGGTTCCTCTTCGACTGCGGCCAGGTCGGCGCGAAGGCGCTGGGCGAGATCGTCCTGCAGCCCGAGGAGATCTCCGAGTACCGGCTTGCTGCGCTGCCTGACGCACTTGAGCTGCTCCGCAAGCCGATCCGACGGCGGGTACGGGCGGCCACCAGGCGCAAACGCCTGGTGTACCTGGAGAACGGCCGCCCGGTATCCGGAGCCTGCTAGAGGGTCTCGTCTTCTGCCGGCGGCCGGAAGGCCTCGGGGTCCACCTGGCCGAAAGGCTGGCTGAACGCCTGCGGGTCCACCTGCCCGAACGGCCGCCCGCCCGCCTGACCAAGGTCCTGCGGGGGCGGCTGGTTGAAGGCGTGCGGCTCGGCCTGGCCGAATGGCTGGCCTGCCGGGGAGCTGCCCGGGCCGTAGGGCTGGGAGCCGCCCTGGCCGTAGGGCTGGCCGGTCGTCTGACCCAGGGCCTGCTCGACCACCTCACCGATCACCCGGCCGAGAATCTGGCCGCGTCCCGACCCGAACGCCTTGCCCAACACCGACTGCACCCGGGCCGCGGCCTCCGGGGATAGCGGCACGTTGATCGGCCGGCCGTCCGGTCCGATCGTGATCGACGAAGAAGTGCTGGTGACGTCGGGTCCGAACGTCGACGGCGCACCCGCGTACTGGGGGTCGACCTCCCCCGGATCCTGCCAGTTTCCGGACTCGAGCTCTTCCCACAACACGATGAACTTGGTCGGATCGGTCCGGTCGAGCAGAACGGGCAGCGCCTGGTGCCCCGTCCAGCGAGCCGGATCTTCCATCTTGTGTTCGATTCTCGTCGCCGGAATGCCGGGGGCCGTGATGATACCGGCGATCCGGGTTCCCGTCCGCGACGGACGCGAGTGCCCGTCATGGAGCCCGATAACACGGAACACCCCGCGCTCGGGGTACTTGATGTTCCGCTTGGCTCGCCAGTCGTTGATCCCCATGGGGTTTATGATGCCGGACTTCGATTTCAAATGTAACGATGCGCCCGAATCAATCCCTCTAGTCGTCAGTATCGAAGAATTCGGTCAGCACCGGGGCGATGGCCTGCGGCTTGACCATGTGGTTCTGGCCGGGCAGCGTCCGGTACGTCGCGTCGGGCAGGGCACCGGCCAGAGCGCGGGTGGCGTTGGTCATCCAGGCTGGGCTCTTCTCACCCACCGCGATGAGCGTCGGCGTCTTGACCTCAGCCCACTGGGCGGGCGTCAGCGGCCGTCCCCGCTGCTGATCTTGCATGAGCGTGATGTCGCAGGGCAGCGTGGCGGCGGCCGCCTTGAGCTTGGACCAGACCGGGGTGACCGGCATCACCGCGGTGACAAAGCCGGGCGTGCCCACGAACCGCAGGAACATCTTGACCGCGTCCCCCCGGCGGCCGTCCGCGATGAGCCGGTTCAGCTCGTTCATTGCTGACACACAAGAACGATTATCGTCATTCTGCAGATGGTTCACCCCCGCAGCCAGGCGAGCCGGGACTTGTTCGCAGGGCCGTCCGGCGCTCGCACCCCGACAGCCGACAGCCGACGCAAGTCAGGCCTGCTCAACCCCCGGGTATGGTCAGCCCTGGCCCAGGTTCTTCTCGAGCTCGTTACGGAACTGCTGGAATTGCGCGGGGCTCGAGGTGTACAGGGTCTCGCCGGTCTTGGGGTTGACGGTGACGAAGTACAGCCAGTTCCCTGACGCCGGGTGCAGCACGGCCGAGATGGCCGCATTCCCCGGGCTGTCGATGGGGCCGGGCGGCAAGCCCTTGTGCCGATAGGTGTTGTACGGCGAGGGGCTGTTGAGCTGGGCGTCGGACGCGAGGATGCCATAGGTGTTCAGACCGTATAGCACGGTGCTGTCGAGTTGCAGCGGCATGCCCTGCGCCAGCCGGTTGTCAATCACCCGGGCGATCTTCGGGTAGTCAGACAGCCGGCCGCCCTCGGCCTGCACCAGGCTAGCCATGGTGATCACCTGCGCCTCGGTCAGGTGCACGCTCTTGGCGGCCGCGGGCAGGTTGACGGCTGCCGCCTCGGTGTCGAAGCTCTGCACCATGCCGCGCAGCACGCTGAGCGCGGTCTCGTGCGGCTGGATCTCGTAGGTGTCGGGGAACAGGTAGCCCTCGGGCTTGCCGTTCGCGGCCGCGGGCAGGTCGAGCGAGGCCGGGTCCGCGAGCACCTTGGCGTACGCGGCCGACGAGATACCGGAATGGACGCCGAGCCAGCCGGTGGTCTGGCTTACCCGCCAGCCCTCAGGGATCGTCACCTTGACCTGTACCAGGTCGTTCGGGTCGAGCAGTGCCGCGTAGGCCAGCGACGCCTTCATGTGCTCGCGCACTTTGTAGAAACCGGGCAGCAGGCCATCCGGATTCGAGCTGTGCTCAGCCGCGAGGACAAACGCGCGGGAGCTTGCGACCACGCCGAGCCTGGCCAGCGCCGGTCCTAGGCCAGTCGGCGTTTCATCCCCGGTCACCTGGACCACGACGCTCCCGGTCCCCGACCCTGAGTAGTCCGCCGGATGGTACTGGCTCTGGTACCGGCCGTAGACGTAGACGCCGCCGACCGCCAGCGGGACGAAGATGACCAATATCGCAGCCAGCGGGGCGATCCAGCGGTACCTCCGCCGCCGTGGGGCTCCGCCGTCCGGGCGGCGCGCCTGCCGGCTTCCCCGGCCCCGGCCGCCGTCGCCGGCTGGCCCGTCACGACCGGAGCGCCCGCCGCCGGCGTCGGCGTCATCGTAATCGCCGAAACCAGGGACGAACCGCCCCTCGCCTTCGTCCTCGTCTTCGTACGGATACTGGTCGCCGTGCCGGTCCCGGGGATAGAACTCCTCGCCGCCCGTACCGCGAGGATTATCCCCGAAGCTGGCTGTGGCGGGCCGCCCGGCGGGCCACGCCCCGGCTTCCGGGGCTTGGGGGGCTGCTTCGGGGGCTTGGGGGGCTTGGGGGGCTTCGGGATGGGACAGCCGATGGGTCCGGCGCCACAGCGAGTCATCGGGTCGCCGCTGATCAGGCCGGGGGTCGTCGTACCGGGGCTCATGGTGCACCGGCTCGTAGCCGGGCGGCAGCGACCCGAGGTAATCCTCCGGCCGACCACCTGGGGCGCCCCGGATACCGCGGGTCCCCTGGTTCCGGCGCGGGTCCGGCCCCAGGCGCGGGTCCGGGGGCGGACGCCAGCCTGGCGACCAGCCGTTTCCGTTGTCACTCACGCGGGATTTCCCCCTTTGAGGGTCACCAGCTGGCCTAGGGGATGCCCGGTGGCGCGCTCGGCGTCGAGGGCGGCTTGCAGCAGGACGGCGGCGGCGGCGGCATCCACGACCTGACGGCGGGCACGGGAGTCCTTGCCGCCGCGACGCAGCGCATCATGCGCCTCGGTGGTGGTAAAGCGCTCGTCTACCAGTCGCACCGGGACGGGTGCGAGACGTTCGGCCAGGTCCGCGGCGAAGCCCCGGGCCCCGGCCGCGGCCGGTCCCTCCCGACCCGACAGGGACGTGGGCAGGCCGACGATGACCTCGATCGCGCCGGCGGCCAGCGCGACAAGCTCGTCTTTCGCGTCCGGACCTGACCGCAGGACGGTCAGCGGGCTGGCCAGGACACCGCCCGGATCACTCCGAGCGACTCCGACGCGAACCGAGCCCACGTCGACCGCCAGCCGCACGCCCGCCCTCACCGGCACCGCTCCGGAGACGGGCGGCGCCACCAGCCGGCGGGCAGCCGTGAGCGCGGCCGGCCGTGCTTGTCCCGGGCGCGACCCGGACCCGAAGACCCCCAAGGGTCGCTGCAGCATGCCAATACGTTACCTACCGGACTCGGTTATGTCTCGCAATGCCGCACGAACAGCCTCGCACGCCTCATCGATGACGCCGGGCTGGCCGCCGGGGACCGGGGCGCCGCCGCCCTGCGCGACGTCCGGCTTCCCGCCGCCGTTGCCGCCGAGGGCTCGGGCGGCGATCCCAACCAGCGTGCCGGCCGACAGGCCGAAGCCGCGGCCTGCCTCGTTGACCGCGATGACCACGACCGGTTTGTCCGCGGGCACGCCGACCACCATGACCACGGCCGGACGACCGCGGGGGACCCGGCCGCGCACGTCGAGGGCGAGCCTGCGGATGTCGTCGGGACTGGTCCCGTCGGGCACGCGGTGCGCGACGAGGGCGATCCCGCTGATGTCCTGGGCCGCGTCCGCGATCTCCCCCGCGGATTCGAGCAGCTTGGCGGCCCGGAAGCGCTGCAACTCGCGTTCGGCTTCCCTGAGCCTGGTCACGATCCCGGAAATCCGCTCGGGCAGTTGCTCGCGCGGTGTCTTGAACTGCTCGCTCAGCTGGCTGACCAGGACGCTTTCCCGGGCCAGGAAGCGGAACGCGTCGAGGCCCACCAGCGCTTCGATCCGGCGCACGCCGGAACCGACCGAGGTCTCGCCCAGCACCTTGATCAGGCCGAGCTGACCGGACCTGGCGACGTGCGTGCCGCCGCACAGCTCCCGGGAGTATTCGCCCACCTCCACCACCCGCACCTTGTCGCCGTACTTCTCCCCGAACAGCGCCAGGGCTCCCATCTCGCGGGCTTGTTCCTGGGAGGTGTAGAACGCGCGCACGTCCAGGTCGTTGATCAGCACGTCGTTGACCTCGTCCTCGGTGTCCCGCAGCACCGACACCGGCACCGCGCCCGAGGCGTGAAAGTCGAACCTGAGCTTGCCCGGCGCGTTCTCCGGCCGGCCTGCGCCGCCGATTCCCCCAGCGCGCCGCGCAGCGCACGGTGCACCATATGCGTCGCGGTGTGCGACCGGGACAGCGCGCGGCGGCGCTCGATGTCGATTTCCGCGAACGCGAGCTCGTCGATCGTGACCTGGCCCGAGGTGACCTTGCCGCGGTGCACGATCAGCCCGGGCAGCGGGGTCTGCACGTCGAAGACGGTGATCGTGCCGCCGCCGGCCGTAATCGTGCCCGCGTCGGCGAGCTGTCCGCCGCCCTCGGCGTAGAACGGGGTCCGGTCCAGCACCACGTCCACGTCGGTGCCCGCCCCGGCCGAGGCCACCGGCACGCCGTTGACCAGCAGGCCGAGGATCGTCGCCTCGCCCGATATCTGGTCGTAGCCGGTGAAGGTGACCGCGCCCGATCGCTCGAGCAGCTGCGAGAACGCCGAGATGTCGGCGTTGCCGGTCTTCTTCTCGGCCGCGTCCCGCTTGGCTCGCTCCCGCTGCTCGGACATGAGCCGCCGGAACCCTTCCTCGTCGACGGTCAGGCCCTGCTCCGCCGCCATCTCCAGGGTCAGGTCGATCGGGAAGCCGTAGGTGTCATGGAGCTGGAAGGCCTGGGCGCCGGACAGGGTGCCCTGATTCCTGCGCCGGTTCTCCTCGACCGAGGCGTCGAAGATCGCGGTGCCGGTGCGCAGCGTGCTGGCGAACGCGGTCTCCTCCGCGTCGATGACCATGTGGATACTCAGCGCGTCGCGGCTCAGTTCGGGGTACAGGCCGGCCATCGCCTCGATCGCGGCCGAGGTGAGCTCGTGCATGTAGCGCTCGCCGCCCGAGTTGGACGCGCCGCCGCCACGCTGGCTCCCGGCGAGCAGGCGGAGGTTCCTGATGCTGCGCCGCATGATGCGCCGCAGGACGTAGCCGCGGCCCTCGTTGCCGGGCAGCACGCCGTCCTCGATCAGCATCACCGCGCTGCGCACGTGGTCCGCGATCACGCGCAGGGCCACGTCGGTACGGTGATCCCGGCCGTAGTCCTGCTCGGTGAGCTCCGCCGCCCGGTCCAGGATCTTCCAGGTGGTGTCGATCTCGTAGATGTTGTCGACGCCCTGCAGGATGGACGCCATCCGTTCCAGCCCCATCCCGGTGTCGACGTTCCTCGACGGCAGCGGGCCCTCGATGTCGAAGTCGTCCTTGGCGCGAACCTTGCTGAGCTGGTCCTGCATGAACACCAGGTTCCAGACCTCGAGAAAACGGTCCTCGTCGGCCTCCGGCCCGCCGTCCCGGCCGTATTCCGGGCCGCGGTCGTAGTAGATCTCCGAGCACGGCCCGCCGGGTCCGGGCACGCCCATGTGCCAGTAGTTGTCGGCCAGGCCGCGGTGCTGGATCCGGCTTTGCGGCAGGCCGATCTCGTCCCGCCAGATCGCGTACGCCTCGTCGTCACCGTGCAGCACGGTGGCCCACAGCTTGTTCTCCGGGAAGCCGAACCCGCCGTCCGCCTCGGACTTGGTCAGCAGCTCCCAGGCGTAGGTGATGGCACCCTGCTTGAAGTAATCGCCGAAGGACCAGTTGCCGAGCATCTGGAAGAACGTGGCATGCCTGGTGGTCTTGCCCACCTCTTCGATGTCGAGCGTCCGCACGCACTTCTGCACGTCCGCCACCCGCCGGTACGGCGGGGTCCGCTGGCCCGTCAGGTACGGCTTGAACGGCTGCATGCCCGCGATGACGAACAGGACCGTGGGGTCATCGGCCACCAGGGGGGCCGACGGCACGATTTCGTGGTCCTGCTGCTTGAAGTACGCAAGGAAGCGGCGGGCGATCTCTGCCGACTCCATCAGTGGCCATCCTTGGGTTGGACATCATGGTTAGTTGAGAGGGTAGGCCCCCCGGAGGCGGCCTGCTGAGCCGTATACAGCGCCATGCCCTCCCGTACGTCGCGCGTGAAGCGATACGTCTCCCGGGCCGCGCGGATCGTTCCCCGGCGGGCATGCCGCAGCGACAGGACCGGACTGGCGGCTCGACGGCTGGTCCCGGCGCCGGTCCTCGGGCTCGTCCCTGGGTTAAGGCTGGCGGACAGCCGGCGACCTGCCATCGAGACACGCCGGTAGGCCACGATCCCGGTCACCGCTCCGGTGGTCAGCCAGAATCCCCTGCGTATCACCGTAACCCCCTCGCCTGACTGCCGCTGTCAGCCAGTTCGGCGCGCTCCACCACGCGGCCAGGCAGCGCGCGCCGGGTAGCGGGCCGGCGCAGGCTGACCGCATGCCTGATGCCGTAGACCACCGCTCCGGCCCGGCCGACCGGGCCGCGGGCGATCAAACGGCCGAGCCCGGCCAGCGCCGTCACCTGCCCGGCCAGCTCGCTCATCCCGGCTTGCAGCTCGTCCATGCTGGCCGTGACGGACCCGGTCCGGTCCAGCTGACGGCCGGCCCGGTCCACCGCGGCCTGGGCCCCGTCGACCGCCGTCTCGGCCCGGTCGAGCAGGACGTTACCGCGCTCGCGCACATCCGCGACCAGCCGGCTGCTCTCGGACAGGAACCGGCCCAGCCGGAACAGGACGAATACGCCGACGCACACGAGCAGCGCCCAGAAGGCCGCGGCGATCAGCGCGGCCAGTTCGGCGACGTTCATGAGATCCACGTCCGTCTCACGGCTGCTCCTTTAGTCGTTCGGCTTAGTCGTTCGGCTTGGTCATCCGGCGCACGATGGCCCGGATCCGCTCGGCGCGGTCACCGAGGCGGGCCTCGGCACCGTGTCCTGACGGCTCGTAATACCTGCGGTCCGTCACCGAATCGGGTGCGTAACGCTGCGGGACGATGCCCTCGTCGAAGTCGTGCGGGTATTGGTAACCCTCGCCGTGGCCCACCTTGCCCGCTCCAGGATAGTGCGCGTCACGCAGGTGCGCAGGCACCGTGCCGACCAGGCCGGCGCGCACGTCGGCGTCGGCCGCGCCGATCGCCTTGATGACGGCGTTGGATTTGGGGGCCAGCGAGATGTGAATAACCGCCTGCGCCAGGTTGATCCGCGCCTCGGGCAACCCGACGAACTCGACCGCCTGGGCGGCGGCCACCGCGGTCTGCAGGGCAGTGGGATCGGCCATCCCGACATCCTCGCTCGCGTGCACGATGAGCCGCCTGGCGATGAACCGCGGGTCCTCCCCCGCCGCGATCATCCGGGCCAGGTAGTGCAGCGCCGCGTCCACGTCGCTGCCCCGCATGGACTTGATGAAGGCGCTGATCACGTCGTAGTGCTGGTCACCGTCACGGTCGTAGCGGACCGCGGCCCGGTCCACCGCCCGTTCCAGCGCGGCGACGTCGATCCGGCCGCCCGCAGGCATCCCGAGCGCGGCGGCCTCCAGGTAGGTGAGCGTGCGCCGCGCGTCGCCGCCGGCCAGCCGGACCAGGTGATCGGCGGCCTCGTCGTCAAGCGTGACGGCGCCGCCGAGGCCGCGCG
This sequence comes from uncultured Actinomycetes bacterium, assembly GCA_963808315.1. GTDB lineage: Bacteria > Actinomycetota > Actinomycetes > Streptosporangiales > Streptosporangiaceae > Palsa-504. The sequence goes on along the minus strand of CAWEFK010000024.1, from coordinate 286,074 downwards.
GATCGGCCATGGCCCGGCCGATGACCTCGCGCACGTCGTCGTCGGACAGCGGCTGCAGGGTGAGCAGCAAAGACCGGGACAGCAGCGGGGACACCACGGAGAAGAACGGGTTCTCCGTGGTCGCGCCGATGAAGGACACCCAGCGGTTCTCGACCGCGGGCAGCAGCGCGTCCTGCTGAGTCTTGGAGAACCGGTGCACCTCGTCGATGAACAGCACGGTCTGCGCGCCATTCATGCCGAGTGTCCGGCGGGCGGCCTCGACCGCCGCGCGAACGTCCTTGACCCCGGCGCTGACCGCCGAGAGCTCCACGAAACGCCGCTTGGTCACCTGGCTGACCACATAGGCCAGCGTCGTCTTGCCGGTGCCGGGCGGCCCCCACAGCAGCAGCGACATCGGCGCGTCGTTGTCGACCAGCTTGCGGAACGGAGTGCCTGCCCCGGTCAGGTGCCGCTGCCCGATCACCTCATCCAGGCTGCGCGGCCGCATCCGGACCGCCAGCGGCGCGGCGCCCCGGGCGGCGGTATCTTCCGCCTCGTCGAACAGGCTCTCGGACTGACCCGGCTCTCCTGTGGCCATGCCACGACCCTATCCTCGCTCCTCGACCACGACGGCGAGACTATCCACAACTCACCTGACTGTCCCCGCGCAGTCCACAAGCCCCCGTACCTCCGCCCCTGCGCGTGCCCGGCCTCGCAAGATGAAACCCATGCCGATCGAACTACCTGCTCAGGGCCGCGAACTCCTGCTGCGCCAAGGTCATGCGGTGGGACACCGCCAGGGCACGATAGCCGGGATCACTCCGGACACCATGCGCGGCCAGGTACGCGGCGGCCGCTGGCAACGACTTCAGCGCGGCGTGTACGCCGCCTACTCAGGCGAGCCTGCGCGCGAAACGATGCTGTGGGCAGCGCTGCTCCGGGCCGGGCCCGGTGCCACTCTCAGCCATCAGACCGCAGCGGAACAACATGGCCTGACCGACGAGCCGAGCGCGCTGATCACGATCACTGTGCCCGCCCGGCGGCACCCGGCACAGGCGAAGATCCCGGGGATCATCATCCACCGATCGGACGCGATCCTACGGACCAGGCACCCGGCCATGCTTCCGCCGTGCACCCGCGTGGAAGATACGGTGCTTGACCTAATCCAGGCCGCGCCTACCTTCGGCGACGCCTACACGTGGATCTGCCGGGCTCTTGGTCAGCGGCGCACCACCGCCGACCGGATACGCCAAGCCATGGATGCTCGCAAAAAGATGCGCTGGCGCTCAGAGCTCGTGGCTGCGCTTGGCGACGCGGGAAGCGGAGCCTTGTCGATGCTCGAATACCGCTACATGCATTGGGTGGAACGCCCGCACGCATTGCCCACCGCCCAGCGCCAGGTCAGGATCGGGCACCGTACCGGGAACTGGTACCTAGACAACCTCTATCCGGCGTACGGGGTGTGCGTCGAGCTCGATGGGACCGCCGCTCATCCCGCTGAGGAGCAGTGGCGAGACAAGCGGCGAGACACCGTGAACGCGGCGCGGGGCATCGTTACGCTCCGTTTCGGTTTTCTCGACTTGCGTGACCACCGGTGCGAGACCGCCGCCGCCGTCGCAGTCGTGCTGGCACGCAACGGCTGGACCGCCTCACCCTGCCCATGCCGCCGCCCCGCCTGCCCCCTGCGGCCGGGACAGAATCCATGATCGTGGCCAATATCGGTCAAATACGCCCGGAACTGGCCACGATCATGAATTGGGCCCGGTTGGGGGGGTTGGGGTGGCGTCGATGCCTGCTTCTTGGCGCTGGGCGGGGGTGATGGGGGTGGGGGCGCCGGTGAGGGGGTCCAGGCCGGAGGCGGCCTTGGGGAAGGCGATCACGTCCCTGATCGACTCCGCGCCCGCGAGCAGCATCATGACCCGGTCCCAGCCGAACGCGATGCCGCCGTGCGGCGGGGGGCCGTACTTGAACGCGTCGAGCAGGAAGCCGAACTGGGACCGCGCCTCCTCCGGGGACAGCCCGATCACGTCGAAGACGGCCCGCTGCATCGAAGACTTGTGGATCCGGATGGACCCGCCGCCGATCTCGTAGCCGTTGCACACGATGTCGTACGCGTCGGCCAGCGCGCCGCCGGGCTCGGCGGTGAACTTGTCGGCCCATTCGGGCAGCGGGGCGGTGAACGGGTGGTGCACCGAGGTCCAGCCGCCTGACCCGTTTTCCTCGAACATCGGTGCGTCGACCACCCACAGGAACGACCACGCCGAGTCATCGATCAGGCCGCCGCGGCGGCCGATCTCCAGCCGGGCCGCGCCGAGCAGTTCCCGGGCGGCCATGGCGGGTCCGGCCGCGAAGAACACGGCGTCACCGGGTGCGGCCCCCACCACGGCGGCCAGCCCGGAGCGTTCCGCCTCGGACAGGTTCTTGGCCACAGAACCGGAGATCTCGCCGGACGGGCCGACCAGCGCGTAAGCGAGCCCGCGCGCGCCGCGCGACCGGGCCCACTCCTGCCACCCGTCCAGCTCACGACGCGTCTGCGCGGCCCCGCCTGCCATGACCACGGCCCCGACGTACGGGGCCTGGAAGACCCGGAACCCGGTGCCCGCGAAGTACTCGGTCAGGTCGGTGAGCTCGACGCCGAAGCGCAGGTCGGGCTTGTCCGAGCCATACCGGGCCATCGCCTCGGCGTAGGTCATCCGAGGCAGCGGCGTGGGTACCTGGTACCCGGCCAGCTCGGACCACAGCCGGGTCACCACGTCCTCGGCCACCTTGATGACGTCGTCGCGGGTGACGAAGGACATCTCGATGTCGATCTGGGTGAATTCGGGCTGCCTGTCCTTGCGGAAGTCCTCGTCCCTGAAACACCTGGCCAGCTGGTAGTAGCGTTCCAGGCCGCCCACCATGAGCAGCTGCTTGAACAGCTGCGGCGACTGCGGCAGGGCGTACCAGTTGCCTGGCCGCAGTCGCACCGGGACGAGGAAATCGCGCGCGCCTTCCGGCGTCGACCTGGTCAGGTACGGCGTCTCCACGTTGACGAACCTGTGCTCGCGCATGACGTCGTTGAGCAGGTACGCGGCCTGGGACCGGACCCGCAGCGCCCGCGCGGTGTCCTCGCGCCTGATGTCCAGGTACCGGTACTTGAGCCGGACGTCCTCGCTGACCTCGGCGGAGCCTTCGACCGGGAACGGCAGCGGCTCGGCCTCGCTGAGCACCTCGACGTCGTCGGCGGCGACCTCGACCTGGCCGGTAGGCAGCTCGGGGTTCTCGTTCCCGGCGGGCCGCGTCCGCACCGTGCCGGTCACGAGCACGCAGTACTCGGCCCGCAGCTCGTGCGCCCCGGCGGAGGATGTCTCCTCGGGCCGCCACACCACCTGCACCACGCCGCTGGCGTCCCGCAGGTCAATGAAGACCACGCCGCCGTGGTCCCGGCGCCGCGCCACCCAGCCGGCCAGTACCACACGCTCGCCCGCGTGCGACGCCCGCAGCGTCCCCGCCTCATGGGTGCGGATCATCGCCTCAAGCCCCTTTCGTCTAGCAACCGCTCCGTCGGCCATGCCGACAGCTGATCCGCCGCGCGGATCGGGCTGCTTCTTGCTGCCAGATCTTTTTATCCGAACGATCCGGCCTGCGTGCGGCCGGCTACCGGAGCGCGCCGCCCGGGCGCTCCCCTGTGCTCACATACCCCTGGCGGGACCTGATCCAGGCGGGTTCAGGTCGGCCAGGAACGGATTCGAGCGCCGTTCCGCGCCGATGGTGGTCTGCGGTCCGTGCCCCGATAGCACCACGGTCTGGTCGGGCAGCGTCAGGCAGACCCGGGCCAGGCTGCGCAAGATGGTGGGATAGTCCCCGCCGGGCAGGTCGGTGCGCCCGATCGAACCGGCGAACAGCAAGTCCCCGGAGAACAAGACGTCCGCCCCGGCCTCGTCCGTTGTGCTTTTACCTTGTGCCCTAATCGGCGCCTGCGCCGAAGGACCTGCCAATGGCAGCCGGAATGTCACAGATCCTTCGGTGTGCCCGGGCGCGTGGTTCACCGTGATCTCTAGCCCGACGAGGCTCAAAGTCATCCCGTCGGCCAGTTCTTTTACATCGTCTGGTTCGGTGAATTCCAGGCCGCCGAACAGTTCCTGTCCCGCTCCGAGCGGGAAGCCCTTGGCCGGATCGCTCAGCAATACCCGGTCGTCCGGGTGGATGTAGGCCGGGATTCCTTTCGCCCCGCAGACCGGGGCGACGGACCAGACGTGGTCGAGATGGCCGTGGGTGAGCAGGACCGCCGCGGGCCTGAGCCGGTGCTCGGCGAGGAGTTCCTCGATGCCGCGCTCCGCGTCTTGCCCCGGATCGATGATCACGCACTCCTGTCCGGGCGCGGACGCGACTACATAACAGTTGGCCGCAAACGCGCCGGCCGGGAACCCTGCGACGAGCACGAGCGTCCTTTCTCAGGGTACGGTGTCTCAGGTTACCGAGGAAACCCGCATGGCCGCGAACCGATAACGAAGGGTACCGATCCGGGCGACCGGAAGGTACGATTCGCCAACGATCGTGAATATTGCGGGGGGTTCCGGGGGAGGACGGGATTAGCCCCCGGGCCCGCCGCTGCCTATGTTCCGGGGATCGTAGGTAGACATCGGGTCAGTGGCCTGCCTCCCGTGATACCAGGTAGCCGGATGGAGCGACAAGCCAAGGAGGACTCGACCGGTGGCGGGTAAGAACGATCGCCAGCGCAGGCAAGCCAGGGAAAAGTACCGGCGCCAGCAGGAACTACGGGCGGCCAGGCAGCGCCGGCTCAGACGCCGGGCGCTCGTCGTCCTGAGCGCGGTCCTCGCCGCGGCTCTGATCGTTTCCTTGGTGCTCGTGTTCCTGCCCGGGAGCAGCAAGCACCCGACGGCTTCGCCCAGCAAGTCGCCGAGCGCTACGCCCAAGGCGACGACCGTGGCCGAGCCCGCGCACCACTGCACCTACACCAAGGCCAGTCCGGCCGCCCGCACCGTCAGCCTCCCGTCGTCCACGCCCGACTACACCGACAGCTACCAGGCGACCATCAACACCAACCTGGGCAAGCTCGTTGTCAACCTGCTGAACAGCAAGGCGACCTGCACGGTCAACTCGTTCGTCCACCTGGCGCAGGCGGGTTATTTCAACAACACCCAGTGCCACCGGCTCTTGACCAGCGGCATCTACGTGCTGCAGTGCGGTGATCCGTACGCCACCGCGACCACCAAGCTGACCTGCAGTTCGACCGGCAAGATCGGCACCGGGACGCCCGGCTACGAGTTCGCCAGCGAGAACCTGACCGGCGCCAAGTACCCGGCCGGAACGGTCGCCATGGCCAACGAGGGCAGCGCGAGCACCAACGGCAGCCAGTTCTTCATCGTCTACCAGGACAGCACATCCGGGCTCGGAGCCTCCTATACGCCGTTCGCCACGGTTTCCTCCGGGCTCAGTATCGTCCAGAATGTGGCGAAGAAGGGGTATTCGTGCCAGTACACCGTGTCGGGTCAGACTGAGGGCGGAGCCCCGAAGGACAAGGTCATCATCGATAGCGTGACGATCAAGAAAACCTGACACGAGCCAGAGCAACGCAGGAGGTTCGCCGTGACCACCGCCTACCATCCGTGGGGCCGGGTAGACGCCGACGGGACCGTCTATGTCCGTACCGCCGACGGCGAGCGGGTGATCGGCTCGTGGCAGGCGGGTAGTCCGGAAGAGGCGATCGCCTTCTTCCAGCGTAAGTACGAGGCGCTCGAGACGGAGGTCGTCCTGCTCGAGCAGCGGATCGCCGCCACCGACATGGCGCCGGCCCAGGCCTCGGCCAGTGTCCAGCGCCTGCTCCGGAGCATCTCCGAGGCCAACGCGCTCGGCGACCTCGAGGGCCTGCAGGTGCGCCTGGAGCGGCTGACCGAGAACGTCGGCCAGCGTCGCGAAGAGGTCAAGGCGGCCAGGGAACACGCACGCGGGCAGGCCAAGGAGATCAAGGAACGGATTGTCGCCGAGGCCGAGCAGATCGCCGTCGAAGCCACCCACTGGAAAAGCAGCGGAGAGCGGATGCGCGAGCTGCTCGAGGAGTGGAAGGCGGCCCCGCACGCCGAGCGGGCGGCCGAGGCCGTGCTGTGGAAGCGCCTGTCCGCGGCTCGCAACGCGTTCACCAAGCGGCGCAAGGCGTACTTCGCCACCCTGGAGGCCGAACGCGAGGACGTCAGGACCCGCAAGGAGCAACTGGTCGCCGAGGCGGAGGCCCTGTCGGGATCGGTCGAATGGGCCGCCACCACCACCGCGTTCCGAGAGCTTATGAACCAGTGGAAGGCGGCCGGACGAGCGGACCGGGACACAGAAGCCGAGCTGTGGAAGCGCTTCCGTGCGGCCCAGGACAAGTTCTTCACGGCCCGTTCGGAAGTGTTCTCCGCCAAGGACGCCGAGCTGCGCGAGCACGCCGAGGCCAAGCAGCAGCTGCTTGATCAGGCCCAGGGGTTGCTGCCGGTCGGCGACATCCGGTCCGCCCGGTCGGCGCTGCGCGGCATCCAGGAGCGGTGGGAGCAGATCGGCTCGGTGCCGAGGGACTCCCGGGAGCACCTGGAGTCCGGCCTGCGGCGGGTGGAGGACTCGATCCGCAAGGCGGAAGAGAACCAGTGGCGCCGGTCCAACCCGGAGGCGCTGGCCCGGGCCGAAGGCACCGTGGCCCAGCTGCGCTCGACCATCGCCCAGCTGGAGCAGCAACTCGCCCAGGCCCGCGACCGGGGCGATGCCAAAGCCGCGAGCAACGCCGAGGAAGCCCTGACCGCCCGCCGCGCCTGGCTCGAAGAAGCCGAGCACACCCTAGCCGAATTCAAGGTGTGAACCCGAGCGGCGCCCGGCGCCCATACCCGGAGCGGGGCCCCAAAGGGGCTCCCCAGGGGGCATGGGGGGCGGGCAGCCCCCCATAAAGCAGGGGGGGTCTGGGGGGGATCGTCCCCCCGAGGCTAAGAGGCTAGGAAGTTACGCGGTAGACGTCGTAGACGCCGTCGATGGCGCGGACGGCGCGCAGGACGTGGCCGAGGTGCTTGGGGTCGCCCATCTCGAAGGTGAACCGGCTGAAGGCCACCCGGTCGCGGGTGGTCGTCACGTTCGCGGACAAGATGTTGACGTGCTGGTCGGACAGCACCCGCGTCACGTCCGAGAGCAGCCTGGTCCGGTCGAGCGCCTCGACCTGGATGGCCACCAGGAACACCGACCCGTCGGTCGGCGCCCAGTTGACCTCGACCATGCGCTCCTGCTGCAGAGGGTTCAGGTGAACCATGTTCACGCAATCCACCCGGTGGACCGATACGCCATGACCGTGGGTCACGAAGCCGGTGATCGGGTCACCCGGCACCGGGGTACAGCACCGGGATAGGCGTACCCAGACGTCCGGCGCGCCGGTGACCTCGACACCCGGTTCTCCGGGCGCCCGGGGCTGCGGCGCCTTGGTCGGCAGGGTCGTCTCGGCCAGGTCGTCCTGGGCCCCCGCGAAACCGCCGACCGACTTAACCAGCTTCTCGACCACCGACTGCGCGCTGACCCGGCCTTCGCCGACCGCAGCGTACAACCCGGACACGTCCGGGTAACGCAGATCGCGGGCCAGGTTGAGCACCGTGTCGGCCGCCGCGAGCCGCTGCAGCGGCAGGCCCTGCTTGCGCATGGCCCGGGCGATCTGGTCCTTGCCCGCCTCGACCGCCGCTTCCCTGCGCTCCTTGGAGAACCACTGCCTGATCTTGTTCCTGGCCCGGGGACTCTGGACGAACGTCAGCCAGTCCCGGCTTGGCCCCGCTTCGGCCGCCTTGGAGGTGAAGATCTCCACGGTGTCCCCGTGGTCCAGCGTCGACTCCAGGGCGACCAGGCGGCCGTTGACCCTCGCGCCGATCGTCCGGTGCCCGACCTCGGTGTGAATCGAGTAGGCGAAGTCCACCGGCGTCGCGCCCTGCGGCAGCGCCACTACCTCGCCGCGCGGCGTGAACACGTAGACCTCGGCGGCGGCCAGGTCAAAACGGAGCGACTCGAGGAACTCGGCGGGATCCTCGGTCTCCCGCTGCCAGTCGACGAGCTGCCGGAGCCAGGTCATCTCCTGGGTGTCGTCCTTGGCATCCTTGGACCGGCCGAAGACCTTCTCCTCCTTGTACTTCCAGTGCGCCGCGACCCCGTACTCCGCCACCTTGTGCATGCCCCAGGTCCGGATCTGCAGCTCCACCGGCTTGCCGCCCGGACCTATGACGGTGGTGTGCAGGGAGTGGTACATGTTGAACTTCGGCATCGCGATGTAATCCTTGAAGCGCCCCGGGACAGGGTTCCAGCGCGCGTGGATAATGCCGAGCACCGCGTAGCAGTCCATCACCGTATCAACGAGGATGCGGATCCCCACGAGGTCATAGATGTCGTCAAAGCCGACGTTCTTGGCGATCATCTTCTGGTAAATCGAGTAGTAGTGCTTGGGTCGGCCGGTCACGCTGACCTTGATCTTGTTCTCGCGCATGTCGGTGGAGACGTCCTGGATCACCTCCTCCAGGAAGACGTCCCGACGCGGCGAGCGGCCGGACACCAGGCGGACGATCTCGTCGAAGCGCTTGGGGTAAAGCGTCGCGAAGGCCAGGTCCTCGAGTTCCCACTTCACCCGGTTCATGCCGAGCCGGTGGGCCAGCGGGGCAAAGATCTCCAGCACCTCGCGGGACTTGCGCTCTTGCTTGTCCCTCGGCAGCCAGCGCAGCGTCCGCATGTTGTGCAGCCGGTCCGCAAGCTTGATCACGAGCACGCGGATGTCGCGGGACATCGCGACGACCATCTTGCGGACGGTCTCCGCCTCGGCCGACTCGCCGTATTTGACCTTGTCCAGCTTGGTCACGCCGTCCACAAGCGCGGCGATGTCCTCGCCGAACTCACCGCGCAGCTCGGTCAGCGTGTACGGGGTGTCTTCCACCGTGTCGTGCAGCAGCGCGGCGCAGATCGTCTCGGTGTTCATGCCGAGCTCGGCGAGAATGGTCGCCACCGCGAGCGGGTGGGTGATGTACGGGTCGCCGCTGCGCCGCTTCTGGTCCCGGTGCCAGTAAGCGGCCGATTCATAGGCCCGTTCGATGAGCCGGATGTCGGCCTTCGGGTGCGTCCCGCGCACGGTCTTGACCAGCGGCTCGAGGACCGGGTTCATCGTGGTCCCTCGCTGCGCCCCGAGCCGGGCGAGCCGCCGGCGCACCCCCACGCCGGGGGCCGCCGCATCCGCCGGCGACGCCGTCGCGACCATTCCCGCCCGCCCGTATCGCTCGCCCCGGGAGGACCGGGGGGAGGCGGTCTTACCTTCGGGCCCCCGGGGCTTCCGGGGCTTCCGGGGTTTCCGGGGCTTTCCGGGGCTTTCCGGGGCCGTGTCCGAGGTGCCGTTGGCCATGCGGCGGCTCGGCACGTCTGCCGCCCCCGCCACCTCGGCCGGTTGCGCGTCATCGGCGGGACCTGGATCCCGCCGCGCGTCCACCGGGGTAGCAGAGGCAGCTCTCGTGCCGGGTGCGATCACATCACCGGCCACTGGCGCTCCTCGCATCTGCCAAGCCATCAGTGTACTTGGACGACATAAACGCCTGATCACGTCCCTGTAATTCCCGCTCGGCCCAGGATGCCGCCGTCTGGGAACGGCTAGATGGTCAGCAGGGCGGTGACCGGGAGACCGCCAAGCTTGGCGCGGCCGTTGAGAAAGGACAGCTCGATCAGCATGGCGATACCTGCCACCTCGGCGCCGGAGCGCCGCACCAGGTTGACGGTCGCCTCCGCCGTCCCTCCGGTGGCCAGGACATCGTCGATCACCAGGACACGATCCGACTCCTCGAACGCGTCGGCGTGCACCTCGAGAGTCGAGACGCCGTACTCCAGCGCGTAGTCCTGCGCGAACGTGGCGGCGGGCAGCTTGCCCTTCTTGCGGATGGGCACGAAACCCGCACCGAGACGGCACGCGACGGGGGCGGCGAGGATGAAACCCCGCGCCTCGATGCCCGCGACCTTATCCACCGGTCCGTACAACGCGGCCAGGGCGTCCACCACGGCGCTGAACGCCTTGCCGTCGCCGAGCAGCGGGGTGATGTCCTTGAAGACCACTCCGGGCTGCGGGTAGTCCGGAACCTCACGCACCCGGCTCGCGATGAGCCGGGTCAGCTCATCATCGGATTCTCCGGTCACCCTCAGCGTCGCTTCTTCTTGCCGGCCGGCCGATGCCGGGCCGAACCGCCGCTGCGGCGGGGCTGCTGGCGCGGGCCGGGCCGGACGGTACCGGGTGCGCTGCGGCTGGCCGGAACTCCGGGCACCCGCGAGCCGGTGGCGGTCAGCTCGTCGGCGGCGGCCGGGTCGTCTTCGGCGTAGTCGTCGTCCGGATCGTCGTCGGCCTCCAGCGGCGCGGAGGTGATCCTGGGAGCCCCGGGTCGCGAGCCCGCGCCGGACGGTGCCTTGGCCGCCGACCGCTTGGCCGCACGGCCGCCTGAGGTGCGCACAGACACGCGCTTGGCCAGCGCCTTGTACTGCGGCTCGCGCTCCTTGAGGTCGGCGAGCACCGGGGTGGCGATGAAGATGGAGGAGTACGTGCCGGACAGCATCCCGACGAATAGGACAAGCGCCAGGTCCTTCAGCTCGCCGGCCCCGAGCAGACCGCCGCCGACGAACAAGATCGCGGCCACCGGCAGCAGCGCGATCAGCGACGTGTTGATCGACCTGACCAGGGTCTGGTTCAAGGCCAGGTTGGCCGCATGGCTGTACGTGCTCCTGGCTCCGCCCAGCAGGCCGGCGGTATTCTCCCTGACCTTGTCGAACACGACCACGGTGTCGTACAGCGAGTAACCCAAGATGGTCAGCAGGCCGATGACGGTCGCGGGGCTCACCTGAAACCCGGTGAGGGCGTACACACCGGTGGCGATGACGAGGTCGTGGATCAAGGCGACGAAGGCCGCTATGGCCATCTTCCATTCGAAGGCGATCGTGAGGTACAGCACGATCACGATCAGGAACGCGATCAGCGCTTCGATCGCCTTGTCGGTGATCTGGCTCCCCCAGCTCGACCCCACGAACTGGACACTGATCTTGCTGGCGTTGACGCCGAGGTGGCTGATCAGCGAGTTCTCGACGGTGTTAGTCTGAGCGCTGGTCAGGGTCGGAGTCTGCACCTGCCAGGACTTGCCCAGGGAGCCGGTGAGCTCTTGGACGACCGCGCCGCTGACGCCCCCGCCGGTCACCGCGTCCTGAACTTGCGTGGGCGACGCCGAGGGCGCCGAGAACTGGAAGACCGCGCCGCCCTTGAAGTCGACGCTGAAGTCCAGGCCATGAATCAGCAGGGCCAGGATGCTGACCAGCAGGATGGCACCGGAGATCGAGTACCACGTTCGCTTCCGGCCGACGAAGTTGACCGACACCTCGCCGCGGTAAAGCCGCCCGCCGACGTTGCCGATGCGCGACATCAGGCCTCCTCGGTGTTGCGCGAGGCTGGGCTCCGCGGCGCGGCCGGAGGCCTGCGCCGGACCTGGTTGCGGGTCACCGAGGATCGCCACGGGGTCCGGGCGCCCAGCCGGGCCGGGTCGAGGCCGGACAGCGGGGCGCCGCCGCCGTAGAACTTGGTCCGGGCGAGCAGCGTCACCATCGGCTTGGTGAACAAGAACACCACCACAATGTCGATCAGCGTGGTCAGGCCCAGCGTATACGCGAAGCCCTTGACCTCACCGATGGAGAAGTAATACAGCAGCAGCGCGGCGATGAACGACACCGTGTCCGAGACCAGGATGGTCCGCCGGGCGCGTTTCCAGCCCGCTTCCACCGCGGGCCGCAGCTGCTTGCCCTCGCGCACCTCATCCCGCAATCGCTCGAAGAACACGACGAAGGAGTCCGCGGTGATGCCGATGGCCACGATCAGGCCCGCGATCCCGGACAGCTCCAGGGTGAAGCTCTGGTACTTGGTCAGCAGCACCACCGCCAGCATGGCCACGCCGCCCGCGATGATCAGGCTGGACACCGAGACCAGGCCCAGGCCGCGGTAGTACAGGAACGAGTAGATCACCACCAGCCCCAGCCCGATCGCCGCCGCGATCAGGCCGCCGTCCAGCTGCGCCCGGCCCAGCTGCGCCGACACCGACTGCACGCTGAGGATCTTGAAGTTCAGCGGCAGCGACCCGTACTTCAGGATGTTCTGCAGCTGCGTCGCGGAGGCCTGGGTGAAGTTCCCGGTGATCTCCGCGTTCCCGCCGAGGATCGCGCCCTGGATCTCGTCGGGCGACACGACGTTCCCGTCCAGGACGATGGCGGTCTGGTCGAGAACATAGTCGTTCTCGTTGGTCGAGGCGTCGGAGTAGTAGGTGTTGTACTGGTGCGAGGTCAGCTTGCCGAAGGCCGCCGCGCCCGCGCTGTTCAGGGTCACGTTCACGACCCACTGGTTGCTCGTCGTGGACAGCGTCGCGGTGGCGCCGGTGACCTGCTTACCCTGCACCGCCACGGTGCCCAGGGCGTACTTGTCGCCGCTGCTTGGGTCGCAGGCGACGGTCTGCGAGTTCACCGCGTTATAGTCCGCCGAGTCGGTGTACCCGACTTCAGCCTTCCACTTGGTCGAGTCCCCGACCGTGCAGGTCAGCTTGTTGAACAGCGCCAGGGTCTTCTTGTTCACCAGGCTTGCGTTACCGAACTGGGTGCTGCTCGCGGACCCCGACGAGCTGGCACTCGGGCTGGGCGAGGCGCTGGCGGAGGGACTGGCTGTGGCGCTGGCGGAGGTGCTGGCCGTGGCGCTCGGCGTCGCGCTTGTGCTGGCCGCGGGGACGATCTTGGCGGAGGTCTTCGCCGTCGAGCTCGTGCTCGGCGTGGGCGACGCGCTCGAGCTCACCGAGGGGCTCGCGCTGGCCGAGGGGCTCGCGCTGGCCGAAGCGCTGGGACTGGCCGACGCGGAGGGCGTGGTGGGGGGAGCGTAAGCCTGGTAGAGCAGCACCTGCCGGTAGTTCAGCAGGGCGGTGGTGCTTACCAGGTTCTCGGTCTGCTGGGTGGACTTGCCCGGCACCGACACGTTCAGGTCCTGGTTGCCCTCGGTCTGGACCTGGGCACCGGAGTTACCTGTGCCGTTGACCCGGGCCAAGATGATGGAGATGGCCTCGTTCATCTCGGCACTCGACGGGATCCCGCCCGTCGGGGTCGTCGCCTTCATCGTCACCTGGGTACCGCTGGACAGGTCGAGCCCGAGGCCGACCTTGAAGTCCTTGTGCCAGTGACCCGGGCTGAACAGATTCCCGCCCAGGGCCCCCAGGAGCATGATCACGATAAGCGCAACGAGCGCCGCGAGCGCCCGTCCCGGATGCGGGACGGTCTTCGTAGGGGCTGCCACTTCTCCGCCTGTCTTGTTTTGGTCATTCCCTCATGCAGGCCGGCGGCTCAGTGCGCGTTGTCCTTGTCGGACGTGGCCAGTTCACCCTCATGAGCGTCGGTGAAACCTTCGTCATCTGATCCAACGCCGTTGACCGAGCCGTGAGTTCCGGGTGTCTCGTCGTCGTCGACGTCCGAAGCGGGCTCGTCGTCGGAGTACGCACCGGTGTCCTCGAAGGTCTCGCCGTCCTCGAAGGTGTCGCCGTCCTGCGCCTCGGCCGGGGCGACGACCTCCATGATGGCGCGCTTGAGGTAACGGACATCGACACCGGGAGCGACCTCGAGAATAACGTCGTTGTCCTCCACGGCGACCACCGTGGCGTACATGCCGGCGGTGGTACGGACCCGGGCGCCGGGAACGACCGTGTTCTGCTGCTGTGAGACCTGCTGCTGGCGGCGTCGCTGCGGCCTGATCATCAGGAAGTAGAAGCCGACGAAGACCAGGACGATCAGGATCGGGAACGTCAGCGAGCTTGATGATGACTTGCTGGCCGCGTCAGCGGCTGCGAGTATCCCCATCGCGGGGCATCCTTCCAGTTGGTGATGCGTGTGTGGTCTTAGCGGAGGCCAAAGACCAACTGCCGAAGTTTAGCCTCGCTTTGACCGCGCACCAACAGGCTACGAGTTTTTGACACTGATCGTGACCTCGGCGCGATCTGATCGATCAGCCTGGCCTAATCGAAGAGGGTCGGCAGTTCACCGAGTGACGCAGGCGGCTCTAGGCCCAAATGAGTCCAGCCGGCCGCGGTGGCTACCCGGCCGCGCGGAGTGCGGGCGAGCAGCCCGCACCTGACCAGGAACGGCTCGGCCACCACCTCGACGGTCTCGGCCTCTTCCCCCAGCGCGACCGCCAGCGTGGACAGGCCGACCGGCCCGCCGCCAAACCGCCGGATCAATGCGTCGAGCACGCCCCGGTCCAGCCGGTCAAGGCCATGCTCGTCCACCTCGTAGATCTCGAGCGCGGTCCGGGCGATATCCCTGGTCACCACGCCGTCGGCGCGAACTTCGGCGTAATCACGAACGCGGCGCAGTAGCCGGTTGGCGATGCGCGGCGTGCCCCGAGAACGGGTCGACAGTTCCACCGCGGCCTCGTCGGTCAGCCTCACGTCCAGCAGCCCGGCGGACCGGCGGATGATGATCTCGAGCTCGCTGGGCTGGTAGAAGTCGAGATACGCGGTGAACCCGAACCTGTCGCGCAACGGGGCGGGCAGCAGACCCGCCCGGGTCGTCGCCCCCACCAGCGTGAACGGCGCGATCTCCAGCGGGATCGCGGTCGCGCCCGGGCCCTTGCCGATCACCACGTCGACCCGGAAGTCCTCCATGGCCAGGTAGAGCATCTCCTCCGCGGGCCGGGCCAGGCGGTGGATCTCGTCGATGAAGATCACTTCGCCCTCACTGAGGGTGGACAGGACCGCCGCCAGGTCACCGGATCGCTCGATGGCCGGGCCGCTGGTGATGCGCAGCGGCGCGCCGAGCTCGGCGGCGACGATATTCGCGATCGTGGTCTTGCCCAGCCCGGGCAGGCCGGCCAGCAGCACGTGGTCCGGTGGCCGACCGCGCCGCAGCGCGCTCTGCAGGATCAGCGACAGCTGCTCACGCACTCGCACCTGGCCGGTGAACTCGGTCAGGCGCTTGGGCCGCAGCGCGCTCTCGATGACGCGTTCATCCGCGTCAGCCAGCGGGGATACCATCCCGTTTCCCCCGTCTCCCTCCTCGCCGCGGTCCTGGCGTGCCCGGCGCGCCGCGAGCTCCGCCTCCTCGGCCCCGCGCAGTGCGGCCTGGGCGCTGTCGCCCTGGGCCGCGTCCGTCCCGTCGATCTCGCCTTCGATCATGGCCGCTATTGCCTGCTCAGCTTGCGCAGGGCGGCCCGCAGCACGGTGGCCACGTCAACGTCGCCGCCGGCCGAACCGTTGACCGTGCCTTCTTCCTCCACGGCCGCGATCGCCTGGTCGGCGTCACGAGCCGGCCAGCCCAGGTTTACCAGCCCGGACTGCACCTGGTCGCGCCATGAGGGCAGCCGCGACGACGGCCTGCTGCCCGGCAGGGCGCTGGGGCCGTCCCCCGGCGGGCCCAGCCGGTCCTTCATCTCAAGCACGATCCGCTGGGCGCCCTTGCGGCCGATGCCGGGGACCATGGTCAGCGTGTCGAGATCCTCGGTGGAGACGGCCCGTCGCAGCGCGTCCGGCGAATGTACCGCCAGCATGGCCAGCGCCAGCCTCGGCCCGACGCCGCTCGCGGTCTGCAGCAGTTCGAAGACGTTCCGCTCGTCGTCACTGGTGAAGCCGTACAGGGTCAGCGAGTCTTCCCTGACCACCAGGGACGTGGCCACCTGCGCGGGTTCTCCCGGCCTGAGCGTGGCCAGGGTCCCCGGAGTGCACTGCACCCGCATCCCGACACCGCCGACCTCGATGACGGCACCGTCGGGCGCGATCCCGGCGACGGTGCCGCGAACATGAGCGATCACGCCCTGCCTCCCTTACTGGCCAGCACCTGGCTGGCCGACGCGGCCGAGAGCCGCAAGCCATTGGCGCCGCCGCGCCAGATATGACAGATAGCCAGCGCCAGCGCGTCCGCGGCGTCGGCGGGCCGGGGCGGCTCTGTGATGCGCAGCAGCCGCATCACCATCGCCGTGACCTGATTCTTGTCCGCCCGCCCGCTCCCGGTCACGGCCGCCTTGACCTCGGTGGGAGTGTGCAGGGCGACGGGCAGGCCCCGGCGGGCCGCGCAGACGATGGCGACCGCACCCGCCTGCGCCGTCCCCATCACCGTCCGCACATTCAGCTGGCTGAAAACGCGCTCCACGGCCACCGCATCGGGACGGCAGGCATCCAGCCAGGCTTCGATATCGGTCTCGATCATCAGCAGCCGGGTCGCGATGTCGTCGCCGGCCGAGGTCTTGATCACCCCGACCTTGACCATCGTCAGCGCCCGGCCCGGGGCCCCCTCGACGACCCCGACGCCGCACCTGGTCAGCCCGGGATCCACGCCGAGGACGCGGATCGGATGCGCCGCATGGGTCAGGGCCACCTGATGATCTCCGTCCGGAGTTCAGCTTCCGCGAACATCTGTTCGCCTCGAACCTACCGGCCTTCGGCCCGCAGGTCGCGCAGCGCGGGCGGCGTGTCCGTCACTTGTCTCAGAAGTCGTCGAGCATGTAGGGCGTCGCGGCGAACGCGGCGTCCAGGGCCGCGTCCTGCTCCGGGGAGCCAGCGGATACCAGCCCGGCCTGGCGCAGCGTGCCGACCGGGGTGCCCGCGTACAGTGCGGCCAGGCCTCGTGCGCCCACGGCCAGCGGCGCCCGCGGGCCGGAACGGGCCGGCGTGACCGGCGCCCCGGAGGCCGGCGTCAGCGAGCCTTTCCCCGCGGCCACGGTCAGCTCCCAGCGCCCGGAGTTGGCGGGCCGGGTGTCGTCGGCGATGAGCAGGGGCACGGTGAGCGAGACGGCGGCCGGGAAGCCGCGGACGGCGATGGCCGCCGGGGCGTCGACGACCCGGAGCATCCACATCGTGCGGCGATCTACGAAGGCGTCGCGCTCGCGGGTCAGCCACCAGAACGCGTCGGCCGGCCCGACCCGGGCATAGACCTTCTCCGCGACCGAACCGTACCCGCCCAGGTGGGACCAGAACGCGCGCACGGTCGCCGGCGACACCGCCTCGGCCCCCTCCACGAATAGGTTCCGGTTGGCGTGGTCCCAGCGATAGGCGAGGAAGCCGTCGTCACAGAGGTAGGCGTATACCTCCGGCTGGGCCAGCCACTGAGCCAGCATCCTGGCGGGCCAGGTAACCGGGCCGCAGTCCCGGGCGGCCTCGTGCACGTGGCCCATCATGGCGAGCACCGCCTCGGCGTCAGCCGGGCCGGCCCGGCGCAGGGCGGGCGGGCCGGCGCCGGGCTCCTGCGCCCCCGGCAGGCGCGTCCGGCGGGACGAGGCGGAACAGCGACCTGGCCGGGATCACCGCGGTGTGATAGCCTCCGGCCAGCTCCCAGCCCAGCGCCCGGTACAGCGGCATCGTCGCGGGGTACAGGACCGACAGCGGGTACCCGTGCGACGCTATCTTATCGAGCAGAGCCGTCATCAGCAGGCGCCCGATCCCCTGGCCCCGGTCCTCCGGCGCCACCCGGACGCTGACCACCCCGGCCATCGGCACCGCCCGGCCGCACCACCACTGCCGCATGTCAAAGAAGGCCGCGGCGCCTGCCGGGCGGCCGTCGACGAAGGCGCCCAGGCACTGGCGCTGGGCGATGAGCCAGGACGTGGTCTCCCGCCAGCGGTCGCGTTCGTCAGGGCCCTTGATCCCGAAGGCCCGCTCGGCCAGGTCGAGCTGGGCGTCTATGTCGTCGTCCGGGAGCACCACCCGGACCTCGACCTTGCGGTTCGGTTGATCAGCCACGAGCAACCACCGTACGGCAGCCCGCCGGGCTGGTCATCCCGATTATCGCCGTGGTGGCGGCCGGCGCGCGGTCAGGAGCTGATCTTCTCCATGATGTCGTCGGGGACCGAGTAGTTGGCGTACACGTCCTGCACGTCGTCGGAATCCTCGAGCGCGTCGATCAGCCGGAAGACCCGCCTGGCCTGCTCCTCGTCAAGGTCCACCTCGACGGTGGGCAGGAACGCCGTGTCCGCTGAGTCGTAGTCGATCCCGGCGTCCTGCAGGGCCTTGCGCGTCGCCACCAGGTCGGTGGGCTCGGACACGACCTCGAAGGACTCGCCGAGGTCGTTGACCTCTTCGGCGCCCGCGTCGAGGACGGCCGACAGCACGTCGTCCTCGGTCACCCCGCCCTTCTCCACCACGATGACGCCCTTGCGGTGGAACAGGTACGACACCGACCCGGGGTCGGCCATCGAGCCGCCGTTGCGGCTGAACGCCACGCGGACGTCCGAGGCGGCCCGGTTCCTGTTGTCGGTCAGGCACTGCACGAGCACCGCGACCCCGCCGGGGCCGTAGCCCTCGTAGGTGATGTTCTCGTACTGGGCGCCCCCGGCCTCCAGGCCGCTGCCCCGCCGGACGGCCCGGTCGATGTTGTCGTTCGGGACCGAGCTCTTCTTCGCCTTCTGGATCGCGTCGAACAACGTCGGGTTACCGGCCGGGTCTGCCCCGCCGGTACGCGCGGCGACCTCGACATTCTTGATCAGCTTGGCGAACAGCTTGCCGCGCTTGGCATCCACCACCGCCTTCTTGTGCTTGGTGGTGGCCCACTTGGAGTGGCCGCTCATGTGGTGTCCTTCACAATCTCTACGAATAGCTGATGAATGCGCCGGTCCGGAGTCAGCTCGGGGTGAAAGGCCGTAGCCAGCAATTGCCCTTGCCGGACGGCGACGATCCTACCCGTGCTGGCCTCCGTGCCCAGAACGGTGACGTCCGCTCCGACCTGTTCGACCCACGGCGCCCGGATGAAGACCGCGTGCAGCGGGTCAGCCTGGTCCAGGCCGGCCAGGGTGATCTCGCTCTCGAAGGAGTCCACCTGCCGCCCGAACGCGTTTCTCCGGACGGTCATGTCGAGCCCGCCGTAGGTCAGCTGCCCCGGCACGCCGTCGGCCAGCCGGTCCGCCAGCATGATCATCCCGGCGCAGGATCCGAACGCGGGCAGGCCCGCGGCGATGAGCTTACGCAGCGGCTCCAGGACGTCGAAGGCCACAGAAAGCCGCCACAGCGTCGTCGACTCACCGCCCGGGATCACCAGGCCGTCGACCCGATCGAGTTCCTCAGGCAGGCGCACAGGGACGGGATCCGCGCCGACGGCCCGCAGCGCTCGCAGGTGCTCGGGTACGTCGCCCTGCAGGGCGAGAACTCCGATCACGGGCGGCATTATTCCTCATATCCACGATGGCGAGCGCCGGGCTGGGGCCGGGAGTTACCAGCCGCGGGCGGCGTAGTGCTGGTCGGCAGGCAGGGTGTCCAGGTTGATGCCGACCATGGCTTCGCCCAGGCCACGGGAGACCTTGGCCACCACGTCCGGGTCGTCGTGGAAGGTGGTGGCCTTCACGATCGCGGCGGCACGCTTGGCCGGGTCGCCGGACTTGAAGATGCCCGAGCCGACGAACACCCCCTCCGCGCCGAGCTGCATCATCAGCGCCGCGTCGGCGGGCGTGGCGATGCCGCCCGCGGTGAACAGCACGACCGGCAGCCTGCCCGCTCGTGCCACCTCCGCCATCAGCTCATACGACGCGCCGTGTTCCTTGGCCGCGGTGAAGAGCTCTTCTTCGGGCAGGGCGGACAAACGCGCGATCTCCGACCGGATGGAGCGCATGTGCCTGGTCGCCTCGACCACGTTGCCGGTGCCGGCTTCGCCCTTAGACCGGATCATGGCCGCACCCTCGGCGATCCGCCGTAGCGCTTCACCCAGGTTGGTGGCGCCGCACACGAACGGCACGGTGAACTTCCACTTGTCGACGTGATTCGCCTCGTCGGCCGGGGTCAGCACCTCGGACTCGTCGATGTAGTCGACGCCGATCGCCTGCAGCACCTGCGCCTCGGCGAAGTGCCCGATCCGGCACTTGGCCATGACCGGGATGGAGACCGCCGCGATGATGCCGTCGATCATGTCGGGGTCGCTCATCCTGGCCACGCCGCCCTGCGCCCGGATATCGGCGGGGACACGTTCAAGCGCCATCACGGCGACCGCGCCGGCATCCTCGGCGATCTTGGCCTGGTCGGCCGTGACCACGTCCATGATCACGCCGCCCTTGAGCATCTCCGCCATACCGCGCTTGACCCGGGCGGTGCCGGTGACTGGCTCAGTGTTGCCCGTGGACACTCGAAACCTCGCTTGGTTCATCGTGATTGCTTCTTCACCATCGTATGGCTGACGCTGGCCTGATCGGCGATCAGGGAATCGTCCATCTCGAAGAACTCCGGGGCCGGGGCGTTACCGGACAGGTGGAGCACGCGGACGAGCGGGCGGCGCCTGGCGTCTCTGGTCACCGCCACCACGTCATTGTAGAACTTGCGGGCCAGGAAGACCTGATGCGCGGCCGCTTCGACTTCGGCGAGCAGCTCGTCGGCGCCTTCCTTGCCGCTCAGCGACGCGCGGAAATCCGGCTGGCTGAACGCGGCGCGCAGGGCCCGGGTCAGGTCGCTCTCGGCCAGGTCACGGGGGCGCCCGCCGTCGGTACGGCCGCCCCGGGTGCCGTGCACGGCGGCGCCGAGCAGCAGGCTGGTCGCCGGGTCGAGCAGCCCAGAGGTCGCCAGTTCACTGGCGACCGAGCTGCGGCGCAGCAGGGTCACGTCCAGCGCGGCGCGCGCCATCTCGACCCGGGCGTGCAGGCGGTCGATGCGCCCGGCCCGCCAGGACACGTACACCCCGACCAGCAGCGCGGCCGCCACCACGATGACAATGTCGGTGATCACGGGAAATCGCCCCCGGCCGCGGCCACCTTGACCTGAGTGCTGCCGAGGACCACCGTCTCGTAGACGCTCAGCACGTCGCGGGCGACCACCGACCAGTCGTACTCAGCGACCGCGGCCAGCGCGGCGGCGGAAAGCTCGGCGCGCCTAGCGCGGTTGTCGAGCAGGCTTCCGGCCGCCCGGGCCAGGTCGGCGGCATCTCCGGCCGTGAACAACTCGCCCGCCTCGCCCCCCCGCAGCACCTGCCGGAACGCGTCGATGTCGCTGGCCACGATGGGTACCCCGGCCGCCATCGCCTCGGCGGTCACGATGCCGAACGACTCGCCCCCGGTGTTCGGCGAGCAGAACACGTCCACCGAATGCAGCACGCGAACCTTGTCTTCCTCGCTGACCTGCCCGAGCAGCACCACCCGGTCCCTGAGCTCGGCAGGCACCTTGTGCAGCACCTCGTCGGTGTCGCCGCCGGCCCCGCGACGAGCAGCCGCAGCCCTGGGCGCTGCGGGCCGAGGATCTCGAACGCCTTGAGCAGCACGGACAGGCCCTTGCGCGGTTCATCGAGGCGGCCGAGGAAACCGATCGCACCGCCGGCCCCGGGCCAGCCCGGCAACGGATCGGCCTTGCGGTAGCGGCGGGTGGCCACGCCGTTCGGGATGACCACGGCGTCGCCGCCGATGTGCTCGACCAGCGTGGTGCGGGCCGCCTCGGACACCGCGATCCGGCCGTTGATCTTCTCCAGCCCGGTGCGCACCACCGGGTAGGTGACCAGCAGGATGCGGGACCGCGGGATCGAGGTATGCACCGTGGCCACGATCGGGCCAGAGGCCACCCAGCAGGCCAGCAGGGACAGGCTGGGTATCTCGGGCTCGTGCACATGCAGCACGTCGAACCCGCCCTCCTTGACCCAGCGCCGCACCCGGTTCACCGACAAGAAGCCGAACGACAACCGGGCCACTGAGCCGTTGTACGGGACTGGCACGGCCCGGCCGGCGCCTACGACATAGGGCGGCAGCGGGGTGTCGTCATCGGCCGGCGAGATGACCGATACCTCGTGGCCCTCGTAGATCAGTTCCTCGGCCAGGTCCCTGATGTGCTGCTGGACGCCCCCGGGAACGTCCCAGGAGTAGGGGCACGCGATGCCGATCCTCATAACGGTGTCCCCCGGGGGGCTGCTGCCCCTCCTCTCACCCGGGCGGGATCCAGATCGGCGGTGAAGACCCGTTGCAGCATGTGCCAGTCTTGCGGATGCTCGGCGATCGCCTCGGAAAACGCGTCGGCCAGCTGCTGGCTCATCGCCGCGATCTTCTCCGCGCGGGTTCCGGTGGCGGGCACCGGCACCTCGTCGTAAATGCAGGCACCCCAGCCGTCCTCGTCGAACCAGGTCGCGGTCGGCAGCAGCGCCGCCCCGGTGTGCACGGCGAGGGCGGCGGTCGCGGCGATCCGCGCCTTTCCCCCGAGCAGCTCGACCTCGACCCCGCTTTCCTTCAGATCGCGGTCACTGACCAGGCAGACCAGGTGGCCGGCGCGCAGCCGCTGGGCCAGCGTGCCGAACGGGGCGGACCCGCCGGTCAGCGGCAGGACCTCGAAGCCCAGGGTTTGCCTGAACCGCACGAAGCTCTCGTAGACCGACTCGGGCTTGAGGCGTTCGGCGACCGTGGTGAGCGTGCCGGCCCCGCAGGCGATGACCCACGCGCCTGCCTGCTCGAAGTTGCCCATGTGCGGCAGCGCGATGAGCACGCCACGGCCGGCCTTCAAGCTGGCGAACAGCGCTTCGGAGCCCGAGCCGCGGAAATGCATCCCGGACACGAGGCGCTCGACTCCGATGGCGGGCAACGTGAACACCTCGAGCCAGTACCTGGCGTAGGAACGGAGCGCGGCCCGGGACAGGGTGCGCAACTCCTTACCGTCGACATCGGAGCTGGTGTCCCGATAGGTGAGCACCCGGCGCAAGTTGGCCTCGAGCACCTGGACCTTTGGTCCCTGCCGCCGCCACGCCAGGTCGGCCGCGGTCATGAAGGCCCACCGCGCCCACGCCTCGGGCATGCGGCGGATAATTTTCCAGCCCAGCTGGTAAGCGACCCCCGTCAGCCGCTCACTCAGCCGGGGACTCAGTACCGCCACCGTCAACCTCTCCTAGGCTCTGCTCCCCGGGAGAGCCACCCTGATCTCCGGATCCCGTTACTGCTATCGCTGCCTTATGTACCGCGTGCACTCGCTGGCCGAAGGTAAAGGCGCTTCCTGCGGCAAGCGCCCACAGCCCTATGTTGAGAATGTACGGCACACCGAGGCCGGAAACCCCGACGGCGACGAGGGAGATAACCATACGTTCGGGCCGTTCTATCAGACCCACGTCACAGCGCAGCCCCAGGCCCTGCGCCCGGGCCTTGACGTAGGACACCAGGTTCCCGGCGACGAGGCAGAACAGGCAGACCCCGGCGAGCAGCGGGTTGCGTCCGCCGAGCATGAACCAGACCACGAGCCCGCTGAAGATGCCCGCGTCGGCGATCCGGTCCATGGTCGAGTCAAGGAACGCTCCCCAGGTGCCCGTGGTCCCCTTCATCCGGGCCAGCACGCCGTCCAGCATGTCCAGGAACACGAAGATCGTGCAGGTGAACGCGCCGGGGAACATCTCGCCGATGGGGAACAAGCCGAGAGCCGCGCCGGCCACGCCTACGGTGCCGATCACCGTGATGGTGTTCGGCGTGATCGGGGTGCGCGCGAGGACCCTGCCCACCGGAGTGAACAGACGCGTCATAACGGGCCGCAGTACGTTCAGCATGGCCGTCCTACCCTACTGTGCTGGCCGGGGGACGACCCCCCGGAACCCCCCGCTCATGGGGGCCTGCCCGGCCCCCCATACCCCCTGGTCACCTGCTGGTTACCGGGGAGATTTCTAATCGGGGGCTTGTGGACAGGGTGCTTGGGGGTTAAGGCTGATCGTGCGCACCCAGCGATCGCAAGGAGGCGAACGGCAGTGACAGCAACAGCGAGTGGGGCAGGTGGGTCGGGAGGAGCCGCGGGCAGGGCACCGGCGGCCGACCAAGTGCGAAATGTGGTACTGGTCGGCCATTCAGGTACCGGTAAGTCCAGCCTGGTCGAGGCGCTTCTGGTCGCGACGGACACGATCCAGCGTCCGGGCAGCATCGAAGAGGGCACCACGGTCAGCGACTTCGATGAGGTCGAGGTCAGGCAGCAGCGTTCGGTCAACTTGACCCTCGCACCTGTCGTGCATAACGGCATCAAGGTCAACCTGCTCGACACGCCCGGTTACGCCGACTTCACCGGCGACCTGCGCGCGGGGCTGCGGGCCGCGGACTCGGCGCTGTTCGCCGTCTCCGCCACCGACGGGATCGACGGCGTGACCAGGATGCTGTGGGACGAGTGCGCGGCGGTCGGCATGCCCCGTGCGGTCGTCATCACCAAGATCGATCACCAACGGGCCGAGTTCGACGCGACCCTGGCCGCCTGCCGCGAAGCGTTCGGCGACGCGGTGGCGCCGCTTTACCTGCCGGTCGGAGCCCCGGTGAGCGGCCTGATCGGGCTGTTGTCGGCCAAGCAGTTCGACTACGCCCAGGGCGAGCGCACCGAGGGCGTCCCCTCGCCGCAGGACGCGGAGCGGATGGCGGAGCTGCGCGGTGAGCTGATCGAGGGCATCATCACGGAGAGCGAAGACGAGTCCCTGATGGACAGGTACCTGTCCGGGGAGGACATCGACCCCAAGGTGCTCATCGAGGACCTGGAGAAGGCCGTCGCGCGCGGCAGCTTCTATCCGGTGCTCGTCACCTCCGCACCGCAGCGGATCGGCATGCTCGAGCTTCTCGAAGTGATGACCCAGGCCTTCCCCTCCCCCGCCGAGCACCCGATGCCCGAGGTCACCACGCCCGACGGCAAGGAGGTGACCGGGATGTCTTCCGATCCCAAAGGCCCCTTGCTGGCCGAGGTGATCAAGACCACCTCTGACCCTTACGTGGGCCGGATCAGCCTGGTCCGGGTGTTCTCCGGCACGCTGCGCCCGGACGCCGCGGTGCACGTATCGGGCCACGGGCGCGCCGCCCGCGGCCACGAAGACCACGACCACGACGAGCGGATGGGTGCGCTGACCTCGCCGCTCGGTAAGCAGCAGCGGACCATCACGCAGTGCGGAGCCGGCGACATCTGTGCCGTGGCCAAGCTCGGCACCGCCGAAACCGGCGACACGCTGTCCGATAAGGACCATCCGCTGCTGATGGAGGCGTGGTCGATGCCGGAGCCGCTGCTGCCTGTCGCCATCGTGGCCAAGTCCAAGGCGGACGAGGACAAGCTCTCCCAGGCGCTGTCCCGGCTGGTCGCCGAGGATCCGACGCTGCGCCTGGAGAACAACGCCGAGACCAGGCAGCTGGTGCTGTGGTGCATGGGCGAGGCGCACGCCGACGTGCTGCTCGACCGGCTCGCCAACCGGCATGGCGTCGCGGTCGAAACGACCGACCTTCGGGTCCCACTGCGGGAGACGATCGCGGGCAAGGCCCAGGGCCTGGGCCGGAACGTCAAGCAGACCGGCGGCCACGGCGAGTTCGGCATCTGTCACATCGAGGTGGAGCCGCTGGCGGACTCGGGCGGCTTCGAGTTTGTCGACAAGATCGTCGGCGGGGTGGTGCCCCGCCAGTTCATCCCGTCGGTGGAAAAGGGGGTCCGCTGGCAGATGGAGCAGGGCGTCACGGCCGGCTACCCGATGACCGGAGTCCGGGTCACGCTGTACGACGGCAAGGCGCACCCGGTGGACTCCTCCGACATGGCCTTCCAGAAGGCCGGCCGCGCGGCGCTGCGGGATGCGGTGGACAAGGCCCAGCCGATGCTGCTCGAGCCGGTGGACGAGGTCACGGTGCTCGTTCCCGACGACTACGTCGGCGCCGTGATGTCCGACTTGTCCTCACGCCGGGGGCGCGTGCTCGGCACCGAGCCGGTCGGGGTGGGCCGGACGCTGGTCAAGGCGGAGATTCCGGAACTGCAGATCACCAGGTACGCCATCGACCTGCGTTCGGTATCGCACGGCACGGGCTCGTTTACCCGGCAGTATCTGCGCCACGAGCCCCTCCCGTCACAGCTGGCCGCCAAGGTCGCCGCCGACTCCCGCCCGGATTAGGTTCCGCCTGGGTCTTTCGATTCAGTGGATGTGGCATTCTACCGACTCTTTTCGGTACGGTGCCACTTTCACTGAACCGCCTGGAGCGGGGTCACCCCTGGCGGGGGTGGGGTGGGGTGGGTTACTGGGCTTGGGGCCAGGCTTCGGCTAGGAGCTTGCGGGTGTCGGCGAGGAGCTGGGGCAGGACGCGGGTGTGACCGACCACCGGCATGAAGTTGGTGTCGCCGCCCCACCTGGGCACCACGTGCTGGTGCAAGTGGGCGGCGATACCGGCGCCGGCCACCGAACCCAGGTTCATGCCGATGTTGAAGCCCTGCGCGCCGGAGGCCTGGCGCAAAGCGCGGATGGCGTGGCTGGTGAACTGGGAGAACTCGGCGGTTTCCGCCTGGGTCAGCTCGGTGTAGTCGGCGAGGTGCCGGTACGGGCAGATCAGCACGTGACCGCCGTTGTAGGGATAGAGGTTGAGCACCGCGTAGACCAGCCCACCCCGGGCGACGATCAGCCCTTCGTCGTCGCTCAGGGTGGGCGCACGGCAGAACGGGCAGCCCTCGGCCTCGCCGGGACCCGAGGGCTTGCCCTCCCCCTTGATGTAGGCCATCCGGTGCGGCGTCCATAGCCGGCCGAACGCATCGGGGACTCCGGCGAAAACCTGGTCCGGATCGGGGATAGCTGGTGGCTGCGCTGGCACAGGCCTACACCTGGACGCGGTCGCGGACGGCGGTGACGATCTCGGCGATCGCGTCCGCGACCGGGACGCCGTTCTTCTGCGACCCGTCGCGGAAGCGGAACGACACCGCGCCGGCCGCCACGTCGTCGTCGCCCGCGAT
Organism: uncultured Actinomycetes bacterium; assembly: GCA_963808315.1. Taxonomy (GTDB): domain Bacteria; phylum Actinomycetota; class Actinomycetes; order Streptosporangiales; family Streptosporangiaceae; genus Palsa-504. The sequence goes on along the minus strand of CAWEFK010000024.1, from coordinate 259,453 downwards.
CAGCATGAACGGCACCTTCTGGCGCTGCGCGGTCCTGATCTTCTTCTGCATCCGGTCGTCGCTGTCGTCGACCTCGACCCGGATGCCCTGCTCGCGCAGGCTGGCGGCGACCTTCTCCAGGTAGGGCACGTGCGCATCGGAGATCGGGATACCCACGGCCTGGACCGGCGCGAGCCAGGGCGGGAACGCGCCGGCGTAGTGCTCGACCAAGATCCCGAAGAACCGCTCGATCGACCCGAACAGCGCCCGGTGGATCATGTACGGACGCCGCCTGGTGCCGTCGGCGGCCTGGTACTCCAGGTGGAACCGGACCGGCATCTGGAGGTCGACCTGCAGGGTGGACAGCTGCCAGCGCCGCCCGATGGCATCCTTGACGTGCACGTCGATCTTGGGTGCGTAAAAGGCGCCGTCGCCCTCGGCGATCACGTAGGGCAGCCCGGACACGTCAAGCGCGTGCTTGAGCGCCGCCTCGGCCTCGGCCCATTCGGACAGCTCACCGACGTACTTGTCGGGCCGGGTAGACAGCTCCGCCTCGAAGTCGGTCAGGCCGAAGTCACGGAGCAGCCCGACCACGAAGTTCAGCAGCGAGGCCAGCTCGTCCTGAAGCTGGTCGGGGGTGCAGAAGATGTGCGAGTCATCCTGGGTGAAGCCCCGGGCCCTGGTCAGGCCGTGCACCACCCCGGACTTCTCGTACCGGTACACGGTGCCGAACTCGAACAGCCGCAGCGGCAGCTCCCGGTACGATCGCCCGCGGGAGGCGAAGATCAGGATGTGCATCGGGCAGTTCATCGGCTTGGCGTAGTACGTGGCCCCGTCCAGCACCATGGGCGGGAACATGCCGTCGGAATACCACTCCAGGTGCCCGGAGGTGATGAACAGGTCCTCCTTGGTCACGTGCGGGGTGTTGACGAACTCGTACCCGCCCTCGGAGTGGCGGCGGCGAGAGTAGTCCTCCATCACCCGGCGGATGGTGCCGCCCTTGGGGTGGAAGACGGGCAGGCCGCTGCCGATCTCGGTCGGGAACGAGAACAGGTCGAGCTCGGCGCCGAGCTTGCGGTGGTCGCGCTTCTCGGCCTCCTCGAGCAGGTGCACGTACTCGTCCTGCTTTTCCCGCGACTCCCAGGCGGTGCCGTAGATCCGCTGCAGCTGCGGGTTCTTCTCGCTCCCCCGCCAGTAGGCGCCGCCCGAGCGCATCAGCTTGAACGCCGGGATGGCCCGGGTGGTCGGCACGTGCGGGCCGCGGCACAGGTCCTTCCAGCACAGCGCGCCGCTGGCCGGGTCCAGGTTGTCGTAAATGGTCAGCTCGGAGCCACCGACCTCGACCGACTCGCCATCGTCAGACGCGGCGGCCGGGCCGCCCTTGAGCCCGATCAGCTCCAGCTTGTACGGCTCGCCGGCCAGCTCTGACCTGGCCTGTTCGTCGGTCACCACGCGCCGGGAGAACAGCTGGCCCTGCTTGACGAGCTGGCGCATCCGGGCCTCGATCGCCTTCAGGTCCGCGGGGGTGAACGGTGCCTCGACGTCGAAGTCGTAGTAGAACCCGTTCTCCACCGGGGGGCCGATGCCCAGCTTGGCCTGCGGGAACAGCTCCTGCACGGCTTGCGCCATGACGTGCGCGGCCGAGTGCCGCACGATGTACCTGCCGTCGTCGCTGGCCACGTCCACCGGGTCCACGACGTCGGAGTCGGCGAGCCGCCAGGCCAGATCGCGCAGCTCGCCGTTGACCCGGGCCGCGATAACCTTGGCGTCGGAGCCGAGCGCCTGCCCCGCCGTCGTGCCAGCCTCGACCACATGCTCGCGACCTGCGAGGGTGATACGAAGCTGCTGGCTGGACACGGTGGGCTCCTTCACGGTGGGAAAAGAAACTGGTCACCCGATGTTACCGGGGCGAGGACGTGTCGCGCTCGCTTGTATTGCTCTAGTGAGAGCGACGGTCCTCGCGCCCCTTGGGGACCAGGCCCGCCCGGCGCAGCGCATCGGCCAGCGCGCCCTCGGCCGGGGGTTCGCTCGTGCGCTGACCGTCTGAGCGGCTCGAGCTGGGCCGGGCGCTCGAGCCAGCGGCCGTTCGGCCTGATCGGCTTGATCCGGGGCGGTCCTCGGCCTTGCGCTGGCCGCCGGCCGGGCGCGGACCCGGGTCATCGTCCAGGCGCAGGGTGAGCGAGATCCGGTGCCTGGGCACGTCGACGGAGAGCACCTTGACCCGGACCACGTCGCCGGACTTGACCACGGTGTGCGGGTCGGAGACGTAGTTCCGCGACATGGCTGACACGTGCACCAGGCCGTCCTGGTGCACCCCGACATCGACGAACGCGCCGAACGCGGCCACGTTGGTGACCACGCCCTCAAGCACCATGCCGGGTTCCAGGTCTGCGATCTTCTCGACTCCCTCGGCGAACGTCGCGGTGGTGAACGCGGGCCGCGGGTCACGGCCGGGCTTTTCCAGCTCGCGCAGGATGTCGGTGACGGTCGGCAGCCCGAACCGTTCGTCGGTGAACCGCGCGGGCGACAGGCCGCGCAGCACGGCGCTGCTGCCGATCAGGTCACCGGCGGCGCTGCCTGTCGCGGCCAGGATGCGGCGGACCACGGGGTAGGCCTCGGGATGCACGCCTGAGGCGTCCAGCGGGTCGTCACCCCCGCGGATACGGAGGAACCCGGCGCACTGCTCGAAGGCCTTCGGGCCGAGCCGGGGCACGGTCATCAGCTGCTGGCGGGTCCGGAACGGGCCTTCGGCGTCGCGCCGGGCCACGATCGCGGCGGCCAGGTTACTCGTGATTCCCGAGACCCGGGCCAGCAGCGGCTGGGAGGCGGTATTGAGGTCCACGCCGACCGCGTTCACGCAGTCTTCGACCACCGCGTCCAGCGAGTGCGACAGCTTGCCCTCGGCGATGTCGTGCTGGTACTGGCCGACGCCGATCGACTTCGGGTCGATCTTGACCAGCTCGGCCAGCGGATCCTGCAACCGCCGTGCGATCGAGACCGCGCCGCGGAGCGAGACGTCCATGCCCGGCAGCTCGTGTGAGGCATACGCGGACGCCGAGTACACGCTGGCGCCTGCCTCGGAGACCACCACCTTGGTGAGGTTGAGGTCGGGATGGCGCTTGATCAGGTCGGTGGCCAGCCGGTCGGTCTCCCGCGAGGCGGTGCCATTGCCGATGGCGATGAGCTCCGCGCGATGCGCCTTCGCGAGCTTGGCCAGGACGTCGACGGCCTCGTCCCACCGGCGATGCGGCTCGTGCGGATAGATCGTGGCGGTGCCGAGGGCCTTGCCTGTGGCGTCGGTGACGGCGACCTTGACGCCCGTCCGGAACCCGGGATCCAGGCCGATCGTGGTGCGCGCGCCGGCCGGGGCGGCCAGCAGCAGGTCGCGCAGGTTGGCCGCGAACACCCGGACCGCCTCGTCTTCGGCGCTCTGCCAGAGCCGGACCCGGATGTCCACGCTCAGGTGCACCAGGATGCGGGTGCGCCAGGCCCAGTGGACGGCGGCGTTCAGCCACGCGTCGGCCGGCCCCTGGTCGGCGACGCCGAAGCGCTCGGCGATGCGGGCCTCGTTCTCCGCGTCCTGCGTCCCCGGGTCCAGGCTGAGGTCGAGGATCTCCTCCTTCTCGCCCCGGAACAGGGCCAGGATGCGGTGCGAGGGCAGTCGCGCGAACGGCTCGCTGAACTCGAAGTAGTCGGCGAACTTGGCGCCCTTTTGTTCCTGGCCCTCGCGCACCTTGGAGCTCAGCGTGCCGCGGGCGGCCATCGCCTCGCGCAGTTCCCCGAGCAGGTCCGCGTCCTCGGCGAACCGCTCCACCAGGATCGACCGGGCCCCGTCCAGGGCCTGGGCGGTATCGGCGACGCCCTTGGCGGTATCGACGAAGCTCGCGGCCTCGTGCTGAGGGTTCCTGTCCGGTTCGGCCAGCAGCAGGTCGGCCAGCGGCTCCAGGCCCGCCTCCCGGGCGATCTGGGCCCGGGTACGGCGTTTCGGCTTGTAGGGCAGGTACAGGTCTTCCAGCCGGGCTTTGGAGTCGGCGGCCCGGATCTGCGCCTCGAGCTCGCCGGTCAGCTTGCCCTGGCCCGCGATCTCGGCCAGGATCGCGGCCCGGCGCTCGTCGAGCTCGCGCAGGTAGTGCAGCCGCTCGTCGAGCGTCCGCAGCTGCGCGTCGTCGAGTGTGCCGGTGACTTCCTTGCGGTACCTGGCGATGAACGGCACGGTGGCGCCGCCGTCGAGCAGCTCCACCGCCGCGCTGACCTGCCGGACCGCCACGCCGAGCTCATCGGCGATGCGCTGGTCCACGGACCGGTCCTGGTTGTCCCCTTGAATCTGCGTCACCAGAGCATTGTGCCAGCGCCCGGCCGGCCCTAGGCGCGCGTGTCCGTCTTCTGCCTGGCGCGGTAGGCCGCCACCGTGGTACGGCTGGCGCAGGCGTGCTGGCAATAGCGCCTGGACTGGTTGCGGGAGGTGTCGACGAGCCAGCGGCCGCAGCCCCGCGCCGCGCAGCGGCGGAGCCGGGACCGGCCGTGACGGCAGACGTACAGCACAAGCCCGGAAGCGGCCTGGGCCGGCAGCCACTGGGCCAGCGGCGCGTCATCCCGCGCGTAATGCAGGTGCGGCGTACCGTCGTGCCTGGTCAGGTAGGGCTTGCAGGGCTGAGCCTCGAGCAGTTCGGCCAGCGCGTCGAGGAAGCCGTCCTCGGACGGCTGGCTGAGCACCGCCGCGAGCTGAGCGGCCAGGCCGGTGAGCGCCGCCTCGGTGCCAGCGTCGATTCCGGGCGAGTCCATTCCGGCCGGGTCGATTCCGGGCGGGTAGCCATGATCGGTGAACATGGGCTGCTGTTGCTCGAGAAGCTGCGGGAGGGTGAGCGAACCCTCACCCAGCGAGGCGAGGTCGAGAGCGATCTGGAGCGAGTTCAGGTCGTAGTCGTCGTAACTCACTTGACCACCTACTTATCGCCTGATTGGGTAGGTGGTGTCTTTAGTTACGCCACCTACAGAACGGACTCTATCATGGCAGAAATCGATGCCGGCCGGCTGACCGCCGCCGCCCGGGCCCTGATGCTGGCCGGGCGCTGGACGCAGGCCGCCGGGTTGCTCGAGGACGTCACCGCGGCGAACCCGGCGGAGCGAGCGGTCCTCGCCGTAGCCGAGGCGGAGGTGACGGTGAATCAGGACTTCTGGGCCCGAACGAACAAGGGTTCCTCGGCCCTGGCACGCGCCTGCGCTGCGGTGGCCGACGCCGGGGACAATCCCTGCGTCGCCTTCGACCTGGAATTCCACCGGCTGGCCCATGACTACGCGGAGGAGCTGTTCGGCGCGGGTGGCGACGCGCCCGGATTCGGGCCGCAGGGCCGCGACCCCGAGGTCATCGGCCAGCTGGCCACACGGGCCGCCGGCCTCCGGGCCAGCGCCCCCGATCAACGACGGGCGGCGGCGGCCACGTTCTACGCCGGGCTGATCGAGGACAACCTGCGCGGTGACGGCGAGGCGGCGAGATCGATGTTCGCCACGGCCCTGACGGCGGCTGAGGAGGCCCGTGACGACCTGACCACCTCTGACGCGCTGCGCCACCTGGGTTACCACGTGAGCGAGGCGGGCGACGCGGACCGGGCGCGGCAGATGTGGGAGCGGTCGGCGGAGCAGCGGCAGCGAGCCGGGGCGGTGCCGTACGTCCTGTCCCAGCAGCTACTCCTGGCTGGCCTGGCGCGGGACACCGGAGATCACGACACGGCCCGCGCGGTGGCCAGGGAGGTCGGCCGCTGGGCGCATGCCCTGGGGGTCACGATCCTGGAATCGCAGGCGGCCGAGATCGCCGGGCCCCCGAGGTCCGCAGGTAGCTAGTGTGCCCGAGGTCGCAGGTAGCTAGCGTGCCCGAGGAACCCGGACCTGACCCACATCGAAGGACCATAGGTGTTGCTTGGGCAACCGCGATGGACCATCGGTGTTGTTCGAGAGCGGGAGCGCCGGTCACGGGTGTGCCAGGCGAGACGGGTGGTGTACGCGGGATGCTGACCTCGCCGGGCGTGACCTTACCGCACCGGGTAACCAGGCGAACGCCGGCTGCTGAGGCACTAGGTGGTTTCAGGTTTCAGTCCGGCCAGGTCCAGGAGATCATCGAGGATGCGGCCGAGGGAACTGACGGTCAGCGAGAGGTGGCCCTCACCCGGGAGCAGGTGGGCGCGGGCGCCGGGAATGTGGGTGGCCAGCCACTGGCCGTGCGCGAACGGGACCATCTTGTCCTGGTCGCCCTGCCAGATGGCGACCGGCGCGGGGGCGACAGGGGCGCGGCTGGCCGTTTCCCAGCCGAGCGAAAAACCCCAGTCGTTGACGAACGCCAGGTCATCGTCGCGCCAGCCCTCGATGCCGGCGTCTATCGCGGCCCGCAGGGCGGCGGCGACGTAGTCGGCGAATTCCCCGGTGAGCACGGCCTGGTCGGCGGCTATCACCAGGCCGCCGAGCGATCGTGCCACCTCGGCACCGGTGACGGCCCTCAGCCCGGCCGCCGCGGCGTCCAGGAACCGGGTCAGCGCCGGCCCGCCCGAGACCGCGGCACCGAACTCATCGACGTTCTCCTGGCCCATGCCGGCCAGCCAGTCCAGTCCCTTCGCCCCATAGGGCGCTACCCCGGCGATGGAGGCCGCCGCCAGGCAGCGCCCGGGCAGGGCCGCAGCGCAGGCCAGCGCGTGCGGTCCGCCGCCGGACCAGCCCATGGTGACGAAGGTGCCCGCGCCGAGCGCATCGAGGATCGCGGCCGTGTCCCCGGCCACGTCGACCACCCGGCGTCCGGGACGCGGCGTCGATCCCTCGTATCCGGGTCTGGCGGCCAGGATGACCCGCAGGCCGCGCGCCTGAGCCGCCCGGACCGTCGGCGGGTAAAAGACCAGCCCGACGGGCGTGCCCTCGTGCAACACCAGCGGCAGGCCGTCCGCCGGGCCGGTGGTGAGCAGGTCGGCCCGGCGCCCGTCGGGCAAGGTGATGCTGCGGCGCTCGGTCTCCAGGGACGATCCGGTTGGCATGGGACCTCAGCTCCGGGGGCGGGCGAAGCCCCGCTCGGGCGTGACCAGCACCGCGACGCGGCGCTCGTCGGCCATCACCCGGTCGTAGGCGGCGAAATCGTCGTGCTGGCCGCCCGCGGCGGTGAAGATCTCCCGCAGCAGCAGGCGCAGGCGCTCCGCGTCCACCCCCGGCATCGGGTCGTCGGGTCCAGCCAGTTCGGCCCGCCCTTCGGCCGAGGCCCACTCCCAGCCCGACCGGACCACGACCGTGGCGCGCGGCCGGGCCCTCAGGTTGGCCACCCGGCGGGCATCACCCCGGCTCACCAGTCCGACGACCTGAGCGCCGGTGACGGGGTGCGGGAGTACCCCGGCGTTCACCACCGACGACTGGATCGTCCCGTCCGGCCTCAGTGTCGACACCACGCACAGACCGTGATCACCCGCGACCAGCCTGGCGAAATCCTCGAGTTCCTGCATCGCTGAAGCCTAACGCGGTCCGGGGCCGACCCCGGTATGGATCACGCCGACGGCTCTTCGTGGCGGCAGGGCGGGTGGAACTCGCGGCACCGTCGACGGCGTTTGATCGAGTAGGAAGACCCGAAACACGACGGGCGGAAAATTGACAGCCCCTTCGAAGACCGCCCCGCGTCCGGGACGGGCGCTCGCGGCGCTCGTTGCGCTTATCGTGATCATGCTCCTGGGGATCCTGGGCGGGAATCTGTCCAGCCCGGGCCACTGGCACAAGGACTTCAAGGTCGGCCTCGGACTCGACCTGTCCGGCGGCACCCAGGTGACGATGTTCGCGACCACCCCGACGGGCGGGATACCGTCGGGCGCCGAGATGAACGAGGCCATCTCCATCATCTTGGCCCGGGTCAACGGCACGGGTAATTCGGGTGCTCAGGTTCAGACCGAGGGCCACCAGGACCTGGTCGTGTCGGTGCCGGGCAAGTCCACCCAGCAGACCGAGGACCTGGTGAGCACCACCGCCCTGCTGAACTTCCGGCAGGTCCTGCTCTACCGGGCTTACGCCGCCCCTACGGCCAGCCCGTCCGCGTCTTCGAGCAGCACCGCCTATGGCGACGCCAACATGGTGAACAAGAAGACCCTCGCGCTGTTCAACAAGCTGACCTGCACGATCGGGGACTCGACCAAGTGGAAGGCGCGGGTCGGGTACACCGACTCGGCGGACTATAACGCGGTGAACTCGCAGACCGTCGCCTGCGACCCAAGCAGCGGCGACAAGTACGTGCTGGCCACCGTGGCGGTGCAGGGTAAGCAGGTCACCGGCGCCACCGCGACGCAGTTGTCGGCCAACAACAAATACGTCGTGAACGTGACCCTGAACAGCGCGGGCGCGGCGGCCTTCGGCAAGCTGACCTCGCACCAGTACAACACCTACTACTCCGACGCCTCGACCAACGAGAACGACTATGTTCTCGACCAGACCGCCATCGTCCTGGACGGGAACGTCGTGTCGCCCGACGAGATCCAGGGCGCGATCCTCGGCGGGAACGCGGAGATCACCGGGAACTTCACCCAGGCCTCCGCGACGCAGCTGCAGAACATCCTGAAGTACGGGTCGCTGCCGCTGAACTTCAAGATCCTCAGCGTGCAGTCGGTGTCGGCGCAGCTGGGCCGGGCGCAGCTGGACGGCGGCCTGATCGCGGCGGCGATCGGGCTGGGGCTGGTGGTGATCTACTCGTTCCTGTACTACCGCGGCCTGGGCCTGGTCTCGGTGTCCAGCCTGATCATCGCGGGCGGCGTGGCCATGCTGGCGGTGGTGCTGCTGACCAAGTACCAGAGCTTCACCCTGGAGCTGTCCGGGATCGCGGGCCTGATCGTGGCCATCGGCATCACCGCGGACTCCTTCGTCGTGTTCTTCGAGCGGTTGCGGGATGAGGTGCGCGAGGGCAAGCAGCTGCGGCCCGCGGTGGAAGCGGGCTGGAAACGCGCCCGGCGGACCATCCTGGTCTCGGACACGGTGTCGTTCATCGCCGCGCTGCTGCTGTATTACTTCTCCATCGGTGAGGTCAAGGGCTTCGCGTATACGCTGGGCCTGACCACGCTGATCGACATTGTGGTGGTGTTCTTGTTCACCAAGCCGATGGTGACGCTGCTCGCCCGGACCAAGTTCTACGGCGGCGGCGCCCCGCTGTCCGGCCTCGACCCGGCCCGGCTGGGCGCCCGGACCCCGATGAAGCAGCCTTGATGACCGCGGCTCGCGAATCCGCGGTGGCCGTTGGCACGTTTGGCGCGGACCTGTACCCGCTGCTGGCACAGGACGGGGCGAATACGGTCTTCTCGCCAGCCAGCGTGGCCAGTGCTCTGTGGATGGCCTGGTGCGGGGCCCGCGGCCAGACGGCGGCCGAGTTGGCCCGCGCCTTGCACCTGGCCGGGGCGGCGGAGGACGGACCGGCCTCGCAGCCGGCTCCGATCGGGGAGACGGCCGCACGCGGGTCGGTGACGTTCCGGGCGCCGAACACCGTCTGGATCCAGTCCGGCCTGCCGGTGCGGCCCGAGTTCACCGCACGGCTCAGTGACGCCGGGGCCACGTTCGCTGACGCCGACTTTGCCCACGCCCCCGGCCCGGCCCGGGACGAGATCAACCGGGTGATCGCCGCACAGACAGAAGGAAAGATCACCGGGCTGCTACCACCGGGTAGCATCGGGCCGCTGACCAGGCTGCTGCTCGCGAACGCCGTATACCTGAAGGCCCCGTGGGCTGACCCCTTTCCCGCCGCGCAGACCAGCGACGCGCCCTTTTACCCGGACGGCCCTGCTAGCCGGACGGTCACGGCGACGATGCGCGGCACCGCCGCACGCTCCTATCGGCGCGGTGACGGATATCAGGCCGTCCTGCTGCCCTACGCCGACGGCAGCCTGGCCATGGCGGTGATCTTGCCTGACGGACCGCTGGCGGCCCTGCGCCCGGTGCTCGCCGCTCGTGGCCTGGGCGGCATGCTCGCCGGGATGACCAGCGAACGGGTCACGTTGACCATGCCGCGGTTCCGGGTGGAGTTCTCATCCAGCCTCATCCCGGCCTTGCGGCAGCTCGGCGTGAACGAGGCGTTCGGCGACGGCGCGGACTTCAGCGGCATCACCGAGACCGAGCGACTGACCATAGGCGCGGTCGTGCACAAGGCGTTCATCGACGTCGATGAGCAGGGCACGGAAGCGGCGGCCGCCACCGCGGTCGCGATCAAGGCGTTGGCCGCGTTCCGGCGGCCGCCGCCGGTCACGATGGTCGTCGACCGGCCGTTCCTGTTCGCCATCATCCACACCGCCACCGGGCTGCCGCTGTTCCTCGGCCAGCTGAGCCGCCCGCCCTCGGCCAGCTGAGCCGCCCCCCCTCGCCAGCGCGGGCGTTGATTGTTGACAATTTTGTTGGAGATTTCTTAGGATCGCTTGGGTGCGGGCGGACAACGATGCGGGGCGAGGTGAGCCGGGGCGGGGCGAGCCGGCCGGGGGCGAGCCGGCCCAGGGCGAGCCGGGGCGGGGCGAGCCGGCCCGGCGGGCGGCAGTGGAGCGACTGCGGCGGGCGATTCTCGCCGGCGACATGGCACCGGGACAGCGTCTGGTCGAGGAGGAACTGGCTAGGATGCTCGCCGTGACGCGGGCCAGCCTGCGCGCGGCGCTGTTCGACCTGACCGCGGAGGGGCTCGTCGAGCGGATACCAAACCGCGGGGCGCGGGTCCGGGTCATCGGGCTGGGCGAGGCGGTCGCCATCACCGAGTGCCGGATGGCGCTGGAGGGACTGTGCGCGGCGAAGGCGGCCGAGCGGGTCACCGAGGCCGAGGCCGCCCGGCTCAGGCAGCTGGGCGAGGAGCTCGAGCGCAGTGTGGCCGACGGCGAGCCGCTGAAGTACTCGGCCCTCAACGGTGAGCTGCACCGGCTGGTACGCGAAATGTCAGGCCAGACGGTCGCGGCGGCCCTGCTCGAGCGGCTGAACGGGCAGCTGGTCCGCCACCGGTTCCAGCTCTCACTGCGCCCGGGGCGTTCGCAGGCCTCGCTGCCCGAGCACCTGGCGATCATAACCGCGATCACGCAGCGGCAGCCGGCGCAGGCCGAGGCGGCGACCCGCCGCCATCTGCGCAGCGTCATAACGGCCCTGCTGGAAACGCCGAAGGCCAGGCCCACAGGAAGGGGTCCCATGCGCAACGTGATCGTCACCGGAGTGGCCCGAGCCGACCTGACCGTGGTGGACGCACTCGCCGAGCTTGGCGTGGCCACCGTGCACGAGGCCATCGGCCGGACCGGGTACCTCGGGCCCGGGCTGCGTCCCATCCAGGACGGGACCCGGGTCGGCGGGACCGCGGTGACCGCGCTGTGCTGGCCGGGCGACAACCTCATGATCCACGCGGCCGCCGAGCAGTGCCAGGCCGGCGACCTGCTAGTGGTGACGACGGCGTCGCCGTCCACCGACGGGATGTTCGGCGAGCTGCTAGCGACCTCGCTGGCCGCGCGCGGGGTCCGGGGGCTGGTCATCGAGGCCGGCGTGCGGGACGTGGCCGAGCTGCGCGCGATGGGCTTCGGGGTCTGGTCGGCGGCGGTCAGCGCCCAGGGCACGGTCAAGGAGACGCCGGGCGCGGTGAACGTGCCGGTATCGGTCGGCGGGCAGATCGTCAGGCCCGGTGACGCGATCATCGCGGACGACGACGGCGTGGTGTGCGTGCCGCGGGCCGGTGTCGCAGCGGCCCTGGCGGCGGGGCGGGCCCGGGTGGCCAAGGAGGAGCAGACCCGCAAGGCCCTGGCCGACGGCCAGCTCGGCCTGGACCTGTACGGACTGCGGGCCAAGCTGGCCGCACGCGGTGTCGAGTACGTACCGGAGGGAACCGGCGATGGGCTCGGGTGACGGGGTGCGGTGCATGCTGATGCGTGGCGGGACGTCCAAGGGGGCGTACTTCCTGGCCGAGGACCTGCCGACCGATCCGGCCGAGCGCGACAACCTGCTGCTTCGCATCATGGGTAGCCCGGACCCCCGGCAGATCGACGGGATCGGCGGGGCGCACCCGCTAACGTCCAAGGTGGCCGTGATCAGCGCTTCTGACCGGGCGGACGCCGACGTCGATTACCTGTTCCTGCAGGTCGGCGTCGATACGGCCACCGTCTCTGACCGGCAGAACTGCGGTAACCTGCTGGCCGGCGTGGGCCCGTTCGCGGTCGAGCGGGGCCTGGTGACCAAGGCCCCGGTCCGGATCCACATGGTCAACTCCGGCAGCATGGCCACCGCCACCTTCCCCGGGGCGGACGGCACCGTGGAGTACGACGGCGATACCGCGATCGCCGGGGTCCCCGGGACGGCCGCAGCGGTCGTCCTCGCCTTCGATAGGCAGCAGGACGCTGGTGCTGACGGGTCGGCCGCCGGCGCCCTGCTGCCGACCGGACGCATCCGCGACGTCATCGACGGCGTCACCGTGACCTGCGTGGACAACGGCATGCCGGTCGTGGTCGTGGCGGCGTCCGGACTCGGCCGGACCGGGCATGAGACGGTGGCCGAGCTCGAGGCGGACGCCGGGCTCAACCAGCGAGTGCAGGCGCTGCGGCTGGCGGCCGGCGAGCTGATGGGCCTAGGCGATGTGTCCGGCACCTCGGTACCGAAGGTCTCACTTCTCGCCACCCCGGCAGACGGCGGGACGATCTGCACCCGGACGTTCATCCCGGTCCGGGTGCACGAGTCGATCGGGGTGCTCGGCGCGGTCAGCGTCGCGACCGCGCTGCTGCTCGACGGGGCCGCCGGAGCCGAGCTGGCCGCCCTCACGCCGCACCAGACGCGCTTTGACATCGAGCACCCCACCGGGCACCTCGAGGTCGAGGTCGAGATCGACGCCACGAGCAGCCAGCCGCCCGTGGTGATCCGCGCCGGGGTGGTGCGGACCGCACGCAAGCTGTTCGACGGCACCGTCTTCCCCCGGAGGTACTCGTGAAGCAGGACCCGGCGGCCACGCGGCCCCCGTTGCACGACATTGCGCACCTAGGGCACATCGAGCTGCTGACGCCGCAACCGGAAGCGAGCCTGAGGTTCTTCGTCGACGTGCTCGGGCTGACCGAGAACGGCCGCGAGGGCAACTCGGTCTACCTGCGCACCTGGGACGACTACGAGCACCACACGGTCAAGCTCACCGCGCACGACACCTCGGGTATCCGCCGGGTGGGGCTGCGGGCGTCGAGCCAGCAGGCGCTCGAGGCGCGCGTCCGCGCGATCGAGGCGGCCGGACTTGGCATCTCCTGGAAGGACGGGGACCCCGGCATCGGGGCCACCTACCTGTTCCGTGATCCGGACGGGCACGAGCTCGAGCTGTACTGGGAGACCGAGTGGTACTCACCGCCGGAGGAACTTAAGCCGTCCCTGAAGAACCAGGCTCAGGCCTACCCGGGCCGCGGCGTGTGCGTCCGGCGGCTGGACCACGTGAACTACCTGGCCGCCGACGTGGTGCCCAGCGGCGAGTTCGTCCGGGACGTGCTGGGCGGCCGGGTCACCGAGCAGATCAGGCTCGACGACGGCGCCATCTCCGGGCAGTGGCTGCACTTCACCAACAAGGGCTACGACCTGGTGTACACGCGGGACTGGACCGGCAGCACCGGGCGGCTGCACCACGTCGCGTTCACGCCCGACACGCGGGAGGACATCCTGCGCGCGGCCGACATCTGCCTGGACCGCGGGGTATTCATCGAGACCGGGCCGCACAAGCACGCGATCCAGCAGACGTTCTTCCTCTATGTCTACGAGCCGGGCGGCAACCGGATCGAGCTGTGCAACCCGGCGGCGCGGCTGGTGCTGGCGCCGGACTGGCGCACGATCACCTGGACCGAGGCTGAGCGGGCCAAGGGCCAGGCCTGGGGGCTGAAAACCATTGAGTCGTTCCACACGCACGGCACTCCGCCCATCTCCTAGGGGAGGTACCTCCCCGGCGAGCCGCTTCTTAAAATGCGTCCCATGCCTGCCGTGCGGAGTCGTTTATCCGCAGTTAGTCGCGGAACGGCAGTTCCTATCGGGCGTCTGATGCCACGTTTTGCCTGAAAACAGCGGTCATCCAGACGACAAACCATTCACCCAAGGTCATGGAATTAGGCTAGACTTCGCAATGCAAAAGATGCTATGCACCGAAAAATGCCACTTACAGCCGGGGCTGCTGGACGGGCCAGTCGTAACGGGGATCCGAAATTAACCAGGGGACACTATGCGATTTACTTCCAGAACGCTGGTCAGTGCGGTCACGTTGCTGGCTGCCGCGGCCCTCGTCGCCGGATCCGGCACGACCGCGCTCGGCGCGTCGGCAGCGACCGTCAGTCCAGGGCCATGGGCCCAGACGGACTACAACGCGGCGATGAGCCAGGCCAACCCGGGCGAGAGTACGCTGACCCCGGCGACACTGAGCAAGGTCGGTTACCTTCGCAGCGTCACCGCCGCACCCGATTCGGAATCCGGCTGCAATCCCGACCAGGGTTACGTCGCGCCGATTCTGACCGGCGGCGACCTGTACGCGCTGGCCAACAGCAGGCTGGTCGCGTACCAGGCCTCGACTGGCCACACGCTCTGGCAGCAGGTTCCCGACCCGACGTGGTCCAGCAGCTTCTTCTCGCTGGCCATGTCCGGCAATCTGATCATCGTGGGCTCAGAGTACTGCGGATCGGTGAGCGCCCCCAACGGCATAATCCAGGCATACTCGGCCGCCACTGGGGCGCCAGAATGGTCAGCTCTCGCCAACTCGACCGCGGGCCCGATGAGTGCCATGGTGGTGGCGAACGGGCTTGTCATCGGCAGCGGTGCCTCCGCAGACGCCGGGACGATCGTCTCGGCCCACCAGGCCAGCGACGGGAAGCTGGTCTGGCAGCAGTCGTATGGCTGCGCCAACGGGACCGGACCGGCCGTGGTAGTCGGCGGGGTGGTCGTCTTCGCCGCCTGCACCAACTCCAACGATACCCCGTTCCTGCAGGGTGACTCGCTCGCCACCGGAGCACGTCTATGGCAGCGCAGCGGCACCTGGCAGGTCCAACGCGGCGACCTCGCCACCTCCGCAGGCAAAAACGTCTTTGCCATCTCCGGCGGGTCGGTCTTCGACCTGAATCCGCAGACGGGAGCGACCAGATACACGCTGACTGGCGCGACCAGCGTGCTGGCCGTCAGCTCCAGCGAGGTTTATGCAGATTGCTCGGGCAACAACCTCTGCGGCTACCAGCTGGGCGATGGTCACCAGCTCTGGCAGCAGCTCGGCGGCAGCCAGCAGCTTGCGGTCGAGGCGGGCGGCGTGCTGTACCTCGCTGACGGGCAGGCACTGAACGCTACCAGCGGGGCGCAACTAGCCTACGTCTGGCAGGAGCCGCCGAACGCCACGGCCATCGCTGTCGGCGAGGGCAGAATCGCCGTCGTCGATGACCCCAGGGTGCTCGACCTCTACGGCCTGCCGGGGTCCTGACCAAGCCAGGGCCACGGAGGCAAGCTAGCGCTACCGGGGCTGTTGCAGCGCGGCCGGGGTCGGGGTGGTGATGACCGAGAACACCGCGCCCTGATCGTCGGCGACCACGCCGATCCGGCCGTAGGGGCTGTCCCGGACGGGCTCGATGACGCTGCCGCCAAGCTGGACGACGGTAGCCACGGCGGCGTCGGTGTCGTCCACGGCAAAATAGGCCGACCAGACCGCGGGCGCCTCCTCCGGCGTGCCGTCCGGGTGCTGCCCGATGCCGCCGACCTCGCGCCCGTCGACCATGAGCATCGCGTACCTGAAGGCGCCCTCGCTGACGTCCTGGTAGCCGTAGCCGAACACGGCCCGGTAGAAGGCCTTGCTCGCATCGTAGTCCCGGCTCAGGTGCTCGTTCCAGGTCAGCGAGCCGGTCTCGTTGGCCAGGCCGATCCCGGCCGTCGTCCCGCCTTGCCACAAGCCGAAGGCGGCGCCGGCCGGGTCGACGGCCACGGCCATCCGGCCGGCATCGGTGATATCGGTCGGCTCTACCACCAGGCGGCCGCCCGCTGCCTTGATCGCGGCGACGACCGCGTCCGCGTCGTCGGCGGCCAGGTAGGTGGTCCAGGTCGGCGGCGTGTCAGGCGGACCGAAGTTGGGGCTGAGGCCCGCGACGATCAGGCCCTTGTAGTGGCAGATCGAGTAGCCGCCCGTCTCCGGGCCGCCCGACTCGATATCCCAGCCGAACAGGGCCTGGTAGAAGGCAATTGCCTTCGGCACGTCGCCGACGGTAACGTCGATCCAGCACGGTGTGCCAGCCAGCCACGGCCCCTCACGCGTTACCACCTGCGCACCTCCCGGCCGCCTGCTTAGGTCGGATGACGCTAACACAGGGCAAGCCGGGCCTGCCCTCCTACACTGGGCATTCATGTATTCCAAGACCAGACCGGCGGCGGGGAGCCTGACGCCGCGGCAAAAGCGAGTCCTCGCCGTCACCGGCGTGCTGGTCATCCTGCTGCTGGCCGGCCTGGGCGTGTGGGGGGCACTGGCCCACGACAAATACGGGGCGTCGGCTCACGGCTGCGTGAACGTCGTCCTGCCGGGTTCCACCGGCGGGTCCACCCTGCACTACTGCGGAGCGCAGGCGAAAGCGTTCTGCCAGGCCTCGTTCGCCTCCAGCGACCAGGTCTCACTGCGGGCCCGGCCGCAGTGCGTGCTCGCCGGGCTGAAACCCTAGGGCGCGGCGCGCGGCCGGCGGGTTGCAGGGCAGACTGCGGGCATGACGATCTTTACGGAGCACGAAGGCGTGAATCCCGTCGTCGCGCAAGTGGTGCGTTCCGGCTTCACCGAATCACGGCACCGCGGGTCGGTGGCCGGACTTGGCGCCGACGGAACGCAGCTGATCAGCGTCGGCGAGACGGAGGTGCCGTTCTTCCCCCGCTCGGCGAACAAGCCCCTGCAGGCGGCGGCGATGCTTCACTGCGGGCTTGAGCTGGACGGCGAGCTGCTGGCGCTGGCCGCAGCGAGCCACTCCGGCGAGGACTTCCACGCCGACGGCGTGCGGAAGATCTTGTCCTCGGCCGGACTGAGCGAGGACGATCTGCGCTGCCCGGCGGCCTGGCCGTTCGATGCCGAGACCGCGTACCGCCTGATCGCCCGGGGCGAGCACGAGTCGCCGGTCCGGATGAACTGCTCGGGCAAGCACGCGGCGATGCTGGTCACCTGCGTGCTGAACGGCTGGCCGACGACCGGGTACCTGGCGGCCGATCACCCGTTGCAGCGGGCGATCCTGCGAACCGTCGAGGAACTAGCCGGCCAGCAGGCGAGCACGACCGGCATCGACGGCTGCGGCGCGCCGCTGTTCGCGCTGACCTTGCACGGGCTGGCCCGGGCGATCCGGGCGCTGGTGCTCTCGGCGCCAGGAACGCCGGAACGCCGGGTGGCCGAGGCCATGCGCACCTACCCGGGCTGGACCAGCGGGACGGACCGGGACGAGCGCAAGCTGATGGACGCGGTGCCAGGCCTGCTGGTCAAGGCGGGCGCCGAGGGCGTCGCCGCGTTCGCGCTGGCGGACGGCAGGTCCGGCGCGATCAAGATCGACGACGGGATGGCGCGCGGCCGGACTCCGGTCATGGTGGCGGCGCTGCGCCTGCTCGGTGCCGTCGTGCCCGACGAGCTCGCCACCGTTCCCGTCATGGGCGGCGGGGCCGAGGTAGGCATCGTCCGCGCCGTTCTCTAGCGCGCCGTAGGATTGCGCGGTGAGCAAGAAGACACGGGCGCGCCGCAGCGCGACCATGAGCAAGGCCGCCGCGAAGAGGGCTCTGGTCAGCAAGGCCGTGACGCCAGCCGGCAAGGAGCTGGCGGCCAGGGCGGCGATCAGCAGCGCCCGGGCGAGCGCCCGGGCGAGCACAGGCACGGCGAGCTCAGGCACGGCGAGCGCGCCTGAGCGCAGCGAGGCCGACGAGTTCGTTCAGCGGATACTGTCCGGCCTGTGGGCCGGGGTGGAGTCTGGTGATCCGCTGCGGGCCGAGATCGAGGCGTCCACCTGCATGGGGATACCGTACGTGCTGGGCCAGCGGGACCCGGCCGAGATCGAGTCCTTCATCTCCAGCGTCCTGGTCGACGGGGCGGTCCGCAGGGAGACGCCCGACGGCGCCGCGCTGCTGCGGGTGCTGATGGCGCTGGGCGCCCGGGGCGTCAAGAAGGCGGCCAGCGAGGCGCTGGCTCAGCTGACCGACATCGGCATCTACCCGCCGGAGTGGGTGACCGAGATCGGGAAGGTGACGCCCGGCCAGGCCTGGCGCCGGTACGACGTGTTCGGCGACGATGAGGCCATCGCGGCGACGTTCGGTTACGGGGAATCCGAGCACGGCGTGGTGGTGCAGGTTGACCTGACCGGTATCCCCGCTGTCACCGCGGTCGGCGTGGCCACCAGCACGGCGAACCTGATCGAGGCCATGAGCAAGCCCGATGATGACTTCGACCGTTCCGAGCAGATCAGCCTGGCGCAGGCGCGCCGGCACATGCAAGAGCCGCTGACCCGGTCCGAGCAGGACCCGGATCCGGCCCTGTCCACCGAGACCGTCGCCTACCTGCCCATCGCCCGGGCCCGGGTCCGCCGGCTGCCCGCCGCCGGCGGCCAGCCCGCGCCTGAGTTCACCGCGGCCGATCGCGCGGCCGCGGTCGACGACTTCATGAAGAGTCCGCTGGCCGCGGAGGCCGTCGCCGCCGACGAGGAATCCGCGCGGTTCTGGGCCGAGGTGCTGACCGGCTACAGCAGCCGCATTCCCGGCGAGCCGCCGGGCCAGGTCGGGCCGCGCAAGCTCGCGCACATACTCCTTGGCCACGTCCCCAATACCTTCGTCCTGTCCGCCGCGCAACGCCAGCAGCTCGAGCCCGCAGTGACCGCGTGGGCTCACTGGTCAGCCGCCTACCGGGGCCTGGGTGAGGCCGAGACGGCACGCCTGGTCGAGCACCTGCCCGGCATCTTCAGCCGGTTCGACGAGGCCTACGGCCTGCCGGACTCGGTGGCGGTACGCGGCTACGTGTCCGACCTGTCCGCCAGCGACGCCGACGTCGCCTGGCTGGCCCGCAACGTCGGGCGCCGCATGTTCGCCCTGCCGGTGCCCGAGCACCACGTTGGCCGCAACGTCAGCGATCCGGCTGACCGCCGGGCGCTGACCGAGGCCGAGTTCGGCGGGTGCATCCCCCGCCGGCCTGACCAGCGAGCAGTTCGTGGACGCCGCGTACGACGTCATCTCCGACCTCTGGCGCCCCGATTCCGACGAGATCTTCCTGGCCGCGAACCGGCTGTTCGCCGAGGGCATCTCCCGGCACGACATCATCCACCGGCTGGCCGGTGCCCCCGCTCCGAAGGTCGTGCGATGAGCTACGCGGACGTGAACGGCATCAGCCTGTACTACGAAGAGCACGGCTCGGGACAGCCGCTGATCCTGCTGCACGGCGGCCTCGGGATGGGCGAGATGTACGCCCCGATCCTCCCGCAGCTGGCCAAGGAGCGCCGGGTCATCACGGTCGACCTGCAGGCTCATGGCCACACCGCGGACACCGGCCGGCCGCTGCGCTTCCAGACCCTGGCCGACGACATCGCCGGGCTCATCGGGCAGCTCGGCCTGGCCGAGGCCGACGTGATGGGCTACTCCTTCGGCGGCGCGACCGCGCTGCGCACCGCGATCCAGCATCCGCAGCTGGTGCGGCGGCTGGTCCTGGTCTCCCAGCCGTGCCAGCGTGAGGGCTGGTACCCGGAGAGCCTGGCCGGAATGGACCAGATGGGCTCCCAGCTCGCCGAGCTGACGAAGCAGTCCCCCATGTACCAGATCTACTCTCGGGTCGCCCCCCGGGTGCAGGACTGGCCGGTGCTGCTCGACAAGACCGGCGACCTGCTGCGGCAGGACTACGACTGGTCGGCGGACGTCGCGAAGATCACCGCCGCGGTCATGCTGGTGTACGCCGACGCCGACGCGATACGCCCGGAACACATCGTCCGGTTCTACCAGCTGCTCGGCGGCGGCCTGCGGGACGCGACCTGGGACGGCTCGGCCCGGCCGGTGGCCAGGCTGGCCGTCCTGCCCGGGCATACGCACTACGACATGGTCTCGCCCGACCTGGTGGCCGCGGTCGTGCCCTTCCTGGACGCACCGTCGCTCGAACCCCCGGCGCCGTTCACTCCGTGACCAGGACGGCCCGCAGCCGGGCCAGGGCCGTGGTGTAGGCATGCTCGGGCGGCCGGGCATAGCCGATGACCAGGCCCGCCCGGTCGCCCCCCTGACCTGCGGCGGCACGGTAACGTTCCAGGCCGTCCAGGGCCAGGCCGCGCTCCCTGGCCCGGGCGATCAGGTGCTCGCTCGACATCGGTCCCGGGCAGGTCAAGCACCGCGTGCAGGCCGGCCGCGATGCCGCTGACCCGCAGTTGCGGGCCGCCACCGGGCAGCGCGGCGGTCGAGCCGGTCCCGGCGGCGGCGATACGCCAGCCGGGCCCGGCGGACCTGACGGTCGTAGCCACCTGAGGTGATGAACTCGGCCAAGATGAGCTGGTCAAGCCCGGAGGGCCCGGCGGCAAGCTCGGCCGTCACCGCCTCGAGCAGGCGCGGCGGAACCGCCAGCCAGCCGAGCCGCAGGCCCGGGGCCAGGCTCTTGCTGGCCGTGCCGGCGTAGATGACGTGATCGGGCGCGAGCGCCTGCAACGCGCCGACCGGCTGCCGGTCGTAGCGGAACTCTCCGTCGTAGTCGTCCTCGATCACGACCCCGCCCCAGGCGGCCACCTCCCGGCGGCGGCGCGGATGGAGGGTCACGCCCAGCGGGAACTGGTGCGCCGGGGTCAGCAGCGCGGCGTCGGCCCCGCTCGCCTCGCCGATCACCGCACCCATCGGGTCCACCGAGACCGGCCGCAGGCCCAGGCCCTGCCCGGTGACGATGTCGCGGTGCTGCTTGTGCCCATAGGCCTCCACGGCCATGGTGGTCGCGCCGCCCGAACGCAGCGCGCGGCAGACGGCGGCCAGACCGTGGCTGAAGCCCGCGCAGATCACGATGTGCCCGGGATCGGCGATGACACCCCGCGCCCGGGCCAGGTAGCCCGCCAGCGCCGCCCGCAGCGCCGGGAGCCCGCGCGGGTCCGGGTAGCCAAGGAGCTGGTCGGGCGCGGCCGCCAGTACCTTGCGGGCCGTGCCGAGCCACGCCCGCCGCGGGAACGCGGACAGGTCGGGGACGCCCGGGACGCAGGTCATAGCGCGAAGCCGCCGCCTGGGGCGGCCGTCGGCGACGGCCAGGAAATCCGGGGCCTGACGCGGCGCGACGGAGGTGCCCGAGCCGGTCTGCGCGGTCAGCCAGCCCTCCGCGACGAGCTGACTGTAGACCTCGGCGACCGTGTTGCGGGCGATACCCAGGTCCGCGGCCAGGGCCCGGGAAGACGGCAACCGCACGCCGGGGCGCAGCCGGCCCGTCCGGACCGCGCTGCGCAGCGCGGTCTCCAGGCCTGCTCGTACCCGGGTCCCGGAAAGATCCAGGTGCAGATCGATGGAGGACTCTGGCGGAATTGGGCCAAGTTTCTGGCATAGAACTGGACCTTACCCTGGGCCGCTTATCCGCCTAGCGTGGTGGTCATGACGATCACACACGACACCAGCACAGATCCCGGTCCGGCTCGATTTCGACCGGCCTCGCACCCGGCTTTTCCCGCGCGATGTCACGGCTTGACCAGGCCGCGACCAAGGAACTCGACACCGCCGGAATCGACCCCAGGCTGCGCGAGCTGATCCGGATCCGCGCCTCCCAGCTCAACGGCTGCGCCTACTGCATCGACATGCACACCAAGGACGCGCGCGCGATCGGCGAGACCGAGCAGCGCCTGTACGGGCTGGCCGCCTGGGCCGAAACCCCGTACTTCACCGCCCGCGAGCGGGCCGCGCTGGCCTTCACCGAGACCGTCACCCAGCTGACCGGCACGCACGTCCCCGATCAGGCCTACGCCGACGTCGCCGCCGAGTTCAGCCCGCCCCAGATCGCCGCGCTGGTCAGCCTTATCGTCGCCATCAACGCCTGGAACGCGATCGGCGTCAGCACCCGGGCCTGGGTCCCCGGCTCCTACCAGCCCTAGCAGGCCCCGCCGTCAGCCGGTGAGGGGGGCGGGGTGGGGGCGCCAGCCCGGCAGCCGCGGGTGGTCGGGAAGGTCGAGACGGCCGCCGGCCCACAGCAGAGCGGTCCAGGGGTCGGCCTCGGCCAGGTCGGACGGCGCCTGCGGGAACACGCGGGCCAGGACACGGCGGCACACATCGCGCGGCGGATCGAGGCTACGGCCGAAGCCCTGCGCGATGTCGTTGCCGTGCAGGAGAGCCTCGTGACATCCCAGCGCGGCGAAACCTTCCGGGTCAGCCGTCCCGGCCGGGTGATAGGCCCGGACATGAGCGGGAGACGTGCGGACCACAGAAGCCAGCACCCGCCCGCCGGTCACGGCGAACTCCAGCACCTCCGCCGGGGATGCGTCCTTCTCGGCGGTGGCGGTGGCTCGCACATAACGCGCCGTCGGCTGGACGGCGAGCTGCCAGGCGTAGGACATCAGGCAATCGCCGATGTGCTCGGCGGTGTGCCAGCAATTCCACTCCAGGCGGCCGGCCCTGACCGACCAGTCCCGGTCGGTCAGCGGCAGCAGCCCGCTCATCACGCACGAGACGGCGGCGTCGAGATCATCGGCGGTAACTGTCATGATCCTTCGAGCCTAGTGACGTAGGGCACGCAGGCCGGATCGTTCGGCCCAAAAAGAGCTCTACCCGCGGTCGGCTTCGGCCCGGAGCTGGGCTTTGACCTCGGTCTTGAGCACCTTCCCGACCTTGGAACGTGGCAGGTCGGGCCACACTTCCACCTGCTTGGGGGCCTTGACGCTGCCGAGCCGTGCCTTGACGAAGGCACGGACGTCCTCCGACGTCACGGCCTGCCCGGGACGGAGCTGCACGACCGCGGTCACCCGCTCGCCCCACTTGGCGTCCGGCAATCCGATGACCGCGCAGTCCTGCACGGCGGGATGGGCCAGCAGCACCTGCTCGACCTCGGCGGAGTAGACGTTGAAACCGCCGGTGATGATCATGTCCTTGGCGCGGTCGACGATGAACAGGTAGTTGTCCTCGTCGAGGTAACCGATGTCCCCGGTGTGGTGCCATCCGTACCTGGCCGCCTCCTGCGAGGCCTGCGGGTTCTTGTGGTAGCCCGCCATCACCAGCGGCCCGCGGACGACGATCTCGCCGCGCTGGCCGACTTCGAGCAGATGGCCCTCGTCATCCATGACCGCGACGGTGGTGAGCGGGGTGGGGCGTCCGGCCGAGGCCAGGCGTTCCTGCGCGAGTGACCCGTCGGCGTGGAAGTGATCCGCGGGAGCCAGGGTCGAGATCATCATCGGGGCTTCAGACTGACCGAACAGCTGGCCCATCACCGGCCCGATCTTCTCCAGCGCCTCCGCCAGGCGGCTGGCCGACATCGGGGCGGCGCCGTACCACAGGCACCGCAGGCTGCGGGTGTCGGTCTCGGCCAGCCGGCCGTGGTCAAGCAGCATGTAGATCAGCGTCGGCGGCAGGAACGTGTGGGTGATCTTGCTGTGCTCGACCAGGGCCAGGAACTCGGTCAGGTCCGGCGCGGGCATGATGACGATCTCACCGCCGAGCGTCATCACAGGGAAGCAGAGCACGCCGGCCGCGTGGGTGAGCGGCGCGAGGGCCAGGTACCGCGGGCGCGGGCCGAACGGGTAGCTCATCAGCGTCAGCGCGGACATCGTCTCGATGTTGTGGCCGGTGAGCATCACGCCCTTGGGGCGACCCGTGGTACCCCCGGTGCCGACCAGCATGACGATGTCGCCGGGAAGCGGTTCGGCCTGCCAGGGCTCGGCGGGCTCGGGCCCGATCCACTGCTCGAACGGCACGGCGGGCGCGTGTTCGCCGTCGAGGCAGACCAGCGTGGTGAGCTTCGGCAGGTCAGGCAGGATCTTGGCCACCAGCGGGGCAAAGGCGGCCTGGAAGATCAGGCACCGGCAGTCGAAGAAGTCGAGCAGGTCGCGGTTCTCCGCCGCCTCGTTGCGCGGGTTCACCGGGCACCACACCGCACCCGCCCGGGAGATGCCGAACACGCAGCTGAACGCGATCGGGTCGTTCGCTGACAAGATCGCCACCTTGTCGCCTGGCTCGATCTCAGCGCGGTCGAGCGCGCGGGCGATCCGCCACGACAGCCGCTGGACGTCGGCATAGGTCAGCGTGCGCCCGCCCGTGGTCAGGCAGGGTGCCTCGGGACCGAGCGAGGCACCCTTGTCCAGGAAGTCGGTCAGGCGCATGCTGACGGCCCTAGTGCTGGACGGTGAGGGTCGGCTCCATGACCAGCCCGAAACTGCGCAGCACGCCGAGCAGCTCGTGGTGGCCGAAGGCCTGGCAGCCGGACGCGAAGCCGACCCGCTTGGGCGGCTGCTGGAGCAGCGAGTACGCCCCGTACGCCTGCATCAGGCCGGTCTGCTTGTAGTTGGAGTTGCCGTGGATCACGCAGTGGGCGCGGCCGAGCGGACCCGAGGCGTGCACCGAGTCCAGTGAGGTGTTGATCCTGGTCGCCTCGCGCGGCGGCATCTGGTTCATCACGCCGGCCGCCTGCTCGGTGAGCACCCGCAGCTTCTCGGCCTCGGGCAGCCCCTCGATCTGCTCAAGGACCGCCTTCACGATCTGCGGTACGCCCAGCATCAGCGGGCGGTTGAACACGCCGCCAAGCACCCTGACGTTGGCCACGCGCGGATCGCGCTTGAACCACACCGGGTGCGAGGTGCCGCCCCACGGCAGCGCGAGGCCGGTCTCGTGCTGGCCGGGAATCGTCACGTCGTACAGGTTGCCGTCGGCGGGCCACTCGACGTACTGATTCTGCTCCAGGTAGTAGGCCTTGGACAGGGCCGCGTTGACCAGGATCGTCCGGGTGGACGCGACCGTCGGCATGCCCTTCCAGAAGACCAGGATGTCGAGGGTGTCCACTCCCGGCTTCTCCAGGCACAGCTGGGCGGCGATCTCGCCGGTGGTGTACATCTGCGCGATGCCCGGTGCGAGCAGCAGGCCCTTTTCCGCCATCCGCTTGCCGTAGTCCTCGTCGCAGCTGATCAGCCAGTCCTGCTCCCCGGTGGTGTCCAGGTAGTGGGTGCCGGCGGCGATGCAGGCCTCGACGACGTCGCCGCCGTACTGGGCGAACGGCCCGACCGTGTTGCAGACGACGCTGGCCCCGGTGAACAGCTCGGTCAGCGGCCCCACGTCGTGCGAGACCTCGACGATCTCGTGC
Organism: uncultured Actinomycetes bacterium; assembly: GCA_963808315.1. Classification (GTDB taxonomy): domain Bacteria; phylum Actinomycetota; class Actinomycetes; order Streptosporangiales; family Streptosporangiaceae; genus Palsa-504. The sequence continues at coordinate 234,282 of CAWEFK010000024.1, read as the reverse complement.
TGCACCGTGTCGATGCCTGGCACCTTGTCCAGGGCCTCGGCGATGCGGGCCTTGTCGCGCCCGGCCGCCACGAACGGCACGTTGAACTCGCGCAGGTACTCGCAGATCAGGCGGCCGGTGTAACCCGACGCGCCGTAGACGATGACGGGCTTGTCTGTGCTCACGTTCAGTCCCTTTCCCTACATGCCCATGCCGCCGTCGACCGGCAGGCCGGCCCCGGTGACGAAACGAGCTCCGTCGGAGGCCAGGAAAACCACCGCGTCCGCAATGTCCTGCACCTCGGCGAGGCGGCCGGCCGGGGTGAGCCCGACGACGGCGCCGATGGCCTCGGGCACGCTCGGGAACAGGCCGAGTTCCACCACGTCCTGAGCCAGCTGGTTTCCCATCTCGGTCGGGCACAGGCCCGGATAGATGCAGTTCACCCGGACGCCGTAGCCGAGCTTGCCTGATTCCATCGCCGCCACCCTGGTCAGCCGGTCGATCGCGGACTTGGTCGCGGAGTAGACCGCGATCCCGGGGAACGCGATCGTGGCGGCGACCGACGCGATGTTGATCACGGCGCCGCCGCGGCCGGCCGGGCCGCCGGGCCGCATGGCGCGGAAGGCGTGCTTGAGGCCCAGCGCGGTGCCGACGATGTTGACGTCGAGCATCTTGCGGATGTCATCCACCTCGAGGTCGGCCACCAGCTGGGTGATCTCGATGCCGGCGTTATTGACCACGATGTCCAGGCCGCCGAGCTCGGCGATGGTGCCCTCGATGGCCCGTTCCCAGCTCGCCTCGTCGGTCACGTCAAGCGGCAGGTAGGCCGCGTCCGCGCCCGTCTTCTTGATCGCGTCGGCGGTCGCCTCGCCGAGGTCCTCCCGGATGTCGCCGATGACGACGGCTGCTCCGGCCCGGGCCAGTGCCTCGGCCGTGCCCGCGCCCAGCCCGCGCGCCCCGCCGGTGACCAGCGCCTTGCGGCCCGTCAAGTCGTACACACTCATGTGGCATCTCCTCCTTGAGACCGCGCGGGTCGCTGCGACGTAGGTCACAGCGTAACGAAATCTTGACAGTCGTCAAGACTTTCCTGGACGATCGTCCAATTTGTCTGCGGCCGGCCGGAGCCGCCGCGATACACTCCACATGTGGCCGTGGTAACTGAGACCAAGCGTGAGCGGATCTCACGACGACAGGTCGACAAATTCGCCGAACGGCGGGCCCAGCTGGCCGACGCGGCGCTGCAGACGCTCGCCGAACTGGGTTACGCCCGCACCAGCCTGCGCGAGATCGCGCAGAACACCCAGTTCTCGCACGGCGTGCTGCACTACTACTTCAGCGACAAGGAAGACCTGATCACGCACTGCGTGCGCCAGTACGAGGCCGCGTGCGTCACCCGGTACGACGAGATCGTCGCCACCGCGAGTTCGGCGGCCGAGCTCAAACGCGAGTTCAGCGCGGCGATGGCGCAGACCCTGCGAACCGACGCGCCGATGCACCGGCTCTGGTACGACCTGCGTAATCAGAGCCTGTTCTCCGAGTCGTTCCGTCCCGACGTGCTGGAGATCGACCAGCGTCGCGAGGACATGATCTGGCGCGTCATCAGCCGCTACGCCGAATTCGCCGGGATCACCGTGGCCCTGTCCCCCGGGGCCGCCTACGCGATCCTGGACGGGCTGTTCCAGCAGGCCCTGCTGCACCTGCTGGCCGGGCACGACCACGCCGCAGAAACCCTGCGGGCGAACGTGGTGCGGGTGCTCGACGGCCTCGGGGTCCGCGGATAAGGCCCCTTAGGATGGCGGTATGACCGAGCAGAGCGAGGTAATCCGCACGGCCATCTTGACCGTGGACGACGACCCGGGGGTATCCCGGGCCGTGGCGCGTGACCTGCGGCGACGCTACGGGGACCGGCACCGGATCGTGCGGGCGGAATCGGGCGCGGCGGCTCTGGACGCGCTGCGCCAGATGAAGCTGCGCGGCGACCTGGTCGCCGTCATCCTGGCCGACTACCGGATGCCCGAGCTGAACGGGATCGAGTTCCTCGAGCAGGCGATGGACATCTACCCCGGCGCGCGGCGCGTGCTGCTCACCGCGTACGCCGACACGGGCGCGGCGATCGACGCGATCAACGTGGTCGACCTGGACCACTACCTGCTCAAGCCCTGGGACCCGCCGGAGGAGAAGCTGTACCCGGTGGTCGACGCGCTGCTCGACTCGTGGCTGTCGTCGGACCACCGGCCGGTGCCTGAGACCAAGGTCGTGGGGCATCGCTGGTCGGCGCGTTCGTCGGAGGTACGCGAGTTCCTGGCTCGCAACCAGGTGCCCTACCGGTGGTACGCCTCCGACGAGCCGGAGGGACAGCGGCTCCTCGAGGCCGCTCAGGCCGACGGGCTTTCGCTGCCGGTGGTGATCACGCCCGGCGGCGATCCGCTGGTCGAGCCGACCGACGCCGAGCTGGCGGACCGGGTCGGGCTGGCGACCACGCCGTCGAAGGACTTCTACGACCTCATCGTCATCGGCGGCGGCCCGGCCGGGCTGGGCGCCGCGGTGTACGGGGCCTCCGAAGGGCTGCGCACCGTACTGGTCGAGCGGACCGCCACCGGCGGCCAGGCCGGGCAGAGCTCGCGGATCGAGAACTACCTGGGCTTCCCGGACGGGGTGTCGGGAGCGCAGCTGACCGACCGGGCCCGCCGCCAGGCCACCAAGTTCGGCGCGGAGGTGCTGACCACGCGGGACGTGATCGGCCTGGACGTGCGCGGCTCGGCGCGCAGTGTCCGGTTCGCGGACGGGTCCTCGATCGACGCGCACACGATCATCCTGGCCACCGGGGTCTCGTACCGGCAGCTGGACGCGCCCGGGCTGAGCTCGCTGACCGGGCGCGGGGTCTACTACGGGTCGGCGCTGACCGAGGCGTCCGCCTGCCTCGGGCAGGACGTGTACATCGTCGGCGGCGCCAACTCGGCCGGGCAGGCCGCCGTGTACCTGTCGCGGCACGCCAAGTCCGTCACGATCCTGGTCCGCGGGTCGTCGCTGGAACGGTCGATGTCGTACTACCTGATCAAGCAGATCGCGGACATTCCGAACATCTCGGTGCGGACGTGCACCGAGGTGGTGGCGGCCCGGGGCGATGACCACCTAGAGGGGCTGACGCTGCGGAACACCGCGGACTCCTCGACGGAAGAAGTCGAGGCCCAGCTGTTGTTCTTGTTTATCGGCGCGGCGCCGCTGACGGACTGGCTGGACGGTGTCGTGGTGCGGGATGAGCGGGGGTTCGTGATCGCGGGCCCCGACCTGTCGGTGGGTGGCGAGCGGCCGCGCGGGTGGGGACTCGACCGGATGCCCTATCACCTGGAGTCCAGCGTGCCCGGGGTGTTCGTGGCCGGAGACGCGCGTTCGGAATCGGCCAAGCGGGTGGCGTCCGCGGTCGGGGAAGGGGCGCTGGCCGTCATGCTGGTGCATCGTTACCTGGAGAAGACATGAGTGCTGAGCCTGTGCCCGAGCCGTGCGGGGTCGATGAACTGCGGACCTTGTTCCTGTTCGAGAAGCTCACCGAGGACCAGCTGCAGTGGCTGTGCGAGCGGGGGCACGTCGAGCTGATCCAACCCGGGCTGGTCTACACCGAGGGCGACCCGGCGACCTGCTTTTACGTGCTTCTGGAAGGTGGCCTGGTGCTGCTGCGGCGGGTCGGCACCGACGACGTCGAGGTGGGCCGGACCGCCGAGCGCGGGGTGTACACCGGGGCCTTCCAGGCCTATCTCGGCGACCGGGTCCAGCAGCGCTACAACAACTCGCTGCGGGTGACCGAGCCGTCCCGGTTCTTCGTGCTGGACGCCGAGAAGTTTGCCCAGCTGATGCACGAGTGGTTCCCGATGGCGGTGCACCTGCTCGAGGGACTCTTCTTCGGGACCAAGAGCGCCCAGCAGGCGATCGGCCAGCGGGAACGGCTGCTGGCGCTCGGCTCGCTTTCTGCCGGGCTGACCCACGAGCTGAACAACCCGGCCGCGGCCGCGGTCCGGGCCACCGCGTCGCTGCGCGAGCGGGTGGCCGGGATGCGGCACAAGCTGGGCATGATCGCGGCCGGACCGTATGACCGGTCCACCCTGGAGACGCTGATCCGGCTGCAGGAAGAGGCGGCCGAACGGGCTCCGAAGGCGGCGGCGAAGGCCGCGGCGATGTCGCCGCTTGACGTGTCCGACGCCGAGGACACGATTACGGACTGGCTGGACGATCACGACATTTCCAGCGGGTGGGAGCTGGCCTCGACGTTCGTGGCGGCCGGGCTCGACGTGGCGTGGCTCGATCAGGTCGAGGCGACCGTGGACCCGGCGACGCTGGAGGGGGCGCTGCGGTGGCTGAACTACACGGTCGAGACCGAGCTGCTGATGAACGAGATCGAGGACTCCACCACCCGGATTTCCACCCTGGTCGGCGCGGCCAAGCAGTACTCGCAGCTGGACCGGGCACCGTACCAGGTGGTGGACGTGCACGAACTGCTGGACAGCACGCTGCTGATGCTGAGCGGCAAGTTCCCGCCCGGGATCGTCGTGGTGAAGGACTACGACCGGTCGTTGCCGCGCATCCCGGCCTACGCCGGGGAGCTGAACCAGGTATGGACGAACCTGATCGACAACGCGGTGTCGGCCATGAAGGACTCGGGAACGCTGACCGTGCGGACCGAGCTGGACCGAGACCAGGTATGCGTGGAGTTCTCCGATACCGGGCCTGGGGTGCCCGCGGAGATCCAGCGGCGGATCTTCGAGCCGTTCTTCACCACCAAGCCGGTGGGCGAGGGAACCGGGCTGGGGCTGGACATTTCCTGGCGGATCGTGGTGAACAAGCACCACGGGGATCTGTCGCTGAAATCATCGCCGGGTGACACGCGTTTTCGGGTGCGGCTTCCGGTCACGGCGCAGGAGCCCGGGCCCGCCGCGACGCCGGACGGCCCGGATGCCGTGCACGATGCCGCGCTCGGCCCTCTGTCGGCTCCGGCCGGCCTGTCAGACTAGGAGAGCATGATGAGCGAGATAGCGGGGATCGATCCCTCGGTGCCGCCGAGCGGAACGGGCTGCGCGGAATGCGACGCGGTCGGCGGGTGGTGGGTCCACCTGCGGCGGTGCGCGCAATGCGGGAACATCGGCTGCTGCGACACCTCGCCGGCCCAGCACGCGTCCGCGCATGCGGCTGCCTCCGGGCATCCGCTCATCCGCAGCTTCGAACCCGGCGAGGACTGGTTCTACAGCTACGAGACCAAGGAGATGTACGAGGGGCCCGCGCTGGCACCGCCGGAGAGCCACCCGGTCGACCAGCCGGTGCCGGGGCCCGCCGGGCGGGTGCCTGACGACTGGCGATTCCACGTGCACTAGGCCGGCCACGGGGCCGGCCACTAGGCCGGCCCGGCGGCGCGTCGCGGTTACATGCCGAGCTGGTAGGCGGGGAGCTCCTCTTCGAAGGCGGACTGGACCGTGACCATGGGCGGACGTTCGAGGAGCTCGTTGAGGTGCTCGTCGAGACGCAGGCCGTCCTCGGTCGCCACGGCGTGCAGGTAGGTCTCCGGGCGGCGCAGTGCCCAGACGTTGGGTGCCGACGGCGCCCCCGGCCGCTGGTCAAGCGCGGGCTGGTGCAGCGCGGGCACCCGGCGTGCCAGCGCGCGCAGGACCGTGGAGCTCATCCTGGTCAGGTCCCAGAGCGGCTGGTGGCGGTTCTGCCGCGTGCCGAGGTCCACCTGCGCCATCGCGGACAGGCCGACCTCGGTGAGCGCGTCGATCAGGATCGCGATCTCTACCCCGTAGCCAGTCAGGAACGGAGTCCGCAAGAGCAGATCCCGGGAGGCGGCGAACTCGCCGGCCAGCGGCTGGACGAATCCGGCGAGGTCCGGGTAGAAGTAGTTCAGCAGGGGCTTGGCCATCAGCTCGGTCACCCGGCCGCCGCCGTCAACGACGGATTGCTGCCCGCTGGTGAACGGGCGCCGGTAGGCCGCCTTGCTGAACTGGACGCCCGGCACCCCTAGGAGCGGGCCGACCGTGCCGTAGATGAAGTGCTCGTCGAAATCGCAGGTGTCGGTGTCGGCGAACATGACGATATCGCCGCGTGCCACCGACAGTCCGCGCCACATCGCGTCGCCCTTGCCCAGGGCGGGCCCGAATTCGGGTAGCAGTTCGTTCTCCGAGTAGACCTCGGCTCCGTAGGCCCTGGCGACATCCGCGGTCCCGTCAGCCGAGTCCGCGTCGATGACCAGCACCTGATCGACCAGCCCGCTCCGCTCGTTCAGCCTGGCTACCGTGTCCAAGATCGGGCCGATGGTACCGGCGACCTCGCGGGTAGGCAGGATCAGCGTGACAGCGGGACAGCGGATCGTCTCGCCGGGGCTGGCGAATGCGCCGAAGTCCCGGTAGTGAAACGACCGCTGCTCAAACCAATCCCAAACGGCCATTTGGTGTACGACCTTCGTTTCGGCCCGCCCATCGCGCAGATTAAGCGGGTGGGATTTCGTTGCCATTGCCCCCGTAAGTGCCCTGCGATCACCCCTTCGCCGTCAACCACAGCGGTTGAGTCACGGTAGCCCCGAAGTATTTACGGCACATGACAAATTGTTGCGGTCCGGTAAACCCGCTCGTAAAAGGAACTCCCCGGAACCGGACCGCTACCGGCGACGAAGCCGGGCGTCGGCGATGGCGGGCGGCGTGGCGGCGTGGTTATCCCGGGCGTCGGCGCCGAACTGGTCTACCGGCTGGCGATCAGCGGCCAGAGAGAATGCACCTGTTCGGAGTCGGAGGTGTATCCGAGCTTGGTCAGCCCGAAGCCTTCCTCGATGGTGAGCAGCATCGAGTAGTGATTGGACGGCGTGGCGTCGGTGGCGTGCCGCGGCCCCTGCCTGCTGACCACGATCATGGGCGCCGAACCGCCACCGTAGACTCCCCCGGGCCAGCTCGCGCTGATCTCGGGATCCCCGGCCGGGAGGTAAGGCGAGTCGCAGCAGCCCGCGGTGGACGCGTAGTAATTGTCGCTGGCATCTGAACCGTCGTAGTCGGTCTCGTCGGCCACGACAAAGATCGCGCTGTTACCGGTCCAGGCCCGGCTGTGCGTGATCGTCTCGACTGCGCCCTTGACGAAGGCGTCGGCCTTGGCCTTCAGCGACTCGTCGTTGGCGTCCCCAGGGGTGTCGTTGTAGGGGCACGGAGTATCGGGGTAACCGGCAACCGCTGTGTAGATACCGCCGTGCATGTTGCTGCACTCGTCGGGGCTGATCCACACGTAGCGAGGGGCGTCCGGGCCGTTCAGGTCGGCGGCCATGTCGGCGTACGGCTTGATCTGGTCGCGGCGGGCCGGGTTCAGGCGGACGTCGTTGTACAAGATGAACGGGTTGTGCTTGCTGACGTACAGCGCATTCGAGCTGCTCGGCCAGGAGTCAGGCAGGTAACCGGCACTCGGCATGGCCTGCATGTAAGCCGCCCACGGGATGTGCGCCGCCTCGAGCTCGTCCACGATATTGGTATGCGGAAACTCGTTGCCCGCAGCCCAGCCATTGTCGTCGTTGTTCCACCAGGTGTCACCACTGGTGGCGGCGATGTAGTTTGCCTCGCTGGTGTGCGTGACCCCGAAGTAGTCGGTGGCCTGACCGTACGTCGAGGCCAGCGAGGTGATGAAGGGCGCATTCGGGTCGCCGACCACGTGATCGGCCGCGTGGTTCTCCAGCATGATGATGAAAACGTGGTCCAGGCTGGTCCTGCCGTATCCCTGGGTGGTTGCAGCGGCTTGAGTGGCGCCGTAGCTCGTCTGCACCCCGGCCGCCGCGAGCCCCGCGGCGGCTAGCGTCAGCGCGGATGCCGCCACCAGCCAGGCTCTCAACGGCTTGAGCCGGAGACGAAGAGATTTCCGCACGCCCATGACGCGAACCTCCTGCCGTGATGCCTCCGTTGACCGGCCTTACCTGTCCGGGCAACCACTAGCAAAGCAGCATAACCCGCCACAGCCGGAACAAATAGACCACTATTAACACCACGCCGAGGATCTGCGGCTGAACCCTCGCCGACTGAGATAGCGTTTTAGCGCCGGGCCGACCATCGCTGAGGCCTGGTGACCTGGTGACGATCTCGCCTAATCGGCCAAAGGAGTTCGACGATGGAGCCCGACGGGTCGGCGCAGGTCGCCGTGTTCGTGGATTTCGAGAACCTCGTCCTCGGCGCGGTCAAGGAACTACCTGACCAGGCCAACCCGGCCCCCTATGAGGCGCTGACCCGGCTGTGCCGCGGATACGGCAACGCCTCGGTCCGCCGCGCCTACGCGGACTGGGCCAATACGCGCTTCGGCGGCCACCAGGAGGACCTCGCCATGAATGGCGTGGACCTCATCCAGGTCGCCCGGGTCGGCATCCAGAACAAGAACGCCGCCGACATCAGGATGGCTGTGGACGCCATGGAGACGCTGATCGTGCACCCCGACATCAGCGTGTTCGTGCTGGTCAGCGGGGACGGCGACTACTCGCCTCTGGTGCAGCGGCTGCGGGAGTTCGGCAAGTGGGTGGTGGGTGTCGGCACCGAGGCCAACGCCAGCCGCAAACTGGTGTCGGTCTGCTCGGAGTACAAGTACTGGGGCACGCTGGTCGCCGAAGTGGAGCCAGAGGTGCGGCCGGCGGTGAACGCCGCGTTCGACATCGCCAGCGCCGAGCAGCTCCTGGTGCGGGCCTTCGAGGAGTCCAACGCCGAGACGCTGACGGCCGGCGGCCTGAAGAGCAAGATGCTGGCGCTGGACGCGGCCTTCGACGAGCACAACTATGGATGCCGGAGCTTCCGGGCGTTCCTGGCATTGCTGCCGCACCGCGTGCAGACCGTCGAAACCGCCGGCCCCGACATTGTCGTCAAGCTGATCGAAGAACCACGCAAGCCGGCCAGGACGAGAAACCGCAAGTCCTCGACGCGCTCGAATGGCCCGGCCGCGAAGGCCGCCGAGGCGTAGCAAGCTCAGTAAGCGGGCTTTCATCCCGCGAGCACAGCCAAGCCGAAGTTGCTGGGCCTCAGCAGAGGAGGCAGAGGGCCGCTGGAGAGCATCGACGTGCTCGGCGGCACGGACGGCGCGTTCACCCGATCACCCATTGCGACGAAGGATGGGTCCCGGCGTCGGTTTGCCGTCTCGTGGGCTCGCCACGCGGTCCCGCGAACCCCGGCCACCCCATCCTGCACGCGCGTGCTGTCCCGCTCCCGCTTCCGAGCCACACCGATGGTCCATCGTCGTTGTCCCGGCGACATCAAAGGACCATCGCTGTGGTCAGCCTGTTGCCAGCCGATCATCTATCACCAGGTGATGCACAATACCGCGCGTCCGAGGCCTGGAAGTGGTACGGATTCGCCAATCGTGTCAATAGTCTGGAGAAGATGCGCGGGCGTCCACAACCAGACGGTCCACCTGGGTGAGTCAGCGGCTCACCGATGAGCGAGGAATGAGCGTCATGACGTTGGCGATCGAGGCGGTGGGCCTGGCCAAGCGGTTCGGGAAGACGCTGGCGGTGGACGGCGTCGATCTGGCGGTCCGGCCGGGCATGGTCCTTGGCCTGCTTGGCCCGAACGGGGCGGGAAAGACCACCGTGGTCCGGATGCTAGCCACGTTGCTGCGGCCCGATGCCGGTTACGCCCGCGTCTGCGGCGCGGATATCGTCCGGCAGGCCGACCGGGTCCGTGAGCTGATCGGGCTGACCGGCCAGTACGCGGCAGTCGACGAGGACCTCACCGGTTTTGAGAACCTGCTGCTGATCGCGCGGCTGCTCGAGGTGCCACGAACGGAGGCCAAGCGGCGATCGGGTGAGCTGCTTGAACGATTCGGCCTGGCTGACGCCGCCGGCCGTTCGGTCAAGACCTACTCCGGCGGGATGCGGCGCCGGCTCGACCTAGCGGCGAGCCTGGTTCAGCGGCCCGCGGTGCTGTTCCTGGATGAGCCGACCACCGGACTGGACCCGCGCAGCCGGGGCGAGGTGTGGGCGATGATCAGGGAGCTGGTCGCCGAGGGCACGACGGTGCTGCTGACCACGCAATACCTGGACGAGGCCGACCGGCTGGCCAACGAGATCGCGGTCATCGACCACGGCCGGGTGATCGCGACCGGGACCGCCGCCGAGCTGAAGGCCACCATCGGCCGGCAAACTCTCGACGTGCGCCCGGCCGATCCGGCGGACCTGACGAGGGTCGCCGGCATCGTCGCCGCCGCGGTGGGCCGCGCTCCGGCCGGGACCGAGGAGGACCCGGGTCTGCTGTCGGTCCCCGTGGACGACGCGCAGGCCCTGCCGGCCGTGGTGAGCGGGCTGCAGGCGGAGCAGATAGAGGTCACCGAGCTCGCGCTGCGGCTGGCCAGCCTGGACGAGGTCTTCATGGCGCTCACCGGGCACGCCGCCGAGGAGGACACCCGATGACGGCCGTCACGGAGGCCGGACCGATCCGGGCGCGGCGCATGACGCCGGGCCGGGCGCTCAGGCACGCGCTGACGCTGGCGTGGCGGGCGCTGGTGCGGATCAGGCGTAACCCGGAGCAACTGCTCGACGTCACACTGCAGCCGATCGTCTTCGTGACGCTGTTCGTCTTCTTGTTCGGCGGCGCGATCAAGGGCGAGAGCAGGCACACGTACCTGCAGTACGTGCTGCCCGGCATCATGGTGATGACGGTGGTGTTCGCGAGCATGGGCACCGGCATCGGGCTGAACACCGACGTCACCAAGGGCATCTTCGACCGGTTCCGTAGCCTGCCCATCTCCCGGTCGGCTCCGCTGACCGGGACGATCATGGGGGATTTCGTCCGTTATCTCGTCTCGATCGCGATGGTCTTCGGGTACGGGTCGCTGCTCGGCTTCCGGATCGCCACCAATCCGCTGTCCGCGCTCGGCGCGGCGGGGCTGATGTTCGTCTTCGGTTTCGCCGTTGGCTGGATCTGGGTACTCCTTGGCCTGTACGTGAAATCCCCGCAGAGCCTGCAGGGATTCGGGTTCATCGTCATGTTCCCGCTCGCGTTCGGGAGCAACGTGTTCATCCAGACCAGCACCCTGCCCGGCTGGCTGCAAGCCTGGGTCCGGGTCAACCCGGTGACCGCACTGTCCAGCGCCTCCCGCGGCCTGATGCTGGGCGGACCGGTCGCGGCCCCGGCGTGGCACATCATCGTCTGGAGTATCGCGATCACCGTCATCTTCGCGCCGCTGGCCGTGCGCCGGTACCGCCACATCGGCTAGCCGGTATGGTCACCGCCATGCCGGAACGATTGGCAGGCCAGTCGGAACGACTGGCAGGCCGCTTGAGCGTCGCGTCCCTCAACACCTGGGGCATCCATATCCTTGGCTCGGACCTGGCCGCGCGGTACGCGGTGATCGGCACCGAGTTCGAGGCAGGGCGCGCTGATGTCGTGTGTTTCCAGGAGGTGTTCAGCTCCTGGCAACTGCACCTGCTGGCCCGGCGGATGCCCTCGTTCCAGCACGTGAGCTACCGGCCCTCGGCGGCCGGGCCGGCCTGCGGCCTGGTGACGTTCTCGCGCCGACCGGTATCCGTCTCGGCGTACCGGGGCTTCGGCACCCCGCCCAAGGTTCCCGGCATCCCCCGGAGGGTCAGGTTCAGGGCGCGGGCGAAGGGCGCCCTGGTGACCCGGCTGGCGCACCCCGGGCTGTGCATCGTCAACACGCACCCCGTGGCCAACTGGGATGGGGACTGGTCGCGGACCGGCCGGTTCTACCCGCTGCACCGCGACCAGCTGGACGCCCTGGCGGGGATGGTGGGCAGCATCGGCGTCCCGGCCGTCGTGTGCGGGGACTTCAACGTGGACCGTGATAGTTCCCTGTTCGGCGATTTCATGGCCGAGACAGGACTTGCCGACGCGTTCGGTGGCAGCTGCGCGCCGACGTTCCGTGCCGAGTATCTCCCGGCCGGCAAGGTGCCGCACTGCATCGACTTCATCTTGACCACAACCGGGGTCACGGCCGAATCCGCGGGGGTTCTGTTCACCGGCAAGGTGGCCCTGCCGGGCGGCCCGGGGTACCCCTCAGATCACGTCGGACTGTGCGCCGACCTGCTCCTGACGCCACGAGCCCGTTTGCCAAGGTAGCCCCCGCCTCCGGGTAGCTCCCGCTTCCGGGTAGCTCCCGCTTCCGGGTAGCCCTGCCGGGACCGCGGGCTCCGTGTGACGGGATAGCCCCTTCCGGGCCGGTGGTGCGTCGGCGGGGAAAAGATTAGAAGGGACGCTATGGCACATCGAGTACCTTTTCACGCCGCGTTCGCGTCACCGTGACAGGCTACTTCCCAATGGGCGGCCCGGGACGGCATCCTGAGCCGTGCCTGATCCCGTGGCCGGTCAGGGTTGGGTATTTCCGCTCCCGCTCAGCCAGGCGGCGGTGCCGTCCCGGCCGAGCGCCGGAATGTACGAGATGATGCCCAGCGTAAAGGCCTCCGCCTGCAGCGACAGCGGCAGCTCGCGGGCGTCCACCACCAGGCCATCCACCTGGATGAGCCAGATCATCGGGCTGGCCTCGATCATGTCCTCGCGCAAGAACTCCGCCGTCCCCCAGGACATCTTCGTCAGGTCACGGATCTGCTTGGCCTTGGCGCCCAGCGTGGACTTGGCGACACCGAACGCCGCGCTCAGGTCATCCGCCGTGGCATACGGCTTAGTGGCCGAGTCAAACAAGAAGTTCACCTGCCCCAGCGCATAGACGATCGCACCGGCCCAGGTCGGCGCCCGGCCCGACTGGATCGGCGACGGGCGCTTACGCGCCAGCTTCGCCACCACGCCGCGGGCGAGGACGGCATACTCCTCATCCAGCAGCTCCGGACACACCCGGTCGGTCAGCGCGATGATCGCCTCCGCCGCCGGGCGCACCGCCACCGGGATCTTCAGCTCGCCAAGGTCTGCCACCACAGGAGTCTTTCACCGTCAGCGGCCGCCCATGACGCATATGACCGGGCCCGCGGGGCCGCTCGGGCTGGCCGATCCGGGTCGGCACCGCGCGGCCGGCTTCTTGCTTTCCTTGGCGAGCCGGACCAGGCAACCGGTATCGTACGGTGCTGTGCTGGACGGCGAGCTGGTCTTCGTACCGGGCAAAATTCCCCGGCAGGGCATGTTCGCGCACTGGGGCCGGGGCACCGGGTCCGCCCGAGTCGAGCTGGTCTTCCCCGGCGGCACCTACGGCATACGTAAGCGCCTGGTCGCCGCGGATCTCATCCCGCTCGCCGAGGCGCTTCCGGCGCTGCTCGCCGTGGGCGCACGTGAGCAGCTGCGGCTCAGCGGCCAGGTCTGGGCCGCGGCCGCGGCGGCGGGCGTGGGACTGATCGCCCGGGGCCGCCTCCTGCCGACGGTCGGAGCCGACGGCACGGACGTCTGGAGAGCCGGGCCGCTCGATCCGGCCGACCTCAGCTGGATGCGTCAGCTCGCCGCCGCCTTCCCGCCGGCCGCGCATCCCCTGGCGCTGCCAGGCTCGCGCCCGATGCGGCTCCGGACTCCCGAGGCGCTGATCCGTGACCTGTGGGACGCGATTGCCGACCTGATCGCGCGATCGCCGGCCGCGGTCCGGGCGACCACGTCTCCGGCGTTCGCGGCAGACGGTCCCACACATGTCGGCGATCTCGCGGAATGGCTCGCCGACACCACCGACGGCCTTACGGCCGGGGCACGTCTCGGGCTGCGGATCGAGGCCGTCCCCCGGCCGGCCGGGGAGGCCGGTGAGATCACGGATGAGGAGCACGAAGCCGAGACGGAGGAGTCCGAACCCACATTCAGGCTGGTGCCTCAGCTGCGCAGCCAGGACGACCCGAGCCTGATCGTCGACGCCGCCGCGCTGTGGAGCCAGCCCGAGACCGTGCTGTCCAGGTTCGGCGCGCAGGCGGAGACCGACCTGCTGCTGGCGCTGCGGCGCGGCGCGGCGATATGGTCTCCGCTGGCCGAGGTGCTGCGGCAGGTCAGCCCGTCGGTCATCGACCTGGACGACGAGGCGCTGGCCAGCCTGCTCGGCCCGGCCGCCGAAGAACTGGCGGGCGCCGGCATCGAGGTCATGTGGCCCTCCAGCTTGCTCGGCGACGGCCTAGAGCTGAGGGCCGTAGCCACGCCCGCGCCGGAGAAGCTGACGGACGCAGGGTTCGGGATCGAGGCCCTGCTGGATTTCCGCTGGCAGCTCACGCTCGGCGGCGCCCTCCTCGACGCCGACGAGATCGCCGCCCTGGCCGAAGCCAAACGGCCGCTGATCAGGCTACGGGGCCGCTGGGTGATCCTCGACCCAGCACTGCTCGACCGGCTGCGCCGCCCGCCACGCACCCGGATGCGCACGTCCGAGGCGCTTGGGGCGGTGCTGGCGGGCTCGGCGGAAATCGACGGCGAGACGGTCCCGGTGATGGCCGAAGGCCCGCTGGCCGACCTGGCCGCCCAGGTGGCCCGCGTCGCGTCGGCCCCGGTGCCCGTCGGCCCGCCGCCCGGACTCAAGGCGGTGCTGCGGCCCTACCAGCAGCGTGGCCTGGCCTGGCTGGCCGGGATGTGCGAGACGGGGCTGGGCGGCTGCCTGGCCGACGACATGGGGCTCGGCAAGACGATCCAGGTGATCGCGCTGCACCTGCACCGGCGGGAGGCGAAGCCGGCCCCACGCTCGTGGTGTGCCCGGCGTCGCTGCTCGGCACCTGGGAGCACGAGGTGCGCAGGTTCGCCCCGGACATCCAGGTCCGCCGGTATCACGGCGGCGGCCGGCACCTGGAGGACCTGGCCGTCGATGAGGTCGTCCTGGTCACCTACGGCGTGGTGCTGCGCGACTCCGCGCGCCTCGGCGGGGTCGGCTGGGGCCTGGTCGTCGCCGACGAGGCCCAGCATGCGAAGAACCCGCTATCGCGGACGGCCAGGGAACTGCGAGCGCTGCCGGCACCGGCCAGGATCGCGCTGACCGGGACGCCGGTGGAGAACCGGTTGTCGGACCTGTGGGCGATCCTCGACTGGACGACACCAGGGCTGCTCGGCCACCTGGAGGCGTTCACCAGCCGGGTGGCGATGCCGGTCGAGCGGTACCGGGACGCCGAGGCGACCGCCAGGTTCGCCGCGCTGATCCGGCCGTTCCTGCTGCGGCGGAAGAAGACCGACCCCGGCATCGCGCCCGAACTACCGCCCAAGACCGAGACCGACTTGTTCGTCCCCCTGACCGCCGAGCAGGTCACGCTGTACGAAGCGATCGTGCGGGAGACCATGGAGGCGATCAGGACCAGGCAGGGCATCGAGCGGGCGGGCCTGGTGTTCAAGCTGCTGACCGCGCTGAAGCAGATCTGCAACCATCCGGCTCAGTTCCTCAAGCAGCCGGGCCCGCTGGACGGCCGGTCGGGGAAGCTGGCCGCCTTCGACGAGCTGACCGACCTGATCATGGCCGGTGGTGAATCGATGCTCGTCTTCACCCAGTACACGCAGATGGCGACCCTGCTGCAGCGACATCTCGACGCCCGCGGAATCGGTTCGGTGTTCCTGCACGGCGGGGTTCCCGTACCGCGCCGCGAGGACATGGTGGCCAGGTTCCAGGCCGGCCAGGTACCGGTGTTCCTGTTGTCGCTCAAGGCGGGCGGGACCGGCCTGACGCTGACCCGGGCCACGCACGTGCTGCACTACGACCGCTGGTGGAACCCGGCTGTGGAGGACCAGGCGACCGACCGGGCGTACCGGATCGGCCAGGACCGCCCCGTACAGGTACACCGGCTGATCGCCGAGGGCACGCTCGAGGACCGCATCGCGGCCCTGCTCGAGACCAAGCGCGAGCTCGCCGACGCCGTGATCGGCTCGGGCGAGGGCTGGATCGCCGAGCTGTCCGACGCCGATCTCGCCGAGCTCGTCAGCCTGCGAGCGGCCTCGTGAGCGGCCCCTTGAGCGGGACCGGCCCGGCGAGTCCCGGGCCGCCGGAGTTCGGCCGGACCTGGTGGGGCCGGGCCTGGCTGGAGGCGCTGGAGCAACGGGCGCGGCTTGATCCCGACCGGCTGCCCCGCGGCCGGGCCTACGCGCGCTCCGGCGCGGTCGGTGACCTTACCTTCGCGCCAGGCGAGGCCAGAGCCCGGGTACGGGGCAGGAAGACCGAGCCGTACCAGGTCAGGATCCGGGTACGGCCGTTCGCCGACGATGAATGGGACCGAGTGCTCGAGGCCATAGCGGCCCGGCTCGGTCACGCGGCAGCGCTGCTTGACGGCGAACTGCCGCCGGAGATCGCCGACGACGCGGCGGCCGCCGGGCTCGATCTGCTTCCCGGCGGCGGCGAGGTCGGGCCGCGATGCGACTGCCCGGACGACGCCGACCCGTGCAAGCATTCGGCGGCGGCCTGTTACCTCATCGCCGACGCGCTCGACGCCGACCCGTTCGCCCTGTTCCTTCTGCGGGGGCGCACGCGGGATCAGGTGCTTGCCGGGATCCGGGCTCGCCGGCGCGGCGCGACGCTCGGGGATGCGGCGGGAGCCGCATCCGGTACGGCACCCGCGGAAGGAGCCGGCGGCCGGCCAGCGATGCGGGTGTGGACGCACGCGCGGCATTCCGCACGCCGGTTCCGTGGGTGCCGATCCCGGCTGTGCCGTTGCCGCCGCCCGACCCAGGGTCCCCGGCGGCGCTTCCGGTGGATCCGCCGCCGTGGCGTCCCGGCCTGCGGGAAGACCTGGTCGAGCTGGCCGCGGATGCCGCCAGCCGGGCGTGGGAGCTGGCGTCGGGGCGGTCCTCCGATGCCGGGCTGACCCTCGATCCCGACGCCGACCTGGTCCGGCGGGCCGCCCGGACGCTGGGCACGCCGACGTTCGCGGTGCTCGCGGCGCGGACCGGGGTGCCCCCGCGAGACCTCGCCCGGCAGGCGCTCGCCTGGCGGCAGGGCAGCCTCACGGGTCTCGAACTGCTGCGCGCGGAGTGGGACCCCGCGGCCGAAGACCCGGATACCGCCGAGCTGCTGGAGGCCGCGCGGGCCGCGCTACGCGCCAAGTCCGGTACCGCGGCGACCGTCCTAGGCAACCGGATCACCGCAGGGCGCCTGCAACTCCGGCTCGGCCGCGACCTGCGCTGGTACCCGTACGCACGGTCGGACTCCGAATGGGAACCCAGCGGCGCGCCCCAGGCCGATCCGGCCCTGGCCATGGCGGATCTCTAACGCGGTCCCCCGGGACGGTGACCCGGGCGGTCACTGCTCACATCGACCACGTCATCAGATCGTTCGTTTTTACGGTGCTCGACGGTAGCCGGTATTACCTACGATGAGTATTCGATTACATTAAGTACCGTCTTGGGAGTGCCGTGGGGGCGCTGGACCTGCCGTCCGAGCCGGAGGAACCGGACCGGACCGACCATGCCCGTGACCGCGGCGCGGACCGGCCGAAGGCGCGTGATGTATCCGATCCGGACGCACGCAGGCATGCGTACGAGGCCACGCGGGCACACGTTTCCGCGGAAGCGGCCGACGAGGCTAGGTCCGTCCGGCCTGCTGAGGGTAGTTACTGGCACCAGGCACCCGGGTTTGTCGATCAGGCGGCGGCCTGCCTGAAGCGCTGGCCGGCAGACCGGCAGCGGGCCCCGGACCGCTCGGCCGACCCGCCCGGGTCGTTTCGCAGCGACGGCGGCTCTTACCTGAACCCGGACCGGCACGCAGAGGCGGTCCGGGTGATCGGCCGGGTGCGCGAGGCGGAGCCGACCATCTCGGCGGACATGCGGACGATCGAGCAGGAGAATAGGTATGGCGGCTGGCTGGAGGGCTTCGATCACCGGATCAAGGGCGACGACCGCCTCAAAGAGAAGGTCGCAGAGCAACTGAAAGCTGAACCGCGCATGACGGCGGGAGAAGTTCTTCGCGAGGTTCCTGACGCGATTCGCTATACATTCTGCCTGGAGCCGGGAGGCTATGCCAAAGGTTATTACGGGATCGTGGAGCAGCTAGCAAACCGCGGATACGAGATGTACCTAAGCAAGAACTCATGGGCCGATTCGGAGTACAAGGGAATCAACACGCGCTGGGTAACCCCGGACGGACAACGATTCGAGGTGCAGTTCCACACGCCGGAAAGCTTCCACGCCAAGCAGTACGTCACCCATGACGCTTACGAAAGGATTCGTAACCCGATGATCTCGGATCGCGAGCGCAAGGAACTGAAAGACTTCCAACGAGAAGTGTCATCGACGATTCAAGCCCCAGATGACGCCACCGAAATCCCTGATTACAAGAAGAAGGGTTTTTAAATGCCGGACAAGATCACTTTCTATGCGATCGTCGGCAGCAACAGCACCGAGGATAATCCCCGCGGGCTGGCAAGGCGGCTGGAAACAGATTGGGGGTTTACCGACGAGTCCTTGCGCGACGACTTCAGCTGGAGCTTCACGCCCGTCATCGTCCAGTGGGAACGTGGGGACTTCGCAGACGAACTCGTTGAGGTCAGCCATGAGGAGGCGGACAAGGTCATCCAGCATTTTCGCGAGCGTTGGGGTGGGCAGCCGGTTGACTCCTGAGTGGGGGTCCGGCTCGGGGTGAGGCATCGGCATCTTAGGACGTCCTAGGGGGCGGACTTGCTCATGACGGAGTGACTGATGCGGTCCGCGAGGCGGGCCGCCTCTTCGGCGGTGATCTCGATGAACTCGTTCTCCAGGTCTCCGCGTTCGGCGGAGATCAGCAGCGAACTGCGTTGCCAGACTAGGTCCTGGGTGAACGCCTCGTCGCGCCTGCCCCCGTCGCGGTAGCTGCGCCTGAGCAGGCCGGCGGCCGGTCCGGGCGGCTGAGGTCATCGACCAGGGCGTAGTGGACGACCCCGTCCGGCCGGGGATGGGTTCGCCGTCCGGGCACCTGCCAGGCCGCGTCGGCCGGATAGCCGGGAATGTGGCCGGCGCCCGGCGGGACCGGGACGTACGCGTAGACCTCGCGCTGGAAGGCTTCGAGCTCGATCTCCTCCTGCGCGCAGGTCTGGGCCGAACGCAGCCGCGCATAGGAGCGCTCGGCGGTGAACACCATGGCCTGATAGCTGACCTCGGTGTGGAACTGCACCTCGAAGAGCTGACCGTCACCCTGCTCGCGCCACAGGCTGGTGATGCCCTTGTACTGGTCTCCCAGCCAGAAGTTCCTCAGCTTGACCAGCTCGCAGCCCTGCCGCTCCGTCAGCGCGACGTCCCCAGGGAATTGCCTGCTGTAGTCGGCCTCGTCGTACTGGAACGTGTACCTGATGGCGTCGGGAATCAACTGCATGGCCTCCGCCACGGTACGGCCCTTGGCGGCCAGGCTCTCCGCGATCTTGCCCTTGACCCGGTCGCGGTCCTTCAGCCGGTTCTCGAACCCGACCAGGTGACGCCCGCGCTTGCCCGACTCACTCATGCTCGTGACTCCTTCCTGATACCTGTGCATAGACGACCGTACCCGACTGATAGGGCCAGAACGCGGCGAATTCGCGCGGTTCGCCTTACGGCCAAGGAGAAACCACTGTTCGTTCGGGATCATGGAATGAGCGGGGCGCACGGCCTGCCTGGTGCTCTACGCTTGCGGCCGTGGCGAAACCCGGCTCAGCCGACTCTTACGATCTTGATGCGCTGGCGATCAGCGACAGATTCAGGCTGTTCAACTTCACCCGCCGGGACGAGGCCCTCGCGTACCTGTGGGTGCTGCGCGCGATGGACCGGCTGCGCGGGATGCATGTGGCGCAGTCCCACACCGATGACGTGGCGTTCGCGCTGACCGAACTGGCGCAGGCGCACGACGGCGTCCCGCCAGCCGTGGGCAACCTGCGGGAACGGCTGGACAACCTGTCCGACGACGGGGTGCTGCACCGGCTGGAGGACGCGGCCCGGGCCGGGAGCCTGGCGCGGTACCGGAACCGGCAGTCGGTCTACCAGTTCACCGAACTCGGGCACCGGGCGTATACGGCGGTCGAGGGCGTGCTGGCGGCGCGGCTGCAGGACGCGAACCTGTCCCGGCTGGTGTTCTCCGACATCGTGCGCGACCTGCGGGGCCTGGCCGAGGCGAACCGCGACGGCGATGGCGACGAGATCGTGCGCCGCCTGGGCAGCCTCGACCGGGTGATGGAGGACATGGCCCGCCGCTCGGCCCGGTTCCACCTGACGCTCGGCGACATCACCCGCTCGACGGAGGCGTCGCCGGAGACGTTCCTGCGCTACAAGCACGCGCTGATGGCGCATATGAGCGACTTCATGGCCGAACTCGACAGGTACCTGCCGCGCCTGACTCAGGCGGTCGGACAGGTCGAGGAGACCGGCATCGAGACGCTGCTGAACCGTGCGGCGCAGGCCGATGACCGGCCGCTGATGCGCCGCGACGAGGTGCTCGAGGACTGGCGGCGCCGGTGGGCGGGGATCCGCGCCTGGTTCGTGGCCGAGGGGGCCGCGGGAGCCGCGGGAGCCGCGGGGGCCGAGCAGTCACGCGCCGCCGAGCTAGCGGCGGCGACCCGGGCGGGCGTCTCCAGCGTGATCGCCTTGCTGCGCCAGATCACCGAGTCGCAGCGGGGCGGGGTCAATCGCTCCACCCAGCTCAAGCACCTGGCGCAGTGGGTATTCGACGCGGCGGACGAGGATGCCGCTCATGCGCTGATGTCGGCCGCGTTCAACCTGCGGCTGGCGCGCCACGTCGGTGGCGTGCACGACGATAGCGACCTGATCTCCCCCCGGCTGTCCTGGCAGGACGCGCCGGGCGTGGACGTCGCGATGACGCTGTTCCGCCGCGGCAAGGCGCCCAGCCCGGGCCTGCCGCAACGCCTGGCGGTCCAGGCCGGGATCCGGACCGAGCTGCGCCGGCGCCAGGCCGGGCAGCGCGCGGCGGAGCGCGACGCCGCGCAGCACCTGCTCAGCACCGGCGCGGGCGACCGGGTGCTTGACGAGGCCGAGACCCGGGTGCTGCTGAAGCTGCTGACCCGGGCGCTGGAGGCCAGATCCGTGGTGGCGGGGCGGATCACCGGCGGGACGGGCGGTAACGACGTGATGATCTTGCGGCTGGTGCCTTCGGCCACCGGCAGCGCCGTGCGTACGGTGCACGGCGTTTTGCACCTGCCCGGCCTCCGTCTCGAAATCGCCCCGGCGCGGACGCTGACCCGGGCCGCGACCTGGAAGGCGGTAGCTGGTGGCTGAGCCACGAGTGGCCGACGGGGTTGCGCCGAGCGATCTCGGCTCCTATCAGTACGCCGTCCGGCTCGTGCTGACGAACGATCTGATCACCGCGACGCGTCCCAGGGCCGGCGCGCTCGCCTCGGTGCTGCGCTGGGCGGAGGAGATCGCCAGGGATTTCGCCGAGTTGCTCGGGTACACGCTGATCGCCACCGCGCACCAGGTGCGGCTGCTGCGGCGGTTCGACACGCTCGACGCCACGCAGCGTTCGGTCTTTGTGGCCAAGAGCGGCAGGCAGTTCGACCGGCGGCGGCTTTCCTACCTGTGCCTGGTGCTCGCCGTCTTCCAGCGGTCCAGGATCGAGATCAGCCTCGCGGATCTGGTCCGCGCCTTCGCGCCGACGGCCAACGCGATCGACGGTCTCGGCTTCGATGCCACCATCACCGAGCACAAGCGCGCCGTCGTCGACGTCCTTGACTGGCTGACCGACCATGACGCGCTGCGTCTTTCCGACGGCTCGGCGGAGAACTGGGCGCACGACAGTGAACGCGGCGATGCCCTCTACGACATCGACCACGATGTGTGCGCCGCGCTGTTCCGGCCCGCGCGGCCGATCCAGCAGCTGGGCGGGGCCGCCGGGCTGCTTGACATCCCCGACATCAGTAACCGGCGGTCCGCGCAGCGGGAGGCCGCCGCGCGGCGGGCCAGGCGCCTGCTGGTCGAGCATCCGGCGCTGTACTACTCGACCCTCGATGCCGAGACCGCCGCCGCGCTGCGCGGCACCGAGCTGACCGACAACCTCGCCCGGCTCACCGGCCTCGTGGTGGAGCGGCGGGCCGAGGGCGTGATGCTCGTCGACCCCACCGGCCGGTTCACGGACCAGCCGTTCCCCGGGCGCGGTGGCGCGGTCAACCGGACCGCCGGGCTGCTGCTGGCGAAGATCGCGGACGCTACCGAAGATCCCGGCGACGGGCCGGCGCTGGCGCGGATAGCGGTGCCTTCGGCCGCCGATGACCTGCACGACCTGCTGCGAACGCATCGACGCCGGGATGCCTGGCGGCGCGGACCCAGCGGACCGCTGGCGGACGCTGGCGGGCGCCGCGGACCCCCCGGGTAACCCGCTCGAGGTGCCCTTCGTCGACCGCACCAGGCTGGAACGCATGCTCGACGAACTGTACGGCCACTTCGGTCCCGCCTCGTTCACCGTGCAGTGGCAATACGACCGGCGCGGGCTGCTCGATGCCGCGACCCGGCTGCTTGATGACCTGCGGCTGCTGCGGCGGATGCCAGGCGGCGTGGCCATCTTGCCCGCCGCCGCGCGCTACCGTAACATCACCGCGGCGCTGCCGGAAGGCGCCCGCCGCGATGGCCAGGCCATGTTCAATTTCTCCGGGACGACGGAGGGATCCGCATGACCATCCGGTTCAAGCCGGTTCGCGCCGGGATCATCAACCTGTGGGATTACTTCGACGAGGAGTTCGCCTTCGCCGACGGCCGGCTCGCGCTGCGCGGGCACAACGGCTCGGGCAAGACCAAGGCCCTCGAGGTTCTCTTCCCGTTCGTCCTCGACGGCAGCCTGGACGCCCGCCGCCTCGACCCGTTCAGCGGCGAGAACCGCACCATGAAGGCGAACCTGCTCTACCGGGGGCAAGATTCCGAGCATGGCTACGTGTGGATGGAGTTCGCGCGACCGGGCGAGACCGTCACCCTGGTCGTCGGCCTGTCCGCGCACAAGAACATGGACCGCCCCCGCCCGTCGTTCTACGTCACCGGCAAGCGGATGGGCATCGATTTCGGACTGCTGTCCGCCGATTCCCGGCCGCTGACGGCCAAGCAGCTGACCGCGATCCTCGGCCGCGACGCGCACTACGGCGACAAAAGGGGCGCGTATCAGGACGCCGTGGACGCACGGCTGTTCGGGCTCGGCCGGGAACGGTACGCCCAGCTGCTCGACCTGCTGATCGCGCTGCGCCGCCCGCTGCTGGCCAAGGACCTGGACCCGGGCAAGGTCTCCGAGACGCTGACCGCGGGCCTGAGCCCGGTCGACGACGAACTCGTCACGCAGGCGGCCAGGGATTTCGAGAACCTGGCCGCCGTCCAGAAGCAGTACGACGACCTCGCCGCCGCGGACGTGGCGGTGCGGGCCTTTCTCGATCAGTACGTCGGCTACCTGCGCGTCCACACCCGGCATGAACTTGACCTCCTCGCCGCGCGGATGTCGGCGGCGGCCGGTTCGGCGGCCGCGATCGGGAACGCCGCGCAGGAGGTCTCCCGAGTCGGAGTCGCAGGAGCAGTCGTGGCGGCAGGCCGAAGCCGGCGCGAAGACGAGAATGGAGACGTGCCAGGCCCGGCTGTTCGCGCTGAAGAACCGGGACGGGTACAAGGACCACGAGAAGCTGGCGCTCCGGCGTAGCCACCTGGAGCAGGAGAAACGGGACCTGGCGGCCGAGCAGGCCCGGCTGGCCCGCGCCCGGGCCAACGTGTCAGACCTGGCGGCCGAGGCGGCTCGGGTGGCGGACCGGCTGGCCGAGGTCGAGCGGGCCGCGGACCGGCACGCGCGCCGCCTCGCCGAGACCGCAGGCAGCTCCGGCATCAGCCGGGACGGTTCCGCCGCCGATACCGGCGATGACCTGCCCATTACGGCGAAGGCTCGCGCCGCCGCGCGCCGCGATGACATCCGCGAGGTACGCGGACATCTTGGCCACGTCCGCGACGCGGAACGGGATCGTGACGGCGCGGAGAGCTCGCTCGGCACGGCCCGGCAGTCGATGGAAACCTGGGAGACTTCCTGCCGCGCCGCCGGTGACCGGCTGGCGACGGCCCGCACCGAGCTGTCCGCTCAGCTGGACGCCTGGGCGGGCCGGTGGATCGGCGACGAGCCCTACGCCGCCATCACCGCCGGCCAGGCCGGACTGCTCGCCGCGGCGCTTGACGGGATCGGCTCTCCTGACGCGCCGAGCCTGGCCGAGCTGTTCGGCACGCTGACCGCCGAGCGCGGCCGTGCGCTGACCGCCCACGGCCAGCGGCTCAGGACCCGCGACGCCGACCTCGGCGAAGCGGCGGCGCGGCTGGCCCGCGAGCGAGAGACCGTAGCGGGCGAGCGTGACGACGGACCGCCGGCGTCCGATCTGCGGCCTGCCGATCGGGCCGAACGAGCCTGGGCACCCCTGTGGCGGCTAGCGGATTTCCGGCCCGGGGTGGACGCCGGCACCGCGGCCGCGATCGAAGGCGCGCTGTACGGCGCCGGATTGCTCACCGCCTGGGTCCATCCCGATCCGTCGCTGACCATGGCGGCGGTGGGCGCGGCCGAGGCCGACGGCTACCTGGTCGCGCTGCCGCCTGCGGCCCGGCGAGCCGGCCGGACGCTTGCCGACGTCCTGGTGCCCGAGCAGCAGGACATGGTGGCGCCGGAGCTGGTCGAAGCGGTGCTCGCGTCGATCGCCCTGGCAGAGTCGATACCGGCAGAGTCGATACCGGCAGAGTCGATACCGGCCGGCGCGGGGCCCGGCCCGGTCGTGACCACGCAGGCCCAGTTCAGCTACGGCTCGCATCTGGGCGCGCGGCCCAAGCCGGCGCCCGAGTTCATCGGAGCGACCAACCGGGCGGCCAGGCGGCGCCTTCGGCTGGCCGAGCTCGACCGGCAGCTCGCCGAGATCGAGCGGCAGCGCGGTGAGCTCGGGACCGAGCTCGGCCTCGTCGCCGACGCGCTGGCGAACTCCGAGCTCGCGCGGCGTGAACTGCCGCGAACCGCGCCGGTTCTCCAGGCGCGGCAGAACGTCAGCGAGGCCGCGGCCCATCTGTCTGCGGCCCGCGCCCGGCTCGAGGAGGCCAAGACGGCGCTCGACGGGAAGGTCGCGGAACTGGACGCACGGACCCGGCGGTTGCGCCGGTCCGCGGCCGACCGGGACATGCCGGTCAGCCCGGACGAGGTCAGCGCGGTGGAGCGGGCCGTGGCCGAGTTCGAGCGCGCGGCCACCGATCTCGTCCGCGCCCGCGGCGACGCGGCTGACCTCGGCGACTGACCTGACGGGACGGCGTGACCGCATCGGCCGCCTCAGCCTCGAGAACGACGAAGCCGCCGAACTGCTCGGCGAAAGGCAGGCCGGTTACCTGGCCGGTGACGACCGAGCTTCGCGTCCTCGAGCAGGCCAGCGGAGCCGAGTACGAGCAGGTCAGCGCCGAGATAGCCGAAACCGAGGAAGCCCTGCGCGCGGCGAAGGCGGAGCAGAAGACCGCGGGCGATAACGCCGCGACCGAACACGACAAGCTCGTGGCCGGGCGGCGGGATCTGCAGCGCGGTGGCGAGACGCTGGTGGTAGCGATGTCCGAGCTGTTCGCCCAGGCGGCCGTGTTCGCGCCGTACGCCCACGGCGACCTGCGCCCGCTGCTCGGCGTCACGGAAACCGCGCCCTGGCCCGGCGCCAGCTCGTGGCCCGATCCCGGGCAGGCTGCCGCCGCCCTCGCCGTCCCTGCCGAGGCAGATCCCGTCGAGGCAGATCCCGTCGAGGCGATCCGCGCGATTCTGCCCGCCGGGCGTCACCGCCCTGCTCGACGCCTACGCCGCCGCGACCAAGGGCGGCCGCGCTGTCACCGACGGCGTGCGGCAGAACGCCGTGGACCGGATGTGGAGCGCCTACCGGGAATTCGAGAACGCGCTCAAGGCGGGTGAGGACGGCTACCAGGCCGACCTGACCGGGAGCGCTCCCTTCATCGTCGAGGTCACCACCAACGAGGGGCGCAAGTCCGCCGCCGCCTTCGCCCGCAAGATCGCGGAGGACGTGGAGAACCAGGGCGTTCTGCTGGAAGAGCGCGAGCGGACGGTGCTGGAGGACTCGCTGCTCACCGCGCTGGCCCAGCAGATCCACTCCCGGGTGCTGGCCGCGAAGGACCTGGTCGCCGCGATGGACGCCGACACCCGGTCCAAGCCGATGTCGTCGGGCATGGCGATCGGGATCAGCTGGGTCCGCTCGGACCGGCGCACCGAGCAGCAGGCCTCGGTATCGAGGATGCTCGACCGCGACGCGGCGGGCCTGGGTCCCGACGGGCTGGCGGAGCTGCGCGCACAGCTCCGGGCGATGATCCATGACCATCGCGCGGGCAATCCGCGCGACACCTACCGGGAAGTCCTCGCCGCGGTGCTCGACTACCGGTCCTGGCACGCCTTCGAACTCCAGCTGCTCTCCCCCGGCAGCCCGCCGCAGCGGCTCACCAGGAAGAAGCATTCCGAGATGTCCGGCGGGGAGAAATCCGCCGCGATCCACATGCCGCTGTTCGCCGCGGCCAACGCGCTGTACCTTTCCTCGAAGCCGACCTGCCCGCGCCTGGTCGCGCTCGATGAGGCGTTCGCGGGGATCGACGACAAGTTCAAGCCCGAGTTGCTTGGCCTGACGGTCAAATTCGACCTCGACCTGTTCATGACCGGGCATGACCTGTGGGTCAACTATCCGACCGTTCCGCTGATCGCGCACTACGACATGCAGCACGACAAGGCCAGCCACGCGCTCTCGGCTCTTCTTGTCCTCTGGGATGGCGAGCAGCTCATCGACGCCGACGCCGGATACGCGGGCAACGAGGACCTCGCCGCTGAACTGCTCGGCTTCCGCCCCACCCGGCACGTCCCGGCCGCGGCCGGCGGCACGCTCGTGATCGCCGCCGAAGAGGACCTCGATGAAGACCACGACGCCGAGTGAACGGCTTGGATCCTGGCCCTGACCGGTACCGCGGCCCGGAGTACCGGCGGCTGCTGGCCGCGGCCCGCAGATCCCTGGAGCGAACCGGCGGCCAGCTGACCGGCCGGATCAGCGTCGCGGACCCGGACGACGCCGAGCGCAGGGCGATCATCGGCATCACCGGGGTTCACCAGCCCGCGGGCACCAGGCGGATGACCGTGCCGCTGGCCGACCTCGATGCCGCCCTGAGCCGGGCGACAGGTCTGGGGCTGGCGGGCGTGCTCGCCGCTCTCGGCGCGCCCTTGCGCAACCGGCCCGTCGAGACCGCCGCGCTGGCCGACGCCCGGACCGCCCTGATCGCGGTGGCGCAGGCCAGCTCGCTGGCCGGGTCCTGTCCCTGGTACCGCACCTGGCTGACCGACCTGACGTCAGGACGGCACGATCACCCGCCTGGCTAACATCGGCGACCCGACGGTGCTTGGCCACGCGGTCCGGGTCCTGGAGTTCCTGGCGGCCCGGCCGGCCGACGCCCCGCCGATCGCGTTGCCCGCGCTGGCCGCCCGCATGACCGGCGACACGAAGGCCCTGAATCACGGCAGCACGCTCGCGACGCTGGTCATGCGGGCGCTGGCCCTCCGCGAGGGTATGGCCCGCCCGGCCTCGGCGGCGCAGCGGCGTGAGCTGTGGGACCTGTCCGCCGTCATCGTCGATGACCTGGCCAGCCGGGTACTCGTCCTCAACCTTTCCGCGCGGGGAGAGGGCCTCGCCGAATGGCTGACCGGCGCGGCCCGCTACGGCACCCCGTTCCAGGTGACGCTCCAGCAGCTCGACGCCCACCCGATCCGGCTTGCTCCGGCCCGGATTTTCGCCTGCGAGAATCCGGCCGTGCTCCGGCGGGCCTGCGCGGAACTCGGTCCCGCCTGCCCTCCGCTCCTGTGCGCGGAAGGCCAGCCGTCCACGGCGTTTCACACGCTGGTCCGGATCGCCGCGGCGTCCGGCAGCGAACTGGCCTACCACGGTGACTTCGACTGGCCGGGCGTCGCCATCGCGGCGAAGGTCATCGATCGTTACGGCGCCCGGCCGTGGCGGATGACGGCGGCTGACTACCTGTCGGGTGTCAAGGCCGGGGATACCCCGGTCGCGCTCAGGGGCGACCCGGTGCCGACACCGTGGGAACCGGATTTGGGCGAGACGATGCGTGCCACCGGACGGGCCATCTACGAAGAGACCGTCGCCGACCAGCTGCTGGCGGACCTGTCCGACGAACCCCGCTGAGGACGGACCCAGTGGTCGGCAGACGAACCACCGTCCGTTCCGCCTAAGTCGGCAACGTGCCACGGAGTGCAGCGACGCACTCCCGGATTGCCGCTTTTGTCCGGCGGCCGGGCAGGCCGGCCTCCGGCCGCGGTAATACCGCGATGGCCAGGGGTACACGTCGATTTTGCCGGTAGTCACGATCATCTTGTGGTCGCGGCCAGTCAGGAGAGGTCAGCCCGCCCCACCTGTCTCCCCGCCCCGGCCCTGCCGGGCCCGCTATGACCGTGGATCGTTACTACCCTCATAGGGTAGGTAAGTATCCACGGTAATCCGAATTCCTGGACTAGGGTGCCGTTTTTGTCCGGCGGACGGGGTGGCCGGGCTAAATTGTCAGTGCCTGGGGCTAGGTTCAGGGTCATGGCGGATAGCAGGTTGTCTGTGCGCGATCGTGAGCTGTTCCTGGCCGAGCCGCATATCGCGGCGCTGTCGGTGTCGGCCGGACCGGGCCGCGGCCCGCTGACCGTGCCGATCTGGTACCAGTACGAGCCAGGCGGGGAGGCGTGGATCCTGACCGAGGCCGCGTCGGTGAAGGGCCGCCTGATTGAGGCGGCCGGGCGTTTCACCCTGATGGTCGACCGGGTTACGCCGACGATCCGGTACGTGTCGGTAGAGGGGCCGGTCACGCGCACGATCCCGGAGACCGATGAGCTGCTGCGGGAGATCACGGAGCGCTACCTGCCGCCGGAGAAGGTCCCGGCCTACCTCGCGTTCGCTGCGGCGGAGCTGACCGAGCAGGTCGCGATCTACCTGCGTCCGCAGCGATGGCTGTCGTCGGACCTGGGGCCGAGCTAAGCCACGCGGCGGGTGATGGTGGCTAGCGCGGGGGTTCCAGGCCGGCCAGGAGGCGGTCGAGGACGGTGCCCATCTCCTGGCGGGCGGCGGAGCGGTCGTCGGCTCGGGCGATGTAGAGGCTGGACTCGGAGATCATCGCGATCAGCAGGCGGGTAAGCGGCGCGATCGGGACGGGTGCGATCCGGCCCTGCTCGATGGCGCGGGACAGCCATTCGGCCAGCAGGTTAGAGCCATGCCTGGCCACAAGCTCGTCCCAGGCCTCGTGGCCGAGCACCGCCGGTCCCTCGACCAGCACGATGCGCTGGAAATCGTCGGTGACGACGCACAGGTCCAGGAACGCGCGCAGTCCGTCGCGGACCTCATCCCAGGCGTCGGCGGGCCCCGACTCCGGTGACGGGGACTCCGGTGACGGAGAGCGAGAGAGTTCGGCGTCAATGAGGTGCTCGGCGACCTCGCGGGCGATCTGCTCCATGACGGCGCGGAACAGGTCGGTCTTGTCCCGGAAGTGGTGGTAGAGCGCGCCCCTGGTTACCCGGGCGGCGGTCACGATCTCCTCGGTGCCGGTGGCGGCGAAGCCTTGCGCGGTGAACAGCGTGCGGGCCGCGTCGACTAGCGCCTGACGGGTATCGGCGACGTGCTCGGCTCGACGGGTGGAAGTCACCCGTGTATTGTGCAACATACAAGCAACATACAAGCTGTATGTAGCGAACATGAGGTATGTACGGACGCGAGGGAGAGTACACGATGGGGCTGCCGTTGCATCTGTCGATCAAGCTCGGCACGCATCTGATGAAGATGAAGCTGCGCGGGGTCGAGAAGTTTCCCATGATCGTGGAGGTCGAGCCGCTGTTCGCGTGCAACCTCAAGTGCGTGGGCTGCGGCAAGATCCAGCATCCCGCCTCGGAACTCAAGCGGCGGATGCCGGTCGAGCAGGCCGTCGCCGCCGTCGAGGAGTGCGGGGCGCCGATGGTGTCCCTGGCCGGCGGCGAACCGCTGATGCACCCGCAGATCCACGAGATGGTCAACGAGCTGGTCAAGCGCCGCAAGTTCGTGGTGCTTTGCACCAACGCGGTGCTGCTGCCCAAGCACCTGCACAAGTTCACGCCGTCGAAGAACTTCGCCTGGATGATCCACATCGACGGGCTGCGCGAGCGGCACGACGAGTCGGTCAGCAAGGAAGGGGTGTTCGACCAGGCCGTCGAGGCCATCAGGCAGGCCAAGGCGGCCGGGTTCCAGGTCTATACCAACAGCACGTTCTTCAACACCGACTCCCCGCAGACCGTGATCGACGTGCTTAACTACCTCAACGACGAGCTCAAGGTCGACCGGATGGAGATCTCACCGGGATACGCGTATGAGAAGGCACCCTCGCAGGACCGCTTCCTCGGCGTGGAGCAGACCCGCGAGCTGTTCGGCGCGGCCTTCGCGCAGGGGCGCAGGAAGAAGTGGCGGCTGAACCACTCCCCGCTGTTCCTGGACTTCCTGGAGGGCAAGCGCGACTTCGCGTGCACGCCGTGGGGTGTTCCTTCCTACTCCCTGTTCGGCTGGCAGCGGCCGTGTTACCTGCTGGCCGACGGGTACGCCAAGACCTACGCCGAGCTGCTCGAGACCACCGAGTGGGAGAACTTCGGCCGGGGTCATGACCCGCGCTGCGACAACTGCATGGCGCACTGCGGCTACGAGCCGAGCGCCGTGCTGGCCACCATGAGCTCGCTGCGGGAGAGCATCCGCGCCGCCGTGTCGGTGTGACCCGACGGGCCGCTGGGCCCACAATGGAGGCTATGGAGCAGACCGACGCCGGGTCCGGGAACGCAGTTCCGCTACGGCTACGGCAAGCCGGACGGGTGATCGTGCTTGACCCCGATGACCGGGTGCTGCTGTTCCGCTACGACGACGAGCTGCCCAACGGGCGGCATTGGAGCACGCCCGGCGGCGGGCTGAACGACGGAGAGGACTTCGCGGCGGGGGCACGCCGGGAACTGGCCGAGGAGACCGGCTGGACCGATGTCACGCTGAGCGGTGAGGTGCACGAGCGGACCCTGACCATGAAGTACGCGGACGCGATCGTCCGGCAGCACGAGCGGTATTTCCTCGGCCGGGTGGAACTCGCCCAGCGCAGGCTCGGTGAGGTCCAGGCCATGCACGCGTCGGACGGCATAGCCGCCTGGCACTGGTGGACGCTGGCGGAGATGGACACCACCACCGAGGTGATCTGGCCCGCGGGGCTCGCCGACCTGATCCGGGGCCTGCTCGGGCTGGGCCCCGGCTCCTGGAGGTAACCGGCGTGGCGCGTCCGTCGGTGCCCACCAGCGCCACCGTCCGCAGGTCGCCGATGATGCCGTGCTCTTCGATCGGCAAGTAGCCCGCGGCGCTCCGGGTCGGCGCGGGGCCACCGTGACCTGCGAAAAGGTAAGACATGGCAGTCATGATCTGGCGTCGGCGTTACGAGCGTGTTACCGGCCGATGCCGAACGGGCTCCGGCGGACCTTTCGTACCCTGGTGGGGTGGCTGACATCCGAGCATGCCTGGTTGACGTGTACGACACCATGGTGAGCTGCGACTTTACAGGACGCCGGAACGAGCTGGCGGCGCTGGCCGGAGTGCCCGGGCCAGCCTGGCGGGAGGGATACCGGCGGATCGAGGAGAGGCTGAACGCGGGCCGGCTGACGAAAGAAAAGGGCTTCGGGCTGATCTTGCGGGAGTCCGGGGTCCACCCGCAGCCAGACCTCGTCCGTGCGCTGCTCGCCAGGGACAGGGAACTGATGTTCGCGACCACGCGGCTTTACGATGACGCCCTGCCGTTCCTGGACACGCTCCGGTCCCGCGGGATCAAGGTCGCGGTCGTCAGCAACTGCACCGAGCACACGCGTGAGCTGCTGGTCGAGGCCGGGGTGGCCGCGCGGGCGGACGCCCTGGTGCTGTCCTGCGAGGTCGGCGCGGCCAAGCCAGCGGCGCAGATCTTCCGGCACGCGCTTGATCAGCTGCAGGTAACTGCCGAGGCGGCGCTGTTCGTGGACGATCAGGCGGCGTACTGCGCGGGAGCGGTGGCGCTGGGCATCAACGCCGTGCGGATCGCACGCGCCGGGACCGCCGCCGAGTTGGTACCCGCGGCGGGGACCGCGGTCGTCCGGTCGCTGCCGGAGGTCGAGGCCATCCTGTGGGGGTGAGGATCACCCGGCGAACTGGCAGGGCAGCCGCTTGATGCCGTTGACGAAGCTCGACAGGAGCCGGTCCGGCTGGCCGGCCGTGATATCGGGCACCCGGGTCAGCAGTTCGCGCAGCATGACGGTAAGCTCACGGCGGGCGAGGTGGGCACCGAGGCAGAAATGCGGGCCCGCGGCGCCAAATCCGACGTGCGGGTTCGGCGACCGGGTGATGTCGAAGGTCCCGGGGCCGTCGAACACCGCCTCGTCGCGGTTGGCGGAGCAGTAGTACAGCACCACCTTGTCACCCTCGTGATACGCCTGTCCGTTCATGGTGTAGTCCCGGGTCACGGTGCGCCGCATGTACAGGACCGGGGAGGCGTAGCGCACGATTTCCTCGACCGCGCCCTCGATCCGGTTCTCGAAGTCGCCGAGCAGTAGCTCGCGCTGGTCGGGAAACTCGGTGAGCAGCATCAGCGCGTGCGACAAGGCGGTGCGGGTGGTCTCGTTGCCGGCCACCACCAGCAGGACGAAAAACGAGGCGAGCTCGGCGCTGGTCAGGGTTTCCCCGTCGATGTTCGCGGTCACCAGCGCGGAGACCAGGTCGTCGGCGGGTGCTCGCACGCGTTCGGCGGCCAGCCTCGTGACGAGCTCCGCCAGTGCCCGCCCGGCGCCGAGTATCTGCCTGACCGCCTGATCGGGATCCTGGCTCAGGAATTCCGGATCCGACCCGGACAAGATGATATTGCTGTTGGCCAGGACCGTCCGGTACTGGTGGCCGGGGATGCCCATCATGTCGCAGATGATCTTCAGCGGGAGCCGGGCCGCGACGCTCGGCACGAAATCGCACGGACCGGTCGCCAGCAGGTCATCGACGATCGTAGCCGCGGCACGCCGCACGTCATCTTCGAACTTCGCGATCAGCCTCGGGCTGAAGGCGCGAGAGACGATCCGGCGCAGCCGGGCGTGCCGGGGATCGTCCATGTTGATCATTGAGCCGAAATACTCGTTGAAATCGGGCGGCAGGTCGACGATGTTCGTCGCACCCCGCCGGGAACAGAACACCTCGGGGTGACGGCTCGCCTCGACCACGTCCGCGTGCCGGACCAGGGCGTAGTAGCCAGGACCCTTATCGCCGAACGGGACCACGGGCTCGGGGTAGAACCGCGGCCGGTCCGCGGCGCGCAGCTGCGCGAAAGCGGCCGCCCGGTCGGCCAGGGGCAGACCCCAGAACTCCATGTCTGACAGCTCTGGCCCGGCGGCCGTCATGACCTGGCTCCTTCGGCTACTGCCTGCGGCGCTCGGCTCTTTTCAGCACCACCAGGGTGCCGATGCTGAAAATCAGCAGCAAGCCAGAAATGACGTAGTCCATTCCACGCGCCTCTCCGTTTGGTGCAGCCTACCAGGACAAACCGAGCATGCTCGGTGACGCTCAGCGGCTCGGCATGTGGTCACCTAGGCTTGGCGGCATGGAAACCGGTGTAGCCATCTTCCCCACCCATGACGCCATCTCCCCCGCCGATATGGCGCGGCTCGCCGAAGAACGGGGGCACGAATCGCTGTTCTTTCCCGAGCACACCCATATCCCGGCCGCCCGGCAGACGCCTTCCCCGGGCGGCGGCGAGTTGCCCCGGCGGTACGCGCATACCTTCGACCTGTTCGTGGCGGTGGCCGCCGCGGTGACCGCGACCTCCCGGCTTCGCGTCGGCTCGGGGATCTGCCTGGTGATCGAGCGTGATCCGATCACCACCGCCAAGGAGGTGGCCAGCGTCGACTTCCTGTCCGGCGGGCGGTTCGAGTTCGGCGTGGGGGCGGGCTGGAACCGGGAGGAGATGGCCAATCACGGCACCGACCCGCGGCGGCGGATGGCCGTCTTGCGGGAACGGGTCGAGGCCATGAAGGCGATCTGGACGGAGGACGAGGCGAGCTATGCGGGCTCCTACGTCTCGTTCGAGCGGATCTGGTCCTGGCCGAAACCGGCCCAGCGGCCTCATCCTCCGGTGCTCGTCGGCGGGAACGGGCCCGGCGTGCTCGACCGGGTGCTGGCCTTCGGCGACGCGTGGTTCCCCAACCACAGTGGCGGCGGCATCCTGGACCGGGCCGCGGAGCTTCGGGCGCGGGCCGACCGGCCGGTCGCCCTCATGGTCATGGGCGTGCCCGCCGACGCCAAGGTGCTGGAGACCTACGCGGAAGCTGGCTTCCAGCGGGCGGTGCACTGGCTGCCCTCGGCCGCTCGCGGCCCGGTCGAGCGCGCGCTGGACCGCTACGAGACGGCCGTCGCGGAATTTCACGGAGAGTAAGACCTCGAGCCAGTGGCCCGCTTCGAAGCGTGCTTCCTTGACGCCTACGAGACCATCGTGCACACCGACTTCGGCGCGCACGGGCACGAGCTGCTCGAGCTGGCGGGTATCGGCCCGGAGCAGTTGTACGCCGGGTTCCGGCGGCTGGGCCCGGCGTTGTCCGTCGGCCAGATCTCGATGGCCGGGGTCTTCGGGGAGATCCTGCGCACGGCCGGGGTCGAGCCCCGGCCCGGCCTGGTCCGGGCGATGGCGGACAAGAGCCGGGAACTGCTCCTGCGGTCGGGGCGCCTGTACGACGACGTCCTGCCGTTCATGCGGGAGCTCAGGTCCCGGGGCATCAAGGTCGCGATCATCAGCAATTGCGACGAGAACACCCGCGGGCTGCTCGTCGAGCTCGGGGTGGCCGCGCTCGCCGACGCCCTGATCCTGTCCAACGAGGTCGGGGTGGCTAAGCCGGCGGCTCAGATTTACCAGCACGCGCTGGACAAGCTCGGCGTGAACGCGGAAGATGCCCTGTTCGTCGACGACAACGCGACGTACTGCGCCGGGGCGGCTGCGCTCGGGATCCGCGCGGTGCAGATGATCCGGGGAACTTCGGAGGCCCACCAGGGCGCTCAGCCGGTGGTCCGCTCGCTCGACGACGTCGAGCCCTTCCTGTCAGGAGATGCGGACTAGGGTGTCGAAGAGGCGGGTCAGCTCGGCGGCGGGGTCGCTGGTCAGGCCGCTGTGGACGGGGCCGGGCTGGACGATGGTGGACCGGGGCGCGGCGAGCCAGCGGAAGCGCTCGCCGAGCGGCCGCAGGGCCAGCGGGCCTTCGGAGCAGGCCTTCTCGAACGCCGACAGGGCCGAGCGCACCGCCTCCACGTCGGCCGCGGGATCGACCGCGAGCAGCCGGGCCACGTCCAGCTCGATCTGGACCGCCAGGTAGCGGTAGCGGTGCGAGTAGACGATGACACCGGCGTTGATGGCCTCGCCACGCTCTACCCGGGGGACCACCCGGACCAGCGCATACTCGAAGACCTCGGTCATCCGCGGATCACCTCGGGCACGACCGGGGCGCGGCGCACGAGGTGCTCGACGTAGGCCTCGGCACCGCGGTCGCCGAACCATTCGGTCGGGACCAGGCCGGCGACGTGCCTCAGCAAGGGCTCGGTGATCTGGGGGGCGAGGGCGGCGTGAGCCTGTGCCAGCTCGGTGGCACGGTCGCGAAGCACGTGTTCGCGGGCGTCGAACGGCCGCTTGGGATCCGCGGTCGGCCAGTTGTGGTGGAAGTACAGCGCCGCGCCGTGGTCGATGAGCCAGATGTCGCGGTGCCAGACGAGCAGGTTGGGGTTGCGCCAGGTGCGATCCACGTTCTGGACGAGCGCGTCGAACCACAGGAGCTGGCTGGCGAAGCCGGGCTCGGCCGTCCAGCCGAGCGGATCGAACCCCACCGAACCCGGCAGGAAATCCACCCCGAGGTTCAGGCCTTCGCTGGCTCTCAGCAGATCCTGGATCTCCGGGTCGGGTTCGCTGCCCGGAATCCGCGGGTCGAGCTCGGCCAGGACCAGCTCCGGGGTGCGCAGGCCAAGCCGGCGGGCGAGCTCACCGGCGATGATCTCGGCGACGAGCGCGAGCGGGCCTTGCCCGGCGCCGCGGAACTTCATCACGTAGGTGCCGAGATCGTCCGCCTCGACCAGGGCAGGCAGCGACCCGCCCTCGCGCAGCGGGGTCACGTAACGCGTCACCGTGACGTGTTCAAGCATGCGGGCCAGGCTACCGCTCGGATTGCCCTTCGCTTCGCACCCCTGACAGGTTAGCGATGCACACGGCGAACGGGCATCCGGAGGCTACGCCTAGTGCCAGGCTGAATGCGATGAAGTCCGGGTGTCCGGTGGGTAAATGACCGGTGTCTGCGGGGTCGGGCTTTGACCTGCGGAACGGTACCTGCGGCATGGAGATCAGCTAGCCGATGTACTGCTCGTAGAGCAGGTTGAACTGCCCACTGTAATCCGAATCCGGATACTGCGCCGTGGCCGACGCTTTGGTGCCCGTCTGGCCGGAACCGCCGGTCAGCTGCTCGACCTTCCACGACTCGGTCTGACCGCCCAGCTCGGCGGTGCTGGCAGCGGTGCAGGTGCCGGGGTTCAGGCCCTCCGCCGCCGCATTATCCTCGGTGCTTCCTTGCATGTACTTGAAGATCCACGCCGCCGCGCGGGAAGCCGACCCGCTGTTGCCTATGGACGACGCGAGCACGCCGAGCGCGGCGCGGGAGATGTCATCCTCAGAGCCGCCTGAGTGCTGGAGGGTGGAACCGCCGCACGCGGTGTCCCAGCCCTCGCCGGGCGTGGTGTCCCACCCCCACAGGTTGTTGGCGAGCGTATTGTAGCTGGAGACGCCGTACTCCTGGTAGGCCAGCTCCCAGGTGATGCCCCACCAGGCGTTGTCGTCGGTCCAGCCGTCCTCGAAGTTGCCCTTGTACTCGCTGTAGACACCGGCGAGATTCGACTTCTCGTTGTCGCCCTGCTTCATGTCGTACCAGAACTGCACGGCGGTTTCCCACCAGCAGTTGCCGCCGGTAGCACCGCCGCAGATGTCGCCCGACACGGGGACGGTGTTCGACGTGATACCGGGTACGGCAGTCGGAACGGACGAGAGCGCACCGCCGGGCTGGCCGGCGTGCAGGTTCAGCAGATCCTTAAACGATGGTGGTACGGATGTAATGGTGCTGCTGGGGTGCTCTGCTGCGGCCGAGGCCGCTGGTATGGCAGCGCCCAGCCCCGCACTCGTCATGATCACTGCTGTGACCGCGTACAGGAGCTTACGCATGCACGCCTCCGTAAGGTCGACCGCCGTTACCAGAGCCTAATGCTCTCTCGCCCGTTACGATAAGAATGCCGCAGCCCGCTCTCGTGCCGAGCCCAGCAGCGACCCGTGACCAGGGAAGCTCCGGCTGCGCGTCACAGCGAACGGGGTAGCCAGAGGCTATCCCTAATGCCAGGCTGGATCTGATGAAGGTCCGGGTGCCTTTCTACGGGTTTCCCGGTGTCCTCCCCTAGCCGGGACAGAACCCTGAACCTGACCCACAACGACGGACTATAGATGTTGCTGGGACAACCACGATGGACCATCGGTG
The DNA here is from genome assembly GCA_963808315.1 of uncultured Actinomycetes bacterium. Classification (GTDB taxonomy): domain Bacteria; phylum Actinomycetota; class Actinomycetes; order Streptosporangiales; family Streptosporangiaceae; genus Palsa-504. The sequence continues at coordinate 196,947 of CAWEFK010000024.1, read as the reverse complement.
TCGCTGCAGAGCGGGAGCGCCCGGCACGGGTTTGGCAGGTGAGGCGGGTGGTGTTCGCGGGGGATGCTGACCCCTCGCCGGGCGTGACCTTCACCGCACGGGTAACCGGGCGAACGCTGGTTGACCGGGCGAACGCTGGTTGCTGAGGTAGATCACAGTGTCAATCTCCAGCCGCCGCTCGCGCTCACGCGCCACGTCAAGGCCCGCCTGCAGGAGCTCGATCTCGGCGTCCTTCGCCCCCAGCATCTCCGCAGCCGCGCGTTCGCAGCACGCTGCCCGGCGTCATCGGGCATGGGCTCATCAGGCACGCCCGCAGGCTCCCACAGCCATGGCCAGCGATCAAATAGACACACGCCGAACCGCGCGCCGGGCCGGGAAATGGCTTTGCCGGGAGCGCGGAACTGACTACGGTGAACAATTGTCGCGGTCCGCCGCCGCTGGTACCGAGCACAGAAGCGGTTTCGCTGGCCGGCCCGCCGAGCACGTCGCAGGCGATCGGCGCCGCACGCTGCCGCGGCGGCAGATCGAAACCTACTTCCCGGGATGCAGCTGGGCCCAGGCCAGCCGTTCCAGCGGGTGCGCCGTCGCGGCTCCCGACGGGGCCAGGACCACGCCGTCGGCCCGGGTCGCCGGGACCGGCAGCGTCGCGCCGCGTTGCCCGGCCTGCACCAGCCGGCGCATCCGGCGCTGGATGGCCAGATAGAAACGGCGCTGAGTCCACCGGCCGAACAGCCGGAACCCCCAGCGGACGACCAGGCTCGGGATGGGCGCGGCCCGGGAATAGCCGGAGACGCGGAAGGTGACCCGGCCGGTATCCAGGTTCTTGATCACCTCATAGCTGAGGCGTCCCTGCTCCAGATGGCCCTCGAGCGTCTGGTAGCTCCAGCCCCAGACCCGCTCGGGGCCATCGTCCGCGTCCCTGGTCTCGTCGATGACCCCGGTGATCCGGACGCCGAGATAGAACCGGAGCCCGAAAAACCGGCCTTCCAGCAGCATGTCGCGCCCCGCGAGCTCGCTGTCCGCGCGGTAGGCGGCGCGCAGGATCGCGGGTTCGGCGAACTCGTACTGCCTGACCAGAACGCACCCCGTCTCCCAGGGCCCGCCGGGCACGGGCAGCCCGGGGATCTCCGAGCCGATGACCGCGTCATCGGAGTCCACGTGCCAGTGCCCGTCGGCCCGGCCATCTTCCGGCGCCCGCTCCGGATCGTAATTGATCCGGCGGTGCCGCAGCGCCGCCAGCGCGGTGCTTTCATCGACCGAACTGAACCCGAGCAACTACTCGGCCCGGTCGACGGAGTCGCCGATGAGCCACAGCGTCGGCGGCCACAGTCCGACGAACAGCGCGCGCCGCTCGGCATTGCCGCGTTCGTCCTGGTCGACGGTCTTCGCGCGGATCCACAGCCCGATACATAGCCCCACCGACGCCATCGACGCGACGTGGAGATACGTGCTGCGCAGGCCGACCCGCCGCAGTGCCTGCCCCGTAGTCATGCGGAACCTCCCTATCGGGTACCCGCGGCGCGAGGGCGCCGCGCGGCATGGGACGATCCTGCCATGGCGACGGCGAGCAGGCCCGACCGGCTAGGGATCGTGCTCCGCTGGCCGATCGGGATCGCGCTGGTCAGCTGGCGGTACATGTGGCGGACGATTCCGCTGCACCGCTCGGAAGAGGCCGGCGACGGCACAGATCTGCCGGATCCCGGGGATCTCGGGGATCCGGCCGACCACGACGCCGGCGCCGGGCGCCAGCCGATCAGAGGCCGGCTTCGGCCCGCTGCTGCACCGCACCTACGGGGTGCGGATCGCGCACAGCGCGATGAGCCCGGCGGCGCTGATCGATCGCGTGATCGCTAACCTCGACCGCACCTCGCCGGAAATGGCGGTGTTCCGCAAGACTCACGGCGCGAAAGACGAGCTGCGCCGCGGTGATGAGTTCATCGTGCGGATGCCCGGCCCATGGGATGGTCCGGTCCGGGTGATCCGCCGGGACGACACCTCGTTCCGGCTGGCCACCTTGTCCGGCCACCTGGAAGCCGGGGAAATCGAGTTCCGGGCGACCTCGGCCTCGGGCCACCTCGGCTTCGAGATCGAGTCCTGGGCGCGGGCCGGGGACCGGCTGGCCGACGTGCTGTACAACAAGCTGCGGCTGGCCAAGGAGATCCAGCTGAACATGTGGTCTCACTTCTGCGTCCGGACCGCGGCGCTGGCCGGCGGGCGACCGCAGGGCGGCGTGACGATCCGCACGCGATGGGTCGCCTGGCCCCCGTCGGATCCGCCCGCGCCCGGGCGGTAACGGGTCAGGGCGGGGAAGATCAGCGCGATCAGGGTCGCGACCGCCAGGCAGCCGATGCCGCCGCTGACCGCGCTGAAGGCGGGCGTGGTCAGCGCGGCGACCGTGCCGGTTTCGATGTTGCCGAGCGGGCTGCCCCCGGTGCCGATGATGTACTCCACGCTTGAGACCCGGCCACGGAACTCGTCCGTGGTCAGGGCCTGCACGATCGAGCCGCGGAACGTCACCGTCAGCGTGTCGGCGGCGCCTGCGGTGGCCAGCAGGATCAGGGCGAGCGGGAGGCTGCGGGTCAGCCCGAAGCAGGCGATCGCCGCGCCCCAGATCATCGTGCCCGCCAGCAGCCCGCGGCCCGGCCGCGAGAACCGTCCGGTCGGGCCGGACATCACCGCCGAGGCCAGGCCGCCGACGCCGACGGCCGCGTTGAGCAAGCCGAGAGTCTGCGGCCGGCCGCCGAAATGCGCGGCGTTCAGGGCCGGGAAAATTGCCACCGGCAGGCCGAGCAGCATGGCGTCCAGGTCGGTCAGGAACGCGGCGACGAGCACCGGCCTGCGACGGATGAACCGCAGCCCGGCCGCGGCCGCCCGCAGCCGGCCCAGCGCCGGGCCGCCGGACGGCTGCGGGCGCATGGCGGGCAGGCGGGCGGTGGCGTACAGCGACGCGACGAAGCTGACGGCGTCCACGGCGTAACACACTCGCAGGCCGAACGCTCCGGCGATCACCCCGGCCAGGGCCGGCCCGGCCAGCATGGAGATGCGCCCGGTCAGCGTGTTCAGCGCGATCGCCGTGGTGAGCTGGCCGGAACGGACCAGCCGCGGCACGAACGTGCCGCGAGCCGGGGCGCTGATCGCCTGCAGCACCGCTTGCACCATCGCCAGCAGATACAACAGCCACAGCCGGCCGGACTGCAGGTAAGCCTGAGCGGCGAACGCGGCCGAGACCGCCATCAGGCCCACGCTGGTGGCCAGGGCTAGCTTGCGCCGGTCGACCACGTCGGCGATCGAGCCGCCGAGCAGCCCGATGGTCAGGACAGGTACGAAGGTCAGCCCGAGCAGGCCGACGTCGAGCGAGGATCGGGACAGCTCCCAGATCTGCAGCACCACCGCGAAGGAGGTCATCGAGCTGCCCAGGCTCGACAGCAGGCCGCCGGCCAGCAGCCGGCGGAACGCGGGGCTTTCCCGCGCCGGGCCGATGTCGGGCAGCAGCCGCCGTAGGGGGCCCGCCTTGTCACGCACCGGGTCCCCCGGTGTCACCGGTCGCGTGTGCCTCACCAGAGATCGCGAGCAGCGCCGCCCGGCGTGCGGCCTGCGAGTCATCGGGCGGAAGCGCCGCGTGCAGCGTTCTGGCCGCGGCGCGGATCCGGGTGTGCATGGGGCGGGACACCACGGCCCGTTCGGCGAGAAAAAGTATCTCCGTCAGGGCGACGGGAAGCTCGGCCTCCAGCTCGGCCGCCGCCAGGTCGGTGGCCGCCCATTCCGCTTCGATCAGCGGGAGCAGGGAGCGGGTCCGGGCGGTCAGCGAGGCGATGCGCTGGCGTGCGTCGGCGCCTGGCTCGAGGGTGAGCAGGCCGGCCCGGACCATCTGCGCGACGGTCTGGCTGGCGGCGGAGTGCGTGACGCCGACGGCACGGGCCAGGTCGCGGATGGACAGCGGGCCCAGGGCCACGATGGCCCGGACCACCGGGCTGAACCGGGGCCGGTAGCCGGTGAGGCCGAGATCGTCGTACACGCGGGCGACGTCCCCGTCGAGGAGCTCGAGCACGTGCCGCATCCTGGTGCCGAGCCCGGCAAAGGTGTCCATCCGGCCAATTCTAACAGCACTGTTACATATGTGCCGTCACGCTTCCGCCCGGTCCCGGGGGGACTTGAGGTTCAGCTCGCTTCTGTGGCGTAGACGACGATGTTGCTCAGGTAGTGGCCGGTGGTGGAATCGAAGGTCCCGCCGCAGGTAATCAGGCGCAGCTCGGCGTCCGGCGTGGGTCCGTACACCGTCTGCGTCGGGAACTGGTTCTTCAGGTAGGTCTGGACCGCGGTCACCTTGAACAGCACCATGGTCCCGTCGGCTCGCCGGACGTAGACCTTGTCGCCCCGGCGCAGCGTATTCAGCCGGTAGAACACGCCGGGTCCCCGGTAGGAGTCAATGTGCCCGACGATGATGGCCGAGCCGATGGCACCCGGGCGCGGGCTGCCGGTGTACCAGCCCGCGACCGCCGTCGTTTTCGGCACCTGAAGCGCGCCGTCGGCCTGCAGGCCGAGCGTGATCAGGCTGGTCTTGACGCCGATCAACGGGATGGTCAGCGACACCGGGCTGGCCACCGGGTCCGGGGCGGCCGACTGCGGCGGGGCCACGATCGGACCGGTCGGGGCGGGTAGCGCGTTCACCCCGGCGGCGACCGGGCGCATGCCCGGAGTCGAGTGCCGCGTCAGCAGCAAGCCCACCGTCCCGGCCACGATCACGGCCAGGCCGACCGCGAGGATAATCGCGGCCGGCCTGCGGAACGACATCGCTCAGATCCCGGCGCGCAGCTTACGGCCCGCCCCGTGACGGCGCAGGCGCAGCCCGCCGCCCACCGCGAGCAGGAAGCCGGCTCCGATAAGCGCCGCCCACGGCAGCGGTGAGCCCGGGCCGTGCGGCGCGGTCCCGCCGAAGCCGGTTGAGGCGGAACCCAGCGGCGGCTTGCCCGCGCCGGCCGCGTCCTCCAGGTTGACCAGCTCCAGGCCGCTGGCTCCGTCCAGGACCACCACCGTGTGGACGGTCCCGGCGGCGAGCGCGACGGACTGGGTCGCCGTGTCCCCGTTGCCGATCGCACTCATGGTCCAGGTACCGGCCGGGACGGCCTGGTAGGCGCTCACGGACGCGAACGAGGACTTGGCCACGATGGTCTTTCCATTGCAGGTGACCTTGACCGTCTGCTGCTTCAGCGAGGCCTGGATCACCCGCACCAGCGACATACCCGACGGCGTGGTCAGGTCATCGTCCATGACCTGGAGCCGCAGCCCCGACTCCGGTCCCATGCCGGCCACCGTGTAGGCGTGATCCGCCTTGATCGTCACGCTGGTGGACAGGACCGGCTGGCTGGTGGCGGAGGCGCCCGCGTCCCGCATGGCCACGCTGTAGTCACCGGCGCCAACCGCCTCGTAGGGCGATACCGTGCCGTAGGCGACGTGATGAAGCACGATCTTCGCGTCTGAATTGCCGAACGAGTACAGGTAGACGTCCACCGCGGGCGTGTTCGGCGACAGGTGGGCGAGCCTGATCCACCCGGTCCCCGTCGAGGCCGACGAGGCATAAGCGGCGACTGGAATCCCCAGCAGCAGGGCCGAAGCGGCCAGCAGCATGGTAATTCTTCTTATTATCGACGGAAACCCCATTTGTTCCCTCCCCAGCTATGAAATCGCTACGTGCCTCCTTGGTCCATCGGACTGGGGGCACCGTACGTTACTGTGACAACTGACAAGCCGCTTGCGTTCTTGGCTACGGCCGTGTGTATGGGGGCGAAGGCGCCCCTTTGCGTGGCGAACTCCGTTTGCACGATGGCTAGAACCCCCGGCGTGGCGGCCAGAATCTCCGCACCGCGCAGCGGGACGGCATTACCCTCACCAGGCGACAAGTCAGTGAACGCTACCAGTTGTACGGCCGTTTTGGAGGCAAGTTGCGCAAGTGTTGCAACTAGGTCCGGATCGACCTGGCCGGCGACAAGTTCGGCCTTGGCCGCGGGACTGGCATGGACATTCTGGTTGCCAGCCAGCAGCGTACCCGCGGCAATACGGTCTTTGCTATACGTTGCCTGCTGAGCGTCGAAAGCCGCGGTGCCGCCCAGCTCCTGGTTTCTGACGTCAACCTCTTCCGGGCCCGAGCCGAACTTCGCGATGACCTGGGGCGCGTACACGCTGGCGAGCCGGGTACCGAACTGGCTCCGGACGGCCGGGGTCGCGATGATCACCGCAGAGCCCAGCGGATCGGGCGCCGTCGGCGTCAACACCATCAGCAGGCCCGCGGAAAAGCCGGCCTGCTGGAGCTCGTCGCACATGGCTTGGTCGCACGACACGAGCGTGCCCGGGCTCAGCTGCTCCGCGACCCACTTCGCCGCCTCCTGCCGGTAGAGCGCGGCCTGCTGCTGCAGCGCCGTCATGCTCTGCGCCGCGTCGCTCGGCTGCGCGCCGGTGGACGCCTTCGGGTCCGCTCCGGTGAAGGCCAGGGTGATCCCGGCGCCCAGGGCCATGGCGACGAGCGCGCTCAGGACGATGACGAGCCGCCGCCGCCGGCGTGACGCGCGCTGGTTCACGATGTGGTGGCGTTCCAGCCACAGGCGCACAGTGGTGCCGGCTACGGCCGACCAAGACGGTTCCGACCGCTGACTGAGCGTCCCCTGCGTGCGTCGTTGAAGGTCTTGGCCCATCTCCGCTCCCCCACAGTCCCTCCGTCGAGGGGACTGACTATCAAAGCGCTCTGATCATACGCTCTCGCCCTATTTCCGCCAAAAGAATCACTTACCTGGCACAAACGTCCCGAACTCCTTGATCATTATCAGGCATGAACAAGCCGGGATTTTCAGTCCCCGGACAAGACCCCGTCGCGAAGGGCGGCCCACTGCAGGGAATGTCGGATGCCCTCGGCGATGGGGTACTGTGACCGCCAGCCGAGCAGGTGCTGCGCCCGGTCCACGCGCGTATAGGCGCCGACCGTGTCACCGGGTCGCCTGGCCGCGCTACGTGCCTGTACCTGGCGATCGGCGACCCGGTTGAACGCCTCCAGAAGCTCCCGGACGGTGGTGCCCGCGCCGGTACCGACGTTGATGACCGCGGCCGGCCCGGGCAGGGCGTCGAATCGGGTGAGCGCGGCCACGTGCGCCGCGGCCAGGTCCCAGACATGGATGTAATCGCGCAGGCCCGAACCGTCGCGGGTGGGCCAGTCGGTGCCGGTGATCAGGAACGGGTCCCCGTCTTCGCTGGCCTGGATCATCTTGCCCAGGGCGTGGGTCGGCCGTTTTAGCTGCAGCCCGGTGCGCATCTTAGGGTCGGCGCCGATCGGGTTGAAGTAGCGCAGGGACAGCACCCGGATGAGACGGGCGGCGGCGATGTCGGCGAACATCGCCTCGCACACCGCCTTCGTCCGGGCGTACGGGCTGTGCGGGTCGATGGGCGAGTCCTCATCGACGGTGAGGTCGTCCGCGGCCCCGTAGATGGACGCCGAGGAACTGAAGATCAGCCGGCCGCAGCCGTTACGCAGCAGGTGCGTGACGAAATCCAGGCTCTTGGCCACGTTCGCCCGGTAGTACCCGACCGGATCGGCGACCGAGTCAGGGACGACGATCAGGGCCGCGGCGTGAATGACGGCATAGATGTCCGGGTGCTCCGCGAAGACGCGGTCGACCAGCGGGCCGTCCGCGATGTCGCCCAGGTAGAACTCGTGGCCGGCCGCGAACTCACGCCGGCCCGTCACCAGGTTGTCCAGGATGACCGGGCTGATCCCCGCGTCCGCGCACGCCGACGCGATCGTGCTGCCGATGTAGCCGGCACCCCCCGCGATCAGGACCTTCACCGTGATTCGCCCAGGATCTGGACGGCGCGCTCACGCATCTCCACCTTGCGCACCTTACCGGTCACCGTCATCGGGAAGTCGTCGACGATATGCACGTAGCGCGGGATCTTGTAGTGCGCCAGCTTCCCGGCGCAGAACTCTCGCAAGGACTCGGCGGTCAGCGCGGGGACGCCGGGCCGCAGCCGCACCCAGGCCATGAGCTCCTCTCCGTACTTCGCGTCAGGAACGCCGATGACCTGAGCATCCACGATGTCCGGGTGGGTGTAGAGGAATTCCTCGATCTCCCGCGGATAGATGTTCTCGCCGCCGCGGATGACCATGTCCTTGATCCGCCCGGTGATCGCGAGGTACCCCTCGTCGTCCATGACCGCCAGGTCACCGGTGTGCATCCAGTGCGCGGAATCGACCGCCTCGGCCGTCTTATCCGGCTGCTCCCAGTAGCCAAGCATGACCGAATACCCTCGGGTACACAGCTCGCCGGGCGTGCCCCGCGGCACCGTGCCGCCGGTCGCGGGGTCGATGACCTTGACCTCGAGATGCGGCCCGACCCGCCCCACGGTGGACACGCGACGGTCGAGGGAGTCGTCGGCGCGGGTCTGGGTGGAGACCGGCGAGGTCTCGGTCATGCCGTAGCAGATCCCTACCTCGGTCATCGACATCCGCTCGATGACCTGCTTCATCACCTCGACCGGGCAGGGTGAGCCGGCCATGATGCCGGTCCGCAGGCTGGACAGGTCGTAGTCGGCGAAATCAGGCAGGGACAGCTCCGCGATAAACATCGTGGGCACCCCGTACAGCGAGGTGCAGCGTTCGTCCTGGGCGGCTTGCAGGGTCGCGGCCGGATCGAAGGTCGGCGCGGGAATGACCATGCACGCCCCGTGGCTGGTCGCCGCGAGGTTGCCCATGATCATCCCGAAGCAGTGGTAAAACGGCACCGGGATGCAGATCCGGTCGGCTTCGGTGTAGTTGCAGAGCTCACCGACGAAAAAGCCGTTGTTGAGGATGTTGTGGTGCGAGAGCGTCGCGCCCTTCGGGAAACCTGTGGTCCCCGAGGTGTACTGGATGTTGATGGGGTCGTCGATGTCCAGCTCGATACGGTCCAGCGCCCGGCGATCCGCGCGGCGGCCCGTCTCAAGCAGCGACTGCCACTCCGGGCTGCCGAGCAGGACGACGTCTGACAGGCCAGCGCAGCGTGGCCGCACTTCGGCGATCATCCCGGCGTAGTCGGAGGTTTTGAGCTTCTCGGCGGCGACCAGCAGCCTGGTCCCCGACTGGTTGAGCACGAACTCAAGCTCACTGGTGCGGTAGGCAGGATTGATGTTCACCAAGATCGCCCCGATCTTGGCCGTGGCGTACTGGGTCAGCGTCCATTCCGCACAGTTCGGCGCCCAGATGCCGACCCGCTCCCCCTTAACGACGCCCAGCTCGAGCAGGCCGAGGGCGAGCGCGTCGACGTCGGCGGCGAGCTCGGCGTAGGTCCACCGCCGCCCGGCCGACCTGTCCACGAGGGCCTCGCGGTTCCCGAACGCACGTGCGGAGGCGTCGAAGTTACCGCCGATCGTGTCGCCCAGGAGCCCCGTCGCGGATTCTCCCGACGAGTAACTAAGGGCACCAGACATGGACACCTCCGAACCTTCGTTTTACCTGGCAATAGCGTCAGCATCCAGCATGGCACGGTTGCTCGTCTGTCTTTATCTGCGACCTGGCCTCACGTGCTCACCCGGCGGGCGGATAATGACATTTATATACGGGCGGCCTCGGTCATAACCGCCGGGACCGTGGAGGGTGAAGATGCAACTCCAGCTGGTTAACGTTCCTGTGGACGGCGGGGATCTGCGCGTGCTCCGATGGGGCAGGGGCAAGCGCGTGGCGGTAGCCGTGCACGGGATAACCGCGTCAGCCATGTCGTGGCAGGCGGTCGCGCGCCACATGCCCCCCGATTGGACGCTGGCCGCCCCTGACCTGCGCGGCCGGGGTCACAGCCGCGACCTGCCCGGGCCTTACGGATTGGACAGGCACGCCAGGGACGTGGCGGCGGTCCTGGCGCATTTCGGCGGGCGTCCCGTGCTCGCCGGGCACTCGATGGGCGCCTACGTCGCCCTGCTCACCCGCGACGCGCGCCCGGAGCTTGTGCGGCGGCTCGTCTTGGTGGACGGAGGCCTGCCGCTGCCTGTTCCGGAGGGAACCGACCTCGACGCCCTGCTCGACGCCACCCTGGGCCCGGCGGTCAGCCGGCTACGGCAGACCTACCCTGACACCGAGGCCTACCTGGACTTCTGGCGGGCCCACCCGGCGCTGGCCGGCCACTGGACCGCCGACGTCGAGGCCTACGTCCGCTATGACCTGGTCGGCGACAACGGCCAGCTGCGGTCGCGGACCACCGAGGATGCGGTGCGCGCCGACGGCCGCGACGTGCTGGCCGACAAGCCGTTCGCGGACGCGCTGAGCCGCCTGACCAGGCCGACTCCCCTGCTCACCGCCCCGGCGGGGATGTTCGGCGCGCCGCCGGGCCTGCTGCCGGCCGAGGTCATCGCGGCCTGGCACGAACGCGTCCCGGCGCTCAGGCCGCAGCTGGTGCCCGGGACGAATCACTACACGATCATGTTCGAGCGGGAGGCCGCGGCGGCGGTGTCCCAGGCGATCAGGGCCGCCGCCCTATAGGGCACCATGGAATCGTGACGCAGCTGACGGAGGCGAGAACCGCCGGGTCGTTCGGGATAATGGTTGAGCTTGTGGCCTCGGGTGGCGTGCTCATCCTGAGTGGAGCCGGGCTGTCCACCGAGTCGGGCATCCCGGACTACCGCGGGCCGACCGGACTGGCGCGCAGATCATCGCCGATGACCTATCAGGCCTTTACCGGGAGCGCCGCCGCCCGGCGCAGGTACTGGGCCCGCAGCTATCTCGGCTGGCGGCACATCGCCCGGGCGGTGCCGAACCACGGCCATCGGGCCGTCGCCGAGCTCGGCGGCCGCGGGTTGCTGACCGGGATCATCACCCAGAACGTGGACGGGCTGCACCAGGCGGCCGGCGCGGCCGAGGTGACCGAACTGCACGGCAGCTTGCACCGGGTGCGGTGCCTGGAGTGCGGCCAGCGGACCTCGCGTGCCGAGCTGGACCGGCGGCTCGCGACGGCTAACCCGGGGTGGGACGCGCAGGCGGCGGCCGTGATCAATCCGGACGGGGACGCCGTCCTGGCGGCCGAGGCCACCGAGTCCTTCCAGGTCGTCGGCTGTTCCGCCTGCCAAGGCGTGCTCAAGCCGGACGTGGTGTTCTTCGGCGAGAACGTCCCCGGGCCGCGGGCGCAAGCCTGCTATGCGCTGGTGGAAAGCGCCAGCGCCCTGGTGGTCCTGGGATCCTCGCTGACCGTGATGTCCGGATTTCGCTACGTCCGGCACGCGGCCAAACTGGAGCGGCCCGTCGTGATCGTGAACCAGGGAGCTACCCGCGGCGACCCGTACGCCACCGCCACCCTCGACGCTCCCCTCGGGCCGACCCTGAGCGCCCTCGTCGACCAGCTCGGCCCGGCCTAGCCTGGAGGCCGGTGTATCCCGTGAACACCACCCGCCTCGCCCGGCTGAGCCGTCCCGCGCCGGTGCGGCCCGGGACGGCTCGACCGGGGAATCAGTTCTGCGGGATGATCTGGACGTACAGGAACTCGGTGTAGCGGTTGGGGTAGCCGTCGCCGGGGCCGTTCTGCTGGTCATCGCCGGCCGCGGCGATTTTCTGCAGGACGTTCAAGCCGCCGATGACCGTGCCGAACGGCGTGTAGTCCGGCTGTAGCGTGGTGTTCTTCCAGGTGAAGAAGAACTGGCTGCCGTTGGTGTTCGGCCCGGCGTTGGCCATGGCGACCGTGCCTGCCGGGTACGTGGCACCGGTCAGGTTCTCGTCATTGAACGAATACCCCGGACCGCCGGCTCCGGTCCCGGTCGGATCGCCGCACTGCAAGACGTAAATGCCTTCTGTGGTGAGCCGATGGCAGTGCGTCAGGTTGTAGTACCCCTTGCTGGCCAGGAAACGGAACGAGAACGTGGTACAGGGCGCCTCGGCCGTCAGCATCCGCACCGTGATCACGCCTTGGGTGGTGAAGAACTTCACGTCGTAGGGCCGCGCCGCCTGGGTCGCGTTGAACACCGGGATGCCCTTGAAGCGATCGGCGGGGATGGCCGGGGTGAAACCGCACGCGTTGGCCGGGGCCGTAGGAGCCGCCTGCGCCTGCAGGCCGGAGGCGTGCAGGCCGGGGGCGTTCAGCCGGGGCAGGGCCGGGGTGCCGGCGGTGCTGGCCCCGGATGTGGTGACGCCGACCGCCGTAATCCCTGCTGCGGCTGTCACCAGGGTTGCAGTTGCGAGCAAAAGACGAGAAACACGCGTCTTGAGCATGTCAGGCAATACCTTCCTCTTATGAGATTGGCCGCCCTGAGTCTGTCCCTGTATCCATGGGAGGTCAAGGGTCAGCCGAGGGCGCGGGGGTGGGAGGACGCGTAGACCTCGCGGAGCTTGTCGACCGTGATCAGGGTGTAGACCTGGGTCGTCGTGACCGAGGCGTGCCCCAGGAGTTCCTGGACCACCCTGATATCGGCGCCGCCGTCCAGCATGTGCGTGGCGAACGAGTGCCGCAGCGTGTGCGGTGACACATCGGGCCGCCCCGCGCGGACGGCCGCGCCGTGCAGCACCCCCCAGGCGCCTTGCCTGGTCAGGCGCCCGCCACGTGCATTGAGGAAGACCGCGGGCCCCCTCGGGGCGAGCGCGGGCCTGGCCCGCACGAGATAGGCCTCGAGGGCGCGGGCCGCGTAGCTGCCCACCGGTACTACCCGGTGCTTGCCGCCCTTGCCGATCAGCCGGACCATCGGATCCGCCGGGTCCAGCTGGAGCTCGTCGATATCGAGGCCGGTCGCTTCGGAAATCCGGGCTCCGGTCCCGTAGAGGAACTCAAGCAGCGCCCGGTCCCGTAGCAGGCGAGGGTCAGCACCGGCCGCTTCCTCCAGGTCGGGGCCGGACGCTGCGAGCAGGCGTTCTACCTCGGTGACGGTGATCGCCTTCGGCAGGCGCCGGGGCGGAGACGGGGGCGGCACGTCACGGGCCGGGTCCCGTTCGGCCAGACCCTGCGCGACCGCGAACGCGTGCAGCCCCCGGACCGCGATCACGGCTCGCGCCGCCGAGCTGACCGCCAGCGCCGCGTGCTCGTCGTCGCCCTCACGCAGCGAGGCGAGGAACTCTGCCACCTCGGCGGCGGTCACCTCATCCAGCCTGGTCTTGCCCCGGCTGGCCAGTAGCGAGACGTACCTGCGCAGGTCCCGCCGGTAGGACTCGACCGTGTTCGGTGCCAGCCCGCGCTCCACGACCAGGTACTGAAGGTAGCCGCGGAGCGCGGCCGGCAGCGACTGGCTCATCTGCTCGCTGCGACCCCTGCTAGCCCAGCGCCTCGCCGCTTGGGGTGTAGGGCAGCCCGTGGGCCTCGGCGACCGGCTGGCAGTTCAGCGTGCCGGCGTGGGTGGAAAGACCCAGGGCCAGAGCCGCATCGCTACGGAGCGCGTCACGCCAGCCCCGGTTCGCCATCTCGACCACGTAGGGCAGCGTGACGTTGGTCAGCGCGTAGGTGGACGTGTGCGGGACCGCGCCTGGCATGTTGGCCACGCAGTAGAACAGGGCATCGTGCACCCGGTACGTCGGATCCGCGTGGGTGGTGGGCTGTGATCCCTCGAAGCAGCCGCCCTGGTCGATCGCGATGTCGACCAGGACCGCGCCCGGCTTCATCCGCGACACCAGCTCGTCGCTGACCAGGCGGGGAGCCTTCGCGCCCGGCACGAGCACCGCTCCGATCACCAGGTCCGCGTCGATCACCGCGCGCTCGATCTCGTAGGCGTTGGACGCCACCGTCTGGCAGTGCCCCTGGTAGATGGCATCGGCCGAGCGGAGCCTGGCCACGTTCCGGTCGATGAGCAGCACCTCGGCCTGCATGCCCAGCGCGATCGCGGCGGCGTTCATGCCGGACACGCCCGCGCCGAGCACCACCACCTTGGCCGCGTACACACCGGAGACCCCGCCCATCAACACCCCGCGTCCGCCGCCGTCACGCTGCAGGTGATGCGCGCCGACCTGCGGCGCCATCCGGCCCGCGACCTCGGACATCGGGGCCAGCAGCGGCAGTGATCCGTCGGGCAGCTGAACGGTCTCGTAGGCGATCGAGGTGACACCGGAGCTGAGCAGGGCATTCGTACACGCCTTGGACGCGGCCAGGTGCAGGTAGGTGAACAAGACCTGGCCCGCGCGCATGCGGTGGTACTCCTCCGCGATCGGCTCCTTGACCTTGAGGATCATGTCCCCCTCGGCCCACACGTCATCGGCGGCCGGCAGGATCTTCGCGCCGGCCGTGGTGAAATCCTCGTCCGGAATGGACGAGCCCTCCCCCGCCTTCGCCTCGACTACCACTTGGTGGCCGCCGCGGACCAACTCATGGACACCGGCGGGCGTGATCGCCACCCGGTACTCGTGGTTCTTGATTTCCCGGGGTATTCCAACCTTCATCGCGGTCCTTCCCGACGGTAGAGCCCCATTGCTCCATAAGCACAAGCCAGCACAGTTACCTGACGACGCATGTCACGTTTCGGGTGCGTCCACCGGACGAAGTCCCGCGAACCCCTCCAGGCGCGCAGCATACCCAGCCAAAACGCCAGCGGCGGCGGGTCCATTGTGCAGCTCACCCGCCAAAACTAGCCTGACCGCCTCCGCTAGCGGAACCCAGCCGGTCAGCAGCTGGGCCTCTTCGTGCTCGGGAACGAAGTCACGCTCGGCTTCGGGGATGATCTCCAGGTCACGGGCCAGGAAAATACGGAGCCGTTCGGTGCTGTAGCCAGGCGAGGAAAAGTAGTCGATCAGCGCGTGCCAGTCCCGCGCCCGATAGCCGGCCTCCTCGGCGAGTTCGCGCTGTGCGGTGCGCCACGGGGCCTCGCCTCGCACATCTCGCAGTCCGGCCGGGATCTCCCACAGCAGCCGTCCGACCGGATGACGGTACTGCCGGATCATCAGCACCCGGTCCGCGTCATCCAAGGCCAGCACGCCCACGGCGCCGGGATGAGTCACCACTTCTCGTTCGGCCAGTGAATTGTCGGGAAAACGGACCTTATCGGTCCGTACGGTCACCATCCGGCTACGGAGCAGCTCAGCCGACGAGACCACCGGCCATTGCTCGGGGATGTCAGCTATCGGGCTCACGCCGTGTCTCCCCGGCCTACGCGCTGGCCACGGCGCGGGCGGCGGCCGAGGTAGTGGCCTTGGACCGGGCCAGGGCGGCGGCGATCAGGCCGCTGAATAGCGGGTGCGGCCGGGTCGGGCGGGACAGGAATTCCGGATGCGCCTGCGTGCCGACGAAGAACGGATGGTCGGCCAGCTCGGCGAACTCCACCAGGTGCCCGTCCGGCGACAGACCGGAGAAGACCAGTCCGGCCTGCTCGAGCACCCCGCGGTAGGCGTTATTGACCTCGTACCTGTGCCGGTGCCGTTCCTCCACGGTGGTGCTCTGGTACTGCTCTTGCACCCGGGTGCCCGGCTGCAGCACGGCCGGATACAGGCCCAGGCGCATGGTGCCGCCCATGTCCCGCTCCCCCGCCACCACGTCTTCCTGGTCCGCCATCGTGGCGATCACCGGATACGGGGTGTCGGGATTGAACTCGGCGCTGTCCGCCTCGGCCAGGCCGGCCAGGTCGCGGGCGACCTCGATGACCATGCACTGAAGTCCGAGGCAGAGCCCGAGGATCGGGATGCCGTGCTCGCGCGCGTACCGGATCGCGCCGATCTTCCCCTCGATGCCGCGAACCCCGAACCCCCCGGGGATCAGGACGCCGTCGACTCCTTCAAGCTCGCTGGCGGCGCCGTCCGGCTCCTCGCAGGCGTCGCTGATCACCCAGCGGATGTTCACCTGCGCGTCGTTGGCGAAGCCGCCGGCCTTGAGCGCCTCGGCCGGCGACAGGTAGGCATCGGGCAGGTCGACGTACTTGCCGACCAGCGCGATCGTGATGCTGTGAGCCGGACGGTGCACCCGGCGCAGCAGGTCGTCCCACTCGCTCCAGTCCACGTCGCGGAACGGCAGGCCGAGCCGGCGCACGACGTAGACGTCCAGGCCCTCGGCGTGCAGCACCCTGGGGATGTCGTAGATGGACGGCGCATCGGGCGCGGAGACCACGGCCTCCTCATCCACGTCACACATCAGGCTGATCTTGCGTTTCAGGCTGGCGTTGATCGGCCGGTCAGAGCGAGCCACGATCGCGTCCGGCTGGATGCCGATACTACGCAGCGCGGCGACCGAATGCTGGGTCGGCTTGGTCTTGAGCTCACCGGACGGACCGATATAGGGCAGCAGGCTGACGTGCAGGAAGAAGCAGCGGTCCCGGCCGATCTCGTGCCTGATCTGCCGGATCGCCTCCAGGAACGGCTGCGACTCGATGTCCCCGACGGTCCCGCCCACCTCGGTGATCACCACGTCCACATCGTCGCCGGCCATCTGCAGGATGCGCGACTTGATTTCGTTGGTGATGTGCGGGATCACCTGCACGGTGTCACCGAGATAGGCGCCCCGCCGCTCGTTGGCGATCACCGTGGAGTAGATCTGACCGGTCGTGACGTTCGCCTCACCCGCCAGGTTGGTGTCCAGGAAGCGCTCGTAATGCCCGACGTCGAGATCGGTTTCTGTGCCGTCATCGGTCACGAACACCTCGCCGTGCTGGAAAGGGTTCATCGTGCCCGGGTCGACGTTGAGGTAAGGGTCGAGCTTCTGCATCGTGACCCGCAGGCCCCTGAGCTTCAGCAGGCGGCCCAGGCTAGATGCGGTTAGTCCTTTGCCGAGGCTGGAGGCAACGCCTCCGGTGACAAAGAGGTGTCTGGTTTGCACAGGCCGTGAGTGAAGTGATGATGCGGCCACAATGAGGCTCCCGTGGTGTCCGGTCGGGCAAGAAAAAACTGCAGGTCCACGGGCCACCAGAATAACAGGCCGCAGGCGGCTGGCCCGGCATTTGCACCGCGATGTGCCACCGCGTCGGCCCTGGCCACATCTTCTTCGTGGTGGGCTTCCCCGAATCTGGCCAGCATAACGGCGGAGGCAATGGCGATGAGGAATCCTCCCCAGGCCACGACGCCGAGCCCGGGACGGGTCTGGTCGCCGAGGAAGATGACGCCGATGACGGCGGGCGGGATGGTCTCGCTCAGCACGACGGCCGCGGTGGCCACCGTTACGCTGCCGCTTTCCAGGGCCGTGGCGTAGAACATGAACGAGATGATGCCGGCCGCGGCGACGGCGTAGGCGGCCGGGTCGCGGGCGAGTTCGATCGGCGAGAAACCGTTGAGGACCCGGGCGGCGATGCTGAGGATCCCGTAGCCGAAACCGGCCGTGATGCCGAGCGCGGTGGTGCGGAACGGCTCGTTGAGCTTGGCCGCCGCCAACCCGACCAGCGCCAGGCCCGCGATCGCCACGATCAGCGCGAGCTTGAACACCGCGCCCACCTGAGCGGCACCCTCGGCGCCCGCCGAGGAGCCGAGCAGGCCGACGCCCGCCACCACGCCCAGGACCGCGGCCCACTCCCGCCAGGACAAGGTCACCTTGATCACCCACGAGGCCAGCACCGCGGTGACCGCGAGGTTGGCGGCCACGAAGGCCTGGACCGCGAACAGCGGGAGACGCTGCAGCGCGATGAGCTGGGCGACGAAACCGAGCGCGTCCAAGCAGATGCTGACCACGAACCGCCACTGGTGCAGCATCCGCACCATAAGACCGGGGTCGATTCCGCCGGAGGCATCGACCGCCGACTTGTGGCTGGCCGCACGTACCG
Source organism: uncultured Actinomycetes bacterium (assembly GCA_963808315.1). GTDB lineage: Bacteria > Actinomycetota > Actinomycetes > Streptosporangiales > Streptosporangiaceae > Palsa-504. The sequence continues at coordinate 179,304 of CAWEFK010000024.1, read as the reverse complement.
CAATCGCCTGCATCACCGAAGCCACGCCATACAGCAATGCCGCGACAATGGCGGCGATCAGGCTGACTAGCACTCCACACCTCCCCGGCATCTTGCTAGCCGATTACCCGCGCCCGTCTTAAACACGTTCCCCGTGGCGGATAGCGATAACGCCACCCGAACCCTTTTCTGAGGCAACCATCAGGAGAAGCTCAGCATTCCTGAGACGGCATGAACTATCCTGCCTGGCCACCGGGACCGACCTCCGGCCGGCCTCAGCGCAGCGCCGTGGCCGGTCTCCGCTCCCAGTCGGTCCACAGCGGCCGGTACCCCATCCGGTTCCAGAATGGCGCGGACAGCGGGTTCATCTGGGCGTGGTGCAGGAGCGTCGTAGAGATGCCGCGGGCGTCGACCTCGTCATGAGCGCGCTTGACCAGCGCCGCGCCCAGCCCGCCGCCGCGCTCGTCCGGCCGCACGAACATCGTCTGCAGATAGGCGGCCGGGCCTGGCCTGGTCATGACGGAGATCCAGGCCGAGTCCTCGGGCGGCTGGACGTTGACCAGCCCGAGGATCCTGGAGTCCCGCTCGGCCACCCAGACCCAGTCCGGCCGGCCGGTCAGCGCCCTATACGTATCTTCCCGCACCAGCGCCTCGGTGGCCGGCCGCATGATGGCCGCACCGAACTGAGCGTCGTACCGGATCACGCCCATCTCCAGTTCGGTCACGGCATCGAGGTCATCCGCATCTGCCTCGCGGATGACCACGCCCGGGGAGATGTCATGACCCGCGCCCGGCCGCCCGGCGGGGCGCACCGCGAGAACGGCGAACGGCTGCATCCCATGGTGCAGCAGGGCCTTGATCCCGCTGACGTCGCGGGACGGCCAGTTGATCATCGCCGCCGAGTCCTCCCCGCGGGCCTGCGGCACGGCGACCAGGTGATCCCGCCACTGACCGAGCAACGCATCGAGGGAGGCGAAGGTGTCCGGCTCAGGCAGGACCGGCGTGAGGTGGAACCTGGCCGCCGTGCCCCAGACCTGATCCAGGGCGTGGTCGGGGACCTGCCGGTGACGGCAGACGCCCACCCCGGCCGGGCGGCCGTCCGAACCCGTGACCACAAGCGGCGCCATGCATCCGTCCGGCAGGTCGCCGGGCGCCGGCAGCATCGGGTCAAGCTCACGCCAGCGCTTGCCCACCGCCTCGTTGAGGTCATCGACCACGTCGGGATTCACCCAAGGCACTCCTCTCGCCTCCGTTCACATCACGACCGAGCTGTCCCTTGTTCCGACACGGACTATACCGTGCCGATAAATGAGGATTAAAGGGATTTGCTATTCATTTCCTACAGTAGGCTCTGCGCTATTTTAATTAAAAAGAGGCAACGGCCGCGCCTAGTCATAAAGCTGTGATCAAAGTGGCCGCGCTTAAACCGCTCTCGCGATGGGCCCTCGGTGGGTTCGATCAAACCCGCTGGTCCGGACCGGTACGCCTCGCACGAGCACCCGTCGTTCCGGTAATCGCGGGAGGCATGCCCCTATTAATGTCACGTGGTCTCGAGCGGGGTCAGACGCCGGCCGCGTGCATGCCGCGGAGTTCTTGCTTGAGCTCGCGAATTTCATCACGGAGGCGGGCGGCGACCTCGAAATGGAGCTCGGCGGCGGCGGTGTGCATCTGCACGGTCAGCTCGGTGATCAGGCCGACGAGTTCCTCCCGGGCCACGCTCGCCTCCTGCGGCCCGCCGGAGGCGGCCCGTCCGGCGACGGTCTGGGCCGTGGCGCGGGCCCGTGAGGACAGGCCGGGCACCGGGGCCTTGCCGCGGGACTGCTGTCGGCCGCCGCCGCCGATCAGCTGCTCGGTGTCGGCGTCTTCCCGGACGATCTGGTCCAGGATGTCGGCGATCCGCTTACGCAGCGGCTGCGGGTTGATGCCGTGCTCGGTGTTGTAGGCGACCTGCTTCTCCCGCCGCCGGTTGGTCTCGTCGATCGCCTTGCTCATCGACGGCGTGATCCTGTCGGCGTACATATGGACCTGACCGGAGACGTTCCTCGCCGCCCGGCCGATGGTCTGGATCAGCGAGGTGCCCGAACGCAGGAAGCCTTCCTTGTCCGCATCCAGGATGGCGACGAGCGAGACCTCCGGCAGGTCCAGGCCCTCACGGAGCAGGTTGATGCCGACCAGCACGTCGTACTCGCCGACCCTCAGCTCGCGCAGCAGCTCGATCCGGCGCAGCGTGTCCACCTCGCTGTGCAGGTACCTGGCCCGGACACCGTTCTCGAGCAGGTAGTCGGTGAGGTCTTCTGACATCCGCTTGGTGAGCGTGGTGACCAGGACCCGCTCGTCACGCTCGGACCGCAGCCTGATCTCGTGCAGTAGGTCGTCGATCTGGCCCTTGGTCGGCTTGATGATCACCTCGGGGTCGATCAGCCCGGTCGGCCGGATCACCTGCTCGACCACGTCGCCGCCGACCCGCTGCAGCTCGTAAGGCCCGGGAGTGGCCGAGAGGTAGATGGTCTGCCCGATCCGGTCGAGGAACTCTTCCCATGTCAGCGGCCGGTTGTCGATCGCGCTCGGCAACCGGAAGCCGTGCTCGACGAGGACCCGCTTACGGGATACGTCTCCCTCGTACATGGCGCCGATCTGGGGGACGGTGACGTGCGACTCGTCGATGACCAGCAGGAAGTCCTCGGGGAAGTAGTCGAGCAGCGTGTTCGGCGGGCTGCCCGCCTCGCGGCCGTCGATGTGCCGCGAGTAGTTCTCGATCCCCGAGCAGCTGCCGACCTGGCGCATCATCTCGATGTCGTAGGTGGTACGCATCCGCAACCGCTGGGCCTCGAGCAGTTTGCCGCCGCGGTCGAGTTCGCCGAGCCGGGTCGCCAGCTCGGCCTCGATCCCGTTGATGGCGCGCTCCATCCGCTCCGGCCCGGCCACGTAGTGCGAGGCGGGGAAGACGTAGAGCTCGGAGTCCTCGCTGATCACCTCGCCGGTCAGCGGGTGCAGGGTCATCAGCCGCTCGATCTCGTCGCCGAACATCTCGATCCTGACGGCGAGCTCCTCGTACATCGGGATGATCTCGATCGTGTCGCCGCGGACCCGGAAGGTACCGCGGGTGAAAGCCAGATCGTTCCGCGCGTACTGCATGCCGACGAGCTTGCGGAGCAGCGCGTCCCGCTCGATGGTGTCGCCGAGCTTGACCTTCAGCATCCGGTCCACGTATTCCTGCGGCGTACCCAGGCCGTAGATGCAGGACACGGACGAAACGACGATGGTGTCTCGCCTGGTGAGCAGGGAATTCGTGGCCGAGTGCCTGAGCCGCTCCACCTCGGAGTTGATCGAGGAGTCCTTCTCGATGTACGTGTCGGTCTGCGGGACGTAGGCTTCCGGCTGGTAATAGTCGTAGTAGGAGACGAAGTACTCCACCGCGTTATGCGGCAGCATCTCGCGTAGCTCGTTGGCGAACTGAGCGGCGAGCGTCTTGTTGGGCAGCATCACGAGCACCGGCCGCTGCAGCCGCTCCGCGATCCAGGCGACCGAGGCGGTCTTGCCGGTACCGGTCGCGCCGAGCAGCACGGTATTCGTGTCCCCCGCCCGGACGCGCTTTTCAATGTCGGCAATCGCCCTCGGCTGATCGCCGGCCGGGACCATGTCGGTGACGACCTGGAACGGCGCGACCTTTCGCTGCAAATCGGTAACCGGACGCACGAACCCAACCTCCAAGAACTCCTAGGGTTCAACTGTAGGCGGGGGGTCTGACATTCCGGCGGACGAGCGGCGATGAAGATCGGCCCAGACTTCGCCGACCCGAGCGTCCAGGTCGTCCAGGGCCCCCGAGTTGTCGATCACGACGTCGGCCACGGCGAGGCGCTGCTCCCGGCTGGCCTGGGCGCGCCATCCGGGCCCGGGCCTGCTCCGGCGTCATGCCTCGCAGGCTGACCAGCCGTTCGACCTGCACCTCGGGCGGCACGTCCACCACGATGACCAGGTCGAAGCCGCCCTTGCCCCGGCTCTCAGCGAGCAAGGGCACGTCGTGCACGATAATCGGGCCGGGCGGGCCGGCCGCTTGCACCGCGGTGCGTTCGGCCGCGAGCATCCACTGACGGACCAGCGGGTGGACGATATCGTTCAGCTTCGCGCGCAGCCCAGGGTCGCCGAAGACGATCGCCCCGAGCCGTTCCCGGTCCAGCGAGCCGTCCGGGAGCAGCATGTCGTCGCCGAACGCGGCCGCGATCCGCTTGAGCCCGCGCGAACCTGGCACGACCACCTGCCGGGCGGCCACGTCGGCATCGATGAGCACGGCTCCGCGCGAGACCAGTCGCCGGGACACTTCACTCTTGCCCGACCCGATGCCTCCGGTAAGCCCAACCCGCAGCATGGTCAACCCCCTGGAGCCGGTGAAAACGCGAATGCCGCGCCCACGCCGCCGGAGCGGCGTGAACGCGGCATCCCACGTTGGGGCTAAGACTGCCCGCCGGAAAGCTTCTCCCGGAGGGCGGCCAAGGCCTCGTCGGAGGCCAGCGTGCCGGTGGCCGCGGTCCCTGGAGTCGAACTCGAGGTCACCGCGCCCGGGCTGCCGGCTCCGCCGCCCGGCCGGCCTGCCGGTACGCGGCCCGCGGGCCGCCCGCGGGGCGCCGTTGGCTCCCGCGGCCGCCGCGCCGTCGGATTCGCCGGAGTCGGCCGCGGGCAGTTCCTCGTCCGCCGCCTTGCGGGATTCCTCGATCTGCTTGCGGTGCGCCTCGAACCTGGCGCGTGCCTCGGCGTACTGGTGCTCCCACTCCTCGCGCTGCTTGTCGTAGCCCGGCAGCCATTCGCCGGTCTCCGAGTCGAAGCCCTCGGGGTACTCGTAGTTGCCCTGCTCGTCGTAGGAGGCCGGCATGCCGTACAGGGTCGGGTCGAAGTCGTCGCCGACGGCCTCGCCGATGGTGCCCTCGTTGGCCTGCTTGAGCGACAGGCTGATCCGGCGCCGGTCCAGGTCGATGTCGATGATCTTGACGAAGATCTCGTCGCCCACCTGCACGACCTGCTCCGGGATCTCCACGTGCCGGTCGGCCAGCTCGGAGATGTGCACCAGGCCCTCGATGCCCTCCTCGACCCGGACGAACGCGCCGAACGGGACGAGCTTGGTCACCCGGCCCGGCACGACCTGGCCGATCTGGTGGGTCCGCGCGAACTGCTGCCACGGGTCTTCCTGGGTGGACTTCAGCGACAGCGAGACACGCTCGCGGTCCATGTCCACGTCCAGCACCTCGACGGTGACCTCCTGGCCCACCTCGACGACCTCACCCGGGTGGTCGATGTGCTTCCAGGACAGCTCCGACACGTGCACCAGGCCGTCCACGCCGCCCAGATCGACGAACGCGCCGAAGTTGACGATCGAGGACACGACGCCCTTGCGGATCTGGCCCTTGGACAAGGTGTTGAGGAAGGTGTGACGGACCTCGGACTGCGTCTGCTCGAGCCAGGCCCGGCGGGACAGCACCACGTTGTTGCGGTTCTTGTCCAGCTCGATGATCTTGGCTTCGATCTCCTTGCCCACGTACGGCTGCAGATCACGGACCCGGCGCATCTCCACCAGGGAGGCGGGCAGGAAGCCGCGCAAGCCGATGTCGAGGATCAGGCCGCCCTTGACGACCTCGATCACCGTCCCGGTGACCACGCCGTCCTCTTCCTTGATCTTCTCGATCGTGCCCCAGGCGCGCTCGTACTGAGCCCGCTTCTTGGACAGGATGAGGCGGCCTTCCTTGTCCTCCTTCTGGAGGACGAGAGCCTCGATGTGCTCGCCTGTGTGGACAACATCGTGCGGGTCGACGTCGTGCTTGATCGACAGTTCGCGTGACGGGATCACGCCTTCTGTCTTGTAGCCGATATCGAGCAAGACCTCGTCTCGGTCGACCTTTACGACTGTTCCTTCGACGATGTCACCGTCGTTGAAATACTTGATGGTCTCGTCGATAGCGGCGAGGAATGCCTCCTCGGACCCGATGTCGTTGATCGCTACCTGGGGGGTCGAGTTGGCTTGCGTGCTGCTCGTCATGTGTGGGTTGGCTCCGGATGCGGACAAGGAAGTGTATGAATGGGCGCGCCAGTAACCGTGCAAGGTGACCAGGAATCACAGGACTTGCCGTAACCAGCCACGAGCCAGCTTACGGCACGCCCGGCGGGCCGCCAGCCCAGTCACCTGACTTGCTGGCCAGGTGGCCATGACGGAACGCACGAGGACACGGCGCAGCGTTCAGGATATGAGAGTAAGAGCGGGGGGTCAATTAGGCCCGGCCACAATAAGGTATCGGCCCGGAGAGACACGCGCCCGGAGCGGTGCTACCCAGGGGCAGGATCCAGCACCACCTCAGGCCACCTGCAGCGCACCCTCATCTCAAACACCCCCAATAACCCGAAGCCCCTAACACCGTGCGAACCGCCGAACCCCCAGCCACCGGGCCCACCTAACTTGCCCGGCCAACAATTACCGTGGATCGAAACCCCCGCTATACGGTAAGTAACGATCCACGATCCTGCGAGATCCCGCCCAGAGCGCCCCCACCCGGGGGCTTGCCCCCGGGCCGGGGGGCACGGGGGGAAGGTTCCCCCGTATCGGGGGGGTGTGGGGGGGCAGAGCCCCCCGCAGGATAGCTCAGTGCGCCGCTTCGGACCAGCTTCTCCCGGTGCCCACGGAGACGTCCAGGGGGACGCGGAGGGAGGCGGCGCCTGCCATGGCGGCGCAGATTAGGTCGCGGACCCGGTCAAGCTCGCCGGGGGCCACTTCGATGATGAGCTCGTCGTGGACCTGGAGCAGCATCCGGGAGCGCAGGCTGGCCGCGGCCAGGGCGCTGTCCACCGCCAGCATGGCGACCTTGATGACGTCCGCGGCGGAGCCCTGGATCGGGGCGTTGAGGGCCATGCGTTCGGCCATCTCACGGCGCTGGCGGTTGTCGGACGTGAGGTCGGGCAGGTAGCGGCGGCGGCCCATCATGGTGGCGGTATAGCCGTCCAGCCGGGCCCGGTCGACCACCTCGTGCAGGTAGTCGCGGACACCGCCGAACTCCTTGAAATAGTCCTCCATCAGGCCGCGGGCCTCGTCCGGGGTGATGCGCAGCTGCTGGGCGAGCCCGTAGGCGGACAGGCCGTAGGCCAGGCCGTAGTTCATCGCCTTGATCTTGGCCCGTAGCTCCGGGCTGACCTGCTCGGGCGGCACGGAGAAGACCCGGGACGCGGTCGCGGCGTGGAAGTCGTGCCCGGACTCGAACGCCGCGATCAGCGCCGCGTCCTCGGACAGGTGGGCCATGATCCGCAGCTCGATCTGGCTGTAGTCCGCGCTCAGCAGGGTCTCGTATCCGGCGCCGACCACGAAGCCTTCGCGGATGCGGCGGCCCAGGTCGCTGCGGATGGGAATGTTCTGCAGGTTCGGGTCGGCCGACGACAGCCGGCCGGTGGCCGCGACCGTCTGGTTGAACGTGGTGTGGATCCGGCCGTCCTCGCCGGCCATCGGGATCAGGGAATCCACGATTGACATGAGCTTGGCCACGTCGCGGTGCCGGAGCAGGTGCTCGAGCACCGGATGCCCGGTCTGGGCGAGCAGATGGGTCAGCGCCTCGGAGTCGGTGGTGTAGCCGGTCTTGATCCGCTTGGTCTTGGGCAGGCCGAGCTCGGTGAACAGCAGCTCCTGCAGCTGCTTGGGTGAGCCCAGGTTGAACTCGTGCCCGGCGACCAGATAGGCGGCCTGCTCCGCGGCCTTCGCCTCGCCGTGCAGCATCGCCGACATGGCCGCGAAGTGGTCCGCGTCGGCGGCGATGCCGGTCTGCTCCATCCGGGCCAGCACGGACACCAGCGGCAGCTCGAGCTCGCGCAGCAGCGCGACCGACTCGCGCCGGTCCAGGTCTTCCTCCAGGGCCGCGGCCAGCTCGACCGTGGCCTGCGCCCGCAGCACCAACGCGACCGCGGCGTCCCGCTCGCCCGAGCCGTCCAGGGTCAGCTGGCCGTCCGGGACCTCCTCACGCAGCTCCTTGCCCAGGTAACGCAGGGCCAGGTCGGCCAGGTCGAAGGTGCGCTGGCCCGGCAGCGCGAGGTAGGCGGCCAGCGCGGTGTCGCTGGCCAGCCCGTGCAGCGGCAGGCCTCGGGCCGCTCAACGCGTGTATCGGGCCCTTGGCGTCGTGCAGCACCTTCGGATGGTCCGCGTCGGCCAGCCAGGCCGCGAGGGACCGCTCGTCCGCTTCGGTGAGCGCGGCCGGGTCGATGTGAGCGCCATGCCCGTCGGGAGCCGCGATTGCCAGCCCGGTCACGTTGCCTGTGCCGCGTCCCCAGGTCCCCGCCAGGGCCACCCCGGAGCGTTCGGCTGAAGCATGGGCGGCCAGCCACGCGGTCACCTGCTCAGGTCCGAGCAGGTCGGCCACCACCTCGAAGGCCGCTTTCTCCGGGTGCGGGGAGCCGGGAGCGCCCAGCGGCAGGGCCGGGTCGGAGCCGGTCGCGCCGATCAGGCCGTGCGGCAGGGTCTGGTAGAGGCGCTCGCGCAGCACCCGGAACTGGAGCGTGTCGAAGAGCTGGTGGATCTTCTCCCGGTCCCAGGCCACCGGCAGCAGGTCACCGGGGACGGCACCGACCGTCTCGGCGGCCATGTCGGTGAGCAGCGCGGTGAGCTGGCGGTTTCGTATCACGCTGCCGAGGTGCTCGCGCAGCGCGTCGCCGGCCTTGCCCTTGACCTCGTCCACCCGGTCGACCAGGGCGGCCAGCGAGCCGAACTCGGCGATCCACTTGGTCGCGGTCTTCTCCCCCACCCCGGGGATGCCGGGCAGGTTGTCGCTCGGGTCGCCGCGGACCGCGGCGAAATCGGGGTACTGCGCCGGCGAGAGCCCGTACTTCTCGGTTACCGCGGCCGGGGTGAACCGGGTCATGTCGGTGATGCCGCGGCGGGTCATCAGCACCGTCACCCGGTCCGAGACCAGCTGGAGCACGTCCCGGTCACCGCTGACGATGAGGACGTCCATGCCTTGCGCGGCGGCCTGGGTGGCCAGGGTGGCGATCACGTCGTCGGCCTCGTAGCCGGGCGCGGACAGCCGCCTGATGCCGAGCGCGTCGAGCACCTCGAAGATCAGGCTGAGCTGGCTGCGGAAGTCATCGGGGGTTTCCCGCCTGTTGGCCTTGTACTCGACGTACTGCTCATGCCTGAACGTCGGCTCGCCGCGGTCGAAGGCCACCGCGACGTGCGTCGGCTTCTCGTCCCGCAGCACGTTGATCAGCATCGCGGTGAATCCGTAGACCGCGTTGGTGGGCTGCCCCGTGGTGGTGGAGAAGTTCTCGATCGGCAGGGCGAAGAACGCCCGGTACGCCAGCGAGTGTCCGTCCAGCAGCAGGAGCCGGTCCGTGGATTCTGGTCCTTGTGTCGCCACCCATCGATCCTATGGTCCGAACGGGCCGTGGTGCTCCCCGTCCGCCATCCGCATGTCGCGGATGGCGGACGGGAGCCGGATGGTTATGAGTTGAACGCGAAGATGGTCGTGGAGTTGACGGTCTTGACCCGCCTTCACCTCGGTGGAGGGGAAGTTGGGCTGGTTGGGCGAGTTCGGGAAGTGCTGGGTCTCGAAGGTGTAGCCGGCACCCTGGCGGTACGTGTGGCCGCTGATGCCCACCAGCGTTCCGTTAAGGAAGTTGCCTGAGTAGAACTGGACGCCCGGCTGGTCGGTCCAGACGGTCAGCTCACGGCCATTGGAGGTGTCCCAGGCGTGCGCGGCCAGGTTGAGGCCGTCCGGTCCGGTGGTGGCGCCGGTTTGCTGGTTCAGGACCCAGTTGTGGTCGTAGCCCTGCGCGATGAGCAGCTGGTTGTCGGCCGCCGGGGCATGGTCGGGGGCACTGACGTCATCGATCCGGTTGAACCGATCGGCTCCGGCTTGGTGAAGTCGAACGGCGTGCCGAACACGGACACGTTGTAGCCGAGCGGGATCTGAGTGGTGTCGGTCGGCGTGTACTTGTCCGCGTTCATCTGGACGAGCTGGCTGTAGGCCGAGCCCGCGGGCGAGGCCTCGCCAGCCAGGTTGAAGTAGCTGTGGTTGGTCAGGTTGATGACCGTGTTGAGGTTCGGCGACTCATCGGTCGCGTCGTAGTGGATGCCGAGCTGGTCGGAGTTGTTCAGCGTGTACGTCGTGACGTCCTTGAGCTCGCCGGGGAAGCCGGTGCAGCCGTTCGGGCAGCCGGGCGTCCCGGCGGCCGCGCCCTGGTCGCCGTTGGGGCTGACCAGGGTGAGCTGAACGCCGACGGAGCCGTGGCCCCAGACTTCCTGGCGCCCAGATGTGATTGCCGAAGCCGACGAGGCCGCCGTGCAGGGTGTTCCCGTTGTTGTTGATCGGCAGTGGTAGGTGACCGGCCCGACGCCCGGCTGGTCCAGCGTGAACGTGCCCTTGGCGATCCGGTTCCCGTACCGTCCGATGTCCTCGCCGAAGTAGGGACCGCCATTAGCCGTCACGGGCGGGCTGTCCTCGGTCGACGTAGTCCTGCAGGGTCTTGAAGCCGAGCGTGACGTCGGTTACGTGCCCGTGCTTGTCCGGGACGTTGATGTCCTGGATGATGCCGCCGAAGGTGAGAACCTGGACGCTCATGCCCTTGGCGTTCTTGAGCGTGTAGCGGTACACCGCGGTTTCCTTGCCGGTGTACGGCTCGATGGTGGAGCCGAAGTACTGCTTGCTGACGGACAGGCCGCCGCCACCCCCAGCGGGCTTGCTGGTCGCGGCCGAGGCCTGAGTGGCCGCGAGGGACCCGCCGACGGCTATCGCGACCATGGCCGCTAGCCCCAGGATGGCTGGGGCTCGAAGACGCCGCTGTCTTCCGATTCCGCGCATGCTGCGCTCCTTTCACTAAGGTTCCACAGCGATTGTGAGCGCTAACAAGGTCAAAAGTCACGCTTATCGCACAAATATGTGACGGAATCTGAGCGAGTCCGGAACGGACGGTACGCGGAACCGGCCCTTCGCGCTGGTCCGGGACGGGGCGTGGGAACCTTGTCGTGAAAGGGAGGTACGGATGGACACCGAAGTCCCTGAGTCGATGATGGCGATGACCGTCGCCGACGGCACCCTGGCCGCCAGCATGGGCATCAAGATCATGTCGGCGACAGGCACCGAGGTCGTGGCGACGATGCCGGTGGCCGGCAACATCCAGCCGTTCGGACTGCTGCACGGCGGCGCGTCGTGCGTGCTGGCCGAGACCGCCGGGTCCCTGGCCGCGGCTCTGCACGCGGGCCCGGGCCGGACGGTAGTCGGCATCGAGATCAGCGCGACGCATCACCGCGGAGCCAGGGACGGGGAGGTCACCGCGGTTGCCACCTTGGCGCACGGGGGCCGCACGCTGGCCACCTACGACATCGTGATCACCGATCCGGACGGCCACCGGATCTGCACCTCGCGGCTGACCTGCCTGATCAGGGACCGGGTCCCTGGGACGAACCCGGGAGTAACCGGCACCCGGGAAGCCGCCGCTCACTTTGCCCACGAGCCGCAGGGTCGATAACGTGGAGCCGGCGGGCCCGGGGGGTCCAAGTAGATAACGTGTCGGCCGGGGAAGGCGGACACGGCACCAACGGTCCCCCCGGTTCCTGCCTAGGGCTGCGGGGTCTCCGCGGAGACGCGCATGCTGCCCTCGATGACCGCTTCAGCCACCTTTCGCATGGTCAGGCGGCGGTCCATCGAAGTCTTCTGGATCCAGCGGAACGCCTCGGGCTCGCTCAGCCCGTGCTCGGACTGGAGCAGGCCCTTGGCCCGGTCGAGCAGTTTGCGGACCTCGAGCCGCTCGCGCAGCGTGCCGATCTCGGTGTCAAGGGCGCGGATCTCGGCGAACCGGCTGACCGCCATCTCGATGGCAGGCACCAGATCGGCCTTGGTGAACGGCTTGACCAGGTAGGCCATCGCACCCGCGTCGCGGGCCCGCTCCACCAGCTCGCGCTGGGAGAAGGCGGTCAAGATGACGACCGGGGCGATCCGTTCGGCGGCGATCCGCTCGGCGGCGGAGATCCCGTCCAGGACCGGCATCTTGACATCCAGGATGGCCAGGTCCGGGCGTAGGGCCGTTACGTGCTCCACGGCCGACTCCCCGTCGCCCGCCTCGGCGACCACCGAGTAACCTTCTTCTTCCAGCATTTCCTTGAGGTCGAGGCGAATCAGGGCCTCGTCCTCGGCTATAACTACACGCAGCGGGTTCTGGCTCACGCAGACGAGCCTACCGTCACCAGGTAGATTGTTTTTCGCGCGGCTCCCGACGGGAGCGGCACGCAGGTACGCCCCGGTATGCCAATTGGTAGAGCACGCGGCCTCAAAAACCGTCCAGTGTGGGTTCGAGTCCCACCCGGGGTACCAGATTGATCAGGGCGTTTCCGGCGCCTGGTAAGGGATCAGGACCGCCGTGATGTTATCGGCCCCGCCCGCGTCGACCGCGAACCTCACCATGTCCGCGGCGGCGCCGAGCGGGTCGTCCAGGGCCTTGGGCAGCGCGAGCGCGGCCAGATCCGCCGCCTCGGGCAGGTAATTCCACAGGCCGTCGGAGCATACGAGCAGGGCGCCTGGTCCGGGCGGGGTGTACCGCTCGACGTGCGGAGCGCGATCGGGGTTGTCGGCCAGGTCCCCGCCCAGCCAGCGGGTCAGCACGTGCGCGTGCGGCGAGGCCAGCGCCGCGGCCTGGTCGGCCAGGCCGGCCGTGACCATGCCCCCGGCCACCGAGTCGTCCTGGGTGAGCTGGCACGACTCCGACACGGTCTCCGCTAGCCAGTAGGCGCGGCTGTCGCCCAGCCAGCACAGCGTCACCTCATAGCCGCTGGCCACCACCGAGGCGTAGGTGGTCGCCGAGGTGTCGCCCGCGGGTTCGGCCAGCCCTGCGATCGCCTGGCGGGCGGCCGTGACCGCGGCCCGCGAGGCCTCGGCCAGATCCTCCCCCGCCTGCACCGCGGTCACCAGCACCGGCAGCGCGGCCTGCACGGCGGCCAGCGACGCCTCGTCGGGCCTGGCCGAGGAGGAGACGCCGTCGCAGACCACGGCGACCACCATGGGGCCGCTGGGCGACTGCTCCGCGGCCAGGGCCATCGCGTCCTCGTTACGGTGGTGCCGCAGGCCACGGTCGCTGACGCCGGCCGCGGGACCAAGATCGACTTCAGAATGATCGCGCGACGGCGGGGTGCTGATCATGTGCATACGTTAGTGCCTAGAATCGTCCGCTGTTATCAGCGAACACCCGATACCTGCCACTACGGACCGGAATTTCCTAACAAGCGGGTCACGAGCCGTCCCGGTGGACGGTGATGGCGGTCCAGGCGCCGAGGTTGATGCGATCTCCGTCGTGCAGGGGCACCTGGTTCCCGGCCGGGATCATGGTGCCGTTTACGAGCGTCCCGTTGGCCGATCCCGGGTCGAGGACCGCCCAGTCGCCATCCGACGCCGCGACCAGGACCGCGTGCAGACGGCTGATCCCCGGGTCAGCCGGGCGGCCCGGTCAGGTCGATCTCGGGCGCGAGGCCTCGTGACACACTCCGCCGCCCGATCCGCATCTGCTTGCCCAGCAGGGCGAACCGCCGTTCGGCGCAGTGGGAAGGAAACGGCACCGACGCCGCTATCGAGACCGCTGACCGCCTGCACCTGTTCGTAGTAGCCGCGGTCCGCGCCCACCACCGCGGTCCAGGTGATCTGGGGGTACGGGAACGAGGACGACGGCGCGGGCGGCGGGGCCGAGCCGGGGCCGGAGCCGGGGCCGGGGCGGGCGGCTCCTCGGGTGGAGCGGCGGGGGTGAATCTGGGACTGGCCGGAGTGAAACTGGGGCTGGCCGGAGTGAAACTGGGACGGGCGGGGGTGTAGGCGGGGCCGGGCCGGGGGTTACCGAAGTTGAAGCCGCACGCCTCGCAGAACTGGCCAGACCTGATGGTGCCGCATCTGGGGCAGGGTTCGTCGCCGGCGACCGCGCGGCCGGACCGGTGCGCGCCGGGGGATAGGCCGGCGGCGGGGGTCGCGGGGGTCGCCGGAGGCCCGGCCAGGCGCATGCCGCACACGTCGCAGAAATCATCGCTGACCGAATCGTGGCCGTTGAGACATATCGTCATCGCCGCCTCCTCCCCTTACCCGGGTTCGCCAAGACCGTCGTGCTCCGCCTTGTGCCCGGCCCGCCGCAGCGGGAAGGGCGCCAGGACCACGGTGATATTGTCCGTGCCGCCGGCCTCGATCGCGAAATTCACCATGGCCACCGCCGCGCTGAGCGGGTCGGTGAGCGCAACCGGGAGCGCGAGCTTGGCCAGGCCCGCCGCGTCGGGCCGGTAGTTCCAGAGCCCGTCCGAGCAGATCAGCACCACACCGGGACCGGGTGGCTCGAATCGCGCCACATGGGCCTGCGGATGAGTAAGATCGGCGCCGAGCCAGCGGGTGATGACGTGCGCCTGCGGCGTGGCCATGGCCTCGGCCTCGGTCGAGCTCGCCGCGGGCGACCAGTTCCTCGGCGAGCGAGTCGTCCGTGGTCAGGCGCTTGGGGTCGGACGCGAGCCAGTACGCGCGGCTGTCACCGAGCCAGCACAAGGTCACGCCGTCACCGCTGATGGTCGCCGAGATGTAGGTGGCGGACGGCGCCTGCGCCGAGGAGCCCAGGCTGGTCAGGGCCAGGTGGGCCTGGCTCACCGCGGCCAGCGAGGCCTCCTGCGGGTCATCGCCGCGCCGGACCGAGGTCAGCAGCATCCGCACCGCGGCCTGGCTGCCCGCCAGCGACGCCTCGTCGGCCCGGGGCGAGGTGGACACGCCGTCGCAGACCACCGCCACCACGACCGGGCCGTCCGGCGTGTCGGCGGCCGCGAGCGCCATCGCGTCCTCGTTGCGCGGATGGCGCAGCCCCCGGTCGGTGACACCGGCCAGCATGCCGAGGTCGAGTTCCACGTGGTCGCGGCCGGATGGCACCATCCGGCCGCACGACTCGCAGTAGCCTTCCGCGCTGATCGCTCCGGGCGGGGAGGACGGATCGACCGAACACACCGGGCACTGCGCGGCATACCCGGGTGGGCTCATGCTGGCCAGGGGCGCGGCCAGCTCGATCCCGCACGCCTCGCAGTAGCTGTCGGTGGCTGGCCACCTGCTCGCCGCAGGAGGAGCAGGTGGGAAGCGGGTCGGCCATCATGTCAGCGTCCTAGGTCGGATGGCGTTGGCCAGGTCGACAAGCTCGAACCGACGGCCCTTGTCCGGGCCAGCCGGGCCAGCCGGGCCAGTGCACGGTAGCTGCGTTCCAGCCCGTAGCGCAACTGCGTCAGGATCTAGCCGCGGTGCACGGAGATGACGGTCCACGCCCCTAGGTTGATCCGGTCGCCGTCGCGCAAGGCGAGCAGGTCCCCGATCGCGATCTCGCGGCCGTTCAGCAGGGTACCGTTGGCCGAGCCCGGGTCGAGAACCGACCAGGTGCCGTCCGGCGCGGCGATCAGCATCGCGTGCAAGCGGCTGATGCCCGGGTCAACCGGCGGCTCAGCCAGGTCGATCTCCGGCTCGAGTTCGCGGGCCGCGCTCCTGCGCCCGATACGCATCTGGAGGCCGGTGAGCGGGATTCGCCGTTCGGAGAGCTGAGCAGGAAACGCGACCTCCGTACTGGACCGGCCGTGCTCCCTCATCCTCTCGTAGTAAGCATGGTCCACCGAGACCAGGACGGTCCACGTGGCTGGAGTGAACGATGGGGTAGGGGTTGTGGGCGGAGCGGAGGAAGCCGGCGAGAAGGCCTCAGGCCGGACGGGCGCGGGAGCGCTAGCGGCGCTCAGGCCGGACGACGGGCGCGGGAGCCGCCTGACGAGGCGCCGGCGGCTCAGGCCGGACGACGGGCGCGGGAGCCGCCTGACGAGGCGCCGGCATCCAGGATGGTTCCTGGCGCGCCGGAGAGACCGGCTCAACCAGGCTCCAGGGCGGGGACTGGGGCCTGGAGATCGGCGGGAACAGCCATTCGGGCGGGCCCGACGGGGAGCTATCCGGCCTGGATACCTCGCCCGGCCGGACCGAAGAGGCAACCGACCTGCGGGCGCTCAGACCGAACCCGCACGCCGCGCAGAACGCGCCGGATACCGGCGCCCCGCAACCCGGACATGGTTCGCTGCCGTTCGCCGCGTCGAGCGCGGGGCCGCGGTGCCGCCCCGTCGTGCGCAGCTGGGTACTCCGGCCGATGCGCTGTCCGCAAACATGACAGAAGTTACCGCTCGCCGAGTCGTGGCCCTCCGGACACGCCGTCATCACCGATCTGCCCCTTTGACCCGTCGATTCCTTTAGGTCCTGTTACCTGGAGAATATGCGGTCAGCGCGGATGGCATCTGGTCTTTTCGATCGCCGCTGAGCAAGCTCAGGTCAGCGGGCGGGCCGTGGGCGTGATCGGGGCCGGCAGGCCGGCCGATCCCGGTCGCCGCACAGGTAGCGGTCGACGGCCGAGGCGGCGCTGCGGCCCTCGGCGATGGCCCAGACGATCAGCGACTGGCCGCGGCCCATGTCGCCCGCGGCGAACACGCCGGGGACGGAGGTGGCGTAGGAGTCATCGCGACCCACGTTGCCCCGCTGGTCGAAATCGACGCCAAGCTCGGTGAGCAGGCCCGGACGCTCAGAACCGGTGAAGCCCATCGCCAGCAGCACCAGGTCGCACGGCAGCTCACGCTCGGTACCAGGCACCGGGTCGAAGCCCTGCGCTTCGGCCAGCCGCAGCGCGCGCACCCGGCCATCGCGGTCGCCGAGGAACTCCAGCGTGGATACGGCGTAGGTACGGTCGCCGCCTTCCTCGTGCGCGCTGGAGACCCGGTAGAGCATCGGGTAGGTCGGCCAGGGCTGGTGGCCGGGCCGGGACTCGGGCGGCCGCGGCATGATCTCCAGTTGCGTCACCGACGCCGGCGCCCTGCCGGTGCGCGGTGCCGAGGCAGTCCGCGCCGGTGTCGCCGCCGCCGATGATGACCACGTGGCGGCCGCGGGCGCTGATCGGCCGGCTCGGCCGGGGCCGCGGGATCGGCGGCGACCACCCGGTTGGACAGCGGCAGGTAGTCCATGGCCTGGTGGATCCCGTCCAGCGACCGCCCGGGCAGCGGCAGGTCGCGGGGCACCCGCGCGCCACCGCACAGCACGACCGCGTCGAAGCGGGCCCGCAGTTCACCGGCGGTGATGTCGGTCCCGCCCTCGACGCCGCAGCGGAACTCGGTGCCTTCGGCCCGCATCTGATCCAGCCGCCGGTCCAGGTGCCGCTTCTCCATCTTGAACTCGGGGATGCCGTACCGCAGCAGCCCCCCGGGCGCCTCGTCGCGCTCGAAGACCGTCACCGCGTGCCCAGCCCGGGTCAGCTGCTGGGCAGCGGCCAGCCCGGCCGGACCCGACCCGATCACCGCCACCGCGCGTCCGGTCAGCGTGGCCGGGGGCAGCGGGACGACCCAGCCGGAGGCGAAGGCCCGGTCGATGATCTCCACCTCGACCTGCTTGATCGTGACCGGGTCCATCGAAGGCGTTGATCCCGAGCACACAGGCGGCTTCGCACGGCGCTGGGCAAAGCCGCCCGGTGAACTCGGGGAAGTTGTTGGTGGCGTGCAGCCGGTCCGCGGCGTCCTGCCAGTCGTGCCGCCAGACCAGGTCGTTCCATTCGGGGATCAGGTTGCCCAGCGGGCAGCCGTTATGGCAGAACGGGATGCCGCAGTCCATGCACCGTCCGGCCTGCCGCTCCAGCCGGCCGGCCGGGAACGGCTCGTATACCTCGTGCCAGTCCCGCCGCCTCAGCTCGACCGGGCGCCGCGTCGGCGTCTCCCGTGGCGTGGACATGAAACCTTTCGGATCAGCCATGATGATCGCCCCTTTACCCGTGCGCCGCGGCCATGACGGCCTCGTTGACATCACGGCCCTCGCGCTCGGCCTGTGAAGCGGCCGACAGCACCCGCTTGTAGTCCTGCGGCATGACCTTGGTGAACCGGCCGGCGTCCCAGTCCGACAGCAGCCGCACCGCGACGGCGGAACCCGTTTCGCGCGTAGTGGCGCTCCACCACCTCGCGCAGAAACTTGGCGTCCTCGCCCGGGTCCACCGGATCCAGGTCGACCATCTCCCGGTTCACCCGGTGCTCGAGAAGGTCGAGGACGTAGGCGATGCCACCGGACATTCCGGCCGCGAAGTTCCGCCCGACCGGGCCGAGGATCACCACCCGGCCCCCGGTCATGTACTCGCAGCCATGATCGCCGGTACCCTCGGCCACCGCGATGGCGCCGGAGTTGCGGACGCAGAAGCGCTCGCCCACCAGCCCGCGGAGGAAGATCTCACCGCTGGTGGCACCGTAGCCGATCACGTTGCCCGCGATGACCTGCTCCTGAGCGGAGAACGGCGCCTCGGCGTAAGGCCGGACGATGATCCGGCCGCCGGACAATCCCTTGCCCACGTAATCGTTGGCATCACCTTCGAGCCGCAGCGTGATGCCGCTGGGTACGAACGCGCCGAACGACTGTCCGGCCGACCCGCGGAACGAGATGTCGATCGTGTCGTCGGGCAGCCCCTCGCCGCCCCAGCGCCTCGTCACCTCGTAGCCGAGCATGGTGCCCACGGTCCGGTTCACGTTCCTGATCGGCAGTTCAAGCCGGACCGGACGGCCCTCCTCGAGCGCGCCCTCGGCCAGGGCGATGAGCGTGTTGTCAAGCGCTTTGTCCAGCCCGTGATCCTGGCTCTTCTGACATGAAAGAGAGGCGTCCTCGGGCAGCTGAGGCACGTAGAGAACCGCGGACAGGTCAAGGCCCGAGGCCTTCCAGTGCTCCACGGCCAGCGCCGCCTCGAGCAGGTCGACCCGGCCGATGATCTCTTCCAGGGTCCGGAACCCGAGCCTGGCCAGGTACTCCCTGACCTCTTCGGCGATGAACTCGAAGAAGTTGACCACGAACTCGGGCTTGCCGCTGAACCTCGCCCGCAGCTGCGGGTTCTGGGTAGCCACGCCCACCGGGCAGGTGTCCAGGTGACAGACGCGCATCATGATGCAGCCCGACACCACGAGCGGCGCGCTGGCGAAGCCGAACTCCTCTGCCCCGAGCAAAGCGGCGATGATCACGTCCCGGCCGGTCTTCAGCTGCCCGTCCGCCTGCACCACGATCCGGTCCCGCAGATTGTTGCGCAGCAGCGTCTGCTGGGTCTCGGCCAGGCCGAGCTCCCAGGGCGCGCCCGCGTGCTTGAGCGAGGTCAGCGGCGCCGCGCCGGTGCCGCCGTCGTGCCCGCTGATCAGCACCACGTCGGCGTGCGCCTTGGATACCCCCGCGGCCACGGTGCCCACCCCGACCTCGGACACCAGCTTGACGTGCACCCGCGCCGCCGGGTTGGCGTTCTTCAGGTCGTGGATCAGCTGGGCCAGGTCCTCGATCGAGTAGATGTCGTGGTGCGGCGGCGGCGAGATCAGGCCCACGCCCGGCGTGGAGTACCGCGTCTTGGCGATCCACGGGTAGATCTTGTACCCGGGCAGCTGGCCGCCCTCCCCCGGCTTGGCGCCTTGCGCCATCTTGATCTGCAGGTCATCGGCGTTGACCAGGTACTCGCTGGTGACCCCGAACCGGCCGCTCGCGACCTGCTTGACCGCGGAGCGCCGCAGGTCACCGTGGCTGTCGGGAATGAACCGGTCGGGATCCTCGCCGCCCTCGCCGGTGTTGGACCGCCCCCCGAGCCGGTTCATCGCGATGGCCAGGGTCTGATGGGCTTCGGCCGAGATCGATCCGTAGGACATGGCGCCGGTGGCGAACCGGCGGACCAGGCTGGCCACCGATTCGACCTCGTCGATCGATGCAGCAGGCGGCGCTTGCCGCCGGTCAGGGTCGTCCACGCCGCGGATGCGGAGCAAGCCGCGCAACGTCATCAGCCGCCGCGACTGATCATTGACCAGCTTCGTGTACTCCTTGAAGATCTCGTACTTGCGGCTGCGGGTCGCGTGCTGCAGCTTGAAGACGGTCTCCGGGCTGAACAGGTGAAGCTCGCCGTCGCGCCGCCACTGGTATTCACCGCCCCCCTCCAGCCGCCGGTAGGCCATGCCCGCGGCGGCCGCGGCGTGGCGTGGCGGGTGCGCAGGTGAGCCTCTTCAGCCAGGGCGTCGAAGCCCACTCCGGACAGCCGTGAGGTGGTCCCCGCGAAACAGGCGTCGATGACCTCGGCGCCCAGCCCGATGGCCTCGAAGACCTGCGCGCCGGTGTAGGAGGCGACCGTCGACACGCCCATCTTGGACATGATCTTCAGCAGGCCCTTGCCGAGAGCCTTGAGCAGGTTAGCCTCGGCCTTCTTCTCCGTGATCCCGGTGATGATGTCGCGCCGGGCCAGGTCCCTGACCGAGGCGATGGCCAGGTAGGGGTTGACGGCGGCGGCACCGTAGCCGATGAGCAGCGCCACGTGGTGGCACTCGCGCACGTCGGCCGCCTCGACAACCAGGCCGACCCGGGTTCGCGACTTGCCCTTGATCAGGTGGTGGTGCACCGCCCCGGTCAGCAGCAGCGACGGAATGGCGATGAGCCCGTCGGGGCCGTCGGGATCGGGCCGACCTCGATCGGACAAGATGATGAGCCGGGCGCCGTCGGTGATCGCCGTGGAGACCTCGGCGCAGATCGCCGCGAGCCGGGCGCGCAGGCCAGCCCCCCCGGCGGCCGGGTCGTAGCGACCGTCCACCAGGTGGGCGGCGAAACCGGGCAGGTCGCCCGCGTCGTTGATGTGCACGATCTTGGCCAGGTCGCCGTCGCTGATCACCGGGAAGGGCAGCACGATCTGACGGCAGGACGCCGGGAGCGGCTCCAGCAGGTTCTGCTCGGGCCCGGTACTTGTGCCGAGCGAGGTCACGAGCTCTTCCCTGATGGCGTCCAGAGGCGGGTTGGTCACCTGGGCGAACAGCTGGGTGAAGTAGTCGAACACCAGCCGCGGCCGGTCCGAAAGCACCGCCACCGGGGTGTCCGTGCCCATCGACCCGATGGGCTCGGTCGCCGGACCTGGCCATCGGCGCCAGCATGACCCGCAGTTCCTCCTCGGTGTAGCCGTGCATCCGCTGCAGCGTGATAAGGTTTGTGTCGTCTCTCTTCGGATCCTGGGGCCGATCAGGCAGGTCGTCCAGGTGCAGGAGGCCGGCGTGCAGCCAGTCGGCGTAGGGGTGCTCGGCGGCCAGGGCCGCCTTGACCTCTTCGTCTTCGACGATGCGGCCCGCCACGGTGTCGGCCAGGAAAACCCGGCCCGGCTGCAGGCGCCCCTTCCTGACCACGGTGGCGGGGTCGATGTCGAGCACGCCCACCTCGCTGGCCAGCACGACCAGGCCGTCGCTGGTGACCCAGTACCGGCCCGGCCGCAAGCCGTTGCGGTCAAGGACGGCGCCGATCACAGAACCGTCGGTAAACGCGATCAGCGCGGGACCGTCCCACGGTTCCATCAGCGCGGCGTGGAACCGGTAGAACGCCCGCCGCTCGGCGCTCATCTCCTCGTGGTTCTCCCACGGCTCGGGGATCATCATGAGCACCGCGTGCGGCAGCGACCGGCCGCCCATATGCAGCAGCTCGAGGCACTCGTCGAAGCTGGCCGAGTCGCTGCCCTTGGCGTTGAGCACCGGGAAGAGCCGCTCGATCCCCTGGCCGTCCGCCGAGCACGGGATCAGGTCGCTGGCCAGCATGGCCTCCCGGGCCCGCATCCAGTTGCGGTTGCCGCGGACGGTGTTGATCTCCCCGTTGTGCGCCACGTACCGGTACGGGTGGGCCAGCGGCCACGACGGGAACGTGTTGGTGGAGAACCGCGAGTGCACAAGCGCGAGCGCCGAGCCGTAGCGGGGATCGGACAGGTCCGGGTAGAACGGCTCGACCTGCGGGGCGGACAGCATCCCCTTGTACACGATGGTCCGCGACGACAGGCTGGCGAAGTACGCGCCGACCTCGTGTTCGGCCCGCTTGCGCAGGCAGAACGCCATCCGTTCGAGTTCCATGCCGTGCTGGCCGTCCGCGCCCGCCACGAACAGCTGGAGCATGTCAGGCAGCACAGAACGAGCGGTATCCCCGCAGGCGGTGATGTCGAACGGGACCTCACGCCAGCCCAGGATCGTCAGCCCCTCCGCCGCGGCGAGCCGTTCGATGGACGGTGTAACCAGCCATCGTTCGGCAGAAAAAAAGGCGATGCCGGCCGCGTAGGAACCAGCCTCCGGCAGGCTCGAATGCGCACGAGGCGCGGAAGAACTCGTCCGGAATCTGGGTGAGGATCCCCGCGCCGTCTCCGGTGCCTGGGTCGCCGCCCTGGGCTCCCCGGTGTTCAAGATTGCAGAGCACCCGCAGGGCCTTTGCCACCACATCGTGGCCGCCGCGGCCGGACAGGTCCGCGACGAAACCGACGCCACAGGCGTCGTGCTCAAACTGGGGGTCGTAAAGGCCAGCCGCCGCCATGCGCTCTCCTGTCGTCCACTCGAAAACGCCACCTCAGTGCGCTTGGGACGACACTGGCCCTGTTACATAGACATTACATCACCGGACGAATCCTCTACCAGGGCTCGCTTCGGGTATGCGCGGGCCGAGGGTCTGCGCCTGGGTCTAGACAGGTACATTCCCGCGACCGCCACGACGAAAACCGTGATGTCACCGAGCGCGCCGTAACGGATGCCCAGAACGTGCGGCAGCGGGCCGACGCGCACCGACTCCACCCACAAACCGCCCACCGCATAGCCCGCCGCGCACAGCATGAACGTGCGCGCGCCGCCGAGTGAGAACCGCCTGGCCGCCCAGATGACCGCGAAGCCTAGCGCGAGCTCCCACAGTGACTGGTACAAGAACGCGGGCTGGAATGTGGCGTAATTCTCATAACCAGGCACCCGGTGCTCGGGCGAGATCCGCACCGCCCACCACCACGACGAGGGATGGCCGTAAAACTGCTGGGCCCACCAGTTACCCAGGCCGCCGACCGCCAAGCCGAACGCGACCGCGGGTGCCGCGGCGCCCGGCGACCGAGCCCGAGGCGCACATCCGGGTCCGCCCGCCGGCAGGCGACCCACGCGCCCGCCGCGCCGAGCGCCACCGCGCCGGGGACGCCGATAGCGGCGGCGCTTATGGTGGCCGCGCGCCATAGCTGGTGCGCGTGGGTGAAGTCGTGCCTGGCGTCGAGCGAGGAGAGCGTGTACCAGCGCGCCGGCCACGCCGAAGGGGACGGCCCAGGCGGCCACGTCGAGAATCACTCCGGGCGGCCCGCCCGAGCGCCGGTACCGCAGGCTGGCCACCACGACAGCCACGACGATCCCCGCGATGACGCATAGCGCGTACGCCCGCAGCGACAGCGGCCCTAGCCGCCAGGCCGCGTGGCCCGGGCTCGGAATCGACGCGAGCGGCATCTTGCGAGCGTACTCGGTGTCGCCGAGGACTCAGGCAGACGCCGTTCGGCGGACCCCGGCGGCCAGCTCGGTGGTGAGGGCCCTGACCCCGGATACGCCGTCGGGGCCTGCGAGGTGACGGACGTAGGCCGAGCCCACGATGACCCCGTCGGCGAAGGCCGCGACCTGGGTGGCCTGGGCGCCGTTGCTTACCCCGAGACCGACCGCGACCGGCAGGTCAGTGTGCTCGCGGATCCGCTTGACCAGGCCGGAAGCATCGCCGCTGACCGCGTCCCTGGTGCCGGTGATGCCCATCAGCGAGGCGGCGTAGACGAAGCCGCGGCAGGCGGAGGCGACCTTGGCCACGCGCTCGTCGGTGGAGCTCGGCGCGACCAGGAACACCCGGTCCAGGTCGAACTCATCGGAGGCCGCCAGCCACGGGCCTGCTTCTTCCACGGTGAGGTCGGGGGTGATCAGCCCCGAACCGCCCGCCGCGGCCAGGTCGCGGGCGAAGGCGCGCACCCCGTACCTGTCGACCGGATTCCAGTAGGTCATGACCAGGACGGCGGTCCCGCCGGCCGCGACCGCCTCCACCGTCCGGAGCACGTCGGCCACCCGCGTTCCGGCGGCGAGTGCCTGGTACACCGCCTCGGCGATGACCGGCCCGTCCATCAGCGGGTCGGAGTAAGGCAGGCCGATCTCGATGACGTCAGCCCCGGTCGTCCGCCATGACCCGGGCGGCCTCGATGGCGCCGTCCACGGTGGGGAACCCGGCGGGCAGGTAGCCGACGAGCGCGGCGCGGTTGTCCGCGCTGGCCTTGCCGAAGGCCGTCGTGACGGCGCTGGTCAGGCCCGTACTCGTCATGGCGTCACACCCCGAACCACTTGGAGGCGGTATCGACGTCCTTATCACCCCGGCCGGAGAGGTTGACCACGATGAGGCCGTCCGGGCCGAGCTCGCGGCCGATCTGGAGCGCGCCGGCCAGCGCGTGCGCCGACTCGATGGCCGGGATAATGCCCTCGCTACGGCACAGCACGGAGAACGCGTTCATGGCCTCGGCGTCGGTGACGGCACGGTACTCGGCCCGGCCGGTTTCCATCAGCCAGACGTGCTCCGGGCCCGACGCCCGGGTAATCCAGCCCCGCCGAGATGGAATGGGTGCTGCTCGTCTGGCCTTCCGAGTCCTGCAGGACGAAGGTGCGCATGCCGTGCAGCACGCCCTGGGACCCGCTGGTGAGGGTGGCCGCGTGACGTCCTGTATCCACGCCGTCACCGCCCGCCTCGCAGCCGATCAGGCGCACGCCGGTGTCCGGGATGAAGGCGTGGAAGATGCCGATGGCGTTGGAGCCGCCGCCGACGCAGGCGATCACCGCGTCCGGCAGCCTGCCGGTGGCCTCGCATACCTGCTCGCGCGCCTCCAGCCCGATCACCCGCTGAAAGTCCCTGACCATCATCGGGAACGGGTGCGGGCCGCCGACCGAGCCGATGCAGTAGTGCGTGGTCGCCACCGTGGTCACCCAGTCGCGGAACGCCTCGTTCATGGCGTCCTTGAGCGTCCGCGTGCCGGTGGTGACCGGTATCACCTCGGCGCCGAGCATGCGCATCCGGGACACGTTCAGCGCCTGCCTGTGCGTGTCCTCCTCGCCCATGTAGACGGCGCAGTCCAAGCCGAGCAGCGCGCACGCGGTCGCGGTGGCCACGCCATGCTGGCCGGCCCCGGTCTCGGCGATGACCCGCGTCTTACCCATCCGCTTGGCCAGCAGCACCTGGCCGAGCACGTTATTGATCTTGTGCGACCCGGTATGGGTGAGGTCCTCGCGCTTGAGCAGCACCGTGCAGCCGCCGGCCTGCTGGCTGAACCGCTTAGCCTCGGTCAGCAGCGTCGGCCGGGCGGCGTACCCGCGGAGCAGCCCGTCAAGCTCGGCCCGGAAGGCCGGGTCCTTGCGGGCCTGCTCGTACGCGACGGCCAGCTCGTCCAGGGCGGTCATCAGTGCCTCGGGAGCAAACCGGCCGCCGTAGGCCACGCCAGGAGCAGCCAGGTCAGCTCCGCCGGATTGGCGTTTCCTACCGCCTCGACCGCGCCGACCACGAAGTGCCCGGAAGCGTCGGGAACCGGAGCGATATCGGGCTCGGCCGGCCCGGCGTGCCGGGCGGGACCGGCGTGCCAGGCGACCGCGTCCTGGGTGGCGGTCTCGGTCATTCCTTTTCCCCTCGCAGTGCGGGGTGCGAGCCCGCGGTCACCAGGTCGGCGACCGCGCAGCGCGGGTCTTTCTCGGTGACCAGGCTCTCCCCGACGAGCACGGCGTCGGCGCCGGATGCGGCATAGGCGAGCAGATCGCGCGGGCCGCGGACGCCAGACTCAGCCACCTTAACGATGCCGTCGGGTATCCGGCCCGCCATCTGGCCGAAAATGCCGCGATCCACCGCGAGGGTGACCAGATTACGCGCATTCACGCCGATGACGGTGGCGCCCGCGTCCAGGGCCCGGTCAAGTTCGGCCTCGGCGTGCACTTCCACCAGCGGCAGCAGGCCGATCGAAACCGCCCGCTCGACCAGGGAGATCAGCGCGCTCTGCTCCAGCGCGGCCACGATAAGCAGCACCACGTCCGCGCCGTGGGCGCGAGCCTCCCACAGCTGGTAGGAGCTGACCACGAAGTCTTTGCGCAGCACCGGCACCTGGACGGCCCGGCGCACCGCATCCAGATCGTCGAGCGACCCGCCGAACCGCCGCGATTCGGTCAGCACGCTGATGATCTTCGCGCCGCCGGCCTCGTAATCGGCGGCCAGCGCGGCCGGATCGGCGATGGTCGCCATCTGGCCGCGGGACGGGCTGGCCCGCTTGACCTCGGCGATCACGCTGACGCCTTCCGCCTTCAGCGCGGCCATCGCGTCCCGGGGAGACGGCGCACGCCGCGCCATCTCCTTCAGATGATCTAGAGAGACCTGCCGCTGCCGTTCGGCGAGATCGGCACGCACGCCGTCAAGGATCTCGTCGAGCACACTCACGCGGTTACATCGTCCCCTCAAAATCGGTACTGTTGCGCCACTGATCGTAGCCCCGCGGCCCATGTGCCCTTGGTTACTGACCCCCCTGTACGGGGTCAAGCGCGTAGCCCGCGCCGCGGACGGTCCTGATCACCGCGGCCGGTCCGATCTTGGCCCTGAGCTGGGCGATGTACACGTCAGCGGCCCGGTCGCCGGCCGCCTCGCGACCGGCCGCGGCGAGCAGCGATCGCCGGGAAAGCACCCGGCCCGGGTGATCCATCATGGCCGCGAGGATGGCGAACTCGGTCACGGTCAGCGGCACCGGCTCGCCGCCCGCGATCGCGGTCCGGCTAGGCCCGTCCATCCGCAGCCCGCCTGCGCTGCGGTCGGCCAGGGGCGCGTGCTGTGGCATGGTCAGCACGTCGCGGACCGTGCCGGCCAGCTGCCGGGGGCTGAAGGGCCGGCGAAGCCAGCGGCGCGCGCCGGCCCGGGCCAGGCCGCGCGGCCTGGGGCCGGACACCAGGAAGATCGACCGGGGTACGCAGCGCCCGGCGAACGCGCCGCGGGTCAAGCCCGGGCATGGTCAGGTCAAGCACGGCCGCGGCATCGGGACCGTGGGTCAGCTCGTCCAGCGCCGTCTCCGGCGTGGTCACCAGGCGGACTCCGAGTCCGTCCCTGCGCAGGTAGCGAGCCGACATCTCGGCGACTTCTGGCTCATGCTCGGCCAGCAGCACGGAGACGGGCCCGGCCTCAGCCGCGGGTTCTGGTCCCGCCATCGAGTTGGGCCTTCCAGGGTGGGGTCGATGTCCTGGCTCAGCGACTCCCACATCGTCGCGGAATCGGTTCGCTTGGGTGCCCGGCTGGGTCGCTGGCCCTCCCGGTCGAAGCGGGCTGACATGACCGGCCAGCGTGGCCCGCGGGCCACGGTGGCCAGGCCCGCAGCGATGATCGCGACCGCGCCGATGACGGCGACCGCGCGCCACGGCGCGCCGGCCATGACGGCATGACCCGATGCGCCGGCGATGACGACGGCATGGCTGGCGTTGCCCGGCGAGGTGCCGCTCGTCGTCGAGCCGCCCAGGGCGCCGCTTGAGGCGCTGGCCCGGGCCGCCGCGAGCACGGCCGATGCCCGCACCCCGGTCGCCGCAGCGGCCACCGCGCCGGCCCCGAGCAAGGCCAGCAGCGCGCCGGCGACGCGCCTGATCACGCCCCTGGTCGCGATCACGGCGGCCAGGCAGGCCAGCGCCGCGAGCGCGAGCGCGCTCGCCGAGCGGGGCGAGCTCTGGCCGGTGACGGAGAAATCCTGCGCGGGCAGCGGATGCGGCGAGACGAAGATCGCCTGCGCCCAGGCCTGGCGTGCCGCGAGCACCACCAGCCCGGCCCCCGCCGCGCCGAGCAGCAGCACCAGCGCGAACTCCCTGCGCAGCACGGGCATCGCTACTCACGGCCTGCCGTCACCGCGTCGAGCACGGCCGCGCGTCGAAGCACGTCCGGTCGCCGGTGTGACAGGCCGCACCGACCTGGTCGACCTTGACCAGCAGGGCATCGCCGTCGCAGTCAAGCGCCACCGATTTCACCCACTGCTGATGCCCGGACGTGTCGCCCTTCACCCAGTATTCCTGCCGGCTGCGGGACCAGTACGTGCACCGGCCCGTGGTCAGGGTGCGATGCAGCGCCTCGTCGTCCATCCAGCCGAGCATCAGCACCTCGCCCGTGTCGTACTGCTGGGCGATCGCCGCGACTCAGGCCGGACGGATCCCGCTTCAGCCGGGCGGCGATGGCAGGGTCGAGCATCGCTTCCTCCCCCTTCCCCCGTTCTCATTTCCGCATGACTTCAGCCAGAGTAGCAATCACGCCTACCATCAGCGGGTGAGCTACTCCCGAGAAGAGCGTCTCGCGCTATGCGCGCTGCTGGACAAGACAGGCCCGAACGCACCGACGCTGTGCCAGGGCTGGAACACCGGCGATCTCGCCGCGCACCTGGTGCTGCGCGAGGGCCGGCCCGACGCGGCCGGCGGAGTGGCACGGCGGCCCGCTGGCCGGATACACGGCCCGGGTGCAGAGCCGGATCAAGCAGCGAACGCCGTTTCCCGACCTGGTGCGGGCCATCAGGTCCGGGCCTCCGCGGCTGTCGGTGATGGCCATCCCCGGCGTCGACGAGCGCGCCAACGCGGTGGAGTTCTTCGTGCACCACGAGGACGTCAGGCGCGCCGCGGCGGACTGGGAACCCAGGACGATCAGCCAGGGGGAATCGGACATGCTCTGGCAACGGCTGCGGATCGCCAGGCTCATGCTCCGCAAGGCACCGGTGGGGGTCGAACTGGCCAGGGACGACAGGGACACCGGGGAGGTGAGTCCCGGACGGCCCGGCGTATCGCGTCACGGCTAAGAACGCGACCCCCGCCGTCACCGTGATCGGCAGCCCGGCCGAGCTCACCCTGTGGGTCATGGGCCGGACGGCCGTGGCCCGGGTACGTTTCGACGGCATCGAGGCCGCGGTGACCAAGCTGACCGCGGCGAACTGGCGGTAGCGGCGGGCTAGGCGCCCATCTCGCGCTTCAGCCTGGCCAGCTCGTCGTCGATGTCCTGCGAGCTCGACCGGGGCGGCTGCGGGTAGCGTGGCGACCGGCTCGACGTCGGCCCGGGGCAGCCGCCGCTGTAGTCGGGCTCGGGCTCGCGGCGGACCTCACGCTCGGAGCGCTTGCGTGATACCTGCTTGCCTGGAGCGTGCCACCTTGACGGCGACGACGACCGCACCGACCACCAGCGCGGCGATCACCAGGTCTACCACCGCGTGCAGCACGAACCCGACCACCGCACCAGCCGATCAGGAGCGCGATCAGTATGCCGACCGCGACGGCGGCCATCTTCAACCCGCGCATCTGCCGCTTCCTCTCTCGACCAGGAGCCGTCGCCCCGGTAAGATCTGTCCCTCTCGCGATATTACCCGACTTCCGCCCGCGCGCCGAGCGTGTCGAGCCTACGGAAGACCTGCGGTGAGACCGGGCCAGCGACGCGGCCGCGGCCATTACGCTAAGGGTCATGCACGCACTCGGCATTGACATCGGTGGCACCGGAATCAAGGCAGCACCCGTCGACGTGGCCACGGGCAAGCTTCTCGCCGACCGGCAGAAGCTCGCCACGCCGCGCCCGGCCGTACCCGACGCGATCGCGGACGTGGTGAAGCAGCTCACCACCTCGTTCAAGTGGTCAGGACCCATCGGTATCACCTTCCCCGGCGTGGTCATCGACGGCGTGATCAGGACGGCGGCCAACCTCGATCCGGCCTGGATCGGCGTCGACGCGGGCACGTTGTTCGCCAAGGCCGCCGACAACCCGGTCCGGGTGCTCAACGACGCCGACGCGGCCGGCGTGGCCGAGATGACGTTCGGCGCCGGGGTCGGCGAGAAGGGCACCGTGCTGATGCTGACCTTCGGCACCGGGATCGGCAGCGCCCTGTTCACGGCGGGAGTGCTCGTGCCGAACACCGAGTTCGGGCATATCGAGATGCACGGTCACGACGCCGAGACTCGCGCCTCCGAGCACGCCAAGGAACTGCACGACCTGAGCTGGGGCAAGTGGGCCGGGCGCGTCGATGAGTACCTGCAGCACGTGGAGGCGCTGCTCTCGCCGCACCTGTTCATCGTCGGCGGCGGCATCAGCAAGGAGGCGGACAAGTGGGTACCGCGGCTGACCGGCATCAGCGCCCGCGTCGTGCCTGCGGCCCTGCTGAACAACGCCGGCATCGTGGGCGCCGCCATGGCCACCGCCAGCTCCGCCGCCCCCGACACCTCAGGCGCCGCGGGGGTACATAGCTGAGGCGTGTTCCGTGCCGCTCTCAGCGGACGGGGTGCCCCGCGCCGCGCAGGGCGGTTTTGACTTGGCCGATGCGCAAGGTGCCGAAGTGGAAGACGCTGGCGGCCAGGACCGCATCCGCTCCGGCCGCGACGGCGGGAGCGAAGTGCGCCAGCGTACCCGCGCCGCCACTGGCGATCACCGGGACGGTGACCACGTCGCGCACCGCCCGGATGAGCTCGATATCGAAGCCGGCGGTGGTGCCGTCCGCGTCCATCGAGTTCAGCAGGATCTCGCCGGCGCCGAGGCCGGTCGCCCGGCGGGCCCAGCCGATCGCGTCGATGCCGGTGCCGACCCGGCCGCCGTGAGTGGTCACCTCGAAGCCGCTCGGCGTAGCGGGCACGGCGGGCGTCCACGGACAGCACCACGCACTGGGAGCCGAAGCGCTCCGCCGCCTCGGCCAGCAGTTCCGGCCGGGCGATGGCGGCCGTGTTGAGCGATACCTTGTCCGCCCCGGCCCGCAGCAGCCGGTCCACGTCGGCCACGCTGCGGACGCCGCCGCCCACGGTCAGCGGGATGAAAACCTGCTCGGCGGTGCGCCGCACGACCTCGTACATGGTGTCCCGGCCGCCGCTCGAGGCGGTGATGTCGAGGAAGGTCAGCTCGTCGGCGCCTTCGGCGTCGTAGAAGGCGGCCAGCTCCACCGGGTCGCCCGCGTCCCGCAGCTCGCGGAAGTTCACCCCCTTGACCACCCGGCCGCCGTCCACGTCCAGGCACGGGATGACCCGGACCGCGACCGTCATGGCGTCCCGACCTCGGCCAGAGCCTCTTCCAGGGTGAAGGCGCCTTCGTACAGGGCGGTGCCGACGATCGCGGCTTCCACCCCGAGCGGGACCAGGGAGGCGATCGCCCGCAGGTCGGCCAGCCCGGACACGCCCCCGCTGGCCACCACCGGCGCCGACGTCCGGGCGCACACATCGCGGAGCAGGCCGAGGTTGGGGCCGCGCAGCGTGCCGTCCTTGAGCACGTCCGTCACCACGTACCTGGCGCAGCCCTCGGCGTTCAGCCGGTCGAGGGTCTCGAAGAGCTCGCCGCCCTCGGCGGTCCAGCCGCGGGCCGCCAGCGTGGTCCCCCTGACGTCAAGGCCCACCGCGACCTGCTCCCCGTGACGGGCGATCACCGAACGCACCCAGTCCGGGTTCT
Source organism: uncultured Actinomycetes bacterium (assembly GCA_963808315.1). Classification (GTDB taxonomy): domain Bacteria; phylum Actinomycetota; class Actinomycetes; order Streptosporangiales; family Streptosporangiaceae; genus Palsa-504. The sequence continues at coordinate 148,093 of CAWEFK010000024.1, read as the reverse complement.
CCAGCGCCGCGGTGCCGATGTTGACCCTGGTGCACCCGGTGCCGAGCGCGCGGGCCAGCGACGCGTCATCCCTGATGCCGCCGGACAACTCGACGTTGACGTCGACCCCGCGGACCACGGCCGCGAGCAGGTCCGCGTTCGACCCGCGGCCGAACGCGGCGTCCAGGTCCACCAGGTGAATCCAGGAAGCCCCGGCGCGCTGCCAGGCCAGCGCCGCCTCCATCGGGTCGCCGTAACTGCTCCCGCTGCCCGCCACGCCCTGGACCAGCTGCACCGCGTGCCCCTCGGTAACGTCGACCGCGGGCAGCAAGGTCAGCGCGTTCAGGTCGCTCATAGGGCTTCCAGAGGAGGTCATAGGGCCTCCAGCCAGTTGGCGAGCAGCGCGGCGCCTGCGTCGCCTGACTTCTCCGGGTGGAACTGGGTCGCGGACAGCGCGCCCGCCTCGACGGCCGCGGCGAACGGCTCGCCGTGCTCGGTCCGGGAGATGAGGGCACCGGCCGCGGCAAGCTCGCCTGCCCCGGCCGAACGCAACGCGTAGGAATGCACGAAGTAAAACCGGGTCCCCGGCGAGATCCCGGCGAAAAGCACCGAACCCGCGGTCGGCGAAACCGTGTTCCAGCCCATGTGCGGCAGCACATCGGCGTCGAGCCGTTCCACCGTTCCCGGCCACGCGCCGCAGCCTTCTGTTCCCACCCCGTGCTCCACCCCGGCCGCGAACAGGATCTGCATGCCCACGCAGATGCCGAACACCGGGCGGCCGAGCTCGATCCGCCGCGCGATCAGCTTGTCACCGCCGACCGAGCGCAGCCCGGACATGCACGCCGCGAACGCGCCCACGCCGGGCACGACGAGCCCGTCGCAGTCCAGCGCGGCGTCCGGGTCGGCGGACACCGTCGACGCCGGCGCCCACCCGCTCGAGCGCGCGCTGTGCCGAGCGCAGGTTCCCCGACCCGTAGTCGAGGACCACGATCCGGCGAGTCACGCCAGGACGCCCTTGGTGCTCGGGATACCGCCGGCCCGCGGGTCCGGAGCCGCTGCCGTGCGCAGGGCCCGCGCGACGGCCTTGAACTGGGCCTCGACGATGTGGTGCGGGTTCCGGCCCTCGATCACCCGGACGTGCAGGCAGATCCCGGCGGCAAACGCCAGCGACTCGAAAATGTGCCTGGTCAGCGTGGTGTCGTAGGTGCCGATGAGCGCGGCCATGCGGTCCGGCTCGTGGTGCACCACGTAGGGGCGGCCGGACAGGTCCACGGCCGCCTGGACCAGCGTCTCGTCCAGCGGGATGAGTGCGTCACCGAACCGGGCGATGCCGCTCTTGTCGCCGAGGGCTTCCCTGAGCGCCTGCCCGAGCGTGATCGAGGTGTCTTCCACGGTGTGATGCGCGTCGATCTCGGTGTCGCCCTTGGCCCGGACGGTCAGGTCGAGGCCGCCGTGCTTGCCCAGCTGAGCGAGCATGTGGTCGAAGAACGGGACGCCGGTGCTGACCTCCACCCGCCCGTTGCCGTCCAGGTCGAGTTCCACCATGAGCTGCGTCTCGTGGGTGAGCCGCTCCACCCGCGCCACTCGGTTCACCAAGCAAAGCACCTCATCAAGGGCCGAACGGAACGCCGCCATTTCGTCCGGCGTTCCCACCGTGACCCGCAGCCAGCGCGGCGGGCCGACCTCACGGACCAGCACGCCGCGATCGAGCAGGCCCTGCCACACGTCCCGGCGCGAGTCGAACTGGCCGAAAAGCACGAAGTTGGCGTCGGAGTCGGCGACGTCAAGACCCCGCTGCCTGAGCCAGCCGACCAGCGCATCCCGCTCGGCCCGCAGCGCGGCCACGGTGGCCAGCGGCTCGCTGGCCAGGGCGAGCGCAGCCCGTGCGACCGCCTGGGTCACGGCGGACAGGTGGTAGGGCAGCCGCACCACCAGCAGTTTGTCCACCAGCTCGGGCGCGGCGGCCAGGTACCCGACCCGGGCGCCGGCCATGGCGAACGCCTTGGACATCGTGCGGGTGACCACCAGCTGCGGGTAGCGCGGCAGCAGGCTCAGCGCGCTGCGCGTGCCATCACGGGCGAACTCCGCGTACGCCTCGTCGATCACCACGATGCCGGGCGCCGCGCTCGCACACGGCCTCGATCACGTCCATCGGGGCGGCCGTACCGGTCGGGTTGTTCGGCGAGGTGAGGAAGACCAGGCTCGGCTGCGCCTGGCTGACCGCCTCGCGCCGCCCGCGCCGGATCCAGGCCGAACGTCTGATCCCTGTCCACACTTACCCAGTCGGTGCAGGTCACCTTGGCGATCAGGGGGTGCATGGAGTAGCCGGGCTCAAAGCCGAGCGCGTGGCGCCCCGGGCCGCCGAACGCCTGCAGCAACTGCTGGATGACCTCGTTCGACCCGTTGGCCGCCCACAGGTGGCGGGCGGTCAGCCCGTGCCCGAGATAGTCGGCCAGGTCCTTGCGCAGCTCGACGGCATCCCGGTCGGGATACCTGTTCAGGGTCAGCGCCGCCTGTGCCACCGCCTCGGCGACCGCCCGGACCAGGCGGCACTTGGCGGGTAGGGATTCTCGTTGGTGTTCAGCCGCACCGGCACGTCGATCTGCGGCGCGCCGTACGGATGCAGGTCCCTCAGGTCATCCCGAACGGACAGTGGTGCGGTATCCATCAGCGCGCCCCGCTGTGCGCGGGGCACCCGCACGCGGACGGCGGCCACGTGAGCGGCCAGGTCTTCCGCGCCGCCGAGCGCGTCGATCAGCGGGGCGGTGGCGGCCAGCGCCTCGCGGTCGCACTCCACCACGTTCACCAGGCGCAGGAAGGGGAACACGGTAAGCCCGCTGGTGTGCCGGGCGGTCCCTCCGGTCGGCAGCACGTGGTTCGAGCCGGCCAGGTAGTCCCCCAGCGACACCGGGGTGTACGGGCCGGCGAAGATCGCGCCCGCGTTGGTGACCCGGGCCGCGAGCTTGCCCGCGTCACGCGCCTGGATCTCCAGGTGCTCGGGGGCCCACGCGTCGCTCACGGCGAGCGCCGCGTCCAGGTCATCGACGACGACGCATGCGGACTGGCCCGCCAGGGCCTTGCCCACGCGTTCGGCGTGCCTGGCCGTCGGCACCTGCCGGCCGAGCTCGGCGTCGACCCGCCCGGCCAGGTCGGCGTCCGGGGTGATGAGCAGGCAGGCGGCGAGCTCGTCGTGCTCGGCCTGCGCGACCAGGTCCGCGGCGACATGGGCCGGGTTCGCGGTGTCGTCGGCGATGATCGCCACCTCGGTCGGGCCGGCCTCGCCGTCGGTGCCCACCACGCCGCGCAGCACCCGCTTGGCCGCGGCCACGTAGACGTTGCCCGGGCCGGTGACGACGTCCACGGGCGGGCAGTCAGCCGTGCCGTAGGCGAACATCGCCAGCGCCTGGGCGCCGCCGGCCGCGTGCACCTCGGTCACTCCGAGCAGCGCGCACGCGGCCAGCACCGAGGGATGCGGCAAGCCGCCGTACCGAACCTGCGGCGGCGACGCCACCGCGATCGAGCCGACGCCTGCGACCTGGGCCGGGACGATGTTCATCACGACCGAGGACGGATAGGCGACCAGCCCGCCCGGGACGTAGACCCCGGCCCGCTCGACCGGAACGAAGCGACCGGTGACGGTCAGCCCGTCGGTGACCCGGGTGGTGGTCTCGGCCGGGAGTTGCGCGCTGTGCACCTGCCTCGTGCGGCGGACGGCCTCCGTCGAGCGCGGCCCTGACATCCGGCCCAAGCCCGGCCAGGGCCGCGTCCAGCGCCTCGGGCGGCACCACGGTCGTGGCCAGGTCGACGTGGTCGTAACGCAGCGGTGTACTCGCGAACGGCCTCGGCGCCGCGGCGCCTGACGTCCTCGCAGACCGGCCGGATCTGCGCCACGGCGGCCTCGACATCGGTGGCGGCGCGCGGCAGAACGGCAGCCAAGGCGGTCCGGCTGAGGGCTAGCCGGACCACGCCCTCGTAGGTCGATACGGGAAATCACCCGCTCAGTCTACGGAGAGTGCTCTCCCTCTGGTCCGCTTGTCCACATGCCGGACGCATCAGGGGACCGGCGGCCGCCGCTCTCCGCGATCAGGATCACGGCGGAGGTGAGCATCGGCCAGAACGCGAGCGCGCTCTTGGCCCCGAGCGCGAGCGAGGCGTGGAAGTAGGTACCGGCCTGGCTCGTCGCGAGCAGGTGGTTATAGGTCCCGAGCCCGATATTTTCCCCGATCCAGAGCGCGAGCAAGGCGGCCGCCACCGCGCCGAGGACCAGCCCGACCGTCGCGATCCAGCCCGCGCGACGGACCAGGAAGCGGTAGCCGAGGATGCCGGTGATCAGTCCGCCCACCACGGTGATCGCGCAGAACCAGGCGTCGGCGACGATATAGGCGCTGCTCTCCGCATTCACCAGCTGGGCTTCGCCGCGCAGCGATCTCCTGCATCACGGCACGCGGCGCCACCGCCGCCCAGATGAGCCCGGCCACCGCGCCGAGAAGCGCGCTACCCGCGAGTGCCGCCACGAACGCGGCAAGCCGCTGCTTCGTCGGTCCTCCTTCATCGCCTGATCGCTCCCGCCTGATCGTACCGGTCTAGGCCTCTGCGCGGCCCCGGTGCGGCCCCGGTGCGGCGCGGCTCGGTGCGGCCTCGGCGCGGCCAGGCCCGACCTCGGCGCGGCCAGGATGAAGAATCAGCATCCCGCGAACACCACCCGCCTCGCCTGGCCCACCGTACCGGGCGCTCCTGCTCTCCAGCGACACCGATGGTCCATCGTGGTTGGCCAAGCAACACCTATGGTCCGTCGATGTGGGTCAGGTTCGGGGTTCCGCCCGGCGAAGCTGTTACAAGCGGGGCGAATGTTACGTGACATGGCTCCAGAGATGGTTGCCGCGCCCGCCGCGTCGTCCACGCCGAACGCCGAGCCCAAAACCCACGAGCCCAAGCCCGGCTCCCACCACCTGAGCGGTTGGGGGTGGGCTAGCGGGGCTAGCGGGATGTCAGGGATCGCAGGCGGTCTGCGGCTCGTCATCCCAGTCTGGCGGCGTGACCGTACCTGCTTGCCAGTCGGAGCGGAGGATGGCGTAGCCGACGGCGTCGTGGGTCGTTCCGTCGGGGGCAGGCCACGCCTGGCGATAGTGGGATTCCTTCACGTATCCGCACTTCCTGAACGTCCGCCGCATGGGCCAGTTGTCCTGGCGGGTGGTTCCCTCGATGCGATGGATGCCTGGCAACTCGGTGAACAGGTAAGCCGTGAGCCAGCGCAGAGCGTGAGAACCCAGTCCTGCGCCCCGGTAGGCCACGCCGATGCGCAAGTCGAACAGGGGCGTGTCATCAGCCAGGTCCAGTAGCCGGATCAGGCCTGCCTCGGTGTCGGTGACGATCCAGAACGTCCGGACCTGGTCACTGTCATACTGCCCGGCTGCCACCTGGTCGCGGACCTGAGCGGGATCGGGCGCGCCGGCCGCGTGGTAGGGCCAGTCCTGCGTGGTGAGGAATTCGGCGAGGAGGTCCGCCTCAGCCGGGACGAACCGCCGGTACGTGACCAGATCACCTGCGGGCATGATCGAGAGTACTCACATTCGGGTACGGCAAGGCGGCGCGGCTGGGCGAGCCGCTCGCTGCCCTGACGAAATCGTCGGCGTGATGGGGATTATGGGCCGTTTAGGCCGACCTGACACGGGGAGTCGAAAGGGCGGTTCCGACACCTCACGGAGGTCATCATGTCGACCGGAGCAATAATCGGCATCATCGTCGCCGTCATCGTCGTGGTGGCAGCAGTGGTGATCGCCTCGGGAGAACTAAAGCGCGCACGGATGCGCCGCCAGTTCGGTCCCGAACATGAGCGCCTAGCCCAGGAGCTAGGCAGCAAGAAGAAGGCGGACGCCGAGCTAGCCGCGCGGCAGCGGCGAGTCCAGGCGCTTAACATCCATGAGCTCTCTGCCGACCAGCAGGCCAGCTACAGCGGGGACTGGACCGCGGTGCAAGAGCGTTTCGTGGACACCCCGACCGAGGCGGTATCGGCCGCGAGCACGCTGATCTGGAACGTGATGCGAGACCGCGGGTACCCCGTTGACGACAGGAAAGCCAGCATCGAAGCCCTGTCCTACTACCACGCCAACTCGCTAGACGGCTACCGGCGGACGCAGGCCCTTCAGATCGACACCGCCACCACGGAGGAACTGAGGGAAGCCATGATCCGGTTCCGGGCCATGTTCGAGGACCTGACCGGTTTGCAGGAAAACCAGGGAAACCCCGAGCGCGACCGGGTCGCCGCGATCCGCGAACGCTCCATGGAGACCAGCGAAGTGACCACCGGGGACCGCGACCTCATCGACGAAGACCCCGACCTGTCCGCGCAGGACCAGACCGCGGAAACGCCGCGCTAGCGCTAGAAGAAAGGTGATTCCTATGACGCAGGATCAGTACAGCCAGGCGCAGGACGCCGGCTATGGCGACCGCGGCGAAGTTGGCGAGGACGAGGACCAGGGCAAGCCCATGACCCGTTTCCAGAAGGTGGCCTCCGCCCTGCGCGGGGACCGGCCGGACCGGGACGAGAACGAGGTGGACGCGGACCAAGCGGGCCCGGGTACCGACGAGGCTGCGGGATCTGACCTAACCGGGACGCCTCACCTGGACACGAACTCAGACGTCATGGCCGCCGGGGACCCCACGTGGGTAACTCATCCGGACGAGACGGCCACGGCGGGTTCGCAGCAAGGTGACTACTGGGAGGTACCGAATGGACGCGAGAACCAGGTGGGCGCTGTGACGAACCCGGACACGCCGGTCGCGGACACGGATCCGCTGGCCCGCCAGGAGACGGTCGAGCAGACGAACCCGGATCTCACTGACCATCAGGCTCCCCTCGCCACTCAAGCCGGCGAATACGAGACCCCGGCAGGCACGGCCGAGGACACCGTCGCCGGGGACACGGTCGCCGGGGACGGGTACGCGGACACCGTGGCCGGGGACACCGTGGCCGGGGACACCGTGGCCGGGGACACCGTGGCCGGGGACACCGTGGCCGGGGACCGGTCGGACACGGTCGATGAGGCCGGGGCCGCTACGGTCGCGGATGCGCCGGTTACGCAGGCGCCGGATGGCGCGGTGGGCACCGAGGCGGTTGGGCGGCATACGGCCGCCGCATCGGGTGAGGAGCTTCGCCCGGGTGAGGCCGCGGGGACGATGGAGGACCTCGGTGACCTGGCCTACGGGAACCTGCTTCCCGACGCGGCTCATTTCACCGAGCAGTGGCAGCAGATCCAGTTCAGGTTCGTCGATGACCCTCAGGCGTCGGTGACCGAGGCCGCGGAGGTCGTCGCGCAGGTGACCGCCAAGCTGGAAGCCGCTATCCAGGAGCGGCAGCGGGCGATCGAGGCCCGGCAGCAGGCCATTCAGGAGCGTCAGCGCTCGCTGCGCGACCGCTGGGGCGAGGGCGCGCAGGCTGACACCGAGACCCTGCGCGAAACGCTGCGCATGTACCGCGCCTTCCTCGACCAGCTCATCGGTTCGAGGTCCTGAACCCGTCAGACCCAGTTAGCTCACGCAGGCAGGTCCGAGTAGCTGCTTCAGATCCCCGATCAGGGAGGGCGAGGTAGCTACTCGGAGCTTGTCATCCAGGCGCACGACCGTCGTGCGCTCGTGACCGCGCAGTTTCAGGTGTACCTCGGTCGGCCCGGGGTGCGTGATCAGCACCTCTCTGAGCCGCTCCACCACCGGCGGGACACAGCGCGCCACCGGCATCGACACCACGAACGGGCCCGAGTCGTCCATCGACAGGTCGGGGATGGCCAGATCCATCGCGATCAGCTTGGGCACATCGTCCCTGCGGTCGACCTTGCCCTTCACCACCACCACCGCGTCTTCGGCGATGGAGGTGGCGTACAGCTGGTAGGTCTGCGGGAAGAACAGCACCTCGATGGCCCCGGCCAGGTCCTCGAGCGTGGCCGCGGCCCACTGGTTGCCCTGCTTGGTCACCTTGCGCTGCACCCCGGACAGGATGCCGCCGATCTTGACGATCTGCGTGTCGGACGCTCCGGGACGGTCGCCGGCCCGGGGCCGCTCGGTGTCGTCGGCCATCAGGTCGGCTAGCGAACAGTCGCTCTCCCGGGCGATGATGTGCTCGACGCCGAACAGCGGATGGTCCGAGACGTAGAGCCCGAGCATCTCCCGCTCGAAGTTCAGCCGGGTGGACTTGTCCCACTCCCCCGCCGGGACGGGCACGTCGAAGACCGCCTCCGCCTCCGCGTCGCCGCCGAACAGGGAGTCCTGCCCGATCGCCTCGTTGCGCTTGATGTCGATCACGGCGTCGACGGCCTGCTCGTGGACCAGCACCAGGCCCTTGCGGTCGTCGCCGAACGAGTCGAACGCGCCCGCCTTGACCAGCGACTCGATCACCCGCTTGTTGCACACCACCAGGGGCACCTTGCGGAGGAAATCGGCGAAGTGAGTAAACGCGCCCTTGGATTTACGCGCCGCGACGATCGCCTCGACGACGTTGGCGCCCACGTTGCGGATCGCGGCCAGGCCGAACCTGATGTCCTGCCCGACCGGCGCGAACGTCGCCACCGACTCGTTGACGTCGGGGGGCAGGACCTTGATGCCCATCCGCCGGCATTCGCTGAGGTACAGGGCCGACTTGTCCTTGTCGTCACCCACCGAGGTGAGCAGCGCGGCCATGTACTCGGCGGGATAATTGGCCTTGAGGTAGGCCGTCCAGTAGGCGATCAGGCCGTAGGCCGCGGTGTGGGCCTTGTTGAACGCGTACCCGGCGAACGGGACGAGGACATCCCAGACGGCCTGGATCGCCTGATCGGAGTACCCGCGTTCCCGGCACCCGCGCTGGAAGGGACCGAACTCCTTGTCCAGGATCTCCTTCTTCTTCTTGCCCATCGCGCGCCGGAGCAGGTCCGCCTGGCCCAGCGTGTAACCGGCCAGGATCTGGGCGGCCTTTTGCACCTGCTCCTGGTAGACGATCAGGCCGTAGGTAGGCTCGAGGACCTCCCGCAGCGGCTCTTCGAGTTCCGGGTGGATGGGCTTGATCTCCTGCTGGCCGGTCTTGCGCAACGCGTAGTTGGTATGTGAGTTGACGCCCATCGGGCCGGGCCGGTAGAGCGCGATGACGGCGGAAATGTCCTCGAAGTTGTCCGCCTTCATCAGCCGGAGCAGGGCCCGCATGGGGCCGCCGTCCAGCTGGAACACGCCTAGCGTGTCGCCCCGCGCCAGCAGTTCGTAGCTGGGTTTGTCGTCCAGCGGCAGCGTCAGCAGGTCGATCGAGGTGTCCCGGTTCCGCTCGATCGCCGCCACCGCGTCGGCCATGATGGTCAGGTTCCGCAGCCCGAGGAAGTCCATCTTCAGCAGCCCGAGGCCCTCGCAGGTCGGGTAGTCGAACTGCGTGATCACCGCGCCGTCGGAGTGACGGGTCCAGACCGGAATGTGATCGGTCAGCGGCTCCGCCGACATGATCACCCCGGCCGCGTGCACGCCGGGCTGGCGGACCAGGCCCTCGATCCCCCGGGCGGTGTCGAGGATCTGCTTGATCTCCGCCTCGGACTCGTACAGCGAGCGGAGCTCGCCCGCCTCCTTGTACCGGGGATAGGCCTCGTCGAAGATCCCGGACAGCGGGATGTCCTTGCCCATCACGGCGGGCGGGAACGCCTTGGTGATCCTGTCCCCGAGCGCGTAGGGGAAGCCCAGGACCCGGCAGGAATCCTTGATGGCGGCCTTGGCCTTGATCGTGCCGTAGGTGACGATCTGAGCGACCCGGTCCGAGCCCCACTTCTGGGTCACATACCTGATCACGTCGGCGCGGCCGCGCTCGTCGAAGTCGATGTCGATGTCGGGCATGGACACGCGCTCGGGGTTGAGGAAGCGCTCGAAGATCAGGCCATGCGTCAGCGGGTCGAGGTCGGTGATGCCCATCGCGTAGGCGACGATCGAGCCCGCCGCGGAGCCGCGGCCCGGGCCCACCGCGACGCCGTTGTTCTTCGCCCACATGATGAAGTCCGCGACCACGAGGAAATACGCGGGGAACCCCATCTGGCAGATCATCTGGATCTCGTACTCGGCCTGATGGCGCCGCTGCTCGTCGTACCCGCCCGGGTAACGGCGCTCCATGCCCTTCCACACCTCGGCGCGGAACAGCTCAGCTTCTGACTCGAAGCCCTCCGGGATGGGGAACCTGGGCATCAGGTTCACGAAGTTGAACATGCCGGTGGTGTCGACCCGGTCGGCGATCAGCAGCTGGCTGTTGCGGCAGCCCTCCTGCCAGTAGTCGCTGGTGTCCAGGCCGTACATCTGGGCCGCGGGCTTGATGTAGTAGCCGCCGCCCTCGAGCCGGAACCTGTCGGTGTCGGCCAGGGTCTTGCCCGTCTGGATGCACAGAAGGGTGTCGTGGCTGATCGCGTCCTGCTCGCGGGTGTAATGCGAGTCGTTGGTCACCACGGGCGGGATGCCGAGCTTCTTGCCGATCTCGAGCAGGCCGTCGCGAACCCGGCGCTCGATGTCCAGGCCGTGCTCCATCAGCTCGAGGAAGTAATTCTCCTTGCCGAAGATGTCCCGCCACTCGGCCGCTCCCTTGAGCGCCTCGTCGAACTGACCGAGCCGCAGCCTGGTCTGCAGCTCACCCGACGGGCAGCCGGTGGAGGCCATCAGCCCGGCGGCGTGCGAGGCGATGATCTCCTTGTCCATCCTGGGCCACTTGACCAGCCAGCCCTCGGCGTAGGAGCGGGAGGAGAGCCGGAACAGGTTGTGCACGCCCTGGTTGTCCCGGGCCCAGATGGTCTTGTGCAGGTAAGCGCCGGAGGCGGAGACGTCGTCCTTCTTCTGGTGCGGCTGGCCCCACAGGATGCGGTTGGTGTTGCTTCTGGATTCCGGCGCGACGTAGGCCTCGATCCCGATCACCGGCGTGATGCCGGCGTCGGTCGCCTGCCGGTGGAACTCCGCGGCGGCGAACATGTTGCCGTGGTCGGTCATCGCCACGTGCGTCATGCCCTGCTTCCTGACCTCGGCGAAGAGATCCTTCAGCCGGGCCGCACCGTCCAGCATGGAGTACTCGGTGTGCACGTGCAGGTGAGCGAACGGGGTCTGGGACGCCGGGACCGTCATGGACGAGCCGCCTCCTCCGGGCACGCAGACGCCGCCCCTCGCACTGGCGGCCCTCACCAGGTCACAACGCACGCGGGGCGCGTGATCTTCTTCCGAAGCCGGGGATCCCCGGTGTCCTCCACCTTAACGCCTGCGGGCCCCGTGGCGGAGGTGGCTCGCCAGGCCGGGCAGGCCGGCCGGGAGGAATCAGTCCCAGCGCACCCGCACGCTGGCTTGCCACGAGGTGAGCGCGTCCCGGTCACCGCCGATCGTGACGTCCGCCGGAACCGGACCTGAGCGGTTCCACAGGAACAGGTACACGGCAGAGGCCGGACCGGTCACCGTGCACCCGGCCTCGCCCGGGCGGTCAGCGGGGAGAGCGCGGGGGGCGTACTTGCGCCGCCGCCCGAAACCCATGATCAGTTCGTCGATGCCGTCCGCGGCGAAGGCAGCCGGATACCCGGGCCTGGATCCGGACGCGATCTCCGCGTCGGCCCGGTGGATCGCGGTCTCATGAGCCTGCCGCCTGGCCCAGAAGGCCAGCGGTGACGGCGCGGCCATGAAGGTGCCGCACGACACGTCGGGATCGGCCGTGGCCAGCGTCTGCACGAGCGCAGCGTGACCGGCTCCGAACCACTCGATCAGGTCCTCATCGGACCCGCCGCCGCGCAAGATCTCCGCTTCCTCCGGCCCGTCCAGAACGCTGGCCGGACGTTCGGTGATGTGCCTGGCCGCCCACCTGTGGACGTACCCGGTGTGCCGCAGCAGGTCCTTGACCAGCCATGGCGAGCAGGTCGGGACGGTCGCGCCCAGTCCGGCCCGCCCGGCCGCCTCGGCCAGGGCGGCACCCTGGCCGCGCAGCACGTCGATGTACTCGGCGACTACCATCGGTCAGCTTTCTGCCTGCAGGACGTCGAGGGCGTGGGCCAGGTCATCGGGGTAGGTGCTGGTGAACGAGACCTTGCGGCCATCGGCGGGGTGCTCGAAGGACAGGCTGACCGCGTGCAGCCACTGGCGGGTCAGGCCGAGCCGGGCCGCCAGCACCGGGTCGGCGCCATAAAGCAGGTCGCCGACGCAGACGTGCCTGATGGCGGCCATGTGCACCCTGATCTGATGGGTGCGGCCCGTTTCCAGGTGCACAGAGACCAGGCTGGCGCCCCGGAACGCCTCCAGCGTGTCGTAGTGCGTGATGCTCGGCCGGCCGTCGCTGACCACCGCGAACCGCCCGTCCCCCGACGACGGGTGCCTGCCGATCGGCGCGTCCACGGTGCCGCGGAGCGGATCTGGATGGCCCTGCACGAGCGCGTGGTACCGCTTGTCCACGGTGCGCTCGCGGAAGGCCTGCTTCAGCGCGCTGTAGGCCCGCTCGCTCTTGGCCACGACCATCACGCCGGTGGTGTTCGCGTCCAGGCGATGCACGATGCCCTGGCGTTCGGCGGCACCGCTGGTGGCGACCGTGTGCCCGGCTGCGACCAGGCCGCCGATGACGGTCGGACCCGACCAGCCGGGCGTCGGGTGCGCGGCCACCCCGCGCGGCTTGTCCACCACCACGATGTCGTCGTCCTCGTAGAGGACGACGAGGCCCTCGACGCGCCGTGGCGGTTCGGCTGGCCGCGGCGCGGGCAGCGTAACCTGCAGCGGAGCCCCGGCCAGCACCCGGTCCGACTTGACCGCGGGCCGGCCGTCGAGGAGCACCAGGCCGTCACCGATCAGCTCCGCGGCCCGCGACCTGGACAACCCGAACATCCTGGCCAGCGCGGCATCGAGCCGCTCGCCGTCCAGACCGTCGGGAACGGCCAGCTGCCGCATCTCCGGCGTGGTCATCACTGGTCACCGGCCGGGGCCGGCTCGCTCGTGGTCCCGTCAAGCCGGATCCCGCGCAGGGCGAGCAGCACCACCAGCACGGCCGCGCAGCAGATGGAGGAGTCGGCCAGGTTGAAGACCGGCCAGTGCGGCAGCTCGATCCAGTCGACCACATGACCCTGGAACGGCCCGGGCGCGCGGAAGATCCGGTCAAGCAGGTTGCCGGTGGCCCCGCCGAGCAGCAGCCCGAGCGCCACGGCCCAGCCGACGCTGCGTAGCTTGCGCGCGGCGCGCAGGACATAGATGATCACCCCGGCGGCGATGGCGGTGAACACGACCGTCATCGACGTGCCGACGCTGAACGCCGCCCCGCCGTTACGGGTCAACGTGATCGTCAGCAGCCCGCCGAGCAGGCGGATCGGCGGATGACCAGCCATCTTCGCCACCACGATGGACTTGGAGATGAGGTCGGCGGCGACGACGAACGCGGCCACCCCGAGCAGCAGCCCCATCCGCCGGGGCGCCGACCCGTGACCCTCGGCGGCCGCGCTCAGCGGCGTTCCTGGCGCTGTTTGCACTCCACGCACAGGGTCGCGCGGGGAAACGCCAGCAGACGGGCCTTCCCTATCGGCTTGCCGCAGGATTCGCATACTCCATATGTTCCCGCATCAATCCGGTGCTGGGCACGCTCGCCCTGATCGAGCAGATCCTGGGCGTTCTGGGTCATGGCCAGATCATGCTCGCGCTCGAACGCCTTGGCCCCGATGTCGGCCTCGTCATCGCCGGCGTCCTTGGCCGAGTCGGTGAGCCGGTCGGCCATGTCGGCGGCGGTCCTTGGCCAGATCCGCCTGCAGCCTGGCGGCCTCGGACTCTAGCTCAGCACGGGCCCCGGCCAGTTCTTCTGCGGTCCAGGGCTCCTCTCCCGGCCGGACCGGAAGACCAGCGGCGTCGTACCGCGAAGCAGCGGGCATATGGCTCCTGTTCAGGAAGAAAAGCGGTCACCGGAGGATAAGTCCCACCGCCACGGGTGGCAAACCAGGAACCGGCACGCCGGGCTGGGTTACTCTGTGCCGATGCAGGGATTCCAGCCGCTTGCAGCGCCGGTCGACCTGCCCGCGGTCGAGCGAGAAGTACTGTCCCGGTGGCAGGACACGGGAGTCTTCGAGCGGTCGCTGAAGCAGCGCGAGGGCAGCCCCAGCTGGATTTTTTACGAGGGACCGCCCACCGCCAACGGGATGCCCGGCGTGCACCACGTGGAGGCACGCACCTTCAAGGACCTGTTCGGCCGGTTCAAGACCATGCAGGGATTCCACGTCCCGCGCAAGGGCGGCTGGGACTGCCACGGGCTGCCGGTCGAGGTGGCGGTGGAAAAGGAACTCGGATTCACCGGCAAGCGGGACATCGAGGCCTACGGGGTGGCCGAGTTCAACGCGCGGTGCCGCGAGTCGGTGCTCAGGTACGTCGACGCGTGGCTCGAGATGTCCCGGCGGATGGGCTACTGGGCCGATACCTCCGGTGCCTACCGGACCATGGACCCCAGCTACATCGAGTCGGTCTGGTGGTCGCTCAAGGTCATCCACGACGCCGGGCTGCTGGTCCGTGACTTCCGGATCAGCCCGTACTGCCCGCGGTGCGGCACGCCGCTGTCCGACGCCGAGCTGGGCCAGCCCGACGTCTACAGGAGCGTCTCGGACCCCGCCATCACGGTCAGGTTCGGCCTGCGCGCGGTGCCCGACGGGGCACCGCGCGAGCTCGAGGGCGCCGACCTGCTCGTATGGACCACGACGCCGTGGACCCTGGTCGCCAATACCGCGGTGGCGGTCCACCCGGAGGCGACCTACGTGGTCGCGCGCCGGGACGGCGACTCCGTCGTGGTCGCCGACGACCTGTTCACCCCGGTGCTTGGCAATGGGGTGCTCGGGGACGGCTGGCAGGTCGCGGCCAGGTTCAGCGGCCAGGCGCTGCTCGGGGCGAGTTACCACCGTCCGTTCGGCCTCATTGACATTCCTGACGCTCATGTCGTGGTGCCCGGGTTATTCGTGACCACAGAAGATGGCACCGGGCTGGTCCACCTGGCGCCCGCCTTCGGCGCCGACGACATGGAAACCTCTCGGGCGCACGGCCTGCCGGTGGTCAACCCGGTCCGGCCCGACGGGCGGTTCTCCGACGACGTGCCGCTGGTCGGCGGGATGTTCTTCAAGGACGCCGACCAGCGGCTGATCGAGGACCTGGACGACCGCGGACTGCTGTTCGCCCGGCACTCGCACCAGCACAGCTACCCGCACTGCTGGCGCTGCGGCACCTTGCTGATGTACTACGCGCTGCCCTCGTGGTACATCAGGACCACCGCGGTCAAGGACCAGCTGCTCGAGCAGAACGAACGGACCAACTGGTACCCGGACACGGTCAAGGAAGGCCGCTACGGCGAGTGGCTGCGCAACAACGTGGACTGGGCGCTGTCCCGGACCAGGTACTGGGGGACGCCGCTGCCGCTGTGGGAATGCGGGCAGTCCCATGTGACCTGCGTCGGCTCGCTGGCCGAGCTGTCGGAGCGGGCCGGGCGGGACCTGACCGGGCTCGATCCGCACCGGCCGTTCGTGGACGGGGTCACGTTCGACTGCCCGTCGTGCGGCGAACTGGCGCGGCGGGTACCCGAGGTCCTCGACGTCTGGTACGACTCGGGCTCGATGCCATTCGCCCAGTTCGGCGCGCCGCGAAACCACCTGGCCGAGTTCGAGGCCAGTTACCCGGCGCAGTTCATCTGCGAGGCGCTGGATCAGACCAGGGGCTGGTTCTACTCGCTGATGGCCGTGGGGACAATGGTGTTCGGCCGGTCGCCGTACGAGAACGTCGTGTGCGTGGGGTTGCTTGTGGACTCCACGGGCCGCAAGATGAGCAAGCACCTGGGCAACGTGCTTCAGCCGCTGCCGCTGATGGAGACGCACGGCGCCGACGCGCTGCGCTGGTTCTTCGCCGTATCCGGATCGCCGTGGGGTGCGCGCCGGGTGGGGCACGAGGTGCTCGCGGAGATCGTCAGGAAGGTCCTGCTGACCTACTGGAACACGGCGTCCTTCCTGGTCCTTTACGCGAACGCGGGCGGCTGGACGGCCTCGGACCCGGCCCCGCCACCCGCGCAGCGTCCGCTGATCGACCGGTGGATGCTCAGCGAGGTGCACGCCGCGATCGCCGATGTGACGAGATCGCTGGAAGACTTCGATACCGCAGCCGCCGGGCGGCGGCTCGCGACGCTCATCGACGACCTGTCCAACTGGTACGTGCGCCGGTCCAGACGGCGGTTCTGGGACGGTCCCGCGTCGGCGCAGGGCGCGGCGGCGTTCGCCACCCTGTACGAATGCGTGCGGTCGCTGGCGCTGCTGATGGCCCCGATCACGCCGTTCCTCACCGACTACCTGTGGGGCGTGCTGCGTGGCTCGGCCGACGAACCGGAGTCGGTGCACCTGGCGCCCTGGCCGAGCGCCGATCCCTGCCCTCATCGACCCGGCGCTGTCCGCGCAGATGGCGCTGGTGCGGCGGTTGGTCGAACTCGGCCGTTCGGCTCGTTCCGGCGCGTCGGTCCGGACCAGGCAGCCGCTGAGCCGGGCCCTGGTCGGGGCGCCGGGTTTCACCGACCTGCCCGGGGAACTGCGGGCGCAGATCGCGGCCGAGCTCAACGTGGCGTCGCTGGACGTCCTGGCGCGGTGCAGCCGGTCGACTACGCGGTCAAGCCAAACTTCCGTGCCCTCGGCCGCCGGTTCGGCGCGCGGACGCCCGCCGCGGCGGCGGCCATCACGGCCGTGCCCGCGGCGGACCTGGCTCCCGCTGTGCTGGCGGGCGGCATGGTCACGGTGACCGTCGACGGTGCCGCGGTGCCGGTCGGCCGGGACGACGTGATCGTGACCCAGACGCCACGGGCCGGCTGGGCGGTCGCCACCGACGCCGGAGAAACCGTCGCCCTCGACATCTCCATCACCCCGGAACTGCGCCGCGAAGGGCTGGCCAGGGAGGTGGTCAGGCTCGTCCAGGAGGCCCGGAAGACCGAGGGCTTCGACGTCACCGACCGGATCTCGCTGCGCTGGTCGGCGGAGGACCCCGAGGTGGCCGCGGCGCTGACCGAGCACGCCGAGCTGATCTCCAGCGAGGTGCTGGCCGTCGAGTTCGGGCCGGGCACCGGTGAACCCGGCTCGGAGCACGTGGAGCCCGACCTCGGATTGCGGTTCTGGCTTAGCCGCGCCTAGACCAGCGCGGCCAGACGGTAATGACTCGGCGGCCTTGTAGCTGATCCGGGCAGGCAGGCCCGGCACGGGGTGCAGCCAGCATCCCTGGCCGCGGCGATGGTCATCTTGTCCAGGTCACTCTCACCCATGAAGCGGATGAGAATGCAACTGGCGTTGTGATACCTCGGGACGCCGGGCACCACGGTCACGATCGTCTGCGGGTCAGGACCTGGATCGGCCCCATCCTCCGGGACGGCGGGACTGGCTTCCGCGTCGGGAGCGGGTTTCGCGTCGGTATCGGGTTCGGCTTCTGGGCCGGCTTCGCTACGGGAGCGGCTTCGGGTTCGGGGACGGGTTCGGGGACGGGTTCGGGGGCGACGGCGGCGGGCTTGGCGGGGGCCGGTACCTCGGGCGGGCCGGCTTCGGGGACCGGCCGGTCCGGCCTGGTCAGCGACTCTTTCGCGGGCGGCTGGCCGGGACCGCTGCGCCGTCGGTGACGATGGGCAGGTCGATGGCGGTGGGGTGATGCCACGCGGTTCGGAGGCGGAGCCGGACCTGGCGGCCGGGCTGGGGCCTGAACCGAGTCCTTGGGCCACTCCCAGGCAGAGGGGGCCGGGGCTTCAACCGGGGGACGCTCGGACGCGGCCGGGACAACGCGGCACCTCAGCCGCGGACTCCTCCGGGGCACCGACGGGTGCCGGGACGGCCGGGCGGACTACCGGAAACATCCCCGTGGGGGGGACCGCGCTTTCCCAGACCGAGCCCGGCCCAGCCGCGGCGGCCAGCGGCCGGCCCGGTGCCGCCGTCGCGCCGACAGTCACGGGGCGCGAATGACCCTGGCGCTCCGCGCTCTCTTGCGGCTTGGGGCCTGCGGGCCCGCGGGCCTGCGGGCTGCGGGGCCTGCACGGGCTCCGGGCTCGGGGTCGGCAACGTCAGGTGCGGCCGCCTGCGGCGGGCTCGAACAACCCACGCCGCTTGACGACCGCACCTATACCCAGCGCGAGCAGCGCTAGGCCACTGACGCCGATCGCTATGTAAACCAGCAGGAGCTTGCTTGTGACCACACCGGCCACAAGCAACCCGAACGCCACCACCACAAGAAACGCACTGAAACGAATCACAGGCGCTTCTCCCAGCGGTTCCCGCAGCCGTGCCTACCAGGTTTGATCTACCTGCGCTCGCGGGTGGGAGCCCCGTCACCCGCAGCGGAAGCCGCCAGAGTGCTGGACGACCTCGGGAACGCCGTACTGGCTCGGACCCGGGCCGCCCTACGCGCGCCGGTCTGGGCGAGCGCGGCCGGCATCGTCGCCGGGGAGCCCGACCCCACCGTGGGGAAGGTCCCGCTGTCGGTGACACCTGCTTCCAGGTCACGCAGTTGGCCCTCAAGGTATGCTTTCAGCCTGCTGCGGTACTCGCGCTCGAACGCACGCAGGTCATCAACCCTGCGCTCGAGCTCCTCACGCGTCTGGACCAGCGAGCCCATCGCCTGACGGTGGCGCTCCTGCGCGTCGCGCTCCAGGCTCTCCGCCCGTGCCCGTGCGTCGCCGGTGATCTGCTCGGCCTGGCGCCGGGCCTTGGTGAGCACCTCGTCCGCCTCGCGCCGGGCACGACCCAGGGTCTCGTCGGCTTCCCGGCGGGCATCCGCGATCGCCTGGTCCGCGGTCTGCTGCGCCAGCGAGAGCACGCGCGCGGCCGTGTCCATGTTGTCCTCGATGTGCGGCATGCCGCCCATCATGACCGGCTCGGGCTGCCTGCGCTCTGGCTCCATACGCGGTTCTTGGGCCATCAGGTCAGACTTCGGGTCGGATAGCGGAGAGCTCAACGCAGGTACGGCCGACTTGCCGCCACGCAGGAGCTCCGCCAGCTTGGCGCGGAGTTCTTCGTTCTCCTGAATCAGCCGGTCGAGCTCGCCCTCGACCTCGTCGAGGAAGGCGTCAACCTCTTCCTCGTCGTAGCCGGGCCGTAGCCTGGTCGTACTGAACTGCTTATTCCGCACATCCGCGGGCGTCAGCGGCATCTCGTCTCCTCGGCGCACTTGGACCGTGTTCTTCACGACGGTACCCGAATCAAAGGTGCGGCACGACCACTTCAAGCAGGATCAGAACCACGATGAACAGAACCATGAAGCTGAGGTCCATGGCCACCATACCGAGCCGGAGCGGCGGAATGAAGCGCCGCAGGAACTTCAGTGGCGGATCTGTAGCCGTGAAGATACCCTCCGCGACCACGAGCAGGATGCCTGACGGGTGCCACTCACGGGCGAAAACCTGCACCCAGCCGAAGATCATCCTGCCGATCAGGACGACCAGGTAGATCGTCAGGAGGTAGGTGAGGACTTCCCTCAGGTACTGCACGGGTCCATCCGGTCCTTAGTGCCGATCCGGCCGGTCAGGGCACTGATCGGCGTCACGTCGCCACTGCTTGCCGGCTAGCTCTGGTTGAAGAAGCCGCGCTCTGCTATACGAGCCTTGTCCTCCGCCGTCACCTCGACGTTCGCGGGAGACAGCAGGAAGACTTTGTTAGTCACACGCTCGATGCTCCCACGCAAGCCGAAGATCAGGCCAGCCGCGAAGTCGACGAGACGTTTTGCGTCACTGTCGACCATCTCGGTCAGGTTCATGATCACCGGGGTGCCGTCGCGGAAGTGTTCACCTATGGTACGTGCTTCATTGTAGGTGCGAGGATGCAGTGTCGTAATACGGGCGAGATCAGTCGTCTGAGGCGGGTGCTCGGCACGCCAGTCGGCGGCCTGGTAACCGGTGTAGTCCTCCCGGCCGGGGCGCACGTCGACCTCATCCGGCACCTGGGCCGATCCGCCAGGTCGTCGTAGTCCTCGTACTCGCCGTAGGAGTCGTACTTGTCTCCGAAGCGGTGGTCGTCCTCCACGAGGCCGAGGTAGACCGCCATCTTTCGCATGGCACTGGCCATCCTTCAGTCCTCCCACCCTGTACCCGTTGTCGCCAGCCATTTCGGCTTCACGCGTGGGACATTACCTGACACGAGGCCCGCGATCGCCGAGCAACGCCGTACCAATTCGCAGGTGTGTCGCGCCGGCCTCGACGGCGGCCTCGAAATCGCCGCTCATGCCGGCGGATATCACCGTGGCGGACGGCCGCACCGCCCGCACCAGCCGCCGCGCTGTCCAGCAGTCTGGCGAAGGCCTCGGCGGGCGCCATGCCGAGCGGGGCGATGGCCATCACGCCGCCGAGCACCAGGCCGGGCTCGGCGGCCAGCGCCTCGGCCAGGGCGGGAACCTGCTCGGCCGGGGCCCCGCCCCGGGCCGGGTCGCCGTCCAGGCTGACCTCGATCAGGCCCTCGATGACCCGGTCGGCCCGGCGGGCGGCCTGGCCTAGCGCACGGATCAGCCGCAGCCGGTCCACGGAATGCACGACGCTGGCGTAGCGGACCACGCTGGCGCACTTGTTCGTCTGCAGCTGGCCGATGAAATGCCAGGTGAGCTCCAGATCGGAGCACTGGGCCGCCTTCGGCGCGGCCTCGGCGTCACGGTTCTCGCCGACGTCGGCCAGCCCGAGCTCGCTCAACAGCCGCACGTCGGAAGCGGGCCGGGTCTTGGTCACCGCGATCAGCGTGATGTCACCGATGTCCCTGCCGGCCGCCTCGCACGCCTTGGCGATGCGGTGGCGCACCTCGGCCAGCTGCGCGGCGAGTTCATCCCGCCTGGAGGAACTCCTCACTTGAGGAAGTCGGGGACATCCAGGTCGTCGTCTTCTTCGAACACGACAGGGCGGCGCCGGGTGGTAGGGACGTCGAAGGTCTTCGTCGCCGCCTCGGCGTGCGACGGCCGGAACGTGGGCGCCTCCGAAGCGTCCCCCGCCGCAGGAACCCACTCCGGCCTGGGCGCTTCCGGCCTCGGCGCATCGTCCTGTCTGGCCGGGCGTGCCGGGCGACCGCGTCGGCCGAGCCGGTGCCGGTGTGGTCGCTGAGGTCCGGAACGGCAGCGGAGGCCGTAGCGTCCATCACCGGCGCGGCGAGCATGGTGCCATGACCGTGGGCGGCCACCGCGGGCGGACCGGAGGAGAGGTTCCGTTGCCGTTGACCGCAGCCGGGTCGACGGCGAGCCCGTCACCGCCCGGCCGGCCGAACCCAGCGGAAACGGAGTCCGACCGCCCGTGCCGCGGCGTGCCTGGTGAACTTGCCGCGTCTGATCCCGCCGCGCCGCTCTCGGCGGGGCCATGCCGGGGGCGGGCCCGGGACGGGGCGCCGATCGAGGCCCGGTCGGCGGCCACCTGAGGCAGCACGGTCCGGTATCGAACTGTCCGAAACCGGACTAGCCGAGACGGGACTGGCCAGCGCGGAAGTGTCCGGGGAGGAGCTACCGCCGTAGGGGCTGCTCGATCCGCTGATGGTGTAGGAGGAGCGGTCAGACTCCAGGGCGCTGGCGGCGCTCGCGCTCAGCGGGCCCCGGCCTTCGTCGAGGCCGGCCGCGATCACCGTCACCCGCACCTCGTCCCCGAGGGCGTCGTCGATGACCGCGCCGAAGATGATGTTCGCGTCCACGGCGGCGGAGTTGGAAACGAGCTGGGCGGCCTCGTTGATCTCGAACAGCCCGAGGTCGGAACCGCCCTGGATGGACAGCAGGACGCCGTGCGCGCCGTCGATGCTCGCCTCGAGCAGCGGGCTGGAGATCGCCATCTCGGCCGCCGCGACCGCCCGGTCGTCGCCGCGCGACGAGCCGGTGCCCATCAGGGCCGAGCCTGCCCCCGACATCACGGACTTGACGTCGGCGAAGTCGAGGTTGATCAGGCCGGGCGTGGTGATGAGGTCGGTAATGCCCTGAACACCAGAGAGCAGCACCTGGTCGGCCGCTTTGAAGGCATCCAGGACACTCACGTGCCGGTCCGAGATCGACAGCAGGCGATCGTTCGGGATGACGATCAGCGTGTCGACCTCGCTGCGCAGCTTCTCGATGCCGATCTCGGCTTGGACCACGCGGCGTTTACCCTCGAAGCCGAACGGCCTGGTCACCACGCCGATCGTCAGCGCGCCCAGCGATCGCGCCACGTTCGCGACCACCGGAGCGCCTCCGGTGCCGGTCCCGCCGCCCTCGCCGGCCGTGACGAAGACCATATCGGCCCCCTTGAGGACCTCCTCGATCTCCTCCCGGTGATCTTGAGCCGCTCTCCCGCCGACGTCGGGGTTGGCCCCGGCGCCGAGTCCTCTGGTGAGCTCGCGGCCGACATCGAGCTTGACGTCAGCGTCGCTCATGAGCAGCGCCTGCGCGTCAGTGTTGATCGCGATGAACTCGACGCCCTTGAGTCCCTCTTCGATCATGCGATTGACGGCGTTGACGCCGCCACCGCCGATTCCGACGACCTTGATAACCGCCAGATAGTTCTGCGGTGCTGCCACGAGGAGGGTACCTTTCCGCTCGTTACTCTGCCATTTTACTGGCTGCCATTTTTGCTGGCTGCCATCCCGGCGGCGATTCCCGCCGATCATGGCCCTGGGCTTGGGAAACCTTCGCCCTGCTGGGTAACGCGGAATTTCACCGCCACAGGTCCGATCCGTCACCATCAGGCTTCACCTTCAGGTTAAGATTTAGAGTTTTTACCATCCGCACGATTGATACGGACAGTAGGGTCGGAGGGCACCCGGGTCAACTAACCACGCACTAACCGGTCAGCGTGTCGCGGATCGGCGGGTCTTGGGACATCGGTGCGCATCAGTTGGTAGTCAACGTTCCCGGTCCGCTCACATCGTAATAATGCGAGTGAGTCTGCTCCGCAACGGTGAGTTCTCGCGCTTTCCCCGACGCATCGCTGGCATCGCCCCAGATGACGGTGATCCTGCCGGACAGGTGCAGCGTCACCTGATCCGGGCTCGGCGCCGTCACCGATTCCACCGCGTGCCGCAGCGCGACAGGCAATCCGCCGAGCACGGCCGCCGCCGCGGCCAGGTCCGGGTCGCCGCGCAGCGTGGTCACCGCGGTGCCCGGGTCGGGATAGAGCGGAAAGCCCGCGGGCCGGCGAGCGGCCCACCGCACGATCACGCCGTCGGCGTCGACCAGGTCGAAGCCGCCGCCCGGGGCCGTGACCGCGAGCGCGGGCGATCGCTCCCGGATCACGATCCTCACCCGGTCCGGCCAGTCCCTGGTGACCCGCGCGCTCTGCACCTGCCTGATGGCCTCGATGCGGGTCGCGACCTGTCCGGGGTTCACCCGGATCAGCGGCGTGCCTAGTTCGATGCCGGCCGAGGCGAGGATCTCGGAACTCGGCACCAGGTGCGTGCCTGTGACCACGACCGACCGGACCACCAGCAGCTGGGAGCCGAGAAGGGCCCAGGCCACGATCGCGGCCAGAGCGGCCAGGGCGAGGGTAGCGAAGGCCGCTCGCCAGGGACGGCGGCGCCTTCGCCGGGAAACCACCTGGCGGTCATTAGACCGCATTAACGGCAAAAGTCAGACCGGAACCAGCGGCCTCATCCGGGTCCTGCCCCGATGCGCCGCTGGCTCGCGTCACTCGCGCCGCCCCCTGAGGGTTTCGACCAGCTGCGGCCCGAGCTTGGTGACGTCGCCGGCCCCCATGGTCAGCACCACGTCGCCCGGCTTGGCGATCTCCGCGATCACCCCGGTCACGCGCTCACGGTCGGGCACGAAGCGCGCCTGGCCGCCCGGGACCGCGTCGGCCACGAGCCGGCCGGTCACGCCGGGCTCGGGGTCCTCCCGGGCGGCGTACACGTCGAGCACCACGGCCTCGTCCGCCAGTCCGAGCGCGGTACCGAAGTCAGCCGCGAAGATCCTGGTCCGGCTGAACAGGTGCGGCTGGAAGATGGCGATGACCCGCCCGCCTTCCGCGATGTCCCTGGCCGCCCGCAGGTCAGCGGCCAGCTCGGTCGGATGATGCGCGTAACTGTCGAGCACCCGCACCCCATCGGCCTCACCCTTGAACTCCATCCGGCGCCGTGCCCCCTGGTAGCCCGCGATGGCCGCCGCGACCCGCGGCGGCGCAAAGCCAAGCTCGACCGCCGCGGCGAAGGCGGCCACCGCGTTCAGCGCGTTGTGGTGACCGGGAGCGCCCACGGTCAGCTGGGACAGAATTTCACCGAACGGACTATGGTCGGCCGTCACCACGAAGCTGACCGCCATCCCGTGGGGGCGCACGTCGCTCAGCCGGTAATCGGCGTGCCGTGATTCGCCGTAACGACGGAACCGCGCCGGGTCCAGGCGGGCCGCCACGGCCTCCGCTCCCGGGTCATCCGCGCAGGTCAGGGTCATGTCGCTGACCTGCGTGGCGAATGTGACGAAGGCCGCCTCGATGTCGGCGAGGCTGGCGTAGTTGTCTAGGTGATCCGCTTCCACGTTGGTGATGACCGCGACATCGGGACGGAGCAGGAGAAACGACCCGTCGCTCTCGTCCGCCTCGGCGACGAAGTCCAACCCGGCTCCGTCCTCCGCGCCGAGCCCGGTCTGGGTGAGGATCCCGCCGATGACGTAGCCGGGATCGGCCCCGCACTCGCGCAGCACCGTGGTGAGCATGGAGGTCGTGGTGGTCTTGCCGTGGGTCCCCGCGACCGCGATAACGCGCCGTCCGGCCATGACCGAGGCCAGCGCGGCGGCCCGGTGCAGGACCCGCATCCCGCGCCTGGTCGCCTCGACAAGCTCCGGGTTGCCGGGGCGGATAGCGCTCGACACCACGAGCGTGTCACCGGTGCCCAGGCGGCCGAGATGACCGGATGAGTGCCCGACGTACACGCTGGCCCCCAGCGCCGCCAGCTCGTCGAGCAGCGCCGAGGGCGCGGCGTCGCTGCCCGACACCGCGATGCCCCGGGCCAGCATGATCCGGGCGATGCCCGACATGCCTGCCCCGCCGATGCCAGCGAAGTGCACCCGTCCCAGGCCGCTGGCCGGTACCGGCTCAGTCGCCATGGTCACCCGGCTGAGCTTTCTGTGGGCGCCCGCCCGCGCCCTCCACAATCTCGATGACCGCCTCGGCCAGCCAGCGGTCCGCATCACCGCGACCGAGCGAGGCCGCCGCTTCCGACATGTCCGCCACCTGGTCGATGTTGACCAGGACGGGCAGCAGGGTGTCCCGGATCCACTCGGCGGTCAGCTCGGCGTCCGCCACCAGCATGCCGCCGCCACGCTGGACGATCGGCAGCGCGTTGAGCCGCTGTTCGCCATTGCCGATCGGGAGTGGCACGTAGGCGGCCGGCAGGCCCACCGCGGTGAGCTCGGCGCAGGTCATCGCGCCGGCCCGGCACAGCGCGAAGTCCGCCGCCGCGTACGCCAGGTCCATCCGGTCGATGTAAGGCGACGCCACGTAGGGCACTCCGCCGCCCTCCGCTGTCCCCTTTTCTGTCACCGGAGCGTCGTGGCCGTTACGCGGGCCGATGATATGCAGCACCTGGACCCCGGCGTCCCGCAGCCACCCGGCGGCACCGAAGACCGCGTCGTTGATCGAGCGGGCCCCCTGTGACCCCCCGGTAACGAGCAGCACGGGCAGGTCGGGACGCAGGCCGAAGTGGGCGCGCGCCTTGTCGCCGAGGCCCAGCCGATCGAGCTCGGCGATCTCGCGCCTGATCGGGATGCCGAGGTACTTGGCGTTTCTGAGCTGGGCGTCCGGGTGGCCGGTGAACACGTGCGTGGTGAACCTGGCGCCGAGCCGGTTGGCCAGGCCCGGCTTGGGGTTCGCCTCGTGCACGACGATCGGGATCCCGCGGCGCCTGGCCGCCAGGTAGGCGGGGGTGGCGACGTACCCGCCGAAGCCGACGAGCACCTGCGCCCTGGTCCGGTCGAGCGCGGCGGCGGCCGCGTTGATGGCGCCGGCCAGCCGGCCCGGGACGGTCAGCAGCTTGGGCGTGACCGACCTGGGCATGGGCACCGCGGGGATGAGCTCGAGCGGATACCCGCGCAGCGGGATCAGCCTGGTTTCCAGGCCCCGCTCGGTGCCGAGGCAGGTGACCTCGACACCGGGATCAATGCGGCGGAGGGCGTCCGCCAGCGCCATGGCCGGTTCGATGTGGCCGGCGGACCCGCCGCCGGCAAGCATTACCCTCATGTCTCGTTCCTGAACTGCCTGGCGCTTTTATCGTCGGCGCTTTGATAGACCGAGCCAGCTTAGAACGCGCAGCGGCCAGCCGGGGCCCCGTGCGGCCAAAGCCTCACGAGCACCGGGTTCTCCCCTGGCGAAGGACATGAGCATACCGAGCGCGATCAGGGTCACAAGCAGGGAGGACAGCCCGGCCGAGACGAGCGGGAGCGGGACCCCGGTAATGGGCAGCACGCCGATCACCGCGCCGATGTTCACGGCGGCCTGAACGACGATCCACGCGGTGATGGCGGTGGCCGCCAGCTGGGAGAACACGTCAGGCACGCGCCGGGCGATCCGGAGCCCGGCGAAGGCCAGCCCGCCGTACAAGAAGGTCACGCACAGCGTGCCGACGAGGCCGAGTTCCTCGCCGATGATGGCGAAGATGAAGTCGCTGGTCGACTCGGGGACCCAGCCCCATTTTCCCCCGCCGGCGCCCAGGCCCACTCCGAAGATCCCACCCGAGCCGATCGCGTACTTACCCTGGATGCTCTGCATCTGCGGGCCGGTGGCACCGCCCTGGGTGCCGAAGAAGCCGGCCAGGCGCTCGAAACGGTACCTTTCCGAGACGATCATGAGCGCCACGGCCAGGGCCATCAGGATCAGCACGCCGCCGAACACGCGGCCGGGCGTGCCGATGACCCAGAGCAGGGCGAGGAAGATGACCAGCAGGATGAACGTGGTGCCCAGGTCGTCGCCCGTCATCACGAGCAGGCACAGCAACCCGGCGCCCGGCATCAGCGGCACCAGCATGTGCCGCCAGTCGGCGAGCTGCCGCAGCCTCTCCTTACGGGCCAGCAGGTCCGCGCCCCATACCACCAGGGCGAGCTTGGCGATCTCGGACGGCTGGACCTGCTGCCCCCCGAGGGAGATCCAGCGGACCGCGCCGCCCTCGGACACGCCGACCCCGTGGATCAGCGTGAGCCCGAGCCCGACCACCGAGACCGCGAGCAGCGGGTAGGCGAAGGCACGGAACAGCCGCGGTGACGAGCGCGCCGCCAGCCACATCAACGGCAGGCCGACGATCGCCCCGAGCAACTGCTTCTTGAAGTCGGTGAGGGGCGGGAGCCCGGCGGTCAGGTCAGCGACGGACGTCGTGGATTCCACCATGACCAGGCCGAGCCCGAGCAGCAGCACGGTGAGGCCAAGGACGAGGTAGTACGACGTCAGCGGGCGGTCGAGCAGGGCCCGCCACATGCCGATCCGGTCCCGCATTCCGCCCAGGACCAGCGCCTCGCTGTCCAGGTCCGGCAGGCCGTCACCGTCCGCGGGCCGCCCGCCGGAGCGCACGCCGGACGCCGTCATCGGCGGCATCCCTGGTTGCGCCAGGGCCGGGGAGTGTCGTGGTGCATGATCCCAGTTTGTTCGCTGGCCGGCGACCAGGCCGGAACATCCGTCGCGTGTCGCCGAAGATTCCGGCAACTACCACCGACCTGTGCCGGCGCGACTAGATCGAACAAT
Source organism: uncultured Actinomycetes bacterium (assembly GCA_963808315.1). Classification (GTDB taxonomy): domain Bacteria; phylum Actinomycetota; class Actinomycetes; order Streptosporangiales; family Streptosporangiaceae; genus Palsa-504. The sequence continues at coordinate 120,513 of CAWEFK010000024.1, read as the reverse complement.
ATCGTGGGAGATTATGGCTTCATGAAGGATTTTAGGCACTATGATGCACAAAAGTCTCCATCAAGCCAAAATGCTCCGCAAAAATTCTGCGCTGGCTGAGGCGAAACTGAGCTCGACGATGCTGACGGGGCGGAGGGTGACGCAGGGTATCAGGCAAGCAGGCCGCCGCTGCCGGGAGCCGGCTCGGCTCACGCTTATTTATCTGGCATGATGTGACCCAATGAGCAGGTCAGAATCTTCTCGCTTTCCGGTGACGGTGACCCGGCTTCCCGTTACGCGCTGCGAGGTGTGCGGGCGCACCATGGCCTATCGTCCCGGCCAGGCGAGCACGGTGCTCACCGAGCATTACAACCGGATGCACCCGGAGGCTCTCACCGAGGCACCGGAGTCCAGACGCTGAGCCACTAGGTACTGAGCCACTAGGTGCTGAGCCACTAGGTACGGATAGCGCCCAATAAAGCTGCTTCGAACCGTATGGTCATCGCTCGCGCCGGCCCCGGTGCGCAGAATCGCTGGCCCGTCGGGCAGTCTGGAAGCATGCCAGAAACGCTCACGATGATGGCCGTGCATGCTCATCCCGACGACGAAGCCTCAAGCACCGGTGGCGTGCTGGCCTCCTACTCCGCCCAGGGCATCCAAACCGTGGTGGTGACCTGCACCAACGGAGAGTTCGGAGACGCGCCAGGCGGAATCAAGCCGGGCCAGGACGGGCACGACGAGCAGGCTGTGGCCGCCCATCGCCTCGCGGAGCTGCGCGAATCCTGCGCGATCCTCGGCGTCACCCACCTCGAGCTGCTCGGTTACCACGATTCCGGCATGCCGGACTGGGACTACAAGGACCGCCCGGACGCGTTCTGCAACGTTCCCGAGGCAGCTGTGGCCGCGAGGATCTCCAGCCTGATCGCGCGCTACCGGCCCCAGGTCCTGATCAGCTACGACGACAAGGGTCCCTACCAGCACCCCGATCACGTGCACGCGAGCCGGGCGGCGCAGGCGGCGTTCGCCAGCAGCGGCATCCCGGCCAAGCTGTACCTCAGCGCCATGCGCCGCAGTGACTGGGAGAAGATCTGGGCAGCGCTGCGCGAGCTCGGCGCGGAGGTGCCCGACTTCGAGGAGCTTGACCCGGAAGCCCGGCGTCAGGCGGCCGCGTCCGAGGCGCGCATCACCACCTCGGTCGACATCGGTCCGGTGATGAACCGCAAGCGCGATGCGCTGTTCGCCCACGGCAGCCAGATCTCCGAGTCCTGGTTCAGCAAGATCCCGCAAGACATCGCCGAGGCCACCTTCGGCCGCGAGCACTTCATCCGGGCGAGCGACACCACCGGGGCTCCGCTACCCGAGGACGACCTCTTCGCCGGGCTGCGCCCATGAGCGCGGAGGGTACCGTCACCGGGCTGGTCGAGCGGTCCGCCGCTGCCTACGTCGCCGCCGTGCCCGAGCGTCCTGCTGACGACGGGTTCTTCGGGCCCGCCAGCGTGACCTGGCGGGTCGCCAGCGATCTGTCCGCGCCGATCGCGGGGCTGCGATCGCTGCTGATGCAGGCGCTGCACCCGCTCGCGATGGCCGGCGTCGACCAGCACAGCGACTGGCGGCGCGATCCGGTCGGCAGGCTCGCGGCGACCTCCGCCTACGAGGCCATCGTCACCTTCGGGGACCGGGCCAGCGCTACCCGGGTCGCGGAGCGGGTGCGAGCCATCCACACCCGGGTCCAGGGCGTGGACACGGTGACCGGCCAGCCGTACGCGGCCGGCGACCCGGCGCTGCTGCTCTGGGTGCACGCGGCGCTTGTCGATTCCGGCCTGGCCGCCGGGCGGCTGTTCGGCACGCCGCTGGCGGGCGCCGATGCCGACGCCTACGTCGGCGAGATGACCATCGCGGCCGAGCTGCTCGGGGTGCCGCACGAGATCGTCCCGGCCAGCGTGGCCGAGCTCGAGCGGTACCTCACGCAGGTGCGACCCGAGCTGCGGTGTACGCCCGCGGCGGCCGAGTCGATGAGCTACCTGCTCGACCCGCCCGGCCTCGACGAGGACATCGCCGAGCTGTGGCAGGACATCAGGGAGGCCTCGATCGCCACGCTGCCCGAATGGGCGAGGGACTCCTACGGCTACCCCGCCCCCGCGCCGGTGACGGCCGAACGCCGGAACGAGATCCGCCAGACGCTGGGCGTGCTCGACGCGGTGTTCCTCGGCGAGCCCGGAGTCCTCGAGGCCCGGCAGCGGATCGCCCTGCGGGCGCGGTCGGCGGGGAAGGCGTGAGGCCGGAGCGGAGGCTGACGGCCCGCAGGATCGCCGCGGTGGCGGCGGTGATCGCGGGCTCGATCGCGGGCCTGGCGGTCGCGCGCCGCCGGGTCGGCAGCCTGCGGGTGGAACGCGGGCTGGCGGCGCTGCGGCTGGCGGCGCGCGGCGGCGCGCGGTACGCCAGCAACGCGCCGCGCCTGTTCGCCACCGCCGGCGAGCACCGCCAACAGCTGCGGAACGACCTGGCCCTGCAGACCGCCGAGGACGTCGCCACCACCTTGGGGACGATGAAGGGCGTGCTGATGAAGCTGGGCCAGATGGCCAGCTACGTCGACGACGGCCTGACGCCGGCCGCCCGCCGGACGATGAGCCGCCTGCAGGACAGCGTGCCGCCGATGAGCTCCGAACTCGCCGCCCGGGTCGTCACGGAAGAGCTCGGGCGGCCGCCGGAGCAGGCCTTCGCGACCTGGGATCCGGTGCCCATCGCGGCCGCGTCGATCGGGCAGGTGCACCGCGCGATCACGCACGACGGACGCGCGGTCGCGGTGAAGGTCCAGTACCCGGGCATCGCCGAGACGATCGAGGCCGACCTGGGCAACGTCGCCCTGCTGCGCCGGATGCTCAAGATCACCGCACCGAGCCAGGACGTGGACGCGCTGCTCGCGGAGCTGAGGGAGCGCATCACCGAGGAGCTCGACTACCACGCCGAGGCCCGCAACCAGCAGCTGTTCGCGCGCTATTACGCGGGTCACCCGACGATTCACGTCCCGGACATCGTCGAGGAGCTCTCGACCCGCCGCCTGGTGACCAGCGACCTCGCGGACGGCGCCAGGTTCGCCGAGCTGGCCGGGTGGTCGCAGGCCGAGCGCGACCTGGCCGGGGAGACGATCTACCGTTTCGTGTTCCGGAGCCTGTACGAGATGCACGCCTTCAACGGCGACCCGCATCCGGGCAACTACCTGTTCCACGGCGGCGGCCGGGTCACGTTCCTGGACTTCGGGCTGGTCAAGTACTTCACCGAGGAGGAACTGCGGCCGCTGGTGGAGATGGTCAAGCATCTGTGCGTGGAGAACGACCCGGAAGCCTTCCGCGCGGCCATGATCCAGGCCGGCTTCCTGAGGCCGGACACGCCGCTGCCCACGGAAGACATCATCGAGCACATGGCCCTGTTCTACGACACGGTGCGCGAGCGGGGACCGCGGACCATGACGGGGGAATACGCCTCCGCGGTCAGCAGGCGCTTCTTCGACTTCCGCAGCCCGCTGGCCGCCTACGCGGCGATCCCCCGGTCCTACGTGATCCTGCAGCGGATCAACCTCGGCCTGTTCGCCCTGCTCGGCGAGCTCGCCGCGACCGCGGACTGGCGCTGCATCGCCGAGGAGATCTGGCCGTTCGTGCTGGGTCCCGCGTGCACGCCAATGGGTGCGGCCGAGGCCACGTGGCTCGCCACGCGGCCTGCGGCCGGGCACGCAGATCGGGCCGTTCGGTAAAAAGGGGTTTACCACGACCACAGGTCGAACGGCCGCAGGTAGCGGGCCGGGGTGTAGCTGGTGAAGGCGGGCGCGGTCGGGTAGACGGTGCCGTTCAGCGAGTAGATGTTGTACTGGGCCCCGAGCGCCGCCGCCTCGGCGTTCATCGCGGCCGGAGCCGGGACGTGCCACCGCCCGGTGGACAGGCGGTTCTCCAGCGTCTGGACGGCGGTGATGGTCTCGGCCGGGGTGAACGCGCAGTGCCCGGCGCGGGCCACGAAGAGCTGCCGCAGCAGGGCGCCCCGGCCGTCCCGGTCGACGACGGCGCGGTAGGCCTGCTCGTTCTCCGGCACGACCAGGCCGTCGCCGGTGGTGTGCATGGTCAGCACCGGGACCGAGATGTCACCGTTGAAGACGATGTTCCTGGTCAGCCAGGCCACCGCCGTCGGGTCGGCGCTGATCCGCGGCGAGGTGTTCAGCGTCCGCACGTCCCGGCCCAGGTTGAGCCCGGCGCTGCGGTACAGCGCCCTGACCTCGCTGGCGTCCGCGGACTTGGCCAGGTCACTGACGTAGTTCACGCCGGTGTTCCAGGACGGGTTCCCGCCCGCCTTGGCCTCCAGGTCGGCACGGAAGGCGAAGATGAAGGGGAAGGTCACCTCGGCGTCCCAGAGGGACTGGTTCTGCTCCTGGGCGGTGTAGTCGGTGGGCGCGGGCTCGGCGGACAGCGGCGTGAACCACCCGGGCGTATCGGCCAGCGCGGCCACCAGGGCGAGCCGGGCCCGGCCCGCCGCGGTCGCCTGCGCCGCTGTCAAGGCGGCCTCGGCGCCTTCCAGGTTGGCCGTGGGGTTGGTGATGTCCACCAGCTGGACCGAGGGGTCGATGAGCTTCTGGAACGCGAACGCCGCGTCGAGCGCGGTGTTCCAGGTGGCGACGCCACCGGACAGCACCCCGCACATCGGCAGCGCGGCGTCGAACCGGCTCGGGTAGTCCTGCACCAGCCCGGCCGTGATCATGCCGCCGAGCGAGTGTCCCCAGGCGACCGTGGTCTTGGGCCGGCCGTAGGTGCGGTCGAAGGTATCCAGCGTGGCGATCTGGTCGGGCAGGGCCGACGCGACGGCCCATCCGGTGCTGGCGTACGACGAGCCCGCCAGCGCGTAGCCGTGGGCCAGCATCCAGGCGGCGGTCACCGGGTCGCCCGCGTCCGCGGCCGGGTTGGCCGCGCCGGGAGCGACGTAGCCGTGGCTGTACAGGTACAGGGTGCCGGTCCAGGCGCCCGCCGGGCACTGGATCTCGTAGGTGGCGCCGTCGGCCAGCGTCCCGGTCAGCGTGCTGACCGAGCCGGAGCCGCCGCAGGCCGACGCGGACGCCGAGGCGGGCACCGATCCGGCGGCCAGCCCGCCGGCCAGCAGGCCCGCGGTGAGCACCATCCCGGCAAGTTTCTTTGACCGCATCATCATCAACCACGCTCCCTCTCCGGACGTCAAGTAACTTACCTGTAACAAGCACCAACGGGGAGACACGTTACGGTAACGGCGAGGGATCAGCCGACGTAGAAGATGCCAAGGCCCAGGGCGACACAGATGCCGGCGATGATCCAGAAGCGCACGACGATCGTGGTCTCGGCCCAGCCGACCAGCTCGAAGTGATGCTGCAGCGGGGCCATCCGGAACACCCGCTTACCCGTCAGCTTGAACGAGGCGACCTGGATCACGACCGAGAGCGTGATGATCACGAACAGGCCGCCCAGCAGGAGCAGCAGCAGCTCGGTCTCGGTGGTGATGGCCAGCCCGGCGAGCGCTCCGCCCAGGGCCAGCGACCCGGTGTCGCCCATGAAGATCTTGGCGGGCGGCGCGTTCCACCACAGGAACCCGGTGCAGGCGCCCATCACGGTAGCGGCCACGATGGCGAGGTCCTGCGGGTCCCGGATCTGGTAGCAGGCGGGGCCCTCGATGACCGTGCAGTCGTTCCGCAGCTGCCAGATCCCGATGATCATGTAGGCGGCGAACGCCAGGATGGCCGCGCCGGTGGCCAGGCCGTCGAGGCCGTCGGCGAGGTTCACGCCGTTGGAGGTCCCGGACACCATGATGATGACCCAGACCACGAAGAGCACCGGCCCGAGCGAGACTCCAAAGGGCACCAGGAAGGACAGGTGGGCCGACGCCGGCGTGATGTCAAGGCCGTCCGGAAACCTGATCGCGAGCAGCGCGAACACTCCGCCGACGACCGCCTGGCCGGCCAGCTTGGCCCCGCTGCGCAGGCCCAGGCTGCGCTGCATGTACAGCTTGATGAAGTCGTCCGCGAACCCGACCAGGCCGAGGCCGGTCATCAGGAACAGCACGAGCAGGCCGGAGGCGGACATCGGGTCGCCGGTGACGAGGTGGCCGATGAGGTACCCGGCCAGCGACGCGATGATGATCACCGTGCCGCCCATGGTCGGCGTGCCGCGCTTGGACAGGTGGGCCGGCCCGTCCGACCTGATCTGCTGGCCGTAGCCGCGCTGGGTAAACGCCTTGATGGCCAGCGGGGTGCCGAACAACGCGATGAACAGCGAGACAGCCGCGGACAGCAGGACGGTCTTCACCGGTCCGCCCCTCCAAGCAGGTCGGCCGCGACGCCCTCCAGGCAGGCGGCGCGGGATGCCTTTACCAGTACGACGTCGCCGGGCTTCAGCTGGTTCGCGAGCACGTCGAGCGCGGCCGCGCCGTCGGCCACCCCGACGGCCTCACCGTGCCATGACCGGACCCGGCGCGCCCCGGTCAGCAGCGGGGCCGCTTCCTCGCCGACCGCGATCAGCCCGGCCAGCGACCGGTCCTGCACCGCGTACTCGCCGATGTTCTCGTGGCTGGCCCGCGAGGTATCGCCGAGCTCTGCCATGTGGCCGAGGACGGCGAACCCCCGGCCGTGCCGGGTCATGTGCCGCAGCGCGTCGAGCGCGGCCCGGACGGACTCGGGGTTCGCGTTGTAGGCATCGTTGATGACCGTCACGCCGTCCGGCCGCTGCCCGACTTCCATCCGCCACCGGCTGCGCAGGACCGCGGCGCTCAGGCCGTCCGCGATGTCCGCCAGGCCCAGGCCGAGTTCGTGCGCGAGGGCCGCTGCGGCCAGCGCGTTCGGCACGTTGTGGGCGCCGTGCAACCGCAGCGCGACCGGCGCCGTACCCTGCGGTGTCGCCAGCGTGAAACGCGGCCGCCCGAGCTCATCCAGCCACACGTTCACCGCCCGGACCTGGGCGGCCGAATGGGGGGCGGCGCTGAAGGTGACGATGCGGGCGGGCGTGCGGGACGCCATGGCCACGACGCGGGGATCGTCGGCGTTCAGGATGGCCACGCCGCCGCCCTCCCCGCCGGCGGCGGGGAGGGCCTCGACGAGCTCGCCCTTGGCCAGGGCCACCTGGTCCAGACCGCCGAACTCACCCGCGTGCGCGTGCCCGACGTTCAGCACCACCCCGTACCTCGGCGGCGCGATACCGCACAGGTACGCGATGTGGCCCCGGCCGCGCGCGGACAGCTCGAGCACGAGGAACCTGGTCGCGGCGTCCGCGCGCAGCACGGTCAGCGGAAGGCCGAACTCGTTGTTGAGCGACCCGGCCGGCGCGATCGTCGGCCCGAGGCGCTCCACCAGCTGGGCGGCCAGGTCCTTGGTCGACGTCTTCCCCGATGACCCGGTGATGCCCGCGATCGCCGCGGCGGGCAGCGAGTCGACCACGAACCTGGCCAGCGCGCCCAGCGCGGCCGGGACGTCGGCCACGAGTACCGAGGGCACCGGGACCGGGCGGGTGACCAGCACCGCCGCCGCGCCCGCGGCCACGGCGGCGGCGGCGAAGTCGTGCCCGTCCGACCGCTCCCCCGCGACCGCCGCGAACAGCCCGCCCGGGCTCACCCGCCGGGAGTCGATGACCACCTCGCCGCTGACCACGATCTCGGGGTCACCGTCGAGGCGGCCGCCGGTGACCCGCGCGAGCTGCGCCAGCGAGAGCGGGATCACCGGGTCACCGGCCACGGCTCGGCGGCCTGCGGACCAGGCGCCCGGCCGCCGGCCTGCACCGGCGGGGCCTGTTCGGGCTGGCCGGGCGCGCCCGGGCTGAGCGCTTGCGAGCTGAGCGCTCGCTGGCTGAGGGCCGCCGCGAGAACCTGCCTGTCGTCGAACGGGAACACCGCGCCCGCCACGTACTGGCCGGTCTCGTGGCCCTTGCCGGCCACCACGATGACGTCGCCTGAGGCGGCCCTGGCGACCGCCTGGGCGATCGCCGCGGCGCGGTCAGGCTCGATGCTGACCTGGGCCCGGGCCTGGCGTGGCACGGTCAGCACCCCGTCGAACATCGCCCCGAGGATCACCAGCGGGTCCTCCGAACGCGGGTTGTCGCTGGTGAGGATGGCCACATCGGCAAGCGAGGCCGCCGCAGCTCCCATCATCGGGCGTTTGGCCTTATCCCGGTCGCCGCCGCAGCCGAGCACGATGATCAGGTTCCCGCGGGTGACCGGCCGCAGCGAGCGCAGCACCGCCTCGACCGCGCCCGGCTTGTGCGAGTAGTCGACGAAGGCGGTCACGTCGAGGCCGGACGCAGGCACCCGCTCCAGCCGGCCGGGCACTCCCGGGCAGGCCGCCACGCCCGCGACCGCGTCCTCCAGCCTGATGCCCGCCTCGACCAGCGCGACCATGGCACCGACCGCGTTAGCCACGTTGAACACCCCGGCCAGGCCGACCGACACGTCCGCCTCGACTCCGCCCGGCCCGATCAGCCGGAACGTGCTGCCGTCCGCACCCGACCGGACGTCGACCGCCCGCCAGTCCGCCGCCGCGGCGCCCGCCGCCGAGAACGTGGTCACCGGCACCGGGGCAGAGGCCGCCAGCCTGCGCCCGTGCCGGTCGTCGATGTTCACCACCCCGATCGCCGGCGGGACGAACAGTGACGCCTTGGCCTGGAAGTACTCCTCGAGGTCGGCGTGGAAGTCCAGGTGATCCTGGGACAGGTTGGTGAAGACGGCCACGTCGAAGCCGGTGCCCGCGACCCGGCCCAGGCTGAGCGAGTGGCTCGACACCTCCATCGCGACCGCGGTCACCCCGCGCTCGACCATGACCGCGAACAGCGCCTGCAGGTCGGGGGCTTCCGGGGTGGTCAGCGAACTGGTCACCCGGTCCGTCCCGATCGCGATCTCGACCCCGCCGACCAGACCGGTCAGGTGGCCGGCCTGGCGCAGGCCGGCCTTGATCAGGTACGTGCTCGTGGTCTTGCCGCTCGTCCCGGTAACGCCGATGACCGCCAGCTTGCGCGACGGATCCCCGTAAATCCAGCAGGCGATCTCGCCCAGCCTGGCCCGCGGATCGGCCACCACGAACACGGGCACCCCGCTGGCCGCGGCCCTGGCTCGTCCCTCCGGGTCGGTCAGCACCGCCACCGCACCCGCGGCGACCGCGTCGTCGCAGTAAGCGGCCCCGTGGACGCTGGCCCCCGGCAACGCCGCATACAGGTCCCCCGGCTGCACCGCCCGGGAGTCGAGGGTGACCCCGGAGGTGAGGCCGAGGTCGTTCGGCTCGAAAGAAGGGTCTAGCCGGACGCCCAGCAGCGAGCTGAGCGCGGACAGCGGCCGCTGAGCAGGATGCGCAGGACGGATCGCCACGGGGTGAGAGTACCTCCAATCACGGCGCGGTCAGGCGTACCTTCGCAGGTACGGCTCCGTCCGGCGGGATATCCATGGTGGCGAGCGCGTCCTTGGCGACCTGGTAGAAGACCGGGCCGGCCACGACATCCCCGTAGTAGCCGCCCTTACGCGGGTTCTGTACGTTGACCGCGATGACGAGCTGCGGGTTGTTTCCCGGCGCTATGCCAATGTAGCTCGACCCGTAGACGCACAGCGCGCACTTTCCGTTGGATTCCTGCGAGGTTCCGGTCTTGGCCGCGATCGCGTAGCCGGGGATGATGCCCCAGGGCTGGTCACCCGCCTCGTCGATCGCGGGCACCTGCTGCAGGATCTGCAGCAGTTCCTGCGCGGTCTTGGCCTTGATGACCCGCTTCGACGCCGACGGCGCGGCCGGGGTGTACTTGCCCGCGGCGTTGGTGGTGCCCTCGACCAGGGTCGGCTGGACCCGGACGCCGCCGTTGGCGATCGTCGCGTAGACCTCGGCCATCTGGATCGCTGTCACCGCCACGCCCTGCCCGTACGACAGCGTGTAGCGCGTGTCCGGATACCAGCTGGACGGCACGGGCAGGTCTCCGCTGGCTTCCGCGGGCAGCCCGATGCCGGTCACCTGGCCGAGGCCGAACGCCTTCAGGTAGTCGTACTGCACCTGCGGGGTGACGTGGCTGACCACCTGCGACATGCCGATGTTGGACGAATGCGCGATGATGCCCGCGATCGTGTACCGCTCCCCCGGCGTCCACTCGGCGTCGTGGATGACCTGGCCGCCCCGGACGATCTCGGACGGGATGTTGTAGGCACTCATCGGTGTCTGGCCGCCGCGCTCGAACGCGGCCGAGGCGGTGATTACCTTAGCGGTGGACCCCGGCTGGAACTCCGCCTGCACGGCTAGGTTCGTGGTCTGGTTCATGCTGCCGACGTCCGACGGGTTGTACGTCGGGTACTGCGCCATGGCGAGCACGGCCCCGGTGTGCGGCTGGATGATCACCACCGTGCAGTTGCTCGCCTTGGTCTTGGCCACCTGTTGCTGGCAGGCGTGCTCGGCCGCGTACTGGAGCGCCGGGACGATGGTGAGCCGCAGGTCACTGCCGTTGACCACCGGCTTGTCGCTGCTGCCCGCCAGCGGGATCGGCTGACCGTCGGTACCGGTCTGGAACTGCTCGCTGCCCGGCTGCCCGGCTAGCAGCGCATTGGCCTGCTCTTCCAGGCCCGCCTCGCCGGTCAGCACGCCGCTCTTTTTGTTGGTGCTGGTGAAGCCGATGATGTTGGCCGCGATGCTGCCGTCCGGGTATGACCTCGCGTAGCTCGGGGTCTGGTAGATGCCAGGCAGGCCCAAGGCGGTGATATCGCCGCTGACCTGCGAAGATACGCCACTGGCCAGCACCACGTAACCCGGCGAGCTTGGGTGCTTGAGCAGGTTGAGCAGCACCTCCGGGTTAAGGCCGAGCGGCCCGGCCAGCTCGCTGGCGGCCTTCTGCTGCAGGGCCGCGGTGGTCATCGTCGCGCTGGTCATCTGCGGCGGGTCGGCCCAGACCAGGTAGGTGGTCACCGTCATCGCCAGCACCTGCCCGTTTGCGCCGGTGATGCTGCCGCGCAGGGCGGGGATCGGGCTCGTGCTCTCCCGCTCCTGCTGGGCGAGCTCGCGGTAGCGGCCCGAGTCTATGCCCTGCAGCTGCACTAGGCGCCCGGCGAACAGCGACAGCACGAAGATGATGGCGAGCAGGGTAAACCCGAGCCGCCGGTTCGGGTTGCCGCGGGGAATCAGCCGGCGGGGCTTCGGGGGCCTTGGGGGCCGCGACGGCCTGGCCCGGTCAGGCTGGGGCGTGGACCGCTCACCTGCTCGTGGGCGCGAGCCGGGGGCGCCAGGGCGACCGGGCGCCGACGGCGGCCTGCGCCGCGGATCCGGGCCAAGCGGGCCGGACCTGACCGGTTTGGCGGCGTAGCGGCGGGGCGGCGGGCGCCGGTCATCACGCCGGCTGGTCGGCGGCCGGCGGGTGGGGTCCTGCGGTGTCACGGGGTGTACCCGGGGATACTGATTTCCGCGTCAGACTTGGAAACCTTCCCGGTGACGATCTTCCCGTTCTTGAGGTTGATGAAGCGCAGGTTCGGATTTTGCCGCATGCCGAGCTGCTGAGCTTCCTTGGCGATGACGGCCGGGTTGGCCGCTTGCGCCACCGCGTTGGTGAGCGTCTGCTCCTGGCGGGCCAGGCCGGCGTTCTGCTGCTGCAGGTTGGTGATCTGGAATGCCCCCTGCGCCAGCGTGGTGCTGATCACCAGCAGCGAGACCAGCGCGCCGCCGAGCAGCCCGACGAGCAGCAAGATGAACGGCGCCCGGGGCGAGCGCCGGCGCCGCTTGGATCCGGGGCCGACGGCCGGCCCGGGACCGGCCGCGGAGCGGCCGACGACGGGACCGGCCAGGGGCCTGGTGTGGCGGGGGGAAGGTGATAGCAGTGTTGGCCGTGTTGGCCGTGTTGGCCGTGTTGGCCCGGGGGGGCGACCCCCCGGAACCCCCCGATCACGGGGGGGCTGCCCGCCCCCCCGTACCCCTCGGGGGCCCCTTTGGGGCCCGGGGGGGGCTGCGAGGGCTGGGGTTCCCGGGAGGGCTGGGGTCCCCGGGTCTGGGGCTGGGTGCGGGGGTTGGAGGGTCTGGGGCGCTGGGGTTCCCGCTCCTTGGTGCGGGTTCCTCTTGGCGGCATTGTGCCTGTGGGCATGTCATTACCCCCTCGGGTCATGCTGCTTCCCTGATGCGTTCTGCGGCGCGCATCCGGGCGGAGGCCGCGCGCGGGTTACTGGTGACTTCTTCGCTGTCCGGGCGTTCGGCGCCCCTGGTGAGCAGGCGGAACTGGGGTGCCGCCGCGCTCGCGGGCACCGGCAGGCCGGGCGGGCTCTGATCGGCGGACAGGCGCACGAGCTCCCGCTTGACGATGCGGTCCTCCAGGGAGTGGTAGGCCAGCACCACCACGCGGCCGCCGGTGGCCAGCGCGCCCAGGGCGGCCGGAAGAGCCCGGCGCAGCGTGCCGAGCTCGTCGTTCACCTCGATCCGCAGCGCCTGGAAGGTGCGCTTGGCCGGGTTGCCGCCGGTGCGCCGCGTCGCCGCGGGAATCGCCTCTTTCACGATGGCGCTGAGCCGCTGGGTGGACGTGATCGGCGCCCGGTCACGCTCGCGGGCCACCGCGCCGGCGATCCGCTGGGCGAAACGTTCCTCGCCGTATTCGCGCAGCACCCGGGCGAGCGCGGCAGGCGGGTAGCCGTTGACGATGTCCGCGGCGGTGAGGTCCCTGGTGCGATCCATCCGCATGTCCAGCGGGGCATCTTGGGCGTACGCGAAGCCGCGCTCGGGGTCGTCGAGCTGCGGCGAGGACACGCCGAGGTCGAAGAGCAGGCCCATGGCGCGGGCCGGGCCGGCCTGGGGACGGTGCCCAGGATGGCCGGGATCTCGTCGTACCTGGCGTGCACCAACCTCACCCGGTCGGCGTAGGGGGCGAGCAGCTCGCGGGCCGCCTCGATCGCGGCCACGTCGGCGTCGATGCCGACCAGCAGCATTCCTGGACAGGCCTCGAGCAGGGCCCGGGCGTGCCCGGCCCGGCCCAGGGTGGCGTCCACCAGCACGGCGCCTTCGGCGGCCAGAGCGGGCGCGAGCAGGGCGGTGACACGACCGGCGAGCACCGGTTCGTGCCGTGCCCTGTCCAACCTGTCCCCTTCCTGCCATGCGCTGCTGCTGTTCCTGCTCCGGTCCTGCGGTTGTTCTCGGGAGCTGACGATCCCTCCGCCGGTCCCCATCTGCTGACGCCGGCTGGCACCGGGGAAGTGATGCCAGCAGGGAACGGCGGATGGGGACCGGCCTACGGGAGTTACAGGATTCCCGGGAGCACCTCCTCGGCGGCTTCGGCGAACGAGTCCTCTTGCGCGGCGAGATAGGTCTCCCACGCTTGCGTGTCCCAGATCTCCAGGCGGGTGTTCGCGCCGATCACCACGCAGTCCCGCTGCAAGCCGGCGTAGGCCCGCAGCGCGGCCGGGACGGTGATCCGGCCCTGCTTGTCGGGAAGCTCATCGGAGGCGCTGGCGAAGAAGACGCGGCTGTAGTCCCTGACCGACTTGGCGGTCACCGGCGCGGTGCTGAGCGCCTCGGTGATGCGGGCGAACTCCTCCTGCGGGAAGACGAACAGGCACCGTTCCTGTCCCTTGGTGATCACTACTCCCCCAGCAAGCTCATCTCGGTACTTCGCAGGCAGGAACAACCGGCCCTTCTCATCCAGCCGCGGGGCATGAGTACCGAGGAACACAGGTACTCACCTCCCGCCGTCTATCCTCCACTGCGCTCCACTGTACTCCACATCTCCCCACCGTCAACGCTGAAAATGCTCAGATGGCCGCCCAAGCCCCACTGAACCGCCAGGTAGGCGCGGTGGGGCGAAGTGGAGGAGGGGGTGGAGCAAAGTGGGGGGACCCGGGATGGATCCGGGCGAAGCGGAACGACGGGGCCAGGCCCGGGCGAGGTCGCCGTCGCGCTGCGGCCAGGTCACGATGGGATTGCCGTTGTACGCGGGATTGCCTGGTTTGACGAAGATGCTTCGCTAGCGTCGCGCGTTCGGCGGAGAAAGACGTACTGTAGCGTTACGGCGGCTAACCAGGGCACGAGGTGACGGGACACCCGGCTGGCTGGGTAGTGCGCGCCAGCGCCTGCGAGGAGGCCACGTGGTACTGGATACCGGAAGGCAGACCGGGAGCCAGATCGATGATCTAGTGCCGGCCGCCCGCAGGATCGGCAAGGCCATCGAGTCGGTGATCGAGGGCAAGCGGGATGCCATTCAGCTCACCCTGGCCGTGCTGCTCGCCGAGGGGCACCTGCTCATCGAGGACGTGCCCGGCGTGGGCAAGACGATGCTGGCCAAGGCCCTGGCCAAGGCCATTGACGGCACCGTCCGCCGGGTCCAGTTCACGCCGGACCTGCTGCCGAGCGACATCACGGGGGTCAGCGCCTACAACCAGGAGAGGCGCGATTTCGAGTTCAGGCCCGGACCCGTGTTCGCCAACATCGTGCTCGGCGACGAGATCAACCGGGCCTCCCCGAAGACGCAGTCCGCGCTGCTCGAATGCATGGAAGAGCGTCAGGTCACGGTCGACGGCACGACCTACTCGCTGCAGGAACCGTTCATGGTGATCGCGACCCAGAACCCGGTGGAGATGGAGGGCACCTACCCGCTTCCCGAGGCGCAGCGAGACCGGTTCACCGCACGCATCTCACTGGGCTACCCGCTCCCCGCCGCCGAGCGGGAGATGCTCGACAACCACGGTTCCAGGTCGCCGCTTGACCAGCTCAGCCCGGTCGCGCGGGCGAGCGACGTGCAGGAGCTTGTCGTCGCGGTGCGCGGAGTCCTGGTGTCCGACCAGGTCAAGGACTACATCATCAGCCTCGCCAACGCCACAAGGACCTCACCCGAGATCCGCCTAGGCGCCTCGCCGCGGGCCACGCTGCACCTACTGCGGGCCAGCCGGGCCTGGGCCGCCCTGGACGGACGGGACTACGTGATCCCCGACGACGTGCAGCGGCTGGCCCGGCCGGTACTGGCGCACCGGCTGCTGCCCACGGCAGAAGCCATCGTCGAGCGGCACCTGCCCGAGCAAGTCGTGGACAGGATCGTCGCGCAGCTTCCCCTGCCCAGGCGCTGAGCCAGGGTGGGCGGCTCTAGCACGAACGGGTAAGGAGGGCCATGCGGGCGCTACTCAGCTCGCTGACCACGAGGGGCAGGTCGTTCATGGCCGCGGGCGGCGCGGCCGTGGTGTGCGGCCTGGCCATCCCCGAGCCCGATCTGGTCCGGGTGGGCGCGCTGCTCGTCATCTTGCCGCTCGTGTCCGGGCTGATCGCGCGCAGGTCCCGTTACCGCCTGTCCTGCAGCCGCAGGCTTGATCCGCCGCGCGTGCCCGCCGGGCAGCTCAGCGTGGTGACGGTGCGGGTGGAGAACGTCTCGCGGCTGCGCACCAGCGTGCTGCTGGCCGAGGACGTGACCCCGTACTCGCTGGGCAGCAGGCCGAGGTTCGTGCTGGACGAGATCGAGGCGGGCGGGCACCGGGAGCTCAGCTACCAGATCCGTTCCGACACCCGCGGCAAGTTCACCATCGGCCCGCTCCGGGTCCGGGTGGCCGACGCGTTCGGGCTGGTCGAGATCAGCCGCTCGTTCAGCACGACGAGCACGCTCGTGGTCACGCCGAAAATAGTCCCGCTGCCACGGGCGTCGGCGCCGAGCAGCTGGCTCGGCGAGGGTGACGGCGGGATGCGGACCATATCGGCCATCGGCGAGGACGACGCGGCCCCGCGGCTGTACCAGGACGGGGACGGGCTGCGCCGCGTGCACTGGAAGTCGACGGCGCGGTACGGCCAGCTGATGGTCCGCCGCGAAGAACACCAGTGGCGGAACAGCGCGTCGGTCTTCCTCGATACCCGCCGCTTCGCGCATTCGGGCCGGGGACCTTCCGCGACGTTCGAGTTCGCCGTCAGCGCGGCCGCCTCGATCGGCGCGCACCTGTCCGGCGAGGGCTTCCGGGCCAGGCTTATCACCGGGGCCGGCGAAATGGCGCCCCGCGGCACCTTCCAGGACACCCTGCTCGACATGCTCGCGGTCATCAGCCCGTCGAACGATGCCGGCATCCGGTCCGGCACATCGGCACTGGCCAACGCGGGCGGCCAGCTGATCGCCGTGATCGGGCGGCTGTCCGACGACGATGCCAGCCAGCTGGCCGCGAGCAGGCGCGGGAACGCGCCCGCGATGGCCCTGCTGCTTGCGGTCTCCGCGTGGGGGGCGGACGCGGTCCCCGAGGACACCGCGCGAACGGCGGAGATCCTGGGCGCCGCGGGCTGGCGGGTCGCCGTGGTGACCGCGAGCACGCCGCTCGCCTCGGCCTGGCAGCAGTTGCACAGACCCGCTGACCGGCCGCTGCCCGTGGGGGGTTTTCACAGCACAGGATCTCCGAGCTCGGATGGTTCCGGGGGTTCCGGGGGTTCCGGGGATGAGGCCACATGACACTAAACCGCCGGATGACCGTGACCGCCGCCGTCGCGGTGGTGTTCACGTCGACCGTCTTGTACCCGGTGTTCACGGACTCGGTGTGGTTCGCCGGCTCGATGGGCGCGGTCCTCGTCGTCGCCCTGGTCGGCGCGCTGACCAGGGTGCGGTCCCTGCCGGTGCTGGTGTGCCTGGCGGCCGGCGTGGTCGGCCTGCTGCTGTACCTGAACCTGGTGTTCGAGGCCCGCTATTCACTGCTTCTCGTGATACCCACCCCAACCTCGATCAGCCACCTGTGGGATCTGGTAGGAACCGGGCTGAGCGACTCCAGAATATACGCGCCCCCGGTGCCGAACAGGCCTGGCCTGCTGTTCCTGACCGAGGCCGGGGTGGGTATCGCCGCGGTGGCGACCGACCTGATCGCCGTCCGGCTGCGGTCGACCGCGCTGGCCGGGCTCCCGCTACTCGTGCTGTTCACCGTGCCGGTGATGGTGAACCCACCGCACAGCCAGGTGGCCACCCCGCTGGTCTTCTGCCTGGCCGGGGCCGGGTACCTGGCCATGCTGAGCGCGGACGGGCGCGAACGGATCCGGGTCTGGGGACGACTGGTATCACTGTGGCGCACCACGTCGCCGCAAGACCTCGCGGCGGGTCAGCCTGGTGCGGACTCTGGCTCCGGCTCCGGCTCTGGCGTGGACGGCTTGCGGGTTGGCGGTGCCGGGCCGGGGCCGGACACCCGGCTGCTGGCCGCGGCCGGCGGCGGGTCGGGCTCGCCTCGATCGTGCTGGCGCTGTGCGCTCCGCTGCTGGTGCCTGGGCTGCACCCGAGCAAGGTCTTCACCTCGGGGCCCGGCATCGGCGGGACCGGCGGCAGCAACGGGCCGCTGTCCCTGACCAGCGCCTTGTCGCAGGCCGTCAGGGAACTCCAGGAAAAACACCCGAGCGTGATGTTCACCTACACGACCGACGCGTCGGCGAGCGCGGAGAACGACGACGCGCAGTACTTCAGGCAGTACGTGTTCGACACCCTGAATGACGGCGCAGGGAATACCGCTCCCGGCTGGCTGGTGACCAACTACGGCAACGGAGCCGAGCCGACCACCGCCTCGCTGCCCGGGCCGCAGGGGCTTTCGAACGCCGCGGCGCCGCAGGTGCTGACGACCACCGTGACCCTGGCCGCAAACCTTCCCGCCGCCAGCTCGCAGCCAGCCTTCCTGCCGCTGATGTACCCGGCCACCGCCATTCAGGTCAAGGGCAGGTGGCTGGCCGACCAGGATCTCATGGTCTATTCCAGCGGCGGCGCCAGCACCGGCCAGAGCTACACCGAGCGAAGCCTCAACGTCGACCCGTCCGCCGCCCAGCTCAAGCAGCTCGGCACGCTGGACCCCGCGCCGGGCCTGGCCCCGGACCTGGCCCTGCCCGGCTCGTACAAGACGCCGGCGCTGGAAAGGCTGGCGAAGAAGTACGCGGGCGGCCAGAAGACCGAGATCGGCGAGATGAACGCGCTGGCCGACTGGCTCTCAGGATCGCAGTTCGGTTACAGCCTCGCCGGGCCGGTGTTCAATACCGCGGGCGGCCTGCTGGAGTTCCTGACCCAGACCAGAAGCGGCTATTGCGTGCAGTCCGCGTACGCGATGACCGTGCTCGCCCGCTTGCTGGATGTGCCGGCGAGGTTTGTCGTCGGCTACACGGCAGGCACCCGGGTCAAGGGCAACGAGTACAAGGTCATGAACACCGACGCGCACGCGTGGACAGAGGTGTACTTCCCCACCTTCGGCTGGCTCCGGTTCGAGCCCACGCCCGCCGGCCAGGGCACCGCACACGCCACGAACTACATGGATAACGCATCGGGCACCAGCCATGTCGACATCAATGGTCCCCCGAACGCCAAGGCGACGGAAGCGCCAGGTCAGGAGAACTCGAGTCCGGCCCAGAAGAAGTTCCGAGGTGGCCAGCAAGACGACACCGGCGCGCTCACCCGGCTGTCCGGCAAGGCAGCGGGGACGCCGTGGGCGGCGACCCTCCTGGCCGTTATCGCGGCGATCGCGCTGGCCTGCGGGTTCATCGCCATGGTGGCCCCGCCGACGCAGCGGGCCCTGACCGGATCCGCCACCTCGCGCCGACGGCGCAGACCGGTCAGCGCCACCTCCGTGACGCTGGTCCTGGTGGCGGCGGCGCTGCTTGCGCTGGCGCTGTACCGGTTGCTGTCCCGCCCCTCCGGCCTGCATCTCAGCGCGGCCTGGGCCACGGTTGGCATCGCCTTCGGCGCGGCCGCCGCGCTGGCGCTGATCGCGCCCTCGACGATCCGGCTGGTGCTCAGGCGCGGCCGCTGGATGCGCGCCGATGACGACGCAAGCCGGGCCCACGTCGCCTGGCGGGAATTGCGCGACGACCTCACCGACCTGGGGGTGGGCTGCCGGGCGAGCGACCCGCCGCGGACGCTGGCCCAGCGCGTCACCGCCGAGCTGCCCGAACCGGCCGCCGACGCGATCCGCAGGCTCGCGCTGGCGGAGGAACGCGCCACCTATGCGGCGCGTCCGTCCGGATCGGAGCAGTTGCGGCAGGACGGCAGCACGGCGCGGCGCGGCCTGGCCGCCTCCGTGGGGCGCGGTGCCCGCTGGCGAGCGCGGCTCTTCCCCATTTCCGTCCTGACCACCCTGGCCGATCTAGCCGTCGCAGTCCCGGACGCGCTGGTGACCAGGGCGCAGGGGAGTCGATGGCACATAGGGTCCCGTAGAAGGGATGCGACGGCACATCGAGTACCTTCTCGGTGACCGGCTCCGTGGGCTAACCGCTGAGGGTTTACAGGTCCAGGATCAAGGTGACCGGGCCGTCGTTGAGGAGGGCGACCCTTGGCCAGGTCCGCGTAGAGGGTGAACTGGCTGATCACGAGCAGCGGCGCGGCCACGTCGGAGCAGGACTTCTCGCCGTCGAGAATCCGCAGGCCCCAGAGCTTGGCGGCAAGCTTGGCGGCCTGCTCGGGGGTGTCCTGGTGGGTAATGCCGACCAGGACCAGGAGGCCAGGTTCCTCGATCGCGCCCACGACCTGCCCGTCCACGGTCACGCTGGCCCGGCTCACTCGCTGCACGACCGCCCGCATAGGACGGCAGGCTACATCCTGCGGTCACCTTCCTGACGCCGCTTCCAGCGCTCTTCCATCCGCTCCATCATCCGGGCCCGTCTGGTCAGCGCCGCGCGGCCGGGCTGACCGGACGGGCCGACGGACTTGAGCTTGGCGCGCGCGGGCCGCACCCTGGCCGCATGCCGCCGCCAGAGGATCAGCGCCCACAGCAGCGATAGCAGCACGACCGCCGCCCCAACCGCCTCGAGGTACACATGACGAGTCACTATTCCCGCCACGAGCAGCCCGGCACCGATCAGCACGCCAACGAAGTCCTGGACCAGCTTGCGCTTATAGTGCACGCGCGGATCGCTGGAGCGCACCAGGCGCCCGAACTTCGGGTCCTCCCTATAAAGCGCTTGCTCGATCTGCTCCAGCTGGCGCTGCTCGTGTTCAGAGAGCGGCACGACGCCTCCCATAAAAACCTTGCGACCGGCACGTGTGCGGTGACCGGTTCACCTCACATACCCGGTTCAATTTCCAGAATACGAGCGTTGACACGCTCCGTGGAAGGGCGGACCCCCTAGCTGGTCAGAAAGCTTCCTCCGACGGCCGTTCCGGGTCCTCCACCAAGGCGGCCGGACGGACCGCGCTTGACCCGAATCGCCTGGTAATCCGATCGACCGCCCGCTCGGCTTCTCGCCAGCCGACAGGCCGGTCATCAAACGTCAGCTGGGCATTTGCGCCGGTCGCAGGCACCAGCCCGGCCACCCGGACACCGAGCAGCCGCAGCTGCGCAGCACGGTCGAGACCGGCCGACTCATAGAGCGAGCACGCTGTGGCGTAAATCTCATGCGCGACATCGGTCGGATAGGCGAGCGTCCGGGATCTGGTCATCGTCTTGAAGTTGGCGAGCCGGATCTTGACCGAGATCGTCCGCGCCGCGCACCCGCTGCCCCGCAGGCTGTGCGCGGTCCGGCCGGAGAGCTTGAGCAGCTCGCGCCTGATCCGCTCCGGGTCATCGATGTCGGCGGCGAAGGTCTCCTCGGCCCCGATGCTCTTCTCGGCGACGCGGGGCGTCACCTGACGCTCGTCCCGGCCCCACGCCAGGGCGTGCAGGTGCGAGCCCTGCGCCCCGCCGAGCTCGTGCTGCAGGGAGGCCAGCGGGGTGTGCGCGATGTCGCCCACCGTGCGCAGCCCCAGCCGGGACAGCGTTTCCCCGGTTCGCTCCCCGACACCCCACAGCGCGGCGACCGGCAGTGGGTGCAGGAAGCCAAGGACCCCGTCTCGCGGCACCACGAGCAGCCCGTCCGGCTTGCAGCGGGCGGACGCGATCTTGGCCACGAACTTGGTCGGCGCGACCCCGACCGAGCAGGTGATGCCCTGCCGCCGCACCACCTCGGCCCGGATGTGGCTGGCGATCCCGGCGGATGCGCCGAGCCGCCGGAGCGCGCCGGAGACGTCGAGGAAGGCCTCGTCGAGCGCGAGCGGCTCCACCTCGGGGGTGACCGTGCCGAAGATGGCCATGACCTCCTTGGACACGGCGGCGTACACCCGGTGCCTGGGGGCCACGAACACCGCCCGCGGGCACAGCCGCTGGGCCCGGCCCACCGGCATCGCCGAGCGCACCCCGAACGCCCGGGCCTGATAGGAGGCGGACAGCACCACGCCGCGGCCACCGGTCCCGCCCACCACGACCGGCTGGCCGGCGAGCTCGGGCCGATCCCTGATCTCGACGCTGGCGTAGAAGGCGTCCATGTCCACGTGCAAGATGTGGCAGCCGGTGTCGTCGGCGGCTCCCATCACGGTCAGCGGTGGCCGAGCACGTGCAGCTGAGCGGCGATGTCCCGTAGCGGCGGAGTCGCGGCGGCGGCCTCCTCGAGCGCGCGCAGCGCCTCGGCCGCACCGGCGTCGCCGTCGAGCAGCACGCCAGGGACGAGGCCGCCGAAGATGCGCAGCCCATGCGCCTGCCCGGCCCGCAACCCGGCCCCCTCGATCAGCGCGATCAGCGCGGGCAGCGTGAACCGCCGGGGCAGGCGGGCCTCGGCACCGGGATCGAGCAACTGCCTGGCTTCCGCGAAGCGGCCGGCCAGCGCCCGGTGCAACACCGCGGCCACCGCGTTGGACGCGAGCACGCTGACGGTGGCGGACGGCCGCAGGACCGCGGCGATCGAGGTCATCGCGTCGGCCGGCGAGTCGACGTACTCGAGCACGTTGTGGCAGATGACGAGGTCCGCCGTCTTGGCCCCCGCCCCGGCGTCCAGGCTGGCGGCGTCGCCCTGGACCGCGGTCAGCCGGGCGCCCGCTTCGGCGGCCCGCCGCTGCGCCGCCGCGAGGGCGTCCGGGCTCGGGTCCACCACCGTGACGTTGTGCCCCAGGGCCGCGAACGGCACGGCCAGCCCGCCGGTCCCGCCGCCGACGTCGATGATGTCCAGCGCCTGCCTGCCGGTCTCCGCCACCCGAGCGGACACCACGTCGCGCAGGACATCCCAGACCATGTCCCCTGCCGCCACGCCAGCCTCCTTGTCCAAGGAGTCCAATGTAGTGCCGGTCACCGGCATTCCGCCGGCCCGGCGATGGCTACTTTGGGTTTACCGCTGATAACACATTGAACTTAACCGGCCAGCGGTACGTTCTACAGCCGTGCGGAACTCCCAGACTCTTCTTTACGCCACCTGCCGGCAATTCCAGCGCGCATGCACATCGCCACCGTATGCTCATCGCCATGGCTGAGCACCTCGAGTTGCCTCGCCCCTGGCGGCTGATGCTGACCGCAGGATGGAACCTGGCCGAATCCCTCGGACTACCTGTGGCCGGTTACTTCCTCGGCGCGCAGCTGGGTGGCCGGGACGCTGGAATGGTGGCTGCGACGGCGGTGGTCTGGCTCACCGTCCTCGGCCGCAAGGTCGTGACCCACAGCGTCCCCGGGCTGCTCACGATCTCAGCCCTGGTGCTCACCCTGCAGACGGCCGTGGTCATCGCCACCGGGAGCGTGCTCTTCTTCCTGCTCCAGTTCCCGCTGGCCAACCTGGGCTTGTGCGTGCTATTCGCCAGGACCGCGCCCACCCGCAAGCCGCTGGTGGCCCAGCTCGCCGCCGAGGTCGTGGCGCTCCGCCAGCCGTCGGCCCACCATGCGGGGCTGCACAGATTCTTCCAGGGCGCGACCTGGCTGTGGGCCGGGATCTTCGCGGTGTCGACGATAGGCCTGGCGGTACTGATGGCGGTGGCCTCGGTCAGGGTGTTCCTGCTGCTCAGCACCGTCGTCACGATCGGCGGCACGGTGGCGGGCAGCTGCTTGTCCGCGTTCTGGTTCTTCCGGGTGCTGCACCGATTCGGCCTGCGCGTACGCTTCGCCCAGCCGCAGGGCTAGATCGGCAGCGACGGCTTGAGCTCGGCGATCCGGGCCAGCAGGCCGTTCACGAACGCGGGTGAGGCGTCGGTCGACAGGTCACCGGCGAGCAGGACCGCCTCGCTGATCGCGACCCCGTCGGGTACGTCCGGCGCCCAGAGCAGCTCGAAGACCCCGAGGCGCAGCACGTTCCTGTCCACGGCGGGCATCCGGTCCATGGTCCAGTCCTCGGAGTGAGAGGAGATCAGCTCGTCGATCTGCGCCGTGTGCACGGCCACGCCGCGCACCAGCTCCGCGGCGTAGGCGGGCACCGGCGGGCCGCCCAGCGTGATCCTCTCGGCGAGCAGCTCGAGGACAGGCACGCCCCGCAGCTCGGCCTCGAACAGGACGTCGAGCGCGCGCTTGCGCGCCTTGCTACGCGCGGACATGACAGGCCGGGAGAAAGGGGATCAGCCATCAGGCGCGGCCGAGGTACTGACCGGTCCTCGTGTCAACCTTGATCTTCTCCCCGGTCGAGATGAACAGCGGCACCTGGATCGTGGCGCCGGTCTCCAGCGTGGCCGGCTTGGTCCCGCCGGTGGAGCGGTCGCCCTGGATGCCGGGGTCGGTCTGGCTGATGGTGAGCTCGACCGCCGCGGGCAGGTCCACGTACAGCGGCGTGCCGTCGTTGAACGCGATGGTCACGGTCTGCTCTTCCAGCAGGTAGTTCGCGGCGTCCCCCACGACGGCGGCGTCCATGCGCGGCTGCTCGTAGTCCTGGGTATCCATGAAGACGAAGTCGCCGCCCTCGCGGTACAGGTACTGCATCTCCCGCCGGTCGACGTTGGCCACGTCAACCTTGACGCCGGCGTTGAAGGTCCGGTCCACGACCTTGCCCGACATGATGTTCTTCAGCTTGGTGCGCACAAAGGCGGGCCCCTTGCCGGGCTTGACGTGCTGAAACTCCACGACAGTCCAGAGGTTGCCGTCCAGGTTCAGCGTGATGCCGTTCTTCAGGTCGTTCGTGGTGGCCACGTTTGCTCTCCAGGTTAAAGGACGAGAAGTTCTCTCGTAGTAGTCGTGAGAAGGCCCGTCCCGTCGGCCCCCACGACAAGAACGTCCTCGATCCGGACACCGCCCCTGCCGGGCAGGTAAACACCAGGCTCGACGGTGACTGGAACCCGGCTGGCCAGTTTACCCGTTCTGGAGTATCCGATCATCGGGGCCTCGTGCACCTCAAGCCCGATGCCGTGCCCGAGGCCATGTCCGAAGTGTTCCCCGTGCCCGGCGTCACGGATCAGGTCGCGCGCGGCCGCATCCACGTCGGCGACGTCGGCGTCCGGCCGGGCCGCGTCGCGTCCGGCTCGCTGCGCGGCCGCGACAAGCTCGTAGATCTCCCGCTGCCAGCCCGCGGGCTGGCCGAGCGCGACGGTCCTGGTCATGTCCGCGTGGTACCCGCCGTACCGCGCACCGAAGTCCATCGTGATCAGGTCGCCGCGGCGCATCGGCCGGTCGGTCGGCGCATGATGCGGGATGGCGCCGTTCGGCCCGCTGGCCACGATGGTGCCGAAGGCCGGCCCCTGCGCGCCCAGGTCGGTCATCCGCGCATCCAGCGCCGCGGCCAGCTGGCGTTCGGTCACGCCCGGCCTGATCAGCGCGAATACGTCGGCGATAGCCTGGCAGCTGATCCGGCACGCGGTCGCGAGCAGCTCGAGCTCGGACGGATCCTTCACCGTCCTCAGCTCTTCAATTTTCCGTCCGAACGGCACGGTGTTCACGCCCGGCGCCTTCGCCGTCAGCTCCGCGTGGCGTTCGACGGTCATCTCGTGCGCCTCGAAGGCCACGGTACCCAGCCCTCGGCTGGCCAGCTGGCCGGCCAGCCGCGGCTCGACGAACCGCTCGACGATCAGCTCGAGGTCCGGGCAGTCCCGCTCGGCCGCCAGCGCGTACCTGGAGTCGGTGGCCAGGACCCCGTGCCCCGCTGGCCGGCAGCAGCAACGCGGCGTTGGAGCTGGCCAGGCCGGTGAGGTAGCGGACATTCGGACCTGAGGTGATCAGCGCCGCGTCGGCACCAAGCTCGGCAATCTTCTGCTGCGCCCGGTCCCGGCGAGCGGCGTGAATCTCGGCCATGCCCGAACTCTACGCGAGCGCGCGGATCTCCTCGATGAGCCGGTACCCGGGCCTCGTGAGTCGGCGCGTGGGTGGGGACGGGCAGCAGGGTGGTCACGCCCGCCTCGCGGTAGGCGGCCACCCGCTCCCGGACGTAAGACGCCGGGCCGATCAGGGAGGTCCGCTCCACCAGCTCCGCGGGCACCAGGGACTCGGCCTCGGCCTTACGGCCGTCCAGGTAGGCGTCCTGGATCGCCTGGGCCTGGCCTGTGTAACCGAACCGGCGGGCCAGGTCGTTGTAGAAGTTCCGGCCCCGGGCCCCCATCCCGCCGATGTACAGGGCCAGCTCGGGGCCGGCCGCGATCGCGCAGCGCGATGACGTCCTCGCCGATCGCCAGCGGCGCGTGCGCGATCACGTCCAGCGGGCCGAGCGCCGGGATCGCGCCTGGCGGTCCCTTCGGCCACGGCGCCGCCCCACGCCTGGCCGGCCTTCTCGGGCAGGTAGAAGATCGGCATCCAGGATTCGGCCAGCTCGGCGGCGAGCTCGACGTTCTTCGGGCCGATGGCGGCCAAGGCGATCGGGATCCGCTCCCGGACCGGATGGTTGATCAGCTTGAGCGGCTTACCCAGCCCGGTCCCCCGCGCCGGCGGCAGCTGGTAGTACCGGCCCTTTGTAGTCCAGCTGCTCGCGGCGCCAGACCATCCGGCAGATCTCGACGACCTCACGGGCCCGGCCGACCGGCGCGTCGTAGGAGCACCCCGTGCCAGCCCTCGATGACCTGCGGGCCGGACGCGCCAAGCCCGAGCGTGAACCGGCCGCCCGAGACGAAAGTCCAGCCCGGCCGCGGTCATCGCGGTCAGCGCAGGCGTGCGTGAGTACAGCGGCAAGATGCCCGAGCCGATCTGCATTCGCTCGGTTTTCGCCGCGATGAAACCCAGCTGGCTCACCGCGTCGAAGCTGTACGCCTCGGGCACGAAGACGATGTCCAGTCCGGCCTTCTCGTAGTCAGCCAGCTCCACTACGGTCTCGGCGAAACCGCCCGCGTAGCTGAGAAACATCCCTATCCGCATGCGATCGCACCTTCCCGGTCCTGCCCTGGCCACTAACAGGAGAGTAGCGGTCGTGACGGTCATGGCGGCGAGTCCGACGGAGCGGGCTAGCGGCGGCGGCAGGGCGAGCTGAGCGAGGATGTCGTCGCCGACCGTTTCTGGATGGCGGTCGTCGGTGCCGACCGTGAGCGCCGCGAGCCGGGTGTAGACCGAGCCGCCGGCGCTCGTAGACGGCGGCGAGGTCCGGCCGGGCCAGCATCGGGCGGCCCGCGTCCTGGCCGACCCGCAGCAGCGCCTGATCGTAGCCGACCTGGAGGTAACGACCCGGGCCGCCGGGCTGGCGCCGAGCTTGTGCTGCGTACCGGGGTGCTCGGCGGCACCCCCGCCCAGCGCGATGATCGTGTCCGGGCCGTCCAGCAGCTCGGCGATGACCTGATGCTCAAGAGCCCGGAAGGCCGGCTCGCCGTCCTCGGCGAAGATCCGCGCCACCGGGCAGCCCGCGCGCTCCTCGATCACCTGGTCGCTGTCGGCGAACGGCAGCCCGAGCCGGGCGCGCGAGCAGGGTGCCGATCGTGGTCTTGCCCGCCCCCATGAACCCGATGAGGACGATCACGAGGACGGCGGGTCGGCGGGTTCGGGCAGGCCAGGTCCGGGCTCGCCGGTGTCGTCCTCGGCGGCCAGCTCGGCGATCGCCTGCAGCGCCAGCTGGTAGGAGACCAGGCCGAACCCGGCCACCGTTCCGTCCGCCACCGCGGCCACCACCGAGGTATGCCGGAACTCCTCGCGCGCCGCCGGGTTGGAGATATGCACCTCCACCAGCGGAGCGGTCCGCATGGCCAGGGCGTCCCGCAGCGCGTAGGAGTAATGCGTGAACGCGGCCGGGTTGAGCACCACGGGCAGCCGGGCGTCGGCGGCCTCGTGCACCCAGCTGATCATCTCGCTCTCGTCGTCGGTCTGCCGGACCTCGACGGTCAGACCGAGTTTGCGGCCGGTCGAGCGGCACAGCTTCGGCAAGATCCGTCAAACGAGGTCGAGCCGTAGACCTCCGGTTCCCTGACTGCCGAGACGGCCGAGGTTCGGCCCGTTGAGCACGAGTACCTGCTTGATCACGTGGCTACCTCCTGGTACGCCTGCTGCAGGAGTTCTTCGGGCGGGTCGTCGAGAATCGAGGGACGTGCCAGGCCGTCGAGCACCACCAGCCGCAGCCGGGCGCCGCGCGCCTTCTTGTCCACGCTCATGGCCGCCCGCAGCGAGGACCAAACCCCGGCCGGGTACGCGGTCGGCAAGCCCACGCTGGCCAGCAGGGGCCGGTGCAGCGCGGCAGGTCGGCTCGATCCAGCCGCCCGGCCAGCCGGGCCAGCTCGGCGACGTACACCATGCCGATGGCGACCGCGTCGCCGTGCCGGAACCGGTAGCTCCTCCACCCGTTCGATCGCGTGCCCGAGCGTGTGCCCGTAGTTGAGGATCTCCCGCCGGCCCTTTTCCGTCAGGTCCTGCGACACCACCTCGGCCTTGACCCGGATCGCGCGCTCGATCAGCTCACGCGCATGGGCGCCGTGCGGGACTGTGGCGCCCTCCGGGATCCTGGCGGACCAGGTCCAAGATGACCGGGTCGGCGATGAACCCGGCCTTGATCACCTCGGCCAGGCCGCTCACGTAGTCCCGGCGTGGCACGTTTCGAGCGTGACCAGGTCGGCGAGCACTCCGGCGGGCGAGTGGAACGCGCCGACCAGGTTCTTGCCCGCCGGGATGTCGATGGCGGTCTTCCCGCCGACCGCGGCGTCCGCCATGGCCAGCAGCGTGGTCGGGACCAGGATCACGGGGACCCCGCGAAGCCAGCTGGCGGCCACGAACCCGGCCAGGTCGGTGGTCGCTCCCCCGCCGATCCCGACGATGGCATCGGACCGGGTGACGCCGTGTTCGGCCAGCCGGGACCACAGCCGGGCGGCGACGCCGACGGTCTTGGCCGCCTCGCCGTCGGGCACTGGCTCGGCCAGCACCCGGAAGCCCGCCGAGGTCAGCGCGCCGCAGGCGGGCCGGGCGATCTCGCCAAGGCCTTCGGCGTGGATCACCACCACGGTCCGGGCGCCGGCCAGGCACCAGGCCGGGCAGCTCGCTGAGCACGCCGACGCCGACGACCACCTGGTACGGCGGCCCGCCGTCGGACGGGTTGACGTCGATCCTGGTCGCGGTCATCGCGTCTCCTCCGCGAGCCTGGCGGCGCCCGCGGCGACCGCGGCCGGATCTGGGCCACGATCTGGGCCGCGAGCTCATCGGGGTCCAGGTCGTCGGTTTCCACCGTGACGGGCGCGAGTCCCTGGTAGAGCGGGAGGCGTTCGTTCAGCATGGCGCGCAGGCGGCCGCGCGGGTTTCCTGGCACCACGACCCGGGGGCGGTCCATCCCGATCCGCTTCACGAGCGTGCCGAAGCTGGCCGACAGGTAGACCACCACCACCGGCAGGCCGGCGAGCAGCTGCCTGACCCCCTCGTCGGACACCGCGCCGCTGCCCAGCGCGAGCACCTCGCCGCGGCCGGCCCCGGCGGCCTTCCCGCCGAGCGCGCTGGTCACCGCCGCCCGTTCGAGCTCGCGGAACCTCTCCTCGCCGTCCTCGACGAATATGTCGCCGACCGGCTTGCCCGCGGCCTGCGCGACATCGGCGTCGGTATCGCGGAATGGCACTCCGAGCAGGTCCGCGACCAGCGGGCCGACCGCGGACTTGCCCGCGCCGGGCGGCCCGATCAGTACCACCACGGGAGCTCAAGAGATCACCAGGGCCTTGAGGTAGCTTTCGGCGTTGCGGCGCATCTCCTCCACCGAGTCGCCGCCGAACTTCTCGATCGCGGCCTCGGCCAGCACCAGCGCCACCATCGCCTCGGCCACCACGCCGGCCGCCGGGACGGCGGTCGCGTCGCTGCGCTGGTTGATCGCCTTGGCCGGCTCGCCGGTACTGGTGTCGATGGTGTCCAGGGCCCGCGGCACCGTCGAGATGGGTTTCATCGCGGCCCGGACCCGGATCACCTCGCCCGTGCTCATCCCGCCCTCGATGCCGCCCGCGCGGTTGGTCCGGCGCGCGACCCCGGCCCCGGTGGCCTCGATCTCGTCGTGCGCGACCGACCCGCGCCGGCCCGCGGTGGTGAAGCCGTCGCCGATCTCGACGCCCTTGATGGCCTGGATGGACATCAGCGCCCCGGCCAGCCTGCCGTCCAGGCGGCGGTCCCAGTGGGTGAAGCTGCCGAGCCCCGGCGGCAACCCGAACGCCAGCACCTCCACCACGCCGCCCAGGGTGTCGCCGTCCTTGCGGACCGCGTCGATCTCGGCCACCATCGCGGCGCTGGTCCCGGCGTCGAAGCAGCGGACCGGATCGGCGTCCACCGCCGCGGCATCGTCCGGGCCCGGCATCACCTCGTCCGGGGCCCGCACCTGCGCCTATCGCCACCACGTGGCTGAGGATCTCGATGCCGAGAACCTGGCTGAGCAGGCGCCGCGCCACCTCGCCGAGCGCCACCCGCGCGGCCGTCTCCCGCGCGCTGGCCCGCTCCAGGACGGGGCGGGCGTCGTCGAAGCCGTACTTCTGCATCCCGGCCAGGTCCGCGTGCCCCGGACGCGGCCTGGTCAGCGGCGCATTCCTGGCCAGTCCGTCCAGCTCGTCGCGCGCTCACCGGATCGGCGGACATGACCGTCTCCCACTTGGGCCACTCGGTATTGGCGACCCTGATGGCCAGCGGGCCGCCGAGCGTGCGGCCGTGCCTGACGCCCCCGGTGAGTTCCACCTCGTCACGCTCGAACGTCATCCGCGCGCCCCGGCCGTAGCCGGCCCGCCTTCTGGCCAGCGCCGCGGCGATGTCCTGCGTGCTGACCCGCACGCCCGGCGGGCACGCCTTCGCAAATCGCGACGAGCGCGCGCCCGTGCGATTCGCCTGCGGTTAGCCAGCGAAACATGGTCTCGATCCTAAGGGGTCAGCTACCTGGAATTTCCTATGGTTGCGGCGGTTAACCGCGGACCTGGGCGACGCTGAACTCGATGCCGCGGCGGAGCCGGCCGGCCAGGCGGGCCGCGATGCTGCTCGCGGCCCGGTCTACCACCCGCTCCCAGTCACGGACGGCCAGGGACAGCACGATGGCCAGATCCGTTTCGTCGGCGCTGCTGGCGGCCAGGGTGAACCCGGCGATCGCGGGCTCGACGGCGACCGCGGCCTCGACCTCGGCACGCACATCGGGATCTTCATACGGGGGTGGCACCGGCTGGCCGCCGGCCAGCGCCTCAAGCCGCGCCCCTTCGACCGCGAGCGGAACGGGACCGGCCACGTCGATGACGACCGCGCATCCGTCCGCGACCGCGGCGCGCCATACCCGGTCCGCCTCCGCGGGTACCGGGCGCGCGTTGCTCCGCCACCGGGCCAGCGCGTCCAGGCAGGTAAAGGCGAGCACCGCGGGCCTTCCGTCCCGGCCGATCAGCGTGGGCAGCACCATCTCGCTGTTCTTGTCTGAATGGCCTGACGCCGAGCCGTCGGCGAGAACCGCGATCACGGGAACAAGCAGCCGCGCGGCCGACAGCGCGGTGAGGGCGGACTGCTCACTGCCCTCCCCCGCGACGTACGCGGCCAGGGCCCGCGCCACGCGGGGATCCGCCGCGCCGCTATCGTCGCGAAACTGCTGCCCACCAGGGTTCAGGTGCCCGGACACGTCCACGACCCTACGCTACCCACCGCCCCGGCCCAGTCCACGACATCGCTAGACCAAAAGTAATTGTAGAACTACTCAAAGTAATGAATTCTCTGAATGATCAGCTTTACGGCTAATGGCAGTCATTAACTAGGCACAATCAGTTGAGCGAGGATCTATGTCAGCGGAAGGGAGCATGGGTGGCCCAGCCCGAGCGACTGCCCGCTATCGCACCAGGCACGCCGATGTGGAAGGCGGTCCCGCCGCGGCTGGTCGGTCCCTACCTGACCGGGCAGCGAGTCCGTGCTGGCCGGCTACGTCTACCGCGCCACCGACGTCCGGTTCCACAACCCCGCCGAGGCCTACCTCGCGTTGAGTCTGGGCTGGGAGGATTCGGAGTTCACGCCCACC
Organism: uncultured Actinomycetes bacterium; assembly: GCA_963808315.1. Lineage (GTDB taxonomy): Bacteria > Actinomycetota > Actinomycetes > Streptosporangiales > Streptosporangiaceae > Palsa-504. The sequence continues at coordinate 89,549 of CAWEFK010000024.1, read as the reverse complement.
ATGAGTGAGCTCTACCTCCTGTGCTGGCTGGCCCGGCCGATCGACGGCTACACCGAAGCCGACAGGCCACGGCGTACCCGAGTTCTACCTCGAACCCATCGCGATCCCGGTCGGCGCCGGGATGTGCCGCCTCGGCGCCGACGGAGACCAGCTCGTGGCTCGGTACGACGGCCTGGCCTGGCAGCATGCGGAGCTGTGAGCCATGCGCTACCGGCTAATGGCCACCTACCTCGGCGTCCCGTACCACGCTGGCCTGGGTCCCGACGGCACCGACGTGACGCTGTTCTCCCCCGGGCCGCCGCCGGAGGAACTCGGATTCACCGCCGCGTCCGGACACTGGCGCAAGCAGGTCGACGTCACGGACCTGTCGGCGCTGTGGCAGTCCCGGCTGGTAGGCGAGTACCGAGGCGAGCCGTGCCTGGTCCTGGACGACCTCGGCGGGCGGCTGCACATCGTCTACCTGGGCCGGGATGCGGTGCGGGCCAGGCAACTCGGTTACTGGGAGATAGACCGCGAGGTCTTCGAGGTCGTGGTGGCTCGCGCCGACGTGGACGGCCTCGCCGAAGACCGGGTGGAGTTCCCGCTGAGCGCCGCCATGTTCCCGCCGTCAAACCCGGCTCCACCCGCCGCCCAGGCAGGCCCGTCCGCCGCCGGGCCATTCTTCGATGTCTTCAGGGCCGCCGGCGGCCCGCCGTCCGGCGGGGGTCCGCCGCCCGTCAGCCAGGGCCCCGAGCCCGAGACCTTGATCCAGGCGCGGCTTGACGCCCAGGGACGCGTCGTATCGCGGGCTTCCGCCGAGGCAACGGGACCAAGGAGCCGGATGGACCCCGCTCCGCCGGCCCGAGCGCAGGCCCCGGCGAGGTACCAGGAACACCCGCCGCGCACCACGGACCGGGCCGCGGCCTGGCACGGCTCGCCCGCGCCCGGACCATGGACCCGCGACGAACCCCGCCCCGACCCCCGCCCCGAACCCTGGACCGGCCGTGATCCGGCCACTGGATCCCGTCCCGGGACCGGATCTGCTCCCCCGGCCCCCCCTCCGGCTGCGGCGCCCCCTCCGGCTGCGGCGCCCCCTCCGGCTGCGGCGCCAGCGGGCCGGCGGACCGCGCGCAGGGACCGGGTCTCACCTCAGTCGGTTTTTGCCGAACTCCTCGGCCTGGCTGGCATTCCGCAGGCCGCTTACGCGGTCGATGAGGAGGTCTCCGGCGCTATGTGCGTGGTGAAGGCCGAGGGTGGCTTCGAGGTGTTCAGCTGCACCGATGACGCCCGGCTCGAGGTGCATTTTTTCGAGGATGAAGAAGCGGCCTACTTCTACCTGTTCGGCGTCTTGGCGGCCGAGGCCATCCGCAGCAGGAGACTCGGCCCTACCAGGCCAAACGGATACGTCAACGGATCCCGCGGCCCGGCTGGGGCGGGCGAGGCCCGGCCCGTCAGGGAAAACGTTTCGAAGTACTTACGGGCTAGAAAGTTAGCCAAACCGCTGCGTCCATCCCGATACTGTTAATTAGCCGGCGGGGCTGACGGTCCCCCGCTCCCCAAGCAGCCTCGCCGGTCCATCCGATCGCCGGCCCGGTTAATCACAGATCGCCAAATGGTATTGACAAATCACTGTGCAATCGTTTTGTCATTCCAGACCAATGGCTTTACCGGTTTCACTCTAAGCTCGCCGCGTCGCGCCAGGTCGGGCCGCGGCCCGCAGCTCAGACCGCCACTACTGTGGTGGACGTGATCAATTCACCCGGCCACCGGGTGCTCAGGCGTCCTCGGGGTCTTCGGTGACCGCCGGCGCGCCTGCCACCGTGACCGCCGGGGGACATGCCACGGTGACCGCGGGCGTGGCCAGCCTGGCGGCCCGCGACCTGCTGCGCGGGCCGCGTCGGCCCGGCCAGATCCTGGCGGCACTGCCGCACGCGATCTACCTGGAATTCGCCGATGTCGCGACCGAGCCGCGAGTGATCGCCATCTCGCCGCCTGATGCCATCAGGCTGCCGAACGCGATCACCACCGGCCCGTGGGAGTCTCCTCCCCGGGCCGAGGCCGGCCCGTGCTGGGCGGGCGGGGACGCCGTGATGGCCTGCGGGCTGGACATCCGCATCGTTCGCTGGTGGGATCCCTCGCCCGTGTTCGGGCCGCTGTCCCGGGCCAGGCTCGACCACGGCTACGGTGTGCTGGCCCGACTGTGCGCGGCCGCCGACCTGGCGCCTGGCCTGGCGGGCGACGACCGGCCCGCCCAGCTCGCCGCCTGCTGCGCCAGCGGCGACCTGGCCGGCGCCGTGGAGGCAGCGGAACACCTGGTAGGTCTCGGTCCTGGCCTGATGCCAAGCGGTGACAGCATGGTCAGCGGCGTCCTGCTCGCGCTCCGGTTGCTGGGCGGCGCGATCTCAGGCGGCACCCGGGCGGTCTGGCTCGCGAACTGGCTCAGCGCGGCGGCGACTTACGACGCCGCGCGGCGGACCACCACGTTGGCCGCTGCGCTGCTGCACTGCGCCGCCTCTGGCCAGGCCGCGGCCGAGGTCTCGGCCGTCCTGCTCGGGATGGCCGGGCTTGAGCCGCTCGAGCCTCCGGCCGCCAGGCTGCTTGCGTCGGTTCAGGGGGCCGATCTGGCCTGGGGATTGGTGGCCGGCTGCCGCGCGGCGTTGCGGCTATCCGTATCCTTAGGCCCGTGACCATTGCGCTGACCGGGCTGCAGTACGAGATCGACGCCGGCGACTACCGCGCCACGGTGACCGAGCTGGGTGCGGGGCTGCGCGAGCTGGCCTTCCGCGGCCAGCCGGTCATCGCAGGCTACGACGCCGACGAACTGCCGCCCGCGGGCGCGGGCCAGCTGCTGGCGCCCTGGCCGAACCGGGTGGACGGCGGCCGCTACGTTTTCGACGGCACCGAGCAGCAGCTGGCCCTGACCGAGCCCGCTCGTGACACCGCCATCCACGGCCTGACCCGCTGGATGCCGTGGACCGTGGTCAGCCACGAGGCCAGCGCGGTGCGGCTGCGCAACGCTCCGCACGGGCAGCAGGGTTATCCGTTCGCCCTGGAAATCGAGGCCGAGTACCGGCTGGAGTCAGGCACCGGGCTGCACGTCGCCATCACCGCACGCAACCGCGGCAGTCACGCGGCGCCCTACGGCACCGGCCAGCACCCGTACCTGACCGTCACGACGCCGTCGGTGGACGACTGGGAGCTGACGCTGCCCGCCGGGTCCTGGCTGCCGCTGGACGAGCGCGGCATCCCGTCGGGACCTGCGGAGTCCGTCGAGGGGACGCCTTATGACTTCCGTAAGGCACGGCTGATCGGCACGACCCAGCTCGATACCGCGCTGACCGGACTGAGCCGGGACTCCGGCGGCCGGGCCTGGGCGCAGCTGACCGACGGCCACGCGGGAGTGGCCCTGTGGGCCGGCCGGGGCTACCGGTGGCTCCAGGTGTTCACCGGCGATTCGCTCGGGCCGGAGCTGCGGCGCAAGGCGGTCGCCATCGAGCCGATGACCTGCCCGCCGAACGCCTTCGTGACCGGCGATGACCTGCTCGTGCTGCCACCAGGCGAAGCCGTCACCCATACCTGGGGCATCACGGCCCGGCGCGATTAGCCTCTTTCATCGCCGACCTGGCCCGCCACCCGCTCGAGGTCCTCGGCCGTGTCGATGTCGTCCGGGCTGCCGGTATCACCGCACTCGATGGGCGTGACCAGATCCGCCCGGGCCCGCAAGAACGCCCGGGCGCCCTGGTCGCCGACGGCCGCCGCGATCACCTCGGGCCAGTGCTCGCGGGCGAGCAGAACCGGATTACGGGGCCTGCCGTCGTAGGCGGCCACCACCACGCTGGCTCCGTCCCGGTAGGCGGCGATCAGCCGTTCCACCGCGCCCGCTCCCACCAGCGGCTGGTCGGCCAGCGCGACCACCACGGCACCCACGTCGGCCCCCTCGGCCGCCAGCGCCCCGGGCTCGGTGAGGGCGAGCAGGGCGGCTCGCAGGGAAGACCCCATGCCGGTGCGCCACCGCTCGTTGTACACCGTACGGGTCCGCTCAAGCCGGATCGGGACGGCGCCGGTCACCACCAGAATCGGGTCCGCGCCGCCGGCCCGCAGCGTCCGGACGCCGCGCTCGGCCAGCGTCTGGCCGCGGAACTCGACCAGCGCCTTCGGCCGGCCGAGCCGGGAGCCCTCCCCCGCGGCCAGCAGCACCCCCGCCACCCTCGCGTGCACGGCCCCCAAGCGTACGCGCCCATCCTGGTAACATCCATGCCGGATCAGGAATGGTGACATACATGACCGAATACGACCCGGCCTCCCTGAGCATCGACATGACCACGCCGAATGTCGCCAGGATCTATGATTACCTGCTCGGCGGGAAGGACAATTTCGCCGCCGACCGGGCGGCGGCCCAGCAGCTTCTCAACGCGATTCCCGACGTTGCGGCGATCGCCCGCGACAACCGGTCGTTCCTGGGCCGGGTGGTCAGGTACCTGGCCGCCGAGAGCGGGATCCGGCAGTTCCTCGATCTCGGCGGCGGTCTGCCGACCCAGGCCAACGTGCACCAGTTGGCCCAGGGGGTTCTCGGGTGCGCACCGGGCGTGCGCGTGCGCGTGGTCTACGTGGATAACGATCCGGTGGTGGTCTCCCACGGACGGGCGCTGCTCGCCGACGGCGACGACGTGGCCATGGTGTTCGGTGACATCCGCCGGCCGGACGTCATCCTGGGACACCCCGACGTCACCGGCCTACTCGACCTGTCCCAGCCGGTCGCCGTGTTGTGCACGAGCACGCTGCACTTCATCGCCGATGAGGCGGAACCGCACACGTTCATGACGGCGTACCGCGACCACCTGGCCTCCGGCAGCTATCTGGCCATCACGCACGCCGTCAGGGAGGAAGAGCTCACGGAGGAGCGCAGGGGGGCGGAGGCGGTTTACCGTCAGGCGTCGTCACAGCTGCACGTCCGGTCGCTCGCGGACGTACTGCGGTTCTTCGACGGCTTCGAGCTCGTCGAACCCGGGTTGGCCTGGCTCGCCGAATGGCGGCCTGAGCCGGGGACAACCCCGGGCGGCCGGCTGCACTCCATGCGCGGGGGTGTCGGCCGCAAACCCTGACGCCTAGCGCGGGCCCGGCTCGCGAGGCCGCGGCTTCGGCCGGCCCTAACCCGCCAGCTGGTGGTGGATGCGGCCTTCGGTGGCGGTCAGCGGCTGGCCGGACCCGCCCCAGCGGAGCTGGATCAGCTCCGCGGCGATCGATACCGCCGTCTCCTCCGGGGTCCTGGCCCCGAGATCGAGCCCGATCGGCGAGCGCAGCCGGGTCAGCTCGTCCTCGGTCAGGCCGACTTCGCGCAGCCGCGCCAGCCGGTCATCATGGGTTCGCCTGCTGCCCATCGCGCCGATATACCCCGCCGGGGTGCGCAGCGCCACCTCGAGCAACGGCACGTCGAACTTCGGGTCGTGGGTCAGGACGCAGATCACGGTCCTGGCGTCCACCTCCGTGCCGGCCAGGAAGCGATGCGGCCAGTCGACCACCACGTCATCGGCGTCGGGGAACCGCGATGCGGTGGCGAAGACCTTCCTGGCGTCGCAGACGGTCACGTGGTACCCGAGAAACTTTCCGACCCGCGCGACGGCAGCGGCGAAGTCGATCGCCCCGAAGACCAGCATCCTCGGCGCGGGCGCGAACGAGTTCACGAATACGCTCAGCTCGTCGCCGCGCCGCTCGCCGTGCGCCCCGTATCTGCGAATACCGGTCAGGCCCTGAGCGAGCATGCCCCGCACGTCGTCGTCCACGGCCGCGTCAAGCCGCGGCCCCGACCCGAGCGTGCCAGCCGCACCCGCCTGCCAGGCGTCCCGGCCCGGCCCGCCGTCTCCGTCCGCGGTGGTACCTCCGTCCGCGGCAGTGCCGTCCGCGGCAGTGCTGTCATCCGCGGCAGTGCAGTCGTCCGGCGCGACGCCGGCCCGGATGTCGCCCGCCCAGATAATTCGTCGCGCACCGATCTGGCCGGGTCCGGCGATCACCGTCGCGACCGCGACCGGCTCGCCGCGCTCCACCGCCGCGGCGATGTCGCCAAGCTCGGGGAAGCTGTCCTTATCCACCCGCTCGACGAAGAGGTCGATGATGCCGCCGCAGGTCAGGCCGACCGCGAACGCGTCGTCGTCGCTGACCCCATAGCTCTGGTAGACCGGGACTCCCATCCGGCATACCTCAAGCGACAGCTCGTAGACCGCGCCTTCGACGCACCCGCCGGACACGCTGCCGACCACCTCATGGTCGGCCGAGGCGGATACCGCCAGCGCCGCACCTGGGTCACGGGGCGCGCTACGGTAGGTCCGCACCACGGTGGCCAGGCCAAAGGTCTCCCCGGCCTCCCACCATTTCGTGATCTTGTTCAGGATGTCACGCACGTGCGTCACCTCAGGCTTGGATGTCTCGTCGCTTCCACGCTACGCGGCTCCTGCCCCGCCTGTTTACGACGGGCGGTGTCCGGCATCGTCCCTGACCTCTCCTTCGACGGAACCCGCGCCCCAGTCATGCCTATTCCCGCGGCTCCCGCTCTCGACCCACACCGATGATCCTTTGTGGTTGCCCCGGCAACACCAATGGACCTGACACGGCATTAGGCGGGGCGGTTGCGGAGGGTGCGGACGGCCTGGCGGATCAGGTCGGGGATGTCGGCATGGGCGGGACGCTCGCCGTCGGCCAGTTCGTCCGCGGAAAGCCAGCCGTACTTGTCGGTGGTGGCTCGTTCCCATTCGTCGAGGCCCTCGAGGCTCACCTCGGTCGAGGTGACGGCGACCGCGAAGAACGTCTGGTCCTGAGCGATGCGGTGGCCCCCCCAGGCGAACTCGATCTCGTTCTGCGCGATCGGGTCACCCAGCCGGTCAGGGTCGACGCGGATGCGGGTCTCCTCGTACAGCTCACGGGCCGCCGCGTCGCGCAGGGACTCTCCCTCGTTGGCCGCGCCGCCGACGGTGAACCAGAACGGATCCTCGGGACGGTGCGGATCCCAGCCGTGCAGCAGCAGAGCCCGGCCCTCGGGATCGACCGGCAGCACCCGGGCCGTCTGGCGTCTGATGACCGGTTCGGTCCGCGGCACCTGGTTTGGCTCGGGCACGGTCACGGTCACTCCACGATCTTGGAGATGGGAATCTCCAGTATGTCCTGCGCGCCGGCCGCCTTCAGGGCCGGTATCAGCGTGTTGACGCCGCGCTTGGGCACCACGGTCTCCACCGCGTTCATGTTGCCGCGAGCGAGCGTCGTGATGGTGGGCGAGGACAGGGCGGGCAGCATCTCGGTGACGGCCGCCAGCCGGCCCGCGGGCACGTTGAGCTTCAGCAGGACGTGGCCGCGAGCCTGGATGGCGCCGCGCAACAGCAGGGCGATGTCCTCCATGGCCGTCCGCTTCTGCTCGTCCGCGAACGCCGGCGCCGCCGCGATCAGCTCGGTGTAACTGGTCAGCAGCGTGTCCAGGATCCGCAGCCCGTTCTTGCGCAGCGACGAGCCCGTCTCGGTGAGGTCCACGATCGCGTCGACGATGTCGGGCACCTTGGCCTCGGTCGCGCCGTAGGACGGGACGACCACCGCCTTGACCCCGTGCGCATCGAGGAAGCGCTTGGTCAGGGACGGGAACTCGGTGGAGATCCGGACTCCCTCCGGCAGGTCGGAGACCGACTTCCAGGTCGCGTTCTCCGGCACCGCGAGCACGACCCGCACCGGCCGCGAGGTGGCCTTGGAATACTGCAGCTCGCCGAGCGAGATCACCTCGGCCTCGGTCTCCGCGATCCAGTCGCGCCCGGTGATGCCGAGGTCGAATAGCCCGCGCTCGAGGTAGGAAGGGATCTCCTGAGGGCGCAGGAAGCGCACCTTGTCGATCCGCGGGTCGTCGATCGAGGCGTGGTAGTCCCGCTCCGAGGACCGCCGGACCTCCAGGTCGGCCGCGTCGAACAAGTCGAGGGTGGCCCGCTCGAGCGAGCCCTTGGGCAGTACTAGCGAAAGCATGAGTTATCCCTGTTCTCCGGGCGGTGACGCGGCCGGGCTTACGGATGTGAGAGCGCGGAGCGCTGGGCCTCAGCTTGCCTGGGGGATTGTCCGTGGGCGTAGCGGATGGAGCGCAGCACGAGCGCGGTATCGAGCGCCGCCACCACGGCCTCCCATCCCTTGTCCTCGTGACTACCGGGCAGTCCGCACCGGTCACGGGCTGATTCTACCGTGTCACAGGTCAGCACGCCGTTGCCTACCGGAGTGCGAGCGTCGAGCGCGACCCTCGTCAGGCCCGCGGTGACCGAATCGCAGACGTACTCGAAGTGCGGCGTGCCGCCCCGGATCACCACGCCGAGACAGGCCACGGCGTCATGGTGCATGGCCAGCTCGGCCGCCACCACCGGCAGCTCGATCGCACCTGCGACCCGGACGACCAGCGGGTCGGGAACGCCGCACGCGAGCGCCGCCGCGGTCGCGCGAGCCAGCAGCGAGTCGCTTATCTCCTGGTGCCACCGCGTGGCCACGATCGCCAGGCCCAGTCCCGATGCGTCGACCACCCCGCCATCGGGACGACCGGTCCCGCTCATGCCGATTCCGCCTCGCCGGGGTGCGTAAGCGAAGGGAGGGCGGTTAGCCGGATGGGAGGTGAGACCAGGGTCCGTTCGGCCTCATTAAGATCTTGAATTTGATGACCGAGCCTGTCGCGCTTGGCGAGCAGGTAGCGCAGGTTGTACTGAGTGACGGCGGCCGGCAGCGGGACCCGCGCGGTGATGTCGACGCCGCCGTCGGTCAGCCCGCTTACCTTGGCCGGGTTGTTGGTCAGCAGTCGTACCGAACGGACGCCTAGGTCGGCGAGCATCTGGGCGCCGGCCGAGTATTCACGGGCGTCAACGGGCAGCCCGAGCGCGGTGTTGGCGTCGACCGTGTCGGCGCCCGCGTCCTGCAGTTCGTAGGCCTGCAGCTTGCTGAGCAGGCCGACGCCGCGGCCCTCGTGCCCGCGTAGGTACAGCACCACCCCACGGCCTTCGGCCGAGATCGCCGCCATGGCCGCCTCGAGCTGCGCGCCGCAGTCGCAGCGCAGCGAACCGAAGACGTCACCGGTGAGGCACTCCGAATGCAGCCGGGTCAGCACGTCCGTGCCGTCCGTGACGTCGCCGAGCACGAGCGCGACGTACTCGGTGCCGTCGACCTCGTGCCGGTAGCCGAAGGCCTGCCACTGACCGTAGACGTTCGGAATCATGGTCTGCGCCTGCCGGCTGAGCTGACGCTCGGTACGGCGGCGGTACCCGATGAGCTGCTCGATGGAGATCAGGGCCAGGTCGTGGGTGTCCGCGAATTCGCGCAGCTCGGGCAGCCTGGCCATCGTGCCGTCGTCGTTGACGACCTCGGAGAGCACGCCCGCCTCGGGCAGGCCGGCCAGCCGGGCCAGGTCGACCGCGGCCTCGGTGTGCCCGGCCCGGCGCAGGACGCCGCCCTCGGCGTAGCGAAGCGGGAACACGTGCCCCGGACGCACCAGATCCGCCGCCGTGGTGGCCGGGTCGGCGAGCTTGGAGATGGTCCTGGCGCGATCGGCGGCCGAGATGCCGGTGCTGATCCCGTCCCGCGCGTCGACGCTGAGAGTAAAGGCGGTGCGGTGATGTTCGGTGTTGTGTGAGGTCATCTGGGGCAGCTGAAGCCGCTCGAGCTCGGCTTCGCGCAGCGGAACGCAGATCACGCCGCTGGTGTAGCGGATCATGAAGGCGAGCAGCTCGGGAGTGGCCAGGCTGGCCGCGAAGATGATGTCGCCCTCGTTCTCGCGGTCCTCGCTGTCCACGACCAGGACCGGCCGGCCTTCCGCGATGTCCTTGATCGCGCGGTCGACGTCATCGAGCATCTTGCTCACTTGGAACCCTTCCCGTCGGTGCGGCCGAGCAGCCTTTCCACGTACTTGGCGATCACGTCCACCTCCAGGTTCACGGTGTCCCCCGGCTTCCTGGTGCCGAGCGTGGTGCGTTTCAGCGTCTCCGGGATCAGGCAGACCTCGAACCAGGCGTCGGGTTCGGCGGAGGAGCTGAGAGCAGAGACCGTCAGGCTGATCCCGTCGACGGCGATCGAGCCTTTTTCCACGACATAGCGCGCTATTCGGCCCGGCAGCTGAATCCGGACCTGATCCCAGTGAGCGGCCGGCGTCCGGGACACGATGGTGGCGGTGGCATCCACGTGACCTTGCACAAGGTGACCGTCCAGGCGGTCGGCGAGGCGGACCGAGCGCTCCAGGTTCACCGGCGCTCCCGGAGTCAGCGCGCCCAGGCCGGACCGGTCGAGGGTCTCCCCCATCACGTCAGCGGTGAAGGTCCCGTCCATCAGGTCGGCGACGGTCAGGCACACGCCGTTGACCGCGATCGACTCCCCGAGGGAGGTGCCCTGAGTGGAACCCCGGATGGTCAGGCGCGCCGCGTCGCCGCGATGCTCAATGCCGGCCACCTCGCCGAGTTCTTCCACGATTCCGGTGAACATCCGCGCTCTCCTCCTCGAAGCCCATCCTGCCGCTCGGCTCCGGGGGTGGCGCAGGTTCATGCGTACGCCGTTCGCGCGACCGGGCTACCGGCCGCGTGCGTGCTGCCTCCCATCCGGACTTTCACCGTCGGTCCTGGAATTTCACCAGGTCAGCCGACCGCTGGCAGCGGACGGGTCGCGGACTTTGACCGCCGGCTCGGAGTTTCACCGACCCCGGAGCACGCTTACTCCTATAGCTAGTGTGCCATACGAAGTATTCCGGGCCCGACGGCGGATACCTACCGGATTACGACGGCAGCGGGCGGAACTGGTAGCCGACCCGGTACTCGGTGACCAGGCACTGGCCGTAAAGCGGGCCGAGCTTCTGCCTGACCCGGCTGACGTGCACGTCCACGGTCCGGCTGTCCCGCGCCACGGCCCGCGCGTCCCGCTCCGGGCCCCGGCTAGCTGGCCCGAGGTTACGGCGCCAGACCTGATCGACCAGCTCGGCGCGGCTGAATACCGTGCCCGGATGCGTGGCAGGAAGGCCAGCAGCTCGAACTCCTGGAAGGTCAGGCCGATCTCACGGTCCCCGGCCCAGACCCGGCGCTGCGCATGGTCCAGGACCGGCCCGGAATCGGGCCGCCCGGCCGGCTGGTTGGCCGCTGAAGCGGCGGGCGTTCTGCGCCGCCGTCGACGGGGCTGTCGGTCGCGATGGCGTAGCCCACGATGGCGAGCGAGGTGCCCGTCCCCGGGATGGGCACCACCGCCAGCAACGTCGCATCCCGGCCTGGGGCGGCACCTCGCTCGTCCCACGGGTGACCCGGGCCGGCGTCCGGTTCCACGGCGGCGTCCCGGCGGCCCGGACGGTTCGTCCGGCGTGTCGGACCGGCTGAGCAACTGGGTCTTCACGGCTACATATCCAGGGGCCACCTACCTATAGTCGAGTAAAAAGGTCGATTTTGTCAAGAACGCAGGCACCGCCACGCGGGCCTGCGTAGGATTCTGGTGTGGCGATTAGGGCGGTCATCTTCGACTGGGGCGGGACACTGACCCCGTGGCACGGCATCGACCTGGGTGAACTTTGGCTGTCGGTGTGCGCTCGGCATTATCCGGCGGCCGAAGCGGCGGCGATAGCCAGCGCGGTCCGCGCCGCCGAGATAGAACTGTGGCAGCTAGGCGAACAATCGCAGCAGAGCTGGACGCTGGACCATATCTTCGAGCGGGCCGGGGTCACCGCCTCCGCCGACTTCCTGGCCAGTTACTTCGAGGCCTGGGATCCGCACACCTTCACCGACCCGGATGCGGGCGAGTTGCTGCGCGAGTTGCGGCGCCGGGGCATCAAGGTGGGCGTGCTGTCCAACACGATGTGGCCGCGCAGCGCCCATGAGCAGATCTTCGTCCGGGACGAGGTCTTCGAGCTGATCGACGGCGCCGTCTACAGCAGCGAGATCGACTGGGTCAAGCCGCACCCTGAGGCCTTCCGCGCGGCCATGGCCGCCCTGGGTGAGACCGACCCCGCGACGTGCGTGTTCGTCGGCGACCGGCCCTACGACGACATTCACGGGGCCAAGAGCGCAGGCATGCGCGCCGTCCTCATCGCGAACTCCGACGTGCCCCCGTACGAAGCCGCCGCACCCGACGCGGTCATTACCCGGCTGGGCGAGCTCATCGGGCATATCGATCGCTGGTCGTGAGCGCAGAAAATCCCGGCAAAAATGTTGGCGGCCGCCGCAATCCTGACTCATACCGTCGAGGACGGACGAGGGGGCCGTTCGGGACGCCGGGAGCTTGCCGCTGAGGGGGGATAAGCTCCCGGCGTTCCACCAGGTCGGCCCGGCCTTAGGGCACCGGGCCTGTGCGCTTCAGGGTGCGGATGATGGGCGCGGTCTCCACCGAGGTCACCCCGGGCAAGGCGGCTAGCGGGCCGGTCAGGTACTCGTAGAGATGCTGGGTGTCGCGGAACGCGGCGGTGACGACCACATTGGTCGGCCCGGTGGTCGCGGCGGCGAACGGAACCTCCGGGTGCCCGGCCAGGGCCCGCCCCACCGCGTCGAGCTGGGACGGCTCCACCGTGAGCCAGAGCATGGCGTGCAGGTTCACGCCCAGTGTGTGGCCGTCCAGGTCCACCTCGAAGTGCAGCAGCCCGCTGCGGCGCAGCTCCTCGATCCGGCGCCTCACCGTGGACTCGTGCCAGTGGATCGCGGTGGCCAGAGCCGCGTGACTGGCCCGTCCGTCCCGGCCGAGCTCGGCCAGCAGCGGCTCGTCCTCTGGTTGCAGGCTCGACCCCTGCCGGCGGCGCGGGGTCGTCGTCCGGGGCCGGCGGGACGCGGCCCGGTCCAGCTGGGCCAGCTGGGCGATCTGCCCGGCGGACAGCGCCTGCCTGACGCCATACCATGCCCCGGGGGTGAAGTTGTGCAGGATCGAATGCGCGGAGATCTGCACCACCCGGCGGCTGCCCGGCAGCCCGCGCAAGAACAGGGCGTCGCGCTGCTCCGGGGTACTGGCCTGAACGGTGCAGATGATCTCGGTCCCGCCCGACGCGAGGTTCACCCACCTGGTGTCGGTCCGGCGAGCCAGGCCCTCGGCGATCGCATCCGCGGCGCCGGGCGTGGCCTGCAGCCGGACGTACCAGTCGACCCAGCCCGCCCGGGGTCCGTTTACCACGCCAAGGACGCGCAGCTCGGCCGACTCGCTGAGTTTGCGGTAGCGCCGCGCGGCGGTCTGGTCGGAGATCCGCGTCACCTCGGCGATGGTGCGGAAAGACGCCCTGGGCTCGATGGTCAAGATGTGGATAATCTGACGATCGACAGCATCCAGCGAAATTTTTTCCACGTATAAGGCATATAAGAGTCGAGATCAGGCACAATCAGCCGCCATCATGGATCCTTATGCATTCTGCTGCAGCATGGTGATCGGCGCCCCGGTCAAGGGCGGTTGTTCAGGGAGGGAAATAATGGATAAGAAGTGGTGGACCCTGCTGGCCGTCTGCACGGGCACCTTCATGCTGCTGCTCGACGTCACGATCGTGATCGTGGCGCAGCCCGCGATCCAGGGCGGGCTGCACGCTTCGTTCAGCGATCTGCAGTGGGTCCTTGACGCCTACGCCCTGACCCTCGCCTCGCTGCTGCTGACCTCGGGCGTCCTCGCCGACCGGTACGGCAGGAAACGGCTGTTCCAGATCGGCCTGGTCATTTTCACCCTGGGGTCGCTGCTGTGCGGCGTGGCCCAGGACCCGCTGATGCTGATCCTGTCACGGAGCGGCCAGGGCGTCGGCGGCGCGATCATGTTCGCCACGTCGCTGGCGCTGCTCGGGCACAGCTTCCGCGGCAAGGACCGGGGCGTGGCGTTCGGCGTGTGGGGCGCGATCACCGGCGTGGCCACGGCGCTGGGCCCGGTGCTCGGCGGCGTGATCACCACCGACTGGAGCTGGCGGGGAATCTTCCTGGTCAACGTGCCCATCGGCGTCCTCGCCGTGGCGATCACCGCCTGGCGGGTGCAGGAGTCCAAGTCACCGCACCCGACGCCGCCGGACTGGGCCGGGTTCGTGCTGCTCACCACCGGGCTGGTGAGCCTGATCTACGGCCTGATCCGGGCGGGCGAGACCAGCTGGTCAGACACGGGCGTCATCAGCCTGCCTAGCGCTCGGGGCGGTCGCGCTGGCCGGCTTCATCGTGGCCGAGAAGCGCATCGCACATCCGATGTTCGACCTGTCGCTGCTGCGCACGCCGACCTTCGCCGGCGGCTCGATCGCCGCCTTCGCGATGAACGGGTCGCTCTACGCCGTGCTGCTCTACCTGGTCATCTACCTGCAGGACATCCAGGGTTTCTCGGCGCAGGACGCCGGTCTGAGACTGGCCATCATCAGCGGCGCCCAGTTCGTCACGGCCACGATCGCCGGCCGGTTCAGCGAGCATGTGCCCGCCCGCTGGCTCATCGGACCCGGCCTGCTCCTCGTCGGTGTCGGGCTGATCATCATGGCCGGGCTGTACCGGTGGCAGCAACTGGACCCACCTGATCCCCGGCTTCATCGTGGCCGGCCTGGGCGGCGGCATGGTCAACCCCCCGCTCGCCTCGACCGCGATCGGCGTGGTCCCGCCGCAGAAGGCCGGGATGGCCTCGGGTGTCAATTCGACGTTCCGCCAGATCGGCATCGCCGCGGGCATCGCGGCCCTCGGCTCGATCTTCACTTCCGCCTTGGAGCACAACCTGACGCACGCCTCACCGGTGGCGTCGTCGGCCCCGCGCATCGTCGCCATGGTGCGCCAGGGCCAGGTCAGCCAGCTGATCGCCAGCTTGCCGCCGGCCCGCCGCGGCGAGGTCGCGGTGGCTCTCAAGGCCGCGTTCGCGGCCGGCCTGAACGACCTGCTGTACGTGACCGGGGCGCTCGCGCTCGTCGGCGCGGTGTGCTCGCTGCTGCTCATCCGCAGCAAGGATTTCGTGCAGCGCGCCGAGCCGCAGGCGCCATCCGGGACGGACGGGCAAGCTAGCCCGGATAGCGCGAGCCCGGTTGGTTCGGCCTGATCCAGGGATACCCGCTGAGGCGCGAGGCCGCTGAGGCGCCGGGCTGCTGAGGCACGGTCAGGACCGCCAGACCGCGTGGGCGGTGGCCCGCTCGGCCTGGGCGCGCAGGGACTGAACGGCGCGGGCCGGGTCGTCGGCGCCGTAGACGGCCGACCCGGCCACGAACACGTCCGCGCCGGCGTCCGCGCACCGCTCGATGGTCTCCTCGTGGACACCGCCGTCGACCTGGAGCCAGATCGCGGTGTCGCGGCCGCCGACCAGCGAGCGGGCGCGGCGCAGCTTAGGCAGCACCAGGTCCAGGAAGTGCTGGCCGCCGAAGCCCGGCTCTACCGTCATGAGCAGCAGCATGTCGATCTCGGGCAGCAGCTCGGTGTACGGTTCCACCGCGGTGCCCGGGTTGACGGCAAGTCCGGCGCGCGCGCCCGCGGCCCGGATGGCGCGCAGTGTCCCCACCGGGGCATGGACCGCCTCGGCGTGGATCGTCACGTTGCGCGCTCCGGCCTCGGCGTACTGCGGGGCCCACCGGTCCGGATCCTCGATCATCAGGTGGCAGTCGAGCGGCAGGGTGGTGTGCTTGAGCAGCGCCCGGACCACGGGGAGGCCGAGGGTGAGGTTCGGCACGAAGTGGTTGTCCATGACGTCCACGTGCAGCCAGTCGGCGGCTCCTGCCACCGCCGCGGCCTCATCGGCGAGCCGGGCAAAGTCGGCGGACAAGATGCTCGGCGAGATCTGAACGGCCATAGTTACCCGAGTGTAGAGTGCCGGGATGCGAGTCCGATCTCCAGTGTGGGAAAAGGGACCTCCCGCCAGCCGGAGGGGGACCGGCGAAGGGAACGCGATGGCGAAAATGTCGTACCGCGATACTACAGTTCGATAGTAGGTTCGATAGGTACCGACTGGAGGTTGCTTATGCGTTCGGAACCGTCAAGTGCCTTGCTTGACCGAGTACGCAAGCTGCTGGCGAAGGCGGAGGCGGAGGGTGTGACTCCGCCGGAGGCCGAGGCGCTCACCGCGAAGGCCGCGGAGCTGATGGCCCGCTACGGCATCGACCGGGCCCGGCTGGCCGCGACCCGTCCGGATACCGACCGGCCGGGCAGCCGGATCATCGACATCGACAACCCGTGGGCGCAGGTCCGGGCCCACATGCTGGCCGGGCTGGCTGGGGCCATGCGATGCCAGTGCGTGTTGCTGACCACCAGCCGGCCTGGCGCCCGCATCCATATCTTCGGCTTCGCCTCCGACCTGGAGCGCGTCGACATCCTCTACACCTCGCTGCTGCTCCAGATGGCCCACGGCCTGACCAAGACCGTGGTTCCCGTCGGGGTCCGCAGCCCGCGGGCCTGGCGCCGCAGCTGGCTGCTCGGCTTCGTCACCGCCGTCATCACCCGGGTGAGGTCGGCGGAGGACCGCGCGGCCGCGGACGCGGACGGAGAGACTCGCCCCGGGCCGAGCACCGCGCTCGTGCTCGCCGACCGGGCCCTCGTCATCCGCCGTCAGCTGGAGGAGGCATACCCGGTGACCCGCCGGACCCGCGTCACCTACAGCGGCCGGGGCTACAGCGACGGCTACGCCCAGGGTCAGCGGGCTGACATCGGGAACCGCCGGGTTGCTACGGCCAAGGCGCTCACCCGGACTTAGCCCCGCGGGCATCAGCCGCGGCGCAGCAGGGCGATGAAGATGGCGTCGGTGCCGTGGCGATGGGGCCAGAACTGGGCGAACCGGCGAGAACGCGGGTCGGAGGAGCGCCTCGGTTCGGGGCAACGCAGGTCGGGGACCTCGGCGAGGACGGCCGGGGCGTCCAGGACGGTGATATCGTCCCGGCCGTCGGCGACGGCGGTGACGACGTCCCTGGTCTCGGCGATGTGCGGGGTACAGGTCACGTAGGCGATCACGCCGCCGGGCCGGGCCGAATCGATGGCCGCGTTGAGCAGCTCGCGCTGCAGGGCGGCGAGTTCCTTCACGTCCGCCGGCGTCTTGCGCCACCTGGCTTCGGGGCGACGGCGCAGCGATCCGAGCCCCGAGCAGGGCACATCGGCCAGCACCCGGTCGAACGTTCCGGGCAGCCAGGGCACCCGGCGGCCGTCGGCGGCCACCACGGCTGGGACCTGCTCGGCGGGGACCTGCTCGGCGCGGCGGAGGGCTTCAAGGACCCGGCGTGCGCGGTGCGGGCGCACGTCGGAGGCCACCAGGTGCGCGCCCCGGGCGGCGGCCAGGCCGCTCAGCAGCCGCGCCTTACCGCCAGGGCCCGCGCATAGATCGAGCCAGAGTTCATCGGGGCCGGTAAGCCCGACGCGGGACAGGGCCAGCGCGGCCAGCTGGCTGGCTTCGTCCTGCACGGCGACCTGCCCGGAGGCGGTCAGCGGGGCCGGGTCGCCACCGGCCAGCCGCAGGCCGTACGGCGACCAGCGGGTGGGCTCCGCGAGCTCGCCCGCTGGTCCCGCCGCGATCGCCGACCTGTCCACACCGGGCATGACCGCGAGCACGACTTCCGGCCGGAGGTTGCCCGCCGCGAGAGCGTCATCGACCTCGGCGGCGCCGGCTGGTCCGTCAAGCGCGTCCCGGAAGGCGTCGACGATCCAGCGGGGATAGCTGTACCGGACGGCCAGGAAGCCGGACATGTCCCGCGATCGGTCCGGCGCGACGATGGCGATCCAGGCATCAAGATCGCGGGTGGACACCCGGCGCAGCACCGCGTTGACAAAACCCGAGGGACGCGGGCCGCACACCTCCTTGGCCAGGTCGACCGAGGTCGCCACGGCGGCGTGACTGCCGACCCGGGTGGCCAGGAGCTGGTGGACGCCGAGCCGGAGCACGTCACGGACCGGCGGATCGAGCTTGTCGCGGTCGCTGCACGCGGCCAGGATCGCGTCGTAGGTGCCGAGACCGCGCAGCGTGCCGTAGGTCAGTTCGGTGGCGAAGGCAGCATCCCGGCCGGTCAGGCGGCGTTCGGTCAGCACGGAGGGCAGCAGCAGGTTAGCGTAGGAGTCCCGCTCATCCACGGCGCGCAAGACGTCGTAGGCGGCCCGGCGGGCCGGATCCGTACGCGGCCGACTCGCGCCGGACCGGGGCTGGCCGGACCGGGGCTGGCCCGGGGGTTTGCGGCGTTGCTCGGCGGGACCCGTCACGTCAGCCGAACCGCACCGGGCCGCCGGCGTGCAGGCCGCGGACCCAGTCTGAGGCAGCCATGAGGCGCTTGCCTGGCGCCTGGACCTCACCGAGGCGCACCGCGCGGGAACCGGTGCCGACGAACACCGCGTGCCGGGCAGCCAGCAGTTCGCCGGGGCCGAGGTCCGGCGCGTCCTCGGGGACGCGGGTCCCAGGGTTACGGGTCCCGGGGCCCGGTTCGTCCAGCGAGACGGGGCCGAGCTTGATCCGGGCGCCGTCGAGCTCCGTCCAGGCTCCGGGGTGAGGCGTGCACGCGCGGATCAGCCGGTCAACCACGTGCGCCGGTAGTTTCCAGTCCACTCGCGCGTCGGCCGGGTTGATCTTCGGCGCGAAGCTCACGCCCTCGGCCGGCTGCGGAACGGCGTGGACCGTCCCGTCCGCGATCCCGTCGAGCGTGGCCACGAGCAGGTCCGCGCCCGAGTGCGACAGCCGGTCGAGCAGCCGGCCCGTCGTATCGTCGGGCCGCACCGGCTCGGTCAGCACCCCGTACACCGGGCCCGCGTCAAGCTCGGCCACGATGTCGAACGTGCTCGCGCCGGTGACGTCGTCGCCGTGCAGGATGGCGTGTGGCACCGGGGCCGCCCCCCGCCACGCGGGCAGCAGGGAAAAGTGCAGGTTAACCCACCCTCGGGCCGGAATGTCCAGGGCGGCTTGCGGCAGCAGCGCGCCATAGGCGACCACCGGGCAGCAGTCCGGGGCGATCTCCCGCATCCGGTCCAGGAACTGCGGGTCCCGGGGGCGGGCCGGGGTGAGCACCTCGAGGCCTGCCGCCGCGGCCCGCCGGGCCACCGGGCTCGGCTCAACCTTGCGCCCCCGGCCTGCCGGGGCATCGGGCCTGGTCACGACCGCGACAACCTCGTGGCGGGAGGCGAGCAGCGCGTCAAGCGCCGGGACCGCCGTCTGGGGGGTACCCGCGAACACGAGGCGCATCCTAGCGGGCCTGGCCCAGCGTCTGATGCGGGGACACCCTTACCTGCGGGATGGGATCGCCCCACCACTCGGCCTCGCGGATCGCCTTCATCGCCGCCTTGCGCTGCGCGGGATCCATCCGGTCGATGAACAAGATGCCGTCTAGGTGGTCGGTCTCGTGCTGGATGCAGCGGGCCAGCAGTTCGGTGCCCTCGATGGTGACCGGATCCCCGTACATGTTGAACCCCTTGGCCACCACGCCCCACGCCCGCGTGACCGGGTAGGCCAGGCCGGGGAATGACAGGCAGCCCTCGTCGTCCTCGTCGGTGTCCTTGGACAGATCGAGCGAGGGGTTGATCAGGTGTCCCGGCTCGTTGTCGTCCACGTGGTAGGTGAAGACCCGCAGGCCCACCCCGATCTGCGGGGCGGCCAGCCCGGCCCCGGGCGCGTCCAGCATGGTCTCGGTAAGGTCCTTGACGAGCCTGCGCAGCTCGGCGTCGAAGTCGCGGACCGGCTCGGCCGGCGTACGCAGCACTGGGTCACCGAACAAACGGATCGGCTTGACGCTCACAAAACCCTCCTGGAGACCCGATAGCGAGCGCCCCTCCTCCCGCGGCGCCGGCCCCATCCAGTCTAGCCGTCATGCGACCTCGGCCGGGTCGAGCTGGACCCGGACGCCGGCACCGTCCTTGCGCGCGCTCCTGGTCGCCTGCGCCGCGTGCAGCGCACGGGCGAGCGCGCGGCCATCTCCCCGGCTGATCCTGATCAGGGCGCGCTCTTGCGGTTCCCCGCCCGGATCCCGGCCCGCTCCGGGCTCGGCGGGCACCGGCCCGAGCACTTCAGCCCGGGCGGGCAGCTCGGCCGAGCCGACAAAGTCGGCCACCGCCGCGGAGGTTCCGGTAATCGAGGCCATCCGCACCGCGGGCGGGAAACCAAGCTCGGTCCGTTCGGCCAGCTCCCGTTCGGAAAAATTGACCGGATCCCAGCGGACCAGAGCCTGCACGGCCGGAAGCGACGCCTCGGCCAGCACCACCACCGGCCCGGCGGGCCGGACCAGGGCGGCGGCGTTCATCCACCGCCGCAGGGCCTCCTCGGCCGCGCGCAGGCTGGGCCGGCCGAGCAGCGCCCAGCCGTCCAGGAGCAGCGCAGCGGCGTAACCGTCGGCGGCCACCGGCTCGGCTCCGGGCGTGGCGATGACCAGCGCGGGCTGGGCCGTCACCGTGGCCAGCACATGCTGGCCTCCGGAGGTGCGCACGGGTACCCCGGGAAAGGCCCGGCCCAGTTCCTCGGCGGTCCGCGCCGCGCCGGTGACCAGCGCGCGCAGGCGGCCCGACCCGCACCGAGCGCAGCTCCAGTCCGCGGCCAGGGCGCCGCACCACCGGCAGCCGGGGACCTCGTTCGCGCCGCCGACCTCCAGCGGCCCGGCGCAGGTAGCGCACCTGGCCTGGGCCCGGCACCGGTCGCAGGCGATCGCGGCAAGATAGCCCCGCCGCGGCACCTGGACCAGGACAGGTCCGTCCGGCAGGGCCAGGCGAGCCGTGCGTAGCGCCAGGCTCGGCAGCCGCGCGGTCATCGCGGCCGCATCGCGGGCCAGCTCGGCCTCGTCGGGAGCGGGCCGGACGGGCGGCGCCACCCGGCGCAGGATATCCGGCTGGCCGGTCAGCGGCTTGGCCCACCCGGCCGCGACCAGCTGCGTGAGCTCGGCGGTGCGGGCGAAGCCGCCGATCAGGGCGGCCGCGCCGGTCCGGTGGGCGCGCAGGGCAAGCACCTCACGAGCGTTCGGGTAGGGGGCGTGCGGCTCGGCGTGCAGGTCGTCGCCGTCGTCCCAGAGCACCACCAGGCCGAGGTCAGCAACCGGGGCGAACATCGCGGCCCGGGTGCCCGCCACCACCCGGACCAGGCCGCGGCGTACCGCCAGCCAGCGGCGGTATCGTTCGGCGGGGCCGAGATCAGCACTCAGGCAGACATGACCGACGTCGGCACCGGCCAGCGCCGCGCCGACGCGTTCCAGGTCACGGGCGTCTGGCACCACGATGACCACGCCGCGCCCGGCCGTGGCGGTGGTCGCGGCGGCGATCGCGATCTCGGCCGGCCAGTGTGGACCGGGCAGGGCCGACCAGGCGGCCCGGACCGGCGCCGGCCGCGAGCCCGGTCAGGAACGCGGTCCCGGCCGGGTAGCGAACCCACGAGCCAGGCTCGGGCCGCCGCGCCGGCCCCACGTCGGGCGGGGGCACGTCGGGCGGGGGCACGTCGGGCGGGGCTGTCGGGCTGGGGCACGTCGGGCTGGGGTGGGGTCTCGCGTTCGGCGGTCGCGTGCCGCGGCGGGATGGCCAGCCTGAGCACGTCGGCCAGCGTGCCGGCGTACCGGTCCGCCACCGCGCGGGACAGGTCGAAGATCTCCGGGGTGAGCACCGGCTCGGGCGAGATGACCCGCTCCAGCCGGGCCAGCCGGCCCTGGTGTTCGCTGGTCTGGGCGCGCTCCAGGAGATAACCGTCGACCAGCTGGCCGGCGAACCTCACCCGCAGCCGGCAGCCGGGCACGGCTGCGTCGTCCATGCTGGCCGGGACGAGGTAGTCGAAGGGACGGTCGAGGTGAGCGAGGGAGATATCCACCGCGACCCGGGCCACGGGCAGCCGCTCGCTGACCGCCTGGTCCTTCGACCCCTTCGTCCCCTGTCCCACGGTTCCGTCCTACCAGAGCCGCACGGGCGGTCAGGACACCTAGGACGCCGGGCGCGGCCGGGGGCTCAGAAGTTTACGGCGCTGCGGAGCTGGTCCACCCGGTCGGTCCGCTCCCAGGAGAAGTCGGGCTCGGTCCGGCCGAAGTGCCCGTAGGCGGCGGTCTGAACGTAGATGGGACGCAGCAGGTCCAGCGCGTAGATGATGGCCCGCGGCCGCAGGTCGAAGACCTCGAGCACGGCGTCCTGGATCCGCTCCACGGGTACCTTCTCGGTGCCGAAGCACTCGATGAACAACCCCACCGGCGTCGCCTTGCCGATCGCGTAGGCAACCTGAGCCTCGCACCGGTCCGCCAGCCCCGCCGCGACCACGTTCTTGGCCACCCACCGCATCGCGTAGGCGCCACTGCGGTCGACCTTGGACGGGTCCTTGCCGGAGAAGGCTCCTCCTCCGTGCCTGGACATGCCGCCGTAGGTGTCGATGATGATCTTCCGCCCGGTCAGCCCGGCGTCGCCCATGGGGCCGCCGATCTCGAATCGTCCGGTCGGGTTGACCAGCAGGCGGAAGCCGTCGCTGTTGATGCCCGCGTCGGCCAGGACCGGGTCGACCACGTAATCCTTGATGTCGGGGGCGAGCAGTTCCTTCAGGTTGATATCGGGCGCGTGCTGGGTGGAGACCACGACCGTGTCCAGCCGCACCGGAGTGTCCCCGGAGTACTCGATCGTTACCTGGGTCTTGCCGTCCGGGCGTAGGTAGGGAACCTGGCCCGAGCGCCGGACCGCGGACAGCTGCCGGGCGAGCTTGTGCGCGAGCATGATCGGCAACGGCATGAGTTCCGGGGTCTCGCGGCAGGCATAGCCGAACATCAGCCCCTGATCGCCGGCCCCCTGACGGTCAAGCTCGTCAGTTCCCTCACCCTCGCGGTACTCAAACGCGTCGTTGACACCCTGAGCGATATCCGCCGACTGGGACCCGATGGAAACCGACACGCCGCACGACGCCCCGTCGTAGCCCTTGGCCGAGGAGTCATAGCCGATCTCGAGGATCTTCTCCCTGATGATGCCGGGTATGTCGACATAGGTCTTGGTGGTGACCTCGCCGGCCACATGGACCTGCCCGGTCGTGATCAGCGTCTCCACCGCCACGCGGCTGCCGGGGTCATCCTTGATCATCGCGTCCAGGATAACGTCGCTGATCTGGTCGGCCATCTTGTCAGGATGACCTTCGGTAACCGACTCAGAAGTGAACAGGCGGCGCGCCACGTCGTTTCTCCTCGCTCCAGGGACTGCGGTGAGTTTATCCGGGTCCAGCAGTTCATCCGGTCGATCCGGTTACTTGAGCCGGGCGGACGGCTTACCTGAGCCGGGCGGACACCAGATCCCACACCATGTCGGCGAGGGCTTCCTTGGGTCCGCGCGGGATCTGGGTGACGGTCCCGTCGGCACCGTAGACTACAGCTTCGTTGTCGACGGCGCCGAAGCCGAGCCCGTTCCCCACAGGGTTAACGACGAGCAGGTCACACCCCTTGCGGGACAGCTTAGCCTGAGCGGCGTCAGCCGCGGTATCGGTCTCGGCCGCGAAGCCGACCAGGACCTGGCGCCCGGGTTCGTGCGCACGCCGGGCGGCCAGCCCGGCCAGGATGTCCGGGTTCTCGGTCAGCGCTAGCGGCTCGGGCGGCTGTCCGTCCTTTTTCAGCTTGGCCGCGTTCCGGGCGACGGGCCGGTAGTCCGCCACCGCGGCGGTCATCACCACCGCGTCGGCTCCGCCCCCCTGGGCCGCGGCGGCGGTAACGGCATCGGCCATGTCACGGGCCGAGATTACCCGGACGACCTTGACCCCGGCCGGATCCGGCAGCTCGACGTTGGCCGCGACCACGATCACCTCGGCTCCCCGGGCCACGGCCGTGCGGGCGAGCGCGTAACCCTGCGTTCCGCTTGACCAGTTGCCGATGAACCTCACCGGATCGATTTCCTCGCGGGTGCCGCCGGCCGATACCACCACGCGGCGGCCGGCCAGATCCAGCCAGGACGTGTGGCCCGGGGCCTGATGACTGCGGCGCGCCAGCACCCGGCTCGCGACGGCGAAAATCTCAGCCGGCTCCGGGAGCCGCCCGGGGCCGCTGTCCGCGCCGGTCAAGCGGCCGGACTCAGGCTCGAGGACGAGGGCACCACGATCCCGCAGCAGCGACACGTTCGCCGCAGTAGCGGGATGTTCCCACATCTCGGTGTGCATGGCCGGCGCATAGATGACCGGACATCTCGCGGTCAGCACGGTGGCGGTCAGCAGGTCTCCGGCCATCCCGGCCGCGGCCCGGGCCATCAGGTCCGCGGTCGCCGGAACGATCAGGACCAGGTCGGCCGACTGCCCGAGCCGGACATGGGGTACCTCGTCCACTGACGTCCACACGTCGGTGGTCACCGGCTCACCGGACAAGGCCGCCCACGTGGCTTCACCGACAAACCTGAGAGCGTCGGGGGTGGGAATCACCCGGACGCTATGCCCAGACTCGGTCAGGAGCCTGAGCAGCTCGCACGACTTGTATGCTGCGATACCCGCACCGACACCGAGAACGACCCGTCCCGGCATGGACTCCTCAGCCCCCGGTCAGCCCTCGAGGATCTCGACGCTGAGCAGCCGTTCCCTGATCTCCCGAAGCGAGATGGACAGCGGCTTCTCCTGGATGCGTGTTTCCACCAGCGGCCCGACGTACTCAAGCAGGCCCTCGCCGAGCTGCGAGTAATAGGCGTTGATCTGCCGTGCGCGCTTCGCGGCCATGATGACAAGCCGGTACTTGCTGTCCACGACTTCGAGTAGCTCGTCGATCGGCGGGTTGATGATGCCTTCGGCGACCTGAGTCCCTGCCACGTTTTGCCTTCCGTAGTTCACTGCTCCATCAAGGCTACCAGCTGGTGGCAGACGTCCTTGACCGATGTATTCACCAGCGTGACATCGAATTCCCCGGCCGCGGTGAGCTCCTCCTGCGCCGCCGCCAGCCTGCGGGCCAGCACCTCAGGCGGCTCGGTGCCGCGCCCGGTCAGCCTGCGCACCAGCTCCTCCCACGAGGGCGGGGCCAGGAACACCAGCCGGGCATCGGGGGCGGCTCGCCGGACTTGCCGCGCCCCGGCCACGTCTATCTCGAGCAGACAGCAAACACCGGCTTCAAGCTTTTCGTAAAGCGGCTTACGCGGCGTGCCGTACCGGTTGCCAGCGAACCGTGCCCACTCAAGCAACGCTCCGCTGGCCACCTGTCGGTCAAACTCGCCGTCATCGACAAAGTGATATTCGCGCCCGTTCACTTCTCCGGGACGCGGCTTCCGGGTCGTCACCGACACGGAAATCCAGATCTGCGGACAAGACCTGTTGAGTTCGGCGACGACCGTGCTCTTCCCGACCCCAGAGGGCCCGGAGAGCACGGTCAGCCGCGAATGCACCGGGGTCGCGACCGCGGCACTACCAGGGCTCGGTTCCCGCCTGCCGCGCGGTTCAGATATCGGCACCGAACTCTTGCTGAAGCGCGGAGCGCTGGTTGGTGCCAAGTCCGCGAACTCGGCGCGATTCCGCGATACCAAGCCTTTCCATGATCTGCTTTGCCCTGACCTTGCCCACGCCGGGCAGGGACTCAAGGAGGGCCGAGACCTTCATCTTGCCAATCACGTCATCAGTTCCGCCCTCCTTGATGACTTCAGACAAGCTGGTGGCTCCGCGCTTGAGGCGGTTCTTCACCTCGGCGCGTTCTTTGCGTGCTCTGGCAGCCTTCTCAAGTGCTGCGGCACGCTCTTCGGGAGTGAGGGGAGGAAGAGCCACTCGGGGTCACCTCGGGTTTCGTCGGAAAAAGGTTTGTCGGGAGGGGAAACTAGCCAATCACGTACCCTTTAGGCAACGCAAACCCTCGTTTACGTCATTACAAATTGAAATATATTACTTACCGTGTTCAAGTTATCACTTAGAGTCATCATTACGCGTCCAACAGGCTGGTCAAGGCCCCTGATGAGTGCCTTCTCGCCGCCATCGCCACAGGACATCAGCGTATGCCATCGGCGCTCGGCAAGACCGACGCCGAGTCGGCGCGTCACGGATTCGGCAGACATGTCTTACTCATCTCACTACGACACCAGAGTAACTCGACGGGTATTACGCCACACGAGTCTCAACTGTGACGGTGGCAATCACCCGTCTCACCGGGACCGTACGCGCACGGGATGCCATCATACTTGTTGGGTGAAGAAAACGTCACCCCGAGTCACCATATTGGCGAGCCAGATGATAGCCGATCCACGAGCCGGACCGGGATCGCGACCGGTCACCCCAGGCGGGCCCGGCCGACCCGGCGCAGCGACGCTGCGATGGCCGCGGCGGCGGCACCAGGATCCGAGGCACGGGTGATGGGCCGGCCGATCACCAGCAGGTCGGCCCCCGCCCGGATGGCCTCCTCGGGGGTAGCGAACCGGGCCTGGTCATTTGCTGCGCTCCCGGCCGGGCGAACGCCGGGAGTGATGAGCGTCACATCAGGACCCACCTCGGCACGGACGGCGGAGACCTCGTGCGGGGAGCAGACCAGCCCCTGGGCGCCTGCCGCCACCGAGAGGGTGGCCAACCGCAGGACGGCCGCGGGCACCGGGCCGGCCAGGCCGATCCGGGCCAGATCGTCGTCACCGAGCGATGTCAAGACGGTGACCGCCGCCACCATCGCGTCCGGCGCCGACTCGACGGCGGCGCGGACCATGTCGGTGCCGCCGGCCGCGTGCACCGTGAGGACATCGGGCCGCAGCCGCGCGACCGCCCGGGCGGCCGCGGCGACGGTGGCCGGAATGTCGTGCAGCTTCAGATCCAGGAATACCGACACCCGGCTGGCCCCCCGGACGGTGGCCACCACCTGCGGTCCGTAACGCAAGTAGAGCTCGAGCCCGACCTTCACCGTGCTCACGTGCGGGGTCACCATCGCCGCCCATCGCGCTGCCGTCTCCAGGTCAGGCGCGTCGAGCGCAACCGCCACCGGCGCCGGATTGCTCACGGCCACTCCTTGATTGATCGTTCAAAACGTGTCATGTCTCGATCCCGTAAATTCTTATCGCTACGTCCGTCCGGCCAGGCCGCGCGGAAACCTGCCGTGAGCCTGAGCCACGACATCGGCGACCCGGTCCACGCTCATCGCCCCCAGTTCCTCCTCCAGCTCCCTGAGGACGCGCGAGCACGCCGATGGGTCATGGATGATCTCGGTTCCTACGGCGACCATCGAGGCGCCCGCCAGCAGGAGCTCAAGCGCGTCCCGGCCGGTACGCACACCGCCCATCCCGATGATCGGCACGCCGGGAAACGCCTCCCGTACCTGCCAGACGCACCGGACCGCGACCGGCCTGATCGCGGGGCCGGACAGTCCGCCGTACGTGCCGGACAGCGCCGGGCGCACGGTGACGGGGTCGATGGCCATGCCGAGCAGCGGATTGATCAGCGACAGCCCATCGGCGCCGGCCGTGACGCAAGCGCCGGCCACCGCGACAATATCGGTGACGTCCGGCGACAGCTTGGCGAACACGGGTATGTCATACCTAGCGGCACCCCGAACCGCCGTGACCAGGCTGCCGGCCCGCTGCGGGTCGAAGGCGAACGGCCGGCCCGTGTCCTGCGCATCGGGGCAGGCGAGGTTGACTTCGATGGCGGTGACGCCCGCCGTGTCGGACAGCCTGGCGGCCAGTTCGGCGTACTCGCGGATGGTCTGGCCCGCGATCGAGACCACGACCCGGGCGCCCCTTGACAGCAGCCAGGGCAGATCACGCTGCAAGAACGCATCAATGCCCGGCCCCTGCCACCCCACGGAACTGAGCATCCCGCTCGGCGTCTCGGCCAGCCTCGGCGCGGGATTGCCGGTCCTGGGCTCCAGCATGATCGATTTGCTGATCAGCGCGCCGACCCGGGCCACGTCGATGAACTGAGCCAGCTCGCGGCCGGCACCCGCACAGCCCGACGCGGTAAGCACCAGGTTGGGCAGCTCGACCTGACCGATCCTGGCCCGCATGTCAACCGGCATGAAGATGCCGATCCTGGCTAGCGCCAGACCACCCCGGAGCCCCGAGGGCGTCGAAGGGGATGGTCCCCATGTCGTCCCAGCGAACCAGGTCGCCGCGGAACACCGGCCCGTCCACGCACGAGCGCACGATCCGGGTGACTCCATCGTTTCCCGTGACCGGCAGCACGCACCCCATGCACACGCCGGTGCCGCAGGCCATCGGCACGTCCACGCAGGCCTGCACCGGGATCGCGTACCGGCCCGCGATGACCGTCACCTCCCGCAGCACGGGCACCGGCGCGGAGGCATAGATCACGTCGGTGCGTGCCTCGCGGATGATCGGTTCGAGCAGCGCCGTGACGTGACCGCGGGCACCGAACGAACCGTCGGCGGTGGCCACCGCGGCGGAACGCCCGCTACGGCGGGCCGACAGGGCGCCGAAGACGCGGTCCGCGCTCTGGCCGCCGAGCAGGTAGTCGATACTGCAGCTGCGTTCGGCCAGCCGCGCGGCGAGCGCGAACAGCGACGCGCTGCCGTAGCCCACTCCGAGCAGCAGGCAACTCGACGGGTCTTTGGGCAGCGGGAACGGCCGGCCGAGCGGCCCCACCGTATCGAGTGAGTCCCGAGCCCGCAGCCCGGCCAGCCACTGCGTCCCCGGCCCGCTGGCGTCGAAGACGATCTCCACCGTGCCGCCATGATCGGCACGCACATCGTGCACGGCGAAGGCCCGCCGCCCGAGCATCGAGGTGTGCGGACCGCCGACGGCGATCGTGACGAACTGGCCCGGCTTGAACTTGGCCGCGATCGCCGGCGCGACCAGCGTCAGGGCGTGATAAGCGTCGACACGCCGCACGGTCAGCACGGTGCTGCGGATCTGCACGGGCGCCACGTGCCTCACCCACGAGAGGGGCGGCCGAGCAGCGCGGCGTGTTCTTGCAGTGACCGCACCCCCACCTCACCGCGGATAGTGGCCTCGATCCCGTGGACGGCGGCGGCCAGGCCTGCGGCCGTGGTGACACAGGGAACACCGCGACGCACCGCGGCGGTGCGGATCTCGTAGCCGTCCAGGCGCGGGCCGGACTGTCCGGGGCTGCCGAACGGCGTATTCACGATCAGGTCCACCTCGCCCGCGAGGATCCGCGTTACCACGGTCGGCTCACCGGCCGGGCCGGGACCGTCGCCGTGCTTTCGCACGATCTTGGCACGAACCCCGTTGCGCCGCAGCACCTCCGCCGTTCCCTCCGTGGCCCAGATCTCGAAGCCCAGGTCGGCCAGGCGCTTAACCGGAAATATCATCGATCGCTTGTCCCGGTTCGCCACCGACACGAACGCTCTTCCCTTCACCGGCAGCGACCCGTAGACCGCGGCCTGAGCCTTCGCGTACGCCGTGCCGAACACCGCGTCGATCCCCATGACCTCACCGGTCGAGCGCATCTCCGGGCCGAGCACGGTGTCCACGCCCTGGCCGGTCAGATCGCGGAACCGGCCGAACGGCAGCACGGCTTCCTTCACGGCCACCGGCGCGTCCAGCGGCAGGCGGCCCCCGTCGACCTGCGCGAGCATGCCCTCGGCGCGAAGCTCGGCGATGGTGGCGCCCAGCATGATCCGGGCCGCGGCTTTGGCCAGCGGTACCGCCGTGGCCTTGGAGACGAACGGCACCGTGCGCGAGGCCCGTGGATTGGCTTCAAGGACGTACAGCACTCCCCCGGCCAGCGCGTACTGCACGTTCAGCAGGCCCTGGACGCCCACTCCGGCGGCGATCGCCTCGGTGGCCGCGCGGATCTGCTCGATGTCACTGCGCCCGATCGTGATCGGCGGCAGCGCGCAGGCCGAGTCGCCGGAATGGATGCCGGCTTCCTCGATGTGCTCCATGACGCCGCCGAGGTAGAGCTCGGACCCGTCGTACAGCGCGTCGACGTCGACCTCGATCGCGTCGTCGAGAAACCTGTCGATCAGCACCGGATGGCCGGAACCAGCCGCCGCGGCCCGGGTCACATACGACCGCAACGTCGCGTCGTCGTAGACGATCTCCATGCCGCGGCCACCCAGCACGTACGAGGGCCGTACCAGCACCGGGTAGCCGATCTCGCGGGCGATCTGGACCGCCTCTTCCGCCGACATCGCGGTACCGTACCTGGGCGCGGTCAGTCCGGCCTCTTCCAGCACCCGGGCAAAGGCGGCACGGTCCTCGGCCAGGTGGATCGCATTCGGAGAGGTGCCTACCACCGGAACGCGCGCGGCCTCAAGGTCCCGGGCCAGCCCGAGCGGCGTCTGCCCGCCCAGCTGGACGATCACCCCGGCCACCGGGCCGGTCGCCTGCTCAGCGCGGACCACCTCGAGCACGTCCTCCAGGGTAAGCGGCTCGAAGTACAGCCGGCCCGACGTGTCGTAGTCGGTGGAGACCGTCTCCGGGTTGCAGTTCACCATGACGGTCTCGTAGCCCGCGTCGGCGAGCGCGAACGAGGCGTGCACGCAGGCGTAGTCGAATTCGATCCCCTGGCCGATGCGGTTGGGCCCGCTGCCCAAGATGATCACTTTGGGTGCGGTGCCTTCAGGCACCTCGTTCCCGTCGTCGTAAGTCGAGTACAGGTACGGGGTGCGGGCCGCGAACTCCGCGGCGCAGGTATCAACCGCGTGATACACCGGCCGCACCCCCAGCCCCCAGCGGATCTCCCGCACCACGGCTTCGAGGCTCCCGCGCAGGTCGGCGATCTGCGCGTCCGAGAATCCGTTCTGCTTCGCCAGCCGCAACATCTGCGCGTCCAGGGCGGGGGCCGCGGCGACCTGCTCCGCCACCTGCTGGATGTGCTGGATCTGCTCGATGAACCAGGGATCGATGCCGGTGACGCGGACCACCTCAGCCCGGCTGGCCCCCGCCCGCAGGGCCTGGTGGATGGTGGCCAGCCTGCCATCGTGCGGAGTTCCGCAGGCACGCAGCAGGCTCGCCCTGTCTCCCGGGGGATTTTTCCAGCCGAACGAACTGTGGTTACTCTCCAGCGAACGGAGCGCCTTTTGCAGCGACTCGGCGAAGTTGCGGCCAATGGCCATCGCCTCCCCCACGCTCTTCATGTGGGTGGTGAGCGCGGGATCAGCCCCCGGGAACTTCTCGAACGCGAACCGCGGCACCTTGACCACCACGTAGTCCAGCGCGGGCTCGAAGCAGGCTGGGGTCTGACCGGTGATGTCGTTCGGTATCTCATCCAGCGTGTAGCCGATAGCCAGCCGCGCAGCGATTTTGGCGATCGGGAACCCCGTGGCCTTGGAGGCAAGCGCGGACGAGCGCGACACCCGGGGATTCATCTCGATCACGACCATGCGGCCGGTGGCCGGCTCGACCGCGAACTGGATGTTGCAGCCGCCGGTATCCACGCCCACCGCGCGCATGATGGCGATCGCGGTATCCCGCATCGCCTGGTACTCGCGGTCGGTCAGCGTCATGGCCGGGGCGACGGTGACCGAGTCGCCGGTGTGCACGCCCATCGGGTCGATGTTCTCGATGGAACAGACGACGACCACGTTGTCGGCCTGGTCGCGCATCAGCTCGAGCTCGAACTCCTTCCAGCCGATGATGGATTGCTCGAGCAGCACCTCGCGCGTCGGGCTGGCGTCAAGCCCGGCCCCGGCGATACGCCGCAGCTCGATCTCGTCCTGGGCGATGCCGGACCCGGCGCCGCCGAGGGTGAAGGAGGGCCGCACCACCACCGGGTAGCCAAGGCCATGCTCGGGGCCGCCCGCAGCGGTACCCGTCACGACCGCGAGGCATTCATCGATGTCGTGGCAGATGCGGCTGGTCGGGACCTCCGCCCCGAGGCCGGTCACGATCTCCTTGAACCGCTCGCGGTCCTCGCCCGCCCTGATCGCGTCGATGTTGGCCCCGATGAGCTCGACGTTGTAGCGGCGCAAGATACCCGAGTCGTGCAGGGCCACGGCCGCGTTCAGCGCGGTCTGGCCGCCCAGCGTCGGAAGCACCGCGTCGGGACGCTCGATCGCGATGACCTTCTCCAGCGTCTCCGTGGTGATCGGCTCGACGTAGGTCGCATCGGCGAACTCGGGGTCGGTCATGATCGTCGCCGGGTTGGAGTTGACCAGGCTGACCCTGATCCCCTCGGCCTTCAGGACCCGGCAGGCCTGGGTACCCGAGTAGTCGAACTCGCAGCCTTGCCCGATGACGATCGGCCCGGACCCGATCACCAGCACCGATTTCAGATCCTCACGCCGCGGCACGATCCACCCCCACGAGTTCGGTATGGCCTCCGCATGCCCTCCGGAGCGAGGTACCGGCTTTGTCTGCAGTTCGGGGTGTCCATAGCACCCGAAACTGCAGACATATCACCAGGCGGCCTCATCGGGCGCGCTCGAGCAGGGTGCAGAAGTGATCGAAGTGATCGGCAGCGTCGTGCGGGCCCGGAGCGGCTTCGGGGTGGTACTGCGCACTGAACACCGGCCGATCGAGCAGCCGCAGGCCTTCCACCACGCCGTCGTTGAGGTTGACGTGGCTGATCGCCGCCGGGCCGTAAGGCGTGTCGAATGGCTGCTGCGCTTGGGGTGGCACGTGTGACCAGGTGGAGGCGGCGGATGGGGCCTGGGCAGAGGTCGCGCCGGGCTGCGCCGCCCCGGGGAGGGCGGCGGCGAAACCGTGGTTGTGGCTGGTGATGTAGACGCGGCCGGTGGCTAGGTCCATGACCGGCTGGTTGACGCCCCGGTGACCGTAGCGAAGCTTGTAGGTCTGCAAGCCCAGAGCCAGGGCGAGGATCTGGCTGCCGAGGCAGATGCCGAAGACGGGCAGGCCGGCGTCGAGTACCCCGCGCATGGCGTCGACCGCGTACCCGGCCGCGGCCGGGTCACCGGGACCGTTGCTGAAGAACACGCCGTCGGGTGACGCGGCCAGGATCTCCTCGGCGGTCACGGCGGCCGGGACGACGATCACCTCGCAGCCCCGGGCCGCGAGGAGCCGCGGCGTGGACGCCTTGATACCCAGGTCAACCGCGACGACGCGGTATCTGGCCTGGCCCGGCGGATGAATCGTGTACGGCTCGGGGGTGCTTACCACCCGGGCCAGGTCAGCTCCGGTCATACCGGGGCTGGCCAGCACGCGCTCGAGCAGCAGTCCCGGATCGGTCTCGACGGTGCTGACCGCGGCCCGCATGGCGCCTTGCTCGCGCACCCGCATGGTCAGCAGCCTGGTGCCCTGGACCGCGATGCCCGGGATGCCCTCGGCGCGGAGATAGGCGTCGAGCTCGCCTGTCGCCCGCCAGCTGGAGGCGATCCTGGCCGGCTCGCGCACGACGTAACCGCTGACCCACGCCTGGCGGGACTCGGGATCGGTGTCGTTGACGCCCGTGTTGCCGATATGCGGCGCGGTCATCGCGACGATCTGGCGGCAGTACGAGGGGTCGGTCAGCGTCTCCTGGTACCCCGTCATGCCGGTGTTGAAGACCACCTCCCCGAACCTCTCGCCTTCCGCGCCGAAGGCCGTCCCGGCCAGCGTGGTGCCGTCCTCAAGGACGAGCAGGGCCGTGCGGGTGCTCATGGTCAGGCCAGCTTTCCGTCGAGCACGGTGGGCGTGCCGCGCAGGAAGGTGGCCACCACCCGCCCGGGCAGTTCCATTCCGGCGAACGGCGAGTTGCGGCTCTTTGACGCGCCGGGGACGACGGCCTCGGCGGGTGCAGCCGGGTCATACAGGGTGAGATTGGCGGGCGCGCCGGCCTCGAGCAGGATTCCCTGCCCGGCCAGCCGTCCGATCCTGGCCGGGCGGACGGACATCCGGTCGGCGACCTGCGACCAGTCCAGGAGCCCAGTGTCCACCATGGCCTGTTGCACCACCCGGAGTGCGGTCTCGAGCCCGGTCATGCCGAACGCCGCCTCCGCCCACTCGGTTTCCTTGGCCTCCACCGGGTGCGGGGCGTGGTCGGTGGCTACGCAGTCGATGGTGCCGTCGGCCAGCGCGCGCCTGAGCTCGGCCACGTCGGCCGCGGTGCGCAGCGGCGGGTTGACCTTGAACACGGGGTCGTAGCCCGCCGCGAGCTCATCGGTCAGCATCAGGTGGTGCGGCGTGACCTCGGCCGTGACCAGCCATCCCTTGGACTTCGCCCAGCGGATGATCTCCACAGAGCCCGCGGTGGACACGTGACAGATGTGCAGCGCCGAGCCCACATGCGCCGCGAGCAGGCAGTCACGGGCGATGATGGCCTCTTCGGCCACGGCGGGCCAGCCCGCCAGACCGAGGCTCGCGGACATCTCACCCTCGTTCAGCTGCGCGCCCTCGGTGAGGCGCGGGTCCTGCGCATGCTGGGCGATCACGCCGTCAAAAGCCTTGACGTACTCCAGCGCCCGGCGCATCAGCAGCGGGTCGGCCACGCACCGGCCGTCGTCGGAGAACACGCGGACCCGCGCGGCCGAGTCCGCCATCGTGCCGAGCTCGGCCAGCCGGACGCCGCCCAGCCCGGCGGTGACCGCGCCTACCGGCTGGACATCACAATGTCCTGCGGCACGGCCGAGCCGCCAGACCTGCTCCACCACCCCGGCGGTATCGGCCACGGGGTCGGTGTTGGCCATGGCGTGTACGGCAGTGTAACCGCCGAGGGCAGCCGCCGCGGTGCCGGTCTCGACCGTTTCCGCGTCCTCGCGGCCCGGCTCGCGCAGGTGCGTGTGCAGGTCGACGAGACCGGGCAGGGCGATGAGGCCGTCGGCGTCGAGCACACGAGCACCCGAGTGGTTCAGCCCCGATTCGACGGCCGCGACAGATCCACCGCTCAGCAGGATGTCAGCGGTCCCGCCCTCGCGGCCGCCGTATCCCGCGACCGTGACGCCCCTGATGAGCCACTTGTCCGGGTCAGCGGCGCGGCCGCCTGCCCCGTGACGGCCGGCCGTCACGGGGTCACCGCCGGGAACTCCGTGCCGCCAAGAAGCAGGTACAAGACTGCCATCCGAGTGGTCACCCCGTTCGCCACTTGTTCCACGATGGTGGAGCGGGCGGAATCGGCCACCTCGGCCGCAATCTCCACTCCCCTGTTCATCGGTCCCGGATGCATGACGATGGCATGGTCGGGCAGCCGCGCCATCCGCGCGGCGTCGAGCCCGTATCTGCGGCTGTACTCGCGCACGCTCGGGAAGAACGCCGCGGTCATCCGCTCCTGCTGGACCCGGAGCATCATGACGACATCGCTCTTGGGCAGTTCGCTGTCCAGGTCATAGCTCACCTCGCAGGGCCAGCTGCCGACGGCGTGCGGGAGCAGCGTGGGCGGAGCGGCCACGGTCACCTCGGCACCAAGGGTGCTCAGCAGTAGCACGTTGGACCTGGCCACCCGGCTGTGCAGCACGTCCCCGACGATCGTGACCCTGATGCCGTCGAGCGCGGTGCTGGCCCGGGGGGACGACCCCCCGGAACCCCCCGCGTACGGGGGGGCCGCCCGCCCCCCCGTGCCTCCCCGGGTCCCCCCGGCCCTCATGAGCCTGCGGCGGATGGTGAACGCGTCGAGGAGGGCCTGGGTGGGATGCTCGTGGGTACCGTCTCCGGCGTTCAGCACACTGCCCTGGACCCAGCCCGCGAGCCGGTGCGCCGCGCCGGACGCGCTGTGCCTGATCACCACGGCGTCCGCGCCCATGGCCTCCAGCGTCAGCGCAGTGTCCTTGAGGCTCTCGCCCTTGGCGACGCTCGACCCCTTCGCGGAAAAGTTGATCACGTCGGCGGACAGCCGCTTGGCCGCGGCCTCAAAGGAGATCCTGGTCCTGGTGGAGTCCTCGTAGAACAGGTTGACCACGGTGCGGCCGCGCAGCGTGGGCAGCTTCTTGATCGGACGGTCGGCTAGCTGAGCCAGTTCCTCGGCGGTATCGAGGATCAGCAGAGCGTCGGCCCGGGTCAGGTCGGCGGCCGAAATCAGGTGCCGTTTCACGACTGCCTCCCGTCATCGCCGACTATCACGACGTCCTGGTCGTCCACCTCGGCCAGCAGGACGTGTACGAACTCGCGCTGCGATGTCGGCAGGTTCTTGCCGACATAGTCGGCGCGGATCGGGAGTTCACGATGGCCGCGGTCGACGAGCACCGCCAGCTGCACGGCCCGGGGCCTGCCCAGATCGTTCAGCGCATCAAGTGCGGCCCGCACGGTCCGGCCCGAATACAGCACATCGTCTACCAGAACGACCGTCTTCCCGTCGACCCCGGCCGCGGGAAGCTCCGTCCGGCCAAGCGCGCGGGCCGGGTGGAGCCGGAGATCGTCCCGGTGCATGGTGACATCCAGGGAACCGCATGGGACGTCGAGGCCCTCGAACTCCCCGATGCGAGCCGCGAGGCGATGCGCAAGCGGAACCCCGCGAGTTGGAATGCCAAGCAGAATGACCTGATCGCCGCCGTGCGTCCGCTCCAGGATCTCATGCGCGATCCTGGTGAGCGCACGCCGGATCTCGTCGGCGTCGAGAACCGCGAGACCATCACGCCCCGCGACCGGACTGCTGGCTGCGCACATAGAACGGACCTCCTTCCCCGCCTCTCGGGACGGTCCTTAAAGGATGTCTACGTGCATGATCATACGGGGAGTTACCGGCAGGCCTGGCCGCTTTGAGCTAGCCCACAACCTATGTGATTTAGCTCACACCGTACCAAGGTAACCAGAACGTGACGACAGCCCGTCTCACCCCGTCCGCAAGCCCGCAGCGACGGGAAACCTCGGTCACGGCCGGGTTCTCGCCGGCCGGCGGAGGGTACATAGTGAACTGCGAAGGCTAGGTGGTTACCGGATGAGTTACGCCAGTTTTTGCCATTCGGCTTGACCTGAGAGGCGCTCGCCGCCTACCGTCACTGAGCGTAACCGTTACCGTAAGCGACGACAGGCCGGGAACCGAGGAACAATGCCATCTGAGTACGCCAAGACACTCGGCGCGCGGCTGCGCGCCATCCGCACACAGCAGGGCCTATCGCTGCACGGAGTTGAAGAGAAGTCCCGCGGCCGCTGGAAGGCCGTCGTCGTGGGTTCCTACGAGCGTGGCGACCGCTCGGTAACGGTCCAGAAACTCGCCGAGCTCGCCGAGTTCTACGGGGTACCCGTGTCCGAGCTCCTGCCCGGCGATGCCGCCCCGTCGCCGCTGGTGCCATCACCCAAGCTCGTCATCGACCTAGAGCGGATGGGCCAGCTGCCCAAGGACAAGGTCGGCCCGCTGGCCCGTTACGTTGCGACCATCCAGAGCCAGCGCGGCGACTACAACGGTCGCGTCCTGTCTGTGCGCCACGAGGACCTCCGCTCTCTGGCGGTCATCTACGACAAGTCCCCCTCCGACCTGACTGAGGAGCTCATCAGCTGGGGCGTTCTCGACGCCGACGCGCGTGGCGCGATGGAAGGCTTCTGAGCCGCTAGCCTGCCGGCCGAAGCGGGAGCGGAGACTGCACCTCGACACCGAGCGCGGTCTCGGCGAGTGACAGGAAAGTCTCCGCATCCCGCAGTAGGTCGTCGGCCTCGCGCGCCGATGCCGCCCGTGGCAGCCCGGCCTCGGCGGCCGCGCGCTTGCCGGCTCCGGCCGCGAAGAACGCTGCCCACTCGGTGAGCGCAGGCTCGACCTGAGGCAGCAGCTCCCAGACGCTGTGCGGCTTCCTCCGCCTAGACGTAGGTTCACCGCGAGCGGCCACCACCGCGGCCGCGGCCCGCAGTGCCGCCAGGTGCGCGGTGACGTACCGGGCGCCGGGCGCCGACTCGTCAGCCGCCTCGGCCAGTCCCCGCCGCGCCGACTGAAGCATGCTAAGCACCGTCGGCGCCAACCCGGGAGCCGCGGGAGCCCCGGGATACCGCGAGCTGACGTCACCTCGGCCCGGTCGCATCTCCACTGCGTTCACCATCGCTCTTCATCTCCTTACTCTGGCCCGGCTCGGCGAGGGACTCCCCTCACCGCACCCAGCCGCCGTACGCATCTATTCGAACCTAAATTCGCTCGGATGTCCAGCGGTTTTCGATGTCTGTTCGAAGATATCGCGGGGGTCTGACATTTTCGGGTCCCGAGGCCAGGGGGGCCGGCTGCGCGACAGCAATGTGAGGTCAGCGAGTTTGCGCTGGCGGTGGCTTCGGAGCTGGTTGTGCGTCCGGCGACCCAGTCGGACCATGCTGGCCACCGGGTATCGCCGCGGCCTGAGCCGGATCCGCCTCCCCCGCCCGCCGGCCGCCCTCCGCTCACCGGCCATCCCCTGCCCGTCGGCTGCCCTCCGCTCGCCGGACAAACACGACAATCCGGACTCTAGTCCAGGTATTCGAATTATTGTGGATACTTAGCTGCCCTATGAGGGTAGTAACGATCCACAATCCCATCAGAGCCCAGGCAGGGACCCGCCCAAGCCCGGGCTATCCTCTTACTGCGGCGGCTCGCGGGACACCACGCGTCATCACCGCCCCATCCGCGTTCCCGGATCACTTCCGTTCCGGCCAGACGTGGCTTTTTGGTAGTAGATTCGGGCTTGGTGAAGACTTTTGTGGATCATAGTACCCACAATGCTTCACGAAGCCTGAATCTACCAAGATCTTTGTTCGATTAGCCAGACGGCGCGCCAAGCCCCGGTCCTGCGCTACCCCGCCCGCCTCATAGCCCACGCCAGGCGCTACCGCGGCCGTCTGTCCCACCGATGCGGGTGCAGGCACGCCTGATCGTCATCCATAGCGGTAACGATCACAGCAGGGGCTCGGGCGAACGGGGCCACGGGGCAGGCGGGAGTACCGGGGCAGGCGGGAGTACCGGGGCAGGCGGGAGTACCGGAGCAGCGACCGGGACAAGCGGGCCACAGAGGGCCTGCTCAGCCACGGGGCCCGCTTTAGATATCGTCCGGCTTGACGTGACACTCCGGGAAGAAGCTATTGACCTGTGCGTGGTGCACAGCCAGGCAGATGCGTGGTGCACAGCCAGGCAGACCCCTCACCACAACACACACCACGAACCTTTGGCCCGCTGAGCGGCGCTCAGGAGGGCTGTCGTGGCACGAAGAGAAGCCGCTCGCCATCGCGAGCGCGTACCCACAGGCATCGCTGAGAGCCGCAGCCAGGCCTGTCAGCGACCGCGGCGGGGTATCGCCCCGAAAGACCAATAGATATCAAATCGCGAACGACGCAGCCGTTTGTGCGAAGGGCTAGCGTAGGCCTGTATTTTAATCGCGTGCCATCCCGACCCGCCACTGATGACGGGAGCGCGAAACCCCTCGCTGAGGATCTGCGCACGAGCTCTGGCGACCAGGACATCGAAGGGGATGCCAGCGCTGAGTCTGGTGCAATCGAGACCGAGGGGGTGCCTGGCGCTGCCGACACTGCC
Source organism: uncultured Actinomycetes bacterium (assembly GCA_963808315.1). Classification (GTDB taxonomy): domain Bacteria; phylum Actinomycetota; class Actinomycetes; order Streptosporangiales; family Streptosporangiaceae; genus Palsa-504. The sequence continues at coordinate 50,567 of CAWEFK010000024.1, read as the reverse complement.
GCTGAGCCGCGCGTGACCGCGGCCAACGGTGAGCCGCGTGCTGCCGCATCAGACGCCGAACCACCGACGACGCAGACGTACCCAGAAACACCGCCGGCTCAGGCGGGGGCCGGGTCGCATGCGGGCGAGTCGGGACGGTGGTTTCGCCCGGAGAGAGACGCGGTTCTTCCGCACCCGGGCGGTCCCGCAGAGGCGGACGGACCCGCGGAGGCGGACGGACCCGCGGAGGCGGACGGACCCGCGGAGGCGGACGGACCCGCGGAGGCGGACGGGGCGCCCGTCGTCCTGGCCGGAACAGATTCAGACGCAGCGACCGCAGACGCAGCGACCGCGGGACGGCAGGAACGGCAGCCACCGGGGACGGAACGGCAGCCACCGGGGACGGAACGGCAGCCGACCGGGGACGGAACGGCAGCCAGCGGGGACGGAACGACCGGTGGACTGGCGGCCGGGGCGGACGGAAGGACCGACGAGCCGGCGGCCGCGGCGAAGCGGCCGATTCGGCGGCGCACCGTGCTTCAGGCGAGCTTGATCGGCGGCGCTGGGGTGGCCGCGCTGCCGCTGATCGCGCTGGTGGGCGGCGCGGCCAGCAAGGGAACGCAGCAGCCGGCCAGCGCCACCTACTCAATGAATACGAACTGGCTGTTCGGCGGTCAGTACATGGCGGGCTCGGAGAGCAGCTTCTACGACGACAGCGGCTTCGCGCCGGTCACGCTGCCGCATACGGTCACCGGGCTTTCCTGGCAGAACTGGGACTTCAACACCTGGCAGCAGGTGTGGATCTACCGGCGCCACTTCAGCGGCGCTTCCCTGCTCGGCTCGCATCCGGCCGGTCACCGGATCTTCGTCGACTTCGACGGAGTCATGGTCAACGCGGCGGTGGTCCTCAACGACCAGGTGGTCAGCACGCACCAGGGCGGCTACCTGCCCTGGTCAGCCGAACTTACCAGGCAAGGTCACGGCCGGGGATAACCTGCTTTCTGTCATCGTCGATGCGCGCTGCCTGCCGGTCCCGCCGGTGGGCGTGGGGCTCGGTCCGGACAGCATCGACTTCTTTCAGCCTGGCGGGATCTACCGGGACGTCAACGTCCGCGTGGTCCCGCCCGCGTTCCTCACTGACCTGTTCGCCTTGCCCGCCGACGTACTCAGCCCGCAGCGGCGGGTGGACGTCGAATGCTCCGTCGACTCGGCGGTGACGCCGCACGGCGACGGCACCTTGCTGGTCGAGTTGTTCGACGGGGCCGCGCAGATCGCCGCGCAGGGCGCGACGATCAGGGTGACCTCTCCTGGGACCAGCCGCACGAAGCTGAGCCTGACCGATCTGGGGCAGATCGGCCTCTGGTCCCCCGACAGTCCCAAGCTCTATACGGTCCGGGCCACGCTTAGCTTCCCCGGCTCGGGCAGCCACGTCCTGACCAGGCAGATCGGGTTCCGTGAGGCCTCGTTCCGGCCTGAGGGCTTCTACCTTAACGGCCAGCGGCTCCAGCTCTTCGGCCTGGACCGGCATCAGCTCTACCCGTACGCCGGCATGGCGATGCCCGCCCGGGTGCAGCGCAAGGACGTCGAGATACTCAAGAACGATTTCAACTGCAACATGGTGCGCTGCTCCCACTATCCCCAGTCGCCGCATTTCCTCGACGCCTGTGACGAGCTCGGGCTGCTGGTCTGGGAAGAAGCACCGGGATGGCACGCCGTGAGCACCAGCCCGGCCTGGCAGGACCTGGTGGTGCAGAACGTGCGCGACATGGTGACCCGGGACCGAAGCCGCCCGTCGGTGGTCATCTGGGGCACCAGGCTCAACGAGACGCTCGACTTCCCCGGGCTCTGGGCCGCGACCCGGCAAGCCGCCGCGGAACTCGACGGCTCGCGGCCGAGTTCGGGGGCGATGTCGTATCACAGCGACGTCAGCTGGAACGAGGATGTCTTCGCCTACAACGACTACGGCGTCAACCGCGAGACCGGTGACGCCAAGCTGAAACCCGCGTTCAGCGGCCTGCCCTACCTGATCACCGAAGCCGTCGGCGTCGAGGAAGCCAGGCCACAGCATTTCGCCTGGACCGACCCGCCGGCCCTGCTCGCCCGCCAGGCGGCCCTGCACGGCCAGGTCCAGAGCCTGGCCCGGTCTTACCCTGGGTACTCGGGGCTGCTGGCCTGGGCCGGCTTCGACTACTCCTCGCAGCTCAGCCAGGATCCGGACAACATCAAGTGGGCCGGGGTAGCGGACGGCTTCCGGGTGCCCAAGCCAGGCGCGGCCATCTACCGGTCTCAAGGCGACCCCAGTGTGAATCCGGTCATCATCCCGGTGTTCTTCTGGGAGCCAGGCGGCGCCGTTCCTGCTGCCGCCCCGACCGCCATGATCGCCAGCAACTGCGAGCAGCTCGAGGTCTTCATCGACGGCGTACAGATCACCACGGCGCTGCCCGCCCTCGCCTCGCCGCAGTACAGCGGCCTGGCCCACCCGCCCTTCCTGATCCACCTGCCGGCCCCCAAGCCGGACACCACGCCAGAACTCCTGGTCCTGGGCTACGTCGCCGGACAGCAGGTGACCTACCTGCGCATGTCATCGGACCCGGCTGGCGACGCCCTAGGCCTGACGGTAGACGACATGACGATCTCAGCCGATGGTTCGGACGCGACCAGGGCCGTCTTCCGGGCCATCGACGAGCACGGAAATCAGCGCAGGTACGCCAGCGGCCAGGTCGCCCTGACCCTGTCGGGCCCGGCCACGCTGGTCGGCGATAATCCGTTCGCGTTCGGCGAGTACGGCGGCCTGGGGGCGGTGTGGATCCGCTCGCTCGCCGGCCGACCTGGTGCCATCACGCTGACCGCGAGCCATCCGCTGCTCGGCCAGGCCTCGGTCCAGATCAGGTCCGAGCAGGCCAGCCAGTCCAGTCAGCTGGCCTGACCGGGGCGAGCCTAGTCGGGCGGGCGCGAGGCTTGGGCTGACGGTATCGCCACGGTCCGTTCGGAATCGTCATTTCTTCTTTTAAGCTAGCGAGGATGCGGCGTTCGCTTTCTGTGTCCGAGCTCGGCCCCGGCGAGTTCGCCGCGCGGCTCGACCAGCTGATCGCGGTGTACGCGGCGGCCATGCGGCCGCCCAGCGAGCTGCTGACCGGCCGTAAAGCGATTATGACCAGGCACGCCGCCAATCCCGGGTTCCGTGCGCTTGTGGTCACCGACGACGGTTCGGGCGAGCCGGCCGGCTTCGGCTACGGCTTTCACGGGATGCACGGCCAGTGGTGGCACGACACGGTCCGGCACGCGCTGGCGGTCGGCCGCGGCATCGGGATCGCCGCGGACTGGCTGGACGACTCGTTCGAGGTGGCCGAGTTGCACGTGACGCCGGCGCACCAGGGTCACGGCACCGGCGCCGACATCCTGCTCAGGCTCACCGCGGGACGCCCAGAACGCACCGCGCTGCTGTCGACGCGGGACGCCGACACGGCGGCCAGACGACTGTACCGGGGCACCGGGTTCGTCGACCTGCTAACCAGGTTTCACTTCTTCCCCAGCGGCGAGCCGCCTTACGCGGTGATGGGCGCCGAGCTTCCGCTGTGTGGACGCTCCCCCGACTCCCCCAAATCGCCCGAACCCCGCTCGCCGAGTCCCAGCCGCTGATAGATCTCCCGGGTCGCCCGGGACCAGTTGAGGGTGTAGAAGTGCAGCCCGGGCACGCCTTCCGCGAGCAATCGCTCGCACATGCCCGCGGCATAGTCCACCCCGATCTCCCGGACCGCGGCCCGGTCGTCCGCCACGGCCTGCAGCCGCTCCCAGAGCTGCGTCGGCACCCGGCAGCCGCCGAGCTCAAGCGCCCGCTCGATGATCCGCATACTGGTGATGGGCATGATGCCGGGGATAATCGGCACGTCGCCGCCCTGCGCCGCGACCCGGTCCCGCATGCGCAGGTAATCCTCCGGGTAGAAAAACATGTTGGTGATCGCGAAGTCGGCGCCCGCCCGGCACTTGGCCAGGAAGTAACGCACGTCCGTGTCCGGATCGGGCGATCGCGGGTGCTTTTCCGGGAACGCGGCTACCCCGACGCAGAAATCCCCGGCGAGGCGGACCAGGCCCACCAGATCCGCCGCGTAGCTCAGTCCGTCCGGATGCGGGATCCAGTCGGCGTTCGGGTCGCCGGGCGGATCACCTCGCAGCGCGAGAACGTTGCGCACCCCGACCGCCGCGTAGGCCCCGACGACCTGCCTGAGCTCGGCCACCGAGTGATCCACCGCGGTGAGGTGCCCGACCGGAGTCAGCGTGGTCTCCTCGGCGATCCGGCCGGTCACCCTGACCGTGCGGTCCCTGGTCGACCCGCCAGCCCCGTAGGTCACCGAGACGAACGTCGGCCGCAGCGGCTCGAGCTGCCGGATCGCCCGCCACAGCTGCTGTTCCTCGGCCTGCGTCTTGGGCGGCATGAACTCGAAGGAGAACGCCTGGCGGCCCGACGCGAGCAGGTCGCGGATCAGCGGTGAGTGCGGCAGCCTGACGGCACGTCCCGTGCTGGCGGCTGGGCGCGGGCGAGGCGGGCTCGGCGGCATGCGGTCAGCCTAGCCGCTCGCGAACAGCACAGCCGCTGGTCGCGGTCAGAACGCCAGGGCCTGGGCCCGCCGGTTGACTTCGGTCGCCCGGTGCCTGGCGATGGCCTCGATCGGCGTACCGGGCAGCGTCTCATCCGCGGTGAACAGCCAGCGAAGCGCGTCTGGCTCGTCAAACCCGCAGTCGAAGAGCAGGGTCAGCGTGCCGCCCAAGCCCTTGACGACCTGATTGCCGTGAAGGAAGGCGGCCGGTACCGCAAGCGTCCCTCCTGGACGCTTCACGGCGAGGAGTTTGCGATCACGGAGCAGTTGCTTCACCCGTCCAATGGGGATGCCGAGCTGGTCGGCGACGTCGGGGAGCAAGAGCCATTCGCCGACTTGAGCGTCGGTCGCGGGGTCAATCTGGGCCACGTGTCAAATGTCCCACGTCCAGGGTCCTTCCAAACACGCGGGTCACTGCGGACTAGGCGGCGAGGGCGGCTTTCACGGGAATGGCTGGGTCGGCGAGGCGGCCGATGTCCACGGGATGGCCGGAGGCGATGAGGCGGCGGCCCTGCAGGAGGTCGCGCGGGCGGTCCACGCCGAGCAAGGCGACCAGCCCGGCCGTCAGCCAGCACGCCGTCCAGGTGGGCGCGGCCGGATCACCGCGCCAGAGAAAGTCCTCGGCGTCGCCGTGGTAGCCCGCGTACTGCATCATGCGGCCGAACTGCTCCGACCAGAAGTACGGCACCGGGTCGTAGATCTCGTCGCCGCCGAGCACGTTGGCCGCGACCACCTCGGGCGCGTGCAGGGCCACGTCCCAGTGCTCGAACCGCAGCCGCCGGCCGAACCGCCGCGACTCGAACGCGGCGCAGTCCCCCACCGCGTAGACGCCGGGCTGCGAGGCGCGCAGGCCGGCGTCCACGGCCACGCCGTTTTGCAGGTGCAGGCCCGAGTCCCGCAGCCAGCCGGTGGCCGGGCGCACGCCGACCGCGGTCACGATCTCGTCGGCGGCGAGCCAGCCGCCCCCGGCCAGCGCAAGCCCGTCCGGCTGAACGGACTCCACCGCGACATCGACCCGCAGCTCGACGCCGGCGCCGGCGTACCAGCCGATGGTCTGCGCCCCCACCTCGGTCCCCACCGCCGAGGCGATCGGCGTGGGTCCGGCCTCCACCACCGTGACCTGGGCGCCCAGGCCGGCCGCGGCGGTGGCCAGCTCCGCGCCGATCCAGCCCGCGCCCACGATGGCCAGCCGCAGCCCGGGGCGGAGCAGGTCCCGCAGCGCCAGGGCGTCATCGTAGCTGCGCAGGAACCGCTGCCGTCCCGGTCCCGGCAGTGCCACCGGGAACGCTCCGGTGGCCAGCACCAGGTGATCGAAGGGGTACTCCGCCCGGTCGGTGACCAGGGTGGACCCGGCCAGCCTGATGGCCTCCTCGGCGGGCCGGAAGTCCACGTCCAGGGCGGCGAAGTCAGCGTCAAGCGAGGGGTCGAGGGCGCTTTCCGTGAGCACCTTCTTCGACAGTGGCGGACGGTCATACGGCGGCCGCGGCTCCGCGCCGATCATGGTGATCTGGCCGGCCAGGCCGCGCTCCCGCAGTTGTTCCACCGTGCGCAGCCCGGCCAGGCCCGCACCCGCCACCACGACCCGTCCGATATCCGTCACAGTGCCTCAGGCTACGCGCGGGGCACCCGGCTACGCGCGGGGCAACCGGGCCTCGGACGGGCCCGTCAGACGATGGTTACCAGCGACACCACGATTAGCAACGCCGAATGGGCAAAACGATCGTAAAATCGGTCGCGATGGACGATACTCTGGCCGATCCGCTCACCGGGCGCCTGCTTGACGGGCGTTACGCCGTGACCGCACGCATCGCGCACGGCGGGATGGCCACCGTCTACCTGGCCATGGACACCAGGCTGGACCGCGAGGTGGCCCTCAAGGTCATGCACGCCGAGCTGGCCAGGGACGACGACTTCGTCCGGCGGTTCATCGGCGAGGCTAAGTCGGTCGCGCGGTTGTCGCACCAGAACGTGGTCGCTGTCTTCGACCAGGGCGCCGACGGCCCGCTGCTCTACCTGGCGATGGAGTACGTGCCCGGACGCACGCTCAAGGAAATGCTCCAGGACAACGGGCGGCTGCCCCCCGCGGTGGCGCTCGACATCATGACCGGCGTGCTCGGCGGCCTCGCGGCCGCGCACGCGTCCGGTATCGTGCACCGCGACGTCAAGCCGGAGAACGTGCTGCTGACCGCGGACGGCCGGATCAAGGTGGCGGACTTCGGCCTGGCCCGGGCGCTCACCGCGGCGGGACACACCAGGACCGGCCTGCTTATCGGCACGGTTGCCTACGTGCCGCCCGAGCAGGTGACCGGGGCCAGCACCGGCCCGCGCGGGGACGTGTACTCGGCGGGGGTGATGCTCTTCCAGATGCTCACGGGTCGCCTGCCGTTCACCGGAGACACCCCGCTGTCGGTTGCCTACCAGCACGTGAACACCGACGTTCCCGCGCCCTCCACGCTCACCCCCGGCCTGCCGGCCGCCGCGGACTCACTTGTGCTCGCGGCGACCAGCCGGGATCCGGCGCAGCGCCCGGCCGACGCCGGCGAGTTCTTGTCCGCCGTCCGCCGGGTCAGCGATGGTCTGCGTGAGTCGCGCGGGCTCAGTGGCATGTTCGGGGCCGGGGTCCAGGGCCTGGAGGAGGCGCCCTGGCTCGACCTTGACGCACCGGTGACCACCGACGAGTGGCGACCCCGCCACGGAACCGGCCCGATCCGCACGGGTCAGTTCACCACGGGCCAGTTCACCACGGGCCAGTTCGCCGGCGGCGGGCATCATGACGCCAGCTCGCACACCCTGGTCGTGCACCGCGAAGACGGCGGCCAGTACGCGAGCCACCGCGAACCGCTCCTGCAGCGCTGGCTGTTCAGCCCGAGGCTCCTGGTCATCGTGCTTGTCGTCGTGGTTGGCCTCGGCCTCGGCCTCGGCGGCTGGTGGCTGACCAGCGGCCGATACGCGCAGGTGCCGGTGGTGACAGGCGACTCGGTGACGATTGCCACCGCCGCCTTGACCGCGCAGGGTTTCACGGTCTCCAAAAGCACGAAGGAGCCAAGCAACACCCTGGCGCCGGGCAAGGTACTCGGCACCAGCCCGACGGGACGGGTGTCGAAGGGCGCGGCCATCGTGCTTGTCGTCTCCAGCGGCCCCTTCACCTCTGTGGTTCCCAACGTGCAGCATGACGCGCTGGCCAAGGCCGAAGCGGCGCTGCAACGACTCCACTTGACCTTCGGCACTCCCCAGAAGGTCGGTTCGAGCGACCCGGTGGGTACCGTAGTCAGCACCAATCCGGCCGCGGGGACCACCTGGCCGCAGACCAAGCCGGTGACGATCCAGGTCTCCGCGGGCCCGCCGCTGCCCAACTTCGTCGGGGACAACATCCAGACGGCCCAGCAGTGGGCGGGACAGCACGGCGTGACGCTGCAGCAGCAGCCGGACAACAACAGCCAGCAGGCGAGCGGCACCATCACCGGGCAGGAGCCCGCCGCGGGCTCGACGTTCGGGCCGGGCCAGACCATCACCGTCAACGTGTCCACCGGCCCGCAGCTCGTCAACGTGCCCAGCCCGATCGGGATGTCGGTGGCCCAGGCGACCCGGACCCTCCAGCAGGCGGGGTTCCGCGTCCAGGTCAACAGGTACGGGCCGTTTAACAAGGTGTTCGACTTCAGCCCGGTCAGCCAGGCGCCGCGGGGCAGCACCATCACCCTCGACGTCGGTTTCTGACCGGCGGTCCCTCCCTTGACGGCGTGCGCTATGCTCTCGATCATGCGTCAGCAGTTCTGGTTTTGGTTCGGCTACCGGCCCGGCTTCGGGACGGTCGCCCGCCAGACCTTGCGCTGACGGAAAACGACCTCACGAAAGCCCCGGGCCAGCAGGCCCGGGGCTTTCTTTATGCATAGAAACCAATGGAGGCGGACAACATGGTCGTGGTGATGACGGCGGAGGCCGGGGAGGCGGAAGTCGATGGCGTCGTCGACCGGGTACGCGGGGCGGGCGGCGACGCGTTCGTGAGCCGAGGCATGTCCCGGACGATCGTCGGCCTGGTCGGTAACGTCGATCACCTCGAAACGCTGAACCTGCGCGGCATGCCGGGCGTCAGCGACGTGGTGCGGATCTCCGCGCCCTACAAGCTGGTGAGCCGGGAACATCACCGGGAGCGTTCGGTGATCAGGGTGGGCGGGGTACCGATTGGGCCGGACACGCTGACCGTCATCGCCGGCCCGTGCGCCGTGGAGACGGCCGAACAGACGCTGGCCGCCGCGCTGATGGCCAGGGCCGCGGGGGCGTCGCTGCTGCGCGGCGGCGCGTACAAGCCGCGCAGTTCGCCCTACGCGTTCCAGGGCCTGGGCGAGGCCGGCCTGAAGATCCTGGCCGAGGTGCGGGCCGAGACCGGCCTGCCGATCGTGACCGAGGTCGTCGACCCGGCCGACGTGGACCTGGTCGCCAGTTACGCGGACATGCTGCAGGTCGGCACCCGCAACATGCAGAATTTCCCGCTGCTCCAGGCGGTCGGCGGGGTCGGCAAGCCGGTCATGCTCAAGCGCGGCATGAACGCCACCATCGAGGAATGGCTGATGGCCGCGGAGTACATCGCCCAGCGCGGCAACCTCGACATCGTGCTCTGCGAGCGCGGCATCCGGACCTTCGAGAAGGCCACCAGGAACACCCTGGACATCAGCGCGGTGCCGGTGGTCCAGCGGCTGTCGCACCTGCCGGTGATCGTGGACCCGTCGCATTCAGGCGGCCGCCGCGACCTGGTCCTGCCGCTGTCCAGGGCCGCTATCGCGGTCGGCGCCGATGGCATCATCGTGGACGTCCACCCGAGCCCGGAAACCGCGTTGTGCGACGGCCCGCAGGCGCTGGTCGAATCCGACCTCCGCGAGCTGGCCAGCGTGGCCGCTCACCTGTCCCCTCTGGTCGGCCGCACCCTCACCCCTGCCCCTCCCGTCCCATTCCCCGTCCTCACCTAGGCTGGCCGGGGGACAGCCGGAGGCGGGAAGCGGGTGCTAGCCCCAGTGTTTTCGGCGCGGCGCGACGATACCTTGGCCCCATGAGCATCAAGGAAGAGGTCCGGGCCTCGGCGGCCGCGCACCACGACCTCGGCCCGGGCTACGACACGGCCGTGGCCGAGGGCCTGGTCGAGCGGATCGGCGAGGAAATCGACAGGCGGGTGGACGCCCGGTTGTCCGGCCAGCTGGGCTATCAGGCGCCGCCTCGGGCTCCGCGGGTGCGCCGTGACCCCCCTGGCCGGGTCGGGTTCGGCGGCGTGGTGCTTGGCCTGGGTTCGATGGGCCTGGCCATCGGAGCCACCGCGGTGGTGGTTCACCCGGGCGATGCCCCCGGCCAGCTCAGCGGCGGCGCGGCGGTCCTGATCACGCTGATCTGGATCGTGATCGCGGTCATCAACGTCTCCTACGCCCGCCACAGGTGACGTCGGTTGTGGCGGTCAGCAGCAGGCTGTAACGTGCGCACATGAGCAGCGACCACGAGGCGGAGATCCGCGCTTCCGTGGCCGCGCACCAGGATCTGGGCTCGGGTTATGACGAGGCCGTGGCCGAAGGCCTGGTCGAGCGGATCGGCGCGGAAATCGACAAGCGGATAGCCGCTCGGCTCGGTTCCGCCGGATCCCAGCTGCCTCCGGTGGCGGGTCCCGGGGGCCCGGCGGGGCCTGGAGGAGCCGCCGGGCCGGGCTATCACGGCAACCAGGCCCCGGCCGGGTACCAGGGATATCAGGGTTACCTGGGGCCGATGCTGCCGCCTGGGTACCAGCTGGGACCGCCGCCGGTGCGGCCGCCCGCCGTCGGGTCGCGCAACGTGGCGACCACGATCACCGCCTTGGGGTCCATGGGACTCGGCGTCGCCGCCACGGCGGTCGTGTCGCGAGGCAGCAATTCCGGTGCGCAGGCGGTCATGGTCCTGCTCATCTGGGCCGCCATTACGGTCATCAACATTGCCTACGCCCGGCGGCACTGAGGGGCCCCCGGGCGTTACACCGGCAGGACGCCACACAGCAAACGGTTGTCACCACGTTGCCAGAGCGTGCCGACTTCGGCGAAGCCCGCCGCCTTGAGCGCCTCCACGTGGGTGGTGAGCTGCGTCGACTCGGTGCCGTGGTGGCCGGAGTCAACGCGACGGCGCTTGCGCTCGGCGACGTGTCCGGCCAGGGCCGGGTGGGCGGCGGCCGCTTCCCACCAGCCGGACCAGCTCTCGGTATGGCCGCGGGGAAATCGCCGCAGGTCTTCGCGGTGGCGCAGCGCCACGTCGAGACGGTCCAGGGTCGGGGCCTGGTCGGGATCGAGACGGAAATGGTCGCCGTCAAGCAGCAGGCCGCCGGGGCGCAGGACGGTGGCGAGCTCGGCGTACATGGCACGCAGGTCCTGCTTGGGCAGCCAGTGCAGCGCGGTGGTGCTCACCGCGGCATCGGCGCCCCGGGGCAGGCCGAGCCGGTCCGGCCAGCCGGGCACGCGCAGGTCCAGGTCGACGAACCGCAGCCCGGGGACGTCGGAGTAAGCCGCCTGACCCAGCGCCAGCGACACCGGGTCGGCGTCGATGCCGATCACCGTGGCGCGCGGCAGCCGGGCGAGCAGCCGGACGGCGAGGGAGCCAGGACCGCAGCCAACGTCCAGTACCAGCGGGTCAGACCGCCGGATCCCTTCTTCCACCGCGTCGATCAGCGCGGTGAACCGGTCCTCGCGATCGGGCAGGCTCTCCTCCTGCTGGCGGTCCCAGCGCTCGATCCAGTCCCGGGCAGTGTCGCGGTCAAGTTCTGGCACGCGTGGCCTCCTTATGACTCGGCGCGTTACTGGCTAAACTTCTTTTGATAGTCACCAACGTAAGAGTTGGGGTGTAACTGGTCAAGTGAATTTCAACAGTCACCACGACGTGGTGATCCGGGTGGCCGCGGAGTTGGTGAACCTGCTCACCCCGGGCGAGGACCGGGGCCGTCGCTATCGTCCGCCCGAAGGGGACGAGCGCACCACAGCCGTCGGCACCGTGCTGCGAGCCGCCCGCGGCCGGGAGGCCACCTGGGAAGAAGCCGCGGAACTTTGCTTCGTGGCGGCCGAGCTGCGCGGCGTCTTCGAGGCGGTCAGCGCGGGCGCCGTGGACGAGGCGGCCCGGCACGTCAATGCGCTGCTGGCCCGTACCGGCGCACGGCCCGAACTCGAGCGGCACGACGGGCAGGCCTGGCATCTTCACTTCCATGCCGCCGACAACACATTGCCGAACGGCTGGGCGGCAGGCTGCGCCACCGGCCTGGCGGTCGTGCTCGGCGGCGACCTGCGCGACCGTCTCGGCGTCTGCACCGCGCCCAGGTGCGACCGGGTGTACGTGGACACATCACGCAACGGCACCCGCCGTTACTGCTCCACCTCCTGCCAGAACCGGGTCAAGACCGCGGCCTTCCGCGCGCGACTGTCCTGACCCGGCACGGCCGAGCGGAAGCCTAAAATGTCGTACCCCCCTCGTAATGTGTCGGGCATGAACCCATCACGAAGGCGCCGCGCCAACTCCCCAGAAGAACGGTGCCGGTGCGCGGAGTGCGCGGCGCCGGACGAGGAATCCGACCTCGATCCGGAAGCCTGCATGACCGCGGTCGCCGACGACATCAGGGCCGTCGGCTGGTCGGTTCCCGCCGTGCTCGGCGACGAGATCGCGCCGCCCTGGGCCTACACGGTGGGCTTGTGGCTCAGCCACCAGGGTCCGGAACTGGCCATGTACGGCCTTCCCGTCGAGCACATGACGATCATCTTGAACTCGATCGCCGATCGCATCGCCAACGGCGCGCTCATTGCCGCCGGTGATCAGATCGAGGGCATCTGCCCGTGCCCGCTGGCCGTCCGTCCCGTGCACGCGAGCTGGCGGATGACGAGCATGTTCGCGGTCTCGGACCGGTATTACGGCTACATCAGGCCGACCTACCTTCAGGTGGTCTGGCCCGACCGCAGGGATCGCTATCCGGGCGAGGCCGGTTTCCAGCTCAGGTACGAGGGCAGGCAGCCGATGCTGTGGCTGCCCCGTGACGATAATCCTCCGGGCGCGTGGACCCGCCTCGAGCAGCTCGGCTTAGCCCTGTTAGCTGGGAAAACAATTTGCCCCGGCCTGGTTCAGTCATTAACGTCAAAGAGCCGGGGTGCTGACCACCGCGGGCCGACTGGAAGGGACGAGCCAATGTCACGGGGTGGACTGCTCCGCAGTTTTCCCGTGCTTGCGATCCGGGACTTCCGGCTGCTGCTCGCCGACCGGCTGATCGCGCCGGCCTCGGTGGGATTCTCCATGGTCGGCGTTTCGTTCGCCGTTCTGGCGGCCACCGGCTCCCCCGCCGACCTGTCTTACGTTCTCGCCGCTCAGATCGCCCCGGCGCTCGTCTTCGCGCTTGTCGGCGGCGTCGCGGCCGACAGGTTCCGGCCCCAGCGGGTCATCGTGGCGGCCAACCTGCTCATGGCGCTGGGCGAGGGGACCTTCGGCATCCTCGTGCTGAGCCACCATGCGCCGCTGTGGGCGATGATGGGGCTGGAGGCCATCACCGGGACCGGGCTGGCCATTTTCTACCCGGCCTCCCAGGCTCTGCTGCCCCGCTTGGTTCCCCGCGGCATGCTCCAGGAAGCAAGCGCCATCAGCCGGCTGGCGATGAACACCGGGCAGATGTCAGGCGCCGCCGTCGCCGGGCTGCTTGTCGCGGCGGCCGGGCCGGGCTGGGCGCTCGCGCTGTGCGGCGTCGGCATGGTCTCCACCGTCCCGCTGCTGCTGTCCATCGCGGGCTCGCGGCCTGATCCGAGAGCAGAATCGCGCCCGGCCAGCGGCGGGGGCGAAGCGGGCGAGCCGGTTCAGGCGCCCGCGCCGAGCATGCTGGCCGAGCTGCGCGAGGGCTGGTCGGAGTTCCGTTCGCATACCTGGCTGTGGGTCATCGTCGCTCAGTTCGGCGTCGTGATGATGGCCTGGTACGGGGCATTCTCCGTGCTGGGCCCGGTGGTGGCGGAGCGGCACCTCGGCGGTCCGGCGGCCTGGGGCGCGATCACCGCGGCAGACGCGTTCGGCCTGATCGCCGGCGGTCTGGTGTCGCTGCGGCTCTCACCTCGGCGGCCGATGCTGTTCGTGGTGCTCACGGGGGGCGCGGTGGCCATCTCTCCGCTCTCGCTGGCGATGGTCCTGCCGCTTCCTGCGGTCTGCCTCGCGTCGTTCGGCCTCGGTGTGGCGGTGGAGGTGATGATGGTGCAGTGGACCGTCACGATGACGAGGAACATCCCGTCGGACAAGCTGGCCCGCGTGTCGTCTTATGATGTTCTTGGCACGGTCATGGCGATGCCGGCCGGAGCCCTGATCGCCGGCCCGCTGGGGACGGCGATCGGAGTGTCCCGCACGCAGTATGCGGCGGCGGCGCTGATCGTGGTGGCTTCGGCCCTGGCGTTGATACCGCGCGACATCCGCACCTTCCGCAACCATCCGGAACGGCGGAGACCCCCGCGAGACCCCGCCGTTCCGGATACCGGGCTCAAACGTTCTTGGAGTACGAGCGGAACGTCAGCACCGATAGGGCCACGCACGCCACCGCCAGCACCAGCAGGCCCCCGCAGCGCACCCCGATCGCGCCCCAGTCAGGCGAGGCCGAGACCGCGGAACGGCCGATCTGCACCGCCCAGTTGAGCGGATTGCGCGACGCGATGGCCTGCATCCAGCCCGGCATCAGCCTGGTCTGGATGAAGGCCGAGGACAGGAACATCAGCGGGAGCATGAAGAACGTGTACACGCCGATGATCGCCTCGCGGGAGCGCAACGTCATGCCGACCGCGTTGGACAGCCCGCCGAACACCACGCCGACGATGATCGAGGCCGCGACCATGACCGCCACTCCGGCGACCCCGCCGTGATAGCGTGCGCCGCCCGCCAGCCCGAGACCGACGATGATCAAAGACTGCACAGCGGTGCTGACCGACTGCTCGGCCACGGTCGCGTTCATGATCCCGATCCGGCTGGCCGGCGAGACGAGGAACCGGTTCAGCGTGCCCCGGTCGATTTCCTCGATCATCGACATGCCCGCCCACATGTTGTTGGACATGGCGTTCATCGCGATCACGCCGGGCACCAGGTAGGCCAGGTAGGTGCCGCCGAAGGCGAAGCCCGGGATGTCGATGACCTTACGGAACAGCTGCCCGAACAAGAACAGCCAGATCACCGGCTGGACCACGCTGAAGGTCAGCACCCACGGCTGCCTCACCAGCGCGTGCAGCTTCCTGCCGGTCAGGTACCAGGTATGGACCAGGGCGGTGCTCGGCGACACCCCGACGGTCACCATCACTTGCTCGCCTCCACCAGTTCGCGGTCGTTTCCGATGCGGGCCGCGGTCTCCGACTCGCTGTAGCGGCGCCCGGTATGCCGCAGGTACACGTCGTCCAGCGAGGGCCGGGCCACGGCCACGGAAGCCGCGTCGATCCCGGCCCGCTGCAGGGCAGCCAGCACGACCGGGACGGCGGCGGCACCGTCGTCACTGCGCGCCGACACGTCCCGGCCCGCGATCACCACCTCCCGTACCTGCGGCAGGCCCGCCAGCACGCTCCGGACTCCGCTCGCGTCGGTGCCTGAGGGCAGTTCCACGTGCACGACGTCGCCGCGCAGCGCCCCCTTGAGCCCGTCGGGCGTGCCTGAGGTGACCACCCGGCCGCGATCCACGATCGCCAGCCGGCTCGCCAGCCGGTCGGCTTCTTCCAGGTAGTGCGTGGTCAGCAGCACGGTCAGCCCCTCATGAGCGGCTAGCCGCGCGATCTCCTGCCACATCGCGGTCCTGGCTTCCGGGTCCAGGCCGGTGGTCGGCTCGTCCAGGAACAGCGCCGCGGGGCGGTGGATCAGCCCGAGCGCCACGTCCAGGCGACGCTGCATGCCGCCGGAGTACGTCTTGACCATCCGGCCCGCCGCCTCGGCCAGCCCGAAGTGGGCGAGCAGCTCGTCCGCGCGAGCCCTCACGGCCCGGCCGCGCAGGCCGTACAGCCGGCCCTGCAGCATGAGGTTCTCCCGGCCCGTGGCGGTCGGGTCGGCCCCGGAGCGCTGCGCCACGACGCCGATCACCTGGCGCACCTGCCCCGGCCGGGCGAGCACGTCGATGCCCTCGACGCGAGCCGTGCCCTCGTCGGGCCGGGCCAGCGAGGTGAGGATCTTGACGGTGGTGGTCTTGCCTGCTCCGTTCGGCCCGAGCAGGCCGTAGATGATGCCCCGCGGGACGCTGATGTCCAGGCCGTCCAGCGCCCGGATGCCGGGCTTGTGGCCTCGGGTGGCGTAGGTCTTGACTAGTTGATGTGCCTCGATGGCATAGTCGGTCGAACTCACTGATTCACTCCTGTGGGCGATTTCCAGCCCGCGCGGAGAACCCGGCTATTCTTACCGGTGGGACCTCGGGTTCCGCCTGTCCGCGGGATCGATATGAGGTTGACGGCCCCGGCCGCCGGTGTTGCCGCACCAGGCCGGGGTCGTTCTGCTTAGCTGTCCGTCGGTTGTCCTCCCTGCTGGTCGATGAGCGCGACCACCTCGTCAGGCAGCTGCCCGGTCTCGTGGAACCGCTGCCAGTCCCGCAGGCCGGGGAACGTGCCGTCAGCGAGTTCCTTGAGCAGCCCGCGCACCCAGTCCGCCTCGGCCCGGCACAAGGCCAGGTGGTATTCCGACTCGATCAGGAAAAGCCTGGGTATCTGGGTCTGGACGGCCTTCAGCTCCGCCTCCTGCTCGGCATTGGCCACGTCCAGCGTGTCCAGCCGCTGACGCAGCAGGGCGGCCAGGTCGCCGGGCGGCACGATGGCGCCCTCACCGAGCGCCGCCTCGAACCGGGTGTACTCGCGCTCGGGGATGCTGAGGAGCTCGCGGATCCAGTCAAGCAGCTCGGCCCGGCCCGCCGTCGGTGATCCGGTAGGTGGTGCGTTCCGGCTGCCTGCCGTCCCGGACGACCTCCATGGCCTCGATGAAGCCGTACTTCTCCAGGTTCTGCACGAGGGTGTAGAGCGAACCCCAGTTGATCTTGATGGCCTGGTCCTTGCCCCGTCTCCGCAGCTCCGACGCCATCTCGTACGGGTACATCGGCCGTTGCATCAGCAGGTTGAGCAGTGAAAGCGCGAGCAGGTTGCCAACCTTGCGCCGTTTGGCCATCACCGCTCCCAGCTCGTATCCGAATCCTCGTCACCGATGACTCGTTTCCAAGTACTCGTAGCCGAGTATAAGCAGAAAGGGGTATCTCTGGCAATCCCTTTTGGGCCGAACGGACCGTGGCAACCCGACCCGCTGGTTTGGTGCATCCCCGGCAGAGCGGGTTAGCCGAAGAAGACTTCGGCCTCGGCGTAACGCTGGGGCGGGACCAGCTTGAGCTGGCTGGTCGCCTCGGCTAGCGGCACGCGCACGATATCGGTGCCGCGCAGCGCCACCATCACCCCGAACGCCTCCTCGTGGACCGCCTGAACCGCGTGCACGCCGAACCTGGTGGCGAGCACCCGGTCGAACGCGGTCGGCGTGCCGCCGCGCTGCACATGGCCGAGCACCGTGCAGCGGGCCTCCTTGCCGGTCCGCTTCTCGATCTCCTCGGCCAGCAGCTGGCCGACGCCGCCGAGCCGGACGTGACCGAACGAGTCAAGCTGCTCGTTGGTGGTCGCGAGCTCCTCGCTCACCGGGTGAGCGCCCTCGGCGACCACCACGATCGGCGCGAACCTGGTCTGGAACCGGTGCTGCACGTAGGAGCAGACGCGCTCGATGTCGAACGGCCGTTCCGGGATGAGGATCACGTTCGCGCCGCCGGCCAGGCCCGGCGTGCAGCGCGATCCAGCCCGCGTGCCTGCCCATCACTTCGACGATCAGCGCCCGGTGATGGCTTTCCGCGGTGGTGTGCAGCCGGTCGATCGCCTCCATGGCGATGTTCACGGCCGTGTCGAAGCCGAAGGTGTAATCGGTGGCGCCGAGGTCGTTGTCGATCGTCTTCGGCACACCGACGACGGGTACGCCCTGCTCGCCGAGCCGGGTCGCCACGCCGAGGGTGTCCTCGCCGCCGATCGCGATCAGCGCGTCCACGCCCAGCCCGGCCAGGTTGTCCTTGATCCGCTCGATGCCGTTCCGGCCACCGGCCGCCCCGGTCTTCAGCGGGTTGGTACGGGAGGATCCGAGGATCGTGCCGCCGCGCGGCAGGATGCCGCGGACCGCCTGCACGTCCAGCGGCACGGTGTCACCTTCGAGCGGCCCGCGCCACCCGTCGCGGAACCCGACGAACTCCAGGCCGTATTCCTGCACGCCCTTGCGGACCACAGCACGGATAACAGCATTCAGGCCGGGGCAGTCGCCGCCGCCGGTAAGGACTCCGACTCGCATGGCACCAACCTTAGTAGGCCCCGGGCCCTTATTGCTCGCCCTCGGCGAGCTCGGCCTTGGCCCGGCGGGCGTCGACGTCGACGTATTCCTGTCCGGAAAGCCCGGCAATCGCCTGCATGATCTCGTCGGTGATGGTCCGCAGCAGCGCGCCGTCGGCCTGCTGGCCGTGATAACGGGAGAAATCGAGCGGCGCACCGAACCGGACGCCCGGCCGGAACCGCAGGTTCGGCCAGAGCGTGCCCGGCGGCTGGAACTGGAACGTGTTGACCATGGCGCACGGGACCACCGGAGCGCCGGACTCGACGGCTAGCCGGGCGACACCGGTCTTGCCCCGGTACAGGCGGCCGTCCGGGCTGCGGGTGCCTTCGGGATAGATGCCGAGCACATGACCCTCGGCCAGCACGCGCAGGCCCGTCTTGATGGCCTGCTCGCTCGCCGCTCCCCCGCCCCGGTCCAGCGGAATCTGACCGACGCCGGTGAAGAAGACCTTGCTGATCAGCCCCTTGAGGCCGCGCCCGGTGAAGTACTCCGACTTCGCCAGGAAGACCACCTTGCGCGGCACGGGCAACGGGCCGAAGAAATGGTCGGAAAACGACAGGTGGTTGCTCGCGAGAATGACCGGGCCCCGCCGTGGGACGTTCTTCACGCCCGACGCGCGCGGCCGGAAGACGATCTTCAACGCCATCCCGAGCGTCATCTTCGTCAGCCAGTAGAACACGCTCATATCGTGCCACGTCCCGCGCCCGGGCTGGACCGGTCCCGGGGGGCTGGATGGCGGGCGGGGGCACTTCATGGGACGATGCCGGGATGTCACCAGTGCTTCCAGGGGTCATGCTGCCGGGCGCGGAGCCGTTCGAGGCCGCCGGCGGCCCGGTCGGCGTGCTGCTGTGCCATGGCTTCACCGGCAGCCCGCAGAGCCTGCGATCGTGGGCGGAATACCTGGCCGGCCAGGGGCTGACGGTCAGCCTGCCCCGGTTGCCCGGGCACGGCACCAGGTGGCAGGACATGGCGCGTACCGGCGGCCAGGACTGGTACACCGAGGTGGACCTGGCCTTTCGTGCGCTGACCACCCGGTGCGAGCAGGTCTTCGTCTTCGGCCTGTCCATGGGCGGCTGTCTCGCGCTGCGCCTGGCCGAAGTCCACGGCAGCAAGGTGCGCGGCCTGGTGCTTGTCAACCCGTCGCTGGCCCCGGACACCAAGCTGTTCCTGCTCGCCCCGGTGCTCAAGCACATCCTGCGCTCGGTGCCAGGCGTCGCGAGCGACATCAAGCAGCCCGGCCAGCACGAACTCGGCTACGACCGGGTGCCGATCCGGGCGGCGGCTACGCTGCCCAAGCTCTGGGGGCTCACGGCCAGCCACCTCGGCGAGGTGACCCAGCCGGTGCTGGTCTACCGCAGCACCCAGGATCACGTCGTCGGACCCGCCAGCATGCGGGTGCTCCTGGCCGGCCTGTCCGATGCCCAGGTCACCGTGCGCGAGTGCCCCGACAGCTATCACGTGGCGACGCTCGATAACGACGCTCAGGCTATCTTTGAAGGCAGCCTGACCTTCATCAAAGACCACGCCGCAGCATAAGGTCCGGCGCGCGTGGACGAGCCAAGCGCGACGCCCTAGATTGGATCCATGGAACCGCCCGCTCCATCACCCGACATGGTCACGGCTTCGCGGCGGCACCTGACCGAGCGGTACGCGGCGGGGGTGGACCGCTTGCTGTGGGACACAGAGAAACGCCTCGTTCCCGATCTGGACGCGATCAGGTCCGTGGTCGACGCGGCATCAGCCGGGCAGGCCGAGGCTCTGGACATCGGGGCCGGCCTGGTCCTGCTGCAGGCGGCCCGGCTCGAGGTCGACCGGCTCGAATATGACGTCTTCGAGGGTGCGCACGCGATGGGCATGGGCGAGGAGGCGATCGCCGCTGTCCTGGACCTTCCTGACGCCGCCACGGCGGCCAAACGGCGGCGGTGGCTGAAGGTCCGGCGGGCCCTGCCGTACGCGGACACCGGGGCACCGAGGGGACCTGGCGGTTCCGCCCGGCCCAGGCCGCACGCCGAGCGGGCGGCGGCCAGCGCCGGGGAGGCCCGCGTGCTGGCCGGTGAGGCGGCCGAACGCGTGCCGCTTGGCCTGCTGCGCGCGGCGGCGGGCCTGGACCGGTGCGCGGCAGGCTACGAAGAGCTCGCCAGCGCCGACACGGTCCGCCGCCCTGAGCTCAGGGCCAAGGCGGATGAATATCACCGGGCGGCGGTGAGGTACCGGGAGATGGCGGCCGAGTACCGCGCGCACGGGCAGGCCGCCGTCTAAGGGGCTGCCTGGTCGATGACCAGGATGAGCCCGCTGACGGTGCCGTCCTCCGCGAACATCGAGGATGCCGCCACGTGCAGGTCTACCGTCTTGCCACGGCGATTCACCGCGGTCACGTCGCTGTTCGACGGACGGCCGCGGTCCAGGGCCGCTCGCAGCCAGGGGCCGAAGTCGGTGGCCGGGAGGCCGATATCGAGCATCAAGAACTCCCTGGACCGGGCTTTCTCCGGACGGAGCCCCCATAGCTCCTCCGCGCCGGGACTCCAGACGCGTACGCGCAGATCCTCGGTCAGCACGATGACGGCGCTGCCCAGACTGCGCAGGACGGAGCCGAGGAAACCGTTGACACGGTCGAGCTCTTCGGTCCGTCCCCTGAACTCATTGTTGATCACCTGCAGCTCGTCGTTGGTGGACTGGAGCTCCTCGTTCGTCGTCTCCAGTTCCTCATTCAGCGACTGCAGCTCCTCATAGGCCCGCTCCAGCTCGGTGTTGGCGTGCGCCAGCTCGTCCCTGACCCGCCGGTAGTGCGTCACGTCGAGGAAGCTGATGCCCACGCCGATCAGGTCGCCCGGCGCGCCGAACAGCGGCACGAGGGAGATGTCGTAGTAACTCGCCTCCACGCTGCCCGGCTGAAGCCACTCGACATCGTGCAGGTCCAGCGACCGCAGCTCGGTCCTGACCTGTTCGATGCGGGACCTGAGCTCGGCGGGCCGGAACGACACTTCCAGCTCGGAGAACGGACGGCCCAGATCACGCGGACGCAAATTGAACAGCGCCTCCGCCGCGGCGTTAGCCACCTTGAGCTGGCCCGCCAGGTCGACCGCGAGCTGCCCGACAGGTCCCGAGGACAGAGCCGCGCCGTTCAGCTGATTGGCGGCCGGGCCCGATCCGATCACCCCGGTGTGACCCGGCTCGATCGTCAGCGTCGGCGAGGTTTTGCGGAACAGCCGTTTGCGCAGGTCGACCGCTTCGAAGTGGTCGGCGTGGTTGAGCAGCATCTCGCCTTGCCGAGGAACAGATAGCCCGGATAAGCCAACGCGAAATGGAACCGCCTGACCACGCTGGCCTGGGTCTCGGCGTTGAAGTACATCAGCGTGTTGCGCGCCACCAGGAGGTCCACCCGGGAGATGGGCGCGTCCCTGGTCAGGTCGTTGCGGCCGAAGATGACCTGGCGCCGCAGGTCACGGCGGAAGGCATGCTTCGTCCCGGCCGGCTCGAAGTAGGTTTCCCTGAGCTTTTCCGGCACCTCGTTCAGCGCGGCCCCCTCGTAGGCTCCGGCACGCGCCTGCTGCAAGGCATACTCGTCGAGGTCGGTCGCGTATATCTTCACCCGCTCGCGGAACTGGTCATGCCCCACGGCCTCGGCCAGGGCGATGGCGAGGGAGTACGCCTCCTCCCCGGTGGCGCAGCCTGCGCTCCAGACCCGGATCGGCGTCTTGGTGCCCTTGGCGGCCAGCAAGCCGGGCAGGACCCGCTCCTGCAGGACCTGCCAGGCCAGCGGATCGCGGAAGAAACCGGTCACGTTGATGAGCAGGCTGTCGAAGAGCTGGCTGAACTCCTCCGGCTCCAATTCCAGGTAATCCTGGTATTCGGCGAAGGTGGTGAGGTCGAGCAGGGCCATCCGGTGGTTGACCCGCCGCTGCAGGGTCGACCTCTTGTAGCCGGAGAAATCGGAACCCCGGGTTTCCCTCAGCATCCCGAGGAGCTGATCGAAATCGTGCTCTGCGTCTAGTGCACCCACAGCGGGATCGTATGCCCTGCCGGTCAGTCCGTGGCGGTCGCGTCCCTGAACCGGTCCGCGGTCAGAGCGCGCGCTCGACCGCGTCGGTTTGCTCCTCGAGCAGGGCTTGCGGCGACCACCTATGACCGGCCACGCAGTCGTAGCTCACCAGGTTGCTTTCCTTCGCCTCATACAGCGGGCCACCGCAGTCAGGGCAGGTCAGGCTGCCGTAGTCACGGGCCACGGCGGGCGGGAGCGGGTCCCCCGCGAGCAGCCCCCAGATCTCGGCTGTCGTAACTGGCTTTCGCCGGGTCCTGCACGATCACGCGGCCGCCACGTCGCTCCACCGTCGCGGCCCCCAGGGCGGCGTCATCCAGCGTGCCGCTCAGCACCACGCCGATGGTGCGCGGGCCACCCAGCAGGGCGGCACTGCGGAAAAGCGGGTCAGCGGCGGGACGCACACCGTTTTGCCGCGGCCCGCGCGAGGTGCGCACCAGGTCATTGTGGACCAGGAGGTGCCGATCGGGCGGAGCCACGTAGACCCGGACCGGCCTGAGCCGCTCGCTGTCCACCGCCGCGGCGGCGGGCAACGCGCCCGCCCGGTCCAGGATGTGCGGCAGCGTCCGGCCACCGCTGGCCGGCACGTGCAGGACCACAAGCACCGCCGCGGGCAAATCGGCCGGCAGCCCGGCCAGCAGGGTACGCAGCGGTTCAAGGCCGCCCGCCGAGGCCGCGACCACCACGAGGTTCCGGCCCGGCCCGGTCGTCATGACGTCCGGGCTTGCGCGCGACGGGCACACTCGCTGGCTGGTTCCTCCACGTATCCCTTTATCCACCCGGCGGGGGGGCCGGGGCAAGATATCGTGGGATCAGGGCCTCAACGCAGCGGTGGGTGACGTGCCGGACTGGGATAACACGGACAGCAGAGAACGCGACGAGGACGCGGAATGGCGCGACTTGGTCGCCCGTTTCGACGCGCCTCCGATCACGGAGCAGCCGGCCCCCTGGCCAGCGCGTGAAGACGTGGCCCTCGGGGGGGCCCGGGACTGAGGGGATCCGGGAGGTGCCCGGAGCTGAGGGGGAAGTCGGGGGCAAAGGTTGCGGGCGGTGTCGGGGACGAGGGGAACCGCAGCGGTGACGAGGGGAACCGCGGGGTTAGAGGGGTCCGAGGGTTTGACGACGAGGGGATCCGGGGCACGCTGGATCCTGACGCGGTGGGGCCTGACGTGCTGGGGCCTGACGCGGTGGGGCCTGACGCGGTGGGGCCTGACGCGGTGGGTCCTGACGCGGTGGGTCCTGACGCGCTGGGTCCTGACGTGATACAGGCCGCGCGGCGGCGGCGGCCGCCGCCCGCGCACAGCGTCCGGGCACGTCAGGCACCGGTCCCTCCGGCGGATGATGAGCACTTCGTCCCGCCGGCCCCGCCGCCGCTGCCGAAGCTGGACTCCATCACCAAGGGGGCTTGGGCGGCGCTTTTCGGCGGTCCCGGTTACCTGGTCGTGGCCACCGCAGTGGGCTGGTCGGTGTCCGGGATCGCGGCGTTCTGCGCCGTGGCCGCGTTCATCACCGGGTTCGCCCTGCTTGTGCTGCGGATGAACGAGCCAGGCCCAGGTGGCCCCGACGACGGTGACGACGGAGCCGTGGTCTGAGGGCCTGCGCCCGGGCGAGGTCGGCCGCGCCGACGATACCCGCGTCCTCGCCGAGTTCCGCCACCTTGATCTCCGCGAACGGCCGGTGACCGCGCCCGGTCAGCGCGCGCTGGAAGGCGGCCCGCGCGGGATCGAGCAGCAGCTCCCCGGCCTCCGACACGCCGCCGCCAATCACGAAGCAGGCTGGGTCAAGGATGGCGGCCAGGTCCGCCAGCCCCTGGCCGAGCCAGCCGCCCACGATCTGGAAGCAGCGAAGGGCGGCCGGGTCGCCCTCGCTCGCGGCCTGGGTGATCTCCGGGCCGGAAATGCCGTCGGCCAGCCCCCCGCCGAGCTGTAGCAGCCTCATGGCCCCCTTCGGGGTCCGCCGCGCGAACTCGCGGGCCTCGGCGACCAGGGCGTTGCCGCTGGAGTACTGCTCCCAGCAGCCCCGGTTCCCGCAGCCGCACAAGCGGCCGTCTGGGACCACGCGAATGTGCCCTGGCTCGCCCGCGATGCCCCACCGGCCGCGGTAGAGCTCCCCGCCGATGATGATGCTCGCGCCGATGCCCGTTCCGACCGCTACCAGCATGAGATCGCGGTAGCCGCGGGCCGCGCCGAACCTCGCCTCGGCCCAGGCCGAGGCGTTCGCGTCGTTCTCCACCAGCACGTCACGGCCCAGCCGCTCCTCGACCCGCTGTTTGAGCGGCTCGTCGCGCCAGGCCAGGTTGGGCGCGAACAACATCGTGGCCCGGTCGCTGTCGACGAACCCGGCGGCCCCGAGCCCGACCGCCCCGACCTGGTGGGCGGCCAGCAGCTCGGTCACCACGTCGGCGATGGCCTGCTCGGTCCGCGCTGGGCTGGCCGCGGGGGTCGACCTCTTCAGCTTGGCGAGAATCTGGCCGTGTTCGTCGACCACCCCCGCCGCCACCTTCGTGCCACCGACGTCAACGCCGATGGCGAGCGTCATGGAGCGGTATCTTCGGGGGCGGGCGGCGGTGAAGGTGGGGGTGGCGGTGGTACCACGGTCCGTTCGGCGGAACGGCTTTGCTCTTGGGTTTTCATGACCTGCTCGAAGGCGGAGAACGCATCGGTGACCACCGACGCAAGCACCCCGCCCGCGTCCGCCAGGCGGGCGCCGAAGCCAGGACCGCCCAGCCGTGCCGCCCGGGCCGCCTGGCAGACCGGGCACCACTGGCATTCCAGCGGTTCATCGGGCGGCAGCTCGTTCGTTGCCGTATCCCACACGTCGCCCTTGTCACGCCTTTCCTGGCCCATCGTCTTCTTGACCTGGTCCGCCACCTGGTTAGCCATGCTGCGAGCGCCCGCCTTCATCAGCCAGCGCTGGAAGTCGGCGACGGGGTCACCGCCCCGGCTCGGCCGGTTGCGGGTGCTTGACTGACCGTTGCCGCCAGGTGAGCTACTGCTGGTGGGCTGACTACTGCTGGTGGGCTGGCTACTACTGGTGGGCTGACTGCTATCTGCGGGCTGGCCGCTGCCGGAAGAACTTCCTGGCTGGCCTTCGCCTTGGGGTTCGGACACCTACGCCTCCTAGCTTGATCGTACCCGCTACCACTGCAGGACAAAGGGGGCGCCGGTAGCGCGGAAGTGTCCCACGTTCAGGCATTCCGTCACCCCGATCCTGGTCCTGCGGGCCAGGGGCTGGTGCACATGGCCGAAGATCGAGTACCTCGGCTGGATGGTCTTAATCGCCTCGAGCAGCGCCACGCTGCCCTTCTCCAGGCGCCTGGCCACCGTGTCGTAGAGAAGTTCGGGAACGGCAGGCGGGATATGGGTGCACAGGACATCCACCTCGCCCACCGCCTCGATCTTGGCCCGGAACTCGTCCTCGCTCATCTCGTATGGCGTCCGGTAGACCGAGGTCAGGCCGCCGCCAACGAAGCCGAACGTCCATCCGCCGAGCTCTACCGTGCCGCCGTCCAGCACGTGATGTCCAGGTTTCAAGTATTGCTCCCACATTCTAGGGACATCGACGTTGCCGTAGGTCAGGTACGCGGGTTCCGGAAGGGCGGCGAACATCGCCGCGTACTGCCTGGCCATGGCGGCCTCGAACAAGGTACTGCGGCTCTCGGGCAGGCTCGCGAGCAGCCGGGCGGAGAGTTCCCTGGCCTCGTCGAACTTCTTCGCGGTGCGCAGCGCCACGTACTGACTGGCCGCCTGCTCGCCGAACAGGTCGGCGAAGATGCCCTGCCCGTGGTCGGCATAGTCCAGGAACAGCAGCATGTCGCCCAGGCAGATCAGCGCGTCGGCGCCGTCCGCCGCGCCGGCCAGCGCGTCGGCGCGCCCGTGCACGTCGCTCACCACGTGAACTCGCATATCACCACCGTAGGGGGGACCGTCGGCACCATCGTCACCGGGATTTCACCGGCCGCGGCCCCTAAGCTGGAACGACCAAGTAGCTATACCGATGGAGATGCCGTGCGCGAATTCAGCATTCCGGCCCTGGGGGAAATTCCCGCTACCGCTAACCTCGCCGATGCCGTCTTCCGCCGCGCCGCTGAGCAGCCGCAGGCGGCGGTGATACGCCGCCCCTCCCCCGGCTCGTACCAGAGCTGGCAGGACGTGACCGCGGCTCAGTTCAAGGACGAGGTCGTGGCGGTGGCCAAGGGCCTGGTCGCGGCCGGGATCGAAGCCGGGGACCGGGTGGCGCTGATGTCGCACACCCGGTACGAGTGGACGCTGATCGACTACGCCATCTGGGTGGCCGGGGCGGTGACCGTGCCTGTCTACGAGACCTCCTCAGCTGAGCAGGCCCAGTGGATACTGGCCGACTCAGGCGCGCGGGCCTGCTTCGCCGAGACGGCTGCCCACGAGCAGATCATCCGGGACCAGGTCCCGGTCCTGGAGCAGGTGTGGCGGATCGAAGCGGGCGGCGGTACGTCGCTGGCCTCGCTGACCGACAGCGGCGCCTCCGTCAGCGACGAGGTCATCACCGAGCGGGCCGCCGCGGCCAGGGCGTCCGACGTTGCGACGGTCATCTACACCTCTGGCACCACCGGGCGCCCCAAGGGCTGTGAGCTGACGCACCAGAACCTGCTCGCCGACGTGCGCAACGCCTTCCTCGGGCCGCTGGCGATCGTGGCCGGCGCGGACAACCCGGGCACGGTGCTGTTCCTGCCGCTTGCGCACGTCTTCGCCCGGGTCATCCAGGTGGGCTGCATCGAGGGCGGGATCGTGCTCGGGCACTGCGGGGACGTGAACGCGCTGCTGCCCGCGCTCTCATCCTTCCAGCCCACGTTCATCCTCGCGGTGCCCCGGGTGTTCGAGAAGGTCTACAACGGCGCCGAGCAGCGGGCGGCCAGCGAGAAGAAGGGCGCGGTATTCGGGCGCGCGGCCCGGGTCGCGATCGAATACAGCCGGGCGCTCGACACGCCCGGCGGACCGACGCTGGCCGTCCGAGCCCAGCACGCGATCCTGGATCGGCTCGTCTACGCCAAGTTGCGCGCGGCCCTGGGCGGCCGGGTGAAATACGCCGTCTCCGGCGGGGCCGCGCTCAGCGAACGGCTATGCCACTTCTTCCGGGGCGTCGGCATCACCGTGCTCGAGGGCTACGGCCTGACCGAGACGACCGCCGCGGCCACCGTCAACCGGCCGGACCGGAACAAGATCGGCACCGTCGGCCAGCCGCTGCCCGGCGTCGCGGTCAAGATCGCCGAGGACGGCGAGATCCTCATCAGCGGGGCGAACGTCTTCCGTGGCTACTGGGGCAACGAGGCCGCCACCAAGGAGACCTTCGCGGCCGACGACTGGTTCTGCACCGGCGACATCGGAGAACTCGACGACGAGGGCTTCCTGACGATCACCGGGCGGAAGAAGGAAAT
The DNA here is from genome assembly GCA_963808315.1 of uncultured Actinomycetes bacterium. Classification (GTDB taxonomy): domain Bacteria; phylum Actinomycetota; class Actinomycetes; order Streptosporangiales; family Streptosporangiaceae; genus Palsa-504. The sequence goes on along the minus strand of CAWEFK010000024.1, from coordinate 23,191 downwards.
GATCGTCACCGCCGGCGGCAAGAACGTAGCGCCCGCGGTGCTCGAGGACCGGCTCCGCAGCCACGCCCTGATCAGCCAGGTGATCGTGGTCGGAGACGGTAAGCCTTACATTTCCGCGCTGATCACCCTGGACGCGGAGGCGGTCGGCCCGTGGGCGCAGCGGCACGGCAAGCCGGCCGGCGCCTCCATCGAGACGCTGCGCGAGGACCCCGACCTCATCGCGGCCATCCAGGATGCGGTGGATGACGCCAACAAGGCGGTGTCCCGGGCGGAGTCGATCAGGAAATTCCGGGTCCTGCCCGGAGATTTCACCCAGGAAAGCGGGCAGCTCACGGTCAAGCTCGGCATCCGCAGGAGCGTGCTGATGAAGGACTTCGCGGCCGACATCGAGGCCCTCTACTCCTGAGGGTCTCGGTGCCGGCCTGCGGATACGGTCTCTGGTCCAGGTGCGGTCACTTACGGGTCGGGTTGAGCATTTTCTCGTCCAGCCGGTGCTGGGCGTAGCTGATCTCGCCGAACACGTGGGCGGTACGCCGGATCACCCGGGTGATGAGATTGGTGTGCTGCGTCATGACTATGCCCTCTTCTCTGTTTCGTGGCCGCGACGCCAAGCCGCGTGCCTGTGTGCTGTGTGGTTGGCATGGCGCGCCTCGCCCGCTCGACGGGCGGCCGCCGCCTGCTCGCGTGATTCCCTGATGTGATCCCAGATCAGGCTCTGCGCCATGTTCGAGTTCATCGGTTCTCCTCAATGTGCGGCCCTCTCGGTCGCTCACCATCTACTTTCGCCGTAAGACCCCCGCGCGCGCATCGGAGAAAATCCCTATCTTCCCTGCTTAGAGGGGCCTTAGGGGGCTCTGAGGCGGGTCTTAGGAGTGGCTGGGGAAGGCTTAGCCGTGGTGGGTCCGGTCCGGCCGGGGTGGGTCCGGCGCATTCCCGGCCCCGCTCTAGCACCATTAGGCCTCTCGCACCCCAAAGCGACAGGTTTCGAACTTCTTGGGTGTCGGTGACCCCTCATAAGGGAGTCACTGACACACAAGAATGAATATCGCCATTTTGCAGCTGATTCGCCTGGCATCCAAGCAAGTGAGGCTCGTTCGCACGGGACGCAGGCGCATCACGGGACGCAGGCGCATCACGGGACGCAGGCGTAGTGACCGAGGGGACTAAGGAACTCGGTCGCCGGCCAGGATGGCGGTTAGCCGGGCGGCCGGGAGCTCCTCGCGCCATTCCCGGTCGACCCACGCCAGGCCCTTGTCCCCCATCGCCTTGGCCCGGGCCGGGTCGCGGAGCAGCTCGACGATCCGCGCCGCGGTCCCGGCGACGTCGTGGACCACGTAACCCGACTCGCCGTCGAGGATGGCGTCCGGGGCCCCTCCCGAGTCGCCGCCGATCACCGGCAGGCCGGTGGCCGAAGCCTCCAGGTAGACGATGCCGAGACCTTCGACGTCCAGCCCCGCGCGCCGGGTTCGGCAGGGCATCGCGAAGACGTCCGCCGCGTCGTAATAGCCGGGGAGTTCGGACCAGGGAACGGGGCCGGTGAACACGACGTCGTCACCGATCGACAGGCGCTGCGCCAGGCGCTTCAGCGCGGGTGCGTAGGGGCCGTCGCCGACCAGCAGCAGAATCGCGTCGCCGACCTGAGCGCGGACCAGCGGCCACGCCTTGATCAGGGTGTCCTGGCCCTTTCGGGGAACCATCCGGGAGACGCAGGTGACCACCGGCCGGCCAGCCAGGCCCAGCCGCTCGCGGACCGCAGCGCCGCCTGCGCCAGGCCGGAAGAATGTCACGTCGACGCCGGGCGCCAGCCGGACCATCCGGGCGGCGGTCGCCGGGGACAGCGCGCGAGCCAGCCGCACCCGGAAATACTCGCCCAGGTAGGTCACCACGTCGACCTCGTCGCCGATGCGGCGCAGCAGGGTGCGGGCGCCCGGCAGCGCGGCCCAGCCCGCCTCGTGGCCGTGCGTCAGCGCCACCGCCCTGGTGACGCCGGCCCGGCGCAGCGCCGGGGTGATGAGACCCAGAGGCGCCGCCGCGCCGAACAGGACCGTCTCGCAGCCGTGCTCACGGGCGATCGCCGCGGCGCGGCGCGAGGTGGCAGGCACCGGCAGCATGAGCGACGTCGGGTGCCTGATGACCGGGAACGGCTGCCGCGCGTCGAACTCCGCCGCCCCCTTCCAGGCGGGCGCGTACACGGTTACCCCGGGCAGCCGGACGGCGAGCGCGTGCACGAACGACTGGATGCCGCCCTGACGCGGCGGGAAGTCATTAGTGACGATCAGCGTCCGGCGCACCGCCTGAGTGTACCCACGAGCCCGGTCATGGCCGCTCGCCGCGGTCGGGTTGGTGGCGGAGGGCGAAGATGGCCGCCTGGACGCGGTCTTGCAGGCCGAGTTTGGTGAGGATGCTGCGGACGTGGGTCTTGACGGTCTGCTCGCCGATCGCGAGGTCGCGGGCGATCTGCCGGTTGCTGCGACCGCGGGCGATCAGCTGGAGTACGTCGCGTTCGCGCGGCGAGAGCGGCTGTAGCGGGTCCGGCGCCGGCGGCCGGCGGAGGGCCTGGGTGAGCCGGGTCAGCAGCTCGGGGCTGAGGCTGGCGGTACCGGCGGCGGCGTCGCGGACGGCGGCGATGACGTGCTCGGCCGAGGCGGTCTTGAGCAGGTAGGAGGTTGCGCCCGCGTGCATGGCCCGGACGAGGTGCTCGTCGTCGGTGGCGGAGGTGAGCACGACGACGGCGGGCCGGTGCGGCGCGTCGTGCAGCGCGGCCAGCACAGCGTGCCCGTCAAGTCCGGGCATGTACAGGTCGAGCAGCAGCACGTCGGGACGGGTAGCGGCGATGACGGCCACCGCCTGCTGGCCGTCTCCGGCTTCGCCGACGATCTCGACGCCTGGTTCCTGGCCGAGCAGGTAGCACAGTCCGTCCCGGACGACGCGGTGGTCGTCGGCGATCACCACCCGGATCGTCACGGCACGGGTCGTCACGGCACGGGTCGTCACGGCACGGGCAGCCGGACGGTGAGCGCCACGCCGCGCCCGGGTGCGCTAGCGATGTCCACGGTGCCGCCGAGTTCGGCGACCCGGTCACGGATGTGGGTCAGCCCGGAGCCCGCGTGCGGGGCGGCCGGGTCGAAGCCGGTGCCGGTGTCACGGACGGCCAGCTCGACGTGCCCGTCCTGGCGGGTCATCGACACGGCGAGCCGCCGGGCGTGGCCGTGCCGGACGGCGTTGCTGCAGGCCTCCTGGGTGATACGCAGCAGGGCGTGCTCGACGGGCGCGGGCACGGTGATGTCGTCCAGGTCGGCGTCGACGGTGACGCCGAGCCGGTCGTGGTAGGCCGCACAGATCTCCTGCAGGGTCGGGGCCAGCCCGGCGCCGTCCCCCGGGCGCAGCTCGATCAGCAGCGCCTGCATGTCACGCAGTGCCTCCTCGCTGATGCGCTCGATCGCGCGGACCTGCTGATTGCCCGGGTCGGCCCGGCGCATCCCGGCGGAGATCATCCGCAGGGCGAACAGGTGCTGGGAGATCGCGTCGTGGACCTCCCGCGCGATCCTGGCCCGCTCCGCGGCGCGCGCATCGCCGCTGGCGCGCTGCCGTTCGGCGGCCAGGGCGGAGCCGAGCTGGCGGGTCATGGAGGTGAAGTTGGCCTCCAGCCGGCCAACCTCGTCCCGGCCGGAGGCGGGCAGGGTGACGGTGTAGTCGCCGTCGGCCACCGCGACGGCCGCCCGTTCCAGGCGGCGTACCCGGCGGACCAGGCGCCACGAGGCCAGCAGGCCGAACAGCACGCCGACCGGCACGATGGCGAAGAGCAGCACGAAGGGACCCGCCAGCAGCTTGCCATCCTCACCGAGCTGACGCAGCTCCCCCCAGGCCCGCACGGGGTTGACGAACCCGGGCGACGACCATGGCGCCTGGACATAGACATAGGCGATCAGCCCCCTGGTCGGATGCGGGCCGGCGGCGGCCCGGCTCGACGCCGCTGCCACCCAGAAGATCACGTTGCCGTAAGGCGTGGGCGGGCTGCCGCCCTTTAGGTACGGGATGCCGCCTGACATGGCCGCGGTCGCCTGGACGGGGAGTTCGCTGGCCACCGCTCGTCCGGGCGGGTACCGGGATGGCGCGGAGGACGCGACCACCGTGCCGTCGGCGGCGACCGCCACGATCGCGGTGATGCCCAGATTGCCATGGATGGGGCCGGTGATCGCCGGGACGAGCAGCGTTCCGTCCGAGGCCGAACTGGCCACGATGCCCGGCTGCGCCGGCTGGCCGGGATCGCCGAGCACGGTTCCAGCCGGCACGCCACCGGGATAGCGCTGAGCGAGCTGCTGGGCGTAGCTCTTGGAGGTGGCGGTCACCTGGGCCTGCACGGCCTGCAGCTGAGCGTCGTTCAGCAACTGGGGTACCTGGAAGCCGAGCACGAGCGCCTCGACCACCACGACGACGGCGAGCGTGACGAGGATGTAGGAGGCGATCAGGCGGCCCGATAGCCCCCACACCCGGCGCCCGACCCGATCCAGCACACCTGAACGCTACCTCCGCGCCGCCCGCTGGCGTATCCCTCCGACGAGGGATCCGCCCTCCCCCCGGTGCGTGATGCGCCCGACGCCCCCGACCGGAACGCTGTCGGCCATGAGCAAGGCGATCGAGACATATGCGCTGTCCAAGCGCTACCGGCGGGTCAACGCGCTGACCGAGTGCACGGTCACCGTGCCCGAGGGCCGGGTATCCGCGCTGATCGGACCGAACGGCGCAGGCAAGACCACGCTGCTGCGGATCCTCGCCGGGCTGGCCAGCCCGACCAGCGGCACGGCGTCGGTTCTGGGCGGCGCGCCGCGGCAGGACCCCGCGTTCCTCGCCGAGATCGGGTTCGGTGCCCAGGAGATCCCGCTGTACCGGCGGTTCACCGCCTCCGATCACATCCGGCTCTGCGCGCACCTGAACCCGCGCTGGGACGCACCGCTGGCGCGCACCCGGCTGACGGAGCTGCGTATTCCGCTCGACCAGCGCGTGGGCACGCTGTCCGGCGGCCAGCGCGCACAGGTGGCGCTGGCGCTGACGCTGGCCAAGCGACCGCGGCTGCTGCTGCTCGACGAGCCATTCGCGGCACTTGACCCGCTGGCGCGGCGGACCTTCCTCGCCACGCTGACCTCGGCCGTGGCGGGCGCCTGCGGCCGCCTCACCGTGGTGCTGTCCTCGCACCTGGTCACCGACCTGGAGCGGGTGTGCGACCACCTCATCCTGCTGGCCGGATCCCGGCTTCAGCTCTGCGGTGACATCGCCACGCTGCTGGCGCAGGACGTAACTCTCGAAGAGCTGGTGCTGGCGCACATGGCCGCCGGCGAGGCGTCCCCCACGACGGTTGGAGAAGGCTCATGACCTGGCTTGTCTGGCGTCAGTACCGCGCCCAGGCCGCGATCGCTTCCGTGTTGCTCGCCGCGGCCGCGGCGGTGATTCTGGCGGACGGCTTCCAGGTCGCGTCGCACTGGCACTCCGTACTCACCGCATGCTCGGGGAACAGCGCGTGCCTGCAACAGCAGGCGCTGGTCAACGGCGTGGTCAGTGACGTGCCCGACATCAGCCTGATCGTGCCGGCCGTGCTCGGCATGCTGTGGGGCGCGCCGCTCGTGGCGCACGAGCTCGAGTCCCGCACCAGCGATTTCGCGTGGGCGCAGAGCGTCACCCGGACGCGCTGGCTGACCGTCAAGGCAGGGTGGCTGCTGCTCGCGGTCGCCGCCTGCGGCGGCGCGCTCGCCGCCCTGACCACCTGGTGGTCCGGGCCGATCAACGCGCAGTCGGCCAGCGCGTTCATGCCCGGCCAGTTCGACATTCAGGGCATCGTCCCCATCGGGTACGCGGTGTTCGCCATGGCGCTGGGCATCGCCGCGGGCGCCGTGGCGCGCCGGACCCTGCCCGCGATAGCCGTCACGCTCGGCGGGTTCATCGTGCTGCGCCTGGTGATCAGCGATTTCGTCCGGCAGCACTACATGGCGGCGGTCACCACCTATTACCGCGTGGCGAGCTCGTTCACGCCGCCGGGACAGGCCTGGGTGCTCGCTCAGGGCGCGGTCAGCAGGACCGGGGTAGTCGTGCCGCAGGGATGGGGCGCGCTGGGCAACGCGCTTCCTGCCTCCTGCGAGAAACTGCTCAACGCCGCCCCGGAGACCAAGTCTGGCGCCGGGACGTCCGACGTGTTTTCCTGCATGCAGGTCCACGGCTGGCGCGGGTTCGCCACCTATCAGCCTGCCAGCCGATACTGGCCGTTCCAGGGCATCGAGACCGGAATCTACGTCCTGCTGGCCGCGGCGCTTATCGCGGTCACGTTCGTCGTGGTCCGCGGGAGGGACGCGTAATGAGCCGGGCGACCCCAACCCGGCCTGCCGAGCGCTCCGGCGGTCCGCAGGGCAACGAGCGGCTGACCGCGATTACAGGAACGGTGCTGCTGATCCTGCTGGCCGTCGAGTGCTACACGATCCTGCGGATCGGCCACCTGCTCACCCTGCACGTCTTCCTCGGCATGCTGCTCCTCGGCCCGGTCACCCTCAAGGCCGCTTCCGTCATCTACCGGTTCGTCCGCTACTACACCAAGAGCGAACCATACCGGCGCAAGGGCCCGCCCGCGCCGCTGCCGCGGCTGATAGGGCCGATCGTCGTGCTCCTCACGGCGTGCGTCTTCGGCTCCGGCATCATGCTCGCCTGTACCGGCCCAAGCTACGGCTACGGGGGGCCAAGCGGGTGGCTCGTGGTGCACAGGATTTCGTTCCTGGCCTGGGCGTTCTTTATCGTCATCCACGTGCTCGCCTACGTACCGCGCCTGCCGAGGCTGCTCGCCGCCGAGGCGCGCGGTGTCGTCCGCGGCCGTGGCACCCGGCTGGCCCTGCTGATCGCCTCGCTCCTGGCCGGCCTGGTGATCGCCCTGCTCACCGTGCACCTGGCCGGCCCGTGGGAGCAGCAATTCGGCTAGGCGGCAGGCGGAGCGTGCGGCTGGGCCGGCAGGTCGGAGCCGTGCGGCTAGGGCCGCACCACGCCGTCCGTATTGTCGGCGTACCAGGCCGTGCTCATGGGGATCTTCTCGACGTCCAGCCCGGTCTGCGGCGCATCGATGATGTAGCCGCCGCCGACGTACATGGCCACGTGACCCTCGCCGTCGTAGAGAATCAGGTCACCGGGCTCGATCGCCGACAGCGAGACATGCGGCAGCGAGGCCCAGTCCTCATAGGTGTCGCGCGGTATCGCCACCCCGGCGGCCGCCCACGCCGCCTGCACCAGCCCGGAGCAGTCGAATCCGTCGTGGCACGGACCGGTGGCGCCGTACACATACGGGCAGCCGAGCTGAGCGTAGGCGAATGCTATCGCCTTGCCCGCCTGCGAGCTGGCCGGGACGGGGTTGGGGTCGGGCGCGGGTGCGGAGCTGCCGTTGCCGCCGATCGAATGGCTCACCACCACCTGCTGCTCTACCGGTGTGGTCAGGCTGGCCAGGGTGGCCTTCTCGGTGGTGATGAGCTTGCCCAGTGAGTTCTTGTGCGTCGCGAGCTGGCTCTTGAGCGTCGCGATCCCGCTCTCGGTCCGCTGCATCTCCTGCTCCACGCCGGTGAGCTGGCTGGCCGCGGTGAGCAGCTGCTGGGTCTGGGCACTGCGACTGCCGGACAGCTCGAGCAGAAGCGAGCCCTGCTGCAAGACCACCGAGGGATCACCCGAGGTGAGCACGCCCGCGACCGAGGTCGCCCCGGTGTCCTCGAACGCCGCGGCGGCGTTCTGGGCCACGTTCGCCTGCGCCGCCTGAAACTGGGCGTTGGCGTTCTTGAGATGCACCTGCACCTGGGACAGCTTCGACTGGGCGGTGGACAACTGCTGGCCGGCTTGGTCAAGCTGCTCGCTGACCTTGTCGAACTGCGACGTCAGCTGGTTAACCTTGGCCTGAACCTGGCTCAAGGTCGGTTGTGGAGCAGCGCCAGCACTGGTGGCAAAGACCGCAAGGCCGCCGACCGCGACTAGCCCCGTTGCAATCGCGACGCCGCGGCGGAAACGGGACGTTACATCCCATGGCCGCGTATCCACGTGCCTACCACGCTCCTTTGTCGTCCCGTTCACCTGCATGTTCGCCCAGGTCCCTGGACTGCGGTTACTGGGTCAGGCAGCTTCGGCCAGCGTAGTGAAGGGAAATGGGCGATACAACCGATTCACCCAATTCCAACTACTTCATTACGATGCCCCGATTCCCCCACGGAGACGAGATTGCCACGCTATCATCACGATGCCTTGGCCTCGGGAAAGATCCAGCTTCGCTCACCCGCCCTGAGCTGCGAACCTGTTACGGAAAGCCGGAGCGGCGGGACCAGGCCCGCGCGGGCCAGGACACCAAGCGCCCGCACCTCGGCTTCGTCCAGATAACCCCCAAAACCCCCAAAACCCCCAAAACCCCCGGCCGCGTCCGGCGGAATAAGGACGGCGACTACGCAATCCCGGCAGCCGGTCCCGCGCATCGCGCATCGGCCGCAGTCAACCCTCATGACGTCTCCCGTGCCTTCGGTGAATGGAGGCCACACGCTAACAAGGGCCCCTGACATTTCCGCGTGGGGCGGGGCGGCGGCGAACCTTCGACGGGCCCCCCAGAGGCCGGAGTACGCGACACTCGCCCCTCCGTCGTCCCCTCGCTCATGAATTCTAATTATTGTGGATATCTACCTACCCTCTGAGGGTAGTAACGATCCACAATCACAGCAGAGCCCGGGCGGGGGCGAAAATGTCGGTGGGCGGACTTATTTTGGTGAGCGTGATCAGCCTGACGACGACACAGACGGCGAGCAGGTACGGCGGCGTCCCGCTGGCCGAGCTTGAGTTCGCCGTCGTTGACCTGGAGACCACGGGCTGGTCGCCGGAGGCGGCGGCGATCACCGAGATCGGAGCCGTGCGGGTGCGTGGCGGCATGCGGCGGGGCGAGTTCGCTTCGCTGGTCAACCCGGGCGTGCCGGTGCCGCCGGGCATCGAGGATCTCACCGGGATCACCGACGGGCTGCTGGCCGGGGCCCCGCGGCTGGGCGCGGTGCTGCCCGGCCTGCTCGACTTCGCCCAGGACTGCGTGGTTGTCGCGCACAACGCGCCGTTCGATCTCGGCTTCCTGCTCGCCGGGTGCGACGGCTGCGGCCTGGCCTGGCCGGCCTTCACGGTGCTCGATACGGTCATGCTGGCCAGGCGGGTCATGAGTCCGGACGAGATCCCGGACTGCAAGCTGGGCACGCTGGCCAGGTTCTTCGGGGCTCGCACGGCGCCGTGCCACCGCGCGCTGGCCGACGCGCGGGCCACCGCCGACGTGCTCGGCTGGCTGATCAGGCGGCTGGCGCACCGCGGCGTGCGGACCCTCGGCGAACTCAGTGCCTGGCCCAACGTAGTAACGTAAGCGCTCACCTACCCCGACACATCCTGGGAGGCATCCGGTGGTCACCGCGATCGTTCTGGTGCGAGCAGAGATCCAGCGCATTCCCGAGGTCGCCGAGACGATCGCCCGGATCCCCGAGGTCAGCGAGGTGTACTCGGTGACCGGCGAGTTCGACATGGTGGCCATGGTCCGGGTCCGCGCGCACGAGGAACTCGCCGACGTCATTCCCGGCCGGCTGAACAAGGTCCCCGGCGTCACCCACACCGAGACCCACATTGCGTTCCGCACCTACAGCAGGCATGACCTGGAGGCCGCGTTCTCCCTCGGGCTGGCCCCCTAAGCGGCCAGCCGGTGGCTTACCTCTATCCAGCGGTCGAGCAGGGCACGGGCGGCGCCTGAGTCCACGGCCTCGGCGGCGCGGGCCAAGCCGTCGGCCAGGGCCGGAACGACCGCCTCAGGGCCCGGCACGCCGGCCGCGGCCGCCAAAGCGGCGGCGGCGTTCAGCAGCACGATGTCGCGCACCGGGCCGCGCTCGCCGGCCAGCACGGCGCGGACGACGGCCGCGTTGTACTCGGCGTCGCCGCCGCGCAGGTCGGCCACCGACGCCCGGGGCAGGCCGAGCCCAGCCGGGGAGAACTCCATCCTGGCCACCTCGCCGTCGTGCACGACCCACAGCGAGGACGGTCCGGTCGTGGTCAGCTCGTCGAGCCCGTCTTCGCCGCGAAACACCAGCGCCGAGCAGCCGCGCCCGGCCAGCACGCCCGCGATGATCTCGCCCATGCGCGGATCCGCCACCCCGACCGCCTGCGCGCTCGGGCGGGCCGGGTTGGCCACCGGACCGAGGAAGTTGAACACGGTCGGCACGCCGAGTTCGCTGCGGGTCGGGCCCGCGTACCGGAGCGCCGGGTGATAAAGCGGCGCGAACAGGAAGGCCACGCCCACCTCGGCGGCCAGTTCGGCGGTCGCCGATGGCGGCAGGCTGATCACCACCCCGAGCGCTTCGAGCACGTCCGCGGCCCCGCACGCGGACGACGCCGCCCGGTTGCCGTGCTTCACCATCCGGACCCCGGCCGCGGCGGCCACGATCGTGCCCATGGTCGAGATGTTGACCGTATGCGCCCCGTCCCCGCCGGTGCCGACCAGGTCGGTCAGGTGTCCGGGCAGGTGAATCGGCGTCGCGTGGGCCAGCATCGACCGGGCCAGACCGGTCATCTCGGCCACCGAGGCGCCCTTGATCCGCAACGCGACCCCGAAGCCGGCGATCTGGGATGGCGTCGCCGCGCCCTCCATGATCTCGTTCATGACCCACTCGCTCTCATCCGCGGTGAGCGAATCACCGCTGATGAGCGCGCCGAGCAGCGCGGGCCAGGTCGTGCGGGCGTCCACGGCGGGACCTAGCTGGTGACCGCGGGACGCTGGCGCATAAGCCCGGCCAGCTCGTGCGCCAGCACGATCGGGTCGATGGGATGGCTCACCACCGCGTCGGCCCGCGACCAGGTAGCCAGCCAGCCGTCGTCGGGCCGACCGATGATCAGCAGCACCGGCGGGCAGTCGTAGACCTCGTCCTTGGCCTGACGGCACACGCCCATGCCGCCGGCAGGCTGGGCCTCCCCGTCAAGCACCATCACGTCGGCCCCGCGCGCGTCGAGCAGCCGGAACAGCGCTGGCTGCGTGGCGACCTCGATGACCTCGGCGTCCGGCACGTCCATCGCGGGGCGACGTCCGATGGCGAGCTTTACCTGGGCTCGGACATCGGCGTCGTGGCTGTACACAACGACCTTCATGACACTGCATGGTACCGATACGGTGACCAACGCGGGGGGTCGCGTGGCGATCGCCTACAGGTTGTCGTAATAATTGCTTCGTGGCGACAGCAACCGTTGAGACGGCCCCCCGCACGCCGGCCAGCAGACCCAACCTGGTCAGCGTGGGCACCATCGTCTGGCTGTCCTCTGAGCTGATGTTTTTCGCGGCCTTGTTCGCGATGTACTTCACCATCAGGTCAGTGGACAAGGGTTCCGGACTGGCCTGGCCAGGAGCGCACCTGGACATCGCACTAGGGTCGGTGAACACCACCGTCCTGCTGCTATCCAGCGTGACCTGCCAGATGGGCGTGTTCGCCGTCGAACGCGGCCAGATCAGGCGGGCGCGGGGCCTGCTGCACCCGATGAGCTGGGGGCTGCGCGAATGGTACGTGCTCTCCCTCCTGATGGGCACCTACTTCGTCTTGGGGCAGGGCTACGAGTACCTGGACCTGGTCGGGAAGCAGCACCTCACGCTCTCCTCCAGCAACTACGGCTCCGTGTTCTACCTGACCACCGGGTTCCACGGGCTGCACGTCACGGGCGGCCTGATCGCGTTCATCTTCCTTCTCGGCCGTACCTACGCCGCTAAGACCTTTACGCACGAGCAGCAAGTCAGCGCGATCGTCGTGTCGTATTACTGGCACTTCGTCGACGTCGTGTGGATCGGCTTGTTCACCACCATCTACCTCATCCATTAGTCAGGGGACGCGAGAGTGAGCTGGTTTAACGCCAGGCGCAGGCGCCCGGTCGCCGGCTACACGGCACTGCTGCTCGGGCTCGTCATGGCCGGCCTGCTTTACGGGGCCTTCAGCCGCGGCGGCGGCACCGCTCAGGCGTCGGCGCCTGCCGCGTCGCAGTCCGACATCAACACCGGCAAGGACCTGTTCGAAGCGAACTGCTCGAGCTGCCACGGCCTGGAGGCGCAGGGCACCAGCCAGGGCCCGGGCCTGATCGGCGCGGGCGCGGCGGCCGTCGACTTCCAGGTGTCCACCGGCCGCATGCCGGCCAAGGAAGTCGGGGCGGAGAACGACCGCAAGCCGCCGGAGTTCAACGCGCAGCAGATTTACCAGATCGCCGACTACATCGCCTCCCTCGGCGGCGGCCCCGCGATCCCCGACGCCCAGCAGGTGTCCACCTCCGGGGCGGACACCGCGCTCGGAGAGCAGCTGTTCAGCGCCAACTGCGCGCAGTGCCACGGCTTCGCCGGGGCGGGCGGGGCGCTCACCTACGGCAAGGACGCGCCGCCGCTGACCGAGGCGACCCCGACGCAGATCTACGAGGCGATGCTGACCGGGCCCGAGGCGATGCCGGTGTTCGGCGACGGCGCGGTCAGCCCGTCGGCCAAGCGCGACATCATCGCCTACATCGTGGACACGCGGGTGGAGCCCAACCCCGGCGGTTTCTCACTCGGCCGCACCGGTCCCGTCACCGAGGGCCTGGTCATATTCCTGGGCGGGATGGGTTTCCTTGTGATCATCGCCATGTGGATTACCGCCAAGCGGCGTGATCCAAGTTCGACCCGGACGGAGTAGTAGTCATCATGAGCGACATGGAAGAGACCGAGGGGCACCCGTCGGCGCCGCACCGGGTGATCGGTACTCCCTCGCCGTCGCCGCTGCTGCTCGGATCCACCGTGGTCGACGAGGACAGCGACAGCGAGGCGGGCCGGATCAGCGACGAAAGGGGCGGTGGAGAACACTTCCACGGCAACCTGCCGACCGAGCTCGCCAACGAGACGCACGCCAAGCGGGCCGAGAAGGTGGTCGCGGCCTGTTTCATCATCGCGTTCGTCGCCGGCTGCGGTTTCATCGCCGCCTACATCGGTCTCGGCGTCCACTCGGTCGACAAGGCGCTCCGTTCCAACCTGGCCCTGGGCACCTCGCTGGCCGTCACGCTCCTCGCCCTCGGCCTCGGCATGCTGCTCTGGGTGCGGCACCTGATGCCGGACGTCGAGGTGATCGAGGAGCGGCACGAACTGCGGTCCGAGCCGGTGGACCGGGCGGCCTTCAAGGAGACCTTCGTCCAGGGCGCCGAATACAGCCAGATCACCAAGCGGCCGCTGGTCCGGCGCACCCTCCTGCTCGGCACGCTGCCGCTGGTCGCCGCGCCGCTTGTGCTGCTCCGCGACATGGGCCCGCTGCCTGGCACCTACCTGCGGCACACCGTCTGGAGCCCAGGCCGGCGGCTGCTCGTCTACGGCACCAACACGCCGATCACCCCGGCCGACTTCAGCTCGCCGGGCAGCATGATCACGATCGTGCCCGAGGGCTACACCGACGACCCGGAGCAGCTGGTCAAGGCGGGGGTCATCCTGATCAAGTTCAATCCGGGCGAGCTGCAGGTGCCCACCAGAATGCAGGGAAGTACGCTGGTAGGCACGATGAACTGGACGGTGGACAACATCGTGGCCTACTCGAAGATCTGCACGCACATCGGTTGCCCGGTGGCGCTGTACGAGCAGACCACCCACCACATCCTGTGCCCTTGCCACCAGTCCACGTTCGACGCGGCCACGGGTGCGACCGTCATCTTCGGCCCGGCGGCGCGGCCGCTGCCGCAGTTGCCGCTGACCACCGACGCGCAGGGTTACCTGGTCGCCAAGAGCGACTTCACCCAGCCGGTCGGGCCAAGCTTCTGGGAGCGCGGATGAGCACTGCTGACAACCTCGAGGTCCCGAAGGTCCTGGACGGTACCGGTGGGTGGCTGGACGACAGGTTCCACGGGGCGCGCGGCTTCCGCGTCCTCATGCGCAAGGTCTTTCCTGACCACTGGTCGTTCATGCTCGGCGAGATCGCGCTGTGGTCATTCGTCATCCTGCTGCTGACCGGGACCTTCCTGTCGCTGTTCTTCGTCCCGTCGATGAACGACGTGGTCTACCACGGCTCGTACGCCAAGCTCAACGGCATCCAGATGAGCGAGGCGTACCAGTCGACGCTGAACATCAGCTTCGACGTCCGGGGCGGCCTGCTGATGCGGCAGATCCACCACTGGGCCGCCGACCTGTTCATGGCCTCGCTCATCATCCACATGCTGCGGGTGTTCTTTACCGGCGCCTACCGCAAGCCGCGCGAGATCAACTGGCTGATCGGCATCGGCCTGTTCACGCTGGGGCTGCTCGAGGGACTGTTCGGCTACTCACTGCCGGACGACCAGTTGTCCGGCGCCGGCCTGCGGATCCTCGAGGGCGTCCTGCAGGGCATCCCGATCGTCGGTACCTACCTGGCGTTCTTCCTGTTCGGCGGGCCGTTCCCCGGTCACGACATCGTGCCCAGGCTGTACATCCTCCACGTCCTGCTGATCCCTGGCATCTTGCTGGGACTGATCACCGCGCACCTGTTCATCATGTTCCACCAGAAGCACACGCAGATGCCGGCCAAGGGGAACACCGAGAAGAACGTCGTCGGGGCGCCCTTCTTCCCGTACTTCCTGGCCAAGGGCGGGGCGTGGTTCTTCTTCATCTTCGGCGCGCTGGTCCTGCTGTCGACCTTCGCCGAGATCAACCCGCTGTGGCTGTACGGGCCCTATACGCCGCTGGCGATCTCGTCGGCGTCGCAGCCCGACTTCTACATGGGCCTGCTCGAGGGCTCGCTGCGCATCATGCCCGCGTGGGAGATCAACGGCTTCGGGCATACGCTGACGCTGAGCGTGCTTATCCCGGCCCTGCTGCCGCTGGGTCTCGTGCTCGGCGGCGCGGCGGCCTGGCCGTTCTTCGAGCAGTGGGCGACCGGAGACAGAGCGTTCCACAACATCAACGACCGGCCGCGGAACGCTCCGACCCGGACCGCGACCGGCCTCGCGGTGATCACCTTCTACGGCGTCATGTGGGCCGAAGGGGCGAACGACGTCATCGCCGACAAGCTCCAGATACCGCTGTACACGATTACCTGGATCGCGCGGGTGATGATCTTCGTGGGACCAGCGATCGCCTACGTCGCTACCAAGCGTATCTGCCTGGGCCTGCAGCGTAAGGACAAGCAGATGCTGCTGCACGGCTACGAGTCGGGCATCATCAGGCAGCTGCCGAACGGCGAGTTCATCGAGGTGCACAAGCCCCTGTCTGAGGAGGCCCGGGCGGTGCTCGAGGCCAAGACGGTGCCCGCGCTCCTGCCGGCTCCCGGGTCCGAGGACGACAACGGCATCCCCGCTCCCTCCGCCCGCGGTGTTCTGGGCAAGGCCAGGGCGCGGGCCAACCGTGCCTTCGCCGAGACGATCCCGGCCGAGACCAACGGTCACGGCAACGGGCACGGCGAGCTGGACCACGGCAACGGCCATGCGGTCGAAGCGGGCGAGGAGCCCGCCGCGGTCGGATCGGCTCCTGCCGGGCAGCTCCCTGCGGGCGACGCCGTGGACGACGGAACGGACGGCAGCGACGGCGGGTGAACCCCTAGACGGGATCGCCCTTGAGAGTGAAGGACGACAGCAGGTTGACCGCTACCGCCAGGAGCCGCCACGGTGACGATGGCTCCCATCACCCAGATCAGCACGTATAACAGGCCCACGGCGCCTGTCCCGAGCGCGCCGCGTCCAGGCGACCGGAAGACGCGCGTGACCGTGACGATCGACCCGCACCTCGCCGCGTACGCCGAGCGCCTGGTGGAGGCGGGGAGGCCCCGTCCGTGCAGGCCGTAGTCAACGACGCGATCGTCGCCAGGACGGAGCTTGACCCTTGGGACGCCCCGTGTTGGCCGCCGTAACCCGACGCGTCAGTATGCCCCATCCTCACCCTCGACGCCGGGAAGTGGCGGCGCGGCGGTAGTTTCACTTTCATCTACTAACACGCATAGGAGATGCGGCTGGTTCAGCCAGACGGAGCCGACGGGTGCGACGTGCGTCACACCGGGCCCGAGGCAGCCGGCCTCCCGCGGTCCCGGCCGCTCAGATGTCCGGTTGGAGGGAAAATGAGCACGTCATCACGACGCGGCGGCCGAGTGCGGGGAGCCGTCCGGCCGGGTGTCGCCAAGGTGCAGATCGAGCTGGCAGGCCAGTTCATGCTCAGCGTTCTTGACCTGCAAGCAGCCGACGGTCCGCCATCCGGCCGGAACCCAGGCCAGCAGCCCGGACCGGAAGCTGATCTCCGGGTAGGTCACGGCGTCCGGGAAGCCGGGCCCGGCCAGTAGCCGGTCCAGCAGAGGTGATCCGGTGCTGATGGCGCTGGTCCTGGCGGCCAGCCGCGCGGTGGAATCCTCGATCGGCTCGGTAATGAGCACCCGGCCCGTGAGCGGCACGCGCCCGAGCACAGGCCGGCCGACGGCCCGGGCGGCAAAAGACGCATACGCTCGGGCCGGGTCCACCGCCAGCTGCCGACCGCCAGCCGCGGCAATCCTGCTGGCAGGAACTGATGGCCGGGCGTTGTCGCGGTCACGGGGATCTCCTTCACTGGCCGATCAGGTCGCCGTCGGCAGCCGGGCCAGGTATCCCGCCTGGGTGCTGCAAGGCGCACGAGAGCCGACCTGTACTAATACAGATAGTAGATTTCATCCGAACGAGGGGGGCTCCTGCCCGGGCCCACCGCCACGCCCCGGCCGGCGGAGAGCTCGGCCGGTGCGGTGAGCCACGGCAGGGCGGCTCGGGGCGTCATTCCGCAGCCGCCAGGCGTCGTGCCTGCCACGCGGCCTCGGCCTCGCCCATCGGGGTGGCGGCCGGCCCCTGGACGAAGGGCCAGATTTCCTCGGAGATGGCGCGCCAGTCGGCGGTGGCGGACAGTTCGCCGAGTACCGCGAACAGGCCGAGGTTGATGCGCTGCAGGATCACGTAGGGCTGCGGGACGCTGATATAGGCGGCGACCGGGCTGCGGAGGTCGAAGAAGCGGCGCACGACGGAGGAGGCGTAGTCGCTGGTGATGGTCAGCGGCCCTGGTTCGCTGGCCGCGGCCCGGTCGCCGAAGGTGACCGTGGCGAGGTACGCCGTGGTGGCGGCGAGCCTGCCGACAGGATCCCGGCGCCAGCCACTGTGCTGATCGACACCGGCCATCGCCAGCGGATGCAGCGCCTGCATCAGCAGGGACCGCAGGCCCGCTACCGGGCTCCGCCGTCGTCGTCGTCATCGTCCGGTCGAGCCTGGCCAGGTTGGCCGACGGCCCTGAGCCAGCTCATCTACTAACACGAATAGGAGATGACGACTGTTCACGGCGGGTGGCTAACGATCAGATGCCGGCGACGGCCGTGCCAGGCAGGCGGCATTGCCCTAACCGGCGGACGGTGTCCCCCGCCGGCGCTCCGCCATGATCGCCAGCCGTTGCAAGATGGCGGCCGGCGGCTCGCCCGTCGCCAAATGCAGCTCGCTCAGCAGCACCACGGAGACAACGTGCAGGCCGGCCATGAAGTCTCCCAGACCGTCCACGTCGGCCGGAATGAGCTCGTCCACGGCCCACTCCTCCAGCTCGGGTGAGTCCAGGCCCGCGGTGAGCAGCGCGATCGCCAGCTGCATGCCGGCGGCCATGGTTTCGGCGGGCGCGGCCTGCACCTGTGCAGTCTGGTCAGCACTGGTGTCTGATGCTGGCGCCTGCCCGCGGTTCCGGCGGCGGCGTGCCCGCCAGCGGAGGTGCCGGGCCCGGGCGTCCGCCGTGTGGTCCGCGTGCCCCGGAGACGGCTCGGGCAGGTCATTCTGGCGATGGATCCTCATACCTGGCAACACGGGGCCGGACGGAGGACTGTTCACGCCGGCGGCTGGCGTAGCGCTAGGCGGCCGGAAGCTTTCCCAGGGCGAGCGCGACCACCGCCGGGGTCAGGGCCAGCAGCACCGGGGTCAGGGCGAGCGCCGCGGCGGTGGCCCGGAGCAGCTGCCGCCGTGCCCGGCCCAGTGGCTGGCCGGGGCCCAGGAGCCGGTGGATCCGCTGGACCGAGTCGGTGCCTCCCGCGGCCAGGGCCGGCGCGGGACTTCCGGCCGTGGCGAGCAGGACCAGGGCGGTGGCGAGCAGCCGAGGATCATGAGCTCGGGTGGCAGCATCGTCGGCGTGCAGTTCCACCAGCCGCGCTACCTGCTCGTCGGCGTCCCGCATCAGCGGCAAGAACGGGAGCACCTCGCGGCCGATCCTCGCCAGGGCCAGCAGCCGGTGATGCCGGCGGCCAGGTGCGCCCGCTCGTGCGCTAGCACCGCATCCAGCTGGCCGGGATCCAGCGCCTGCACCGCGCCGGTGGTCAGGATCACGGTGGGCTGCAGGCCGGCGACGCAGTAGGCAGCGGGCTGGTCATGTTCCACCAGCACCGCCCCGAGGGCCGGCTCGGGCTTCCCCACCAGCCGGGCGGTCTGCGCGTGCCGCAGCGCCCGGCGCCCGGCGGCGCGGAAGTGGGTCATCGCGGCAAGCGCGGTGCGGGCCACGACAACGCCCGCCAGGGTGAGGCCGAGCCCGGCGACCGTGGCGCCGCCCGGGGTGCTGTAGGTGGCGCGGAGCCGGTGTACGCAGGCTCCGATCAGGTGACTGAGTCCCCCGCCGAGGGCGGTCGCATGAACGGCCAGCGTCAGGCCGGCCAGGCCGAGCGCGGCGATGACCGACCATCCGGCGGCCAGGTAGGTGACGATGGCCAGCAGCGGCGCGCGGTTCGTCCACCTGGCCCGGCCGAGCATCCTGGGGCCCAAGAGGCCGAGACCGGCCGCGTAGGCCACCAGCACCGCGGCGACGGTCACCGGGACTCGCCGGCCCTGGGCTCGCCGAGTGCCTGGTCGAGCGCCTCGCGCAGCGAGGCCGCGTCTTGCGGGCTCATCTGGAGTGCGAAATGCGCGAGCGCCGTGCGGTGGTCAGGGGTGGTGGCCAGCGCGTCGTTCATCAGCGCCGCGGTGTAACCGGACCGGGATCCGGTGGGCTCATAACGCCAGGCCCGGCCGTCCCGCTCCCGCCGGAGCCACCCCTTGTGATGCAGGTTGTCCATGCCGCCGCGATCCCCGTTCAGGTATCGTAAATCGACACCGGGTCGTAGCGCGCCAGCGCTTCGCCATATTGTCGCAGCGCGATAAAGGCCACGATCGCACAAAAGACCGCTTCCCCAAGCGATGCCGTACGGGGTATGCGCGCTCAGCGCATATGCGGCGAGGCTGACGGCGCTCGCTTCCAGGACGTACAGCGCACGCGACCATGCAGTTCGCCGGCTCGCGGACAACGCAACGAGCGTTGAGGCGATTGCCGCGACGGCGGCGATCCACGACGTTATGCCGGCGTCGTGCAATCCTCGAATGCTCGTGACGATGGCGTAAACCAGAACCGCCGAAAGCGCCGTCGCGCACGGCACGAGCGCTTTAGCACGCGCCAGTTCTCGGCCGAAGAGCGGGGCGCTCTGTTCGCAACGGTCGAGATGCTGATGCCGTCCCGGGGTCTGTTCCAGTGCCGCAACGATACCCAGTGCGCTGCATACGAAGAGCGGTACGGCGGCGCCCGCAGGGGCCAGCAATGCCGCAACGGCTGCGCCGGCGCACCAGTTGAGGACGAAGCGCCGGGAAACGTAAAGCCGGGCTTGCAGCAACGCCAACGACGATCGTGCAACGGTGGAGCTCATTGCCACAAAGCGCCTTCGCCGGCGGCATCGCGGTGTGTCGTCAACAACGCAATATCGCGCGTTACGGCGTGTATTTGGTGCGCGTAGGCCGGTGCCGGTCGATCGATGACGACGAGTTGCGGCGCGGCAACGAGCGCGCCGATCAATGGATAGGCGAGCGCTTCATGCATCCCGTCGAGTTCCACGAGCAGATGTCGAGCACGCGCCGTCGCAAATCGGGCATCGAGGTTCCACAATGCCGCGCGATAGGCGATGTAACAATAGAAATTCGCCGGCGGAGATAGGCCAGCGGTTCGTGCGGCACAAACGCCGGCAATGCGCTTGCAGTGCACCGATTGAACGCGCGGATCGAAGTCGCCGATCAAGACGCTGCCGCTGGACGCTTTCGCGACGCCTGACGCCATCAACGCGACCACGCTCGCCTCGGCAGCAGTATGCAAGCGGAGCGCACGGCGCTCTCCCGGCTCGAGATCGAGCGAAATTGGGCCGGCGGAAACGCGGGCATTGGTGAAGGCAGCCTCTCGCATGCGCAGCAGCGGCATCGTAGCAG
This sequence comes from uncultured Actinomycetes bacterium, assembly GCA_963808315.1. Taxonomy (GTDB): domain Bacteria; phylum Actinomycetota; class Actinomycetes; order Streptosporangiales; family Streptosporangiaceae; genus Palsa-504. The sequence goes on along the minus strand of CAWEFK010000024.1, from coordinate 2,983 downwards.
TAGCCTTCAACGCACGCCGCCAAAGACCATCATTACCGTGCTCAACAATACCGAAGTCGCCGGCAAACTGCTCGAGATACGGACGCTCATGGAGATGTCGGGCGAATCGTTCTACAAGTATATGGCCTTCGAAAAGGCGGCCGCTTCGGTGGAGAACGCGTCCCCGCTCCCCGGTCTGATCGCGTCGCGGGGAACACCGTAGGCTTCCCGGCGTCGGGAAAAGCATTGGGGCGGTCCATCGAAGAGCTTGTCGTCACGGGAAGGGCGCAAATTCTCGACGATCTGTACCAACGGTATCCGCCGACGTTGCTCGAAGTATTGCGTGTCAGCGGCATCGGCACGAAAACCGCCGCCACGCTCTACTTCGGATTACGGCATCGCTTCGCTCGCGGATCTCGAAGCGGCGATTGCCTCGGGCGTTTTGCACGACGCGCCGCGGCTCGGGCCCAAGACGATCGATAATTGGAAGTGAGGGCATTCCAGCCTATCGCGGGACGACTACGGCGCACGCCTTTGCCGGTTGCCCTCGCGACCGCGCCACGAAGCGATGGCGTACGTGCGCGCCGAGTAAGCCGTTAGAACGATTGACCTACGCGGGAAGCCTGCGCCGTTGCGAAGTGACGGTCGGCGATATCGACTTAGTGTGCACGTCGAGCGATGCCGCCGCGGTCGTCGCGTATTTTACGTCGTGGAATCGCGCCCAAGCGGTTCTTGGCGGAAGGACCGACCAAAGCGAGCATCTGGCTCGAAGGGGGTTTGCAAATCGATCTCCGCGTGCTGCCCGATCATCTCTACGGCAACTTGCTGCAACACTTCACCGGTTCTCGGGAGCACAATATCCGCTTGCGCGAATACGCGGTACGCAAGAACCTGCGCGTGAGCGAGAACGGTATCCTGAACCTCGATACGGGCGAGGTCGTTACGTGCAGCGACGAAGCCGGCGTTTACGCGGCGCTCGGCATGCAATATATTTTATCCGCCCGAACTGCGCAATGGGCTCGACGAAGTCGACTTGGCGCGCAAGGACGCGATCCCCGAACTGGTGCCAGCGCGAGCAACCTGCGCGGCGATTTTCACATGCACACGACCTACAGCGATGGCGACGACACGGTGGAAGCGATGATCGCCGAGGCGCGGCGGCGCGCGGTTACCACTATCACGCAATCAGCGATCATTCGTTGGGGCGGGGGCCGGCGCTTCGGCATGGATCCCGAGGCCCGTGCTGCGTCAACGCGACGAAATACGAAAGGATCGGCGAGCGATACGGCATTGCGGACACTGCAGGGCAGCGAAGTGATATTCTTGCCGGACGGCTCGCTTGATTTCGACGACGATGTGCTCCCAGCAACTCGATCTCGTGGTAGCATCGGTTCATAGTGCGGTGCGGCAGACGCGCGACGAGATGACGGCGCGATTGATACGTGCGTGCGAAAACCCGTACAACGAACATCATCGGGCATCCGACGGGGAGGCGTTTCGAAGGTTTTCCGGGGTACGAATACGACTACGACGCCGTCTTTGCCGCAGCGGCGCGAACCGGAACCGCGCTCGAAATCGACGGGCAGGCTGCACGCCTCGATTTGCCGGCAGCGCTTGCACGCAAAGCCAAGAGCTTCGGCGTAACGTTTTCGCTGGACAGCGATTCGCATAGAACGGGCGATCTCGCGAACATTGAGTTCGCCGTGGGCCAGGCGCGTCGCGCCGGCATCGTCGCTGACGACATCCTCAACACCAAACCGCTCGAGGAAGTGCGCGCGTTCGTCGCGCGCAAACGTAACGCCGCATGATTGCGACCGCGCGCTATACGACACCGGACGGCGCCGTGACCGGCGCGCGCATCGTCCAACCGTCTCATGCTTCATCGGCTGCGCTCGTTTTCGTCCATGGCGTCGGATCGACGGCCGCCATCTGGGATCGTCAACTCCCAAGCGTTCGGCGATCGCTACCGCTCCCCTCGCCATCGAACTGCGTGGCAATGGTGTGGAAGCGGATCCCGATCCATCGCTCATTACGCGCACCGGTTTTGCGCGCGACGTCGTCACCGTGCTCGACGCGCTGCAGGTTGACCGTTGCACGATCGTCGGCTGCAGTCTGGGGGGCGTCGTCGCCTTCGAACTGTGGCAGTCGTCCCGCGATCGCGTGGACGCGATGGTGATTCTGGGCAGTTTCGCGCAGTATCCCAACGGCGAGCAGTACGCCGCGAATGTCGCCGCGGCGGTTCATGGATGCCGGCAATATGCGCGAGTTCGCACGACGCCGGGCAGCGCAACTGGGATTGCCGCCCGAACGCATGCGCGAAACGATCGACCAGATGGCGTGCAAATCCGTTCCATCGTATCTCGCCGCGACGCAGGCGACGTGGACGGGCGATTATACGACAGTGCTGTCCTCGATCACCGTGCCGGCCTTGGTGACGTACGGTGCGAACGATCGCGTCGCGCCCCGCGAGCTTTCGGAAACGATCGCGGCCGGTATTCCCGGCGCTGTCCTCACGGAAATCCCGGATGCAGGACACGTTGCCAACGCCGACAACCCGGTCGCGTTTAACGCGCTGCTTGCGCGTTTTCCCAACGGCAAGCGGATTTGCCGTGGGACTACGGCGGCTCTTGGCCACGGCGACGCTCGCCGCGGCCCTGCGGGATTTCCGCGCCGCAACCCGGCGGTCTGCCGTGGAGCGCCGATGACATTGCCGCGCTGCACCGGCAATTCGCCGCGGCACTGGCCGATCCGGAGCTCCGCGGCGCGCACGTCGCTTTTCTTGCAATCGATACCGTGCGGGGAACGCTCCTCGACGAGCACGGCGAGGACGACGAGATGCGCGCCGCGTCGAACTTTAAACTGCTCGTCGGATCGGCGGCACTGCGCAATCTCAGTTCCCAATTTTCACTTCGTCACGAGGCTGGAAGCCGATGCGGCGCCGGTTGCCGGACGCATTTCCGGCGACCTCTATCTCCGCGGCGGCGGCGACGCCCATTTGAGCGCC
>CAWEFK010000023.1:0-72257 GCA_963808315.1 uncultured Actinomycetes bacterium | reverse complement strand
CGGTGGCCACGCTGTCCTTCTTGGGCTTCGGGGTGCAGCCGCCCACCCCGGACTGGGGTGCGGACATCTCGGCCAACTACAGCGGGCTGCAGGTGCTTCTGGTGGCAGACGCTGTTCCCGGCCCTGGCCATCGCCTCCCTGGTGACCGCGGTCAACCTGATCACGGACTCAATCGAGCAGGTGCTCAACGCATGAGCGACTCCCCGAGGCGAGCGGACGACACAGCGCTGGCCGTCGAGCACATGGATGTCGTGTACCAGGTCCGGGGGCAGGACCGGCTCGCGCTGCGGGACGTGTCCTTCTCCATCGGCCGGGGCGAATCGTACGGGCTCGTCGGCGAGTCCGGGATCGAGGCAAGTCCACGGTCGCGCTGGCGCTGGTCAGTTACCTGCCCCGCAACGGCCGGGTCAGCGCCGGGACGATCAGCATCAACGGCCAGAACCCGCTGTCGATGGGCCAGTCGGAGCTGCGTGAGCTGCGGATGCACACCGTCTCGATGGTCTACCAGGAGCCCGGGCGGGCGCTGAACCCGTCGCTGCGGGTGGGCCGGCAGATCGCCGAGGTGTACGAGCTCGCCGGCGCCTCGAGGGACCAGGCCGCCCAGTCGGCCCTGGAGATGCTGCGGAAGGTGCAGATATCGGACCCGGAACAGGTCATGCGGCGATACCCGCACGAGCTGTCCGGGGGAATGGCCCAGCGGGCCGTCATCGCGATGGCGCTGGCCGCCTCCCCTCGCTGCTCATCCTGGACGAGCCGACCACCGCGCTCGACGCCACCGTCGAGGCCGAGGTGCTCGACCTGGTCGCGGCGCTGCGCCGGGAGTTCGACACCTCGGTGCTGTTCATCAGCCACAACCTGGCGGTGATCGCCAAGATGTGCGACCGGGTGGGCGTGCTGTACGCGGGCGAGCTGGTCGAGCAGGGACCGGCCCGCCAGGTGTTCGACGACCCGCGGCACCCCTACACGGTCGGGCTGCTGCGCTGCATCCCGCGGCGCGGGCAGCGCAAGGACAACGACCGGCTGGACACCATCCCGGGCTTCCTGCCCGCCCCGGGCCACACGATGACCGGGTGCGTGTTCGCGCCGCGGTGCGCGCTGGCGCAGGACCGCTGCCGGGAGTCCAGCCCGCCGTTCTTCGCGGTCGGCGAGCTGAGGACCTCGCGGTGCTTCTTCCACGACCGGGCGCCCAGCCTGCCGCGCGCCACCCCGGCCTCCGTCGGCACGCTCCGCAGCCAGGGCGCCGGCCCCCCGCTGGTGGTGGTGGAGAACCTGTCGAAGACTTATCGCGGCGGTGTCCGGGCGCTGGCCGGCGTGGACCTGGCCATCCATCAGGGCGAGACCCTTGGGCTGGTGGGCGAGTCGGGCAGCGGCAAGACCACGCTGGCGCGCGTGCTGCTCGGGCTCACCGGACCCGACGCGGGCTCGGTCGTCACGCTGGACGGCACGCCGCTGCCCGCGGACGTCCGGCGGCGGCCGCGGGATACCCTGCGCGCGTTGCAGATCGTGTTCCAGAACCCGGACTCGGCGCTCAACCGGCGGCACACCGTGCGCAGCCTGATCAGCCGTCCGCTGATCCGGCTGGCCGGGCTGTCCGGCTCGGACCTGCGGGACCGGCTGGCGGACCTGATCGCCTCGGTCCGGCTCGAGGACCGGCACCTCGCGCTGCGTCCCGGCCAGCTGTCCGGCGGGCTCAAGCAGCGCGTCGCGATCGCCCGGGCCTTCGCCGGCTGGCCCGACGTGGTGGTCTGCGACGAGCCGACGTCGGCGCTCGACGTGTCGGTGCAGGCGGCCATCCTCAACCTGCTGGCCGACCTGCAGAAGGCCGAACGGGTCACCTACCTGTTCATCTCCCACGACCTCGGCCTGGTCAGGTACCTGTCCGATCGCATCGTGGTGCTGTACCTCGGGCGGGTGATGGAGGTGGGGCCCGCGGAGACCGTGTTCGCCGGGCCGCACCACCCGTACACCGAGGCGCTGTTCTCTGCGGTACCCTCGCTCGACGGCCAGCGTCCGGACCGGATCAGGCTGCAGGGTGAGATCCCGTCCGCGTCCGCCCCGCCCAGCGGCTGCGTGTTTCACACTCGCTGTCCGCGCAGGCTGCCCACGGGAGTCTGCGAGTCCACCGAACCGCCGCTCATCGAAGACGAGCCGGGTCACCAGATCCGCTGTCACATCCCGGTCGCCGAGCTGCGCACTATCCAGCGAAATGAATCCGCCCCATCCCAGGGAGACTCCCTATGACCAGGAACATCGATCACCGCCGGCTCGGGCGGTTGCGCCAGGACCAGGGCGAGATCGCCAATCACATCATCGACGAGTTCGCCGCGGGGCGGCTGTCCCGCCGGGACTTCATCCGCCGCGGCACCGTGGTCGGCATCTCGGTCCCGCTGCTGGGCAGCATCGTCGCGGCCTGTAGCAGCAGCTCCTCGACCTCGGCCAAGACCGGCACGTCATCCTCGACCGCCACCGGTGCGGCCGGCGCGGTGATCAGGGCGGGTATCGTCACGCCCACCGGGGCGATCAACCCGGTGACCGTGGCCGACCAGGGCGGCCTGGACATGCTCGCGCAGACCGGTGAGTACCTGTGCCTGTCCGGGCAGGACCTGACGCTGAAGCCGGTGCTGGCGACCAGCTGGTCGCCGAACAGCACCGCCGACGTCTGGACGTTCAAGATCCGCCAGGGGGTCAAGTTCCACGGCGGCGCCGCGCTGACCGCCGATGACGTGGTGTACACCTTCGGGCTGCACACGGTGACCGGGGCCAACGCGCTATCCGCCTTCTCCGGCGTCCTCAAGCCGGCCGGCGTGGTCAAGGTGGACGACTACACGGTCGCCTTCCACCTGGAGGCCCCGAACGGGAACTTCCCGTACCTGGTGTCATCCGACAACTACAACGTGATCATCATTCCGAAGGGCTACGACCCGGCCAACTGGCAGAGCTCGTTCATCGGCACCGGGCCGTTCGTGCTCGGCTCCTACACGCCGAAGTCGGGCGCCACCTTCACCCGCAACGAGTCGTACTGGGGCACCAAGGCGCTGCCGTCGCAGACCGTGTTCACCTTCTACGACACGCAGAACCCCTCGATCCTCGCGCTGACCGGCGGGACGATCGACGTGGTGGGGCAGTTCTCCGTGTCCGGCGCCCAGGAGCTGCTCACCGGCAGTTACAACGTCATCAAGCTGAAGTCAAGCGCGCACCGCGAGCTGTCGATGCGCTGCGACCAGGCGCCGTTCACCGACCCGCGGGTCCGGCAGGCGGTCGCCCTGACGCTCAACCGGCCCGCGATCGTCCAGGCGCTGTTCAAGGGCTACGCCGACATCGGCAACGACAGCCCGTTCGCGCCGGTCTACCCGTCGGCCGACACCAGCATCGCGCAGCGCGCGATGAACATCAGCCAGGCCAAGTCACTGCTCTCCGCAGCCGGGCACAGCTCCGGGTTCAGCACCCAGCTCGTCACCGAGAACCTGCTCGAGATCCCCGAGTACGCCCAGATCGTGAAGCAGGCGGCGGCGGCGATCGGCGTGACGATCAACCTGAAGGTGGAAAGCTCGAGCGCCTACTACGGCAAGGCCACCTTCGGGAACTCGGACTGGCTGGACGCCACCATGAGCCTGGTCGACTACGGTCACCGGAGCGTGCCGAACGCGTTCCTGACCTCCGCGCTCGAGACGCCGCCGCCGAAGGGAAACGGGGTGTGGAACGCCGCCCACTTCGCCAACTCCGGCTACGACAAGCTGGTCGCGCAGTACGTCGCCTCGTCCGACCTGTCCACCCAGCGCAGCCTCGCCGGGCAGATCGAGACGCTGCTGCTGGCCCAGACCCCGGTCATTTTCGGGTACTTCTACAATTACCTTACGGCCACGGCGTCGGGCGTGACCGGCGTGTACCCGACCGCGATCGGCCACCTGTTCCTGTACAACGCGGCGAAGGGCTAGGTCCCGGGCAGCCTGTGCGGTGCGCCGCGGTACGGCGCACCGCATCCGCGTACGCCGGTTAGCAGGGGGAAGGCAACGCGAATGGCGACCGAGCACCAACCCCGGGCCGACGCGCACGGTCATGATCACGGCCACCAGCACAGGGACGTGTCCGGAGGCTGGCTGCGGCCGGCCGTGTTCGGCGCGATGGACGGGCTGGTGACCAACGTCTCGCTGATCGCCGGGGTGGGCGGCGGCGGCGGCTCGGCCCACACGATCATCCTCACCGGGCTGGCCGGCCTGGCCGCGGGCGCCAGCTCGATGGCCGCCGGGGAGTACGTGTCCGTCTCCTCCCAGAACGAGCTCATCTACGCCGAGGTCGACAAGGAGCGGCTGGAGCTGGAGAACAACGCGGTCGCCGAGCAGGCCGAGCTGGCCACGATGCTCCGGGCCCGCGGGGTCAGTCCCGCCACCGCGCGGCAGGCCGCCGCCGAGATCTCCGCCCATCCGGAGAAGGCGCTGGCCGTGCACACGCTGGAAGAACTGGGCGTGGACTCGAGCGAGCTGCCTTCTCCCTACGTGGCGGCGGGCGCGTCGCTGGCCTCCTTCGCCATCGGAGCGCTGATCCCGCTGCTGCCCTACCTGCTGGGATTCCGGGTGCTCTGGGCCAGCCTCGCGCTGGCCGCGCTGGCCGCGGTGGCCGGCGGCGGCATGGTGTCCCGGCTCACCGACCGGCCGTTCTGGCGGGGCGCGCTCCGGCAGCTTGTCCTGGGCGCCGTCGCCGCGGGGGTCACCTACCTGATCGGTATCGGCGTCGGCCACGTGGCCTGACCTGGCCCGCCATGCGCCTGGGCCGCCACCCCCAGCGCGATCTTCACGCCGGCCCCGCGGGCGGCCCGCAGGGTGGCGGCGCCTTCAGCCAGGTTCCGTTCGGCCAGATCGGTAAGAACTGGCGGCATCTCCGGCTGGGCCTCGTTCTCACCTGTGATTAACCTGTCATAGCAGGGGTAACTCGGCGGAACCGCGCCGGTCCGCCTGGGGGTGGCGGGACTACCGGGTGGTAAGGTGCCACGTGGTTATCTTGAGCCGCCCGCTGCGGATCGCGCTGCTGTCGTACCGCAGCAAGCCGCACTGCGGCGGTCAGGGCGTTTACGTGCGCCACCTGAGCCGGGAACTGCACGCTCTCGGGCACCACGTCGAGGTGTTTTCCGGCCAGCCGTATCCCGAGCTGGACCCGGGGCCGCTGCTGCGCGAACTCCCCAGCCTCGACCTGTACCGCGACGAGGACCCGTTCCGGACCCCGCGGTGGCACGAGTACCGGGACGCCACCGACGTGCTCGAGACCGTCATGATGTGGGGTGGCGCCTTCCCCGAGCCGCTGACCTTCAGCCTGCGGGCGCTGCGCGTGCTGGCCGCCCGCGCGGCGGACTTCGACGTGGTGCACGACAACCAGGGCCTCGGCTACGGGATGCTCGGCGTGCGACGGCTCGGGCTTCCCCTGGTCACCAGCATCCACCATCCGATCAGCGTGGATAAGCGCATCGACCTGGCGCCCGCCGGCGGGCTGCGCCGGCTGTCCCGGCTGTCCCGGCGGCGCTGGTACGGGTTCGTCCGGATGCAGGCCAGGGTGGCCCGCCGGGTGGCCGAGTCCGGATCGCTGATCACCGTGTCCTCCTCGTCCAAGCGCGACATCTGCCGTGACTTCAAGATTCCGCCCGGCCAGGTGCACATCATCCCGCTCGGCGTGGACACGCGGGTGTTCCGGCCGCGCCAGGCGCCCCGCGTGCCGGGCCGGATCGTCGCGGTGGCCAGCTCCGACTCGGCGATCAAGGGGGTGGGCACGCTGCTGCGCGCGGTGGGCAAGCTCGCCACCGACCGGGACGTGCGCCTGGTCATCGTGGGCCAGCCGGCCCCCGCCACCGAACGGCTGGCGGCGCAGCTGTCCCTCGCCGACCGGATCACGTTCACCCACGGACTGGACGACCAGGCCTTCTCCGCGCTGCTGGCCAGCGCCGAGATCGCCGTGGTGCCCTCGCTGTACGAGGGTTTCTCGCTGCCCGCGTGCGAGCACATGGCGTCGGGCACCCCGCTGGTGGCCAGCCGGACCGGCGCGCTGCCCGAGGTGACCGGGGACGCCGCCGTCCTGGTCACGCCGGGAGAGGACGAGGAACTCGCCGCGGTGCTGCGGCGGCTCCACGACTCCCCCGCCGAGCGCGCCGCGCTGGCGGACCGGGCGCTGGTCCGGGTCCGCGAGCAATTCGCCTGGCCCGCGGTGGCCCGGGCGACCGCCGGACGGTACCGGGACGTCATGGGACCGGCGTGCTGACCGTCGACTTCGCCCGGTTCCCGGTCCGGCCGGGCCACCGCGTCCTCGACCTGGGCTGCGGCGGCGGCCGGCACGCGTTCGAGGTGTACCGCCGCGGCGCGAACGTGGTCGCGTTCGACCTGGATCCGGCCGAGCTCACTCCGGTCACCGGGATGTTCGGCGCGATGCGGGAGGCGGGCGAGGCCGGGGCCCAGGCGGGGAACGCCGGGCCGGGCGGCGCGACCGCGATCTCTGGCGACGCCACCGCGATGCCGTTCGGCGACGGCACGCTTCGACCGGGTGATCGCAGCCGAGGTCCTCGAGCACATCCTCGATGACCAGCGGGCGATGAACGAGCTCGCGCGGGTGCTGCGCCCCGGCGGGCTGGCGGCGATCACGGTGCCCAGCTGGCTGCCGGAACGGATCTGCTGGGCCCTGTCCACGGAGTACCACGAAGTGCCCGGGGGACATGTGCGCATCTACACCCGGGTCGAACTCGAGGCCAAGCTGGCCCGGGCCGGCCTGGACGCCAGGTGGCACCACCACGCGCACGGGCTGCACTCACCGTACTGGTGGCTGAAGTGCGCGGTCGGCGTGCACAACGACAAGCATGGAGTGGTCAGCGCCTACCACCGCCTGCTGGTATGGGACATCATGCGCAAACCCGCCGCCACCCGACTCGCCGAGCAGGCCCTCAACCCGCTGATCGGCAAGAGCCTGGTGGTCTACGCGGTCAAGCCGGCCGGGCGCCATGGCGACCGGTGAGGCGACGGTCCCACTTACCCGGACCGACGTGCTCGCCACCGGTGAGTCCATCGCACGCGTCCAGGAACCGTCCGGGGCGATCCCGTGGCCGGACGGGCACGTCGACGTCTGGGATCACGTCGAATGCGCGATGGCGCTGAGCGCCTGCGGGCTGCGCGAGCCGGCCAGGCGCGCCTACCAATGGCTGCGGGAAGCACAGCGGGCGGACGGATCCTGGCCGCGTTCGGTCAGCGGCGGCACGGTAACGGACGCGGCGGCGGAAAGCCATCACGCCGCGTACATTGCCGTCGGCGCCTGGCACGAGTACCTGGTCACCGGCGACGAACGCCACCGCCTGACCATGTGGCCGGCCGTCCGCCGCGCGGTGGACTGGGCGCTCGGGTTGCGCACGTCCCGAGGCGAGATCGCCTGGGAGCGCGACGCCGCCGGGCAGCCGGGCCGCTTCGCGCTGCTGTCCGGCTGCTCCAGCATCCACCAAAGCCTGCGCTGCGCCATCAAGCTGGCCAAACTGGCCGACGACCCGAGGCCAGACTGGGAACTCGCCGCGGACCAGCTGGCGCACCTGGTGGCCGCTCACCCGGAGGCGTTCGCGGACAAGAGCCGGTTCGCGATGGACTGGTACTACCCGGTGCTCGGCGGCGCGATGGGCGGTGCCGAGGCGGTGGCACGGCTCGCCTCGGGCTGGGACCGTTTCGTGGTCCCGGCCCTCGGCATTCGCTGCGTCAGCGACCAGCCCTGGGTCACCGTGGCCGAGACCTGCGAGCTCGTGATCGCGCTGGGCGCCTGCGGGATGCGCGCCGAAGCGCTGGAGATCTTCGCGAGCATCCAGCACCTGCGCCACCCGGACGGTGCCTACTGGACCGGCTGGCAGTTCGCGAACGAGGCGCCGTTCCCGCGGGAACGGTCCAGCTGGACCGCGGCCGCGGTGGTGCTGGCGGCGGACACGCTGACCGGCTTCAGCGCGGGCGCGGGAATCTTCAGGGACGCCTGGGGGTCAGCCGCCAGGTCCCAGGCTGCGGACCGGGCCTGCGGCTGCGTCGGCGCGGGACTCGGCTAAGCGCGGTCAAGCGCCCGCGTCCGCCTGCGCGTCCGGCCCCAGCCGGTGTTCAGCCTTCGCCCCAGGCCCCGCCCCTCCCCTGCGACCGGACAAAAACGACAATTCGGACCTCCGCCCAGGAATTCGAATTATCGTGGATACTTAGCTACCTTATGAGGGCAGTAGCGATCCACGATCGCAAAATCGGCGCGTTTGGGGGGTGGGAGGTCAGCTGATGGCTTTGGCGGTTCGCTCGAGGAGGCGGAGGGAGCCTTCGACGCGGATCTCGGTGAACGCGCCTGAGGCCAGCGCCCGCTGGTAGATCAGGTACGGGGGGCGGCCGCCGTCGGCTGGGTCGGGGAACACGTCGTGGATGGCGAGCACACCGCCGGGCGCCACCCACGGGGCCCAGCCCTGGTAGTCCGTCATCGCCGCCTGCTCGGTGTGGCCGCCGTCGATGAACACCAGGCCGAGTGGCGTGCGCCAGAGCCCGGCCACGTCGGCCGACCGGCCCACCACGACCACCACGTGGTCTTCGAGTCCGGCCGCCGCTAGCGTGGCCCGCAGCGTGGGCAGCGTGTCCAGGCGGCCGGTTCGCGGGTCGACGAGGCCCGGATCGTGGTACTCCCAGCCGGGTTGGTGTTCTTCCGACCCGCGATGATGATCGACCGTGACCACCAGCTGGCCGGCCGCCCGGGCCGCCGCGGCCAGGTAGATCGTGGACTTGCCGCAGTAGGTGCCGATTTCCAGGACCGGCCCGCGGCGAGCGTAGACGGCAGCCGCCTCGAACAGTGCCTGGCCCTCGGCGGCGGGCATGAAACCCGGCGCAGACTCCGCCGCTTTCCTCAGCTCAGCATCCATCTGTCATCCCCGTCACGAACCAAGGTAGGCCAGCACCGCCAGCACGCGGCGGTTGTCGTCGTCGGACGGCACCAGGTCCAGCTTGGCGAAGATGCCCGCCGCGTGCTTGCTGACCGCTTTTCCGTGCTGCAAAGGCGCTGGCCGACCGCGAACAGCACCCCGGCCTGCGCCAACGCGCTGCATCCGATCGTCAGCAGTAGCACAACCGCGAAGAGCATGACCGCCAGCTCCTTCCCTCACCCCGCCTTAGTCCCCATCCTGACCGCGGCGCCGGGGCGCCGCCATAGGCCTGCGACCCCGAATCGGGGTAGTGCTGAGCCCCCTCGGGCACGCACGTGGCGTGGGGTGGTGCAGCTGGGGCCGTTCGGGATAAAGACAAGCGGGACAGGCGGGCCAGGGCCTGCGTCAGCACCTCGGGGCGCTTGCAGAAGGCGAACCGGACCAGGGTGCGGGCCGCGGCCTTGTCGTCGTAGAACACGGCGGAGGGGATGGCCACGACACCGGCGCGCTCGGGCAGGGTGCGGCAGAACTCGACGCCGTCCCGCTCGCCCAGGCCCTTGATGTCCGCGGTGACGAAGTAAGTGCCTTCCGGCGGGTACACCTCGAAACCGAGGGCGGCCAGGCCGGGCACGAGCAGGTCCCGTTTGGCCTGCAGGTCCTCCCGCAGTGCGGTGTAGTACTCATCGGGCAGGGCCAGCGCTTCGGCCACCGCGTACTGGAACGGGCCGCCGCTCACGTAGGTCATGAACTGTTTGGTCGTCTTGACCGCGGCCACCAGCTCCGGCGTCGCCGTGACCCAGCCGATCTTCCAGCCGGTGAAGGAGAAGGTCTTGCCCGCCGAGCCGATCGTCACGGTCCGGTCGCGCATCCCGGGGAACGAGACGATGGGCACGTGCTCCGGGCCGAAGGTCAGGTGCTCGTACACCTCGTCGGCGACCACCAGCAGGTCGTGTTCCACGGCGAGGCGGGCGATGGCGGCCAGCTCGTCCCGGGTGAAGACCGAACCGGTGGGGTTGTGCGGGGTGTTCAGGAGGATGAGCCTGGTGCGCTCGGTGATGGCCCTGGCTAGCTCGTCCGGGTCCGGGCGGAAACCCGGCGGGCGCAGCGTGACCGGGACCCGGACGCCGCCCGCCATGGCGATGTTCGCGGCGTAGGAGTCGTAGTACGGCTCGAACGCGATCACCTCGTCGCCCGGCTCGACCAGCGCGAGCAGGGCGGCGGCCACCGCCTCGGTGGCACCGGCCGTGACCAGGATCTCGTCGGCCGGGTCGTAGCGCAGGCCGTAGAAGCGGGCGGCGTGGTCGGCGATGGCCTGGCGCAGCTCCGGGATACCCGGGCCGGGCGGATACTGGTTTCCGCGGCCGGCCAGGATGGCGTCCGCGGCGCACTGGGCGATCTTGACCGGGCCGTCGGTGTCGGGAAAGCCCTGGCCCAGGTTGATCGATCCGGTCGCGACCGCGCGGGCGGACATCTCGGCGAAGATCGTGGTCCCGAGCCCGGCCAGGCGCCGGTTCAGCAGGGGTCGATCAGATTTGGATTGTCCGGTTCCGGATTGTTCGGTTCCGGATGGTTCGGGCTGCGGCTGGCTCACAGGTTCATGACATCATGGCGCGGACGGTTAGGCTGCGTATATGCGCCTCGCACTATGCCAGATCCCGGTCAGCTCACGGCCCGCCGTCAACTACAAGCGGGTCCGGCTCGCCCTCACGCAGGCGGCGGAGTCCGGCGCCGACCTCGCGGTGTTCCCCGAGGCGACTCAGATCAGGTTCGGCGCTGACCTGAGCGCGGCGGCCGAGCCGCTGAACGGCCCGTTCTGCTCCGGGCTCGCCGAGGCGGCCAAGGAAGCCGGGATCGCGCTGGTGGCCGGGGTCTTCGAGCCCGCTCCGGACGGCCGCGTCTACAACACCGCCGTCGCCTACGACGGCGCGGGCGAGCTGGTCGCGTCCTACCGGAAGCTGCACCTGTTCGATGCGTTCGGGCAGCGGGAATCCGACCAGGTCGCGCCGGGATCGGCCCCGGTCGTCTGCACGCTGGCCGGGATACGCACGGGGCTGCAGATCTGCTACGACGTGCGGTTCGGCGAGTTGTCGCGGGCGCAGGCGGTGAGCGGGGCCTCGCTCATCGTGCTGCCCGCGGCCTGGGCCGCGGGGCTGTTCAAGGAGGACCACTGGGTCACGCTGGTACGGGCCCGGGCCATCGAGAACACCGTGTGGGTCGCCGCCGTCGGCCAGGTCCCGGACCCGGACGAGCCGCCCACCCGGGCCGCGACCGGCGTCGGGCGCAGCATGCTGGTCGACCCGCTCGGGGTGGTCAGGGCGGACCTCGGGCCCGGACCGGGGGTCACCGTGGCCGAGGTTGACACCGACCTGATCAGCACCGTCCGGGCTCACCTGCCGAGCCTGGCCAACCGCCGGGACGACGTCTTCGGCGCGCCTGTCGCGATTGACGGAGCCTGAGCGGGCCGGCTCCGTCACGCTGGACGGTAGATGTCGGATCGATGGTCGACCCGGACCACACGCACTACGTGCTGTTCCTCGTCGACGCGCAAGACGACCCGGTACTCGCCGCGCCTGGCGCCGCGGAAGCCTTCCAGCTCGTCATGGAGCGGCTTGGAGACTCTCCAGGGATCCTGGCTCAGCGGTCCGTGGATGAACTCGAAAATCGCCCAGGCCGCGTTGAGCGGGACTCCCTTGGGCGGCCCCGCCTGAAGAGCTCGCAGTACTCCAGGCGCGAGCCGGACAGAGTATGCGTCGCTCACGCGCCCGCGTCCTCCTGGCGCTGGCGTTCGTCGAGCGCAGCCCGCAGTTCGTCCAGCGTGTGATATTCGCCCGTCGATATCTCTTGATCAGCGGCCAGGATGTCCTGCACCGCGCCTGGCTCCGCCAGTAGTTCGCGCGTCATCTGCAAGGACTCGAAGTCGTCAACAGATATGACCATGACATGCGGCTTGCCGTTCCGGGTGACGATCACACGGTCGTGGGTGGCTGCCACCTCGTCAGCGATGGCCGAGAAGCGCGTCTTGACATCATTCAGCGGCAGGATGGTCATGACCAGAATTGTAGTTGACTATAATCCTGACCACAAGATACCGTGCGGACTCAGCTGCCGGGTCACGCATGAGCGCGCCGCCCGCGGAGCGGACCCACGGCTACCCGCCGAGGGCTTCGGTTCAGCGGAGCGGGTACTGCCAGAAGACGGGCTCTTCGCTGGCCGGTGACGCCGTGAAGCCGACGCCGATCATCACGCTGCCCGAGGCGGACAGGGCCGTGATCGCCTGGATGCCGGGACCGTTCAGGCCCTGCCCGGTGGGCGTGGCCGCCGTCCAGGCCGACCCGTTCGCCGAGGTCCACACGACCACATCCTGGTGACCGGGTGTACCGCCGAACGTCCCAGTCGCGGTGAACGTGCCGCCGGCCGCGGTCAGCGCCGTGACCGAGGCCTGCCCGGCCGGCACAGGCAGCACGGACTCGGTCCAGGTCAGGCCGCCGTTGGACGAGCTGGCCGCGAAGGGCAGCCGCTGGCCCGTGGTGATGACCGCGGTGCCCACCGCCACCACGGTACGGCCACTGCTCGCGACGTGCTGCAGCACGGCCCGGGGGGCGCCGATCGGCATGGGCAGGCTGACCTGGCGCCAGGCCTGGCCGTTCGCCGACGTCCAGGCCGCCGCCTGGCTCGCGGACGAGCCCACCGCGACGAAACCCGTGCTGCTGGCGGTGACCGCCTGCAGCTGCGTGTCGCCGGCGGACTCCCCGACCGCGGCACGCTGCCAAGCCGTCGCCCCGGCTAGGGTCGTGGACCGCCAGGCCGCCGCGAGCGTGCCGGTCGCGGTGACCTGCTCACCGACGATGACATACCCGCCTCGGCCGGCGGCCGCCTGCTCGGTGACCAGCCCGCGCTCCCCGAAGGAGGCTGCGCCGTCGGCGGCTTGCCAGCGCTGGCCGTCCGCCGAGGCCAGCACGACCGGATGCTGGGGCGCGCCCGCGGTGACATCGCCGACCGCGAGCCACCCGGCGGCACCGTGCGTCACGCTGGTCAGCTGCTCCGTCCCCGGCCGGTCGAAGGTGGCCGGGGTCGCCCCCACGGCACGGACCCACGAGCTGCCGCCGTTGGCCGACGTCCAGGCGGCCGGGTAGCCGTTGGCGCTGCCCACCGCGACCTGGGTGCCGCCGTCCGCCGCGATGTCGTTGACGGCAAGCTGCGGATCGAACGCACCGGGGATCTGCGCCACGTTGACCTGGATCACCGGAGCGCCCGGCGTCACCACGGAGATGGCGGGCAGCCGGGGATGCGACCCGGTCACCGTGGCGGTCACCACGGCATGGCCGTCGGCGTCGGCCACCGCCGAGACGGACTCAGCGGAGCTCTGGCCGAAGGCCGGAGTCCGCGGCCAGGAAGCGCCGGTCGCCGACACGAAGGCGACCAGGTCCTGGCCCGCCCGCCCGGTGATGACGGCCCCGGCCGGACCGCCGTCCACCAGGCCGGCCGACAGGCCGCCGGGCGCGGTCAGCGCGCCCGCGAGCTTCCAGCCGGCGCCGTCGGCCGAACGGTAGACGGCCAGGGCCGGGGCGCGGGCTACGGTCGCGGGCCGGACGAGCACGAAACCGCCGTTGACCGCCGCCACGCCGGTGATCTGCGGCTGCCCGGCCGGCGCCGCGGCGGGCGAGACGGCCGTCACCCAGGTTGAGCCGCCGTCGCGGCTCAGCCAGGCGCCGCTGGTCACGGCGGTCACGGTGGCGGTCGTCTTGTGCTTGGCCGACCCGGTCACCTTGGTCGTGGTCGTCGTCACGTCGCCCGCGATCAGGGTCAGCGAGCCCGCCACGGCCGCGTACTTGATGTCCAGGACGCGGCCGGTACCCGCGGGCAGGGCGAGCCGCTGGGCGTCGAGCCGCTGCCAGCTGATCCCGTTGGCCGAAAGGAAGAGCACCGGGCTGGCCTTGGCCCGGTCGCCGCCTGGGATGTTCACCCCGGCCGCGAGGAAGCCGGACGAGGTCCGGCGCAGCACGGCGATCTGATCGCCGGGGCGCAGCGGCATCCCGGCCGACGGCGTCAGCGTCCAGGTCCGGCCGTCGGTGCTCGTCCAGATCGAGCCGGGCCCCACCGCCACCCACTCGCCTCCTCCGCCGGCCACGAAACGCGCCGCGTGCCCCGGTGGCGGCTCTCCCCCGTCCGGGGTCCGCTCCGTTCCCATGGACCATGAACGCCCGCCGTTCGGGGAAATAAAGAACTGAGCGCGTGGGATGCGGGCGCCGGACTGAGACCCGACCGCCACCACCTCGGCGCCGTCGCTGGCCACCTGGCCCAGCGTCTGGCTGATGCCCCGGTCGCTGGCCGCCGCGGTGAACTGCGCGCCCGCCAGCGTGGCGGGCGGGAACCCCAGCGCGCCCGCGGGTGGCGTCAGGGCGGTGTTGCCGCTGTTCGCGCCCACGAAGACCACGACCGCCACGCCGAAGACGATCATGGCGAGGATGGGGATGGCCACCTTCGTCAGCCAGCCGCGGAAGACAAGGCCGGCCCGGAATTCGGAGAACCAGGTGCGTGTGACCGGCTGGGGCAGGCACGAGTGCAGCAGCCTGGCCCACTGTTCGCCGGCCGTCCGCGGGTCGGACCGGGGCACGCGTTCGCGGTCCGCCTGGTTCACCGCCTGATTCACCCGGGGACCGGGCGGCGGGCCCGAAGGCAGCGGGCCCGAAGGCAGCGGGCCCGAAGACAGCGGGCCCGAAGACAGCGGGCTTGGCGGCGGGCTGATCCAGGCGTTGTCCCGGGTCCCGGGGTCAGGGAGGCGGCCATCGAACTCGAAGCCGGGCCGGGCCGGGCCGTTGTCGCGCCGCGATGGCGGCGGGGCGACCGCACGCCTGCGGCCCAGGGCCGGGTTGCGGGGCGGGGCGGGGCTGGCTCACGGTGGGCGAATACCGGAAACGTCTCGGCTCGCCGGGCGGCTCATCGGGTGGCGTGTCCCACGGGCGCTCGGGGGCGGCGGGGCGGGGGGGCTGGGCCACGTTGGCGTCGGGACGGTCCGGGCCGGGCCTGCGGTCCGGCGGCCGGGGCCGGGCGCGGCGGCCTTCGAACTCATAGCCGGGGACGCTGCCGGCCTCGCCGTCCGGTGGCGCGAGCCCGAGCGGGAACCGCGAGGAGGAGGGCGGTGGCCCTGCGGGTGGGCCCGGGGCCGGCGATCGGAAGGTCCCGGGGCTCCCGGGTGCCCGCCGGGCGGGGCCGGGACCGCCGGGAACGGGCCAGAGTCGGCCTGTGGTGGCCGTGGCCACGGGGGAATCAGCGAGCCCCGGGCATCGTCAGCCTCGGGATAGCCGGTCGAATCCCTGGTCACCTGTGCCTTGCCGTCTTGGAGGGCAGAGCGGACCGGACAAACCCAGACCGCCCGTATGCCATGCCCCGCTGATCTTACCGGCCCGCTACCGCCGGGGCTGGGATTTTGGCGTACGCCGCGGCCATCCAGGCGGGAAGCGTGACTCAGGACACAGCCGTCGCCGGACACCGTGTCAGCCTTCAGGCGCTGCCCCGGATACCGCCGGGTAGCCTGGAGGACACAGGTTAAACCATCGATACTTAGCTTGGAAGAGGGTTTTGAGGGCCGATGTCCGCTGTGTCTTCTGGGTCACCGCAGGGTAGCGCGAGGGTGCGCGAGCCCCAAGCGTCACAAGAACCCGGGTCGTCGAACCAGCCAGCCGGCGCGCCGCGCCCGGGCGCCGGACACGATCCCGGTGCGGACTTCGGCGCCAACGAATGGCTCGTCGAGGAGCTGTTCCAGCGGTACCAGGCTGACCCTGGTTCGGTCGACCGGGCCTGGTGGAGCTTCTTCGCCGACTACCAGCCGACGCTGACCAACGGAACCGGCCCGCAGCCCGTCCTTCAACCCGCGGCGAGCACGCCGCCGGCCGAACCGCGGCCGGCTCAGGCCCCGTCCGCCCAGTCCGCCCCGTCCGCCCCGCCGGCTCCCGCCCCGCCGCTTCCCGCGCCAGCCCCGCAGGCCGCGCCACCCCAACAGAACGCGCCAACCCCGCAGGCCGCACCAGCCCAACAGGCGGCACCGTCCCCGCAGGGCGCACCGGCTCCGCAGAACGCACCGTCCCCGCAGGGCGCACAGGCTCCGCCGGCCGCACCGGGCGCGGAGGTCAGCAGGCTGCGCGGCGCCGCGGCCCGCACCGTCGCCAACATGACAGCCAGCCTCGGGGTCCCCACGGCTACCAGCGTCCGCGCGGTGCCCGCCAAGCTGCTCGTGGACAACCGGATCGTCATCAACAACCACCTGCGGCGCGGGCGCGGCGGCAAGGTGTCGTTCACCCACCTGATCGGCTACGCGGTGGTGGCCGCGCTGAAGGCCCTGCCGGAGATGAACGACGCCTACACCGAGGAGGCCGGCAAGCCCGCGGTCGCCCAGCCCGAGCACGTCAACCTGGGACTGGCCATCGACGTCCCGACCGCCGACGGCGGCAGGCAACTGCTCGTGCCGAACATCAAGGCCGCCGAGGAGATGAACTTCCGCCAGTTCTGGACCACCTACGAGGACGTCGTGCGGCGGGCCCGCTCGGGCAAGCTCGCGGTCACCGACTTCCAGGGCACCACCGCGACGCTCACCAACCCCGGCACGATCGGCACGGTGCACTCGGTGCCCCGGCTGATGCCGGGTCAGGGCTGCATCGTCGGTGTCGGGGCGATGGAGTACCCGGCCGCCTACCAGGGAGCGTCGGAGGAAACGCTGGCCCGGCTGGCGATCAGCAAGTCGGTCACGCTGACCTCGACCTATGACCACCGGATCATCCAGGGCGCGCAGTCCGGGGAGTTCCTGCAGAAGATCCACGCCCTGCTGCTCGGCGAGGACGGCTTCTACGACGACATCTTCGCCGCGCTGCGCATCCCGTACGAGCCGGTCCGCTGGGTCAAGGACTTCCCCTACGGCCACGAGGACGACGTGGCCAGGTCCGGCCGGGTGCAGGAGCTGATCCACGCCTACCGGGTGCGCGGTCACCTGATGGCCGACACCAACCCGCTCGAGTTCTCCCAGCGCAAGCACCCCGACCTGGACATCAACCTGCACGGGCTGACGCTGTGGGACCTGGAGCGCGACTTCCCCACCGGCGGCTTCGGCGGGAAGCACCGGATGAAGCTGCGGGACATCCTGGGCGTGCTGCGCGACTCGTACTGCCGCACGGTCGGCACCGAGTACATGCACATCCAGGACCCGGAGGAACGGCACTGGCTGCAGGACCGGATCGAGGTCCCGCACGCGCGGGCCGAACACGACGAGCAGATCCGCATCCTGTCCCGGCTTAACGTGGCCGAGGCGTTCGAGATGTTCCTGCAGACCAAGTTCGTCGGCCAGCGCCGGTTCTCGCTGGAGGGCGCGGAGTCGCTGATCCCGCTGGTGGACGCGGTGCTGGCCGAGGCGGCTCAGGCGGGCCTGGACGAGGCCGTCATCGGCATGGCCCACCGTGGCCGGCTGAACGTGCTGGCCAACATCGTCGGCAAGTCCTACGGGCAGATCTTCAAGGAGTTCGAGGGCAACCTGGACCCGAGCAGCGCGCAGGGTTCCGGCGACGTCAAGTACCACCTCGGCGCCGACGGGACCTTCCGCGCGCCGGGCGGCCAGCAGATCAAGACCTCGCTGGTGGCCAACCCGAGCCACCTGGAGGCGGTCGACCCGGTGCTCGAAGGCGTGGTCCGGGCCAAGCAGGACGTCATCGACAAGGGCGAGCCCGGCTTTACCGTGCTGCCCGTGCTCATCCACGGCGACGCCGCGTTCGCCGGCCAGGGCGTGGTCGCCGAGACGCTGAACCTGTCGCTGCTGCGCGGCTACCGGACCGGCGGCACGGTGCACGTCATCGTGAACAACCAGGTGGGCTTCACCACCGCCCCGCAGTACTCGCGGTCCAGCGTGTACCCGACCGACGTGGCCCGGATGATCCAGGCGCCGATCTTCCACGTCAACGGGGACGATCCCGAGGCGGTCGTGCGGATCGCCCGGCTGGCCTTCGACTACCGGCAGACGTTCAAGAAGGACGTCGTCATCGACATGGTGTGCTACCGCAAGCGGGGGCACAACGAGACCGACAACCCGTCGTTCACCCAGCCGCTCATGTACGACCTGGTCGAGGCCAAGCGGTCCACCAGGAAGGTGTACACCGAGTCGCTGATCGCCCGCGGCGACATCACCATGGAGGAGGCCGAGGCGGCGCTGCGCGACTACCAGCAGCAGCTCGAGCGGGTCTTCACCGAGACCAGAGACGCGGCCGAGCGTCCGGCCGAGCCGGGCACGGTGCTCAAGCCCGAGCCGGAGGACCGCCCGGTCAACCACGAGGCGGTGCCGACCGCGGTGACCGCCGAGGTGGTCAAGCGGATCATCGACACCCAGGTCAACCTGCCGGACGACTTCACCCCGCACCCGCGGCTCAAGCCGCTGCTCGACAAGCGGGCCGCGATGCGCGAGGAGGACGCGATCGACTGGGCGACCGGTGAGCTGCTGGCGTTCGGCGCGCTGGTGCTTGACGGGCACCCGGTGCGGCTGGTCGGCCAGGACAGCTAGGCGCGGCACGTTCGGGCAGCGGCACGCGGTGCTGGTCGACCGGCACACCGGCGCCGATTACACGCCGCTGAAGCAGCTCGAGTCCGGCGCCGCGAAGTTCTTCGTGCACGACTCGCTGCTGTCCGAGTTCGCCGCGATGGGCTTCGAATACGGCTACTCGGTGGCCCGCCCGGACGCCCTGGTCTGCTGGGAGGCGCAGTTCGGCGACTTCCTCAACGGCGCGCAGACGATCATCGACGAGTTCATCAGCTCCGGCGAGCAGAAGTGGGGTCAGCGCTCCGGCGTGGTGCTGCTGCTCCCGCACGGCTACGACGGACAGGGCCCGGACCACTCCTCCGCGCGGGTCGAGCGCTTCCTGTCGCTGTGCGCGCAGGACAACATGACCGTGGCCATGCCGACCACGCCGGGCAACTACTTCCACCTGCTGCGCTGGCAGGGCCTGTCCGGCCTGCACAAGCCGCTGATCGTGTTCACGCCGAAGTCGATGCTCCGGCTCAAGGCGGCCACCTCGGCGGTCAGCGACTTCACCGCCGGTTCGTTCCGCCCGCTGATCGGCGCCCCGGCTTCGCCGGACGACGCCGCCGTCCGCCGGGTGGTGCTGTGCGCGGGCAAGGTCTACTACGACCTGGCCGCCCGGCAGCGCGAGACGGGGTCGGCGCAGACCGCCATCGTCAGGGTGGAGCGCCTGTACCCGCTGCCGGCCTCGGAGCTGCGCGCCGAAGCTCGGCCGCTACCCCAACGCCGAAGCGGTCACCTGGGTGCAGGAGGAGCCGGCCAACATGGGAGCCTGGCCCACCATGGCGCTGAAGCTCCCCCGCGTGCTGAACCGCGAGATCGGCGTGATCTCGCTGCCCGCGAGCTCGGCACCCGCGGCCGGCTCGGCGGCCAAGCACGCCAGCACGCCACAAGGAGATCGTCGAGACGGCGATACCCTCCGCTTAGGGGAACCCGATGTACTTCACCGACCGCGGCATCGAGGAGCTCGAGGAGCGGCGCGGCGAGGAGCAGGTCAGCATGTCCTGGCTCGCCGAGCGGCTCCGCGACTTCGTGAACCTCAACCCCGACTTCGACACCGCCATCGACCGCCTCGCCACCTGGCTGGCGCGGGACGACGAGGACGTTTCATGATCGCGAACGACTTTACAGTTGCGCAGACTGTGAAGTCTGCGTGATCACGCGCGAACCCCCCTTTGCTAACGCGATATGTCTTGACTTCGCGGGGATGAGATATATCGTTTAGGTGTGACGGGTGGACTGACGGGAAGGACGAGTGGGATGACGCAGTGGACCATCGAGTCGCCGACGAGCCTGGACTTCGAGGATGTGACCGGGCTCAAGGTCAGGCTCTTCGCCGGGTCGGTGGCCGTGCTCGCCACCGACGGGAAGCCCTCGCTGGACGTGGCGAACATCACCGGCGACCCGCTCAACGTCAGCTACGAAGATGGCGTGCTGACCATCAGCCACGAGAACCTCACCTGGGAAGGCCTGCTGAAGTGGCTGCGGCCGCACCGGCACTCCGCGACCGTGACGGTGACCGTCCCGCGCAAGTGCCAGACGCAGGTCGGCGTGGTCAGCGCGACCGCGGTGATGTCCGGCATCAGCGCCAGGGCATCGGTCAAGAGCGTCTCCGGCGGGATCACGCTGGACGGCGTCACCGGTGACGTCGACGCCAACACCGTGTCCGGCGCGCTCGAGGCGCAGGGGATCAACGGCAAGCTCAACTTCAAGACCGTGTCCGGTGACCTGACGTTGGCCGACGGCTGGCTGGAGCGCCTGGACGCGAACGGAGTCAGCGGTGACGTGACCGCCGACATCGACCTCGACCCGCTGGGCAGCATGGCTGTCACCACGGTGTCCGGCGAGGTGACGCTCAGGCTCCCGGCCGAGGCCGACGCCCGGGTGGCCCTGCACTCCCTGTCCGGCGACGTGCGCAGCGAATTCGCGGAGCTGAGACGGTCCACCGCGCCGGCCTCGCACAGCGTGAGCGGTAACCTGGGCGCCGGCTCGGGACACGTTTCCGTGAAGACGATGTCGGGCCGGGTCATCCTGCTACGACGCGCCGAACGCGGAACGGGGCCCGATTTTACGAATGAGATGGAAGGCGAAACCAGTTGAGTCCGGTATTCCGCCACGGCAGCCTCCGGCTGTACCTGCTCAGGCTGCTCGACGAGGAGCCTAGGCACGGCTACGAGGTCATCCGGCTGCTGCGCGACCGGTTCATGGGCGTGTACTCGCCCTCGCCCGGCACGATCTACCCCCGGCTGGCCAGGCTCGAGGAAGAGGGCCTGGTCACCCACGACGAGGTGGACGGCAGGAAGGTCTACCGGATCACCGACGCGGGCCGCGAAGAGCTCCGCAGCCGGAGCGACGAACTCGACGAGCTCGAAGAAGAACTGTCCGCGTCGGTCAGCGACATCGTCCGTGAGGTCAGGGAGGACGTCAGGCAGACCGTGCGCAGCCTGCGGGAGGAACTGACCTGGGCCGCCCGGGAGTCCCGCCGGGCGAACAAGGACGCGACCGCCGACCTCCGCGAGCAGGCCGCCCACGCCCGTGGCCAAGGGGCCAGGGGGGCCAGGGGGCAAGGGGGCCAGGCCGGCGAAGACGCACGTGAGCAGGCCAGGCAGGCCACCGAAGACGCTCGTGAGCAGGCCAGGCGGATCCGCGACGAGGTGCGCGAGCAGGCCAGGCAGGCCAGGGACGCCGCGCGCGAGCAATCACGCCAGGCGCGGGAGGACGTCAGGGAGCCGGCGCCGCCGTCCGGTGAGCAGGAGCTTGGCTCCGACACCGCCCGCCGGGTGCACGAGCAGACCCGGCGCCTGCGCGAGGAGACCGCGGGCGCGCGGTTCTGCGGCCGGGCCGCCGGACCTGGACATGCCCCCGGGCGACTCGGGGTCCGGGTCCTGGTCGGCGTGGACGGACTGGCCTGGTCGCCGCGGCTGGGAAGAGTGGTCGCGGGTGCGAAGCCGGGCCGGCTGGAGCGAATCGCTCGACTTCGGGACCTTCCGTGACCTGGAGCGGCTGGCCGTCCAGTTCACCTCGGACCTGAGGAAGGTGGCCATGCAGTCTTCGGCCGTCGGCGAGAACGTCATCACCGACCTGCGGGTGATCCTGGAAGAGGCGCTCGAGCGGATCAAGGCCGAGATCTTCGGATCCGGTCGCGACGAGCCGGGCACCCCAGGCGGCCCTCCCGGGCCGAGGACTGAGGCCGCCGCGCCGGACGGGGCGGGCGCGCTAGAGGGTAAAGACGATCTTGCCGAAGAGGTCGCCGGAGATCATCGCGGCGAAGCCGTCGCGGGCCTGCGCCAGCGGCAGCACCCGGTCGATCACCGGCCGCGCGCCGGTTTGCTCGCAGAACCTGGCCAGGCGGCCGAGCTGGTCCCGGGAGCCCATCGTGGACCCGGTGACGCTCAGCTGGGTAAAGAAGACCCGGGTCAGCTCGGCCGGCGGGGCATCACCGCTGGTGGCCCCGGAAATAACGATCCGGCCGCCGGGCTTGAGGGAGCGGACGGAATGCGCCCAGGTCGCCTGGCCCACGGTCTCCATCACGACATCGACGCGCTCGGGCAGCCTGGCCCCGGTCGGGAACACCTGGTCGGCGCCGAGCGCGAGGGCCCGCTCCCGCTTGGCCTCGGCCGCGGCTGGTCGCCCACATCCGGTAGCCGGCCGCCCGGCCGAGCACGATGAGCGCGGTCGCCACGCCGCCGCCGGCACCCTGCACGAGCACGGTCGCACCGGGCTGGACCCCGGACTTGTCGAACAGCATCTTGTACGCGGTCAGGTAGGCCGTCGGCAGGCAGGCCGCCTCCTCGAACGACAGCACGGGCGGCTTGGGCACCAGGTTGCGGCGCGGCACGCGGACCTGTTCGGCGAAGACCCCGTCGTGACGCTCGGAAAGCAGCGACCGGCGCGGGTCGAGGGTCTCGTCGCCACCGCCCGCATCGGGGTCGCCGATCACCGCGTGCACGATGACCTCGTGGCCGTCCGGATCGATGCCCGCGGCGTCGCAGCCGAGCACGATCGGCAGCCGGTCCGCCGAGATGCCGACCCCGCGCAGCGTCCAGACGTCATGGTGATTGAGCGCGGCGGCCTTGACCGTGACCGTCACCCACCCGTCCGGCGCCACCGGGTCCGGCCGCTCGCCGAGCTCAAGTCCGGCCAGCGGATCATCGGCGTCAATACGCACGGCAGTCGCAGCAAACATAATCCACACCATACAGACCCCGCCGGCAGCGCCCGGCGGGCGGAGGCGCGGGCTTCCGTGTAGTCGCTGGGGCCACAATCGCCGGCGCGGTGCTGGCGCCGACCACGGCGATGGTGCCATACTCGAAACCGGCAACAGGCCATTACATACCAACCCATCCCGTCATATCTGGACGGGGCAGCGAGGGAACGGGAGTGGATCTCAACTCCTACGCTGAGCTCGCGGTCCGGCTCGTGAACACGGCCGGCGCCGGGGGCGAAGACGGCGATCGGCTCGCCAACCTGACCGGGTTGCGCGACCTGGTCGCCGACCGGGAGCACCTCAATACCGGTTTGACCCGCAACGATCTCGATGCGATGCGGGGCCTGCGGGCTGAGCTCCGGGCGTTCTTCATCGCCTGCGCCGAGGGCGACGGCGAAGACGCCGCCGCCCGGCTGAACGCGCTTCTCATCCAGCACCCGGTCCACCCGCAGCTGTCCGGGCATGACGGGCAGCCGTGGCACGTGCATTACACCGAGAGCGGCTCGGTCGCGGACAGGTACGCCGCCGGGGCGGTGATGGGCCTCGCCGTCCGGCTGACCGACGTCGGCATCGGCCGGTTCGGCGTCTGCGAGGCGCCCGGCTGCCAGGGCGTGCTCATCGACACCAGCACCAGCAGCACCAGGCGTTTCTGCTCGGAGCTGTGCGCGAATCGGGCCAATGGTTCCGCGGTCGGCGCCCGTAAACGCGGCGAAGAGGGCGGGGAAGCCAAGGCCCCGAACGCCGTGGCCTAGCACGCCGAAGGTACTTGGCTCGGCTAGCCGGAGCGTGGACGCCAGTACCGGGTCAGCACGCGGCCCTCGATCAGGGCCGCGGGGACGGCGCCGAAGCGGCGGCTGTCCACCGCGCCGGCGCCCGGGTTATCCGATTCGAGCCACCAGCCGTCCGGCCGCCGGCGGGCGGCGCGCTTGACGATGAGCAGGTCCGTCCGGTCCGGGTGGCGGGCGAGCACGATCTGACCTGGCCGGATCCGCCGGGTACGCCGCACCAGCAGCCAGTCACCTGGGTGCAGGGCGGGCAGCATGGAACGTTCGGCCACCTTGACCCGGAGAAAGGGCCAGTGCATCTATCCCTCCCGGTGTCATCGCTGGCGCGCGGGGTAGTGTCGGGTCTGCAAGTTAACGAGTCGGAGAAAGGGAATCGATGAGGCTGCTCACACGCCTGCTCGAGCCGAAGGCCATCGCTCACGCCCACTGCGACCTGCCCTGCGGAGTCTATGACCCGGCGCAGGCCAGGATCGAGGCGGAATCAGTCAAGGCCATCGACGAGAAGTACGCGCAGAACACGGACCCCGAGTTCCGGGCCCGCGCCATCGTCATCAAGGAGGAGCGGTCGGATCTGGTCAAGCACCACCTGTGGGTGCTGTGGACGGATTACTTCAAGCCGCCGCACTTCGAGAAGTACCCGCAGCTGAACACCCTGTTCAACGAGGCCACCAAGCTGGCCGGCGCCGCTGGCACCAAGGGCAGCACCGACGTCGCCAAGGCGGACGAGCTGCTGGCCAAGATCGACGAGATCAACAAGATCTTCTGGGAGACCAAGCAGGCCTAACCTCCCGCGCTTGGCGGGTATCCCTGCGGGGTGGATCGACGCGATGAAACCCGGGTTTCTGCGCTCCGGCGCGGTAGACCCGGGTTTCACTGCGTTCGGGGATATCCGCGGGGTTGACGGGACCAATGAGGTTTCCGTGGACCGTGTGGCTCATGGGGCTTCATGTGGCACTCGGCTGGGCGGGCGGCGCGGCGCATTTCTCGTCGCGCGCTGCGGGCGGTAGGTTGCTTTCAGGTGACAGCGACCCCAAGCTGCCCGAAGGAGAGACGTGACCGAAGACACCGCCGCGACGACGGACTACGAATCCGTGCCGGGCCAGCGGGATCCGGACGCGGATCACGAGGCGTCGCAAGACACGCACGACCACGTGAAGGTGTGCATGCCCGCCGAGGGCGCCTACCTATCCGTGCTGCGGACGGCGACCGCGGGCCTGGCGGCGAGGCTTGACTTCACCCTTGACGAGATCGAGGACCTGCGCATCGCCGTAGACGAGGCGTGCGCGATGCTGCTCGCCCA
This sequence comes from uncultured Actinomycetes bacterium, assembly GCA_963808315.1. GTDB lineage: Bacteria > Actinomycetota > Actinomycetes > Streptosporangiales > Streptosporangiaceae > Palsa-504. The sequence continues at coordinate 47,534 of CAWEFK010000023.1, read as the reverse complement.
GGCGATCCCGGGGACTAACCTGGAATGCACCTTCGACCTGGGTGAGGACCTGATGATGATCACCGTGGCGGTGACCGCCGCGGAACCGCGCATTCCGGCGAAGGACACCTTCGCCTGGACCGTGCTATCCGCCCTGGCCGGGACGGTCGACTCGCGGCTCGGACCCGACGACCAGGTAGCTATCGTGCTTCGCAAGCGCCGGGAAACCCTGAAATCTGGGTTGAGGTCCGGGTGAGCAGCGAGTTCGAGGTCCAGGTGACCGAGGAGTTCGAGGTCGCCCAGGCGACCAGCCAGACCGTGCGGGTCGAGAACGGTTCGCCGGACCGGGCCCGGGCCCGGGAGATGTTCGAGCGGCTCGCGGTCCTGCCGCCGGACGACCCGGAGCGGGCGCGAATCCGGGGCCGCCTGGTCGAATTGCACCTTCCGCTGGTGGAGTACCTGGCCCGCAGGTTCAGGAACCGGGGCGAGTGGCTCGACGACCTGACCCAGGTCGCGACGATCGGCCTGATCAAGTCCATCGACCGGTTCGACCTCGAGCGCGGCGTGGAGTTCTCCACCTACGCCACGCCGACCATCGTGGGTGAGATCAAGCGGCACTTCAGGGACAAGGGCTGGGCGGTCCGGGTGCCGCGCCGCCTGCAGGAACTGAAACTCTCCCTGACCAAGGCCATCGGCGAGCTGGCCCAGCGCGAGGGACGTGCGCCCACCGTCAGCGAGCTCGCCGCGCACCTGCAGATGAGCGAGGAAGAAGTCCTCGAAGGGCTGGAATCGGCCAACGCCTACTCCACCGTGTCGCTGGATGCCCCCGATTCGGGCGACGAGGACGCGCCCGCCGTCTCGGACTCGCTCGGCATGGTCGACGACGCCCTCGAGGGTGTGGAGTACCGCGAGTCGCTCAAGCCGCTGCTCGAACAGCTGCCGCCCCGGGAGAAGAAGATCCTGCTGCTGCGGTTCTTCGGCAACATGACGCAGTCGCAGATCGCCACCGAGCTCGGCATCTCCCAGATGCACGTGTCCAGGCTGCTGGCCCGGACGCTGGCTCAGCTCAGGGACGGGCTCACCACCGAGGACTGACGGCTTACTTGGCGGCCTGGCGGTTAGCCGGCTGACGTTTCTCCGGCGGCTGACGCTTGGCCGGCGGTTGGCGCTTGGCCGGTACCTGGCGTTTAGCGGGCGGCTGGCGTTTGGCGGCCTGGGCCTTGGCGGCCTGGGCCTTGGGGGGCGAGGTCTTGGCGAGTGGGGCCTTGGCGGGTGGGGTGCTGGCGGGTGGGGGTTCGTCCGCGGGGCGGGGCGGGCGGTTGAGGGCGCGGACGCTAGCCGGGGTGAACAGGCCGGCCAGGCAGCCGACCGCGAGCACCAGGGCGGGCCAGCCCCAGTCGGGCCGGTGACCGTCCAGCAGGGTGATCCCCGCGATGATCACGAAGAGCTGGGTCATCACCACCGGAGTCCGGGTCCACGGCTTGGCCCGGGCCAGCGCGACCGCGAAGGTGGCCAGCCCGGCCGCGGTGCCGAACGCGATCACGGTCAGCGCGATCCCGCTGACTAGCTCGTACGACTGCCCTTCGGCGGTGGAAATGGCGGCGAACACTCCCGCCACGACCAGCCCGACGGCTTCGGCGGCCTGCGCGGCCGCGGCCAGGCGGAGCGCTACGCCAGACATACCGGCTGGTCGCGTGACCATATCCTCACACCCATCCGTTCTTCAGATCAGGGGGCGCACCAAGTCCCAGCTTAGGGGGCGGCTAACCTGGGCGGGTGCGCGGCATCCTGATCGTCAACCCGCATGCGACCTCCATGAGCGAGCCCGTCTGCGACCTGGTCGTACGTTCGCTGGCCGGCCTGATCGACGTCCGGGTGGAAAAGACGAGGTACCGCGGCCATGCGCGTGAGCTGGCCGCGGCCGCCCGCGGTGAGCTGGTGATCGTACTCGGCGGCGACGGTTCGATCAACGAGGCCGTCAACGGGATCATGTGCCAGCCCGACGGCCCCGCTGGGTCCGACCCGCCGCTGATCGCGGTCATACCCGGCGGCGGCGGCAACGTCTTCGCGCAGGCACTCGGACTCCCGGCCGACCCCGCCGCGGCGATACGCAGGGTCAGGCAGGTGATCGCGGCGCGGAGCTACCGGACGATCGGCCTCGGGCTGGCCGGGGACCGGTACTTTACCTTCAGCGCGGGTCTGGGCATGGACGCCGAAGTGGTGCAGGAAGTGGACAGGCTGCGCGCCGCGGGCCGTCGCGAGAGCGCATCACTGTTCTTGCGGACAATGGTGCGCCATTATTACCGCGGAACCGACCGCCGCACCCCGGCGCTGACCATGGAACGCCACGGACAGCCGGCCACCAAGGATCTCTTCTTGACCATCATCACCAACCGCTCGCCGTGGACGTATTTCCGCCATCGCGCGGTGCTGCCGGTGCCTAATCCGGATTTCAACTCGGGCCTGGACGTGCTGGCGATGCGCCAGGTCCGGCTCTCTACCATCTTCTACCTGGTCAACCAGATGATGTGGATCAGGCGCCGGCCACCGCGAGCGCGGGATGTACTGGCCGTGCACGGGACGCAATCGCTGTCGGTCCGCTCGGAACGGCCGATCGCGTTTCAGGTGGACGGCGAATATCTCGGTGAAATCGAGGCCATTGAATTTCGGTTCGTGCCGTGCGCGCTTCGCGTCGCGGCGTGATGGCAAGCGCTCTTACTGAAGGCCGCGCGAACATCGCATGAGGGTGGCTTGAAGGTCGCCCGGGCCGTACCGAAGCGGCGAGAGCAAAATGTGATCGATCTGACATCGAATTCGGCCAGCGGTTCGCCGTGGGGCCTTGCGCTCCTGGACCCGACGTTGAGAGGCTTGTCGTGATGCCTGGCGCGGGGGCGCTTGGCGAGTTATTGATTCTGATGACTCCTTTGCCGCCTCCGGAATCAGGTTCGGCCGCTCCTTCGCCGGTACCGTTTCGGCCGGGCATCATGGCAAGTCCCGAGAACTTTGGGATTACTGGGAAAGTATGGCATAGCTCGTGAAATGCTTCACAAGCTGTAGATAGCTGCGCATACCGGACCCGGCCGCTGGCGGCCGGGAGCCGAGAAGGAGTGGACACCATGGACTGGCGTCACGAAGCCGCCTGCCGTGAGGTGGACCCGGAGCTGTTCTTCCCCATCGGGAACAGCGGTCCCGCGCTACTCCAGATCGAGGAGGCCAAACAGGTGTGCCGCCGGTGCTCGGTCATGGACGCGTGCCTGCGCTGGGCCATCGACTCCGGTCAGGACGCCGGGGTCTGGGGCGGGATGAGCGAAGACGAGCGGCGCGCGCTCAAGCGCCGCACGATCAGGCTCCGCGCCCGGGCCCACGTGTAAGCGGTCCGAGCGGTCCAAGCGGTCTGGGTCATGGCTCACAGGAAGATCGAGTACCACCTCGGTGCCGCCGCCCGGCCGGGGCGCGATCCGCAGCCGGCCGCCAAGTTCGCTGACCACCAGCGTGCGGACGATTTGCAGGCCCAGGCTGGTGGTCTGGTCCAGATCGAAGTCGGCGGGCAGGCCGACCCCGCTGTCCGCCACGGTTACCGTCAGCCGTTCGGCCTCGCGGGTCGCGGCTACCTCGATGAATCCCTCCTCTTTGGTGGGGTGCGGGAAACCGTGCTGTAGCGCGTTTTGCAGCAGCTCGGTCAGGACCATGGCCAGCGGCGTCGCCATCGCGGCCGACAGCAGGCCGAACGACCCGGTCAACTTCGGGACCACCCGGACCTCGGTAACCGACACCTCCCCCGCCATCATCGCCACCCGGTCCGCGATATCGTCGAAGTCGACGCTCTCCTCCGGTGCGTGCGACAGCGTCTCGTGCACGACCGCGATCGATCCGACCCGGCGGACCGCCTCGTCCAGCGCGGCGCGGGCCTCGGGCGCGTGTAGCCGCCGCGCCTGCAGCCGCAGCAGCGCGGCGACGGTCTGCAGGTTGTTCTTCACCCGGTGGTGGATCTCCCTGATCGTGGCGTCCTTGGTCATCAGCTCACGCTCACGGCGGCGCAGCTCGGTGACGTCCCGCACCAGGATCAGGGCCCCGGTCCGGTTACCGTCGACCACAAGCGGAATCGACCGGAGCTGGACCACCGAGCCGTGGCCGTCCACCTCGGCCACGCTCGGCGCGCGGCCGGCCGCCACGACGATCAGCGACTCGTCCAGCGGCTCGTCGGAGGCGGACAACCCGGCGGTGAGCATGCCCAGCTCCGACCCGATCAGGTCGGCGGCCAGGCCGAGACGGCGATACGCCGACTGCGCGTTCGGGCTCGCGTAGGTAACGCGCCCCGACTTGCCCAGCCGCAGCAGCCCGTCGCCCACCCGCGGCGACCTGACCAGCATGGCGTCCGCGCCGGGAAAAGGGAACGTTCCTTCGGCCACCATCCGGGCCAGGTCGTCGGCGCCCTGCACGTAGGTGAGTTCCAGGCGGCTCGGGGTGCGGGCCGAGTTCAGGTTGGTGCATCGTTCGATGACCGCGATCACCCGGCCCGCCCGGTTGACGGGAATGCCCTCGGTGCGGACCGGGACGCCGTTCGTCCAGTCCGGATCGCTCTCCCGCCAGATCCGCCGCTCGTCCCGGGCGACGTCGAGCAGCCGCTGGTCCTCGGGCCCGGCGAACGTCCCGACCACGTCATCCTGCAAGGAGGTGGGCCCGGTCGTCGGGCGCATCTGGGCGATCGCCAGCCAGCCGGTACCGTCGCTGGCCGGGCGCCCACAAGATCAGGTCGGCGAAGGACAGGTCGGCGAGCAGCTGCCAGTCCGACACCAGCGAGTGCAGCCACTCGATATCGGTGTCCGCGAGGCTGGTGTGGCTCCTGGCCAGGTCATTCAGCGTGGGCACAGCACCATCATCGCATCCGAGCCTGAGATCATGTCTCCATGTCCGATCGATCACACCGCTGCAGCTGCTGCGGCAGGCCGCGGAGCGCCGGACAGCGGCCGTCATGCCTGCCTGCGACTCACCGGCCGGGCCGACCTGCAAGAAAGCGATTTCGCTGTGGCGCAGCGAGCGCTGGCCGCGGTGCGCGACCATGATGGGAGTTGACGTTCACCCTTTATTAAGGCAATGATTCCTGATGACCGCTTCCCTGCTGCCCGCCGACGACGCCTCGGATGAGTCCCTCGAATCCGCTGCCGACCGGCGGCCCGCGGCCCAAGCGCCCAGGCTGCCCAAGTACTACCAGGTCAAGCGAGAGCTGCTCGAGCTCACCGCCACCCTGGACGCCGGCAGCCCCGTCCCGCCCGAGCGCGAGCTGGCCCGCTCCTACGGAACCTCCAGGACCACGGTCCGGCAGGCGCTGGCCGAGCTCGTCGTCGAGGGCCGGCTGCTGCGGATGCAGGGCAAGGGCACCTTCGTGGCCAAACCCAAGGTAGCCCAGGCGCTGGAGCTGGCCAGCTACACCGAGGGCATGCGCGCACACGGACTGCATCCGCAGACCAAGATTCTCGACATCGGGTACGTCACCACCGAGGAACCGCTCGCGACGCTGCTCGGCATCAGGACGGGCGGGCGCGCGCTGCGCATCCACCGGCTGCGGCTCGCCGACGGCGAGCCGATGTCGATCGACACCTCCTACCTGCCCGCCCGGCGCTTCCCCGGCCTGCGCAAGCAGCTCGAACGCGACCAGTCGCTGTACGAGACGCTGCGCGCGGCTACGACATCCAGCTGGCCGAGGCGGAGGAGACCATCGAGACCGTGCTGGCCGACCCGCATGACGCGCGGCTGCTCGAGGTGGACGCCGGGCTGCCGTTGCTGCTGCTGTCCCGGCACGCGTTCGACGTCACCGGCGAGCCGGTCGAATGGGCGCAATCCTGGTACCGCGGCGACCGGTACAAGTTCGTCACCCGGCTACGGCGGTGATGCAGGCCGCCGGTGCTGATCGTCAGCGCGACCGGGACCGCGTGGGCGCCGGACGGCTATCGCTGCATTTCCTAGCCGCGACCGGCCCGCGCCTACGGCCCCGCGCTCGGGCGGACTTTGGCCAGCGTTGTAACCGGCGATGGTAATTCAACGACGGCAAAGGATTGCCTCTTCGCGGTATCAGGCGCAGCATAGAGGGCAACTTACGTGACATCGATCACAGCCAAGAGGGGCCGACCTCTGGCGAAGGGGAAGGAAATGAGCCAGCCGCCCACCGCGTCACGAAATGCCCGGGGTACCTGGGCCCCGGTCGCCGCGCACCCGGTTACCTCGGCGGTTATCGCCATACTGATCATCGCCTCGATCTTCTTCTCGCTGTACGTACCGCTCTACGCGAGAACCACGCCTAAGGTCGGCGACTTCCCCTTCTTCTATTTCTACCTGCTGGTTTACATGCCAGCCGTCTCGATCGCGCTCCTGATCGTGATCCAGCTGCAGAAGAGGCTGCGGCCGCCCGGCGGAGCCGGACGGCCCGCCGGCGGCGGACGTGAGCGAGGTGACCAGGTGAGCCACGTCAACGCCACCACGTTCACCATCGTCCTCATCTTGTTCCTCGTCGTCACCGGCGTCGGCTTCGCCGCGGCGCGCTGGCGGCGAGCCGAGGACATGCTGCACCTGAACGAGTGGGGCCTCGGCGGCCGCGGCTTCGGCACCTTCGTCAGCTGGTTCCTGCTGGGCGGCGACCTGTACACCGCGTACACCTTCATCGCGGTGCCCGCGCTGGTGTTCGGTTCCGGCGCCATCGGCTTCTACGCGGTTTCCTACACGATCATGGTCTTCCCGATCGTGATCATCTTCTTGCCCCGGCTCTGGTCGGTTTCCCGGGTCCACGACTACGTCACCCCTGCCGACTTCATCCGCGGCCGGTACGGCTCCCGCGGCCTGGCCCTGTCCGCCGCCTTCACCGGCATCCTGGCGCTGATGCCCTACATCGCCCTGCAACTCGTCGGCATCCAGGCCGTCCTCACCGTGATGGGCGTCGGCACGTCGTCAGGCAACACGTTCGTCAAGGACCTCCCGCTGTTCATCGCATTTCTCGTCCTCGCGATCTTCACGTACGTGTCCGGGCTGCGCGCTCCCGCGCTTATCGCCTTCATCAAGGACACCCTGGTCTACCTGATGGTCATCGTCGCGGTTTTCTACATCCCGACCAGGCTCGGCGGCTGGGGGCATATCTTCGGCGTCGCGCAGACGCATCTCACCTCGATTAACCCGGCCACGAAGAAACCGTTACGGAGCGTTCGTCCCGACCTCGAAGGCCATCGGAAGCACGCAGCTCGACTTCGCCACGCTCGCCCTGGGCTCAGCTCTGGCGCTTTTCATCTACCCGCACTCGATTACCGGGACGCTGGCCGCCAGCGCGGCGCACGGTGGTCAAGCGCAACATGGCGTACCTCCCGCTCTATTCGGTCCTGCTCGCGCTGATCGCGCTGTTCGGCTATATGGCCATCGCGGATAAGACCACCGTGGCCAACGTCAAGAAGGCCGGCGGCAACGCCCAGCTCGCGGTGCCCTACCTGTTCCAGCACATGTTCCCGAGCTGGTTCACCGGGATCGCCTTCGCCGGGATCATCATCGGTGCCCTGGTACCCGCCGCGATCATGGGCATCGCCGCGGCGAACCTGTTCACCCGCAACATCTTCAAGGAGTTCTTCAAACCCGACGCCAGCCCCAGGCTCGAGACGCAGGTCTCCAGGTGGGCCTCGCTGGTGGTCAAGCTCGGCGCGCTGTACTTCGCGGTCGAACTGCCGCACACCTTCGCCATCAACCTCCAGCTGCTCGGCGGCGTCTGGATCTTGCAGCTCTTCCCGATGCTGGTGGGCGGGCTGTTCACCCGCTGGTTCGACCGCTGGGCGCTGCTGACGGGCTGGCTGGCCGGCATGGCGTTCGGTACCGTCGCCGCGTACAACTCGGCCTCCCCGACCGCCTCGCACTGGGCGTCGTCTTCCGACATCGAACTCGGCCACACGATCTACATCGGTTTCAGCGCGGTGCTGATCAACGTCATCATCGCGGTGATCCTGACCGTGATCCTGCGGGCGGCCAAGGTACCGCAGGGAGCGGATGAGACCCTGCCGCACCAGTACACCGCCGACCCGGCGCAGACGCCGGTGCCCGCGGGCGCGAGCGTCGGGCCGGCCGGGGTGGCGGGACGGGCCGGGCCGGCCGGGGGGGCTGAGGCGGCCGGGCGCTGGGGCTGAGGCAGTCGCGACCTGGCCATGCTTACGGTCTGGGCTACTGGCTGGTAACGTCGCATCCGTGACGCGGATATCCGGGCATGGCGGCCTGCACGCGGTGACGGTGGCACGACGGTACGGCGTGTCGGCATTGTTCACGCTGTCGGGCGGGCACGTGTTCCCGCTCTACGACGCGGCCGTCCGCACCGACCCGCCGCTGCGCCTGGTGGATGTGCGGCACGAGCAGACCGCGGTCTTCGCGGCGGAAGCCACCGCGCGGCTCACCAGGAAGCCCGGGCTGGCCGTGGTGACCGCGGGCCCAGGCGTCACCAACTCGGTCAGCGCGGTGACCACGGCGTGGTTCAACGGGGCGCCCGTGGTGGTACTGGCCGGGCGCGCCCCTGACTACCGCTGGGGCGCGGGCAGCCTGCAGGAAATCGACCATCCGCCGCTGCTCGCGCCGGTCACCAAGCGAGCCTGGACCGAGCACGACACGGCGAAGGTAGCGGCGTCGGTGGAGGCGGCCTTCGCGCTGGCCTTGAGCCCGCATCGCGGGCCCGTATTCCTCGACATCTCGCTCGAGGCGATCTACGGGCAAGCCGAAGCCGACCTGCCAGACGCGGACGGGGCGGGGCCGGACGCGGAGCGGGGCCGGACGGGGCGGGGCCGGACGGGCGCGGACGTCAGCCGGATCGCTGGGTTGCTGCGGGCGGCCCGGCGGCCGGTGCTTGTCCTCGGGTCCGACGTCTGGCTCGGCGGCGCCGAACACGCAGCCCGCCGGGCGGCCGAGGAACTACGGCTGCCCGTGATCGCCAACGGGCAGGCCCGCGGGGTGCTGCCGGCCGGGCACGAGCTGCTGGTCACCCGGGCCAGATCGGTGGCGCTGCGCGAGGCGGACTTGGTCCTGGTGGCCGGAACGCCGCTGGACTTCCGGCTCGGCTACGGCACGTTCGGCCCGAAAGAGGCGCCCGCGCAGGTGGTGCACATCGCCGACGCGCCGGGCGGGATCGCGACTCACGGGCCACTGGCCGGATCCGCTGCGGGCGACCTGTCCGCGTTCTTCACCGGCCTGGCCGCCGAGCTGACCGGCCATCCGGCACCCGGCCGCCAGGTGCTGGCCGCCATGGACCCGGACGGGCTGACCCGGCTCACCGAGGCGGTCCGCGCCGCGCACGCGGCCGATGCTCCCCTGCTGGCCAGCGACGCTGACCCGGTCCACCCAGCGCGGATCTACGGCGAGCTGCTCAAGGTCCTCGACGACGACGCGGTGATCATCGGAGACGGCGGCGACTTCGTCTCCTTCGCGGGTAAGTACATCGAGCCCGCACGTCCGGGTGGATGGCTCGATCCGGGACCGTTCGGCTGCCTGGGCACCGGGCTGGGCTACGCGATTGCCGCCAGGATCGCCAGGCCGTCGGCGCAGGTGGTCTTGCTGCTTGGCGACGGTGCGGCCGGGTTCTCGCTGATGGACGCCGACACCTTGGTCCGGCACCAGCTGCCTGTGGTCATCGTCTGCGGGAACAACGGCGGCTGGGGCCTGGAAAAGCACCCCATGCGCGCCCTGTACGGCTACGACGTCGCCGCCGACCTGCAGCCCGGCTGCCGTTACGACGAGGTGGTCCGGGCCCTGGGCGGCGCGGGCGAGCTCGTCACCACCGCCGCGGGCATCGCCCCGGCCCTGCGCCGCGCCTTCGCCGCCAACGCCCCCTACCTGGTCAACGTGGTCACTGATCCGGAGATCGCCTACCCCCGGTCCACCTCCGGCGTATAGAGACCGGGCCGAGGGCCGTGAGCGTGCTGAGATTCATTGTGCCGTAGCGGTTGCCACCGGTACGCGTGGCCGGGCCGGGGCCAAGCCCGGGGCCGGGGCTGGGCTGGGGTGAGCTAGCGCCGTGTCAGGTAACGTCTGCCTCGCTTGTAACAGCTTCGCCGGGGCAGAACCCCGAATCTGACTCCCATCGACGGACCATCGGTGTTGCTGGGGCATAATGCCAGGAAGTTAAGGAAGCGCCCTCGGCTCTGCCTGCCTCATGATCATGGCCAGAAACGGGCGTATAGGCCGCGTCGGTCGTTATGTAGTGGTTTGCGGTTTTGGCGTGTCAGGATGTGCTGCGGCGGTTGCTGAGGATGCCGTGGCGGTGCTGGTGGCGAGGTTCGCGGTGGTGGGGCCGGTCGCGGATGAGCGGGTGCGCGACCACGGCTTTCCCGAGGAGGACGCGGCGGCGGCTGGTCACCTGCGGTGCCGGCGGCTTCAGCGGCAGGCGGTGCCGGGCCGGGAAGGGCCAGCTCGCCCGCCCGGGCGGAGCAGGGCGGCCTGGCGGTCACTGGGCGGTCACTTCCCGCCTGGCGCGTAGTCAGTGAATGCGGCTTTCTCCCGCAAAGAACCGGTACGCTGCCGCATTCCCCCGAAACTGGCGCCGTACGCGAGTGAGGGGAAGCGTGTGCTGTGATGTGAGGGGCCGGTCAGCGCGTCCCGGCGGAGCGGGGCGCCCCGGTTCCCCGGCTCGGACGGACCCGGCCAGGGCCGTGCGCGGCGAACCAGCGGCTGGTGTTCTCCGCGTTGCGGGCGGGGAAGAACGCGCCCGCGGGTTCGCGATCAGCCCGGCCCGGGGCAGGGGAGAACCGGCGACACGCCCGAAGTTAATAACAGCCGCGGCCGTAGTACCGGAACTGGCCACGATCATGATGGGCGCCGGAATGCCGCCACCCAAAATCCCGGCATAAAGTACGTAAAGGGCTCGCGTTGCCCTTACCGGCCGGCGGCTGACGCTGTACCACAGCAGGCCGCCACCCGCGCCGCCCTCCGGCGCTGGCCCAACCCGCAGCGAGGATCCTGACCAGCAGCAAAGCCTCGAAATTCGGCACCCACGAGTTCCCTTAAATTCCTAGCATTGCGCTGGGAACAGTCGCTGGGGCAACCACGATGGACCATCGGTGTGGCTCGATAGCGGAAGCGTTCGGCACGGTGTGCCAGGCGAGGCGGGTGGTGTTCGCGGGATGCTGCGTGACGGCGTCGCTAAGACGGTCGCTAAGACGGAGGCGACGGCGGACGTTTCCCGGCGGGTCACGTGCCGAGGAAGGCGGTCACGACGGCCGCGAATTCCGCTGGCCGGGTGGCGTGCACCAGGTGTCCGGCGGGGATCGTGACCAGCTCGCAGTCCGGGACGAGCGCGGCCATGCTCGCGAGGTGGTCCTGGTCGACATGGCTGGCCGGGCCGCCCGCGACCAGCAGGGCCGGGGCCTGAATCCGCCCCAGCTCATCGCGCCAGGAACTGACCCGCGGGCGGCGAACTCGTTGCTCAGCGCCGTTACGTCCCAGTCGAAAGCCAGTGGGCCCGCGGGGCGGGTGAGGACTCGCGGCGCGCGCGGCCACGGCGGCGCGGGCTCTTCCAGGATCAAGTGGGTTACGCGCGCTGGGTGCCGTGCCGCGTACAGGTAGGCGGGCGGAGCACCTATCGAATGCCCGCCGAGCGCCACGCGCTCGAGTCCCAGCATGTCGAGCACTGCGGCCAGGTCCGCGGCGAGTTGCTCGATCGTATAGGGGCCGGTCCAGTCGCTGGCCCCGTGCCCGCGCAGGTCGGGTGCGTACAGCTGCCATGATGGCGCCAGGACCTGTGCGACCGGCCCCCAAGCCGAGGATTCCTCCCCCAGCGCATGCAGCAGGACCAGCGGCGGCGCTCCGTCGGGTCCCCAGGTCCGGTACGCGAGCCGTACCGTCCCGGCCTGAACGTGCCCCGGCCGTCCGGATTGGGTGTCAGCCACACCCCGACGCTACGTCCGGGCCGTCCCGTGTCGCCAGCGATTCTGCCCAGGGCAGCGCGATGGTGAGATGACGGTCTGGAGACGCGGTCGCGCCGACGGCGCGGGTCCCGGTCATGCGGCGCTAGGCGCGGGCGATGGTGATGATCTCCCGGCTGGTGGTGCTGACGGGCTCGCGATGCCAGTCACCGTACTGGGCCTCGATCTCGAATCCGGTGTCGGCAAGGAACCTGCCGAGCGTCTGGGGACCGGGGAAGCGCAGGCTCATGCGGTCGACGCGGAGTACGGTGCCGTCGGGCCGGGCGGTGGTCTCGGAGAAGGTAACGACATCGCCGGCGACAGACTCGACCTCGTGCCAGCTGCGCAGGGCGCGGCCGGCCGCGTCGGTGACGTCCGACTTGTGTGACGGGTTCCAGTCCTGCCAGGCCCGGGTCTGCGGGTGGCGGGTCTCGAACACGAAGCGGCCGCCCGGGCGCAGCGCCGTGTGTATGGCCGTGAGCGAGGCGTGCGGGTCGTGAGCCAGCAACCTGAAATAGGTCAGGCGCGTCTCCGCGGAAACGTTTTGGCACGTGCCAGTCGCATCTGCCGCGGGCGTCTCCGCGGGAACGTCCTCAGCACGGCCCGGTCTGACGCCTTAGCCCTGCGACCAGAAATCACGCTCTTGCGTGACGAGCCCGTCGGCGTCGAAACGGAGCAGAGATACCCCGGCCAGATCCTCGGTGCCGCCATCGGTCAGCGTGGTCTGCGCGCTCCAGGGCACGGCCGCCTGATCTCCGTCGACGATGGGTGAGCCGAACTGGCACTGGGCCGACTCCTCCTCCGCGAACACGCGGGCCAGGTAATCCGGCTCCGGCTCCCGGAACGGATGCTGCTGCCAGAACGCGCCCGGGGCATACAGCGCGGCGATGGCGGTCGCGTCATGTTCGCGCCAGCCGCGCTCCCAGACAGCGGCCCACCGCTGGGCGGCCTCTCGCGTATCCACCCGCTCAGGTTATAGGCGGCCACGGCCCGCCTTGGCTCACCGGCTGACCGGCTGACCGGCTGGCCGGCGGGGACTGCTGGCCAGGGGGACGGCTGGACGGCGGGGACGGCTGGACGGCGGGGACGGCGGGGACGGTTAGCGAGCCGCCAGGGGGCGGCCGAAGCGGTTCACACCGGGATGACCGGGCGGCGGCCGACGACCCGGCTGAGCGCCTCGACCGCGCGCGGGTCATATTCACTGGCCGTGTCCAGCCTGAGTTGCTGCACCGCGGCGCTCGCCCGGCCCGGTTCCAGCGAGCTGCCCACCAGGTCATCGAAGGCGTTGGCCGTCTTGATGATGCGGCTGCTCAGCGGCGGCCCGGCTGGTTCCGAGCCGCCCAGGCGGCGCTGGCGAGGCGCATCGACGTCGCGATAAGGCTCGTTCTGCCTGCGGACGATCTCAGCCACCGAACCAAGCACCTGGGCCTGCTGGATCACCTCGGCGCCGAGCTCGGCTATCCGCTGGGCGTCCTGGGGCGAGACGAAGATGGTGGCACCGCCGGTGATCGGATCGTGCAGCGACAGCTGCCCGATATCGTGCATCAGCGCCGCGTACTCCAGCTCGAGCAGCTGGGGTTCGTGGACGCCGAGTTCCCGGCCGATGGCGACGGCGAGCCTGCTGACCCGTTCGGAATGGCCGGGTTCCACGTAACCGCCGATCTCGGTGACCTTGGCCAGCGCACGCACGGTCTGCAGGTAGGTGCCCCGGATCCCGGCATACCGGCGGAACGCGACCTGGGTGACGAGCAGCGGAGCGGTGAACACGACCACCGCGGCCAGCCCCATCACCTCGGCGGCGAACGCCATGAGCAGGGCCGAGGCCCCCACCGCGGCACCCAGCGGAAGCTGCACGCGCAGTTCGTCCACCAGCGCCACGCGGAACCTGGCGCGATGCTCGTCCACCCGCAGCAGGGCGGTGAGCACCACCTCGAGCAGCACCGCCAGGATGGCCAGGGACGTCATCAAACTGAAGGCGACCCCCCAGTGCTTGACGACGGCGGTATCACCGGCCAGCGGACGGAAGATGTAGGCCACGCAGGCGACGCAGAGCAGACGCGACGCCATCCCGCTCACCCGGGCGGGCCGGCCGACGGCCAGGTGCGGCAGCGCGCCGACGATCATGCCGATCGTGGTCACGGTCACCACCTGCGAGGCGCTGTGCTGGGCCGAATTGGCGCCGACCTCGATGAGCAGGGCGTAGGCGAGCGCTCCGGCGAACCCGATAGGCGCCGACTCCCGGTCCCCCGGCAGGTTCAGCCGGAGCACCTCGCCGAACGCGATCAGCAGCCCGAACGCGATCGCGCTGCTGACGTCCTGCAGCCCTTCGTCCGCGGTCTGCGCCACGGACGCGACGATCCACACCAGGGCGGCCAGGACGAGCAGCAGCTGGCCGGACTCCTGGACCTGCCAGGGATGGCGGCGAAGCTCGCGTCGTCGTTCCGTCATCAAGGTCGCTACAGGCTATCGATGACCCGGAGCGGCGCGCTCGGATCGTCGTGATCCTGTGCGGTGACGGTAGCCAGTTCCTCGGCGGCCAGGACGGGCGGCTCGGGATGCTGCCAGCCGTCGCGCTTGATCGCGGCCACGAAAGCGTCGACGAAGGCCGGGTCGAACTGCGTGCCCGCCCACTTCCTCAGCTCGGCGATCGCCTCGTCGGTCGGGCGCGCACCGCGGTAGGACCGGGTGGACGTCATGGAGTCGAAGGCGTCGGCGACCGCCAGCACCCGGGCGAACTCGGGGATCTCGTCCCCGGCCAGCCCCATGGGATAGCCGCGGCCGTCGATCCGCTCGTGATGGTGCATGATCCCGGCCATCGCCTCGTCGAGGAAGCCGATCTCCCTGACGATATCGAGGCCGCGCATGGGGTGCAGCTGGATCGCCGCGTACTCCTCCTCGGTCAGCTTGCCCGTCTTCTGCAGGACCCTGGTCGGCACCCCGAGCTTGCCCACATCGTGCAGCATGCCCGCGTACCTGATGGCCTCCACCCGGTCACCCCGCATGCCGATCTCCCGGGCGATCATCACCGAGCCCCGCGACACCCGGTCGCTGTGGCCGCGAGTGTAGAAATCCTTGGTCTCGACCGCCTGGCACAGGGCGCCCACCGTGGCCTCGTAGGCCCGTTGCTGCTCGGCGAACTGCGCGACCGCCCACCGGGCCACGAACAGCGGGATCAGCACGAGCACCGGCGCGAACGGCCCGACCACGGTCCACAGCGCCGCGATGAGCAGGCCGAACGCTCCGTACCCCAGGTCGGAGAACAGCAGCCGGACGGTCACCCCGCCGTATTGGGCGGCCTCCGTTCCGTCGGCGTCGCGCACCAGCCAGAGCACCCCGCCGAGCAGCGCGTGGTTGACCACGACGTGCGTCAGGGCGGCCACCGCAAACGGGCCGATGATGCCGGGGAACGAGGTCACGGTCAGCGCGCCCACATGTCCGTGCAGCGCGACGAAAACCCGGCCGGCCGAATACGCGGTCAGCGCCATCATGCCGGTGTTGAACGCGCGCTGGGCCAAGGAAGGCCCGCGGCGCAGGCTGAAAGCGGTGCAGACGCCCACCAGCGCGGCGCCCACCGGGCCGACGAGAACGACCGCGGCCAGCGTGGCGGCGGTATTAGCGGACCACGAGAGGTTTCCCGGGCTCAAGCGAGTCGCTGTCGACTCAGACAAGGCGAAAAGCAGGCCCAGGACCGCGATATCACGCCAGGAATTCGCCGAGAACGTGAATGCGCCCCGGGCCAGCAGGACTACCGCCACCGTCACTACCGTAGCGACATAGACCCTAGCGGCCGCTGGAAGCCTGCCCAAACTACCCCCTTACGGTCAGGGGTGCGCGTCAACAACGTTATCCCGGCGCAATCACCCCCACGATGTACCGAAAGCGACAGCTGCGCTTTCGGAATCCAGCACAGCTGAACACCTCGTGGATCCGGATCGTAGATATGAACTGCGAGCCTTTGAGGGATGATCATATTGCCTGGGCCGATCTCGTGTTGTTCTCGGCGATGATGATGCAGCACACCAAATTGTTCGTCGCAGCGGACCGGTGTCGCGCGGCAGGGAGGCGGGTTGTTTCGGCGGCCCGTACCACGTCCTTCCCTGAAGAATGTCGGCTCCATTGCGATTACATGGTGCTAAACGAAGGTGAAGCAACCTGGCCGTTGTTCCTCGCAGACATGCAAGCAGGAACTCTTAAATCCGTTTACGCGAGCGACCAAAAACCTGATATCACAAAGTCACCCTGTCCGCGTTTTGACCTTGTCGACATGGCGAATTATGCGACGATCCCGCTTCAGTATTCACGCGGATGCCCTTTCCAGTGCGAATTTTGCGACATTACTGTCCTGTACGGCCGCGCGCCCGCACCAAGACGCCAACGCAGATGCTGGCAGAGCTCGATGCACTGTATCGAACCGGCTACAGAGGCGGCGTTTTCATCGTTGACGACAACTTCATAGGTAATAACGGGAAGTTAAGAAATTTTTGCCGGAGCTGGAGCATTGGAATCGGGAACACGGTAGCCCATTCCAATACGGAACCGAAGCATCGCTCAACTTAGCAGAGGACCCGAAGCTCCTGAAAAGTATGATTGATTCGGGTTTCCTGTGGGTATTTATTGGAATCGAGACGCCCTCGACGGAGGCTCTCAAGGAAACGCGCAAGCTGCAAAACCTAAATTCCGTGTGCAACACTACTGGATCGTGTTCGCGTGCTACAGAAAGCCGGGCTTCTGATTTTTGGCGGCTTTATCCTCGGTTTCGATAACGAAACGGACGATATCTTTGATCGTCAGATCGACTTCATCACCGCGGCGGCAATTCCCAACGCGATGGTCGGGACAGCTAGGAGCTCTGCCGAATACGCCTCTACTTACACGAATGGAAGCAGAAGGCCGGCTTCTGCACTCGCTCACTGACGAGCAAGGCTTTGGGCCATTCTATAGCAACTTCAAGACAAAGCTTCCTTACGAGAGCATCGTACGGGGCCAGCGGCGTATTCTCGAAACGATATACCAGCCGCGCACGTATTTCGATCGCTTACCGGAAGCCTATCGCCGACTTCCGAGGAAGGCTCGTCTGCTGCAGCGGATCAAACGCCTGCTATTTTCGAGTGGAATGGTGTTCGGAAGCGGCATGGAAGCAGCCGCCGAAGCGCTTCCGCAGATGAGCGCGCAAAGCCAGGCTCTCGACACTCATTCGATTTCTGAGCGGCGTCGATGCGCCGTTTCGTCGCGCAGCCCTCCGGTTCATCACAGCAATGCTCAGGGAGCGGCCCGAATATCTTCAACAATCACTCGACTACCTGGTTGCGGGATACCACTACTACAGTTACACGAAGCACACAGCCCTACCAGAACTGGATCGCCTCCTCGAGGTGATTTCAGCCCGGCCCGACCCTCGCGCAGGCTTTCCTACCACCTCACAATCAGCAGCCTCAACGGCTGACGGAGCTCATCACGATTGACGGTGTGAGCTAGAGCGCTTGACAGTTAGTCAGCAACCCACGGCGAATCTCTTACACGTCGAGAATGGTTCTGAAGAATAATAATACCGTGCGGACGGAATGCCGTCCGCTTTCAGCAGCCGGTTCCGCGAACCGCCGCGATCGAACTCGCGATAGTGCTCGGTAAGAACGCGTTCCCCTGCTCGAGCGTCTCGATTCCAGCCATAGACGTTAGGTAATCGGTTCTACCCGGTGCCGAACTCTGTTTCAGGCCGGCCGCGCGCTGGTTGTGAGTAGGCCGGGATGATCCGCAGGTGGGGTTTTTTCATGGCTCGGCCCACTCTGCGTCAATTGATGCGGATCGACCTTCGGCCCGGCTTTCCGGGTTTGGAAATGGCTTCCTCAATCGCTGTACAAGGCGCAAAATGAGCCTTTTCGTCTCGATCGCTTCGCGCAGTCCACGCATCACCGTCCGTATGGATTTTCTTCTACGTGTCGCATAGTCAATCTCGCTTGTAGTGTCGTCCAGGATAACCAGCAGATCGTAATGGCGTCGGAGAACGAGTGATGCCTGCTGTATGTATGTGCAGCAGCAACCGGTATCGGTCTGCCTGGCGTCGTAACCGGTGAGCGGGCTGCTTCTTCCAGTGCCTGCTTCAGCCAGCGATAACTGAGTTCGACTGGGTGCTCTTCCCAAAATCTCATGAAAGTGCTGCACACTCCTGTTGATGGTGTCCCGGTAGAGCATCAGCGCCCGCTCGGCGGTCTGCATCCGCACGCGCAGGTCTGTCTGCAGCCGTGACCCCGCGACTACACCCAGACCCGTGATTACACCAGTGTTGCCTCAAACAGCCAGTTCTCAGGCGCCTAAGCGAGCAAACACCTACTCCATCCCGGCATATAGAGGTACTCGCTGATCCGGTCGATACGGCCACCAGTGAAAACGCCCGCTCTGCTCTTCTCTTTCTTCGGAGCCATGCTCTGCTGCTCCGGTAACCACTGCAACTGTGACCCTGGTGGCACCGGGAGGCCTGTGCAGCATGGGCCATCTTCACGCCCTCAGCTGTGAGCAGCTAAAGACCGAGAAGTCCAACGCCTTCTTCGCCGATGCGTTTCGATACGGTACCGGCTTGATAGCCTCTCAGTTCGCGGTCGTATCGTCGGTTGATTACTCCACAATTGTCCGCAGAATTCTTCATCAGCACTGCCGTGTCCGCCCGAAACCCAAAGTTTGGCCTTAATGGGTGCAGGGCTTCGCAACTGTCGTTATCCATTCCGGCATAAAAACACGATCTAAACACAAGGCTAAACTGTTGAGTTTCTCTCGGCTTCGCTTGTTCCTTGGCGCCCAATGGTGGTTGTCCCTGCCTGATCGAACTTGTTTCGCTCCATCTTCATCCGCTTTTTCTGTCGGGCCACGCCGTTTTCAGATTGAACTGCGATCAAAGCACGCCACATCCCAGGGTTGAGGCGCAGACAAAAGGGGGCGCTTCGACCGTCTAGCGGATCATCTGAACTCAGCGCTCTGGAGCGCAATAGGATTCACCTTCCGGCCCTGAATTACTCGGGTGTCCACCCCTGTCGGACGTGATGTCACGGCCGCCGCTCGGGTTGAGAGTCACAGACTGCGCTAATCGATCTGGTTCACCATTACGCCACTCCGGCCAGTACCACGTCCAAGATCTAAGCTGGAAATCAAGGAGCCTTAGATCGGCCCTGTCGTGGTTCTCGGGATGAAACCTAAGGGTCCTCACACCTAAAAGATCGGTGGCATGCTGGTGTGCAAGCGGATCGTAGATATCCCCTCCCGCTATCGGTCCAACATTGTACGATAGAGTAACGCGGTGAGAATGGAGTCAGATTCGAGAAGGATCGTGGTAGTGCGGATCGCCTCAATCATGTTTCCGGAAATTTCCATGAAACGAGAAGGTCGGCTCCAATCTCGGCGCGAGTTAGCCCGCAGATCGACGTTCTATTTCCACCGGATACGCTCCTTGTGCGACCAATTTGGCTTGTAAAAACAGGTATTCGTCACACCAACGCAAACAAGACAAGCTGGCCGATGTCGTGAAGGAGGGCCATAATTTACCGTCGGCGCTGTGGGCGTATTGAATTTGCTGGCATAGATGATCCATTGCGCCGACGGTCACAAGTGGAGTGATCCGCATACCCTCGTCAGCTGTGGTGAGGAATATAGGTTTTTCATAGTCAAACGGCCCAGATGTGGAAGTGTGCTTGGTCTAGACCAATGCGTGTTAGGTAGCTTGACTGACACTCCTTAATGTCGTCGCCTCTGGAGACAGATGCCAAATTACCAAGTTTAATGAGATGAAGCCGCCAACACGGGATCCTTCTCAAGAATTGCTCCGAATCTAGCCATCCGACATCCTGTTTCTGAACGTCTTTAAGCGCCTGTATGCCGATGATCTTAGAGATTCAACCGCTCGCAAGCCGCAATGATTTCTGTTTTACTGAGGCTTGGTTGCGATAGCACAGGGCGGGGATCCCGGGCGGGGACGTGACGAGCGACAGGACATAAGTTGAGAACAGTTGGTTCGATAGTTTCTTCCGGCCCCGTCATTTGTATTCTCTCGCCCATCACTAATGAGATTGTGTTGATGTCCCTCAAGCGACCGAATGAGATTTGTCCCGCCAATCTCGGCAGCTTTCTGAACGAGATCCGACCTCAAGCTCCTCCCAGACAATAGCTACGTCTGGATCGGTCTGTGCCAGATCAGTTCTAAGCCGGATATAAAGGCGGTCATCATTCGGATCGACGAGCAAGACACCACCTGCGATCGGCTCGCTTCCAGGAATTCGAAGAAATAACAATCTCCACTCACCCCGCTTGACCTCTGACATCCGCGAGCATCGATCCTTTTGTCAGTTTACGCCGGACACCTCCGCCTCATAGGGGATCGATGGCTGAGGTCAATGAGATCTGATGAAGTGACGACAGCCACCCGCGCCACTGTTCCTTGTTCACTGCATTGTAGCGGTTCATGTTTGCCGGGCGCCCAGAGAAAGTCTGTCTCGCGTTACGGTTGATCTCATTTTCCAGCAGGGTGCCTCCTAGCTCGAGATTCAGCCGACGAGGCGTGAAGCTTGGGAATTACTCTGAGTTGTAGCGTGCCAACGGGACGGAATCACTGCGAGTTTGCGAGAAATAGCGGAAACTATAAGGAATGTCCGGCATATTATGTTTGGAGAAGCAAGAGTTTGGCCGCAGTAACGACTTTGCTGAGTTCGACGGGGGGGCGCACTTCATTGGTCGTGATCTTAACTTGACAAGTAGGTACAGGAGTCTGGACGCATTCTAGCCCCTCGCTGCGGCATCAATAACCGCTTCACACGTCGCAAACCAAGACCAGTTGTGGCAGAGGCTGCCCGTCCCGCCCTGGGAAAAAAGAGTTGCTGTCGTGGTCTTCGTCAAAGAGGATCAAGCCGATCGTGCCAGAACACATCGCGACAGCTTCCTTCTTCTTTCTTCGTCCGGATTCGGTGTTCTACTTGATCGCATCATTCCGCGCACGCCCTTCTCAGCCCCGGTCACCAAGCACCGAAGCGCCAGTGCCAGGACAATAGATAACTACGAACGTTGTTGGGGATTCCTTCTTAGATTTCCGGAGCCGCTTAGCGATTGCGGAATCGAGCTTGCTTTTCAGCAAGACCTCTCGCTGGAAAGCCAATTCCATGAGATCTTGGTGAATGCGAAGGCTATCCAGACTATCACTCGAACAATGCTCAGGATCCTGATTGTAGCTGATCATACTGCCGGATCATCGAGAAAAACCGCATGAATGGCAAACCACGCAGGATTGGATGAGGAACTCCATCATGGTAGATAACGCGATACTCGATGTTCACTGCGACCTCCCAATCAAAACTCTTCGGCAACAAGCGGACCGAAGATACGTCGAAGCCACTCCACGGGCCTATGTTGGTGGAGCCATCCTCATTCAGAAGTGTTGCCTGCTCGATTTGCGCGCGCATGCAAGCAGTTTCATTCCCTCGGGTATGGCTCACAGCTACAGAAGTGCACAACCTGATCCGGTCGGATGCCAAAGTAACCGGTACACTTCGTGGTGGGCGCAACAGGACACCGCTGCAAAATCGGCAGAACTGCTCGCTCTCACCCTGGTTGCATCTCGGCTCTGTTGTGCCCAGGTAGCGACGACATACGCGCTGTCTTTTGCGAATTATGCAGGTGCGGAATTTAACCGCTCGGTGTTGGCGCGAGGACAGGCCGAAGCACGAGCCTTTAGCGTTTTCGCCTGTTCGGTTTCCTATGCTGTGTAGCAGCACATGGCAATTGGGGGGCAATCGAGGAAGGTTGTTGCAGGGGCAGGCATCTAAATCGGAGTGGGCAGGGAAAATTGGTAGAATCCCTGCCCGAATGATGGATGAAGTGCCGCTTATGACAACGGGAGAGCATTTTGAAAGAAGTGGCGGACCTGCGAAGGATTTTTCTACTGGCCCCGAAGACCCTGAAACGATCGTACGATGTGTATCAAGAATTCGAACATGGTTGTGTCTCCTGAATTCCTATCGGCGTCTTGCAGGATTAGCGTGATAGGACGGAAGTTTCAGTCGTTAGTGCCGACAGCGCGAGAGCGTGTCCCGGTCCAGCCGACGGTAGGTTCCTTTTGTTTTCTTCCAACTCCACCGTAGCGGTAATGTTTCCTATTTCCCGGTTTGTAAAAAGGTGTGTGTCAACAGAACTGTAAGTATTTGAGCTATATTGAGTCCGCCTCGTAACCTGTCCGGACAACGTTGTTCAACACGGCCCAGAGAGAAAAGAGAAATCGCAACCAAGGCACTCGTCCGTTGCTTTGAGAACCCAGTTTAGAGTGGCTCAGGTCGGTTGCCCAGGGGTCAAGAGTAGCGAAGCAGGCCCCGGTCCCGCTGGGAACAGTCTCTCAACATCACGGCACCGACTGGCGCCTAGAATACATCCGGTGTCGTATCCGCTTATCCGGCGGTGAACTCGCCGTCCTGTTCGTGGGACGTCCCCATGCGTTCAGCTGATCCTTCTCAGGGGAAAGCTTTCTGCCGAGTGCGACCGCTTTAAAGGCCGATGCCGTTGATCATCTTGAAGTCCCGATCCGTGAGTTGAGCAATTCGTAAACCCGGTCAATTGAGCACCGCAAAGACCATATTCGACGAGCCTGCATCGATAGAATTCAGCCTGTACGATACGCACGTGAGCGCTTGAGAGTAGTGCCTGGTTTATCCCAGGACTACGCGGAACCTTAGGTACCGGGTAAGCTTTACCGGTCAACACACAGAGACATCTGAAGGTTGTAATGACTGGCCGAGGCTACTACCGCTTTGCATGCCTCGACTCGTCTTCAAGGGCCCTCTTCTCACCTGCTTAGCAATGGCATGTGTTCTTCCATTCAAGGTCTTCAAGGGCGGCCGATACGACCAACACCATCATCCCGTTTCCTCCGATTCAGGAGGAGAGCACACAACTCACTCGCTCAATCCAGAATTCGATTACAGCTTCGCATTTACTGCCGGCGACTTTACGCAGACAATCATTGCGCCACGTCGGTTATTGACACTTGCAATATCAGCGTCACCTTCTCGCCCGTCGCAAGCGGGCTGCGGGGCGGTGCACTTCTATCGAGAACTCAAACTTTGTCATGACACAGATTATCGGTCTATCGGGGCCTGCGATCGGTCCACCCCACCTTGCGGTGTCCACGTCCACCCTCAACTTCAGCGCGCAGAACTTAATGACGAGCAGCGCGATTCAGCAAATCACACTGATGAACGACGGGGGCGGGAGTCTCTCCTTGGCAGAATGATGACCACGCCCGACTTTCAAACCGATAACAACTGCCCAGCCGCTCTTGCCCCGGGTGACACGTGTATCGTCTCCGTGGCGTTCACTCCGATCGGTGCTGGATCTCGAGCGGGAGTACTGATGATCGATGATCCATCCGGCTTCCAGATACTGCAAGCTGTAGCAATGGGTGGTACGGGAATAGGTTCGCCCCAAGTTCAATTGTCTGTAGCGCAATCCACTTCGAATCGCAAAGGCTCTCGGCTACCCCTAACATACAGACACTTACAGTGACCAACGTGGGTACAGCGGCTGCCTCAAACCTTCAAATCAGTGTAGACGGCGACTATGTTGAGACAAGCACATGTAGTCAAACACTAGCGGCAGCCAGTTCGTGTCAAGTCGCGGTTTCATTCAAGCCAACCTCTGTCGGAATATGCAGCGGCATCATCCGTGTCACGAGCGCCGGATTGCCCGAACTAGCGGTGAGTTTAGATGGTACTGCCGAACCCGATAGTAACATCAGTGCTGTTTGGGTAAACGAGGGAGGAGACAAAGTGACTAGGGACGAACTCCGCGCTTCGAGTCACACTGAGAATCTTACCGGCAACGTTATGAACCGCACTTGGGACGGCACGAAAATCTCTTTGTCGGGCGCTCGCAATGAAGTCGTTAGCTTTAATCTGGTGCTTGAGGCGGCCACGAACGCTGCTAGCAACGTCGCAGTTCAGTTTGATACGCTGACCGGACCAGGAGGGGCCACAATATCCTCGCTGGCAACGAGCGGCGACGGCGTATTCAATTGGGTAGGTCGGCCTATTGAACTCTTCTTCGTGCGGTACCTGCAAATCAAGGGTCTCAGCTACTTCGGATACTACAAGGGCGACGAGCGCCAAGTGCCGCTACGCTTTCAGAGGCCTGGACCGGTGCGGGCGTGGGGTCAGGCAACTGGACAGATAGACCTGATCACGACAAGTTTTACCCCGACATCATGGTCCCGCTTGAACTAGTTCCAACTTTTTCGATTCCTCAAGGCGAGAATCAGAGCATATGGTCGGACGTCTACATTGCCAAGAACGTACCTCCTGGTGTCTACACGGGGACCGTATCCATTCTGGAAAACGGAGTTGTGACCCAGGATCTACCAATTTCTGTGACGGTTCAGAACTTCAGCCTCTCTGATACTCCGACCTCGAAGACGATGGCAAACCTGGATACGACTGACATTATGTGGCGCTACGTCACTGGTTATGGTGGTTACGCAAATTGGCAAAGTGCAGACGGGCAAAAGATTGCCGGTATTACGGACAAATATTTTCAACTGCTCCATCGTCATAAGATTGCTGCCATTGGTGAGAATGAGTGCCCTGCAAGTGACCGCCCTTGCGATTCTGCGTTGCCCCGCCTCAACGGCAATCTCTTTACCGCAGCCAATGGTTACGATGGCCCTGGCATCAATACACCGGAAGGTATCTATTCCATCGGAACTTACGGCACTTGGGGAGCAGCCACCTATGGCGTCCCGGCATGGAAGTATGATCAAGGGCTTTTCCGGAATCACATTGATAACTGGGCGAGTTGGTTTTCAGACAACTTGCCGAACACCGATTACTTCTTGTATTTGGAAGACGAACCCCCCGTCTCCGACTTTGGTCAGGTTGAGACGTGGTCCCAGTGGATAGCACAGGACCCGGGACCAGGGCGGGCGATGCTCTCGTTCGCTACTATCAACGCGGTCGCCGCGCAGGCCTATATGCCGACCCTTGATATCCCTACTACGCCTGCAGGTATAGGAGCTTGTCCGACTTCTTCGACCTGCGACCCGGCTGCCGACATGCAAAGTGCAGCAAACTTCTACCGCACGACAGCAGGCCGAAAATTCTGGAACTATAACGACGGGCGGCCTGGAACAGGGACGGCGCTGACGGAAGATGATGGGGTTGCAATGAGAACGATCCCTTGGACCCAATACAAAATGGGTATCGATCGCTGGTTCTACTGGTATGCGAACGTCAACTCGCCTGTGGACTGGTTCCAGAACGCTGTTACATGGGGATCCGTGTCCTACTTCGATCCTTCTATCGGCCAAACTGGCTATGACGGAACGTCGAACGGTAACGGCCTACTGGTTTACCCGGGTACGGATGTGGGGAATCCCTCGGATTCCTACGGAGTGAACGGTCCATTCGCGAGTCTTCGTCTGAAGGAATGGCGCCGCGGTATCCAAGATGTCGACTACTTGACAATCGCAAATCAGATTGATCCCGTTAGTACCAAAGCAATTATAAATCGGGCAGTGCCCAAAGCACTTTGGGAGAACGTGGCACCAGGTGGCGATCCGAGTTATTTCATT
Organism: uncultured Actinomycetes bacterium; assembly: GCA_963808315.1. Lineage (GTDB taxonomy): Bacteria > Actinomycetota > Actinomycetes > Streptosporangiales > Streptosporangiaceae > Palsa-504. Next base: position 22,067 of record CAWEFK010000023.1, on the reverse strand, counting down.
GGCCCGATCAGCTGGTCGAGCAATCCAGACGACTGGGAAGCGAGAAGAGCTCAACTAGGCGCACATCATCGGCGCCTATTGCACGGCTAACCCGACGAGCACGGCCTGTTCCGCTCATTAGTGCCTCACCGAAGGCTGTAGGTCACCGATAAGAGTCTGCATCTTCTCTCGAAGGATGGTCGCTTGCTTACGGCAATTAAGAAGCCGAGTCTTTGAGACTCGGCTTTTAGCCTTCAATCGACCGGCTTTAAGAAGACAGTGGTGGCTGAGTCATTTGTATGCAGCGGTCTCTTGATACTAGTGAGTCGGCCCAAGTCGGCTAGGGAGGAAAAGATGCCACGAGCAAGGAGATCGCGCTGGATCTTGGCAAACCACAACTCCACTTGGTTGAGCCACGACGAATAGGTTGGGGTGAAATGGAAGCGGACTTTCGGATGGTCGGCCAGGAACTGTTGAACAGCTTTGGTCTTGTGTGCCGAAGTTATCGAGCACGATATGGATTTCTTTGGCCCAGCGAGCGCGCTTGACCAGGGTCCGAGACGAAACCGACGAACTCGTCGCTGGTGTGGCGTTTGGCTGTTTTCCCCTGCACCTTTCCTGTTTTCATATCCAGCGCGGCATACAACGACAACGTTCCATGCCGGTAGTATTCGAATCCATGCCGTTCGGTTCGTCCGGGCGACAACGGCAGAACCGGGTCTAAACGGTCTAGCGCCTGAATCGCAGTCTTCTCATCTACGCAAAAAACCGCGGCGTGCTGCGGCGGTTCCAGATATAACCCGATGATGTCGGCGGCCTTGTTCTCAAATTCAGGATCGTTGCTCGCCATGTACTGTTTCAAGCGATGCGGCTGAAGCCGCGCTTGCGTCAGAATGCGATGCACGCTCGATTTGCTCACCCCCATCTCGGCCGCCAGCTTACGCAGCGACCAGTGTGTGCTCCCGTCCTTTGATGAGAGTCAAGTATTTCTCCCGTTCGTATTGCTGAATTCTAATTGTTTGAATGTATAAGTCCCTGGTGATCGGGTGATCACAGGAGAAGGACCTCGAGGAGACTTATATGCTCACTTCCCACTATGTGGGTTTAGACATCCACAAGAAGACAATCAGCGTAAGCGTACGGTGAGCCTTTCAATTACCCACAACTTTGTAAGTCGGACCGTGAATAAGTCGGTGAAGAGGAAGGACAGTTAATCAGTGTCAAACATTTCCGGATCAGAATGTTTGATAGATGGTGGTCACGGATTCCTGGATCGATCAAGAACTGTCAGGATGTCAGTTTAAAGATATGCGGTTGGGAAAGCGGTTTCGAAAGTTGTTGGAACAGCTATCGGATGGAACGGGAGAGAGCATTCCGTTCGCTTGCCAAGATTGGGCCAACACCAAGGCTGCCTACCGCTTTCTTGCCAATGAGCGGGTCAAAGAAGATACAATTCTGGCGGGGCATTTCCAGTCCACGCGGGATCGCTTTGCAGCGACAGGCACTGATAGTCCCATCCTGATTCTTCACGACACGACCGAGTTTACGTATTCACGAACCGATGCGGAGTCGATTGGCATTCTGCATAAATCATTTACTGGAAAGATGAAGCGCGGGCGGCTGCAACACTTCACTGTGTGTGGAATCCTGATGCACTCCAGCCTGGCGGTCACCACCGAGGGACTTCCGCTTGGTTTGACCGCGATTAAATTCTGGACCAGAAACAAGTTCAAAGGTACGAATGCATTAAAGCGTAAGATCAATCCAACCCGCGTTCCGATCGAGGAAAAGGAAAGCTTTCGGTGGTTGGAGAACCTGAAGCAATCCACGGCTCTGCTCGGCGAACCCCAGCGCTGTGTGCATATCGGAGATCGGGAGAGCGATATCTACGAGCTGTTCTGCGCTGCTCAGGAAGCCGGAACTCGCTTTCTGGTGCGAACTTGTGTAGATCGCCTCTGCGGAGATGGGAATCAGACCATCTCCGCAGAGATGAAGCGAGTATCCGCCAAGGGGCTGCACCGTATCGAAGTCAGAGACCGGAACGGCGAGTTGTCCGAAGTCGCGCTGGAACTCAAATGGAAACGCATTCAGGTGCTTCCGCCCATTGGCAAAAACAAGCAGTATCCCGAACTGACGTTGACCGTGATCTACGCCCAAGAACGAACGGCGCCCAAAGGGCGGGAACGAATTGATTGGAAGCTAATCACCAATCTGCCGGTGAGATCGCGCAAAGATGCACTGCGAATGCTGAACTGGTATGCCCTGCGATGGAAGATCGAGACATTTCACAAGATCCTGAAATCCGGTTGCAAAGCAGAGGAATCGAAACTACGCACTGCGGAGCGGTTGGTCAAGCTGATCTCTTCCTTTTGCATTCTCGCCTGGCGGATCTTCTGGATGACGATGATCAACCGTTCCTCAACTGAGCTGCAGCCCACTACGGCTCTCACTGACATTGAAATTCAATTGCTCGATCGATTGATCCAGGACAAAATCACGCAGCCACAGTCAAAACGCTCGCTCTCAACTTATATGGTCAAGCTTGCTCGATTGGGCGGATATCTCGCTCGATCCGGTGATCCGCCGCCAGGATCCACCGTCATGTGGCGAGGCCTCTCACGTTTGGTCGATATCGAATTAGGCTTCTCGCTCGGCTCCCAACTTGTGGGTAATTGAAAGCTCACCGTGCTTTCAATTACCCACAACTTTGTGAGTCGGACCGCGAAATAAGTCGGTGAGGAAGAGGACAGTTAATCGGTTGTTAAACATTTACGGATCAGAATGTCTGATAGATGGTGGTCACGGATTCCTGGATCGATCAAGAACTGTCAGGATGTCAATTTAAAGATATGCGGCTGGGGAAGCGGTTTCGAAAGTTGTTGGAACAGCTGTCGGATGGAACGGGAGAGAGCATTCCGTTCGCTTGCCAAGATTGGGCCAACACCAAGGCTGCCTACCGCTTTCTTGCCAATGAGCGGGTCAAAGAAGATACGATTCTGGCAGGGCATTTCCAGTCCACGCGGGATCGCTTTGCAGCGACTGACGCTGATAGTCCCATCCTGATTCTTCACGACACGACCGAATTTACGTATTCGCGAACCGATGCGGAGGCCGATTGGCATTCTGCATAAGTCATTTACTGGAAAGATGAAGCGCGGGCGGCTGCAACACTTCACTGTGTGTGGAATCCTGATGCACTCCAGCTTGGCGGTCACCACCGATGGACTTCCGCTTGGTTTGACCGCGATTAAATTCTGGACCAGAAACAAGTTCAAAGGTACGAATGCATTAAAGCGTAAGATCAATCCAACCCGCGTTCCGATCGAGGAAAAGGAAAGCTTTCGGTGGCTGGAAAACCTGAAGCAATCCACGGCCCTGCTCGGCGAACCCCAGCGCTGTGTGCATATCGGAGATCGGGAGAGCGACATCTACGAGCTGTTCTGCGCTGCGCAGGAAGCCGGAACTCGCTTTCTCGTGCGAACTTGTGTAGATCGCCTCTGCCGGAGATGGGAACTCAAACCATCTCCGCAGAGATGAAGCGAGTATCCGCCAAGGGGCTGCACCGTATCGAAGTCAGAGACCGGAACGGCGAGTTGTCCGAAGCCGCGCTGGAACTCAAATGGAAACGCATCCAGGTGCTTCCGCCCATTGGCAAAAACAAGCAATATCCCGAACTGACGTTGACCGTGATCTACGCCCAAGAACGAACGCCGCCCAAAGGGCGGGAACGAATTGATTGGAAGCTAATCACCAATCTGCCGGTGAGATCGCGCAAAGATGCATTGCGAATGCTGAACTGGTATGCCTTGCGATGGAAGATCGAGACATTTCACAAGATCCTGAAATCTGGTTGCAAAGCAGAAGAATCGAAACTACGGACTGCGGAACGGTTAGTAAACCTGATCTCTTCCTTTTGTATTCTCGCCTGGCGGATCTTCTGGATGACGATGATCAACCGTTCCTCAACTGAAGCTGCCGCCCACTACGGCGCTCACTGACATTGAAATTCAATTGCTCGATCGATTGATCCAGGACAAAATCACGCAGCCACAGTCAAAACGCTCGCTCTCAACTTATATTGTCAAGCTTGCTCGATTGGGCGGATATCTTGCACGATCCGGTGATCCGCCGCCAGGATCCACCGTCATGTGGCGTGGCCTATCACGTTTGGTCGATATCGAATTAGGCTTCTCGCTCGGATCCCAACTTGTGGGTAATTGAAAGCTTGCCCGGACCATTTGCACTGTTCTCACCGGCGACGGAGCGTATTGATCAACAGCAAACTTTCGGCTCCCCAGGGTAGGAAGCCATTTCCTAGCGGTGTGTTTCTGCAGGACTAGGATGGAGCGCCTACGCCGGCGGGAATGGTGGACCTTAGTGGACTCGAACCACTGACCCCTTCCGTGTCAAGGAAGTACTCTAACCAACTGAGCTAAAGGTCCAGAATCTAGTGGGCGTCGCTCTTCACTGCTGCGGATACCTATAAATTACCACGGGAACTCAGGCACTTCCGCCTACAAGACAGGACAGGACCCACTGGCAATAGCCGACGTGAGGACTCCAGTATTCGTTCGTATGCCAGTCACTTGCCACTTGCGAATCGAGAATCGGTCGGTCCTGGTCATCGCCACAAATCCCGTTCATGATGCCGCCCGTGATCGCTCCGACAAATGGAGAAAAGGGAGCAGGTTGGCGCGAACCCAAACCAGTCACCATTGAAGCGGCAAACGGGTTAGCCCCGAAGACCCACTCCAGTTGTGACAACGCGAGGTCTCGATACCGCGAATCCCCGAACTGGTTCCCCGACTCAAGCAGAAGGAGAGCATGACCCAAAAGATGAGAGTTTAGGCCTGCCCACAAGCTAGGTCCTCTGGTCGGCATGAAGAAACGGTAGCTGTATCCGCCCCCCAACGGGCGATAAACTTCCGCGGTGGCCGGCTGGGCGAAAAGGCCATACGGAACGATAGAGTAAGCGGATTTGGCAGCCATCGGCAACACGTAGCCGTCCAGATAGAGTTTAGCGGCCGCTGCCCAGCGGCTACTGAGGACGGAGCTTGCCCCCTGAATGGCCTTCGAGGCGCGCAACAAACAATAGGCGGGTAATGCTGAGTGCACGGGATCGCGCAGAGGTTGAAGGTTACCGGGCCACATCGGGAAGAACCCGCGGATCGTCATCTGTGCGTTTGGTGGCGAGGTGAATTGGAGCGAGGCTAATTGGCTGGCCAGGCGGATGAGTTCGTCGCGATAAATGTCTTTGCCGGTAATCCGGTACAGCTCGGCCGCAGCCATGACCCACCACGCAAGGTCAAGTGTATTCGGGCCGGTTCTATTGCTGACAGACCAGCATCGCGCGGCTGCATTCATGCACTGCCCGGAGTAGCTGGCATCCACACTGAGAAAGGCTTCCGAGGTGAGGGCCTCAGCCATCACAAACATGGCCTGTATGGCAGGCTTTTTGTCTGTGTTGATCCAGCGGTCGTCCGCTGTTCCCGCGACGTTGTCCGTCCAATGGTTGTCGCTGTTGTCTCCATTTACGCCACCGCCAACATCGGCCCACACCAACCCATCCGCGTCCTGCATCTTCAGGAAATAGGCATTGCCGTATTTGACTTCCGCGAGAAGAGCCGCCCTGCTCATGGCTCCCGAAGAGGGGAATGAACTGAGGTTGCGGAGCATAGCCAGCAGGCCGAGTAGGTCCATCAGTGTTGCGTCCACCCACTTCCGCAGATCACCCGCATCGTGCCATCCGCCGACAGTATTTACATGCTGCCCGTTATCGCGTCTGCGAGCGTCGTCTAAATGGCAACTCGGACGACCAGCCCGGTTCGTCACTGTGCCGCACCGCTGCTGCCCCTGGTATGTCGCAAGGACTTTCAACGCCTCTTGCCAGATGCTCGGCCCGATGACAAAGGAGTTGGATCGCTGTCCGCGGAAGGTCACCTGGTAATTGCCAGCGGTAGCAATGTCACTGAAATCTGCAACGCTGCCCGGGCCGAGGTCATATGCTGTGGCTGGCAGAAAGGGGATGACTAGATTGCTGCCACCGGGCGTCACCAGCGTGGCGCTTTCATTATTCCCGACGGCTCCGCGAACGATGACTCGTTTGCGCGCGTTCGGAAGGAACCCGAGATGACAAACACCAAGAATTGGCGATTGATCTGCTGTTAGCTGATTAAACCGTGTTTCAGGCTCGCTCTGGCCGCGAAACGCCGTTGTCGCCGCTGCTGCAAAAGGCAACGTCGAAATCCAGTGTCGTCGAGTCAGATTGAACTTGTTCATCCATTGAAAGTAGAGAGGCTGAGAAATTTTGCTCAAACTTCGGTTTTGAGGGTAACGGCTCGTCCACGCGCACGCCATTCCGGCGGATGATTCTGGCCGGCACACCGGCTACGACACAGTTGGCGGGGACGTCTTTTGTGACAACAGCGTTGGCGCCGACGGTAACGTTGTTGCCTATCGTGATTGGGCCAAGAATCTTTGCGCCCGCTTTGACACTCACATTATCGCCCAGGATCGGGCCTCGCGTGCGATCGGTCCAGCCAATCACGACAAGCTGGTTCACGCTACAGTTTTTGCCGATGCTGTACGCTCCAATGCTGGTCGCATACCCATGTTGGGTAAAGAAACCGGGACCGATTTGGGGCGAGCGCAAATGGAGCGTCGATTCAGCCCTGAACAACATCTTCAGGAAAACCGAAGCGGCAACCGCAACCAGGTTTCCGCGCCAGATGCGATAGTAAAAAACGTTTCTAAATTCCGGATAATTGCCGAGTAGAAAGAGTAAGTTGCCGATGGATGAACGCTGCTCCATTTGCAGGAGTTCCATCCACCGTTCACAATCGGCCCGTATCGTTTCCTTTTCGCCCGTCAGAAGATACAGCAGCAGGAGCGGAAGTGCGCCTGCCGTCCGTGTGCCTCGGTAGATCTGGGCTGCGGGACTAGTTCGTGGAGCCTGTTGAGACATGAGTGGTTACAGCGCTGGCTCTGCCGGCCGGGTTAACCCGAGGGCGCTCGTAGCCAGTTCACGCTGAGAAATGGGAATCGCTTCGTGATACACGTCCATTAGCTTTCGCATCATGCTCTCGATCCGGAAATCGCGATCAAATCTATCTCGTCCTGCTTGTCCCATAGCCTTAAGCAGTGGTCTTGAAGAAAGCGCGGTCTCAAGTTTTTCGCGGAGCTTGTCGACGTGGCAAGGAGGTGTCAGAAATCCGGTCGTGCCGTGATCGACGGCCTCGGAGCATCCTCCCACGTCGCTGCTGATTACAGGCAAGCCCGCGCGCATCGCTTCGAGGATGCTTAGAGGCAGGCCTTCCCATTTTGTGGAGAGGACGAATAAATCGGAAGCCGCAAGCACGTCCGCTATATCCCCTCGCTCCCCCAGGAATGCGATCCGGTCAGACAAGCGAAGCTTCTTTGCTTCCGCTTCTACTTCTGCTCGCGTCGGTCCGTCCCCGACGAACGAAAGCTGCCACGGCTGCTTCACGCCCGATAAGGCCCGCACGAGCGACAGTTGATCTTTTTGCGGAGCAAATCGGGCCACCATAACAATCTTCGGAACGTCAGCGGTACCGGGAGTTGCCCGTCGATCGGTGTCGGGAATGCCGTTCCAGATCGTTACCAGATTGGCCGGTTCAGTGATCGCCTTTCTAGCTGCGATTTCTTCGTTTGCACGTGACACCGTGATCACTTTCCCGCCGATGCGACCGGCTAATCGCTCGACGGGAAGCGAAACCAGACGCTGAATTGGCGAGATCCCATCCGCGAAGCTCCAGGTATGTGCGGTGAACACGGTAGGTGTAGCCGTTAGGGCCCCGGCCACTCGTCCCAAAAGGCCGGCTTTGGACGTGTGAGCGTGAATTAGGTCCGGCGATTCCCGCTTGATGAGAGATCGAAGTTCACCGAGCGCGAGGAAGTCTTTCGGGGGCGAAATCGGCTGGCGAAGGTGACGGATGAGGTGAACTGGCACGGCAAGCTGGCGCGCTTCTTCCAGCAGGTAACCGCCTTCTCCCGTAGCAATGATTGGGCGGCACCCGGAAGGCAGGTTCTTCAAGACATCCACAAGGTGGATCTGTGCTCCTCCGCGTTCGGAGCGCGTAATTACGTACAGAATTTTCATCTGATTACTCCTTGCTCAACGCGCTACCGTCAGCAATCACCGGCGATCGCCGAACCGCATTGCGCGCCATGAGCTGTCGGTACAAACGGACCCACTCGTCACCTACCTTCTGGAATCGATAATCTTCGACACAGTGGCGGCGAGCAAGGGCTCCTAGTTCCCGGCGATCGGGATCGGGAAGCTCCATGAGCATTGTCATGGCGTGTGCCAGTGCTTGTGAATTTGCGGGTGGGACAACGTAACCTGTCTCTCCATCGAGCACCAATTCGCGGTTGCCGCCGACATCTGTGACAACGGCACCAAGTCCGGCGGCGGAGGCCTCCAGCAACGCCATCGAGAGACCCTCGAAGCGAGACGACATGACATATGCGTCGGAGGCATTGAACAACTGCTCCATGTCCGATCGGGTGCCGATGAACTGCACACGATCCGTGAGGGCCAGGTCGGCGACTCGCGCTTTGAGAGTGGCCTCGAGTGGACCGTTGCCAGCAATCAGGACTCGCCAGTTACCTTCCGGGAGTTGCTCGAGAGCCGAAAACAGGTTGGGATAATCCTTCTGCTCGACCAGGCGGCCAACCGCGAGCCAAGCGAAGCTATCCCCAAGATTTAGTTCCTTCCGAACGCGCTCCCGGATTTCAGCAGAGGGAGCAAATCGATCCGTATCTACTCCGTTCGGTATCATGCTCAGCTTAGCGGCGGGTACTACCTTTCTCTCGATATAGCGTTTGTAGGCTGCGCGGCAGATGATGGTGGTGCGGTCCGCAAGGAAGTCGGTCATCCGGTACAGCAGTTCTTTATGCCAGGTCGGACCGCCCTTCTCAGAAGTCTCCCGCAGGTTGTGTGCGGTGCAAACGACGACCGGAATCGAGCAGATCAACCGCGTCAGCCGGGCGAGAAGGTTGGCATGCACCATATGCGCATGCACGACATCAGGATTCAGCTCTCGAATCAGGTTGGCCAGGCGAAACATTGCGCGCGGGTCGGGTACACCGCGGCGCATGTCTAGCGAGTAAACCGGCACGCCGTGCTCCCTGAGCACATCCGTGTGAGAAGACGCCGTGATCATGCATGCAACCGCAACGTCCCATCCGCGGGATTTCAGTTCGGTGGCAAGCCGAACGACCTGTGCTTCTGCCCCCCCAAAGGTGAGGGTCGTGATCAGCATCAGCACCCGCCCCGACGGCGTGGCAAAGTTTGATTCGGTAGTTACGGCGGGCCTCCTGAGTCAGATGTTGCTGCTTACCTTAAGCCGGCCAGCTAGATTCCCAGCGAGCTCAATCGTGCGTAGAGGCTCACCGTTTTTTTACCGATCTCAGTCCAAGATCGAGTAGAATTCATCAGCTCTGCCCCAACCTTTCCCTTTTGCTGGAGAACATCAAGGCCAAGGTCGAGCGCAGCTTCAATTGCATCCGCAACGGCTGGCGCCGTTGGAGCTTCGATAGGAACACCGAGATCGGCCGCTGATAATAAAGTGCCGAGACCGCCCAGATTTCTCGCAATGATGGCGCGTTCATTCGCCAGGGCGAGTGCGGCAACCCCGCTTTCCGAGTTGGTCCCGGTATAGGGCAAAAGCACGGCGTGGCAAACGCCGATGAGGGCCGGAAGTTCGTCGTCAGCGATGAATCGCTCCTCGACGCGGATACAATCCGCTGCTTGCGCTATCAGCTCTTTACAGCGGTCCCAATACTCCGATTCACGAGCATTTGCCAAGGCACCTGCAATGGTCAGTCGTACCGGTTTGCCGCGGCGATTGAGTTGATCAACAGCTTCGATTGCAAGATGGATGCCTTTGTCTTCCCGGATCGAACCGAACAGCAGCAGTTCAAGGCAATTGCTGGCGGTGAAAGCGCGAACGGGCGCCCCAAGCGACAAAGGACCGTGAGGAACAATCGAGATCTTCGAAGCGGGCTGTCCAAACTCTTGAACCAGTACGTTCCGATCGGCCTCGTTGTGAACGATGATGACGTCGCTCAGATCGTAAGCGAAGCCGAGCGTTCCGCGTTCCAGGATCCGAAGCGATTCCGGTAAGAGCCACTTGTGCGGAACGGGATCGTGTGCCGTGAAAATGACTCGGCTGCCGCGTGCTTTTGCGACCAGGAACGATGCCAGTCCTAAGGGGAAGTACAGAGGAAACTGAACGTGAAAGATGTCACCAGGTCTGCATATGGATAACTGGCGAAGGAAGTGCAGCGCGAAAAAGCGCAGATTCCTCGTGATGCGGGCTAGAAGCGAACCGCGTTCTGTGCCTCGCGTCGCCGAATATGAAACGGAAACGCCGGAATCACCGAGGTCCGCTGCATAGGCGAAATTGGCGGGGCAGAATAGAAGCACTGATACTCCTGTCTGCGCCACGGATTTTACAAGCTCAGACACGTATCGTGCTGCGCCGGAAGCGGGTTCGGGTGTGTAAACAACCACTCTTTTCTGCATAGCTACCGTGTTCCATCCGGAGAGGAGCGGCGGCTGAAACCAACTGAAAACGCACCGCGCCGAGTTCGAGCGCGCACTCGTGAACGGACTCAACGAGCGAGATTCGGCTCGCAACGACTGCAACGAAGAGATATGCAAGGTAATCCGTCACGTCCTGACCGTAACCAAATAGTCCGGGAATCTCGATCAGGGCTCTCACACAAAAAAATAAGCAGGTAAATGCGAGGAGATCTCCGCGATAGCGCCTGGCCTGTGGATGGAAGGTAACTCTTAGGCTGTCGCGCAGAAGCAATACCAAGACCGACAGCGCACAAAGAAAGCACAACAGGCCACCTTCGGCCAGAAGCGTTACATATTCGCTGTGATAGCCTCCGGCTTTTAATTTCTGAAGAGCTGCAGTCTCCTTGTAATAGCCCGGAAGCCGCGAGAACAGATCGTCCCGCCAAGAATCAGGACCGTAACCAAAGATCGGGCTTTCCGTGAATTTGGACCAGCCGACCGTCCAGACATCGTAACGGCCTTCGGTTGCGTCCGAGATCTTATACGGCGTAGCCACGGAGAGGAGCGAGATCATCAGCACCGTGCCAAGCAAGAGAGAACCCCAGGCGCCGACGCGGTAAGTGACATGCCGACTGCGAGTCGCTTTGATGAAGAGCAGCACCGCACCACAGCAGACGAGCAATGCGATTGGCGCCCTGGACCCTGTCAGACCGCCGACCACGATGAGAACGACCGCGCCAATTGCGCGCAACACCCAAGAAGGCGGCAGAATGCACATGCCCATCAGGTAGAACAGGAACGCCGCACCTGCCAACGGGTTGAGTGCCACACCCGAACCACGCAATGCGGATTCCTTGAAGATCCGAAGACTCTCGTAGCCGGGCGCCCGGAAGCCCATGTAGTGCCAGTAGGTGTAGAGAACGACGCCGCAAGACATCAAGCTGGCGAGGATCAATGAAATCCCGAAGGCCTTTGCCGTCGGCGCGTGGCGTAAGGCTCGCGCAGTACCAAACCCGACGAACGTTCCGGTTGCCACACGTGCCCAATCTTGCAGGCCCCGGCCGATCTCGGTTCCGCAGAGCGCTGAAACCAGGTACACAAGCAGGAAGCCGCCGAGCGCGCAACTCCACTTCACTTCCGAACGAGTGATGCCCGTTCCATCCCAAGCGGTGAGGGGAGCCCGCCGAAGCGGTCACCTCGACGGGCTTGCCGCGGCGCACGCAGCTCGGCGACTTCGGCGTCGTGAGGAACTTGTAGAAGAACGGGGTGTCGTCCTGGCGGTACTTGATCGCCAGATGCGAGTTGTACGTCTGCACCTGAGTCGTGATCATCGCCGCGACCGGCGGCGCGTCGAGCAGGGACGTCGCCGAGAAAGAGCGCATCGGTGTGCGCCGCAGCGTCGGCATTGCGGCGCCCCTCTTCTCGATGACGACAAGGGTGCCGATCGCGCTGCCCAGCGACAGTGCCATGAATGTCAGCCCAGCCGAGATCTGCAGATTTGTCTTGACGTCGATGCGGGCGACTTCCAATTCGCTCGCGAGTTCGACAGCGAGCCGCTCCTCTATGGGCCACCAACGGAAGGAAACCCTCTCCTCAGCAGTGAGGAAGGTCAGCCCGGTGGTGATCGCAGCGTGTGACTCGCTAAGCAGTTCGACGTCAATCGGTCCGTCGGCCACAACGAGAAACAGATCGCACCTCTCCTGCCCGGTGATGGGATCGACAAAACTGTCGTACACGGTGACGGTGCCGACGATGAAGTCGCGGTCGGGCCGGTTGTAAGCCTGCTCGTTGAACCCTGCGTTGTCGAGCTGACCGTGCAGCACGCGCTGATAAAAATCGAAGTGGAACGCGTACGCCGGCGGCAGAAAATACATCTCGCCCGCAGCCCGGTCGATCGAGGAACTTGAGTTCACTCGGGGCGCCAGCAGTGACCGACCGCACCCTGCTGGAACAACGCGTCGAACTCGGTCCGCGTCGCAATGGTGTGAATGACGTCGTTCGCGCGATCGGCCGGCGAGGAATCGACGCCGCGAGCTGCGAAAACACCGGCAGAGTTGCGGGGCACCCTGCCCCTCGACGCGACGAGCGCGGTCGCGCCGGATGCCTACCCGTGAGCCCGCGTCGAAGAGCATGCACGGATTGTGGTCCGGGGCCCGCGACAAGACAAGCGAAATCGCCCCGATGACGCGGACGTTGCTCGAAGGTATCCCGGATTGGCAGCATAGTACCGGACGGCCGTGCCGCCCAAGACGTTCAGCGCCCTGGACACCTACATGTAGGCGCCCACCAACAAGCCTCGATCTTTCGTAGCGGGGCACTGTTGCCTTGGTGGAAAAGAGGGCATAGCGTACCGCCGATTGCGCTCGATCAGATGGCAAACACGAGCTAGGAGGGCGCTGAATAAGGGTGGTTCTGGGACTGGCCGCTGCGCGGGCCGAGGTCCGAAATTTGGTGGGCGGTCGTTAATGAGGACCGGTCGGCGGTGTGGCGGAGGGGTCCGGACCGTGAGAGGGCGCCCCGGCGGGCCGGTGGGGCTCGTCTGGGTCGGCGACGGTGCCGATCGGGGCCTGCGGGTTGTCTTGTCAGGTGGTCTGGGCCGCCAGAACCCAGACTCCTGCCGCACGAGTGAGTCCACGGCCCAGGAGGTTACGCAGGTTGAGCCCGGCGGTGCGGCGGGTGAGCCACGCGTTGTTCTTGGCGGTGCCGCGGTAGCGCAGTTGCAGGCGGCGGCCGCCGCGATTGGCGATCTGGGAGATGACCCGTTCCACGTTGGGCCGGAACGTCCGATACTTCTCACGCAGGCCTGGTTTGGCCGACCAGTCACGGCGGGCTTGGCGGAGCAGGTCATCTCGTGGGTGCAGAACGATCTTACGGCCGGTCTTGGACGTCGTGCACTGCTCGCGCACAGGACACCCGCGGCACAGTGCACCGAAGCTGGCCACGCGGGTCCGGCTGATCGGGCGGGTGTGACCGGCCGGGCAGCTCACCGTGCCTGCGTCCTCGTCGACGGTGAAGTCGTCCACGGTGAACCCACCCTCAACAGGCGCCGGCACGGGTTTGGGTTTGATCACGGCCTCGTCGCCGGTGTCGTCGATCGCGCCGCGAAGATCCCCGGTGCCGTACGCGGAATCTCCGTACCACTCCCGCGTGCCGTCCTCGCCACCACCATCGGCGGCCAGGAACTTCTCGGCCACCGCCGGATCGGAGTTCTCGGTTCCGGCGGCCTTGGTGAGCGCCTCGTCGGTGATGATCCCGGTCTCCGGTTCCGCTGCCACGTGTGCCCGGTACCCGTCCCGACGGTTCTCCGGCGATTTGCGGGTGTGCCGTGCGTCCGGGTCCACAGTGGACACGATCCGGTCGGGAGCGACCCTGCGGGCGATGCGCCACCGCCCGTCGGTGCCATCAGACCCCTCCGCCGGTTCGACGTCCTGCCCGGCGACCAACGCCAGCAACGCCAACGCCGCCCGGGCCGGCTCCTCCCACTCGTCGGAATCGACCTCGGCGAACGCCGCAAGCACCGCGTTCGCGTCGTTGACCAAGGCCGACACCAGCGCGTCCTTCGCACCAGGCTCGTCCCAGTCGATCACCGGTTTACCCGGGCGGCCGTAATCGTGCCCGGTACACACCGCCGCGATCACCTCAGCGGCACCGCCCACCACCCGCCCGACCCGCCGGATCGCCGCGATCAGCTGGGTGATGGTGTCCTGGGTGGCGACCGCGTCGGCCAGGATCGTGGAATCCACCGCGCGTTTGCGGCGGTCCCGCACGATCCCGGTTTCCTCGACGACCTTACGGACCGCCTCGTTGATCCGATGCGGCCGCGTCGATTTCGCCAACCGTTTACGCCAGTACACCAGCGTGGAGGGATCGAACCCCTGGTGGTCCAACGCCATTCCGGTCGCGACCTTCCACCGCAGGTCACACCAGGCCGCCTCGGCCGTCTCCCGATCGGAGAGATCATGCAATGTCTGCAACACCAGAATCGACGCCATCACCGACGCCGGGATCGAGGGCCGCCCCCGCCCCGACGGAAACAAATCCTCAAACTCCCCATCAGGGAACACGTCCTGGCGATGCTCGGCCAGGAACGCGAACATGCTCCCCGCCGCAACCAGATGACCGACCAGAGCCCCTGCGTCCAGAAGCTCCCCATCGACGCGCTCCACACCCTGCACGAACCAATTCTCCCAGCTCAGAGCCAAACTCCGGGGCCACACGCCGATTATTCAGCGCTCTCCTAGGCAACGTGGTCGCGAGCCACTGCCAGCTATCTAGACGTCTGTGCCAAGTTGTAGAATACGCGAACTACCTACACGCGCCGGACGCTGCTCATCGAAGTCATGGGGCTACGTCCACTCCACCACGGTCAGCCCTAAGCACGGTGCCGACCGCGCGGTCAGGCCGAGCAAGGAACCGCACCACAGCTGGTACAAGATCTGTGTGTCGTTGCGGTGTTCCCGGGTGGAGGACCACCAGGCTCGGTGCCGGTGACCGCAACGTGACCCGTGCAAGATCTGGCCGCTGCGGCGTGCCTTCCTGTCGAGTTGTCCGTGGTGGTTACTGGCACCGGCCTGGCCCACCTGTTGGCTTGATCAGAAGCATGTCCGCCCGTGGGTGTGACCCCTCGCAGATGTGCCACTCCGGTGACCGCACCCAGGCCGGTGCCGACGTTGACCGTTGCCCGCAGGAAGGACGCCCGGCCAGTGGCCATGTTGGCAGAAGTTGTGGATGGAGTCATTGGGGTGGACACGCACCGAGACGCCTCCGCCAGTCACCCGGTCATCGATGCGCCGGAGGGCCGCCGCTTGATCCTGGGCGGCTGCACGCCGAGCACGACGCCTTCCTCGCTGGCCTGCCCGGCCGCGGCCAGGCGAAGTACCTGCGCCGTCGCGGCGCCGAGCAGCTGCTGGGCGCCCACCCCGACGTCGAATTGTGGATGGCCCGACCGATCGCTGACCGGGTCGCCGAGGCTCGCAGGCTGCAAGCGTGGCCGTTTCTGTCCTGGTGTTTTGCCACCGGCCGGCTGATTCCGGAGCTGGACCTGCTGGCCGGCAAGCAGAAGGGTGGACATTTCAGCCTGTGGGCCCAGCTGCACCCGGTCGACATGCGTCACGTCCATCAGGCCGCCGCCGGGTTCGACTGGTGCAGTGAATGGCGGACGCGGATCACCGACAACGCGCTCCCGCTGGTCGGCCTGACCCGAGCGGTCACCCTCGAACACGTGACCGCAGAGGACCTGGACGCGGTCGAGGACGCGATCAGTGCGTCGACGATGCTGACCGGGATCCATCGCCAGCACTGGCTGACCCAGCACCGCGGGCTGCGCGCGCTGTGCTACCAGCTCGGACTGGTCAACGACCCACCGGTACATCCCCACGTCCGCCCGCAGTCTCCCCGAGCAGCGCGCCTCCGGAATCGCCCAGCCGGAGATCCACCGTGCGGTGGCCCGCTACCTGACCACGATCGCGGCCACCCTGCGCCCGGCGACGGTGACCTCGCGGGCCGCCAGCCTGACCGTCCTCGCCAACTGGTTCGCCGAGACGCATCCCGGTGTGACGAGCCTGCGGTCGCTCACCCGCGCCCACCTCGGCGTTCTGCACGTTCAACGCCTGCCGTCTCTGCCGCGGCCGCATGGCGGGCAACCGGCCATCTCGATCACCCATCACGCCCACACCATCACCGACCTGCGGTGTTTCTTCGACGACATCACCACCTGGGGCTCGGTCCCAACGACCCACTCGGATACTGCTAAACCGCAACGACATCCCCCTCGGCTTCCCGCACCGCTGCCCCGCGCGCTGCCACCCGACGTCGACATCGCGCTGATCGCCACCGTCGCCGAGCTTGACGACCCGGCCATACGGGGCCGGCATCACCTGGAGACGTGGAAGGCGTCGAGCACTCGGACCGCCTGCGGCAGTGCGGTGCGCAGCGCGCTGGCGGGCCACGGTAGGGGTCCAGCGCGGCCACCCCGATCCGCGCCCGCCACCCAGGCTCACGCTGGTTCATCCAGCTCACCAGTGCTGATGCGCTGCGGTCTTCGACCACGTCGAGCAGCCGCGCTGGCCCACAACCGCGGGTGAGGTCGACGATGCCAGTCACGAAACTCGTCGAACGCTGGCGGAGGCGGCCTGAAACGCAGTCTCGTCCAAGTCGAGGGCATCGACCCCGGCCAGCCGGTGGGATCATCCACCCGTGGTGTGCCATTCTTCGGACCGCGACATCGCGGTGCGCGAGCAGACCCGAACTCGCGGGCCACCGCGGTGACCGAGGACCGTCCTCACCGACGCGGCGGCAGATCTCGGCGCAGGCTCGTCGGGTCAGCGACGCCCGCGGCGCGATCATCGGTGAGGTCTCCGTCCAGATCCGTATCGGGCACAATCGGTGCGCGCAGCGCCACACCCGCTTGATCCACCAGCGTCACCGGCCGCCCACCCGCGGGCAGATCCCGCACCCAACACGGGCGACGATCGTGCAGCTCGGCCACCGCACCACACTCCGGACAACCCGCCAGATCAGCAGTGGTCTCAATCACCTGCTCTACCTCACCGGCGTAATCCGACACGGCCACCACGACAAAGTCGGGCAAACCCAACATCGCCGCCGCGGCGTTACGCTCTCGTTCCACCTGGGGCCCATTTCCAGACCAGGCTAAAGATCGTGTCCTACAGCGGACACCACGCTCAGGGACAAGCCGCTAAACCGCGGCGCAAACGTTGGATTTGACACAATGACGACGCTGCGTTGACGAAAAGAAGTGCGACGACATCCTATCGACGAGTAGATGACGTCGTCGTGACGGTGACCATGTATAGACCAGGTGCTGGCCGCGAGACGGCCGGTGCTTATCTCTGAGGGGGCTCTGGCGTGGATATTTTATTAACCCTGAGGTGGTGTAACAATGTCCAAGGCGCCATCAGGTCATCTTCGTTGGCCCACCAACCATCGCTAGTTGACGCTGGTTCATCGGTCGCGAGCGTCACCTTTCCGTGCAGTGACATTGGATCCGAGTACCAGTTTGGTCGGAGGCGATCGGTGCACACCATGCACACAGATCGCATCTTGCTACACCACCCTCTGTTTAAGGCCACCCTTCCAGGAAGACAAACAGTAGAGGGTAACCGGATGACGCGGGAACATGATGAGGATATCACCAAGAGATCTGACCTCAGAGTATGTGCGGACTAAAGCCACCTGGCCGTTTATCACCGAAGTCAACGAATCACATGGTTTGCCGCGGTGGCGCCTGTTGCAGGCGGTTGGCAGCCGAGAGACCAACCTACGCAACATCGTGGGGACAGCGGCCACGGACACGGCGTGTTCCAACTCGATGATCGGTGGCATCAGATTCCACCCGGGTTTGATCAAGATGTACAAGCGCAAGCCGAAAAAGCCGCACAGATACTGAAAGCTTTCTTCAAAGAATTCGGTGACTGGATAAAGGCGTGCAACGGCTACAACTCTGGCTCACCAGATACTAGTCGCACCGCCAGGCGGGTACTACGGTCCCGACGTCATGGCACGACAGTCCTACCTCGCCACCTTGGACATTCCGCCGGGGCAAGGATCCACGTCTGCGGAATTTTTCACCTGGAGTAGGACGTACGTGCCCATACCCTGCCCTCGACCAACAGCCCAATCGTACACACGTTTCCGGACCCCACGACTGTCACCCTCCGTGTGCCAGAAACACGCCGAGGTGATCACAGCAGAGGGCTACACCAATGATGCCTGGTCGCAGCTATCCGATGGATCGTGGATATCCAACATCTACATCCAAGGCGGGGCTTGGCTCGACGGCGTGCAAACCTGCTGACGGCTCATGTCGCGGCTATGTCATCTCACTGCGAACCCTATTGCGGGCCATCGCCATCCAGATTTCTGTAACGAACACTGCTTTACCTGGAGGAAGGAATCACACCGTGCGCAAGAATAGATTCTTATCTCGGCTCTGGTCAAGAGCCCTTGTGGTCATCATCGCGGCTGGCGGAGCGTTGCTCACCGAGGGGGTCTCCGCCGACGCCACGCCCTCGGTCAGCGCCCCACAGGCTATGGCCACCGGCACAAGCACCGAGCTGACGACATGCCCGGACTCCCCAGTTCCTTATGGCACCCGAGTGACACTGACTGCGAAGGTCACCCCAGCGACTGCGACCGGCACCGTGAAGTTCACGGACGGGATCACCACCGACTTAGGCACTGTGCCTATCAGCGGAAATGGCACCGCATCAGTGTCCACCGAAGTGCTAACGATAGGCACACACTCGTTGACCGCGATGTTCACCCCAAATACGACATCGTTCACTGGGCCGTCTTCGACGGTGTCACTGACAGTAACAGGCATAGAAGGAAGCCGGTCGCTGCAGATGGCCGTCCCTCAGGCGCAGCCATCGGGTCAGTCCCTCGACGGGCAGCGTCTCCCCGAGATCCGGGTGCCCGCCGTGGACCGACGGCCCCTCCTTGACGTTGAGGATGGCCGGTTCGGGACCGGCAAGGGCTGGTTGGTGCGCTGCTCCACGCTCTGCTCTGAGGGGGGACAGCGAATGGCTAACCACCGAGCTGCCGAGTGATCGAGGCAGACTGGGATGTCGTAGACGAGGACCACCCAAACGATCCTTGCATCAAATCACACCTGGACACCGCTCCATGCGGTCCTATTTGGCTGTCGACCACGACCGCCACCGGCGCACCGGGAACCGCGTGTTGCGTACCACAAAGGATCGGCTCACGACAGTGGGCTGCAACCTTCGTCGAATGCTGGCTCATGCGTCATCCCAATGTGTTATGCAGCATGCCGCCCGGAGGAGCATAGCGGCACTGAGAACTGGCCGGGAGCCGGACGGCGGTCTGCACTGTCAGCCACGGAAAAGGAAGTGTGATTCACCTCTGGACCGTCCCGGTAGGAGTGTTCCGCTCCATTCAACCGGAACAGCTAGCCGTGGCGGCTGGTATACGGAACCGACTGCTGGCGCTTCTCACCCGCAACGTCTGGTTTCCACGATCACAACGCCGTAAATCGCAGTTTAACCACTGAGTGGATGCTTCGGTGATGCTCTCGAAATTTTCCCCAGCGAGGTGTCGACAGTGGTTTACTAGACGGCGACTCTGGTGTAGGCAAGCGGGTACCAGACATTACGTAATGTTCTCCCGGCCATCCTGGTCGGCCTCTCGTGGGCTTGCATGGTGGCAGCGGGTTAAGCACAGGAAGTAACCAGTGGTGACGGCGCAGCTTTCTCGGCTTGATCGACCTAATAGGCGCGATCAACCGTCTCCCGAATGCGAGCATTTATCGAACTAGAAGAGTCGGAGGGCACGTATCCACGTTGAATCACCATCCAAACGTAACATTGATGATCGGCACTGATGCCTCCGCGTCCGTCGGACGTTCATTCTGAACTCGCCTAAAAAACCGTCAATACCTCATTTACGTAGGACGGCCATCATGACCACCAGTGCCCCCGGTGACCTAATCACAACTAAAGCAGACCCCACCAGCGACCTTCTAGTCAGCAACACGCCCGCCAATGTTCCAACTCGCCGACTTCGGTGATGTGACGACGTTGAAGAAGGCTCAGGAAGCTTTTTCGCGGCGGCCACCAAGGCGGCTCTTTCATGGCAACCAAATCCAGGCGGAGTTATTGAGATCTCGCCGCAAACAACACCTGAGTTTACGGCCCGTACCTCAACGCCATTGATCAGCGCTGATCAACGATTGCAATGGCGTGCGCCTCATTCCGGCTCTTGAGAAGGAAACAAATCCGCTGACGTACTGAGCGGCTCGGCTGGCTATCCCAGGGCGACTGTCCTCGTCCGGCGTACACGGGGACCCATGTCAAAACCTCTTACCCGCGCGGGAACGATGCTGCAGCCGCGCTCCTCGCGCTGGACGTCTACACCCACCGGTTGGTAGGTGGCATCGGCGCGATGAGCGCAACAACCGGCGGCCTAGACGCGCTCGTGTCCACCGGCGGAGCCGGTGAACACTCCGCCACGATACGGCAGCGGGCAACCGAACGGCTGAGTTTCCTCGGTGTCGCCATCGACCCCCAGCGCAATACCACCATCGACGGCGACAGCGACATCACTTCTGCTGCAGCAACCGTAAACCCTGGTATCACCACCCGGGAAGACCTTGAGATCGCCCGCGAAGCACGCCAGCTCCTCGTACCGACCCCCGGCGATACGGAATCGGTGACGTGGCACCGTCCGGAAAGCCCGCGTGCTCTGGGCACTAGCTTCGTCCCCCACCGCTCTCGGGCTGCTACAAACAGCGCAATCGCGTCGACATTTCGTCGGAGAGCGCAACGACGCCGTCTTCGTCGGCGTGATCCTCGGACTGTCGATCGGGCTCGGCTTCCTCAGAGGCACGGAGAAGGAGGCCACCGCTGGCAACCAGGTCATCGCTATGGCTACCCACTGGCTCCGGATGCCGCGCGCGAGTACAGGACTGCTGGCGCGCCTCGCCCTGCCCGAGAAGACGCGACCAGTGCAGAGTCGGGTTAGCCGACATGGTGAAGTTGCCACCGGCGACAATCCACGGTCGCGATCAGGGTCTGCCGCGAGCTCGGGATTTTATGAGGGCAGCGCGATGGCCGGCACCACCCTCGATGCCCTCGGCGACTCTAAGCTTCGGCCCAGCGATCATGCGCCAGAACCGCCGCAGGCGTCTGCGCCAGTGCTCGGCGTGCCAGGCGTCGATGTCAGCCTGATTGCAGTCCGCAAGGTGTGCCCGACCTCGGCGAGCTGTTCTCCATCTCCTGACCCACCGTCTACCGAACCCTGCAGCGCACTGAGAGCCACGTCAACGAACTCCATGGTGGGCCGCGTGTACCTCATATCCGTGGCGGCCGTGTGGTTCCTGTCACGTCAGTCACGGCTCGGGGATTGCGTACTCAGTCGAACTTGTCAATGCCTATCCGGGGGCGGTGAACGCGGTCCCACGCGGTCGGATTAAGCATAAGGACCGGTCCGGATGGTCCTTGCTGTCTCGGATGGCGCGGCTACCGTTGGCTAGCATCGCGATCTCAACGCAGGCGTTGCCAGCACCGCTGCGACGTGACTTTCGCCATTGGGCATGGTGTAGATCACGCATCGGATGATCCTCACTTTCACTCTTCAGGGGGCCAGTTCCGATAGCCAGCGCAGGCTCTCGTAGAGGAGAGGGCCTGGTTGCGGAGTAGCTCCCACAGGTTCCTGAGTTGGCTGACCGCGTCGCGGTCGTCCACAACATGGCCGCCGATGGCGTGTTCCTGGTAGCCGAAGGGCGGCGCCACGCCGGGGTCGAAGGTCAGCACTGCGAAGGAGCCCGCCATGCTTGGAATCCAGGCCGGCCGTGTAAGGCAGCACGTGCAGCGTGACGTTAGGTCGTCGCGCGAGCTGGCTGATGTGGGCTAGCTGTTGCGGGCCGATCTCGGCGTCTCCGAGGGCTCGGTGGAACGCGGCCTCGGAGACCACGGTGGATAGCTCCAGGGGCGTGTCGTCGGTCGCCGGGATTGTCGGCGCATCCTCGCCTCCAGCCTGTCGAGATCGTCGGGTTTGC
>CAWEFK010000022.1:0-130713 GCA_963808315.1 uncultured Actinomycetes bacterium | reverse complement strand
TCTCGCATGCCGTCAGCCACGTCGCGCACGACCATGCCGGCGAGCTGACCGAGGTCAGCCGCGCTCTCCCGGGCTCCTGAGCGGCGCAGAAAGGGGAGGCCGCCCTGAGTATCGCCGGTAAACTGACGAAGTGAGCCGTAGCGACGTTGAGCGAGCGGAGGCCCCTGCGCCGCGACGCCCGGGAGCGCCGAGACAAGCTCCTCGCCGCGGCGCAGCGCGAATTCGCCGCACACGGCGTGGATGCGTCCCTGGAGAAGATCGCCCGCGACGCCGGCGTCGCCATCGGCACCCTGTACCGCCACTTCCCAACGCGCCTGGACCTGCTCATGGCCGCCTTTCAGCCCCGGCTTCAGGAGTTCCTCGACGGGGCCAACAAGGCCCTGGAGATAAACGATCCGTGGGAAGGGCTCGTCTACTACCTGGAGCACCTGTTCGGCATGCAGGCGGGAGACCGAGGTTTCAACGACTTCCTCTCCCGCCGCTTCACCGACAGCGCCGAGACCGAGCGCATCCACGACGAGATGTGCCAGCAGATCGTGGACATGCTCACCCGGGCCCAAGAAGCCGGCGAGGCTCGCCGCGATATCACCCTGGCCGACATCGTCAACCTCATCTGGTCCAACGGCCGGATCATCGAGGCCACCAGCGCCACGGCGCCCAACGCCTGGCGGCGTTACCTCTACCTCATGCTCGACGCCTACCGGGCTGAGCGGGCACATCCGATCCCCGAGCCGCCGATGACGTACGAGCAGCTGTACGACGCCATGGTCCATCTCAGCGAGGCGGAGTAGGGGCGCCCGGTCTGCTGTCCGGCCAGCCGCTACATCGCGAAGAGGCCGAGCCCAGTGTCATTCGCCATCCGGCCGTCTTGCCGTCGTCCCGCGCCGCACCGGGGCCACGTCGCCCTCGGCAAACACTCATCAGCCACATCCCATCACCTGGGCATCCAGAGTGATTCCGTTTCACTCCAGACACTTCGATCTTAGGAAGCACCCATGTCCTCAAGCCAGCATTTCTCCGTCGGCACGATCGGCGCAGGCACCCTCGCACAGGCGATCGCCGGCCATGCCGTCGCGGCGGGCCACCGCGTCATCTTCAGCAACAGCCGCGGACCGGAGTCGCTCGAGCCGGTTACGAGCCGGTTCGGCGCGAATGCATCCGCGGGCACGGTCGCTGAGGCGGCGCGGGCCGATATCGTGATCCTCGCGGTCGGCTGGGAGCAGGTGCCCGCGGCGGTCAAGGACGTACCGGACTGGAACGGGAGGATCGTGATCGACGCAACCAACCAGTGGCAGGACTTCAGCCGCGGGATCGCGGCCGACCTGGGAGATCAGACCGGAAGTGAGCGCAATGCCGCGCTGATGCCCGGCGCGCGCGTCGTCAAAGCGTTCAACGCGCTGTACGGCCGGATCACCGCGCAGAACCCCCGCCGCACCGATGGCCGCCTTGTCGTCTTCCTCGCCGGCGACGGCGCGGACGCCAAGGCCACCGTCTCGGCGTTTGCCGACTCGATGGGATTCGCGCCCGTCGACCTCGGCGGACTGCATGACGCCGGACGTCTCATGCAAGTCGGCGGCGGCCCGCTGTCGGGGCTTCACGTCGTAAAGCTCGAATAGCCGCAGCAGAGCTGGCCCTGTCCCGCTCGGAAACCCCCCTGCCACGCCGCCGCGGTAGGGGCGAAGGTACTGCTGGATGGCGACCCTGAGTAGCTTACCGCTGTCGATGCCGGAGGCGCACTCGGGATGCTGGTCCGCGACCGCAACAACGCGGGCGCCCCGATGGCCGCTTCAACCCGGCCAGCGCCCCGCGTCCCGGGCCCGCCGGCACTCGCTGATCAGGCTCGAGTAAAGGCCCTCCCGCCGCAGGACCGCGCCCTTCTCGCCGTCCGGCGGCCAGGACTTCCTGATTGTACTGCGCGGTGAACGTCCGCCGGCGGCCCTTCTCGGGCACCTCCGGATCGGGACGGTCCTGCCGCTCGCCGGTAACCCGTCCCGCATCGCCGGCTCCTGGCCTGGCGGTCGAGCGAGGTCATCGTCATCTAGGAAAGCGTCTCCATCCCCGCCCTAGAGGAGTGTCAGTGGTTACTGAGGGGCGAGCCCCTCACGACAGCTTGGCAGAGAGGGCCGCGAGGATGCCTCCGGCGGCGAATACGAGGGCGGCGAAGGAGAAGACGACGGTGTAGCCGTGGGTGGCGGCGGCTGGGCTGAGGTCCGGCGCGTGCGTGTGGGACGGAGACACCAAGGCGTTCCTCGGCCAGCCGGCCGGAGCGGACCAGCTCGGGACTGCTCTCGCCGCCGAACTCGTCGCACCCAGCCTCGATCACCCGGCCGGCCACGCCGTCGGGCAGCGTCGGCCCGGCTGGCAGGCCGTAGTAGGGCATCACGCGGCGGTACCGGCTTCGACGGCCGCACGGAACAGTTGCAGGTGATATCCGAAGCCGCCGCCCGGATAGACCTGCTCGTGTCCGTGCTGCCAGTGCGGCGCACGAATACCAGAACGCGGGAAGCGCCTGGCCCCGCGGACGGTTGTCGCTAATGCGGCAGGCCTGAGTGTGGCGCGTCCGAGCCAGGACCGAGAGGAGACACCGTGAGTGAGTCCCGCCAGCATCTTGTGGAAGTGCTTCGCCGAACTGGGTTGACGGAGGTCGCTGCCGAGGCACAGCGCACGCTTCCCGACCCGGTTGAACGACCGGAACTTGACCGCTTCTGCCAGGCCCACGGCCTGTCCAGCCAGTCGCTGATGGAGCGCCTCGGCGGCAGCCCCTGACGACCGGTGACCGGGCCAAGGGCGTGTTAAAAAGCCGCGTGTGGGTCTGGGCTACGGGTGGTGTCAGTGCGGGGATTAGTCCTGTGACGTAACGAGGCCTTCGGTATGCGTGTCAACGACCAAGAAGACATGTTCATATTGGAGGCCTCGTGCCTATCCTGTCGGCTGCCGGGCGGCACGACCTGGCCGATGACGAGTGGCGCGTGCTGGAGGCCCTGCTGCCCCGGGGGAAGAAGCCGGGCCGTACGCCCAGGTGGAGCAGGCGGCAGCGCAACCGCATGCTGGGCCCGTCCGGTCCCGTGACGCCGCCGTGTCGGCACGACACGTCCCAACCCAGGGTTGTGTTGCGTTCCCCAGGAATGCAGCCGCGTGCGGCCCGTCCGAGCGCCGCCGCCGCTCGCCCGGGAGCATCCTGCAGCGACTATAAGTAAAGGTCAGCGAGCTAATGTACCTCGCATATACCTGCGGAGACCGCCTGCGGACAATGGGCTGACCATCCGCTGGATCTCGCTGATGCGCTGGAAGACCTGTCGCCGACCGGCTCGGACGGGCTGCTGAAGCAGCTCACGAAGGCGGTGCTGGAGACCGCGCCGGGCCAGATGCGGTGTGGCGGACGTTGTAGTCGCGACGGCGCGCCTGGCTTGATCGGCGTGGCCTGCCTGCCGGCGCGCGGGCTGGGTCATCCAGAGCCGGGCGGTTCCGGCTGGGTCTCGGCGGTGCCGGTTCCGAGCGTGAGTGCTCGCCTGAAGGCGGCCTGGGTCTCGTCGGCCAGGGTGCGGGGGTTGTTGCCGAGGCTCTTGGCGGTCTGGTAGCAGGCGATGGCGATCTGCGCGGCGAAGCGGGCGGTGGCCTCGTCGGATCCGCGGTGGATGAGGAGCTCGCTCAGCTTGTCGGCGATCTGCTGCGTCTTCACCGCGTCGCGGGCGCGCAGCTCCGGGTGCTGCTCGATGAGCTGGAAGTGGCGGGTGTAGTCCTCGGGGTCGGCGGCTGCCTGGGCGCAGAGGGCCAGGACGATCGGGCGGAGCTGTTCGACGGCCTCGGTCGCGTTTCGCGGGGCGGGGGTGCCGTCTGCCTGCCTGGCTGCGGTGATCGCGTCGAGCAGTTCCTGCTCTTTGGCGAAGACGACCTCCTGCTTGTCGCCGAAGTGGCGGAAGAACGTGGTGCGGCCGACTTCGGCGCGCTCGGCGATGTCGCCGACCGAGACGCCGTCGAAGCCCCGCTCGAGGAACAGCTCCCGGGCGGCCTCGATGATGCGCTGGCGGGCCTGGCGTTGCTTGCGCTCGACGAGCGGAACGGGCGGGGTCATAACAGTAAGCATACCGGTGCGGTCTCTGTTCCAAAAGGTACTGAGTATGATATGGTACTGAGTACCAAAATAAACGGAGGGCACAGTGACGCACGAGCTGCATGCGGAATACCGCCACCTCCTGGCCGGCGTTCGGTCACACGGACCACGCGGCCTGCCGACGTCGAAGCCGCTGTCGATTCGCGCAGATCTAACCGGGCAATCCCTTGATGAACAGGAGTGCTGCATGTCAGTCAACCAGGAAGCCGCTAACCGGGCGGGGCCAGGTTCAGCTGTCCCCGATCCCCGTCGGTGGAGGGCCTTGGCCTTGCTGGCCATCGCCGATTTCGTCGTCATACTCGACGCGACCATCGTCAACGTCGCGCTGCCGTCCATCGGACGGGGCCTGCACGCCTCTACTAGCGACCTGTCGTGGGTGACGAGCGCCTACATCCTGACCTTCGGCGGGCTGCTGATGCTCGGGGGCCGCCTCGCCGACCTCTTCGGCCGCAGGCGGCTGTTCATCGGCGGGCTGGTCCTCTTCGGGCTGGCTTCGCTGGCCGGGGGGCTATCGACCCAGATCGGCGAGCTAATCGCCTTCCGCGCCTTGCAGGGCGCCGGCGCGGCGATGCTGGCCCCGGCCGCCCGCTCCATCGTCGTGACGCTGTTCGAGGAGGGCCCAGAACGGAGCAAGGCCCTGGGGATCTGGGCGGCGGTGGCCGGTTCGGGCAGCGTTGTCGGGCTGATCCTCGGCGGCGTGCTGACCAGCTCGCTGGGCTGGCGGTGGGTGCTGTTCATCAACGTCCCGATCACGCTGGTCGCTGCGGCACTGGCCCCGGTCCTGATCCGCGAGTCCCGCGCCGAGACGACCGATCGCTCTATCGACTACGCCGGTGCTGCCCTGGTCACGGGCGGCCTGGTCGCCATCCTGTACGCGCTGGTCCACGCCGGGAATGCCGGATGGGGCTCGGCCGAGACCATCGGCCTGCTCGGCCTCGGCGCCGCCCTGCTCGCGGTGTTCACCTGGGTCGAGGGCAAGGTCCGCGCTCCGCTCGTCCCGCTGCGGATCTTCCGCATCGGCCAGGTCCGCGGCGCCAATATCGCCATGCTCATGGTGGCCGCCGCCATGGTCGGCTTCTTCTTCATCTTCACCCTCTACCTGCAGGACGTCCTAGGCTACAGCGCCATCAAGGCCGGCATGGCTTCGGTTCCCCTCGGCCTCATCCTGATCATCGTCGCTGGCCTCAGCTCCTCCGTCGCGGAACGGCTCGGCCCCATCCTCCTCATCGGCATCGGCCTTGGGCTCGCCTTCATCGCGCTCACCATCGCCTCCGTCAGCGGCATCGAGGCCGGGCACTCCGGCGTAGCCGGCGGACTTATCAACATGACCCAGCAGGTCGGCGGCGCGATCGGCCTGGCCGTCCTCACCGCGATCATCACCAGCCACGTTCACTACTACGGGCCAGGCCCGGCTTCCTTCACCGGCGGCCTCCGCGACGCTCTCACCGCGGCTGCGCTCATAGGAGCGGCCAGCGTCGCCGTTGCCGCCATCGCCCTGCCGAGGCGCAACCGGAAGGTGCCGATCCCGGGGATCGCGGAGATCGCTCAGGTCTCAGCCCATGACGCGCCTGAAACGCATTCCGCCAGCCGTCAGACACACGTCGGCTGAGCGCAGCGATGATGCGGCGTTCGAGGACAAGCACCGCGTGCGGCTCATCTACGCCTGGGGGACAACCGACACGTCCCCCCTCGGCACCGTGGCCCACCCGCCCGCGACCGCGAGCGGCGAGCAGGCATGGGGTCGTACCGCGCACCAAGCACGGCCGCTTCCCGGCCGGGCTCCGAGCCCGCTGCGGCCAGGCGAGGCGGCCAGCGCGACCGAGCTGTGGCGGTTCGCCGCCGCCGCCGGGGCGAAGTGGCAGGTGCCCGAACGCTGGGCCTTCCTGCCCGAGGTTCCGAAGACCAGCGTCGGCACATTCGACAAGAAGCGGCTGCGGACCCGCTACGCCGAGGGGCGACTCGACATCGCAGAGGCCGCCGGGCCATAGCCGCCGTGAACCACCTCCCGACCTGCCCTCCCGGGCGGTCCCCAACGGCGCGCACGACCCCGCCCGCCCGCATCCCAGGCCTTGCCGCCCGACGTTTCTGCCTGCCCGCCCCCGCGCAATGACACCATCAACCGCCATCAAAGGACAGACCATGTCAACAACCCCGGATCCCGCTGCAGCGCAGACCTTCATGGTGCTCGCAACCATCCGCGACGACACCGACTTCGCGGAATTCGCCGCGCTGAGAGATGACGAGCAGAAGCAGCTGGAGGCGCTGCGCTCGGACGGGAGGATCGGCGCCCACTACGTTTCCCCCGCTCGGCGGGCAACATTCATCGAGGTCATCGCCGCCGATGAGAAGCAAGTCGCAGAGACACTGGCAACCCTGCCCTTCGCCCGGTTCTTCGATGTCGATGTCTACCCGACCACGCCCCCGGACGCGGCGGAGGCCACCCACCGAGCGCGGCCGTGAGCCGGGAGCCGCTCTCCCCGCGGCGATGCGTCCCTTCCCGGCGGCCCGCGCCGGCACCAGGTTCCCGGCCCGGACCACCGGTGCCGGGCTAGCCGCTGCATGTGCCGAAAACCTTATCCCCCCAGGTGGGAGGAGTTGTTCGGGTTCGGCGGAGGCCGCGTTAGCTGGTTGCCCTCCAGAGGTCCGTTCGCTGCGGCATGATGATCGGCTGTGCTAATTCGACTGGCTTATCTGGGTGTGACGAACGTGGTGGCGTTACTGCGGCTTCTTCCGGTGAGCGACCGGGACAAGGACGTGGAGATCTTGGCGCTGCGTCACCAGATCATGGTCCTGGTCATGGCCAGCAACTCCTGAAGGGCTAGTTCAGCGCCGCTGACTTGCGGTTTTGTGTATTGGCTGCGGAGAGAAGGGGCCGTCTGGTGCTGATATCCGCGCGGGTTCCGATGTACCGACCGAACTGATCAGGAGACCAGAGCGTATCGGCGTCTCGCAGCGATGATCCGCTAGCAGCTAGGCGATGGGATGCTGCGTGGTAGCCGGTGACCATCACGCCGTGTTGCCAGCCGCGTGGTGCAGCAGGGCGGGCAGGAAGATCCCGTTCGGCAGGCCGGCCACGGACTTCACCTGCGACCACGGGATCAGCTCGCTGAGCGGGTACCGGGCCGACAGCGTGATGCCCTGCTGGCTGACCAGGACCCGGCCGAAGGACACCGTGCCTCCGGACTCCTACGCCTCGGTCAGCGCCGGGACCAGGCGCGGCGCCAGTCGGTGCTCGGCCTCGGCCACCAGGTCGCGCCGCTCACGGCGGTGTGCCTGCCCGCTCAGGCCGGGCAGCCACATCCCGGTGCTGTGGGTGAGGCTGAAGCCGTTGAACCGGGACGTCACCTCGTCGGCCTCGTAGTAGTCGACCGTGAAGTCCTTCACGTCCGCCCACCGTGCCACCCTAGGCTCTGGCTCGTCCCCCACCAGCTGTGCCAGCACTGAGATCGCCGCCCTGCTGGTGGTCAGCGAGGCGACCGTGAAGACCCACGTCTCACGCCTGCTCACCAAACTCGACCTGCGCGACCGGGTCCAGGCCGTCGTCGCCGCCTGCCAGCACGGCCTGGTCTGACCGCCGGCGGAGCCCCACTCAGCGGGGTCCGCGGACGGGGCCGAGATGGGCAAGCTGATGGAGGCCGAGGGACTCGGCATCACGGTCCTTCCTGACTTCAACGTCATCGGTGATCCGCTCGAAACGCGGCGTCATTACCTGGCGCGGGATCACCTTGTCCGCTATCAGGTGCGTACAAACGTCGCCCGTAACGACGCTCGGCTGCTGATACTGCGTGTCCAAGCATCGAAATTATCGAGAGTTTGATCGGACGGAGTCGCCTCCCCGTCCAAGAAAAATTCAGCGATAGAGGCATTTTGGCTCCGAAAGCTGTTGACATGAGATTTTCTCCGCCTTAATTTTGCCGCATCTCGACAGGTGCGTCCGAAACTTTCGTACAGGGCGAAGGTGATTCGGCAACGCAGAGGAGGTAACACATGAGACTTCATCGTCTTCTTGCGGTGGGCGTTGCCGGGGCGGCTGTGCTCCTCGGCACCACTGTCGCAGCCGGTGCTGCGGCCGACTCGGGCAGCACAGTCGCGCCTGACTCCTTGCGGGCCCTGGCCGCGAACATCGGCCTCCGCATCGGCACGGCGGTCATTCCCTACGACCTGGATCATCCCGCCTACCAGGCCATCGTCGCTGGCCAGTTCTCGGTCGTCACTCCAGGAAACGAGATGAAATGGCAGGTCGTGGAACCGACTCAGGGAACGTTCGACTGGTCCGGGGCCGACCGGCTTGTCGCCTTCGCCGAGCAGCATGGACAACTGGTCCGGGGACACACCCTGCTGTGGCACAACCAGCTGCCGGACTGGCTGACTTCAGGTGTCGCCAACGGGACCATCAGCAACGCCCAGCTCAGGGATCTGTTGCATCAGCACATCATCACCGAGGTATCGCGCTACAAAGGCAAGATCTGGCAGTGGGATGTCGCGAACGAGTTCTTCACCGACAGCAATCCCTCGACGATCAACCCGAATGACTTCTGGGTCTCTCACCTCGGGGCAGGCATCATCGCGGATGCCTTCCGCTGGGCGCACCAGGCAGATCCGCACGCACTGCTCTTTTACAACGACTACAACATCGCCGGAGAGGATGGCACGAACGCCAAGAGCGACGCGGTGTTCGCGTGGCTCAAGCAGATGCTGGCCCAGGGCGTGCCGATCAACGGCGTCGGAGACCAGGGGCACCTCGACACGCAGTATGGGTTCAGCGGCACGCAGATGACTCAGGACCTGCAGCGGTACGCCAGCCTCGGCCTGAAAGTGGCCATCACCGAGGCCGACGTCCGTACGTTCGTGAACAACGCGACCGACCAGGTGCCCACCGACAACCTGGCCACGTTCGCGCAGCCGGACGAGTTCGGGCAGATGCTGAAGGCGTGCCTGGCCGTGCGGCAGTGCATATCGTTCACCGTCTGGGGCTTTGGGGACGCGGACTCCTGGGTGCCCGGCTTCTTCACCGGCGAGGGGTACGCCACGCTCTACGACGTGAACCTCAACCCGAAACCGGCCTATACCGAACTCCAGCAGGATCTCCGGCTCGCTGCCTTTGGAGCCCCGCACCGGGTGCCGAGCGGAGCAGGTCTGTAAACGATCCGGCCGGCCGGGGAATCGGTCCGGTTCCCCGGCCGGCGGCACGACGATGGCGAGCTGGCTCACCGTACTACTGGATCGGGCTCAGCCCCTGATCGCGCCGACCAGCCCGCCGACCAGGTAGCGCTGCGCGAACACGAAGATGGACAGGGCGGGGAGCATGGACAGCCCCGTATAGGAGAAAACTCTCGCGGTGTCGGTGCTGTACTGCGACTGGAACATGGCCACCGCGAGCGGCAGCGTGAAGTGCGACGGCGTGCTGAGCACGATCAGCGGCAGCAGGTAGGTGTTCCAGCTCGTGACGAAGGCCAGGATCCCCACGGTAATCAGGGCGGGCCGGGACAGCGGGAGCAAGATCCGCATGAAGAACCGGATCTTGGTGGCACCGTCCACGGTCGCCGCGTCCTCCAGTTCCCCAGGGACCGCCCGCATGAACGGGCGCAGGATGACGATCGTGATCGGCAGCGAGAACGCCGCCTCGGGCAGGGCTACCCCGAACAGGTTGTCGTTCATGCCGATCTTCTGCAGCAGCAGGAACAGCGGCAGGGCCGCGGTGTTGAGCGGGAACAGCAGGCCGGCCGTGAACAGGAGGAACAATCCGTCGCGCCCGCGGAAGGTGTACCGGGACAGGGCGAAGGCGGCCATCGAGCCGAGCACCATGGCCAGCGCGGTCGCCACCACCGCGATGATCGCGCTGTTCTGGACCGCCTGCCAGAACACGGCGGACGTGAGGATCGCGGCGTAGTTGCTCCACACCCACGGATGCGGCAGGCCGTCCGGGCTGGAGCCGATCTGGCCGGTGGTACGGAAGCCACTCATGATCAGGTAGAGCATCGGTAGCAGGGTGATCGCCAGGACCAGCAGGATCAGCAGGTAGCCGGCGGGCTGCGTGATCCAGGTGCGGCCGGCGGCGGACCGTATCCGCACGGCCTGGGATCACGGATAGCGCCGAGGACTGTCATGTCACCTCACCCCACAGCCCTGGTCAGTGCTCCGGCGGTGTCCCGCCGCAGCGCGTACCGCTGGTAGGCCAGCGCGAAGACGAAGGAGATGACGAACAGGACCACGGAGATTGTGGCACCGTACCCGAACTGGGCTCGCTCGGCACCGTTGAAATACAGGTACGTGAGCATCGTCTGCGACGCGTCCGCGGGCCCGCCCAGGGTCATGATCCAGACGATGTCGAAGAGCTGGAGCGAGCCGATGACGGCCAGGAAGATCCAGATCCTGATCGTAGGCCCGAGCAGCGGCAGCATGATCCGCCTGGTTATCTGCCACGATGCGGCGCCGTCGATGGCCGCTGCCTCGCGTAGCTCGGGCGGGATACCCTGCAGGCCGGCCAGCAGCAGGACGATCCCGAAGCCGATGAATTGCCAGGTGACCACGAAGAACAGCGTGTAGAGCACCAGCGACGTGCTGGCCAGCCAGAAGTGGATCAGGCTGCCCAGGCCGGCCGACCTGAGCAGCGCGTCGACGGGCCCGCCGTGCGACAGCAGCATCGACCACATCACCGCGCTCGTGGCCTGGGACAGCACGTACGGCGTGAACACGGCCAGCCGCAGGAACGTCTGGCCGCGCATCCGGCGATTCAGCAGCAGCGCCAGCCCGATGCTGATCGGGAGCTGGATGACCACGGAAAGTACCGCGATGATGATGTTGTGCAGCAGGGCCTGGTGAAACCGGGGCCCGTCAGGACGCCCTGGTAGTTCTGCAGCCCGATAAAGTCGGTCAGCGGCCCGTAGCCGTTC
This sequence comes from uncultured Actinomycetes bacterium, assembly GCA_963808315.1. Classification (GTDB taxonomy): domain Bacteria; phylum Actinomycetota; class Actinomycetes; order Streptosporangiales; family Streptosporangiaceae; genus Palsa-504. Next base: position 119,709 of record CAWEFK010000022.1, on the reverse strand, counting down.
CAGTTGTACAGGCTGTACCAGACGGCGAAGATCATCGGGATGAACACGAACCCGATGAACAGCGACCAGCGGCGGACCGAGCAGCACGGTCAGCTCGATCCGCTTGCGCCGTGCGCTGCGCTGCTTGACGAGGCGCCGGCGGCGGCCGGGCCGGAGCGATCTCCGGCCCGGCCGCCAGCCCGCCCGGTCCGCGATTCCGGGTGCTCGGCTCGGGCCATCAGTGACCCGAGTTGGAGCTCACGGAGTTGATGATGGCCGAGTTGCTGCCCTTGCCCGCGAAGAAATTCGCTATCGCGGCGTCAAGCGCTAGGCCGGGATTGGTCGGCATGGCCTGGTCGAAGTACACGGCGACGTAGGCGGCGGCGTCGTGCGCCTGCGCGGCCGCCTTCACCGCCGGGCTGGTGATCGCCGATTCCGCGGCGGGTTCGCCGGAATGCCGATGCTCGCCTTCGTCACCAGCTGCTCCTGGACCGCGGTGCTGTCGAGGTACTGAAGGAACTCGGCACAGGCTGGCTCGGCCGCTCCCGTGGTGCAAGACCAGCCGTCGCCGCCGCCGAGTACCGCGCTCGGGTCGCCCTGGCCGCCGGGAACGGCCGGGAACGGGAACCAGCCGAGCTGGGAGTCGACGTTCTTGTTCGTGGTGTCACCTAGGGCCTCGCCAGGCTCCCAGTCACCCTGCAGTTCCATGGCCACCTTGCCGTTCGCCAGCATGCCCGCCGAGCTGGCCGGGCTGCTCTGCGCCGCTACGCCGTTGAATCCGGACTCGAACGGGCTTGTCGCCATGAACGCGGTGAGGTCCTTCGTCGCCTTGGAGAAGCACGGCGTCGCTCAGGTTGATCGAGTTCATGCCCTGGATGACGGCGGAGGTGGAGCATTCCCTGACCGCGAAGTACTCCCACCAGAACGCGTCCGGCCACTGAGCCTGGCCGCCGAGCCCCATCGGGGTGATGCCATGGGCCTTGAGCTTGGCGTCATCGGATTCGAGCTGGGGGATGGTGGTCGGCGCAGCGTTGATGCCCGCCTTGGCGAACAGGTCCTTGCGGTACCAGAAGCCGACCACGTGCTGGTCGTACGGCACGCCGTACTGCTTCCCGCTGACCTGCCAGCCAGCCGCCGCCCTGCCGAGCGTCGCCGATCCAGCCCGACACGTACTGGGTAAGGTCGGCCAGCTTGCCCGACTGGACCTGGGTGGCCTCCGCGCCGCCGCCCCACTGCTGGTAGATGTCCGGGGGTTTGTTCGACTTCAGCGCGATCGGCATGTTGGTCTTGAAGAATTCGTTCTGGTGCGGGATGTTCTGAATGGTCACGTTCGGGTGCGCAACCTGGAAGGCGGTGACGGCGCCGTCCCAGACGCCCTTGAGCGGGTTGCTGGTGGCGTTATTCCACCAGCTGAGGGTGACCCGGGCAGCCGGCGCTCGAGCTGGCCGGCGAGCCTGCGCCGCTGGAGGTGCTACTGCTGCTGCTGCACGCGGCCAACGTGGCTGCTCGCCGCCACCACTGCTAGGGCGAAGATGACAGGTTTCGGTGAACGTCGCATGAGGCTCTTCTCCTGACGATGTCGGGATTTCCGCAGTTGTGGCCGCAGGCGGGCAGACGTCCACTACAGGTGACGTCTCACTGATGCCTCGAAAACTTTATGTTTATATTTCGGAATTTCCCGTTATCATAAGAACCATGAGGTCGTCGGTCAACCCTTCGTTTCTAAGGTGTTATGGTCCTGCGTTACGCTATGCGGTGCCCGGACAGTGCCGCCCTCGGCGGCGTCGCGACAGCGTGATCGAAAGCTTTTCGGATGTTGACGATCATCGTGCGGAGCTACCGCCGGGCACTGAGCCGGGCGGTAAGAAAAGGTGGTGCAGTGCCCCCAAGCAGCAATGCGGTCGGCGAGGCTGTCCGGAGGGACCGCGGACGAACCACCTTGGCGGCGATCGCCGCCGAGGCCGGCGTGTCGCTCCCGACGGTCTCGAAGGTGGTGAACGGACGACGGGATGTCGCTCCGGCAACGCGCGCGCTCGTCGAGCGGCTGCTCCATGAGCACAACTACGCCCGGACCGGCACCCGGCGGCATCGCCGGTCCGGCCTCATTGACCTGGTGTTCAACGGGCTGGACAGCCCGTGGGCGGTGGAGATCCTGCGCGGTGTCGAGGAGTGGGGCACGGAGCAGTCCATTGCCGTGGCGGTCTCCGCGGTACGGCATGGCAACGCCCGGCCGACGAGCTGGACGAGCGGGCTGGCGAGCCACGATACCGACGGAGTGATCCTCGTGACCTCCGAGCTGACGGGGAGCCAGCTGGGGCAGCTCCGGGACGCCGACATCCCGCTGGTCGTCCTCGACCCGGGGAACCCGCCGCCTCCGGAGCTGCCCAGCGTCGGCGCCACGAACTGGGCCGGCGGCCTGGCCGCCACCGAGCACCTGCTGAGCCTGGGGCACCGCCGGATCGGGGCGATCGCCGGGCCGGGCGACTACCTGTGCAGCCGGGCCAGAACCGACGGGTATCGGTCGGCGCTGGAACGGGCGAGCATCAAGTTCGACCCGGCCCTGGTCCGCAACGGCGACTTCCAGCACGAGGCCGGCTTCGTATGCGGCGGTAAGCTGCTCGACCTGCCCGAGCCTCCGACGGCGATCTTCGCCGGCAGCGACCAGCAGGCGTTCGGCCTGTACGAGGCGGCCCGGCAGCGAGGCCTGCGAGTACCGCAGGACCTCTCAGTTGTCGGCTTCGACGACCTGCCGGTCTCGCGCTGGGTATCCCCGCCGCTCACCACGGTGCGGCAGCCGCTCGACGAGATGGGCCGGGCCGCGGCGCAGATGCTGGGCGACCTGATCGAAGGGCGGCCGCTGCGCTCGAGCCGGGTCGAGCTGTCCACCGAGCTGATCATCAGGGAGTCGACCGCGGCGCCTACCCGGGCGCGCTCATGACGGCCCTGGTGGGGCCCGGTACCGAGACTACGGCTGAGCCCTGGCGTGACCCGTCCCGGCCGGCCACGGAGCGCGTCGCTGACTTGCTCAGCCGGATGACCCTGGCCGAGAAGCTGGCTCAGCTCGGCAGCGTGTGGGTCGGGGCGTCCGGCGACGGCGACGGGGTGGCGCCGATGCAGCACGAGTTCAGCGCCGAGCTGCCGCCGTTCGACGACTTGATCCAGGACGGCATGGGGCAGCTCACCCGGGTCTTCGGCACCCGCCCGGTCCGGCCCGCCGCTGGCCTGCTCGCCCTGGCCGCGCTGCAGCAGCGGATCGTGACGGCGAGCCGGTTCGGCATTCCGGCCATTGCTCACGAGGAGTGCCTGACCGGTTTCGCGGCTTGGTCGGCGACGATCTTCCCCGCTCCCCTCTCCTGGGGCGCGTCGTTCGACCCCGGCCTGGTGCGGGATATGGCCGCCGCGATCGGCACCAGCATGCGAGCCTGCGGCGTGCACCAAGGCCTCGCGCCGGTGCTGGATGTGACACGGGATCCGCGCTGGGGCCGCACCGAGGAGACCATCGGCGAGGACCCGTACCTGGCCGGTACCATCGGCACCGCGTACGTGCTCGGCCTCCAGGCCGCCGGAGTGGACGCGACGCTCAAGCACTTTGCCGGCTACTCGGCCTCCAGGGGCGGGCGGAACATGGCGCCGGTGTCGATCGGCAGGCGCGAGTTCGCGGACGTGATCCTGCCGCCGTTCGAGATGGCCATCCGGCTGGGCGGCGCCCGCTCGGTGATGCCCGCTTACACCGACGTTGACGGCGTGCCCGCCACGGCTGACCGTGAGCTGATCGGGCGGCTGCTACGGGAGGAACTAGGCTTCGATGGCCTGGTCGTCTCCGACTACTATGCCGTGTCGTTTCTCGAACAGCAGCACTCCGTGGCGGCTAGCCAGTCCGAGGCCGGGGCCGTCGCGCTGCACGCGGGCATCGACGTCGAACTGCCGGCTGTGCGCTGCTACGGCACGCCACTGCGTACGGCCATAACGGCCGGGCTGGTGGACGAGGCCGCGGTCGACCGGGCCGCAGCGCGGGTACTGACCCGCAAATGCCAGCTGGGCATGCTCGACCCCGACTGGAGGGCGCTGCCGTCCCCCGAGGACGCTGCCCCACCGGACCTGGACCCGCCGGCGCACCGGATGCTGGCCGGGCGGCTGGCCGAGGAATCGGTGATCCTGCTGGCCAACCCCCGGGGCGCGCTCCCGCTTCGGGCCGGCGCGCGGGTCGCCGTCGCCGGGCCGCTCGCCCACGACCCGCTGGCGTTCTTCGGCTGCTACAGCATGCCCAGGCACCTAGGCCAGACGTATCCCGATGCCGCCGCCAGCGTGCCGGTCACCACGCTGCTGTCCGCCCTTCGCACGGAACTGGCAGCGCAGGGACCGGAATCGGCCGGAGAACTGGCGGCGGTGAGCTACGCGCGGGGTTGCGATATACGGTCCCAGGACCGCTCCGGGTTCACTGCGGCAGTCGCCGCCGCCCGGTCCGCGGAGGTTGTGGTCGCCGTGATCGGGGACGAAGCCGGGTTGTTCGGGCGGGGTACGTCGGGCGAGGGCTGCGACGTGGCCAGCCTACGCCTGCCGGGTGTCCAAGAGGATCTGCTACTGGCGCTGGCCGGCACCGGGACCCCGGTGATCGCGGTGCTGGTCACCGGCCGGCCGTACGCGCTCAGTACCGTGGCCGGCCGGCTGGCCGGGATCGTGCAAGCCTTCTTCCCCGGCGAGGAAGGCGGCAAGGCGATCGCAGGCGTGCTGTCCGGACGGATCGTGCCCAGCGGCAAGCTGCCCGTCGAAATGCCGGGTCCGGACGCCGTCCAGCCGTCGTCCTACCTCCGGTCCAGGCTCGCGGGCCCGCACAGCGGAAGCTCGGTGGATCCGTCGCCGCTGTTCGCGTTTGGGCACGGCCTGTCGTACACCAGCTTTGGCTACGACGACCTCGCCGTTCATCCGGACCGCGTGCCCACCGATGGCATGGCGGAAATCGCCTGCACGGTCCGCAATACCGGATCACGGGCAGGCGCCGAGGTGGTGCAGCTCTACCTCAGCGACCCGGTGGCGTCGGTGGCGCGCCCCCTGCGCTGGCTGGCGGGCTTCATCCGGGTAGCGCTCGAGCCCGGCGAGGCGCGTCGGGTCCGGTTCAGGGTACATGCCGACCAGGTCGCGTTCTCAGGCCCGGCCGGCCGGCGGATCATCGAGCCTGGCGAGATCTGCGTCAGCATTGGCGGAGCGTCGGACAATCTGCCGCTGACCGGCTCCTTCTCGCTGCACGGCCCGGAACGTACGGTTGGCGCCGACCGGGTGCTGCATACCGAATCAAACACCGGCCCGGTGTAGCACAGTCGTCCGGCAAATAGCTTCGGCCGCCCAGAAAATTAGCGAACGTCCGGTTGCCGGTGAGCACATAGCACCGGCGAGACCGACCCGATCAGGTTCCGAAAGTTTCTAAATCCTCGAAACTTTCATCTCATGAGCCTGCTGTTCGCGGCCAGGCAGAGGCTTAGTGCTCCCTGAGTATGCGGGCCGATACCCAGCTCACACGCGTCCTGGCTACGTTTCGGGTCAGGTGATCAGCAACTAATCAGGCTTCGAAAGCTTTCCGAAATATATTGACGGCAGGTAACGTCGGATCGATACTGGCGCCAATGGCGAACGGACCCTCAGAGGCCGTTCCCCAGGTCACCTACCGTGACCCGGCCCCAGCCGCCAAGGCCGCGGCGATCTTGCTTCACAAGGAGGAAAGGGATATGAATGCCCTCCCCATCCATCCGCCGAGCAGCCGCAGGCGCAGCCGCATACGGCTGTTCCTCGGCGCCTGCGCCGCCGCCCTGGCCGTCGCCACGGCCATGGTGGCCGCGCCCGGCACCGCCCACGCTGCCACGTGCTCGAACCAGACCGGCACGAACAACGGCTACTACTACCAGATGTGGAGCGCGGGCCAGGGGTCCGCCTGCATCACCGTGGGCTCTGGCGGCAACAGCTACTCCACCACGTGGAGCGGCATCGGGGACTTCGTCGCCGGTGTTGGCTGGAACCCTGGCAGCAACCAGACGGTGAGCTTCAACGGTAACCTCAGCGCGTCGGGCGGCACCTCGCTGGTGTCGCTCTACGGCTGGTCGACCAACCCGCTCGTTGAGTACTACGTCATGGAAGACTACGTAGGCTCGCCACCCACGGCCGGGACCTATATGGGCCAGGTCACCAGCGACGGCGGCACGTACAACATCTACGAGCACCAGCAGGTCAACCAGCCCTCCATCCAGGGCACCGCGACCTTCGAGCAGTACCTGGCGATACGGACCTCGCCGGTCAGCAGCGGGACCATCACCACGCAGAACTTCTTCAATGCGTGGGCCAGCCATGGGATGAACTTGGGCACGCTCAACTACCAGATCCTCGCCACCGAGGCCTGGGGCGGCGGTAGCGGTAGCTCCAACTTCACGGTCAGCCACGGCTCTACCTCGGGCGGAGGCGGCTGTACCGCGACGCTGTCGGCGGGGTCGAAGGGTAGCAACTGGTACAACCTCAACGTCACGGTCACCGGCTCCAGTACCTGGACCGTCACGGTGAATATGGTCGCCCCGTCCGTGGTCGCCTCCACCTGGAACGTCAACGCCACCTGGCCCAGCCAGTACGTGATGAAAGCCACGCCGAACGGCAGCGGCAATAACTGGGGCTTCACGGTCACCACCAACGGCACGTGGACCTGGCCCTCGGTCTCCTGCAGCACCGGCTAGCATCCAGGACGCCGGGCATTCCGATAGGCGCTTGGCGGCGCGGCCCCAGCGCAGGACCGCTGTCGCGCCGTCGGTAAGGACCTGAGGGCAGACGTTGATGCGCTGCTCGACGGATCGATCTGGCCGGGGCTCACGCGCTCAGCTTCGGCGGCTAGGCGAGCGCTGGCGTCGTTGCGCTATCGTCCAGGAAGCCACCGGACTGGTGTTGCCACAGCCTGGCATAGGTTCCGCCGAGATGGAGCAGTTCGGCGTGCGTGCCCGTCTCGATGATCTGGCCGTGGTCGAGCACGACGAGCCGGTCCATGCTCGCGACTGTGCTCAGCCGGTGCGCGACCACGAGCGCGGTCCGGCCCTCCATGAGGTCCCACAACGCCTGCTGGACGAGGATCTCGCTCTCTGAGTCCAGCGCACTTGTCGCCTCGTCGAGCAGTAGGACCGGCGCGTCGCGCAGGATCGCCCGGGCCAGCGCGACTCGCTGCCGCTGCCCGCCGGACAGCTTCACGCCACGCTCGCCGACCATCGTGTCGAATCCATCCGGCAGGGCCTCCGCGAACTCCGTTACGTGCGCGGCCTGCGCGGCCTGGCTGATCTGTTCGTGGGTCGCGTCCGGACGCGCGAACACGATGTTGTCGCGGAGGGTCCGATGGAACATCGCGGGTTCTTGCGGCACGTAGGCGATCAGGCTGCGCAGATCCGCCTGGCACAGCTTGCTGATGTCCTGTCCGCCGATCAGGATCCGGCCCTCGTCGATGTCCATCATCCGAAGCAATAGCTGGGTGAGCGTGGTCTTGCCGCCGCCTGACCGGCCGACCAGTCCGAGCCTGGTCCCGCTCGGCACCACGAGGTCGAGGCCGCTGAACAACGGTCGTCCGCCGGCGTACGCGAAGCTTACATTCTCGAAACGGACGTCGCTCGCCGCCCGTCGCAGCGGCTCGGGCGCGACCGGGTCGAGCACGGTCGGTGGCGTCAGCAGCAACTCAGTGAACTGCGCGGCCTCGGTCAGCGAACTCTCCATCTGGCGGTAGATCTGGTTGAACTCGAACATGATCTGTGTCGCGTTGGAGTAGTACGTGAACGCCACGATTATCGCCTCGATCCCGTGACCGCCCGCGCCGAGCGCGACCGCCAGCAGCAGGCCGCACACATTGGTCAGCACGGACATCGGCGCGACCAGCGTGTCAATGCGCAGGTTCCCGTAATCCCAGGAAAGAAGCGATTTCCGCCGCTGCTCGGCGACCCGCGACCGATGCTCGGCGGCCTCCCGGTCCTCCGCGGCGAACGCGCGGATCGTGTCGATGTTCGCGAGGCTATCGGCGACATGCCCGGACACCTGCGCGATGGCTTCCTCGCGCTGGTCGACCAGCTTCTGGCGACGGCGGATCAGCGGGGCGACGCCGGCCCCGGTGATCACGATCAGGCCGATGAGCCCGGCCACCAGCAACGGATCGAAATGCCACAGCACCACCGACGCGAACAGCAGCGGCAAAAGCCTGCTGACGACGTTGAATGTCAGATTGTCGGCGAAGTCTTCGAACCGGGAAGCAAAGCTCAGCACCCGCTTGGTCAGCGAGCCTGCGAAGTTGTCGTGGAAGAACGCCGCGTCCTTCGCCAGCAGCTCGTCCATGCCGATGATGTAGAGGTTCTCGATGCCGCGGCCGTCGAGGCGGTTCAGGCAGTGGATACCGATTCGCCACAAGATCTCGGCGAACAGCAGCGTCCCTGCGAACCCGAGCACGTAGGGCATCGTCGCGCCGATCCCAGTCGGCGGGTGGCCGGCAAAGCGGCCGACCAGCAAGGCGATGATCAGCGGGGCGACATAGGACATGCACGTGTTTCCCAGCGCGGGCAGCAGCATCGCCGGCCCCGTGAAGCGCCACAACCGCGCCATCTGGCCGCCGTAGCAGCGCAGCGCCAGCAGCACCGCTCGTTTCCGGTCGGGTGAACCGCGGCCAGGTTCGGGCGTGGTCATGTGTTCCCCCATCCGAGCGGCCATTCCTGGCCATGGTGCCCGACCGCGGGCCCTCACGGCGATCGGTTTTTGGCTCCCCGCCCGGCACCCGACGCGGGCCCGAGGACGTGACCGACGGCGATGAAAGGGCGCTGGCCTGGCCCGAGCGCGTAGGGGATCGGCTTCCGGCCAGCGGCTGCAGTGAGGTCGCGCCACCTCGAGTCGTATTTTCTGGCCCTACAGGTGTCCCTTGACGAGCACATGTGCCCTGTTAAGTAAAGCTTAATATAAGTATTAAATTAAGTCGAGGTAAGCGGGGCCTGCCGGCCGTAGGGCCGAAGGCCGTCCGCCGGGCACGGCCAGCGTCCGCGCCGTTGTCCTTCTGGATCAATTCCGCCGGCTCATGGGGAGCCCGCCCCCCGAACAGGACAAAGATCCCCATCCTGCCCAGGAATGAGGATAGGGAGCAAGGAAATGGGATCGATTCACCCTCCGTGGCCGGCCAGGTCCCGGCGCGGCAGGCCACGCGGCCGACGGCTACGCCCCGCGGCCCTCGCGCTCGCCGTCACCGCCGCCCTGATGGGGGCGGCCGTGACCACGCACTCCGCGGCCTATGGCGCTACCGGCACTCCCTTCGGGGGCACCCCGGCGGCGGTGCCCGGCACCGTGTACGCCGCGAACTATGACACCGGCGGGCCGGGCGTGGGCTACCACGTCACCTCCACCAACGGCTCCGCCAACAGCTACCGCTCCGACGGCGTCGACCTCGAGACCACCGCCGACCCTTCACCCACCACCGCCGGCGGCAATGGCCACGACCTGGGCTGGACCGCCACCGGGCAGTGGCTCAACTACACCGTCAACGTCGCCACCGCCGGAACCTACACCGTCAGCCTGCGCCTGGCCGCACCCACCGCCGTCACCGACGGACTGCACATCGACAACTCCTCAGGCACCAACCTGTCTGGCACCATCGCCGTACCAGCGACCGGCGGGTACCAGGACTGGACGACGGTCACGGCCAGCGTCACCCTGCCGGCCGGCGAGCATACCCTCATCGTTGACCAGGACAACGGCGGCTGGAACCTCCACTACATGACCTTCGCCTCCGCCGGAGGCGGCACGCAGCCCCCGGCGGCGCCGACAGGCTTGACGGTCACCGCGACAACGTCCTCGTCGGTGTCGCTGTCCTGGACCGCGCCGTCCGGCACGGTCACCGGTTACTACGTGTACGAGGGCGGCTCTCAGGTCGCGAACGTCACAGGCACCACCGACACCGTGACCGGCCTGGCCGCGTCGACCACCTACACGTTCACCGTCGCGGCCTACAGCTCCGGTGGCACCTCGCCGCAGTCCGGCCAGGTCAGCGCGACCACGACCAGCTCCGGATCCGGGCCGCCGACCGGCGGCAGCCTCGGCTCGAACGTCATCGTGTTCACGCCGAGCGAGACGCACAGCTCGATCCAGAGTGAGCTGAACACGATAGCCAGCGATCAGGTCGGCAACCAGTTCGGCACGGCACGCTACGCCTTGCTGTTCGAGCCGGGCACGTACGGCTCGACCTCGGACCCGCTGACCTTCCAGGCCGGCTTCTACACCAGCGTCGCGGGCCTGGGCCAGGACCCGAGCCAGACCGTCATCAACGGCACGATCGACGTCTACAACCAGTGCTCCGGCAGCACCTGCAACGCGACAGACAACTTCTGGCGCTCGGTGTCCAACCTCACCATCAACGTCACCGGCCAGACCGGGTGTGAGGCCGGCGACGACTTCTGGGCGGTCTCCCAGGCCGCTCCGATGCGGCGCGTTCAGGTCAACGGCAACCTGTCGCTGATGGACTACTGCAACGGCTCGCCCGACTACGCCAGCGGCGGGTTCATCGCCGACTCGGTGTTCACCGGCGGGACCGTCACCAACGGTTCGCAGCAGCAGTTCATCGTCCAGAACAGCAACCTGGACGGCTGGAGCAATTCAGTCTGGAACCAGGTCTTCTGCGGCGACCCCGGCGCCCCGGCGCCCCGGCGCAAAGCTTCGCCGGTAACTCGGGGGACAGCGGCGGGCCTAGCTCCTACACGACGCTTTCCACCTGCCCGGTGACCGAGCAGGAGCCGTACCTGTACACCAACTCCGCGGGCGCCTACAACGTGTTCGTGCCGTCGCTGCAGACGAACTCGTCCGGGACGACATGGACGGCGAGCACCAACACGCCGGGCGTGTACAGCTACTCCTCGACCATCGACGTCACCAAGGCGGACACGAAGATCATCGGACTCGGCTACCCCACGCTGATCCCGACCGCCGGCAACGTCACCATGAACGTCGCCGACGTTAACGGGGTCAACATCTCCGGCATGATCTTCGATGCCGGCCCGACCAGCTCGTCGTGATCTTCTTCCAGAACGAGAACCCCTACGAGGTGCCCAGCCAGGCGGCCTGGATGTCGAGTTCTACCCAGGACGGCTATCCGGCCTTCTACGTGCCCAACAGCGTCACCTCATTCCAGGGCTACGGAATGGGCAGCTACAGCTACTTCGACCAGGGCGTGGCGATCGAGAACGCGATGGCGTTCCAGGCACCCGATACGTCGGGCGTCCAGTTCCATGACCTGCTCACCGTGTTCCTGAACGGGTCTGGCGGCATCGAATCGGTGATCAACGGCACGGGCGCGGCCGTCAGCACCAGCTTCGGCGGCCCGAGCGACGTGGTCGCCTACCCGTGAGGTAGCCAGCCGAGCAGTTTAACCGTGGCGGCCGGCGTGCACTTCCACCTGCGCGCCGGCCGCCAGGCGACGCTACAGCTCATCCGGCGCGTTCGGCCTCAATCGCATCGAGGTCGCGCACGGCGCTGTCGGCCGGCCGTCTTGACTCTGACCCTGGGGGAGCCCGCACACTCATTTTGCCGGGCCGGACGGCCCGGCGGCGAGGGAGTCAGCGTGAAAGAGATCAGCATCGGAGAGTTCGCACGACGGTCCCACCTTTCGCTGAAGGCACTGCGCCTGTACGACAAGCGCGGGGTGCTTGTGCCTTCGCGCGTCGATCACGCGTCCGGCTATCGCTACTACGACACGGCCCAGCTCGACCAGGCACGCCTTGTCGTGATGATGCGCGAGTTGCAGTTGCCGCTTAAGGCGGTCAAGGAACTGCTCGCGTGCGATCCGGCCGATGCGGCGAAACGCATCGCTGAGCACTGGCGCGACGCCGAGGCGGCACACGACTCACGGCGCGAGCTGGCCGACTACCTCGTCAGCCGACTGAGCGGAATGAGGCCTGTCATGTACGAAGTCGCCACGCGGGAGATGCCCGAGCGGAGCCTGCTCTGTCTCAAGCGCAACGTCGCCGTGCAGAAGCAATTTGGGTTCGGCAAGGAGTTCATCGCGATCTTGCGCGAGCGCCCGCTGCCGAAGATCGAAGGACGAGAAGGCGCGGCGTTCTGCATCTACTGGAGCCACCCGACCGCTGACGGCGATGGCCTGATCGAATGGTGCAAGCCGGTTCCGCAGGCGGAGGCACGTGCCCTCGCGGAGCGATATCCCGAGCTGACGTTGCGAACCGAGCCGGCGCACCTGGAGATGTTCGTCGCGCTGCCAGCCGGGTACGGGGCGGTGGAGTGGAACCTCGCTTGCGAGTCACTGGATGCCTGGGGGCAGGAGCAGGCGCTGGAGCACGAGGGTGATCGTCTTGCCCTCACGCCCGATGACCTCGGCCTGCGCACCACCTATCTCGCGACCGGACCCGTCACCGACCCGGTCTCCGACATCGACCTCGCCATCCCGTTCGCCGTAGAGCCATGATCGAAGCCCACGGCCTGGTCAAGCGCTACGGCGCCACCACGGCCGTCAACGACCTCTCGTTCTCGATCAGGCCCGGCCTGGTCACCGGCTTCCTCGGCCCGAACGGCGCCGGGAAGACCACCACCATGCGGATGATCCTGGGCCTCGACGCGCCGACGCAGGGCTCGGTCACCGTCGACGGCCGCAGCTACCGCGACCTGCCGGCGCCCATGCGCGAGGTCGGCGCCCTCCTCGACGCCAAGGCGATGCACGGCGGCCGCCGGGCCCGCGACCACCTGCTGTGCCTGGCCCAGAGCAACGGCATCCCCCGCCGCCGGGTGGACGAGGTGCTCCGCATCGTCGGTCTGGAGGACGTGGCCAGGCGCCGGGTGAAGGGCTTCTCGCTGGGCATGAGCCAGCGGCTCGGCATCGCCTCGGCGCTGCTCGGGGACCCGGCCGTGTTCATCTTCGACGAGCCGGTGAACGGCCTGGACCCCGACGGCATCCACTGGGTCCGGACCCTCATGCGGGCGCTGGCCGCCGAGGGCCGCACCGTGCTGGTCTCCAGCCACCTGATGAGCGAGATGGCCCTGACCGCCGACCACCTGCTGGTGATCGGCAAGGGCGCGCTGATCGCCGATACCAGCGTGGACGAGTTCGTGCGGTCAAGCTCTCAGCAGTCGGTGCACGTCCGCAGCCCCCAGGCGGCCGAGCTGGCCGCCCGCTGCCGGCAGGCGGGCGCCACCGTGACCGACGCAGGGACCGACCCGACGTCATCGAGATCACCGGGATGGACAGCGCCGAGGTGGGAAAGCTGGCCGCCGCCCATGGCATCGTCCTGTTCGAGCTCATCCCGGTCCGGGCCTCGCTGGAGGAGGCGTTCATGGAACTGACCAGAGACAGCGTGGAGTACCAGGCGGCCGGGGCGACCCGATGACCGGCGCCACCATCGCCCGCACCGGCCCGGACCAGCGGGCGGCCTTCCGTCCGGCCACCTTCGCCGACGCGCTGCGCTCGGAGTGGACCAAGCTCCGTTCGGTCCGGTCGACCTTCTGGGCGCTGACCGTGACGGTCGTGCTCGGCATCGGCCTGGGGGCCGCCATCAGCGCGGGCGCCGCCCACGGCTACGCCAAGAGCAGCGGCTCCGCCAAGCTGAGCTGGGACCCGACCTCGATCAGCCTGGACGGGATGGCCATCGCTTCGCTGGCCATCACCGTGCTCGGGGTGCTCTGCGTCAGCTCCGAGTACTCGTCGGGGATGATCCGCACCAGCCTGATCGCCGTCCCGAGGCGAGGCCGGGTGCTGGCCGCCAAGTCGCTGGTCTTCGCCGTGGTGACCTTCGTCGTGGGCGAGGTCATCAGCTTCGTGGCGTTCTTCGTGGGCCAGGCCCTCATCAGCGGCCATGCCCCCCACGCGGCGCTCGGCGATCCCGGGGTCGCCCGGGCGGTGGTGGGAGCGGGGCTGCTGCTGACCGCCCTGGCGGTGCTCAGCGTCGCCGCGGGCACCTTGCTCCGGCACACGGCCGCCGCCATCACCGCCATGATCGCCATCCAGTTCGTCCTGCCCGCGATCGCGCAGGCGCTGCCCGACTCGTGGCGGAACCCGGTCAACGAGTTCTGGCCGACCCAGGCCGGGGGCCAGCTCGCCAGCGTCTACCACGCCGCCCACAACCTCCAGCCCTGGCCAGGCTTCGGCGTGATGTGCCTATTCGTCGCCATCGTGTACGCCATCGCCTGGACGCTGCTCGACCGCCGGGACGCATGACCGCCGGACGCTGCGGGACGCATGACCGCGCTCTGGCCCGCACCAGCCGTTTCCGTCGCTTCCCGCGAACACCACCCGCCTCACCTGGCACACCCGTGCCGGGTGCTCCCGCTCTGCAACGACACCGATGGTCCATCGTTGTTGCCCAAGCAACACCTATGGACCTTCGCTGTGGGTCAGGCTCGGGGTCCTGATCCGGCGAAGCTGTGACAAAAGGGCCGAACGGTACCTAATGCGTTCCGGCACGTATCCCTCCCTCCCCCGACCGCGCCGGAGACGCGCCGGAGACCGCACCGCGGCTCGCGCGCGGGCCGTGTCCATTCCGGGGTCGCTCGTTCGATGCACTAGTGAGAGCGGCCAAACGAGCCGGCCGCGTCGACCATGGAGAACCTTCATGCACACCACTGCCTCACGCGACGGCACCACCATCGCCTATGACCGCGAAGGCGAGGGGGACCCGCTGATTCTGGTCCCCGGCGCGTTCGGTTACCGCCGCTATCCCGGCCAGGTTAAGCTCGCCGGGCTGCTGGCGGCGCGCTTCACCGTGTATAGCTACGACCGGCGGGGCCGCGGCGACAGCGGCGACAGCGGCTACACCAAGCCGTATGCCGTCGAGCGCGAGATCGAGGATCTCGCCGCGGTGATCAACGCGGCCGGCGGGCACGCTCACGTCTGGGGCCTGTCCTCTGGTGCGGTCCTGGCCTTGGAGGCGGCCGCAGCCGGGCTGCCCATTCGCCGGCTGGCCGTGCACGAGCCACCGCTCGTGGTGGATCCCGGGGACCGGCAGCCGCCCGCCGACCAGCTCCAGCAGCTCACCGCCCTGATCGACGCCGGCCAGCGCGGCGCGGCGGTCCGCTACTTCATGGTGGACGTCATGGGCGCGCCCGCCTTCGTGCCCACGATGCTGCGCCTGATGCCCAAGGCATGGAAGGCGCTCACGGCCGTCGCGCACACGCTGCCGTATGATGCCGCGATCATGCGCGGCCACATGGAGGGGCGCCCGCTGCCGGCCGGCCAGTGGGAGTCGGTCACCATGCCGACGCTCGTCATGTGCGGCGCGAGCAAGGAGACACCGGCCTTCTTCGTGCACGCGGCGCAGGCGGTCGTCGCCGCGCTTCCCGACGCCCGCCTCGTGCAACGCCGCGGCCTCGGCCACACCAAGGCACTCAATGCCCCGGTGATCGCGGCGACTCTTACCGAATTCCTTACCGGCCCGAACAACGCCGCACGGACTCCGGATCACCATGCCTGAGCGGGTCACGGGGCCAGCCTCCTACTTCCCGTCGATCGAGAAGAAGTACGGCAAGCCCATCAGCTACTGGCTCGACCTCATCGGCTCCAGTGAGCTGACCAAGCACAAGGAACTCGTCGACTGGCTGAAGGCCGACTATGGCGTCGGTCATGGACACGCGACCGCCCTGGTCGGCACCGTCCTCGCCCAGCGCGCCTCGGGCCAGCGCGCCTCGGGCCAGGGCCCGGGCGAGGGCCCGGGGAGGGCCCGGGCCCGGGCCAGGGCCCGGGCGAGGGTCCGCATCGGAAGGGACTGATCCGGCATGAGGAAGATCATCGCCGGGATGTTCATCACGCTAGATGGCGTGGTGGAAGCACCGGAAAAGTGGAATCCGCCGTACTACGACGACGAGCTGAACCAGGCCGTGATGCCACGGATCGTGAGCGCCGGCGCCCACCTGTACGGGCGGCGGTCCTACGAACTGTTCCGCCGCGTCTTCACCGGCCCGGCGGCCCCACCGCACGCGCCGCTGATGACGAACACTCCCAAGTTCGTCGTCTCGACCACGGTGGACAACCTCGACTGGGGGCCGACGACGGTGATCAGCCGCGACGTGAGCGCCGCCCTGGCCAGGCTGAAGGAGCAGCCGGGCGGGGACATCGCGGTCGGGGCGAGCGGCACCCTCGTGCGGTTCCTGCTGCGCGAGCGCCTGCTCGACGAGCTCCAGCTGCTCGTCCACCCGGTGGTCGCCGACTCGGGTACGCGGCTGTTCGAAGGCTACGGGGGCCACCTGCCGCTCACGCTCGCTCACTCCCGCGCCCACGGCAATGGCGTCGTCGCGCTGCACTACACGCCGGCCGCGTGAGTCACGCGATGGGCAGGAGCGAGGCCGGGCCACGGTCCCGGGTGATCAACACAGGCAGCCGCTACGATCTCGTCCTAGACGGACACGGCGGCGGAATTAATTTCGGAGGTCCGGTTATGCGGTTCTTGATGACGGTCAACGGCGGCGGCCGTGCGCCAGACGAGCAGATGTACGCCGACATGGGGCGGTTCGTCGAGGAACTGGCCCGCGCCGGCGTGCTGCTGGCGACCGGCGGCCTGGACCGCGGCACGCACGTCACCGCCTCGGGCGGGAACATCACGCTGTCCGACGGGCCGTTCACCGAGTCCAAGGAGGTGATTGTCAGCTTCGCGCTGATCGAGGCGCGCTCCGGGGACGAGGCGGTGGAACTGGCCAGGCGGTTCTGGAAGATAGTCGGCGACGGCGAGGGCGACATCCGCCAGGTGTTCGGCCCCGAGGACTGATGGCCACCGGCGCATGACCGCCGACAGCGCGGCGGCGCACCGCGTCATCGACGCGGTGTGGCGGATCGAGTCCGCCCGCATCATCGCGGGCCTGGCGAGGCTCGTGCGGGATGTCGGGCTCGCGGAGGAACTAGCGCAGGATGCCCTGGTCGCCGCGCTGGAGCAGTGGCCAGCCCAGGGCATCCCGGCCAGGCCCGGTGCGTGGCTCATGCTGACCGCCAAGCACCGGGCCGTCGACCGGATCCGCCGCGACGAAAGGCTCGCCGGCAAGCTCAGCCTAATCGGCCGCGAGCTGGAGACTACGCAGCAGGACCCGCCCGCGGAGTTCGACGCCCTCCTTGACGAGCTTGACGATGAGCGGATAGCCGACGACCTGCTGCGGCTGATGTTCATCTCCTGCCATCCGGTGCTGTCCACCGAGGCGCGGGTTGCCCTCACGCTGCGCCTGCTCGGCGGCCTGACCACCGAGGAGATCGCGCGTGGGCTCCTCGCCGCGGAGCCCACGATCGCCAAGCGGATTACGCGGGCCAAGCGCGTGCTGGCCAGCCACGAGATCCCGTTCGAGGTGCCGCCGCCCGCGGCCAGGCCGGCCCGGCTGGCGTCGGTGCTCGAGGTTCTCTACCTGATCTTCAACGAGGGGTACTCGGCGCTGGCCGGGGATGACTGGATGCGCCCCGCGTTTTGTTACGAGGCACTGCGGCTCGGCCGGGTGCTGGCCGGGCTGATGCCCGGTGAGCCCGAGGTGCATGGCCTCGTCGCGCTGATGGAGGTCCAGGCGTCGCGGATCCCGGCCCGGCTGGGTCCGGACGGCCTGCCGGTCCCGCTCCCCGAGCAGAACCGCGGCCGCTGGGATCACCTGCTGATCAGGCGCGGCTTCACCGCTCTGCTGCGGGCGCAGCAACTAGGGGCGCCGCCGGGCCCCTACGTGCTACAGGCCGCGATCGCCGTGTGCCACGCGCGGGCCCGCACCGCGGCCGAGACGGACTGGCGGCAGATTGCGCTGCTTTACCAGGCTCTCGCCACCCTGACGCCGTCACCGGTGGTGGAACTGAACCGGGCGGTCGCGGTGGCGATGGCGGGCGACCCGGAGCAGGGACTGCGGATCGTCGACGGGCTGGCCGCCGAGCCCGCGCTGGCCGGCTACCACCATCTGCCCAGCGTCCGCGGCGACCTGCTGGCCAGGCTCGGCCGTCACGTGGAGGCCGGCGGCGAGTTCCGCCGGGCGGCCGGCCTGGCCAGGAACGGCCCCGAACGAACCGTGCTCCTGCGTCGGGCCGACGACTGCGAGGCGCGCGGTTAATCCCCGCTAACGCAACGATGCTGATCCGTGCTGACGCCGGGCGCCCGGCAGGCGAAGGGCCCCCCGCGTGCTTGCGGGGGGCCTTCGCTGGGCCAGCATGAACGTTCAGTTCGAGAAAGCCTCGAACTCGGCGAGCTGGGGGGCACCCTGGACGGTGTTGTTGCTGATGTCCAGGCGAAGGTAGCCCACCGTGGGGTCGGAGGGGACAGAGATGGTGACGACGTTGTTGCCGTCGGCGTTGTTCGCGCTGAACAGGTAGGTGGCCGACGCGACCAGCGTGGTCCAGGTCGAGCCGTCGGTGCTGCCGTCCACCTCGATGGTCTGGTCGCGGTCACCCCAGCCCTGGGGCAGCTCAAGCACGATCCGGTCGATCGGCGCGGGCTTGGCCAGCGCCAGCGTCAGGTCGCCGGTGCTGTTGGCGGCCTGCCAGTAGGTGGCCTGGTTGCCGTCGTTGGCGTTGCCGGCCGGGAACCCGGAGAGGGTGTTGTCGGCCGAGGCGGTGGCCGTCAGCGCGAGGTTGCCGTCGGGGTTGTAGACGGCCGCGCTCAGGCTGACCACGTACGGCGCGAACGGGTTATTCGCCGGGTTAGCCCCGAACACCAGGTTGCCCAGGTATTGCCGAACGGCGCTGGGTGTGATCATGACCGTGGCCGTGCAACTGGCCCCGACGGCGAGCGTCGCCGGGCAGTTGTTCGTCTCAGCGAAGCCGCCGGTCGCGTAGACGCCGGAAATGGCCGCCGGGTCCGGTCCCGGGTTGGTGATGGTGACCGACTGCGCCGGGCTCTGGGTGTTCAGGTTGACGAGCCCGAAGTCCAGCGACGAGGTGGACGTGGACAAGATGTCGAATGGCGGGAACGTGCATTCCGAGCCGCTCCACCCGCTGTTGCCCGGCCCCTGGGTCACGGCGATGCCGTAGGCGCAGGCCATCTGCCCGTCCAGGCCGACCCCGGTGGCCACCACGTTGGAGACCGTGGCCGACCCGGCGGACTGGAGCTGGAACACGAACGTGCCGACGTTGCGGACGGTGGCGTCGTTGATGTGGACGTTGGTGATGGCGTAGGCGGGCGGGGTGGCGTTGGGGATGTAGTCGCCCACGAAGCCGAACGCGTCGTACGGGCTGTCGAGGATCGTGTTGTGGTCAACGTTGATCGTGCCCGTCATGTTCTCGCTGTCGGAGGCGTAGAACCATATCGCGCCCACGCCGAACTTCCAGTTCGGGTCGAGGGTGCCGGTGCGGACCAGCGTGTTGTTGTCGATGGTGGTCGTGCCGGACAGCGGTACGGCGGAGAAGCGGTTGCCGACCTGGATGCCGCCACCCTGGGTGATCGTGTCGGTGGCGTAGTCATTGGTGATGGAGTTGCCGCTGCCGCCGTAGATGGCGAAGTTGTTCGCCAGGATGGGCAGCACGACGGTGTCGTGCGAAAAAGAGTCACCGGAGTCGGCGGCGCCGGAGGACCACAGGGCCATGCCGTCGTCGCCGGTGTTGCGGACGTAGGTGTTGGTGACGGATGAGCCGGTGATGCCACCGTCGAAGTTGATCCCGTCGGCCGTGGTGTCCTGGATCCGCACGTCGTTGATCTTGAGACTGGTGAACGGGCCGGTCATCCAGATGGCCGCCTTGACGTGCTGGATCCACACGTCGCTGATGGTGGAGTCTTGCAGGCCGCCGCCGATGCCGTTGACGTCAGCGGAGTCGACCCGGTCGGTGATCTCGCCGAAAATGGCGAAATTGGACAGGTGGACGTTGGTGCTCGGGTCGGGGGGCAGGTTGCCGTAGACACCGACGTCCTGGCCGCCTAGCACCGAGTACCACTCGCCCGCGCCGGTCAGCGTGACCTTGTTGACGATCAGGTGGGCGGTGACGGTGAAGTTGCCCGGCGGAATGTAGACCGTCTTGCCCGCCGCGCTGCCGGCGTTGATCGCGTTCTGGATGGCGGTGGTCGAGTCTTTCTGGCCGGTCGGGTCCGCCCCGTAGGACAGCACCGAGATCGAGCCCCGCGGCTGCGGCGCGGGCGGCGCGACCTGCTCGAAGTCCGCGACGTCGATGGTGACGGGGACCGCCGGGTTGACGATCTCGAACCGGATGTGCGTACCGGGCGGCATGGTCCGGCCGAGCAGGGTCCGCACGTCGTCGTACATGTGGTGACCGTGCAGGTCGGCCGGGTCGTTGGTGAACGGGTAGCTGCCGTAGAACCAGGTGTACTTCGAGGTCAGGGTCAGGTCGGGTCGCTGCTGCCCGTTCACGGACAGCTGCAGCGGCGTCGTCTGCCCGGTGCCGTCGGCCGAGTCGGGGATGGAGTAGCGGAGGTCAACCGCGTTGGCCGGCCTGGTGAGGGTGAAGTCGACGTACTGGCCGGCCCCGCTGAGCGTGACCGCGGTGCGGCCCACGGCCTCGGCCGGCAGCGTGTAGAGGTTGTCGGACGGGCCGATCACGGTGCCGTTGGACGTCGCTCCGACCGCCGAGTACTCGGTGAACGGGACGGCGGCGCCGCGGCCGTGATCGGCGGTCGGCACCACATCGGAACTGTAATGGCCGGAATGATCCGGGGCGGGGGAGGCGCTGGCCGCGGCCTCGCCCGCCAAGCTTGCCAATGCTACGAGCGCCGCCAGGGCCACGCTGGTGGTGAGTCTTCGGGCGAACACGGCCACCCCTTCCAGTCAGGACTCCAGTGAGCGCGGTGGACCACTGTGTCATGAAATTTCGGCGCTCACCGGTCATCTAACACCGAGGTAGTCACTTTTTACAATGATCAGTCGGTTTTTTGCTTAAAACCATCCGCCGAACGACCCAGGGACGGCACTGACGCTGGTCCTGGTGGCATTCGCCCTAGCTGCCGGGCCGCAAGTGATCATGCCTGATGATCGATGGCCAGTCGCTTTCCCGGGAATCGAGGGAGTCACCTGGCATCAAGCCTGGCCGCTCATCAAGAACTGCGACCCGGTCAGTGACGGCTAGGTCCCACCCAAGCTCTGCGAGGCTGCAAAGCATGCCCTCGGACATTTCGCCTCGGTAACGCCGCTGCCGCATCTTGCCCTGGGGGAGCCGGGAGCCAGGTGGCGCCACGGGGATAAGGTCGCCCTCGCGCAGGAGCGGCAGGCCGCCCCACACGATCTGCGGGTGGTAGCCTCGTCCGATTTCGACGTCGGCAAGCCAGATCCGGTCACCGTAAGGGTGGGGACGGACTTTGACGATCCGCCCCACGACTACGCCTCTCGTTGCCACAAGCTAGGGACGTTATCATCTGGCAGTAGGCGGGCGCGCGAGGGGTAAAGTAAAAGTTGTTAGGTCCCGTTTCGTGAGGTAGCCGATGGCTAGATAGCTACGGCTGTTGCCCACAGGGCCTCGAATGAGTTCCGTGCCCGGCGGGCATGCGGTGGATCCATGAGCATGTCGCTGTTGGAATCGTTGTTAGGACGGATGATGCAACCAAGCCACCCGTCTTCGCTGAGGTAGTCGCTGATCTGCCAGTACAAGGCTGGTTCCTCTGCTCTCAAGCCGACCGGGTCGAGCTTGAGCAGGACCACGCCGACCAGCGGCGGTGATGCGGTCCGGCGGAAGGCGCAGCTTTGCCGGACTCGGTCGCCCCCGACCTGGTCGGCGAGCAGCCGGCGACACGCCTCTACGGTGATTTCCATGGCGCGATCAGGCCCCGGGACCAGAAAACGATACGCGGCGCCTCGTTCCAGGTTGGCGGCGACGACAGGCAGGAAACGACCTGCGGCTACCCCCTGCTCTCGGTGGATGACGTCGAACTCGAGGTTCAGGCTCAGGATGTCGGCCGTGCGGCAGTACCGCTCAAGGCGCAGCATCTCGTCGTCTTGCAGCAGTCCTTCGCGCGTTGCGGTGGGCGCGGAAGCCAGTTGGGCCGCGACCTCGTCGATCCGGTCCGCGAGCACCCGCCCGATGCGCGCCACCACAGCAGAATGGCGGCTGCCGCGCGCCTGCACATCGGCGAGCGCGTGATCGACATACCGGTAGAGCGGCCCGTAATCGATCAAGCTGCCGGTCGGTGTGCCATATACCAGGTAGTCGAGGCTGACGTCGAAGAAATCGGCCAGAGCAAGCAGCTTGCCGAAACTTGGCCGGGTCTGCTCTCGGACATACTGGGAGAGCGCCGCTGCGCTGATGTCCAGCGCAGTCAAGATTTTTTTTCGGTTGCGGCTATACCCTCCCCGCTCAATTAGGCTCTCCAGCATCTGCCCTAGCTTGACTTCCTGGCTGCGTCCTTCCTTATTCGAGGCTGGTGTGGCGCCTGCTCCCTGAAGTGATTCGTCCATCGTTAAGTCCTACTTACCTGGCTCCTACCGGTACTGCACATGTACCCCGCATGTCGGACTAGATCACTGCTTGAGCGGGAATCTTAAGCAGCAGCGAATAGTCCTTCGGTAAGGATGAGATCCGCCGAACTTCTAGGGCAGCAGGGGGTTGAAGATGTGGCTCTTCGCCATCATGGTCGGCGCGTTCGGTGTGGTCGCGGGCTGGCACTGGAAACTCCTACACCGAGCGGTAAATGACGTCGGCAGGTATAAGAGCGCTGTGAAGCAAGCGCGGAAGGTGGAGCTGGAGCATTGGGGGCGGGCCATGTTGTTTGGCGTCGCCGCGCTCATCATTCTGGTCGCGCTGGTAAAAATTCATTGATGAACGCGGTCACGGTCCGGGCCGGGCGCTGGCCGGGACGACCTGTGGCTGGCGTGCGGCCGACGTCCCGTAGCTACCAGGGCGCGGAGCACACCTTGGCGGCGGTGCCCTGTACGCAGGCGCGGGCGAGCTGGCCGGTCCCGTCGGCGACGGCCGGAGTGAAGGCGTATTCCGGCGCGTTGCTGAGGGGCAGGGAGAAGGTCGGCGTGGCCTGCTCCCAGGTCGTGCCGTTGTTCGTGGAGGACTCGAGCCATCCGGTGCACGCCGCCGAGGACTGCTCCAGGATGATCACGTTCACCTGAGAGCCGGTCGCCTTGACCGTGGTGCTGCTGTTCAGATACGCCGAACATTGGCCAGAGCCACCGGAAACGCCCACGGTCAGCTGCTTCTGGGCGTAATACACCGGCGTGGCGTCGCTGGCCGGGGTGGCGGCGCTCTGGGCGAGTGACACGGGATTGCTGCATCGCGCCGTGCCCGACCCATATTGGAGGCAGGCCCGGATGCTGGTCCCCGGTCCGGCGTAGTAGTTGGCGGTCTTGTACCACGCCGGGTTGTTCAGCCCCTGCCCCCCCGGCACGCTCTGCCGCGGCGACACGTCTGTCCAGGCTCCGCCGTTCACCGAGTTCTGCAACCAGCCCGTGCATGCGTTCGTCAAGGTGTTCGTCACCATGGCGGACACATAGGCCGGGTTGCCGGTGGAAACCGCCGCCGACAGGACAGCCGCGGTGCATTGGGTGCCGCTGGGCCCCGCCACGCCCGTGCTCTGCACTTGCAGATACCGCACCCCGCTCGTCGTCGCGGCCAGCGCGGGGACCGTACCTCCGGCGGCGATCGCGCCCGCCGCCCCGATAGCGGCCGCAATCATCATGGATCGGCGAAGAATGCCCACGTCAAACCCTTCTGATAAACCGGCGGTCGTGGTCAAGACCCGTTATCCCCCCGCAGTCACCCCATTGTCCACCAAGGAGCGATGTCGTGCTGATATCTGGCGTCAGGCGTTTAGTACGCACCCGCGTCGAGGTCCTCGATCAGAGTCGGGCCTGCGGGTGCCCAGCCGAGAAGGTGCCGTGTCGCGGTGCTCGTCGCCGCGAGATCCATGCCGAAGAAGGTGCCGATCCACCCGAAGTGACCTTGGACGTCATCGGGGGCGATCGAGGCGACGGGGAGGTCGAAGGCGCGGCCGATGGCCGCCGCGATGTCGCGGGTGGGTACGCCGTCTTCTGCGACGGCATGCAGGCGGCGCCCGCCGGAGCCTTCGCGAGTCCAAGCGCGACGAGGCGCGCGGCATCGGACCTGTGCACGGCGGCCCACCGGTTGGTCCCGTCTCCCGGGTAGCCGGAGACGCCCTTCTCGCGGGCCACCGCGGCGATTATCGCGATGAACCCGTGGTCGCCGGCTCCGTGCACGGTCGGCGCGAAGCGCAGGTTCACGGTGTGCACACCGCGGTCGACGAAATCGAGCGCGAGGTTCTCACTGCCTCCGCGCGGCGACTCCGGGACGTGGAACGGGGAGGCATCGTCCTCCGTGGAGGGCCTGCCCTGGGTGAGGCCGGCGACGCCCGAGGCGGCCGGGTCGGACCAGTCGTGCTTGTTCGCGAGGTGGATGACGGCCTCGGCGGCCTCGGCGCCAGCACGGATGCTCGCGAGATCGTCAAGGTCACCGCGGCGGACCCGAGCCCCCTTGGCCGCCAGGGCAGCGGCGGAAGCATCGGACCTGGCGAGCCCCGTGACCTCGTGTCCGGCGGCGAGACCCGACTGATGTCAGCAACAGTCATCACCATACACCTTTACGGCAGCAACTGTCATCACTAGACTCGGAACCATGGTGCGGTGGGAACCGGGTGCGAGGGAGCGCCTGCAGGCAGCGGCACTCGAGCTGTTCGCCACTCGCGGGTTCGAGCAGACGACCGCCGCGGAGATCGCGCAATCCGTCGGGCTGACCGAGCGCACCTTCTTCCGGCACTTCAGCGACAAGCGCGAGGTGCTGTTCTACGGGCAGCAAGAGTTCCTCCAGGCGTTCATCGACGGGGTGGACGCGGCCCCGCCCGACGCATCACCGCTCGAGGTCATCGCCTCCGCGCTTCAGGCGGCGGCATCGTTTTTCCCCGACGAGCGCCGCCCGTACTCCCGCCTGCGGCAGTCCGTGATCGACCAGAACCCCGCGCTCAGGGAGCGCGAACTGCACAAGCTCGCAGGCCTGGCCACGACGGTCGCCGAGGCCCTGCGCGCGCGAGGCATCGGCGAGCCTGCCGCCACCCTGGCGGCGCAGTCCGGCGCCACCGTGTTCGGAATCGCCTTCGCCCAGTGGATCCGCGACGGTGAAAGGCGGTCTCTTTCCGGCATCGCCTCGGATGTGCTCCACGAGCTGTTCAACCTCACCGGAGCGGCCACCGGGTCAAGGGAGTTCCGGTAACACAAAAGTCCGCGTGTCCCTACGCGGCCTGGCTGGTGATGCGGTAGCCGACGCCTGGAGTGGTGGCGATGATGGGCGGGTTGCCGAGTTTGCGTCGCAGGCGGCTGATGGTGACGGTGACAGTGGTGGTGAATGGGTCGGCGTGCTCGTCCCAGGCTTTCTCAAGGAGGTCCTCGGCGGACAGGAACGCCGGGCTGGCGTGCAGCAGGGCCTCCAGGACGGCGAACTCCTTGACCGACAGGTCCAGCGGCCGTCCGTCGCGGGTCGCGGTCCGCGCGCCGGGGTCGAGCTCGATCCCGGCCACGCGCAGGACGCGAGCTCGGGCGGTGGGCTGGCGGCGGCCCAGGGCGCGGATGCGCAGCACGAGCTCGGGGAAGTGGAATGGCTTAGCGAGGTAGTCGTCGGCGCCCAGGCCCAGGCCGCTGACCCGGTCCTGCGGTGAGCCGGCCGCGGTCAGCATCAGCACCATGACCCGCTGGTCACGGGAGGTGATCATCTGGCACAGGTCGTCGCCACCGATGCCGGGCAGGTCCCGGTCCAGGACGACCACGTCGTAGGCGTTGACGTCGAGCTTGGCCGCGGCTTCCAGCCCGTCGCGGGCGATGTCCACGGCCATGCCCTGGTCCCGCAGCCCCTCGGCCACCCGGTCGGCGAGGGAGCGGGCGTCCTCGACCACCAGGACTCTCATGCCGGGACTCCTGCCTGGTCCCCGCAGATGGTAAAGGTGCTGGCGGCGGCGCCCGTGGCCAGCGGCAGCCTGATCGTGACCTTGAGGCCACCGTCCGGCCTGGCGTGCAGCGCGAGGGAACCGCGGTGCGCTTCGGTGATCGCCGCGACGATCGACAGGCCGAGCCCCGCGCCGTCATCAGAGCCGGTGCGGTCGGCGCCCAGCCGCCGGAATGGCTGGGCCAGCCCGGCGACCTGGGCCGGGTCAAGGACGTCGCCGCCGTTCTCGATGATCAGGTGCGCCACGCCCGGCCCGGCCTTGGTGGTGACGCGGATCCAGCCGCCGTCGCGATTGTGGCGGACAGCGTTGCCGATCACGTTGTCGGCCATCCGGCGCAGCAGCGGCTGGCTGCCCTCGACCCAGATGCCGTCGTTGCCGCTGACGTGCCGCGCAGTCAGGTTCCTGGCGGTGATCGCGCCTTCCTGGCCGGCCAGGGCGGCCGACACGATCTCACCCAGCGGGAGCACGGCCCGGCCGGGCAGCACACCGTGCTGGGCGCGGGCCAGCACCAGCAGCCCTTCCAGCAGCTCGTCGACCTTGTCGAGTTCGGCTCGGACCTGACCGGCCAGCGTGATCGTCCCGGGCGGCAGCGGGCCGGGCTTGGCCACGGCAACATCCAGCGACACGCGCATCGTCGCCAGGGGAGTGCGCAGTTCGTGGGAGGCGTTGGCGACGAACCGGCGTTGCGCGGCGAACGCGCCGTCCAGGCGCTCCAGCAGCGCGTCGATCGTGTCGGCGAGGTCTTTCAGCTCGTCGCCCGGGCCGTCGATGGCGAGCCGCTCGTGCAGGCTGTCGGCGGAGATCCGCCGCGTGGCCGCGGTCATGGCCCGCAGCGGGCGCAGAACCCGGCCCGCGACCGCCCAGCCGGCCGCCACCGATACCAACGCCATCACGCCCAGCGCGATCGCCGACCCGAGCAGGTACTGGTGTGACGTGGCCGTCTGCGCCTGTACGGCCACGGTCCGCCCTGGTCGCGCGCCGCCGCTGGTCACGGTCGTCGTCCGCGAGGTCGAGGATCCCACGCCGTTGGTGATGGCCAGCAGCACCACGGCGGACAGCACGAACAGAACGCAGTACAGAGCGGTCAAACGCATCCGCACGTTGCGGCGCGACCGGAGCATCGTCGCCTCCTCCCTTCCTGGCCATCGCGCCGGCCAGGCATAGCAGGCCCCCTCAGCCTGCCCGGCCGGGCCTTACACCGACATTACGGCCACCGTCCGGCCGCTGTAATGACCGGTTCCGTAGAACCTCCTCATGGAAGCAACCATCGAAGTCGCCGGGCTGCGCAAGCGGTTCGGCCGCGTCCAGGCGCTGGACGGCATGACATTCACCGTCTCGCCCGGGCAGGTGACCGGTTTCGTCGGGCCGAACGGAGCCGGCAAATCAACCACGATGCGGGTGATCCTCGGCCTGGACGCGGCCGACGCGGGCACCGCCCTGATCGCGGGGAAGCCGTACCGCCAGCACGAGCAGCCGCTTTCTTGCGTGGGCTCCCTGCTGGATGCCGCCGCGCTGCAGCCCAGCCGCACCGCCCGCAACCATCTGCTCTGGCTGGCTCATTCCCAGGGCTTTCCCGCCAGCAGGGTCGACGAGGTGATCGCGCAGTCCGGTCTGGGGCCGGCGGCCCGCCGCCAGGCCGGCGGCTACTCACTCGGCATGCGGCAGCGGCTCGGCATCGCCGCCGCACTGCTCGGCGACCCGGCCGTGCTCATGTTCGACGAGCCGTTCAACGGCATGGACCCGGAGGGCATCGTCTGGCTGCGCGGCTTCCTGACGGACCTGGCCGCCCAGGGCCGGGCGGTGCTGGTCTCCAGCCACCTGATGAGCGAGCTCCAGGCTCTGCTCACGGAGGGTGGCGCCGGTCACCTGGTCGCGGTCGGCCGCGGCCGGGTTCTCGCCGACACCGGCGCGGCCGAGCTGATCGCCGCCGCATCCGCTGGCCGGGTGACGCTACGCACGACCGCGCGGGCCGAGGCGGCAGCGGTGCTGGAACGCTCGGGGGCCACCGTCGCGGCCACCGGTCCCGACCTGCTCATCATCACCGGGATCGATGCCGAACGAGCCGTGGTGCTCCTGTCCGGGCACTCGGTCCCGTTCAGCGAGGTATCCGCCCACCGGGCGACGCTGGAGGAGGCCTACCTGGAACTCACCCGGGAAGCCGTCGAGTTCAGCGCCGCGAAGACGGAGGCGGCGTCGTGGTAGCTCTCGGCACGCACCGGCCGGACCTGAACGCCAGGCCGCGCGACCGGTTCGCACGGCTGCTGCGCGCGGAGTGGACGAAGTTGCGGACGGTCCCCGGCTGGATCATCACCATCGGTGTCGCGGCGGCGCTCCCCACCGGGTTCGCGCTGCTCAACATGGGCCAATGCGGTGGGTGCACCGCCCCGCTGACGGGACCGGGCGGCGGAGCGGTCACCGATCAGTTCTCCTTCGTGCACCGGGCGCTGGCCTCCAGCGGCAGCATCACCGTCCGGGTCACCTCCCTGACCGGCCTGTACTCAAGTTCCGGCGGCGGCGAGTCGGCCGCCGGCGGTCCGCTGGCGCAAAACCCGACGGCCGGCTGGACGCCGGACGTCGAGCCGTGGTCCAAGGCCGGGATCATCATCAAGGCGTCCATCAGACCGGGGTCGGCCTACGCGGCGATGATGGTCACCGGCCGCCACGGCGTGCGGATGCAATGGAACTACACCGGTGACACCGCGGGCCTGGGCGGGACGCCCACGACGGCGTCGCCCCGCTGGCTGCGCCTGGTCCGGCACGGCGGCACGATTACCGGCTACGACTCCGCCACCGGCACCAGCTGGACCAGGGTCGGCACCGTCACCCTCACCGGCCTGCCGGCCACCGCCCAGGCCGGGCTGTTCGCGACGTCTCCTGCCCACGACACGGTGATCAGCCAGTCCGCTATCGGTAGCTCCGGAACCAGCGTCCCCACCGAGGACACAGGCACCTTCGACCGTCTTAGCCTCGGCGGCACCTGGCCAGGCGGAACGTGGACCGGCGACGACGTCGGGGACACCAATGGCCCCTCGGGGCTGGACGGGTTCCGCCCGGCCGGCTCCGGGTACACGGTCAGCGGCAGCGGCGACATCGCGCCTGTCGCGGCCGGCGCGATGGGCGGCGGCACGCGGATCGAGGACGCCATCAGCGTCGGCTCGTTTGCCGCGGTGATCGCGGCGGGCGTGCTGGGTGCGCTGTTCATCACCGCCGAGTACCGGCGCGGCCTGATCCGCCTCACGCTGGCTGCGTCCCCGCGCCGCGGCCGGGTCCTCGCGGCGAAGGCCATCGTGATCGGCGCGGTCACGTTGATCGCCGGGATCGCCGGGATCGCGGTCGCGCTCCCGGTCGGCCTGGCGAAGCTCCGTGGCGAGGGCAACCCGATCCTGCCCGTGCCCGCCCTCACCGAGCTGCGCGTCATCGCCGGGGCCGCCGCGCTCATCGCCGTCGCCGCGGTCCTCGCCCTGGCCGTCGGAGCGGTGCTGCGGCGCGGCGCGCTCGCGGTCACCGTCGTGATCGCCGGGATCGTGCTGCCGTACCTGCTCGCGATCACGGCCCTGCCTGCCAGCGCCGCCGATTGGGTGCTGCGGATCACCCCGGCCGCCGCCATCGCGGTCGAGCAGAGCATCCCGGCGTATCCGCAGGTCACCGGTGCCTATACGCCGATGTACGGCTACTATCCGCTGGCGCCGTGGGCCGGGTTCGCGGTGCTGTGCGCCTGGACCGCAGCCGCCCTGACGCTGGCTGCTTTCCTGCTGCACCGGAGGGATGCATGAGCCGGCTCCTTCCTGTCCGGCTCCTTCCTGCCCGGACCCTGCATGCGGAATGGACGAAGCTGCGGACGGCGGGCAGCACCGGCTGGCTGCTGCTCGCCGTCGTCGTCCTCACCACGGCCGTCGGCGCGGCCGTGGCGGGGTCGGTGACCTGCCACGCCGCCGGCGGGTGCGGCCAGGATCCCGCGAAGCTCTCCCTCACCGGGGTCTATCTCGGGCAGATGCTGGCCGTGATCCTCGCCGTGCTCGCCATCGGCGGCGAATACAGCACCGGAATGATCCGTCTCACGTTCGCCGCGATGCCCTGCCGGGTGAGCGTTCTCGCCGCCAAGGCCGCCGTCGTCACCGGCCTGATGCTGGCCGCCGGGGCCGCCGCCACGGTCGGGTCGCTGCTGGCCGGGCAGCTCATCCTGCCCGGCCACGGCCTGGCCGGGCCGCCGCTGTCGCTCGGGAATGGCGCCGACCTGCGCGCGGCCCTCGGCTCCGCGCTGTATCTGGCCCTGATCGGGCTGCTCGCCCTCGGCGTCGCCTGCGCGGTGCGGGACTCCACGGCGGCGATCGGGATCGTGCTGGGCCTGCTGCTCCTGTTTCCGCTCCTCACCGCTACGGTCAGCGCCGGGGCCTGGCGGCGGCACCTGGAACAGCTCGCTCCGATGACCGCGGGCCTGGACATCCAGGCCACGGTGGGTATCCGTGGCCTGCCGCTCACCCCCTGGCAGGGGCTCGGCGTACTCACCGCCTGGGCTGCCGGAGCGCTCCTCCTCGGCGGCCTGGTGCTCCGGCTCCGCGACGTGTAGGTCCGCGACGCGTAAGCTCCCGGCCGGGACGGTAGGCTGCACCGGGCCTTGGCATGAGCGGCCGAGGTCATGACCTCGGCCGTACCGCCATCCCCGGAGCTGACCAAGCCAGAGGCGCCGCCGCGTGGTCCCGCTAGGCCGAGGCAGGGAGAAAAAGAATGGCAAAGCGTTTGCTGGTTCTGGTCGTGTCGTTGGCGCTGGTGGTACTTCTCGCGGCCGGGTGCAAGAGTTCGTCGACGGCCGCGGCGGGCAGCGGCGTGTCGGCAACGTCGGTGGCCAGCGCGTCCGCCGCGCCGACGTCGTGTCCGAGCGAGGCCTCCGGGTTCGCGAAGACGGAGTTCGTCGCGCACGCGGCGCTGGGCTTCGGAGCGTTCCACCGCTATATCTACAAACCGTACCGGGCTGGAACGTTCGGGTCCGGCGCGCATGGGCGGCTAACCGCGTTCGTCAAGGCTGGCCTGGCTGCGTTGGTTATCAAGCGCGAGGTTCGCCTGGCGTTCGCAGCGGCCCAGAACAGCCCGACGTTGTGCAAGCTCATCGTGTCCCCGCTGCGGACGGTCAGCGAGACCGTGGCGGCGGCCGTGTCGAAGCTCAAGCAGGGTGACGCGTCGGGCGTCGGCGCGATCGAGAGCGCTATCTCACAGGTGGAGTCGCAGGCCTCCAGCCAGGGCACGAAGATCGTCGAGAACGCCAACGCCCCGCTAACCTGATCCATCACGCGTCTCACCCGCCACCAGGTGGGCACAAGGACTATTCCGTCCGGAATCACCCGTCCGGTCAGACGGTCAGGAGTGCCTGTGTCGGGGACAGGCGTGCGGCGCGAATGGCGGGCAGGAGCCCGGCCAGGGCGCCGATGATGACGGCCGCGGCCAGGCCGCCGGCCAGGCTCCGGGCGGGATGACGACGATCTCGTGGTGGCTGCGGGCGTAGGCGGCGGTGGCGATCGCGCCGGCGATGACCCCGGCCACGCCGCCGGCCAGGGACAGCAGGATCGCCTCGGCCAGGAACTGGGTGCGGATCTGGCCGCGGGTGGCGCCCAGCGCCCGGCGCAGCCCGATCTCCGAGCGGCGCTCCAGCACCGAGATGACCATGATGTTGGCCACCCCGATCGCGCCGACCAGCAGCGCGACCGCGCCCAGGCCCAGGAACAAGGTGTCGAGCGCGCCCTTGGTGTCGGCCTCGGCGGTGAGGATGTCGGAGGGCTGGGAGACGGTGACCTGGCTGGGGTTTTGCGGGTTGGCCTGCGCGGCGAGCAGGTGGTCGGCGGCGGCGGTGGCGGCCGGGGTATCAACGGTGCGGACGTAGATTGTCGACGGGTGCCCGTCGAAGCCCAGGTACTTCTCGGCGGCCGGGAAGCCGACCAGGACCGCCGAGTCGAGCTCGGGGGCATAGGTGGCCGGGTTGAGGATGCCGGTCACGTAGAACCACTGGCCACCGACCCAGATCCGCATCCCGGGCCGGATCCGGTCGATGCCGAGCAGGTGCGCTGTGGTAGCGCCGAGCACGGTGACCGGCTCCCGGGCGGTGGCCGCGTTCAGGAACCGGCCCTGCGCGAGACCAGTGCCGGCTACCGCGGGCAGGCCGAGGGTGGCGGCGTCCACGCTGAGACCGTTGGTTTCGATCGGGGGGATGAGCGGGGACTTATAGGCGTTGACGCCGGTGACACCGCCTGTGTCCTGCACCGAGAGAACTCCGGTCAGCCGGGTGATCATGCCAGGCGCCGCCTCCGGCAGCTCGGCGGTCTGGCCAGAAGACGTTTGCCCGTCCGTGACGGTCAGCAGGTTGGTGCCCAGCCGGGCGATCTCGTCAAGCAGCGCCGCCTGCGAGGATGCGGCCAGGCCGAGGACGGCGACGATCGCCGCGACGCCGAGCGCGATGCCCAGCGCGGACAGCCCGGTGCGCAGCTTGCGGGTCCGCAGCCCGATGCTGGCCAGCCCGGCCAGGTCCCCGGGGCTCAGCCTGACCGCGGTCGGGGCCCCCGGCTGCCGCGATGTGGTGGTCATGACGGCCCTTCCTGCGCGCGGTGGCGGCGGCCGGGCTTCCCGCCCGCCCCGCCAGTCCCGTCAGCCCCGGTGGCCGGGTGGTCGGGGACGGGGCTGTCTGCGATGATGTGCCCGTCGAGCATCTCGACGAGACGCCGCGTCCGGGCGGCGACCGCGTGGTCGTGGGTGATGATGATGATCGTGGTCCCGGCCGCGTTCAGCTCCTCTAGCAGGGCCAAGATGGCGGCGCCGGTGGCCGAGTCCAAGTTCCCGGTCGGCTCGTCGGCCAGCACCACCGGCGGCGCACCCGCCACCGCCCGCGCGATCGCGACCCGCTGCCGCTCACCCCCAGACAGCTGGGTCGGCCGGGCGGCGGCCCGGTGCGCCAGCCCGACCCGGTCCAGCGCCTGCAGCGCCAGCCGTCGCCGCGCGGTTCGCCGCACCCCCGCGTACAACAGCCCGTCGGCCACGTTGCCCAGCACGCTCTGGTGCTCGGCCAGGAAGAACTGCTGGAACACGAACCCGATCCGGGATGCCCGCAGCGCCGCCACCTCCCGGTCGGTCATCCGCGCCGCGTCCAGGCCGGTGACCCGCACCGACCCGGCCGTCGGCTTGTCCAAGGTGCCCATCAGGTGCAGCAGCGTGGACTTGCCCGACCCCGACGGGCCGACCACCGCCACCAGCTCCCCGACGGCCACCGTCAGGCTTGCCCGCTCCAGCGCCCGCACCGGCGGCTGCCCCGGGTACACCTTCGACACCCGGTCCAGCTCGAGCACCGGCACCCCGCCCGGCCCGTCCTGGCCGGCCACGGCCGCCCCCACGGCCGCCCCTGCGGCCATCACGACGCAGGCACCACCACGCGCTGCCCGGGCGTCAGCGCCCCGGTCACCTGGACCAGCCCGTCCGCGTCGTCGAAGATCCCGGGCGTCACCGGCACGTATCGCCGTGTGTTTCCCGGGCCGGCCACCTCCACGACATACCCCCCAGGCGACTGGGCCACCAGCGCCGTCACCGGTACCGCGAGTACCGGGCCAGGGCTGCTTTCCGTGGTGAGGTTCACCGTCACCGGCGCCTGATCCAGGGTCCCCGCGGCCGCCGGGTCGGTCAGCGTCACCTGCACCGGGATCGTCGTGGTCGGGTTCCCGTTCGTCCCGGCTGTGGTGGTCGCCACCGCGCCGACCGAGGACACCAGCCCCGGCGTGGTCGTCCCGTCCGGCAGCGTGATGCCTACTGTGTCACCCGCCTTGACCTCCGACTCCATGGACACATCCAGCGGGATCATCACCACGTGCCGGTCCGACGTCGCGGTCAGCACCAGCCCGGAGGCCGGGCTGCCCAGGCGGCCCGTCACCTGGCTGACCTGCAGCGCCTCCGGCTCAAACACCACCTGGCCCAACGACAGGCTCCCCGGCGGCAAGGACACGCCCAGGTGGCCCTCGAGCCGCTGCACGCCGTACGCCGTCTGCCACGAGTAAAAATTCCAGCCTAGCGCGGCGATATCCGTGCGGCCGGCGTAGCCGAGCCGCACCAGGTCGTGGTTGAGCTGAGTCACGTCCTGGCCGGTGATGCCCTCGCTCAGGTCCCGCCAGTCCGGGACACTGCCGTACAGCAGCACCACCGGGGAGCCGTTACCGGTCTTGTACAGCACCTGCCCCTGCCGGACCACCTGCCCGGCCGGCGGCAGCCAGGTCAGCGTCCCGCCACCCTGCCCGGTCACCGTATACAACCCGGCATACCCCAGCGTCGCGGTCTCCGGCGTGGTCGCCGCGACATCCTCCCGGACCACCGGCTGCGTCGCCGGCGGCGGCGCGCCCGGCCCGGCCCCAGAGGAGGAGGCCGGGGAAAACACCCCGGCCCACCACGCCGACACCGTCCCCGCGATCCCGGCCGCCACCACGACCATGATGCCCAGGGCCACCCAGCGACCACGGCCACGCGATCCCCTAACCTCCGAGGCCGCCCGCACCTCCGCCTGCGGCCCGGCCGCCCGGCCGCGCCAACCCGTCTCACTCACTATCAGTCTCCGTCCCTTCCGCTCCCAGCGGTAAAAGCGCCGGCCATTAGCCAAACGGGATCCCGCCGAGTTGTTGGGGCGCCAGGTTCTGGCATTCGCCTATCGCAGCCGTGAATTGTCGTGAGTGCGAATAACTCAGGCTGATCCCGTGGGTGGATAGCGGGAATATAGGGCGCCCCTCGGAGTCGGCGGCGGGATCGGGGAAGTTCGGCACCCCGTGGGAGCGCATGCAGCGGGAGAAGGGGAGCATGCCGCGCAGCAGAAGCGGCACCTCGGCCGCAGGAAACTGGTCGTCCGTGCCGACCGGGAGCAGGCGCTGGCAGGCGTTCTCGGCCGCGCTGAGCTGGGAGCTGCTGACCCGGAGTTGTTGCGCGCTTGGGAACTTTGCGTTGCTGGCGCCAGCTTGGGGGTCGGGGAAGTCCGGCACGCCGTGCGAGCGCATGCACTGGGAGAAGGCGAGCAGCTTGGCGTCCGCTGACCCTCCCGCAGCTGGTGAGCCGCCGGGACCGGTAGCTGAAACGGTAGCTGAACCGGTGGATGACGGGCTGCTGCCGCAGGCCGCCGCCAGCAGGACCAGGACGGCCGTGGCGATGACGGCGACCGCGGTTCGCGCTGCTGTCGGCCATGCCCGCCGTGGCCGGCGCATGACGCGGGTGCTGTGGTTCACCATGCTCTCCTCAGGGGGCTGGGTGATCATGTCACTCGAACGACTCCGTGGCGTTCCCTCCCGCCAGCCGCGCGCATTCGTCCAAGTTGGCCTCGAACTGGCTCGTATGCGGCGCAGCGTCGGAAATACCGGCGTTAGTGATATTGAAAACAGGCCCACTGGAATCGATGGTTGGGTCGGGGAAGTCCGGTACCCCATGGGAGCGCATGCACCGGGCGAGCTTCCGGTCGGCGGTTAGCATCAGCTGCACCAGGGCCTGCGGGCAGTCGCTGTTCTGCATGCATTGGTATTCTTGCTGGTGAAGCGACCCGTCGGCCGGGAGCAGGTGCTGGCAGGCTTGCTGGCCGGCCTGGTACTTGGAGGTGCTGACGCCGAATTGCTGAGCGTCGCCCTTGGGGAGTTGTCCGTTGCTGTCGGGGTCGGGGTAGCTCGGTACACCCTGGGAGCGCATGCAGGCCGAGTAGGCGATTGCTGACGGAGAGCCCGCTGACCCTCGCGCGCTCGAGCCGCCAGAACCGGTCGATGACGGGCCGCTGCAGGCCGCCGCCAACGGGACCAGGGCGGCCGTGGCGATGACGGCGACCGTGGTTCGCGCTGCCGTCGGCCATGCCCGCCGCAGGGGGATTGCCTTCATGTCGGCTGTTCTACGCCGGGGCGGGTGACAGCAGCGCTACCGGCGATGTTGCACCGATGTCATGCTGGCTGGCGCACACTGGTCAGATGCGGGTGCTGGTGGCTGAGGACCATGCGACGCTGGCCGAGCGGATCGCTCAGGGGCTGCGCCAGGCCGGGATGGCGGTCGACGCCGTGCACGACGGCGCGGCGGCGCTGGACGCCGCCGCCCAGGCGGCCTATGACGTGATCGTGCTCGACCGCGACCTGCCGGTCGTGCACGGTGACCGGGTATGCCGGGTGATAGCAGGCTCCGGCCCGCGGATTCTCATGCTCACCGCCGCCGCCGCCGTCGAGGACCGGGTTGACGGACTGGAGCTGGGCGCCGATGACTACCTGCCCAAGCCGTTCGCGTTCGCCGAGCTCGTCGCCAGGGTCCGGGCCTTGTCCCGCCGCGCGCCGTCGGTGCCGCCGCTGCTGCGCCGCGGGGACCTGGCCGTGGACCTGGCCCGGCACCGCGCGAGCCGCGGCGGCCGCCCGCTGTCTTTGACCCGCAAGGAGTTCGGCATCCTGGAGTTGCTGCTGGCCGCCGACGGTGCCCTGGTCAGCGCCGAGGAACTGCTCGAGCACGTGTGGGACGCTCATGTCGACCCGTTCAGCAACATCGTCTCGGTGACGATGGCCCGGCTGCGGCGCAAGCTCGGCGATCCGTCGCTGATCGAGACCGTGGTGGGCAAGGGGTACCGGATGTGACCCGCCCGCGGCTGACCGTCCGGGCCCGGCTGACCCTGCTGTACACCGGCCTGTTCGCCGTGTGCGGGGCGATCGTCGTAGCGGTCAGCTACGCTCAGGTGGCGCAGCTGGGGACGCAGGGACACCTGCCTCCTGCGCCCGGCGACGATCCGGCCAGCATCGCGGCGCGGTGCCGATCCCAGGAACTAAGTGCCCAGCCCAACCCGCGCATCCTGGCCAAGTGCGCCGCGTACTTCCAGCAGCAGGGCGCGCAAGGCCAGCGTGACCTTACCTTGTCGCACCTGCTGCAGTACTCGCTGGTCACGCTGGCCGTGGTCATCGCCCTCGCCGCCGTGCTCGGGTGGATCTTTTCCGGGCGGGCGCTGCGCCCGGTGCACCTGATCACGACGGCCGCCCGCGCCGCGTCCGAACACAACCTGTCGGCGCGGGTCGCGCCGACAGGCCCCCGCGACGAGCTCCGCGAACTGGCCGAGACCTTCGACGAGATGCTCGGCCGGCTCCAGGCCGCGTTCGAGGGCCAGCAGCGGTTCATCGGCAACGCCTCCCATGAACTGCGCACCCCGCTCGCCGTCATGGGCGCCACCATCGACGTCGTGCTGGGCAACCCCGGCAGCACGCCCGGCGACCTGCGCGGCATGGCGGCGGACATCCGCGCCGCGGTGGATCATGCCGAGCACCTCATCGGCGCGCTGCTCATCCTCGCGCGCAACGAGCGCGGGCTCGCCGTCCGCGAGCAGGTCGACCTGGCCACGGCCGCCGAAGACGTCCTCGACTCCGCCGGGCTGGGCGACGGGCGGGTGCACGCCAGGCTGGAGCCCGCCGTCATCTCCGGCGATCCGGTGCTGGCCGAACGCCTCATCGCGAACCTGGTCGACAACGCGATCCGGTACAACGTCGCCGGCGGCGACATCTGGGTCAGCACCCGGACCACCGCGGGCGGCAGCCAGCTGACCGTGGCCAACACCGGCCTGGTCATCAGCCCGGCCGACGTCGGTCGCATCTTCCAGCCGTTCCAGCGGCTCAGCGACCGCACCTCCCACGACGGCTCCGGGCTCGGGCTGGCCATCGTCGCGTCCATCGCCGCGATCCACGGCGGCACCGCCACCGCCCGCCCCCGTGATGACGGCGGCCTGTCCGTCACGGTCACCATCCCGCGGTGACCGGAACTGATCAACCCCGGCGCCGGGGTCGTGGTGGGGCCACGACCTCAGGGACATGGCGACGGTGCCGCGCCCCGGCATGTCAACGTGGCGGAGCCGGGCCGGTAGAGTCGCGCACGACCAGCTCTGTGGCCAGCTCGACGTGCAGTGCATCGAGTCGCTGGCGCTCCATGAGCCGGATAAGAAGACTGACGGCGAGGCGGCCCATTTCCTGCAGTGGCTGACGGACGGTTGTGAGCAGGGGACGGGTGGCCTGAGCTAGGTCGATGTCATCGAAGCCGGTGATGGAGAGTTCTTCGGGTACGCGCAGTCCACGCTCGGCGGCCGCGGCTAGCGCGCCGACGGCGACCTTGTCGTTGAACCCGATGAGCGCGGTCGGGCGCTGTGGCAGGTCAAGCAGTTCGCCGGCCGCGTGGTAGCCGAACTGCGCGGTTGCCTCGCCGCTTCGGACCAGCTCGGGGTCAGGCAGCACACCGACATTCGCCAGAGCAGACGCGTGTCCGGCGAGGCGCGCCTCGCTCGCGAGCCAGTTGTGCGGTCCCGCGGCCACGCCGACGCGCCGGTGTCCCAGGTCGATCAGGTGCCTAGTGATGCTGCGGGCTCCGGCGAAGTGCGCCGCCGACACGGCTGCGATGTCGCGGGGCATCGGGGTGCGGGGATCCACCACGACGAACGGGAACCCGCGTGCCCGCAGGTCCACGAGCTGCTCGCTGGGCTCAAGCGGCAAGACGATGATGGCGCCGCTGATGCCGGGCCGGGACGCGAGTGTGGGCAGGATCGCCGCCTGCTGTGCGGCTTCTCCGGCGTTGAGCAGCAGGGGTCTGCCGTGCATCTCCAGTGTCTCGGCAATGGACGAAACGATGAGACCGAAGTAGTCGGTCAGGAGATAGGGGCACCGCAGGTAGACGGAGCCCTGCGTCACGCCAGCCGGGACCGGCCGCGGGCCGGGTGCCTGCACGCTGAGCCGCTCGACGGCCCGTTGGACTAGCTCACGAGTGTGCGGCGCTACGTGCGCCTGGTTGTTGAGGACTCGCGAGACGGTGGCGATGGAGACACCCGTCTCCGCGGCGAGGTCCCGGACGGTGGCCCGCTGGCTGCGCGGCCTGCTCATTTTGTTACACGTATGTGTTCCATGAGCTGCAGCATAGCTTCCCGGCCTGGCTGCCGCCTGGACCGGTATCTCGTTATTGACAGCCTCATTACGGACTGCTTTTATCGTCGTAGCTAAGTGTTTCAACTGTAACATATTGTTACATGTGGCTGGAGATGACCGCGACGTCGGCTGCCTCCCGGCCAGCGCAGGCGCGATCGGGCGCACGTTGCGCGCCCGGCAGGTTCTGAAGGAGGACCATGTCTCGTCTCAAGAGGATGACGGCATCGATGGGCGCAATGGCGCTCGTCGCGGGGGTCGCCGTGATGAGCGCCGCCCCAGCGGACGCTGCGTCCGGGCCGGCGGTTTCCGTCTGGGAGACCACGACCGACCAGAGCCAGCTGCTCGCCGCGCAGACGGGCGCGTCGTTTGCTCCCGGGTCCAGCTCGCAGAGCCAGGTCATCACCATCAGCCCCTCGACCACTTACCAGACCATGACCGGCTTCGGCGCCTCGTTCACCGACTCCTCGGCCTGGCTGGTCGACAACTCCCCGCTGCGCAACCAGATCATGACCAAACTGTTCGACCCGAACCAGGGCATCGGCCTGGACTTTCTGCGGCAGCCGATCGGGGCGTCGGACTTCTCGCAGTCGCTGTTCAGCTACGACGACATGCCCTCCGGCCAGACCGATCCCACGCTGGCCAACTTTTCCATCGCGCACGACCAGGCCTACATCCTGCCGGTGCTCAAGCAGGCGCTGAGCATCAACCCGAATATCACGGTCATGGCCACGCCGTGGAGCCCGCCGGGCTGGATGAAGACCAGCGGCTCGATGATCGGCGGCACCCTGGCCAGCGACGACTATCAGGTCTTCGCCAACTACCTGGTCAAGTTCATCCAGGCGTACGACGCGGCCGGGGTGCCCATCTCGCTGATCTCCCCGCAGAATGAGCCGGAGTACTCGCCGTCGAACTATCCGGGCTCGACGTTCACCTCCACTCAGGAGGCCAGCTTCATCGCGGACAACCTCGGGCCGGCGATCCAGGCGGCCGGGCTGAAGACGGGGATCCTGGACTACGACCACAACTGGAACGACCCGAGCTTCCCCGAGACCGTGCTCGGCGATTCCTCGGCCGCGCAGTACGTGACCGGCACGGCCTGGCACTGCTACGCCGGGGACCCCAGCGCGCAGTCCACGGTCGAGGCCGCGTACCCGTCGTACGGGAACTACCAGACCGAATGCTCCGGCTCGCAGTCCTCCGACCCGTCCGACACCTTCGCCGACACGCTCGACTGGGAACTGGAGAACCTGGTCATCGACGGGATCCGCAACTACAGCAAGAGCGTCGTCACCTGGAACATGGCCCTGGACCCCAGCGGCGGCCCAAGCATGAACTGCACCACCTGCACCGCGCTCGTCACCGTCGACAACTCCGCAGGCAGCGCGGCGTACAACGCCGAGTACTACAGCCTCGGGCAGGTCAGCAAGTTCGTCAAACCCGGCGCGGTGCGCATCGACTCGAACACCTTCGGCTCGGGCCACGTCGAGGATGTCGCCTTCCAGAACCCCGACGGCACCGACGCGCTGGTCGTGCTGAACTCGAACACCTCGAGCGCGAACACCTTCGGGGTGGATGAGAACGGCCAGTACTTCGACTACACCCTGCCCGCCGGGGCCGTCGCCACGTTCACGTGGACCCCCGGTTCCACCAGCACCGGCGGAGGCGGCGGTATCAGCTCGAGCACCCGGTACCAGGTGGTCAACACCAACAGCGGCGATTGTGTGGACGACACCAACG
Source organism: uncultured Actinomycetes bacterium (assembly GCA_963808315.1). Lineage (GTDB taxonomy): Bacteria > Actinomycetota > Actinomycetes > Streptosporangiales > Streptosporangiaceae > Palsa-504. The sequence continues at coordinate 79,277 of CAWEFK010000022.1, read as the reverse complement.
GCAGCACATCCAACGGCACCGCCGTGCAGCAGTGGGCCTGCGCCACCGGCAACACCAACCAGGAGTGGCAGTTCCAGCCCACCAGCGACGGCTACTACCAGGTCGTCACCGGCAACAACCCCAGCGAGGTCTGGGATGTCACCGGCGGGCCGTCCGCCACAGGCAACGGCACCCCGATCCAGCTGTGGAGCACTACCGGCGGCACCAACCAGCAGTGGCTGCCCACGCTCCAATCCAACGGCAGTTACACCTTCACCGCCCGCAACAGCGGCAATGAGTGCCTGGACGTCACCAACCGCTCGACATCCAACGGCACGCAACTGCAGCAATGGGCCTGCACCGCCGGTGACACAGCCCAGACATTCCAGCTCGTTCCCGTGTCCTGACCCATCGGCGCTCAGCCATCAGCATCCGCCAGGTTGGCATCATCGAATCGGAGGCTCGATTACATGAGGAAAATAGCCGAAACCTGCAAACCTCCGAGGCCGAGGCCGAGGCCGCGGAAGGGGTGGCCGGCGGCACGGTCGGCCAGCCTGCTCGCGACCGGTGTCATCGTCGCCGCGGCCGGCGCGGGGGGACTGAACGCGGCGGCCGCCGCCGCGGCCCCTGCGCCGGGGACAACCTCGGCCCACGTCTGGATTACCACCGCGAATGGGGCCGACAAGCTGAGCGATCTCGGTACGGTCGACTTCTCCACGGCGCCGAGCACCGCCCCGACGGTGGTGGTCGATCCCACCCTGACCTATCAGAGGATGCAGGGATTCGGCGGCGCCATCACCGATTCCTCGGCGACGGTCCTCTACACGCTGCCCCCCGCCCAGCGCGCCCAGGTGATGGCGTCCCTTTTCAGCCCCACGACCGGCGACGGCCTGGACTACCTGCGCCAGCCGATCGGCGGCTCGGACATGGTCGCCACGGCTCCGTACACCTACGACGACCTGCCCGCGGGGCAGACCGATGACAACATGCAGCACTTCAGCATCGCCCACGATCAGGCGCAGATCCTGCCGCTGCTGCGCGAGGCCAAGGCTCTCAATCCCCGGCTGCAGATCATCGCCTCGCCGTGGAGCCCGCCCGCGTGGATGAAAACCTCCGGCAGCCTGATCGGCGGGCGGCTCATCGCCACCCCCCAGATGTACCAGGCCTACGCCCTGTACCTGCTGAAGTTCATCGAGGCGTACCGGGCCAACGGAGTCGACGTCAACGCGATCACCGTGCAGAACGAGCCTCAGGACCGCACCACCGGCAATTATCCGGGCACTGATATGCCCTCGTGGCAGGAAGCCGCGGTCATCGAAGACCTTGGACCGATGCTCAGGGCCGCGCACCTGCCGACCGAGATTTTCGCCTATGACCACAACTGGGCGGAGCACCCCAACGACATCGCCTCGACTCCGCCAGACGAGGTCGGCGACATCAATGCGTACGTGCAGAACGTCCTGGCTACCCCGGCGGTCAAATGGATCTCCGGTATCGCGTTCCACTGCTACTACGGCGACCCCAGCGCGATGACGACGTTCCACCACGAGTACCCGAAACTGCAGATCTTCATGGACGAGTGCTCGGGCAGCCAGTCCGCCGATCCCGCGGACACCTTCTCCGACACGCTCCAGTGGCATGCCAGGAACCTGGAGATCGGCTCCACCCGCAACTGGTCGAGCACCGTGATCAACTGGAACCTGGCCCTCGATCCCGCCGGTGGCCCGCACGTCGGGGGGTGCTCTACCTGCACCGGCATCGTTACTATCGGCCCAGGGGACACGGTCACGCCGAACGCCGAGTACTACGCGCTCGGGCAGCTGTCCCGCTTCGTCCAGCCGGGCGCCGTGCGGATCGCCAGCACCTCGTTCGGCACCACCGGATGGAACGGCGAGGTTATGGACGTCGCGTTCCAGAACCCGGATGGCTCGACCGTGCTGGTGGCGCACAACGAGGCTGACAACCCGCAGGCATTTGCCGTCCAGGAAGGCCAACAGCGGTTTACCTACACCCTGCCCACCTACTCGCTGGCGACCTTCGTCTGGGCAGGCGACCTCGCCGGGCCGCATCCTCTCCAGCAGGTCGCCCCCTCAGGCTGGACTGCCACGGCCAGCCCCAGCGGCCCGACCAACCCTTGCTGCACTGGTGACGTCGCGGCCAACGCCGTGGACGGCGACGCCAGCACCCGGTATTCAACCGGTGAGGGCCAGGCCCCCGGCCAGTACCTCCAGGTCGACTTCGGCAAAGCGATCCCCGCCCGTCAGGTCGTCTTCGACACCGGCGCGTCCACCGGTGACTACCCGCGCGGCTACACCGTGCAAACCAGCACTAACGGGACGGACTGGAATACCGTCCTGGCGCAGGGATACGGAACCGGCCAGCTCACCACCATTGACTTGCCGGGCCGCGCCATCCAGTACATTCGCATGACCCTCAGCACCGCGGACCCCAACGACTGGTGGAGCGTCGCTGATGTCCGCGCCTACGTAAGGGGGATATGGTAGCTGCCGCGCAGGATCAAGGTCCTTTAAAGAGCGACCAGAGCGCTCTGACAATTTATTATCTATTTCAGTTAGCATATTCGGTTTTCCGAGTCGACCAGGTAACGTGGCGGCAGTCAAGATAAATCGCCTGGTAGGCTAGGGCGGTGCAGCAGCAAGGGGCCCTGCGAGCAGCCGAGCCTGACCCTAGCGTGATCTTGCGCATGCCGCGACCCAGGAAAGTCCGGCTTACCGCGATTGTCGGCGTCGGACTGATGCTCGCTGCTAGCTTGACCGGTCTGCTGTCGATTCGCCATCCGGGTGTGCCGCAGCTGTACGCCGAGGGTATCGCGGAGAAACCGTGTTCTGCACACGGCGTCGTTGTCGTTCCGGCGGGTTCGTCCGGCACGTATGCGGCCAAAAGCAGCGTGCTGGCCGCGCTTTCCGGAGGCGCCTGCGCGCAAAGCGCGATCCGGGCGGATGAGACATGGCTGCAATCGGGGGTAATTCCAGGGAGCACCGTCCCATTGATGTCGATGGCGACCCGGGCGCTGCTCGACTTGCACTTGTCACTGCGGCCGGATGGGGCAGTGATCGCCGGCTGGCAACCGAATTGGAACCATTCGTGGCCGCGCGATTCCAGCTGGGTCGCGGCGGCTCTCGCTTATGCCGGCCACGGCGGCGATGCCTACCGCATTCTCAGGTTCCTGGCCCGGACGCAACTGCACAATGGCTGGTGGGCCGCGAGATACTCACCCGGCGGAGCGCCCGTTGACGACGGCCGGCCGGATGAGCTTGACGCAGATGGATGGGTTCTGTGGGCCGTCTGGTCGTGGAGTGCGGCCATGACGGCAGACGGCCACGACGTCAGCGGCGAGCTGGCACCGTTGTGGCCCATGGTGAAAGCGGCCGCCAACGCCACCGTCCGTGCGCTCACCCCGGACGGCTTGCCTGTTGCGGCCATGGACTACTGGGAACACGGGGAGCAGGTCTCGCTCGGCACCGCCGCGCCGCTGCTGGCCGGATTGCGGGCCGCGGTGGACATAGCGCGGGACCTCGGCGCGGCCTCGGCGGTGCGTACCTGGAGCCAGGCGGCAGCAACGCTAGCTGACGGCATCCAGACCGGTTTCGGCCGGTACGGCTACCATCACCTCGCCTACGACGATTCGGGCAGTGATGCGGCCGTCGCGTTCCTCGGACCACCTTTCGAAGACCAGAGTTTCGCGGTGGATCGAGCCGTCACCCGAACCATGAAGTCGCTGGCGCTGCCCAATGGCGGCCTGCTCCCCGGTTCGGCCTGGCCCGGCAATACGACGGTGGCCTGGACCGCCGAAACCGCTTTCTTCGCGCTTTTCAGCGCGGAAACCGGTCATCATCAGACCGCCAGCCGGATTCTTTCCTGGCTGGCCGCCCACCGGACCAGGGCCGGCGCGCTGCCCGAAATGGTCAACGCCAGCGGAGTTCCTGTCTCGGTAGCCCCGCTCGCCTGGACCGACGCCGTTGTCCTGCTCGCTCTCCTGGCGCAGAGCCGCCCCTTGCCCGCGATACCTGGCGCGGGATTGTGACGGTGCCAGGCACGCTCCCGGGGCCCTCGGTTTCGGCGTTACTGGAAGCCGGCGACGGCATGCGGGACATAGGCCTCTTCTAGGTAGGTGACCTCGTCGGCGTCGAGGTCGATGTCCACCGCCGCGATCGCGTCCGACAGGTGCGACGGCTTGGTGACGCCGACGATGGGGGAGGTCACCGACGGATTGCGCAGCAGCCAGGCCAGCGCGACCTGGGCGGGGGACAGCTCCCGCTTGGCCGCGACCTCCAGGACCCGCTCCACCACCGCGCGGTCTTCGTCCCGGTACAGGATCCGGCCGAAGTCGTCGGTCTCCTTCCGCGTGGTCGCCTCGTCCCAGCGGCGGGTCAGCTTGCCGCGGGCGAGCGGGGACCAGGGGATGACGCCGACACCCTGGTCGGCGCACAGCGGGAGCATCTCCCGCTCCTCCTCGCGGTAGATCAGGTTGTAGTGGTTCTGCATGGACACGAACCGGGTCCATCCATGCAGGTCCGCGAGGTACAGCGCCTTGGCGAACTGCCATGCGTGCATCGAGGACGCGCCGATGTACCGGACCTTGCCGGACTTCACGGCATCATGGAGCGCCTCCAGCGTCTCCTCGATCGGCGTGCCGTAGTCCCACCGGTGGATCTGGTACAGGTCGACATAGTCGGTCTGCAGCCTGCGCAGGCTCGCGTCCAGCTCGGCGAAGATCGCCTTGCGGGACAGCCCCCCGCCGTTCGGCCCGGGGCGCATCGGCATGAAGACCTTGGTCGCCAGGACGACCTCGTCGCGCGGGACGAAATCCTTCAGCGCCTGTCCGGTGATCTCCTCGCTGCGGCCGGACGAGTAGGCGTTCGCCGTGTCGAAGAAGTTGATCCCGGCATCGAGCGCCTGTCGCACGATGTCCCGGCAGGCCGCCTCGTCCAGCGTCCACGCCCGTCCGCGCCCCCCAGGTTCGCCGAAGCTCATGCAGCCCAGCGTGACCACGGAAACCTCGAGCCCGGTCTTCCCTAGCTTTTCGAATCGCATCGAGTCCTCCTGTGAGGTAAGCGCGCACCCAGATCTCCTGCCGATCCTAATCCGAGGTGCCGGTCGTGCCGGTGGGTAGGCTGGCGGCATGCGCATCGTGATCGCGGGCGGGCACGGCAAGATCGCGCTCCTGCTTGAGCGCCTGCTGACCGAGCGCGGCGACCAGGCCGTGGGGCTGATCAGGAACCCGGACCACGCCGCCGAGGTGCGCGAGGCCGGCGCCGAAGCTGTCGTCTGCGACCTGGAGGCGGCCTCGGCCGCCGAGGTCGCGGAGCTGCTGGCGCGGGCTGACGCGGTGGTGTTCGCGGCGGGCGCCGGTCCGGGCAGCGGCGCGGCCCGCAAGGACTCCGTCGACCGGGCGGCCGCCGTGCTGATGGCCGACGCCGCCGAGCGAGCCGGGGTGCGCAGGTTCATTCAGGTCTCCTCGATGGGAGCCGGCGCGCCGCCGCGGTCAGGTACCGATGAGGTGTGGGCGGCCTACATCGCGGCGAAGACGGCTGCCGAGGACGATCTGCGCGACCGGGACCTGGACTGGATCATCCTGCGCCCAGGCGGCCTGACCGACGCTCCCGCCACCGGCGGGATCCGGCTTGCGCCCCCGCCGACCCCCGGTGGCACCATCTCCCGCGCCGACGTGGCCGCGGTCATCGCCGCCCTGCTCGGCGCACCCGGCATCCGGCGCCGGACCCTGGAACTGGCCCGCGGAGACACCCCGGTCGTTCGGGCCGTGCAAGGCATTTCCTAGTCAGCAATCTTTTGATGCCAAACGGACAGTGGTTCGTGCCGGCCGTCCTCCAGCCGTGCGCACCCTGGCTCAGACCGTCGCGGCGAAGCCGACGTAGGCGATGACCGACGCCGCCAGGCAGACCGTGGCCGTAATCCGGCAACGCGGCGCGATTAGCCGTGCCGGCGGCGGGTAGTGCGGACCGCCCGGCCGATCTTAAGGAGCACATTCACGTATGACGCGTTACGGATACTTCCTCTCGTCCGAGGAGAGCAGCCCCGCCGAACTCGTCCGGCAGGCCCGCCTCGCCGAGGAAGCAGGGTTCGACGCCCTGTGGATTTCTGATCACTATCATCCCTGGCTGGACGAACAGGGTGAGAGCAGTTTCGTCTGGTCGGTGATCGGTGCCATCTCGCAGGCCACCTCACTGCCCATCACGACGGCGGTCACCTGCCCGCTGCTGCGGACCCATCCGGCGATCATCGCCCAGGCCGCCGCCACCTCCTCGCTGCTGACCGGCGGACGGTTCACCCTGGGCGTCGGCACCGGGGAGGCGCTGAACGAGCACATCCTCGGGACGGTCTGGCCGCCGGCGGAGGAGCGGCTGGACATGCTCGCCGAAGCGGTCGAAGCGATCAGGGAGCTGTTCACCGGCCGTCTCGTCACTCATCACGGCGAGCACTACCGGATCGACACGGCCCGGCTGTATTCCGTGCCCGAATCGCCGCCGCCGGTCTTCATGTCCGGGTTCGGCGAGAAGGCCATCAAGCTGGCGGCCCGGCTGGCGGACGGCTACATCTGCGTCCAGCCGAACGCGGACTTCGTGCGGCTCTACCGCGACTCAGGCGGCGGCGACAAGCCCGTCCAGGGCGGTCTCAAGGTCTGCTGGGACAACGACGCCGCGCAGGCCCGCAAGACCATGCACCGGCTATGGCCGAACGACGTCATCCCCGGCGAATCGGCCCAGCTCCTGCCGCTGCCCCGGCACTTCGCGCAGCTGTCGGAACTGGTGACGGAAGACATGATCTCCGCTCCCTGCGGCCCGTCGCCCGACGATCACGTCACGGGGATCCGCGCCTACACCGACGCCGGGTTCGACGAGGTGTACATCAGCCAGGTCGGCTCCGGTCAGGCCGGCTTCTTCGAGTTCTACGCCGACCAGGTGCTGCCCCGCCTGCGCGAGGCGTAACTGACCGGACAGCGATAACGACACGACACCGGGAGGTCGTAACTCATCCGGCCGACACGACACCGGGAGGTCGTAACTCATCCGGCCGACACGACACCGGAGGTCGTGACTCATCCGGCCGACACGATCTCCCGGAGTTGCGCGAGGTGCTCGGCTGGGAGCCCACGCATCCGGGGCTCATCGAGGACCTGGAGCACGGCCACTACTTCGGCCCGAGCTGAGCGGACCGGCCTCAGCTTGCTCGCGGCCGGGCCCGCCAGGGATACTGGCGGGTAGTGATTTCCTTAGCTGCGATGAGGAGTACCCATCCGTGTCCGCCGGGTCCCCGTGGGTGAAAGCCGGCCAGCCGGTCGTGGTCAGGCTGCCAGAAGAGATCGATGTCACCAACGCCGACCAGGTGCGAGGCGAGTTGCAGGCCGCACTCGACCAGGGCGCGGCCACGGTGATCGCGGATTTGTCCGGGACGCTGTTTTGTGACTCCAGGGGGCTGCACGCGCTGGTCGGCGCGCACAAGCGCGCAGCGGCCGGCGGCGCGCGGGTGCTGCTGGTGATCGGTGCTGGCCAGGTCCGGCGCTTGTTCGCGCTGACCGGCATGGATAGCGTCATCGAGGTCTATCCCAGCGTGCCGGACGCACTGGCGGGGCAGACGGCGCCGGGCTGAGCGTCGTACCGCAGTACTAGTCGTTTCCCCCCGGCCTGGTCCGGGTAACCGCTGGTCACCAGGACCTAGGAGGCAGCGGCCATGGGATCTCAGGAAACCCCAGACCCGCGGGATGAATCCGAGGCGGCGCGGGATGACCGTAATCTGGCTGAGCTGCTCCAGGAACTACGGGTAGCTGGTCTGGGCGTGCAGGTCCTGTTCGGGTTCCTGCTTTCGCTGCCCTTTACGAACAGGTTCGCCCGGCTCAGCCACGGCCAGCGCGAACTGTACCTGGGGAGCCTGTTGCTAGCTGCGGTTTCGACGGCGCTCCTGGTCGGACCGGCGGCCTACCACCGGGTGGTATTCCGCCGCCGCCAGAAGGAGCGCCTGGTGCGGGCCGCCAGCGTGATGGCGCTCCTCGGCCTGGCCACGGTGGGCCTGGCCATCTCGGCCGCCGTCTTGCTGGTGACCAGTTTCGTCGTCGGCGGCTTGGCTGCCGCGCTGATCAGCGCCTTCACCCTGTGCGTGTTCGGCGGCTTGTGGTTCGCGTTCCCGCTCGCGCGCCGACGCTAATTCCTCCGGCCGGCCCAGCACCGGTAGCGGCGGCAGAACGCCCGCGTCCGCGCACCCGCGGGCATAAACGTGGATAGAGCGTTTGCTGCTGACCGGCTCGGGTAATGGCGCCCGGACCGTGTTCCGGTGGCCTTGGCCGTACCGTTCCGAGGAGATCTGATGGCTAAGATCGCATCCGAACTGCCGGGACTGCGCCGGCACCGTGAGGAATCACGATGACGAGTATCTCGCTGCCCGACCCCGTCGTGCGCCGTCCCGGGCCGCCCGCGCCTGACCTGGATATCGCCGCCCTCGAGTCTGACCTGCGGCGGCAGGTCGACGGTGAAGTGCGTTTCGACGCGGGCAGCCGGGGCGCCTACAGCACCGACGCGTCGAACTACCGGCAGGTGCCGATCGGCGGTGGTGGTGCCGCGGACCGTCGAGGCCGGCGCGGCGGCGGTCGAGGTGTGCCGGCGGCACGGAGCGCCGGTCGTCTCTCGCGGCGGCGGGACGAGCCTGGCCGGGCAGACGTGCAACGTGGCGGTCGTCATCGACTGGTCCAAGTACTGCCATGGCGTCGTCTCGGTCGACCCGGACGCGCGGACCAGCCATCGTGGAACCCGGCATCGTCCTGGACGAGCTCAATGCCCAGCTCGCCTCGCACCATCTCATGTTCGGCCCGAGGCCGGCCACGCACGACCACTGCACGCTGGGTGGCATGCTCGGCAACAATTCGTGCGGGGCCACGGCGCAGGCCTACGGCAAGACGGTCGACAACGTGGTCCGGCTGGAGGTCCTGACCTATGACGGCGAGCGGTTCTGGGCCGGGCCGACGACCGACGAGGAGTACGCGGCGATCGTGGCGGCAGGCGGCCGGCGGGCCGAGATTTACCAGGGCCTGCGCGCGCTGTCCGACGCCCGCGCCGAGCAGATCCGGGAGCGCTACCCGCGGATACCCCGGCGGGTCTCCGGCTACAACCTCGACTCGCTGCTGCCCGAATACGGCTTCAACGTGGCCCGGGCCCTGGTCGGCAGCGAGAGCACGCTGGTCACGATCCTGCACGCGGAGCTGCAGCTGGTACCGGTGCCCGCCGCCCGGACGCTGGTCGTGCTCGGCTACCCCGACATCGCCAGCGCCGCCGATGCCACCCCGCACATCGCGCCGCACCAGCCCGAGCAGCTCGAGGGTGTCGATGACCGGCTGATCACGTTCGAGCGCGAACGGCGGATGAACCCCAAGGCGCTCCACCTGCTGCCCGAGGGCCACGGCTGGCTCATGGTCATCTTCGCCGGGGACTCCAAGGACGACGCCGACGCCAAGGCGCGCGCCCTGATCGAGGACCTGCGCGGCGGCGAGCACGAGCCGGCCGTCAAGTTCTACGACGACCCGGAACACGAGCAGGAACTCGCGGACGTCCGGGAGGTGGCCCTGGGCGCCACGGCCCGGGTGCCGGACATGCCCCCCACGTGGGAAGGCTGGGAGGATTCCGCGGTCCCGCCGGACCGGCTCGGCGACTACCTGCGGGACCTGATGAAGCTGTACGACGAGTTCGGCTACTCAGGCTCGGCCCTGTACGGCCACTTCGGCCAGGGCTGCGTGCACACCAGGATCCCGTTCGACCTGGTCACCGCCGACGGCATCGCGACGTTCCGGCGGTTCATCGAGCGCGCCGCCGACCTGGTGGTGTCCTACGGCGGGTCGTTCTCCGGCGAGCACGGCGACGGGCAGGCCCGCGGCGAGCTGCTGCCCAAGATGTTCGGCCACGAGCTGGTGACCGGCGTTCGGCCAGTTCAAGGCCATCTTCGACGCGGAGAACCGGATGAACCCCGGCAAGGTCGTCGCGCCGTACCTGATCGACGAGAACCTGCGGCTGGGCACCTCCTGGACCCCGAAGGACTACGACACGTTCTTTCGCTACCCCGACGACGACGGCCGCTTCGAGCGCGCGGTGATGCGGTGCGTCGGCGTCGGCAAGTGCCGGCACAGCGAGCGGGGGGGTGATGTGCCCGTCCTACATGGTCACCCGCGAGGAGGAGCACTCCACCCGCGGCCGGAGCCGGCTGCTGTTCGAGATGCTGGCGGGACACGCCGACTCGCCGGTCACCGGCGGCTGGCGGTCCACCGAGGTCCGCGACGCGCTCGACCTGTGCCTGGCCTGCAAGGGCTGCAAGCGGGACTGCCCCGTCGAGGTCGACATGGCCACGATGAAGGCCGAGTTCCTCGCGCATCACTACGCCGGGCGGCTCCGTCCCCTGGCGCACTACTCGATGGGCTGGCTGCCTGCCGTGGCGCAGCTCGCCTCGCGGGCCCCCCGGCTGGTCAACGCGGTCAGCCAGGCCCCGGTGCTGCGCGACGCCGTCACCGCGGCGGGCGGCATCGACCGGCGCCGCCGGGTGCCGCTGTTCGCCCGCCAGAGCCTGCAAGCCTGGCACGCCCGGCGCGATCCCGGCCCGGCCGGGCTGCGCGGTGAGGTCGTGCTGTGGCCGGATACCTTCACCAACCACCTGACCCCCGGGGTCGGGCAGGCGGCCGTCGAGGTGCTGGAAGCGGCGGGCTGGCGGGTGATCGTGCCGGACCAGCCGCTGTGCTGCGGCCTGACCTGGATCTCGACCGGCCAGCTGGCCACGGCCCGGCGGGTGCTGCAGCGGACCGTGGACGCGCTCGCGCCGCACCTGCAGCGGGGCACGAAGATCGTCGGGCTGGAGCCGAGCTGCACCGCCGTGTTCCGGTCCGACGCCCGGGAGCTGATGCCGGGTAACCGCGACGTCGAGCGGCTCGGCGAGCAGACGGTCACGCTGGCCGAACTGCTGAGGAAGCACACCGACGGCTGGCAGCCGCCGCAGGTCGGCGGGCAGGCCATCGCGCAGACCCACTGCCACCAGCACGCCATCATGGGATACGACCAGGACCAGGCGCTGCTGCGGGACGCCGGCATCGACCTGGACGTGCTGGACGCCGGCTGCTGCGGGCTGGCCGGCAACTTCGGCTTCGAGGCCGGGCACTACGACGTGTCGATGGCGTGCGGCGAACGGGCCCTGCTCCCGGCCGTCCGGGACGCGCCGCGCCGGACGCCCTGGTGCTGGCCGACGGATTCAGCTGCCGCACCCAGATCGAGCAGGGTGGCACCGGCCGGACGGCGGTGCACCTGGCCGAGGTCCTGGCCGCCGGGCTGCACGGCGAGCCGGTCCGGCCGGTACGGCCCGCGCCGCCGGGCGCTCGCCGACTACCTCCGGCTCGCCGCGGCTGGCCGCCGCCGCGCAGGCGCCGCCGCCGCGATCAGGCCGCCGTCGTCGGGGCCCTCCGGCGTAGGCACTCTCACTGAGCATCTGATGGCGTCGAGGGCCCGTGATTCTGGACCCGGAGCGCGCCGAATGCCGCGCCGGCCAGGACAAGTCCTCCCGCGGACAGGAAGAGCGGCTTCCGTGCCCGCGCCCTGGATGATCACGCCGCCGACGGCGCTGCCGGCCGCCATGGCCGTGGTGATGACGGCGAAGGTCCAGGCGAACGCCTCGGTGGAGCTAGCCGCCGGGACGGCACGCTGGACCGAGGCGCTCAGCGACCCCAGCCAGGGCGAAAGCGGCAGCCCCAGCGGAATCATGAGCAGGGCCAGGACGATAAGGCCGGGGGCGGCCGCGAGCAGCATGAGGGCGGCGCCGAACAGCGCGAGGCAGCCCATGGCCCGTCCCTCGACCCGGCCGCCCCAGTCCCGGCTGCCGTACGCCAGGCCGCCGGCCAGGCTGCCCAGTCCCCAGATCGCCACCAGCACCCCAGCCCAGGCCACCCCGCCGTGCGCTCCGGCGAACGCCACCAGCGCGAGGTTGAGTATTCCCGCCGCCGACGCCGTAGCAGGCGGCGGAGACGAGCAGGACGCGCAGCCCCGCCCGGCGCAGCGGGCTGGGCGCCGGGCCGTCGGCGTTCCGGCCATCGGCGGCCGCCGGCAGGCCCGTGGCGTAAAGGACGGTGCCCGCCACGCTGACGACCGCACAGGCGATCAGCGGGAGCTTCGGGCTGCCGGTGGCCAGCAGGAGCGCGAGCAGCAGCGGACCGCCGATCCAGATGAGCTCCTGCCCGGTGGAATCGAGCGCGTAGGCGGCGTCGACCTGACCGGGCGGAACGAGCCGCGGCCACATGGCCCGCAGCGCAGCCTCGATGGGCGGTCTGGCCAGGCCCGCCACCACGGCCAGCGCGTCGAGCTCCGCCGGCGGCCAGGTGGCCGCAGGCCAGCACGAGGGCGACCAGCGCGCCGGCGAACCCGGCGGCGAGCACGGGCAGCACCCGGCGCTGGCCCAGGCGATCAAGCGCCCGCCCGGTCGAGCGGGGCCGATACCGCGGTGCCGATGCCGAACGCTCCGGCCGCGAACCCCGCGGTGGAGTACGAGCCGGTCCCCGACCGCACGAGAACCACGATGGCGGTCGCGGCGATGCTGTCCGGGATGCGGGCGACGAGCGTGGGCAGCAGCAGCCGCGCCGTTCCCGGCCGCCGCAGGATGCGGGTGTAACGGCTGCCCAGCACCGTCCCCTCACCCCGCCGCGTGGTCGACCGGGCACCCTGCCTCACTCGCGCAGAGCGGCTCGTCGCACAGCCGGCACAGGCGGCGGGCGCTGGCCCGGTCGGTCGTGACGGCGGCGAGCAGGTGCCCCGCCAGCTGCTCGAGCGCGACCTTCTCGGCGGGATCGAGCTGCCGGACCAGCTGCTCGACCGCGGCCTGCCGCCGGGCTAGGACCTGCGCCGCGGCGAGCCGCCCGGCCGGAGTCAGGTGCAGGGCCAGCGTCCGTCCCGGGCCGGCGCTGGTCCGCCGCACCAGCCCGGCTGCCTCCAGGCGATCCGACAGCCGCACCGCGCCCGAATGGGTCAGACCCAGGGTCCGGCCCAGGCGCCGACCGGCTGGCCGGCGTAGTGCGCCAGCGACACCAGCGCCGCAGGCTCGGACCGCGCCAGCCCGTCCGCCTGCTGCTCGGTCGCCGCCCGGATCCGGTCGGAGACGGCCAGCGCGAGCGCGCCAAGCACGTTGGCCGCCCGCGAATATGACTCAGTCATATTAAAGCGCTACCCCGGATGATCGCGGCAAACGTCTCCGGGCGGGCGCCGACGTCGGCGGAAGAGGACCGCGCCCCTCCCACCAGCCGGCCATGGAAACCCCAGCCGGCCAAGGTCGGCCTAAAGCTCTATCGGGCCGGTCCGCGGCTCCCGGTGGCCTCATCAAGATCCAGATTTATACCGAACGGCCCTGGTCTCAGCCGTGCTCGGCGCTGCGTCATTGCTCGGTGTGGATCAGGCCTCGCTCGCGGCGGTGAGGTTGTCCCGTACGGTCCTGGTCAGCGGGTGGTCATGGCCGAGGTACTGCTCGCCGTCGGTCAGGGTGCGCTCAAGCAGCGCGATCGCCTCGACCAGGCGGCCGTCGGCGTACTGCGCGGCGGCCAGGGCGGAACGCGCGGTCAGCGTCTCCAGCTCGCCGGGGCCGAGGATGTGCTCGCAGTCGGCGAGCACCTGCTCGTACTGGGTGATGGCGTCGTCGGCCCGGCCGGCCTTCAGGTACGCGCCGGCCAGGCTTGAGCGGGCGGTCCGGGTGTGGGCGTGGTCGGTTCCGCAGACCCGCTCCCGGTCGGCCAGCGTCTGGGCGTAGACGGGGATGGCGTCGCGGAGCAGCCCGGCGCTGCGGTAGCCGAAGGCGAGGTTGGCGCGGGCCGCGATCGTGTCCGGGTGGTCCGGGCCGACGGTCCGCTCCCGGTCGGCCAGCACCTGCTCGTACTGGGTGATGGCGTCTTTGTGTTTTCCGCTGCGGCGCAGCGCGGAGGCGAGGTTGGCCCGGGCGGTGATCGAGTCGGGGTGGTCGCGCCCGCGGATGGCTTCCTGATCGGCCAGCATCCTGGTGTGCTGCTGGATGGCGTTCTTGGCTTTCCCGCTGGCCAGGTAGGCGTCGGCCAGGCTGGCCCGGGCGTCAAGGGTGGCGGGGTGGCTGGGGCCGAGCACCTCTTCGGCGTCGGTGACCAGCGAGGTGTAGGCGGCCACGGCGTCCCGGCCGCGCCCGGCGGCGGCGTAGGCGTCGGCCAGCTGAGCCCGCATGGTCAAGGTGGCCGCGGGCCCTGATTCGGACTGGCGGTGAGAATCTCCCGCCGCCTGCTCGTACAGCGGGATGGCGGCGGCGGGCTGCCCGGCGCTGAGGTAGGCGTGCGCGAGACGGGCGCGGGCGGCGACGGTGGCGGGGGCGTCGGGGCCCTGGGTCCGTGTCCGGTCGGCCAGCGCGGTCCTGAACATGGCGATCGCCTCGCTGGAGCGGCCCGCCGACTCGTACGCGGCGGCCAGCCTGTCCCGGGCGGCGGCCGTGCTGGCGTGCCCGGACCCGAGCAGCCGGATGCTGGTGGCGGTCAGCCGCTGCCAGTAGCTGATCGCGGAGCCGTCCAGCCCGCTGTCTTCCAGGCTCAGGCCCCGGCGCAGCAGCAGCGGATGGGCGTCGGGCTGCCACAGCGGGCTTCTGGGGTCGGCGTTGTCCTGCTGCGGGCCCGCCTGCGGCACGGTCTCGGCGGCCACGCCGACGGCCGCCGCGCAGTCGCGGAAGGCCTGGTCGAGCTGGGTCCGGCGGCGGCCTGGTTCCGGCCATGCCTGCATCAGCGCGTCGGCGGCGGCCAGGACCGCAGGCCCGAGGGCCGCCGGGGACACCAGGGCGCGTACGGCGGTGCGGACGGCCGGGTGCAGCCGCACCGTGTAGACCAGGCTCTCGGGGTCGACGCTGATCAGGCCGACCGCGGCCAGCGCGGTGAGAGCGGCATGAGCCAGATACTGGGCGTCATCCTGCGTGCCCGGCTGGCCGGTGATGTAGCCGCACGCGGCGGGGCTGGTGAGCACCGCCTCGGGGATCCCGTGCAGGTCGAGCATCGCGGCCAGCGCGAGGGCGGGCCAGGCCATCCCTTCTGGTCGCTGCCGGTCCGCGTAGCCGGCCGCGAGCGACGTGGTGGCCAGCAGCGCCGCGGATACGCCGGGGACGGCGGGCATGTGCTTGCGGCGCTCGGCCAGCAGGGCCCGGTACTCCTGACAGCCGAGCCCGGTCAGGCTCATCACGGCGGTCGCCTGAGCGAGCCCGAGCGGCAGGTCGTCCAGGTCCTCGGCCAGGTCGATACCCCCGAGCTGCTGGTCGGCTGTGAGCCTGCTGGCCAGGTACAACATCGATTCCCTGCGGCTGAACCCGCTGACCGGCACGATCCGGGTCTCCCGTCGGTGCCCGGCGACGCTTTCGCGCAGCGTGAGCTCGGTCAGCGCGGTGGTGATGATCACCCGGCCGGCCGGGCGGCCGGCCACAGGTCCTCCAGGTCGGCCGCGGCAGTCAGGTGGTCCAGGATCAGGACCCACGGGCGCTCGGTGCGCGCCAGCCACCTGACGAAGCGAGCCGCGGCCGTCTCGGCGTCATCGTCTGGCCGGGCGGCGCCCACCGTGTCCGCCGCCTGCGCGAAGCCGGAGACGATCGCCTCGCGGCCGGTCGCGGTCACCCAGGCGATCAGATCGGCTGTCCGGCTGGCCCACACGGCCCGCGCGTAGTCCGCCGCGAGCTGCGTGGTGCCGGTCCCGCCCTGGCCGGCCGGGGCGGCGACCGTCTTCTCGGCCTGCGTCAGCACGACGGTCTCGGCGGGCCGCGGCGTGGACCGCAGGTCAGGACCGGTTTCCACCCGCTGGCGGTACGCGTCCGCGAGCGGCGGGATGACCCCCGACAGTAGCGTCGGCGACCGTGGCGACGTTTCCGTGTGCTGTGTCATAACCACGGTGTCATCCCTCTCCGCGATGTCAGGCGGACGGGCTGGCTGTCATCGCTGCCCGGTAACCCGCAAGACGCCCATATTAGTTTTTGAACGACATCCGCGGCCGCTTTTGTGAAACGGGTGACCGCCTTGCGCCGACCTAATAATTTTGTCGCAAATCGCTATATTCCATGCTGCGCCGACCCGTGCTCAAGCTGACGTTCGGGACCTAATTCCCTAGCCCTCATGACCGTATTATACTGGCGGCGGTCGTATCCGGAGGGGTATACCTCTTAGCCCCGTTGGGGCAATACTGGCAAGGGGTCAAAATGGTCAAACTTACTATTATCCCCGGGTGTACTGATTCAGGCGTTTAATCTGCAATGACCGAGGCCGTGGGCGTCGCTGCCCGGGCCATCAAATCGTGGGGGGTTGAAACCATGAGCAGCGACATCGTCGCTAGCAGGCACGCAAGATCGCGTCACCTGGAGGAGGAGCCGCAGGAATATGCGGCATTCAAGATCGAGAAGCGCGGGATCGACCTGATCCCCGACGCTGAGCGCAAGATGCGGCCGTCCGGGCTGTTCTGGCTGTGGTCAGGCGCGGTGTTCAACGTGGAGTTCCTGTTCTACGGCACCCTTGTCATGACCTTCGGCCTGACCATTTTCCAGGCGATCCTCGCCATTGTCGTGGGTAACCTGTTCTACGCACTGCTCGGCCTGGCCAGCCTGCAGGGGCCGAAGGCTGGTACCACTGCGTTCATGGTGAGCCGGGCTCCGTTCGGCCAGAATGGCAACCGACTGGTGGCGCTGTTCAACTGGGTCACCCAGGTCGGCTTCGAGATCGAGGGCATCTACTTCGTGGTCGCCACCGTGATCTTGCTGTTCTCCCTGCACGGGACCCAGCTCAGCGGGCCCGCCAAGGTCGCGGTGATCATCGTCGCCGCGCTCATCCAGATGGTTATCCCGCTGCTCGGCCACGCGACGATCACCAAGATCATGCGCTACCTGGCCTACGCGTTCATCGTGTTCTTCGCGGTGCTGGCCGCCTTCACCTTCCAGCGGCTGCACCTGTCCGCCTTCCACGCCAAGCCGGCCTCGTTCGCGGTCTGGACCACCGCGCTGGTGCTGCTGATCTCCGTCGGCGGCCTGGGCTGGACGGAGAACGGCAACGACTACTCGCGTTACCTGCCCCGCGACACCGCGCCCGCCAGGACCTTCTGGGCCGCGACCCTGGGCGGCGCCATCCCGTCGGTCATCCTGGAGATCCTCGGGGTGCTGGCCTATACGATCACCACGAAGTCGGTGGGCATCGCCCAGCTCGGCGTGCCGGAATCCTTCCCGGCCTGGTTCGTGACCCCGTTCCTGATCTTCGCCATCTTCCAGCTGCTCGCGATCAACACCATCGACATGTATTCCTCCGGCGTCACGCTGCAGGCCCTCGGCCTGCCCATTAAGCGCTGGGGCGCGGTCATCCTGGACACGGTGGTGTGCGCGGTGATCACCGGCATCATCTTGTTCCACGGGAACTTCTACGCTGACTTCTCCGGCTTCCTGCTCTATATCGTGGTGTGGCTGTCGGCCTGGTTCGGCATTTTGATCACCGATTACCTGCTGCGCGGCGGCACTTATCATTCGCTGTCACTGCGGTCCGCGCGCGATGGCCTGTACTGGCGTCACGACGGCGTTCACTGGCCGGCCATCATCGCCCAGCTGCTCGGCATGGCGGCCGCCCTGGCGTGGATCAACGCCGCCTTCGCCAAGCCGGCCTACACCGGCCCGCTGTCTAACCACTTCCCCGGCCTGCACGGCGGCGATTTCAGCTGGGCCATCGGCATCGCGGTTGGCGCGCTGACCTACTGGGCCCTCGCCGGGCGCAACGTCAGGAAGGAGGCGGCCCGGGCCGGCGCATGACATCCGCGGGCGTGCTGCGACCACTAAATGGCCGCGGTCATCGGGCCCGGTGTCTTATGTCGTGTTAGGCAAAGAACCCGCTGCGGCTACTGCCCGGGCATGACGCTCCAAGCCCAATCGCGAGCCCGGCCCGGGCGCGCGATTGGGCCGGAGGGGCGGGAGCGGCCGGTGAGACGTCAGGGATCACGCCCAGGTCAAGCCACCCTGCGCTCCAGCCCCCGCCCTGCACCCCAGCCCCGCCCTGCACCCCAGCCCCGCCTGCACCCCAGCCCCGCCTGCACCCCAAGCCCCGTCCTGCGCACCAGCCCCGATGACCGCACGATGTCACTCGATCTCGACAGGGCGGGCCTCGCCGACCAGCCAGTCCTGGCCGGATCGCCGCACGGTCGCCTGCCAGCCCAGCCGGGTCAGCTCGGCCACCAGCTCCCCGGGGTCGCGGACCCGTTTGACGAGCTGGTGGCGGGTTCCGTCGGTCAGCTGTCGTTCCACGACCTCGCTGGATCCCTCTATATAGGTCTCGTGCTCGGCGGTGGCCGGGTGATCGTCGACGAACAGCACGCGGCCGTCGCGGGCCAGCGCGCTGCGGACCATCGACCAGAACCGGCCGGACTCCGAGGCCGGTACGTGGGACAGCCAGAATGCGAAGAAGACGGTGTCGAAGCGCCGTGGCGGGGTCCAGTGCAGGACGTCGGCCGTCACGAAGGTCACCTTCTGACCGGTCACCCGCTGGCTGGCCAGGGCGATCATCTCCGGGGCCGCGTCGATCGCGGTGACGGTGCGGGCGTGATCGGCCAGCTGCCCGGTCCAGATTCCGGTCCCGCAGGCGATCTCAAGCAGATCGCCCGCGGGACGGAGCCGGGCCGCGAGTGCCGCGATCCGCCTGCTGGCCCTGGCCAGGTCCCCGTACGAGGTGGCGTCGTATTCGGCGGCCCGGCGGCGGTAGTAGGCGATCTGTTCGTGCCACAGCGTCCGTGTCATACCACCAGCATGACCGGTCGCGGTGGTCAGCCGATCGTCTTCCCGCCGGATCGATTACCCGGCCGGGGAGACCCAGGACTGGTTGGAGTTGCCGGTGCAGCTCCAGATCTGCACCTGCGTGCCCGGTTGTGGTGGAGTAGCCGGTGTCGTCCAGGCACTTGCCGGATTGCGGGTTGAGCAGCGCGCCGTCGCGGCTGCGGCTGCCAGACCTGGGCGCCGGTGCCGTTACAGGTGTAGAGGTCGACGAGCGTCCCGTTGGCGGTCCCGCCGCCGCTCGACGTCGAGGCACTTGCCGTCGGCGCGGACGGTTCCGTTCGGCTCCTCGGTCCATTGCTGGCCGTCGGTGCCGTTGCACGTGTAGATCTCGACCACGTGCCTTGGCGTGTTGTTGTCGCCGTCGACATCCAGGCACAGTCCCTGGTAACCGACCAGCGGCGTGGTGGCGATGTCGTCGCCGGACGGGAGCGACGGTCCAGGTGAACGAGGTGCTGCGCGAGCGCCCCGTTGCCGTCCTTGGCGGTGACGGTCACCGTGCCGGTGCCGGCCGTCGTCGGCGTGCCGGTGATCGTGCCGGAGCCGGAGATCGAGGTCCCGGCGGGCAGGCCGGTCGCGGTGAAGCTCAGCGTCTGGCCGCCGGTGCTGTCGCTTGGCCGAAACGGGCACGGACACCGCGGTGCCCGCGAGTCCTTCCTGCGGGCCCGGGGCTGGTGATGGTCACCGGCTGGCCGAGCTGCGCCGAGGTGACCGAGAGCGTGCCGGACAGCGGCAGGTTCGCGTCGGAGTCGCCCACCTTGATGCCGTAGCTGCCGGTGGATGTCGCCCAGCTGTTGCTGCTGGAGTTCCAGTACTGCAGGTTGCTGCTGGGTCAGCGGGAACGTGACGGTCTGGCTGGCGCCCGGCTGGCCAGGCTGACGCGGGCGAAGCCCTTCGAGCTGGCGGGGCGGCTCACCGGACGCGGCCGGGTCGCTGACGTAGAGCTGCGCGACGTCGGCGCCGGCCCGGGATCCGGTGTTCGTCACCGTGGCGGTGACCGTCGCCGCGCCGCCCGCGGCCAGCGTACCGACCTTCAGGTTGCTGAACGAGAAGCTGGTGTAGGACAGGCCGTAGCCGAACGGGAACAACGGCGTCAGCCCCTTGCGTGTCGTACCAGCGGTAACCGACGTCGATCCCCTCGGAATACTGCACGGTCCCGTTCTGGCCCGTCCACTGCGCGGCGGTCGTGCGCCGGGACCTGGGACAGCGAGGTCGGGAACGTCACGGTCAGGTGGCCGGACGGATCGGAGCTGCCGAACAGCAGCGACGCTATCGCGGTCCCGTCCTGCTGGCCCGGGTACCAGGCCTCGAGCACGCCCGCGACCGACGACAGCCACGGCATCGTCACCGCGGAGCCGGTGTTCAGCACCACGATCGTGTGCGGGTTCGCGGCGGCCACCGCGGAGATCAGCGAGTCGTCCGAACTGCCCAGGTCGATGCTGGTCAGGTCGCTGCCCTCGGACTCAGGCAGGCTGGCGAAGACGACCGCCACGCTGGCCGAGGCCGCGAGCGAGGCGGCCGAGCTGTCCGACGATCCGTCGTTGTAGCTCACGGTCACCCCGCTGGGCGCCGCGGCGGTGATCCCCTGCAGCGGGGTGACGGTTCCGCTGGAGTCGACCCCGGCGCTGCCGCCGCCCGCGGTCTGCGGCGCTGGACGAGGCGTCGGTGCCGATCACCGCGATGGACTTATCGGAGGAGGTCAGCGGGAGCACGCCGCCGCTGTTCTTCAGCAGCACGGTGCCCTCCTCGGCGATCTTCAGCGCGTCGGAGACGTCCGTGGAGTTGGTGGCCGTTTCCGCCGGCGAGCCCGTCGGTCGGCTTGTCGAACAGGCCGAACGCGAACATCTCGGTGAGAACGTCGGAGACCATCGAGTTGAGCGTGGCGGTACTCACCGAACCAGCGGACACGGCCGAGGCCAGCGCGCTGCCGTAATAGCCGTCGTTGCCCGGCATGTCCATGGTCAGGCCGGCGTTGGCCGAGGCGGCGGTGGAGTGAGTGGCGCCCCAGTCGGAGGTGACGAACCCGCCGAAGCCGAATTGCTGCCGCAGCACCGTGGTCAGCAGGTACGGGTTCTGGCAGGCGTAGGTGCCGTTGACCGTGCTGTAGGAGCACATCACCGACGATGCCGCGCCCTGCTGGACCGCGGCGCCGAACGCGGGCAGGTAGATCTCCTGCTCGGCCTGCGTGCTGACGATCGCGTTGTCGGACGGGGTGTTGCGGTTGGTTTCCTGGTTGTAGACGGCGAAGTGCTTGACCTGCGCCATGGTCCCGGCCGACTGCACGCCCCGGATGTCGGCCGCGCCCATGGTCCCGGCCAGGTAGGGATCTTCGCCGATCGACTCGAAGGCGCGCCCCCAGCGCGGGTCGCGGACGATATTGATGGTGGGACCGAGGTCGACGGTGGTGCCCTTGGCCGCCTGCTCGGCGCCGATCACCTGGCCGTACGTCTGCTCGGCCGAGGTATCCCAGGTCGCCGCGGCGTCCACCGGGGCCGGCAGCTGCGTGACCCCGGTCAGCCCGTCGCCCACCCCGGCCGGCCCGTCTTGCAGGTTGATCGCCGGGATGCACAGCGACCCGATGGCGGGGATGAAGCCGACGTAGCTGGAGCCCGACGCGCCGGTGACCAGGTCCACCTTCTGGGTCACGCTCATCTTGGCCAGCACCTCGCTCACCCGCTGCGGGATCGGCGCGCTCGAACCGACCCACGGGCAGGCGGCGGACGCCGCCCCGGCCGGAGCCGGAGCTGCGGCCACGCCCAGGCCGAGAGCGGCCGCCGCGAGCGTAAACACTCCTCGCTTGAACCATGAGACGGAACGACGTCTGCGCACGATGCCTCCTCGCATCCGCTGGCACAGAACGCCTCGTTATCGCCCCACCCAGGGCGCTTATCGGTGCCAATTAGTAAAAGTCCTAAAAAAAGAGGCAACACCTTCCGGCGGCTTCCGTCAAGGCCCGATTACCAACCGTCATCCTCAGCGGCGAGCGCTGAGGGTAGCGGTCACGCGGCCGGTTTCCCTGGTTAGCTCACTGCCTCCGGCTAGGTCCTCGCGGGTGTCCGTCGCGTACTCCTAGCCCTGTCCCTGGCCCGGGCCCTGGTAAGACGTGTCCTGGGCGGCGCCGCCGAGGTAGTCGTGGTAGTAGGTGGCCAGATCGTCGTTCTCGGAGTCCTCGATGTGATCGGTGGCCTCGACGTCGGGGGCGTCGGAGACCATGTCCTTGGTCACGGCGAGCTGCAGGTTGCCGTCGGAGGTCCGGGAGCCGTGCAGCGGGGCGAAGCTTTGCTTCGTGCCCAGCATGCCGGTGATGAGGGTGACCCACAGCGGCTGACCGGTCTGGTCATCCACGTAGATATGCCCCACCTTGCCGATCTTGGCCCCGTGCAGGTCGACCGCGTTCTGGCCTTCCATGGTCTGCAGTTCCTCGATGGTAGTCACGTCTGTGCTCCCTCAGTTTGGTAGCGCTGGATGGTGCACGACGGCCGGGCTGCTTCAGCACATCGCGTAGTTCGGGCTCACGTCTGTCCGGTCTGCACATACTTAAACAAAATATTTATGCATGAGTTAGAGGTTTGATCCGGGCCCATTTCGCTGTGAGCAACGGCATAACCCGCGGTTGACCCGGGCGTAACCTAAACCGGCGATAGTGTGACATGAGCATTGAGCAGATTCAGTCCCTGGTAGATGCGCTGGCCAGCTCGCCTTCGCCGGGCGGTGGTGGTGGACGATCAGGACCTGCGCCTGATCGCGGTGAGCGAGGACTTCGGGGACGCCGACCCGGCCCGGATCTGGTCGCTGCTGCACCGCCGGACCCGGCCGGAGGACGTGGCCTACGCCGAGATCAAACGGCTCGCCGACCCGGTGCGCATCCCGGAGAATCCCGCGCTGGAACTCTGGCAGCGGCTCTGCGTGCCCATCCGCCGCCGGGGCCTGCTGCTTGGCTTCACCTGGATCACCGACCGGTACGGCGACCTGACCGAGGACCAGATCGCGGACGCCGCCAGACCGCCGAAGCCATGGGCGTGCTCCTGCACCGCAGGCGGGCCATGACGGCGCACGAACTTCAGCTCCGCCACGCACCTGGTGGATCAGCTGCTGAGCGACCGATCCGGTGGCGCGGCGCGCCGCCCGGGAGGAGGCGCTGGACCGCGGCCTGCTCGATGACGGCCCGGCGGCGGTGCTGGTGGCGGCCTACCGCGACGGGGCCGAACCGGACGGCCGCCCGCCGGCCGTGCAGGCCGCGTTCGGCGGACGCCGTGGAGCGCTTCGGCCGGATGATGCCCAGGACCTGCCTGCTGGCCGCGTTCTGGCCCCGGCGCGCCACCGTTATCCTGGTCCGCCTGTCCCGGCTTTCGCCGACGGCGAGCTGGCCGGGACCGGCGATGCGCTGCTGGCCGAGCTGACGCTCCCGCCGTCACCCGCGCGGCGGCTGGCGGGTCGGGGTCAGCGGGCCGGCGGCGGGACTGCTCGACCTGGCGACCGCCCAGCGGCAGGCCAGCATCGCGTGCTCGCTCGCCACCGGCCGCGCGGCGGCCTGCTGGCCGGGGTTGAGCGCGGACGCCCTGCTGGCCCAGCTCGCGTCCCCGGCGCCACCGGGCTGCTCATCCCCGACGGCGTGCTGGCCCTGCTGGCGGATCCGGCCGCGCCCGTTCTGGTGCCCACGCTCGAGACCTTCCTGGACTGCGCCGGGGAGGTGCAGCGTGCCGCCCGGGAGCTGCGGTGTGCACCGCACCACCTTGTACTACCGGCTGGGCCGGGCCGAGCAGGTCTCCGGCCTGAACCTGCGCGACGGCCGTGACCGGCTGCTGCTGCACCTGGTGCTCGGGCTGCGCCGGGTGCACGGCACGCCCGCGCCCCAGCCGCTGTCCGCCGACCTCCGTTCCTACAGATGACGAGGACGAGACCCGCTAACTGGCAACGCCGCGCCGGATGACTTCCGCGCGGCGCGGTGGCAGTCTCGGGGGCAGGAGCAGGCGCCCTTCCACCCCCGGGGGTCACGCTGGATGAAGAAGACATACGCGCATATCGTGCTCGGCGCGGGCGGCATCGGCAGCGCCGCCGCCTACTGGCTCGGCCCGAACGGCGACGCCGACGCCGACGTGCTGGCCTCGAGCAGTTCCGGCTCGGCCACGACCGCGGCGCCTCCGAAGACCACTCCAGGATCATCCGGCACTCCTACCACAGCACCGACTACACCGCGCTGACCCGCGCCTCCTACGCCCACTGGCGCGACCTAGAGCAGAAACGGGCCTGGACCTGCTGCGGATCACCGGCGGCCTGGACCTGGCCCCGGCCGGCGGCGCCGGCGAGGCCGAGATCGCCTCCTACGCCCGGGCGCTGGCCGAGCAGGGCCACGAGCACGAGCTGCTCGATGCGGCCGAGTTGCGGGCCCGCTGGCCGCAGTGGCGGATCGGCGACGACATCATCGGCCTGCACCAGGCCGAGTCGGGCATCCTCGACATCCGCCGCGCCAACTCGGCGCACGTCTCCCGGGCCCTGGCCCTCGGGGTGACCTTCCTCCAGGACTCGCCGGTCCGCAAGATCGTCCCGCACCCCGATCACGTCGAGGTGCACACCGACGACGCGGTCTTCGAAGGCGGCACGCTGACCGTGTGCGCCGGGTCCTGGACGCCAGGCCGCGCTGGCGGGCCTGGACTTCGACATCCCGCTCACGCTCACCCAGGAGCAGGTCACCTACTTCGCCGCGCCTGACCTGCGCCCGTTCGCGCCGGAGTGTTCCCGATCTGGATCTTCCACGGCCCGGACAAGACCTTCTACGGGTTTCCCGGTGTACGGCGAGGCCGCGGTCAAGGCCGCCCGCGACATGTCGGGGCGGTTCGTGACCCAGCGAGACCCGCAGCTACCAGCCCAACCCGGACCAGACCGCGGAGGTCGCCGGGTTCCTGGCGCAGTACCTGCCCGGTGCCGCTCGGTCCCGAGCATGGTCAGCAAGACCTGCGTGTACGACCTCCCGCGGACCGCAACTTCGTGCTGGGCACCGTGCCCGGCCACCCGAACATCGCGCTGTTCGTCGGGGCCGGGCATGCGGCGAAGTTCGCCGCCCTGATCGGCCACATCCTGGCCGACCTGGCCACCGCCGGGCGGACGGATTACCCCATCGCCGCCTTCACGCCGGACCGCCCGGCCATCACCGACCCGCACTACCCGCCGGACTTCCGGTTCGCTCACGGCGGCCAGGTCCGGCGGCGGTCCCGCCAGGAGTACCCGTGACCATCGACCCCCGCGCCGTGTTCATGCCGACGCTGCCCGGCTCACTACTACACCGACCCGGACGTCTTCGAGCTGGAGAAGCGGAACATCTTCAGCCAGCAGTGGATGTACGTGTGCCGCGGCGAGGACCTGCCCGCCCCCGGCCGTTTCGTCCGGACGCAGCTGGCCGACGAGAGCGTCATCGTGGTGCGCGGCCGCGACCGGGTGCTGCGGGCCTTCCTCAACGTCTGCCGGCACCGCGGCTCCCAGCTGTGCCGCACCGAGTCCGGTGACGTGGGCCGGGCCATCCGCTGTCCGTACCACGCCTGGACCTACCAGCTGGACGGCCGGCTGATCACCGCGCCGAACTGGCAGTCGATGGAGACCATCGACAAGGCCGAGTACGGCCTGCACCCGGTCCACCTGACCGAGTGGCACGGCCTGGTCTGGCTCAGCCTGGCCGCCGATCCCGAACCGCTGGCCGACCAGCTCTGGGCCCAGCTGGACTACCGCCTCGGCGGCGACCGGGCCAAGTTCGCCCGCTACGGCCTGGCCGACCTGGTCCTCGGCCGGCGGGTCAGCTACGACGTCGCCGCCAACTGGAAGATCATCCAGGAGAACTTCCAGGAGTGCTACCACTGCGGCACCATCCACCCCGAGCTGGTGGACACGCTGCCCCAGTTCCGCGCGCTGACCGGCGGCAGCGGCGCGGGCTACGATCCCGGCGGCTACGTGTTCGCCGACGGCAAGGCCTCCTTCTCGGTCAGCGGCACCGCGCGGCTGCCCCGCATCCCGGGCCTGGCCGACGACGACGACCGCAAGTACTACGGCATGATCGTCCGGCCGAACTGCGCCATCTCCCTGCTGCCCGACCACGTCATCGTGCACCGCTTCGAGATGCTCGGCCCGGAAACCACCCGGGTGGTGTGCGAATGGCTGTTCCCGCCCGAGACCCTCGCCGCGGACCGGGTACGACATTAGCGACACGGTGGAGTTGTTCCACCGGGTCAACATGCAGGACTTCACCGCCTCCGAAGGGTGCCAGCCGAACATGAAATCCCGCGCCTACCGCGACGGCGGCGTGCTGGTGCCGCTCGAGCAGGAGATCATCGGCCGCTGGTATTACCGCTGGTACCGCGACGCCATGGGCCTGGCGGCCCAGCCGTGATCGAGGTCTGCCCGCTGGCCGAGCTGCCGCCCGGCGAGGTGGCCGTGGTGACGACGGCCCAGGGCCGGATCGCGGTGTTCAACGCCGACGGTGAGCTGTACGCGCTCGCGGACCGCTGCAGCCATGCCGACGCTTACCTGTCCGACGGCTGGCTGGAGGGCTGCGAGGTCGAATGCCCGCTGCACGGCGCCACCTTCGACGTGCGCACCGGCCAGCCCACCGGACCGCCGGCCGCCGCGCCGGTCCAGGTCTACCCCGTTCACATACGGAACGGACTGGTGTTCGTCACCGCCGAACCCGCTCGTGCGAAGGAGACCGCCGAATGACGTCCCAGCGTGCCCAGGCCGCCGCCTTCGCCACCCGCGCGGTGCACGCCGGTCACGACCCGGCCCGGCACAACGGCTCGGTGACCACCCCGGTCTACCAGGCGTCGACCTTCGTCCGGCCGCACGCCCGGCCGGTGGAGACCGGCTGGGACTATTCGCGGATCGCCAACCCGACCCGCGCGGCGCTTGAGGAGTGCCTGGCCTCGCTGGAGGGCGGGGCCTGCGCCGTGGCGGTGGCCTCGGGCATGGCCGCCATCACCACCGTGCTCCAGGCGCTGGGCCGGTCCGGGGCGCACATCGTCATCCCGGACAACGTCTACGGCGGAACCTGGGATCTGGTGTCGGAGGTCTACTCCCGGTGGGGGCTTGCGCACACCGCGGTGGACATGCGCGATCTGGACGCTGTGGCGGCCGCCGTTCGGCCTAATACCTGCCTGATCTGGGCCGAGAGCCCGTCCAATCCGCTGCTGAAGATCACCGATATCTCCGCCGTGGCCGCGCTGGCGCACGAGGCACGGGGCCTATCTGGTGGTGGACTCCACCTTCGCCTCGCCCTACCTGCAGCAGCCGCTGGCGCTCGGGGCCGATGTCGTGGTCCACTCCACCACCAAGTACCTGGGCGGGCACGCCGACGTCAGCGGCGGCGCGGTGATCGCGGCCGATCCGGACACCGGCGAGCAGATCAGGGCTCACGTCGGGATGCTGGGCACCATGGCGGCGCCGCAGGAGGCGTGGCTGACCCAGCGGGGGATCAAGACGCTGCCGGTCCGGATGCGGCAGATCTGCGAGAGCGCCCAGCGGGTAGCGGAGTTCCTCGACGGGCACCCGGCCGTGCGGCAGGTGCACTATCCCGGGCTGCCCGGCCATCCCGGTCACGCGCTCGCCGCCAAGCAGATGCGGCACGGCTTCGCCGGGGTGATCTCGCTGGTGGTAGCCGGCGACGCGGACGCGGCGGGCCTGGTGTGCGAGCGCACCGGAGTCTTCACCCTGGCCGTGTCGCTCGGCGGCGTGGAGTCGCTGATCGAGCAGCCGGCCCGGATGACCCACTGCACCACGGCCGGCTCGCCGCTCGCCGTCGAGGACTCGCTGCTCCGGCTCTCGATCGGCCTGGAGGACTGCGACGAGCTCATCGCCGACCTGGACCAGGCCCTCGGCCAGCTCGGGTGTGTCCGGGCCAGCTAGCCGGTGTGCCTTTCCGATCGAGTTGAACGTCGAAATCCGGAAATATACGCGTAAATCTGGTCAAAAGTACTGTTGGTTTCCGCAAAATTAAACGCGTCTCGACGGCTAGTACGGGAATAAATTGTGCCGTAGTGTGTGGCCTCGATGGCTACGGCCGTTCGGCCCAGAGCTGCGCTGGACGGCCGTCGTGCTCCGTCCAGATTGGAAACCCATGCGCTTTTACCGAAAGCCGAGCCGCCTCATCGTGGCGGCCGGTTCGGTGCTCGCCCTGGCCACGATGGCGTTCGTGCCGTCCGCCTCGGCCGCGGCACCGTACCGCGGACCGGCCGGCCTGATCCCCGCCGCCCAACCCAAGATTCACGCCAATGCCAGCGACGACGGCGGTGGCGAATCCGAAGAAATCATGGACAGCTCGGAGCAGTACGCCGCGATCCGGACCGCTCCCGCGCTCTCGGTGAGCGCGGCCGCCTTCACGGCCGCGGTCACCCAGGCCAACGGCCTGAGTTACCGCGGCGGCCGCTGGCAAGAGGTCACGGACCAGCCGTACAACTCCGACGCCCTCGGTTACCGGGACCCGACCTGGTCGAACTCCAGCGGAGGCGCGGGCCTGGTGGCCGGGCGGGTGACGGCGCTGGCCGTCGACGGTTCGACCATCTACGCCGGGGCGGCGGGCGGCGGCGTGTGGCGCTCCACCGACGGCGGCTCGCACTGGACCCCGGTCTTCGACGGCCAGAACGATCTTTCGATCGGGGCGCTGGCGGTCAACCCGGCCGATCACTCGGTCTGGGTGGGCACCGGCGAGGCGAACACCAACGCGGACGCGTTCACAGGCAACGGCGTCTACCGTTCCGCGGACCACGGCCGGACCTGGAAGCTGGTCGGCAACGCGCTGCCGAACGACCTGATGTACCAGCTCACCTTTGACGGGCAGGGGCACGTCTACGCGGCCACCAGCCAGGGGCTGCTGCGGCGTTCGGCCGCCAACCTGAACTCCAACTGGACGACGGTGCTGAAGCCGGACCCGAACCCGGCGAACTCGCCGTACCGCACCTCGTTCATCACCGACGTCAAGGTTCAGCCGGGCACCAACGCCAAGGTCGTCATCGCGGCCCTCGGCTGGCGCGGCGGCACCTCGGCCGGGGACACCACGTACAACGGTTTCTACCAGTCCACCGACGGCGGCCTGACCTTCAGCCGGCTCACGCTCACCGGTGACCTGGCGGGCGCCACCGACCTCGGCCGGACGACATTCGCCTACTCGGCCGACGGCCACGTGCTCTACGCCGTGGTCGAATCCTCCGCCACGGTCGCGCTCAAGGGCGTGTACGAGTCGGCCAACGGCAGCCTGACCGGCCCGTGGAAGCTGATTGCGGACGCCACCACGTTCGCCAACTCCAACTCGGCCCTCGCGCTGTCGGGCGAAGACCCCGGCGTCCAGGCGTGGTACAACCAGGCGATCATCGTCGACCCGGCCAACAGCGCGCACGTCTTCGTCGACCTCGAGGAGGTCTACGAGACCACCAACGCCGGCACCAGCTGGACCACCACCGGCCCGTACTGGAACTTCCCCTACGCCTGCTGGAGCGTGATCCCGGCCAAGGACACCTGCCCGGACACCGTGCACGCCGACCAGCACGCGCTGGCGATCAGCGGAGGCACGCTGTACACCGGCGACGACGGCGGTGTCTACGCCCATCCGCTCGCCGCGGCCGGCGTGGTGAAGTGGCGTGACCTGAACGCCACCCTGCACACCCTGCAGTACTACGCCGTCGGCATCGGCCAGGTCGCGGGCGGCGACGACATCTGGGGTGGCATGCAGGACAACGGCACCGGGCTGCTGAAGCCCGGAGCCAGCGACATGGTCTCGCCCATGGGTGGTGACGGCGGCGACGTCATCGTCGATCCGGCCAACGGAAATAAGGCGGTGAACGAGTACGTCGACATGTCCATGGCGTCCACCGTCGACGGCGGCAGGTCCGACGGCAGCACGTCGGCGTATTCGACCATCTCGCCGTCCTGCGACAACCCGATCTACACGTCCTCGCCGTGCGACCCGAACCCGCGCTTCATCGCTCCGATCAGCGCGGACATCAAGAACAGCAACCACTGGGTGGCCGGCGGCGAGTTCGTCTGGGATAACCAGTCGAAGGGCTGGGGGACCACCTGCTCGGCCACCGCTTGTGACTGGAAGCCGGTGCACGACACCGGCGCCGGCAACACGATCAACGCCATCGCGGACAGCGGGGCGGTGACCTACGCGGGCTGGTGCGGCAGCGGTTGCAACCCGGCCGGAGCGACGCCCTTCACCTCGGGCATCGACACCAACTACGGCGGGACCTGGCACACCGTGCATTCGGCGGTGCTGCCGAACCGGATTCCGACGTCCTTCACCATCGACCCGGCCAACCCGGCCTACGTGGTGGTCACCTACGGAGCCTTCTCCCGCCACTGGATCCCCGGCGGCGGTGTCGGCCACGTCTTCGCCTCGCTAAACGGCGGCGCCACCTGGACCGATATCAGCGGCAACCTGCCCGACGTGCCCACCGACAGCTCGGTCCTGTGGGACCACCAGCTGGTCGTCAGCACCGACATCGGGGTGTTCTCGACCGGGATCGGCGCTGTCGGCACCTGGCATCGGCTCGGCCACGACCTGCCGGACGCGCCGGCGCTTGCCCTGGCCGTGTCGCCCGACCAGGGCTATCTGCTGGTGGCTACCCACGGCCGCGGTTTGTGGAAGCTCCAAGGCTGACCGCAAAGGCAGTCAGCTAATCCCCGGGCGGGCCGGAAGTGATCTACCGGCCCGCCCGGGTTTCCTGTCCCCGGGGGAACCGCCGGCCCGCCCGGCCCGTCTCAACAAGGTGACCATGACGCGACCGGTGGGTCCGAACCTCCTGCGGCTGGTGCCCGTGGCCGCCGTCCTGCTCACCATGTCCTGCGCGTCTACTCGTCCACCCCGGCCGCGTCTACCGCGTCCGCCCCGGCTGCGTCCGCCCCGGCCGCGTCCGCCCCGGCCGCGACTACCCCGGCCGCGTCCGCCCCGGCCGCGACTACCCCGACCACGTCCGCCCCGACCACGTCCGCCCCGGCCGCGTCCGCCCCGGCCGCGATGGTCTACGGCGTCGTCAAGGTCACCCCAGCCTGCCCGGTCGATCCGATCGCCCACGCCTGTAGTCCGCATCCGCTGGCCGACGTCAGGGTGCAAGCCGACCCGGTCGGTGCCCGGGGCATCTCCAGCTCCGTGACCGGGGCCGACGGCCGTTACTTCCTGCAGGTCGAGCCGGGCCGCTACGTCCTGCGAGTACCGTCCTTGCTCCGGTGCCGCCCGGTGCCGGTCACCGTTTCTCCCGGCGCCACCATCCGCGCCGACCTCACCTGTGCCGTCAGCCCGGTATCGGTCCCCCTCAATTCGGCCTGAC
The DNA here is from genome assembly GCA_963808315.1 of uncultured Actinomycetes bacterium. Taxonomy (GTDB): domain Bacteria; phylum Actinomycetota; class Actinomycetes; order Streptosporangiales; family Streptosporangiaceae; genus Palsa-504. The sequence continues at coordinate 48,186 of CAWEFK010000022.1, read as the reverse complement.
CGGGCGGCCTGACCGGGCGCTGCCGACAGGCCGGGCCCGCCGACAGGCCGGGCCCGGCCTGTCGGCGCTACAGGCCGACGACGGTCACCTGCGCCGGATGCTCGACGGTGAACCGGTACCTGATGGTCCCGGTCTGGCCACCCTCGAGCGACAGGTCCCAGACGAGTTCTCCCAGGTCGTCCTGCGTGGCCGGCTCCGGGCTCAGCTCGCGTGGCCGCACCTTGATGGCCCCGTCCGCAGAGACCGGGATGTGGTCGTGCACCCGTAGCCGTGCCGGGCCGGGGCGATGATTCTGCACCGTGATCTCGTAACCGATGTCGATGGTGCGGGTGCCTCCGATCACCGCCTTGCTCGTGCTGTGGCGGCGCAGTTGGCGTTCCACCCTGATCTGGTCGTCCACTCCGAGCTGTAGCTCGAACTCCTCGCCCGCGGCGACGGTTTCCAGCGTCGTCTCCCCGGTGAACTGCTGGTCGCGAAAGACCCGCGCGGGGCCGGGGAGCAGCAGCAGCGACGTGTCGTTGGTGGCGGTGGCCCGCAGGTAGGCCTCGGCGGCCAGCACGGGGACCACGAGGTAGTCAAGGGCGGCGTCGAGTTCGAGCCTGGCCACCGTGGTCTTGTGCGGACCGCCGTCCGCGGGCACCGCCAGCGGACGCGCAACACGGTAGACCAGCCCGGCCCCGGACTCGCCCGGTTCGGCGACGAGCGACGCCACCTCCGGCCCGGCTCCCGCCTGCGCTCCGGCGCTGCTCGCCGCCACGAAGACGGGTGCGGCGTCGTCGGCCGCCCTGTGGGCGCGCGCTCGCAGCCCGGCCGGCGCCATGGCCTGGGGAATGGCCGCGGGTCGGCCGATGTACCACGGGTGCAGCTCCGGCAGCCTCTGGTGCCGCCCGCGCCGTGTCGTGGACAGGGTCAGCTCGACCGCGGGCCAGTCCTCCCCGGTCTGCTGGGTGATCTCGGCGAGGTAGGTGACGGCCAATCGCTCACCGGTGAGGTTCAGGTCGTAAAGCGGGCGCCAGGAAGCGCCGGATACGTGATAGGAGAGCTCCACCTCGGCCTCGGTGATCGCGGCGGCCTCGAGGATCGCCGACACCTCGACGAACTCGACCGACCGGTGGAATTGCTCGGCGTCGGCCAGGCGCTGCTCGGCGGCGGCGAGCTCTCGCTGGGCGGCGCGTCGACGTGCCCTGATATCGCGACGTCGCTGCAGGTTGCTGCCGGTTTCCGCGGACAGGAAGCCGGCCATCCGGGAAAGGTCATCGTGGTCGGTACGACCAAAGCTCAGCGCCCGCGCCAGTGCGGCCGCGGACGCCTCGGACACCTGGCCGAAGAAGGTGAGACGCGCTTGTTCGGCCGCGTCCTCGTCGTCGAGCGCCTGGACCTCATCGTGATAGCCGTCGACTTCCGCCCGCAGCCGCGCGGTTTCGTCGCGGAGCGGATCGGTGCCGAAATGACGGTGCACCTCGACGTTCAGCAGGGCCAGATCCTGCCCGCGCGCCGCGACGCGGACCGACGCCGGATCCACCGTCGCGGGCAGGTTGCCGATCACCACGGGGAGGGCCCCGGCCGGCACGCTCACCGGGCCGCGACGAACCACGCGCGCGCCGTCCCTGAAGACCGTCACGCCCGTCACCGGCACGTCGAGACTCCTGCTCTCAGTCACGTTTCTCCTTTCCGGGCCAGCGAAGCCTGGCGACGTCGTCAGGCCAGTCAAGTACATGCCCGGCCGATCGTCCACCACGTGGCTGGGCAGGCAGGCCGGCTGACCTCGATCCTGCTGGAATCCGGTAGCGGCCCGCGAACCAGGACCCGGCGGCCGCGGCGATCGTCCGGGGCGCATCAGCACCGGAAGCGGCCCCCCCGGCTACGATGAAGTCGATGCGACGTAATTCCTGCACCGTGGTGGTCCTGGCCAGCCCGGCGCCCGGTGAGGTCCTCGCCGCCATCGCCCGGTCGATGAACGTGACCCTGATCCGGCCCGAGGATCCCGACGGCGACGCGATCCAGCTGGCGGCGGTGGCTCTGCAGCGGGCCGGGCGAGCCACGTCGCCCTACGCGCTGGTCGCCGCCGACCCGCTGGCGGCGGTGGCGGTCAGCTGGCAGGCGATGTGGGACGTGGCCAGGCCGCAGGGCCCGGACGAATTCGAGCTGGCGGCGGCGCAAGCCCTGTCGGCCTGGCGGGCCGGCCGGTTCGAGCTGCCCGACTACTACCTGACGCTGGCCGCCGATACCGGACCCGGCAGCGGTGAGCCCGGCCCGGACTTCCATCTCGGTCCGCTGCGCTCGACCCGGCCGCACCGGGTGGCGTTCGTCCCCGCGACCGAGCCCGCGGCCCAGGCCGCGGGAGTCCTGCAGGCCCTGGGGTCGCTGCGGCACGGTCCCTGGTGGCCGCCGCTAGACGAGATGATCGCCACGACCCGCCAGTTCTACCCCGACAGCCTGTCCGAGCCGACGGCGCCCCCGGCCGCCCCGGCCTTATCGCTCCGCCCGTCCGACCGCGGCCCTGACCAGGACAGGTACACCTAACCCCGGCTGCGGACCTGGTCCGCCATCAGCTGCGGACATTCAGCTCAGAACCCTGATCGGCAGTAAGCCACGCGGCATAGCCGCCAAAGCCCGGTTCCCCCGCGGGAAATCACGCTGGGCGGGGACGCGAATGCGGCGTGAGAAGGTACTCGATGTGCCGTAGCACCCCTTCCAAGGGTACCCATGGCACATCGAGTACCTCACGTGCGGCTCCTCGCCGACACCGGTCACGCCCGGGCCGGCGAGGAGCTAGCGCGACCTCGCGGTTACAATCCGGGCAGCGCGGGGCTGGCCAGCTGGGCCAGCTGGAGCGCCTGGAGTCCGAACCAGTCTCCTGCGGCCGGGTCATCGGTGCCCCACAGCGGGTCGAACAGCGACTGGGCCGAGGTGGTGGTCGGCCATCCGGGCTGCGTGTAGTCGCTGTAATCCCAGGCTCGCACGCCTCCCGCCGCGTCGCACTGGCCATCTGACTGCCCGGGGGTCTTCACCCACAAGTAGGCGTCGAGCAGCGGTACGCCGGTGTTAGCGGTCGGCCGCAGACCCAGGCCGGACTCCGGCGGGTTGCACCAGTTGCCGGTGGCGAGGGTGCTGACGACGCTGGCCGGCTGGTCGTAGGGCGCGCCGGCGTATTGCTGCATGCTGTCCGGACCGTCGCCGTTGCGGCTGGTGTCGATGACGAAGTGCGTCGTCGCGACGGCGTTTCCCATGTTCTGCGCGTACCACTGCGTGGTCAGGCCCCACGTGCTGAAGTCCGACTGCGTGGCCGGGTAGTACTGACTGGCGCACGCGGACGGATTGTTGTAGTCAGCGTTGGAGCTGTCGGTGACCATGGCGATGCAGTCGGAAATCCAGGTGCCGTAGTCCAGCAGCTCCGGTGTCGGCTGGTAGTTCGACACGTTGAGGAAGAAACCCTGCGCGTCCTGCACGTCGGCTTCGAGCAGCCGCTGGGTGATGGTGCCGACGGACTGCCACGCGCTGTGCGTGCCGTCCAGGTAGACGCTCACTCCCGGCTGGTGCTCAAGCGTGCTCACCGCGTACTGCAGTTCGGCGATACGCTCGCTGTCGGTGAACGGGTACGTCGAGGACGGCAGCCCGCAACCGGACGGCATGTTGCCCAGCGCGTCCGGTTCCACGATGACCAGCGCCTGGCCGTTGCCGATGCCCTTGGCCAGTCCGTCGATCCACGCCTCATAGGCGGCCTCGTTCAGGGCTCCGCCCGCGGAGTACTGGGCACAGTCACGGCCCGGGATGTCGTAGGCGACCAGCACGGGCACGGCCCGCTCGAGGGCGGCCTCGGTCATGGTCAGGTGAACCTGCTGCTGAACTTGCGCGGGGGTTCCGCTGGTGAACCAGACCGCGCGCGGCACCGCCTCCATCTCGGTGATCAGGGCGGCGTCCTTGAGGTCACCGCTCTTGGCCAACTGCAGGATCTGCTGCGGGGCCCCCTGGGAAGGCGGCGGCACGAAGAATCGCGTGCCAGGCACTCAGGCTCCGCTGGATGGCGGGGGCCGCCGGAGCGGCTGCGCTGGCCTGCGCGCTGCCCATCGCGGCCACTGAGCCCACGGCGAGGGATGCCGCCACCGCCGTGGTCATGGCTGTCGCGCGCAAGGTCCGGAGTGAAGGATGGAAGATCATGAGTACTCCCGGAAGTGTTACCGGAACGTTTCCGGAAGGAACGTAACAAGCCGGGTCGTTCCGGTCAATGCCCTGGCGGCCGCGGACTGGTTTTGTCGCCGGTTTTGGAGGTTGAGTCCCGGACCACGAGCTTGGTCGCGAGCTCGACGCGCAGTGGCTCCAGGCGTTTGTTCTGGATCTGGCGCAGCAGCAGGCTCACCGCGGTCCGGCCCAGCTCGGCGAGGGGCTGACGGATGGTGGTCAGGGCCGGAATGGTCACGGCGGCCTCGATCGTGTCATCGAAGCCGACGACCGAAATGTCCTCGGGAACCCGCAGACCGCGTGCCGAGGCCGCCTGCATGGCCCCGATCGCCATGCTGTCGTTGAAAGCGAAGATCGCCGTGGGCGGATCCGGCCGAGCCAGCAGGCAGTCGGCCGCGTCGCGGCCGCCGTCGATCCGGAAGTTCGAATGCTGCACGAGGCTGGGATCAGGCAGCACGCCCGAGCCCGCCAGCGCGGCGTGATGGCCGCGGAGCCGTTCCTCCGTGGCGACCCAGCCCTCCGGCCCGCTGATCACACCGATCCGCCGGTGTCCCAGGCCCAGCAGGTGCCGGGTCGCTTGCGTCGCTCCGGCGGAATGCGCGGCACACACCACCGGGATTCCTTCCGATACCTCGGTCTGCGGGTCCACGATGACGAAGGGGAAACCGTGCGCCGCCAGCATCCGGAACTCCTCACCGGATTCCTCCGGCAGAACGACGACGGCGCCGTCCGCCTCACCGTCGGCCAACCGGTCAAGCAGTGACATTTCCCGCGAGTGAGAATGCCGGGTCGGGCAGAGCACGACCCGCATGTCATGCTCGTACAGCGCCTCGGCGGCCCCGGCCAGGATCTCGGCGAAGTACCCCGGATGGACCAGCGGCACCATGATGCCGATCCGGCCGGTTCGCCCGGTCCGCGGGCGGGCGCCGGCCTGGTAACCGCGTTCCCTGATCACGCGCTGCACCGCTTCCCGGGTCTGGACGGACACATCCGAGTGCCCGTTGATAACCCGGGAGACCGTCGCGATCGACACCCCGGCCAGCTCGGCGACTTGCCTGATCGTCACCCGCGCCGGGCGCTTGCCATCGGTGTTTGCGATCTCCACCCCAGAATTGAAACATGTCCCGGTCGGTACACCGGAAACGCCGTCCGGAATACCGAGCACCAAGACCAGGCCAAGGAGGACCGCATGCTCCGCCACGACGGCCAGCCGGCCGCCCCGCCCCCCGGTCAGCGTCGACCTGGACGCGGGCGTGATTCGCCTGAGCCAGCCCCGCGAGGACCGTACGTCCCGGCTGACCCACCTCCCGTCCATCTACCCAAGCAGCCGAACGGACCGTGGTGCTTGCCCCAGGTCACGCCGACGCTCACCCAACTCGAAAGGCCGGCCGCGCAGGTACCGTCTGCCCCGTTTCCAGCCGCAGTAGAACCCTCAGCCTGACCACCACGATGGACCATTGGGGTCGCGGGGGCAACGACGATGGACCATCGGTGTGGGTCGGAAGTGGGAGCGCGGCAGCACGGGTGTGCAGGATGGGACGGCCGGGGTTCGCGGGGCTGAGGGGGTGCGCCCGGGCTTCGCTGCTTATGACTCTGGAATGCCCCGGATCCAGCACAGAGTCCGGATCCGCCCCACACCAGTGCCCGGTCACGAGGCCGCGGTCAGCTCCCGCAAACGGCGCCGCGCGACCTTGCCGGTGGGCCCCAGCGGCAGCTCCTGGACCAGGTAGAACGCGCTCGGCTGCTTCGCCCGGGCCAGCGCCGCCGCGCAGGCCTCGCGCAACGCGGCCTCCAGCCCGGCGTGCGCTATCCCGGACTGCACAAGCTCGGCGTGCTCCAGCCCGGACGGCACAAGCTCGGCGGGCTCCGGCTGGCGGTCCCGCCCGGGTCCGGCCGGGACCACGTAGGCCACCGGGCAGTAGCCGAGCACCTCGTCCCTGGCCGCGACCACCGCGACGGACCCGACGCCGGGCTGGGTGAGCAGGAAGTCCTCGATCTCGCCCGGGTAGATCTTCTCGCCGCCCCGGTTGATCACGTCGTCCGACCGGCCCGCCAGGAACAGGTACCCGTCCTGGTCGAGGTGGCCGAGGTCGCCGGTATCCAGCCAGCCCTCGGGGTCGATGGCGCCGGCCGGGGCGCCGCTCGCGTACGCCCGGATGACGCCCCGGCCGCGGATCTGCACGCGGCCCACCGTGCCGGCCGGGCAGGGCAGGTAACCGGACCCGGCGCGTTCGGCCACCCGGACCTCGGCGCCGGCGGCCCGTCCCGCCGAGCCGGGCTTGCGCGGCCCGTCGATCGGGTTGGCGGTGATCATGCTGGCCGCCTCGGTCATCCCGTAGGTCTCCACCACCGGGATGCCGAACGCCTCCTCGAACCGCCTCAGCGTCGAGGGCGGCAGCGGGGCAGATGCCGAACGGACGAAGCGTATCCGCCCGCCTACCCGTTCCCCGGGCGGGTCCATGGCCAGCACGGCGATGATCGCTGGCACCGCGTTGATCCAGGTGATCCGCCGTTCGCCGATCAGCGGCCAGAACCCCCGGCGGCTGAACTTGCGGTCCACCACCAGGCAGGCCCGGGCGGCGAGGGTGGCCAGCAGCCCGACCACCTCGGCGTTGACGTGGAACAGCGGCAGGCAGCAGTACCCGCGGTCAGCCGAGGTCAGCCGATGATGACCGGCCACGGCCGCGGCCACGTGGGCCAGCTGATCCTGACTCAGCAGAATGCCCTTGGGCGTGCCGGTGGTCCCGCTCGTGCACAAGAAGATCCCCCCGGTCCCCGCGGCGTCCTCCGTGCCCGCCGCGCCCTCCGTGCGGTCCGTCTCGTCCGGCGGCCCGAGCACGGCCAGGCCGGGCGGCAGGCCCTCAGCCGACGCGGCGAAGACCGCCTCGGGCCGGGCCACCGCGAGGACCCGGGTCAACTCGGCGGCCGGGGCCGCGGGATCAAGCGGGACGGCCACCCGGCCGGCGCCGAGGATGGCGACCAGGGCGGTGGCGTACCCGAGCGGGTCGGGCCAGCGGATGGCCACGGCGCCCCCCGGCGCGATCCCGGCCCGGTCCAGCCGCCGCGCCCAGGCCCGGGTGGCCTGCCGCAGCCCGGCGTAGCTCACCGTCTCGCCGCCCGCGGCGTCCTCCAGGTACGGGGCGCTGCCCTGGTGGTCCGCGGCTTGTGCTATCCATTCGCTGATCAAGGCCGAGTTCCGTTCTTGTCGTTGGTCAGGTGCCGTCCGGGCCGCCGTCGTCCGGGCCGCCGTCGTCCGGGCCGCTGCCGTCCGGGCCGCCGTGCGCCGCGGGATCAGCGTCGACCAGGGCAGCTGCTTGCGTCCGGTCAGCGGTACCGCCAGCGGCGTCCGGGCCAGCAGGGTGGTCAGGGTGATGCAGCAGGCGAAGATGACCCCCACCGCCAGCAGGCAGACGACGGGCCAGGGCAGGACCGAGTTGAGCCGCTCCCAGCCGAACGAGATCAAGAGGCTGATGAACAGCATCTGCGAGAGGTAGATGCCGTACGCGTCGTCCGAGCCCACCCGGACGAGGGTTTTGGTCAGGCGGGACCGCCAGGGCTGCACCAGGACCACGCCGGCCAGGTACCCGCAGGTGATCGCGCCGATGTTGAACGGGATGACGCTGGGCTGGAACGGGTCATTGCCCGATCCCAGCGCGCTGGTCACTCCGTGCAGGGACAGGAGGTAGATTCCCTCCGCGCCGATGGCGGCGACCAGCGTCAGCGCCATGATCAGCTCGGCGTGGCGGCGCACCCAGGCGTCCACCTCGTCGATGTGGAACGCGACGACACCGCCGCCGATCAGGTAGAGCACGTAGCTGAGCGCGTCTTGCTGCGCGTACCGTTCCATCAGGGTCGGCAGCAGGTTCCAGTGCGTCATGATCGAGATCGTCACCTGGGCCAGCGCCGCGGCGGCGATGACCAGGCCGTGGTGCCCCCTGGTCCGGCGCAGCAGCACGAGCACGAGCGGGAATACCAGGTAGAACTGCATGATCACGAGCAGGAAGTACAGCTGGTAGTACCCGGTGTCGATCAGCCGGCCGAGGTGCGCGAGCGCGGCCGCCGGGCTGGCGTAGGTATTGCCGGGCAACCCGTGGAGGAAGTAGATGAAGTTCCAGCACAGGTAGGGAAGCCCGACCGAGACGAACCGGCGCCAGTAGAAGCGGCCGAGCCCAGCGATGCGCATCTCGGTGTACGCGTACGTCAGCATGCACGCGGAGAGGAAGAAGAATCCGTCCCGCGACACGTGCAACAGCAACAGCACGGCGCCCGAGCCCACGCTGGCCGCGGCCGGCGCGAAATACATGATCGAGTGCGTGCTGACCACGCCCAGCTGCTTGATCGGGCGCATCGCGTCGACCTGGTCGAGCCGACGGCGCGGCATCAGTACATCATCCGCGGATCACGGTAATGCTTGAACTCCAGGAGGTTGCCGGACGGATCGAGCAGGACGAACGTGCTGTGCTCCTCGACCATGCCCTCGAACCGCGTCGACACCTTGAGGTAGAAAGGGATCTTGCGGAGCACCGCGCAGTGGTGCAGGGCATCGAAATCCGCCGGAGCGGCGAACGTGACGCCGAAGTGCCTTGGGTACAGGCTCAGCGGCGGGCTGGCGGGCGGCCCGGTCTCGGTCAGGTGGCAGACCAGCTGATCGCCGAAGAAATCCAGCGTGATCCGGTCCGGGTAGCGCCGGGCCAGCTTGCAGCCGAGCAGGCTTACGTAGAAGTGCTGGGCCGCGTCCAGGTCATGGACCGGTATGGCCAGGTGAAAGACATCGGAATTGGTTCGCATCGGCTGGTTCTTACTCGAAGGCGGTCAAGGTGTCTGCGCGCAGCCCGAGGCGGAGTGTCTCCAGCCCGATGACCGCGCTGGCCGGCACGTTGCCGAGGTTGACGTCCGGGCCGATCCTGGTGACGAAGTGCGCCTGCAGCGCGGTGGTCGGCGCCTCGAAGAGCAGGCTGCCCGGGCTGATGCCCGACGTCAGCACGTCCTCGATCAGCCCGAACCTGAGCGCGCCGTCCGGCCGGCAGATGCCCGACCGGCCGCTCTCCCTGGCCTCCAGGGTGACCAGCGACGCGCCCGCCTCGAGGTCCTCGTCGATGTACTCGATCCACCTGCTGGGCGGCAGCTGCTCGGACCGGACCGGATCCTTGAAGCCGACCTCGGATACCACGGTGAAGTCGTCGGCGAGCTTGCGGATGTAGCTCGCCTTTTCCGAGTTGGACATCGGGATCGTCCCGTTCGAGACCTCGACGTGCCGGGCCGAGTGCTCCTGGCAGAACTTCCTGAAGTCGTCGAAGCGGTTTTGCAGCACGTACTTCTCGAACAGCGTCCCGCCGAAGTAGAACCCGATGTCGTGCGCGGCCAGCACCTCGATCTTCGCGTCCAGGCAACCGGTCACCACCGCCGTGCCCCAGCCGAACTTGACGAAATCGATGTACTCGGCCGCCGATGACACCAGGTCGGTGAATTGCCACAGCGGGAGCCCGCCGTCGATCACCATCGTGAGGCCGGTGCCGCGCGGCTTGGCCGCCCGCCGGGGTAGGTGCAATGCGGTCTGATTCATGGGATTTCCTCTCTTAGGGCTCTCAAGGGTGGGCCTGGTGGACGGGCCAGGCCGCCGGTGATCGCAGGATGCGGCCGTTGGCCAGCGGCGCCCAGGCCATCTGCTCGACCGGGATGCCGCGCAGGTAGGCGTCGAGCATCCGGAGCGTGCCGCCGTGCGCGACGATCGCGAGGTCCCCGGCCGGGCGCCGGGGTGCCGCGCGGCCAGGTCTGCGGCGAAGCAGGCGACGCGCTGGTAGAAGTCGCGCAGGGACTCCCCGCCCGGGGGCCTGGCGTCGGGGTCGACCACGCGTTGTGCGCTGATCCCGCTGACCGCGGGACTGATCGCCGCGGTGGCGGTGCCCTCGGCGACGCCGAGGCAGCGTTCGCGCAGCCGGACGTCCCGGGTCACGGCCAGCCTGAGCACCGACGCCAGCGGGGCCACGGTCTCCAGGGCCCGGTGCAGGTCGCTGGAGTACAGCGCCCGGATCGGCTGATCGCTGAGCTGACCCACGATGCGCCAGGCCTGGCGCCGTCCGTGTTCGGTCAGCCGGGCCTGGTCGTCGTGGCCCTGGGCCAGGCCGCGGACGTTCCAGGTGCTCTCGCCGTGCCGGACGAGCCACGAGCACCGGATCGGGCCGGCCTGCCGAACGGTGTCCCTGGATCGGGTGCTGTGGATCATGACAGGCAGCGTGCGGCCGGATTATGAAAGACCAGTGAAATTATGGCTGCCTACGGAAACCTTCCAGGAATCTCTCAGCCTACGGTGATGTGATCACAGCTATGAGAACCGCTCGAGCGGCTGACCTGCCGGACACGGTGCCGGTCACGGCCGACGCTGCCCGGCTGCTGGTGGTGGACGACGATCCGGACGTACGGGATTCGCTCGGCCGGGCGCTGCGCTGTGCCGGGTACGCGGTGACGACGGCCGTGCACGGCGCGGAGGCGCTCGACGCGCTGGCCCGCCGCCCGGTCGACCTGATCGTGCTGGATGTGCTGATGCCGATCGTGGACGGGCTCGACGCGTGCCGCAGGCTGCGGGAACGAGGCGACGCCACCCCGGTGCTCGTGCTCACCGCCCGGGACACCATCGACGACCGGGTCGCCGGGCTGGAGGCGGGCGCGGATGACTACCTGGTCAAGCCGTTCGCGCTGCGCGAGCTGCAGGCCCGGGTCCGGGCCCTGCTCCGGCGCAGCCAGTCCCGCCGCGACGTCCTCGGCTACGCCGACCTGACCCTGGACGCCACGGCCAGGAAGGTGACCCGCGACGGCCAGGAGATCGCGCTGACCAGGATCGAGTTCGGCCTGCTCGAGCTGCTGCTGCGCAACGCCGAGCAGGTGCTCAGCTACGAGGTGATCTCCGAACGGGTCTGGGGTTACGGCGAGGCGCCCGCTTCCAACGCCCTGGCGGTGTTCGTGGGTTTCCTGCGGCGCAAGCTCGAGGACGGGGGACGCCAGCGGCTGCTGCACAACGTGCGCGGCGTGGGCTACGTCATCCGGGCGGAGGAGTGAAGCGCCTGCGCCGGCCCTGGCCCGCGTCCGCTCATGCTGCGGACCCGGTTCACCCTGGCCGTGGCGGGCGCGGTCGCCGCGGTCACCCTGGCGGTCACCGCCGTGGCCTTTCTCGTCGTCCGCGCGGACCTGCGCAATCAGCTCGGCCAGGAGCTACGCCAGCAGGCCGCGGTCGTGCACCATGATGCCCGGCGATTCGACGGGCACATACCCGCCGGGTGGGTTCCGCCGCACTCGGACCGGTTCGGTTCGGACAGTCCGTACGTCCAGGTGGTGACGGCCGGCGGTGCCGTCTGGGCCCCCGCGGGTGACCGTCGGCTGCTGGCGGCGGACGCCGCCACGGCCCAGGTCGCGGCCGGGCGGCGCGGTGCTTACTACACCGAGGCCACCGTGGGCGGGGTCCGGGCCATGATCTTCACCACGCCGCTGGCCCCCGGCCTGGCCCTGCAGCTGGCCGTGCCGCTGAACGCGGTGGATACCCAGGTGGCCAGCGTAGGGGCGACCCTGGCCCTGCTCAGCGCCGTCGGCGTCGGGCTGGCCGCGCTGGCGGGCTGGGGGGTGGCGCGGGCCGGCCTGGCTCCGGTGAGCCGGCTGGCCGCGGTCGCCGAGCAGGTGACGGCGACCGGGAACCCGGCCCGCCGGGTCGAGGTGGACCGCGCCGACGAGCTCGGGCGGCTGGCCACGTCGTTCAACACCATGCTGTGCGCGCTGCAGCGGTCGCTGGCCGCTCAGCGACAGCTGGTCAGCGACGCCAGCCACGAGCTGCGCACCCCGCTGACCAGCCTGCGCATCAACGTGGAGCTGCTGGCCGATGATTCGGGCCTGTCCCAGGCCGAGCGCCAGCAGGTGCTCGACCGGGTGGTCGCCCAGGTCGCCGAGCTGAGCCAGCTGGTGGGCAGCGTCACCGAGCTGGCCCGGGGCGAGTCCGGTCCAAGCGCGCGCGGCGAGGTCAAGCTGCATGAGGTGGCCGCCGCCGCTCTGGAGGCGGCCCGGCGGGACTGGCCGCAGACGGAGTTCGTGGCCGATCTCGAGCCGTGCGGCGTCCTCGGCAGCGCCCCGCGGCTGCAGGTGGCGATCAGGAACCTGCTGGACAACGCGGCCAAGTTCGGCCCGCCCGGCGCCCCGGTCCAGATCAGCCTGCACGCCGGTGAACTCACCGTGCGCGATCACGGGCCCGGTATCGAGCCCGCCGACCGGCCGCACGTTTTCGGCCGCTTCTACCGGGCCGCGTCGGCCCGGGCCGTGCCCGGTTCCGGTCTCGGGCTCGCCATCGTCCGCCAGGTGGCAGAAAGCCACGGCGGGACGGTCCAGGCCGAACCCGCCGGCGGCGGGGGAACACTGATGCGGCTCCGCTTGCCGCCTTGGCCTGCGCCCGACACCGCCCAGACCCCGGCGCCCGCCCTAGGCCTGGATCAGCGCCCAACCGGATCAGCGCCCTGACCGGATCAGCGGGCTGACGGCGCGGGCCGGGAAGCGGGCCGTGGCGCGGAGATGCCCGAGTCACAGACGATGCTGCCCGCGGTTCCGGCCCGCACCGCCGCGGGATGCACGCCGTGCGCCTGCAAGATCCCCGCCACCTCACGCGCGATCCACGCGTCACCGGCCGCCGTGGGGTGCAGGCCGTCCGGGGAGCGCCCGTACACCCAGTGCCCGGTCAGCGGATCCATGATGATGACCTGGGGATCCGCGGCGCGGGCGGCCGTCACGATCGCGCGGTCGGTCTGGTCGCCTGCGGCCGGACGCCGGCGTCCTGGGAACACGGTCAGCAGCGCGATCCGCGCCCCCGGCACCTCGGCCCGGATGGTGTCGATCACGGCGGTGACCCGCTGCCGCTCGACCGCCAGCGGCACCCCGATATCGTCGTGGCCGGCCTGCACGATCACGAGCGCGGGCGCCAGCGTCCGCAGCCCGACCCGGGCGAGCTCGGCGGCGATCGGTCCCCGCCCGCCGGCTCCGGCTCGCACGTAGCCCGCGCCGGGGTCGCCGTCGACCACCGCGTTCCAGCGCAGCTGGCGGGCCAGCAGCACGGCCCATGACCGGCCGGGACGACCGGGGCCCACCCCGGCGGTGAACGAGGCGCCGACGATGGCCATCGTCGGCGCGTGGGTCCCGGCCCGGCGCTGGCTGGCTTCGAGCCGCTGCTCACAGGCGGCCAGCGGACCGGCCGGTGAGCCGGCCGGTGAGTTGGCCGACGGGCTGGCTGGCAGGTGCGGCGGCTCCGCCCGGCCGCGGCGGTGCCCGAGCCCGGCTGGGTGCAGGAAAGAGGAGGCAATCGCTGCGGAACCCGGCGTTCCCCGGCTCGGGCCGGCCGCGCCCAGGGCCGGGCCGGACGGCAGCAGCGCGAGGCAGCTGACCGCCACGGCGCACGCCGCGATCAGCAGGGCCAGGCACCGGATCACGGCTCAGTGTCGGCTCTGCCGCGGACGGTGTCAAGCGCGGAGACCGGCGGCGTCGGCTAAGCGGTACCAGAGCGTGACGCATCGGTGGCCAAGTTGCCGGCTGTTGCGCAGTCTCTGGCCGCTACCCTGTGACCATTCACACAAGGGAAGGATCACCGTGGCCGACTCTCAGCAGTTGCGGGAGCGCACGCTTGTCGTGCTGAAGCCGGATGCCGTAGTCCGCGGCCTAGCCGGACGTATCATCCAGCGGTTCGAAGACGCGTCGCTGAAGATCATCGGCGTGAAGATGCGCAACATGGACGCCGACTTCGCCCGCAAGCACTACTTCGACCTGGAAGAGCGGCTGGGTTCAGTCGTCTACCACGCGACCGCCGAGTTCATGCAGCGGGGACCCGTCATCGCGTTCGTGGTCGAGGGCGAGGATGCGGTCGCGACCGTCCGCAAGATGGTGGGCTCCACCTATCCGAACGAGGCGCAGCCCGGTTCGATCCGGGGGGACTTCGCGCACCAGTCCAAGGCCGTCGCCACCACGACGGGCAAGGCGGTGGCTAACCTCGTGCACGCCTCGGGCAACCTCGAAGAAGCCAAGTACGAAGTGGACCTGTGGTTCGACGCGGCCGAGCTGTTCGACTACCGCAGCCAGGCCGAAGCGTTCGGCTGGTAACCCGGTTTGTCTGCAGTTTCGGGGACCATGACACCCGGAACTGCAGACAAATGATCCCTAGGCCGCGTCTGTTATTAAGTAGTGGTGTGCGGGTTTGGCGTGGCAGGGATGCTGCGGCGGTTTTTGAGGGTGCCGTGGCGGTGCTGGCGGCGAGGTTCGCGGTGGTGCGGCCGATCGCGGATGAGCGGGTGCGGGACCACGGCTTCCCGGCGGGGGAGCTGGGAAGATCACCCCGTGCGGCATCTTTGGCGTCGCCTCCGGGACCGGGTTCGGGTCTGCCGGGATCAGCTGCGGCCCGGCGGCGTTCACGGTCAGCGCGCTGCGGCTCCAGCGGCATGTGTGCCGGGCCTGGAAAGATCAGCTCGCCCGCCCTGGCGGAGCAGGGCGGCCTGGCGGTCGCTGTGAGGTTACTTCCCGCCCGGCGTGTAGTCAGTGGATGTGGCTCTCTACCGTAAAGAATCGGTACGCTGCCGCATTCTCCCGAAACTGGCGCTGTACGCGAGTGAGGGGAAACGTGTGCTGTGACGTGAGGGGCCGGTCAGCGCCTCCCGGCGGAGCGGGACGGCCCGATCCCGGGCTCGGGCGACCCACCCGGCCAGGCCGTGCGTGGCGAACCAGCGACTGATGTTCTCCGCGTTGCGGGTGGGGGAGAACGCGGCCCGCGGGTTCGCGATCACGCCCGGCCCGGGGGCAGGCGAGAACCGGCGACACGCCCGAAATTAATAACAGACAAAACGATCCCTACTGGCGGGCGAGGTTGGGTGCGCCCTTGCGGAGTACGTACTTCTGGATCTTGCCGGTCGCGGTCTTGGGCAGTTCGGTGACCACGCTGACACCGCGCGGCGCCTTGAAGTGGGCCAGCCGCTCCCGGACGAACTCGATGATCTCGGTGTCGGTAGCGCTGGCCCCGTCGCGGAACACCACGAACGCGTGCGGGGTCTCTCCCCACTTATCATCCGGCAGGCCGACGATCGCGACCTCCTGGATGGCCGGGTGCCTGAGCAGCACGCCTTCGACCTCGACGGAGGAGATGTTCTCCCCGCCGCTGATGATGACGTCCTTGAGCCGGTCGCGGATTTCCGCGTAGCCGTCGGGATGGACCACCGCCGCGTCTCCGGTGTGGAACCAGCCGTCGCCCATGGCGCGCTGGGTCGCCTCCGGGTCGTTGTAGTAGCCGTCCATGACGACGTTGCCGCGGACGACGATCTCACCCACGGTCTGCCCGTCCGCGGGCACCTCGGTGCCCTCGGTGTCGACCACCCGCAGCTCGCCCGAGGTGAGCAGCTCGACGCCCTGCCTGGCCTTGATGACGGCGCGGTCCGCCGGGGCCAGGTCCTGGTGCTCGGGCAGCGGGGCGCAGACGGTGATGAACGGAGCCGTCTCGGTCAGCCCGTAGGCCTGCGTGATCACCCAGCCGAAGTCGCCTTCCAGCCGTTCGATCGTGGCCGCTGCGGGCGGGGCTCCGGCCGTCACCACCTCCACCCCGGGCGGCACCTTCCCCCGGACCGCGGCCGGCGCGTCTCCCAGCGCGATGAGCACGGTCGGAGCGGCGCACATCCTGCTCACCCGCTCTTCCCTGATCAGCTCGAAGATGGTCGCCGGGTCGACCTTGCGCAGGCAGATGTGGGTGCCTGCGGCTGCGGTCACGGTCCAGGTGTAGGTCCAGCCGTTGGCGTGGAACATCGGCAGCGTCCACAGGTACCGCTCGCCCACCGCGATCGGCAAGTGCAGCAGGGTGCCGATGGTGTTCATCGCGGCGTTCCGGTGGGTGATCATCACGCCCTTCGGACGCGCCGTCGTCCCGCTGGTGTAGTTGATCGAGAGCAGGTCACGCTCGCCGATCTCGGGCCGGGTGAAGTCGGGCTGCGCCGCGGCGATGGCCGCCTCGTAGTCCAGCCAGCCGTCCTCGCTGCCCTCGAACGCCACGAAGTGCGTCACGTCCGGCATCTGGTCGCGGACGCCCTGCACGGCCGCCAGGTACTCACGGGCCGCGCAGACCACGGTGGCACCCGAGTGGTTCACGATGTAGACGAAGTCCTCCGGAGTCAGCCGGTAGTTGATCGGCACCAGGACGGCGCCGATCTGCGGCACCGCGTAGAAGGACTCCAGCTGGGCGTGGGTGTTCGGGGCGATCGTGGCCACCCGGTCTCCTGGCCGGACGCCGAGTCCTTGCAGCGCCGAGGACCAGCGGTCGCAGCGGTCGAAGAACTCGGTGTAGGTCAGGCGCAGAGAACCGTCGACGACCGCCTCGCGGCCGCCGTGCAGCCGACGGGTCCGACGAGCGAAGTCAAGCGGTGATAGAGGCGTTTCCATTGACTGATTGTGTCAGGATGCCGCCGGCCTGGTCGGAGCCAAGGCCCCCGAACCGTCGGCGGCCCGGCGGATCCTGCCTGGTGGTGAGCGGGCCATCACCGTCGGAGAGGCGCCGATGACTGCCTGATCTAGATTGATTACAATGAGTGTTATTGCCCCGTGATCATCGTTCCGGGCGCCCGGGTAAATCAATTTCTCGCCTAAGTACTGCGCGTCCGGAGAGTCCTTCTGGCATTCTTATGCGCCAGCGGTACATGCGCGAGGTGGGCCAGTCGGCGCACGAGATCGGGTGCAGCAGGCTGGTCGCGGGCATGGCGCCGCGCGGGCTCGCAGCCGGTACGCCGATGACTCCTCCCAGGTCGGCTAGCTGGCCTAAGGCGGGCATGGCCGAACGAAGGGATTGCCTTGTCGCGACACCGGACTGGGGCTCAAAGCAGTCGAAGCAGTCGGCGCAAACGGGGCTTGATCCGACGTCTTGGCATTGTCTTCCCGGCCGCCGTGGTCGCCGCGATCGCGGTCGTCGGGGTGGCGGTCGGAGCTCAGGTCTTCGCGCCGGGATCGGGTGCTTTCAGCGCCGCCGAGGCGATCGAGGCGGTGCCGGGAAGTCACACCATGGCGCTGCTTGAGGCCGAACGCGAGCAGCTCATCGCGATGACCGCCGCGGCTCGCACGCTGACCGTGGTGGCCAAGCCCAAGCTGACCTCGCCCGTCCAGGTGGCCGCGGCCACGGCGGCCACGGCGGCGTCGGCCGGGACGGGCGGAGGGACCGGGGGAGGCACGGGGACCGGAGGCGGTGGCGTCACCTACGTCACGTCCGCCCCGCCCGATCCGGGCACGGCGCAATCCACCGCCTACAACATGCTGGCCAGCTTCGGTTTCAACCCGTCGACCTATTTCGGCTGCCTGCAGGACATCTGGAACCGGGAGAGCGGCTGGCGGTACGACGCGGAGAACGCCAGCGGCGCCTACGGCATCCCGCAGGCGCTGCCCGGCAGCAAGATGGCCAGCGCGGGCGCCGACTGGCAGACGGATCCGGCCACCCAGATCAGGTGGGGCCTGGGCTACATCAAGAATGTCTACGGTAATCCCTGCAGCGCCTGGGCCTTCGAGGAAGCCAACGGGTACTACTGACCGCGGTCAGGCCTGGCCGCGAGCTGAGTACCTTCGTTCGTCACTTCGGCTGCGGGGCGAAGGTCCGCAGCTCTTCGTCGAACACCGACTGCAGCCCCGTCCACCTGCTGGCCGGGGCGGTCGCGTAGAGCGCGTAAGACTGCGGGCCCGAGGACGTGTTGAGCACGAACAGCAGGTCCAGGGCCTCCTGCGTGACCCCGTTGTCGGTCCAGGTGAACTTCCAGAACGATCCCGCCGTGCCCCGGATGTTCAGCGCTCTCAGGTCGATCCGCTTGTAGCCGGGGAAGCGCGGTACCGACCGGGCTTCGAGATACCGCGCCTCGGCCAGCAGGTTGTTCGGGTAGGTGTGCGGCGTCAGGTCGATCAGCAGGTTGGCGTTCACGGCCGGATCGTCGAGGTAAGTCTGGTACGTGCCAGACCGCTTGACGGCCCAGGAGGACGGCTGGTCGATCGTGAAGCCGGCGTTCTCTGTGCCCGTGGCCGGCTGTGAGTAGCTGCGGTAACCGGCGGCGGGCGGCCCGGTAAGCGGCTGGTTGATCGCCGTGACCAGGCTGGTGGCGGGCAGTGTGGAACCGACCGTCGGCGTGGCCGACGTCGTCGGGGTACCCCGGCCAGCCCCGGAATGGTCGTGGTGGAGCAGCACGACGGTGGCCGCGCCCGCGCCCGCGCCGATCAAGGCCAGCAGCACCAGGGCGACCTTCCACGCCCGTCCCGACCGCCTGCGCCGCCCCGGCGCGTGCGCCGGCCCGGCGCCCGGCCAGGGAGCGGCGCCCGCTCCCAACGCCGACCCAGAACCGGGCCCCGACCCAGGGCCACGAGCGTCACCGGATCCCTCAGAACCGTAGCTGGACGGGTGCGGGTAACCGGACCAGGAACTCGACTGCGGGGTGGCGCCCGATCGAGGCGCCGGGTCGTACCAGGAGGAGAAATCTGGCGGCGGCCCCTCGGGACGGGCCGCGGCCGGCCCCGTACGCCTCCTGGGTCTCGGACGCCGCTGGACCTCCGGGCGAGGCGCCGGACCACTGCGGGTCGCCCAGGACCGATGCCGCCGTGGTCGGTGCGCTCGGATTCGCATCGAACTGGCCGGGGGCCGGCCGGGCCGGAGCCGGCGACCCGGTATCGGGCCGTCCCGGCCCGAACGGTTCCCGCGAGATCGTCTGGTCCGCAGCCCCGTAGCCCGCCGCTTCCGCCGCCCCGTAGCCCGCCGCTTCCGCCGCCCCGTAGCCCGCCGCCGCTTCCGTCCCGTAGCCCGCCGCCCCGTAGTCCGGTGCCTCCGGTGCCCCGTAGCCCGGCGCCCCCGCCGAGGCCAGCGGTGGCGGCGCCCCCGGCGAGGGCTTCGGCGCCGAGGATGCGGACAGCGTGGTGGGCGCGTACCCGGCCGGTGCGCCGCCGGTCCGGTCGGCCAGCAGCGGCAGCACGTCGGTGATCATCCGCGTGGCGCGGCCCGCGTCCGGCCGGTCGCCCGGCTCGCGACGCAGCAGCGCGGCGATCACCGGACCAAGCGCGCCCGCCGCGGTCGCTTCGGGCGCGTCCTCGTTGATGATCGCGGACATGGTGGTGAGCGCTCCGCCGCGCTGCTCGAACGGGCCGTGCCCCTCGACGGCCGCGAACAGGGTCGCGCCGAGGGACCACAGGTCGGAGGCGGGGGAGGCGTCTTCGCCCCGGATCCGTTCGGGGGCGGTGAACCCGGGTGAGCCCATCACCATGCCGGTCTGGGTCAGCTTGGGGTCGCCCTGGAAGGTGGCGATGCCGAAGTCGGTCAGCACGGCCCGGTCATCGCGGCCGAGCAGGACATTGCTCGGCTTGACGTCCCGGTGCATGACCCCTGCGGCGTGCGCGACGGTCAGCGCGGAGAGCAGCTGACGGCCGATCTCGGCGGCTCGCCGCGGTGACAGCGGGCCCGACGTCGCCAGCACCTGGTCCAGGGACTGCGCGCTGATCAGCTGCATGACGATCCAGGGACGGCCCTCGTCCTCGGCGACGTCGTAGACGGTGACCACCGCCGGGTGGTTGAGCCGGGCCGCGGTCTTGGCCTCGCGCAGCGTCCGCTGGTAGGCGTGCACGCGCTCATTCTCGGAGAGCGACTCCGCAATATGGACTTCCTTGACCGCCACGTCCCGGTCGAGAAGCTGATCGCGGGCACGCCAAACGACGCCCATGGCACCACGGCCGATGGGAGCCTGAAGACGGTACCGCCCGGCGATCACTCGCCCCGCGTCCGCCAATGGGTGCATAGCCGGACCATACACGGTGATGACCGTCAGATCCCTGGCCGAGACCTAAGCATTGATTAAGCGTCACCTGATCGTGTGCTGTTATTGCCCGCCCGCTCGCCTCCGGGGCCCCGCCCACCTCCCCGGCCCCCCTCACGGCGCCGCCTTCCTTCGTCGCTCGTTCCTCGCTCCTCAGTCCAGGCGGCGCCGCGCCCCTTCGGCTCGCTCAGTGTTAGTCATGGCCAGCACGTCCAGGGCCGCGTCTAGCTGGGCTTCGGTGAGCTCGCCGCGGGACACGTGGCCGCGGGCGAGCACGATCGAGCGGATCGTCTCACCGGTCTCAAGCGCCTCGTGCGCCACCTGCGCGGCGGCCTCGTAGCCGATGAAGCGGTTCAGCGCGGTCACGATCACCGGCGAGGACTCGGCCAGCCGCCGCATCCGGTCGGCAAAGGGCACGATCCCGGCCACGCACCGGTCGGCCAGCAGCGGCACCGCCGCGGCCAGCAGCCGAGCCGAGGCGAGCAGGTTGCGCGCGATCACGGGCATCATCACGTTCAGCTCGAAGTTCCCCGCCGCCCCGCCGAACGCCACCGCCGCGTCGTTCCCGATCACCTGCGTGCACACCTGGCTGACCGCCTCGCAGATGACCGGGTTGACCTTGCCCGGCATGATCGAGGAGCCCGGCTGCAGGTCAGGGATCGAGATCTCGCCCAGCCCCGCCCGCGGTCCAGAGCCCATCCAGCGCAGGTCGTTGCAGATCTTGTACAGGCTGACCGCGGTCACCCGCAGCACCCCGCTGGCCTCCACCAGCGCGTCCCGCGCGCCCGCGGCCTCGAAGTGGTTCCGTGCCTCGGTCAGCGGCAGGTCCATAGCCGAAGCCAGCCGCGCGATGACCGCCGCGGCGAAGCCGGGCGGCGCGTTCAGCCCGGTCCCGGTCGCGGTCCCGCCCAGCGGCAGCTCACCGAGGCGGGGGAGGATAGCCACGGTCCGCTCGCACAATGACGGATCGCCGCCCCGTACCCGCCGAACTCCTGGCCCAGCGTCACCGGCACCGCGTCCATCAGGTGGGTCCGTCCCACCTTGACCACGGCCGCGAACTCCGCCGCCTTGGCCTCGAACACCGCGGCCAGGTGCTCGAGCGCCGGGATCAGCGACCGGGCCAGCAGCCGGGTGGCGGCCAGCGCGATCGCCGACGGGAACACGTCGTTGGAGGACTGCGAGGCGTTGACGTGGTCGTTCGGGTGCACCGGGCGCCCGAGATCGCGCGCCGGCCAGCGCGGCGATGACCTCGTTGGCGTTCATGTTGCTCGAGGTGCCCGACCCGGTCTGGAACACGTCGATCGGGAACTGGCCGTCGTAGTCCCCGCGCGCCACCAGCGCCGCCGCGGCCCCGATGGCCGCCGCCATGTCGGCCTCGAGCACCCCGAGTTCGCCGTTCACCGCGGCCCCGGCGCCCTTGATCGCGGCCAGCGCCCCGATCAGGTCCCGCCCGATCCGCTCCCCGGACACCGGGAAGTTGTCCACCGCCCGCTGCGTCTGCGCCCCCCACAGCGCGTCGGCCGGAACGCGAACCTCCCCCATCGAGTCATGCTCGACCCGAAAACCCGCGGGGCTCACGGGTGCGCCCCGATCTGCATGACGGGTCCGGACGGGTCGGTGAAGAAGTCGTTGCCCTTGTCGTCGACCACGATGAACGCGGGAAAGTCGCGGACCTCGATCTGCCACACGGCTTCCATCCCGAGCTCGGCGTATTCGAGCACGGACACCTTGGTGATGCAGTCCTGGGCCAGCCGCGCGGCCGCCCCGCCGATCGACCCGAGGTAGAACCCGCCGTACTGCTTGCAGGCCGCGGTCACGGCGGCCGAACGGTTCCCCTTGGCCAGCATGACCAGCGACCCGCCCGCCGCCTGGAACCGGTCCACGTAGGAATCCATCCGCCCCGCCGTCGTCGGCCCGAACGACCCGGACGCGTACCCGGCCGGGGTCTTGGCCGGCCCGGCGTAATACACCGGATGGTCGCGCAGGTAGGACGGCATCGGCTCGCCCGCGTCCAGCCGTTCGGCGATCTTGGCGTGGGCGATGTCCCGCGCCACCACCAGCGGCCCGGTCAGCGACACCCGGGTGCGCACCGGGTACCGGCTCAGCTCGGCCCGGATCACCTCCATCGGCCGGGTCAGGTCGATCGCGACCACCTCGCCGGACTCCTCGAGCCCGGCCGGGTCCGGCAGGTACTGCGCCGGGTCGGTCTCGAGCTGCTCGAGGAACACCCCGTCCGCGGTGATCTTGCCCAGCGCCTGCCGGTCCGCCGAGCACGACACCGCGATCGCGACCGGGCAGGACGCCCCGTGCCTGGGCAGCCTGATCACCCGCACGTCGTGGCAGAAGTACTTGCCGCCGAACTGCGCGCCGATGCCGATCCGCCGGGTGATGCCGAGCACCTGCTCCTCGAGCTCGCGGTCCCGGAACCCGTGCCCGGCCGCCGAGCCGGCCGCCGGCAGCCCGTCCAGGTACTTCGCCGACGCGTACTTGGCCGTCTTCAGCGCGAACTCGGCGCTGGTCCCGCCGACCACGATGGCCAGGTGGTAGGGCGGGCAGGCGGCCGTCCCCAGCCCGCGGATCTTCTCCTCGAGGAAGGAGAGCATCCGCGCCGGGTTCAGCACCGCCTTGGTCTCCTGGTACAGGAACGACTTGTTGGCCGAGCCGCCGCCCTTGGCCATGAACAGGAACTTGTACTCATCCCCGCCGGTGGCGTAGATCTCCACCTGGGCCGGCAGGTTGCTGCCGGTGTTCTTCTCTTCCCACATGGTCAGCGGCGCGAGCTGGGAGTACCGCAGGTTCAGCGTGGTGTAGGCGTCGTAGACGCCGCGCGAGATGTGCTCTTCGTCGCGGCCGTCGGTGAGCACGTGCTGGCCGCGTTTGCCCATCACGATGGCGGTGCCCGTGTCCTGGCACATGGGCAGCACCCGGCCCGCCGCGATGCACGCGTTCTTCAGCAGGTCGCGGGCCACGTACCGGTCGTTGGGGGAGGCCTGCGGGTCGTCCAGCACGGCCCGCAGCTGGCGCAGGTGGGCCGGCCGGAGCAGGTGGGCGATGTCCGCCATGGCCGCTGCGGTCAGGTCGGTGAGCACCCGCGGCTCCACCTCAAGGAAATTTCGGCCGAACGAACCGTGCTGCGTCACCCCATCACCGGTCAGCTTGCGGTAGCTGGTCGCGTCCGGGCCAAGCGGCAGCAGGTCGGTGTAGCTGAACTCAGGCACGTGCCTCGCCTTTCTCCCAGGTGAGCCCGACCCTGGCCAACCGCCGGACCCGGTGCTCAGCTTAGGCCGGTCCGGCTGATCGGCTTGTCCTGGATCGGCCGATGCCACCTGGGTGTCTTACTAGTCATGCTTGTACATGTATGGGAGAGCTTGTATCGTGACGCTATGCGGCGGTGCCGCGCCGCGCGGTGCCCCCGTCCGCGCGAAGCACGTTAAGCACGCGGTGCCCCCGTCCGCGTTAGCCTAGCTGCGGCGCCGCCGTATTTTCTTTCCCCGCGCCTGCCCCTGGGCAGGTCACGGGCCGTCCTCCAGCTGGGCGGCGAAGCGCTGCAGCGCGGGCAGGGCGGCCGCGAGGGTATCCCGGTCGCCGGCCGGGAGCCGGTCCAGGGCCCGGGCGCCAAGCTCCGCCCGCAGGTCGCGCCAGCTGGCGATCCGCTGCCTGGCCTTGCCGGTCACGCTGAGCCGGACCGAACGCCCGTCCGAGATGCCGCGGGCCCGCTCGAGCAGTCCCGCGGCGGTCAGCCGCCCGACCAGGGTGCTGACCGTGTTGGGCGCGAGCCGCAGCTCGTGCGCCGCGTCCGCGACGCTGAGCCCGGGCTGGGCCGCGGCCAGCCTGAGCAGCTCGGACTGGGCCGGCGGCAGCGGCTCGTCCTGCCACGCCAGCCGCGCCGCCCGCCGCGCGACCCGCCGGATCGCGCTGATCGCGGCCAGCAGCTCCGCCGCCACCGCCACCGTGCCCGCTTCCGCGGCCGTGCCCGTCTCCGCCGGGGTGCCCGTCTCCGCGGCCGTGCCCGTCTCCGCCAGGGTGCCCGTCTCCGCGGCCGTGCCCGTCTCCGCCGGGGTGCCCGTCTCCGCGGCCGTGCCCGTCTCCGCAGGTGAGGTCGGTGCGCTCGAAATATCGTTCACAGAGCTAACGATATCAGAATCTCCTGACCAACCCGGAATATTCGGGCGAGCTGCGGGTAAACGGCCTGCGGGTAAAGCCGCCCCATACCGCCGCAAGAAGGAGGGCGCCATGACCGCAACGCCCGACACGAGGAGCAGCAGCCCCGCCATCCGCAGCCTGATCCCGGCCCGGATCGACCGGCTGCCGTGGTCCAGGTTCCACACCCGGCTGGTGACGGCGCTCGGGGTGGCGTGGATCCTGGACGGCCTGGAGATCACGATCGCCAGCAACGTCAGCCCCGACCTGACGCAGAAGGCCACGCTGCACATGTCGGCGGGCGGGGCCGCCGACATCGCCACCTGGTACCTGATCGGCGAGGTCATCGGCGCGCTGTTCTTCGGCCGGCTGTCGGACAAGCTGGGGCGCAAGAACCTGTTCATGGTGACGCTCGGCGTCTACCTGATCGGCAGCGGGCTGACCGCGGCCACCCCGGCCGGGGGTAAGTGGTTCATCTTCCTCTACCTCACCCGGGTCATCGCGGGCATGGGCATCGGCGGTGAGTACGCGGCCATCAACTCCGCGATCGACGAGATGATCCCGGCCAGGTACCGGGGCCGGGTCGATATCGCGGTCAACGGCACCTACTGGGCCGGAGCCTTCGTGGGCACCCTGGCCACGTTTTACATCCTGAACCACATCTCGGCCGGCCTGGGCTGGCGGCTGGCCTTCCTGCTCGGCCCGGTGCTGGCGCTGGTCATCATCTACGTCCGCAAGAACTTGCCGGAAAGCCCTCGCTGGCAGATCATGCACGGCCGGGAGGAGGCCGCCGAGGCCTCGATCGCGGAGATCGAAGCGGACGTGGCGGCGACCAAGGGCGAGCTTCCGCCGCTGGACGACGACATGGCCATCGAGATCACGCCGACCAAGCAGATCGGCTACCGGGCCCTGACCCGGGTGCTGTTCTCGCACTACCCGAGCCGTTCGGCGCTTGTCGCGGCGCTGATGATCACCCAGTCGTTCCTCTACAACGCGATCTTCTTCACCTACGGGCTCGTGCTCGAGTTCTTCTTCCACGTCAAGGCCACCGACACCGCCTTGTACTTCCTCGCGTTCGCGGCGGGCAACCTGGCCTGCCCGCTCACCATCGGGCGCCTGTTCGACACCATCGGCCGGCGGAAGATGATCTCGGGCACGTACCTGCTGTCCGGCGTGCTGCTGATCATCAGCGCGCAGCTGTTCAAGGCCGGTGACCTGAACGCCACCACGCAGACCCTGGCCTGGACCGTGATCTTCTTCTTCGCCTCGGCCGGCGCGAGCGCCGGCTACCTGACCGCCAGCGAGGTCTTCCCGCTGGAGGTGCGGGCCAAGGCCATCGCCGTCTTCTTCGCCATCGCCCAGTGCTTCGGCTCGCTCGGCTCGCACCTGTACGGCCACCTGATCGGCACCGGCAACGACCCGAACAAGCTCTACGTCGGTTACCTCATCGGCGCCGGGGCGATGATCGCGGGCGGCCTGGTGGCCGTGTTCTTCGCCGTCGATGCCGAGGGCAAGTCGCTGGAGGACATCGCCAGGCCGCTGGGCGGTGATCGGCAAGCCACCCGAGGCCATCTTCCGGGCCGGCGACCACTCCGGCTCAGGCGGCCCGGCCCCGGCCGCGGGCGACTGAAACCGAAGGTCGTGGAGCGTCCCCCCGTCGGCTCGCCGCCGCGTAGCTGGCGGCTGCACCAGACGTGCCTGCCCCCGCACCGGCGAGCGCAGGCGGCCGCCGCAGCGCCTGGCGTGGGCGATGAGGCGGGCGGGGCAGCGCGGGACCCGGGGCGTGGCGTCGGCTGGCCTAATCGAACAAAGATCGTGGTAAATTCAGGTTCCGTGAAGACTTATGGGTACTATGATGCACAAAAGTCTCCATCAAGCCAGGATTTACCACGAAAAGTCCGCAGCTGACCGGAACGGAAGTGATCCGGGAACGCGGATGGGGCGGTGATGATGCGTGGTGTCCCACGAGCCGACGCAGTGAGCGGATCGCGCGGGCGCGAAAGACGTGGTGACGCTCGTCCTGACGGGCGTCACGAATGCGCCCAGCCTGACCGGCACCGACATCACGTTGTCGACTAGTTCCGACCCGCGGCGGTGACCACGGCCGTGCCCTGAGTCCCGGCCATACCTACGGCCCGCGCGGATGGCGGTACGCCTCGGCGGTTCCCGGCGTACCGCGCCGCCGCCGAATCCTGGCGGCGATTTGTATCAGATGACGGTAGTGCGCTCTCCGGGTAGAAAAGAGTTAACCGCCACTACCGAGGCGCTGATGATGGCAGCAGGCGAGCCGGCCGGGGCTGGCCGTGCGTGACGACCCGACCGTCGTCGCGCTGGTGAATCGTGCGGCCAGGGGTGACCCGGCCGCGTGGAACGAGATCGTGGAGCGATACGCGCCGCTGGTGTGGGCCATCTGCACCCGGTTCCAGCTGAGCAACCACGATCGCGAGGATGTGGGGCCAGAACGTATGGCTGCTGCTGGTCGAGCAGCTCGGAGCTGTGGCCGCACTGCCCGGTGGCTGGCCACGACCACGCACCGGAGTGCCTCGGGTGGTGCGGCAGCGCATCGGACGGCTAGGGACGGGGCTAGACGACTCTCCGCAGTTCGTGGACAACACGATGATCGACGAGGAGATGCTCATGGCCGAGCGGAACGCGGCGCTGCGGACGGCGCTCGCGGAGCTCCCGCCCCGGTGCCAGCAGCTGCTGGCCATGCTCATCAGGGACCCGCCGTGTTCGTACGCGGAGATCAGCGCGACGCTGCAGCTCCCGGTGGGCAGCATCGGCCCGCAGCGAGCCCGCTGCGTGGAACGGCTGCGCAGGTCCAGCGCACTGGCCGGTTTTGGCGACCCCGACGTTCACGTGACGAAGGACGAGAAACATGCCTGATGGCTGGGACGAGGAGGAGCTCCTGGCGGCATTGGGCGAGGCGGTGACGGCTCGGCAGGCGGTGCCTGAGTGGTTCGTCGAGACGGGCAAGAACGCGTACGCGTGGCACAACATCGACGCCGAGCTGGCCCAGCTGACCTACGACTCCGACAGCGATGCCGACCGGGGTGTGGCGGCGGCCGTCCGGTCGGAGACCGCCTCGATCCGGGCGCTCACGTTCACCTCGGCGCGCTTGTCCATCCAGCTCGAGGTGGCCTCGGATTCGCTGGTGGGCCAGATCATCCCGTCCCAGGCCGGCACGCTCGAGGTCCATACCACGGGCGGCGTGGCCAGCTCGCCGGTCAACGAGATCGGCTGCTTCGCGGTCACCCCGATTCCGGCCGGCCCGTTCCGGCTACGGTGCCGCTCGCAAGACGGGACCGACGTGCTGACCGGATGGATCACCGTGTGAGTCCGCGGTTCACGCGGCGCCCAGGCTCACCAGCGACATGGCCGTGGCGTGCTGGACCGGATCATCGGTGAGGTCGTGCCGGACGTGGTAGCTCGACTCGGCGAGGCTCTGGCCGGCCCGCAGGTGCCGGTGCAGGTCGACCATCAGGGGCACCACGGCTTCGTCGTTCAGCGGCACGATGGAGGCGAGGATCCCGGCCGTCCCCAGCGGTAGCAGGCTGCTGACCAGGCCGAGCAGCTCGTTGGCTCCGGCGGGCGCCAGCACCCCGCCCTCGCAGCTGGACAGGACCAGCCGGTACGGCGCCCGGTGCAGGCGCTCGAAATCGTAGACGGTCAGCGGACCGTCGTGCATGCGCAGCGAGGAGAACAGCGGGCTGTCGGCCCGGAAGATCCCGTGTGCGGCGACATGCGCCAGCCACGCCCCGTCCATGGTGGACAGCACCTTGTCGGCCGTGGCCGCCGCGTCTTCCAGCACGGTGACGTCGTCGTACAGCCGCGCGACCAGGGGCACCTCGGCGCCGCCCGTGGCCAGTCCTGGCCCGCGGGCCAGGACCACGTGGCGGTGCTGGGGTGCTGGCGCTTGGTGGGCCCGCATCCAAGCGCTGGCGGACGGGGCGACGCTGATGACCCGGTCCTTGAGCGCGGGCAGCAGCGCCCACGGGATGGGCTGCAGCCTGCCCGGCGGGACGATGATGACCGGCCCGTCGCCCAGGTGCGAGACGGCTGGCCCGAGCAGCGCTTGCTGGAGGGCCGGTCCCGTCGTGCCCAGGATGGCCAGCGCGCTGGCCGGGTCGTCACCGGGGCGGCTGGAGGCTAGACGGCGCAAGGCGAAGCGGGCGAAATTCGCCGCCTTCATGGCGTCGCTGGCCTGGCCGGCGGCAAATTGCCTGATCCGGCCCGACCCGCAGGTCAGGACGTACAGCTCGCCGTCGACGTCACCGATCTCGATGAGCTGGGCCGCGCCGAGCTCGTCGAGCAGGCCGGCCGGGCTGAACGGGGCGCGGGTCCACGGCCCGTTGCCCTGGGCTCGCAGCGCGCTGGCGCGCACCTCGGTTTCCAGCCGCTGTCGTTCCTTCTGCAGCGACGCGCTCGGCAGGTCTTGGCTCCGGGCCTGGTCCAGACCCCTGGTCACGGTGCGCAGCGCGGCCAGGTGCGCGTTCAGCTCCGCATCGGCTGACGGCCGCACCGGGGGAACCGCGTAGGCGGTGGCTCGCCAGCGCTCGCTCCAGGTCAGCAGGAGCCGGGGGCGACGAGCCTGCGTGGCATGCCGCAGGGCGAGGCCGGCCAGTTCGGCGCCATGCACGGTGGCCTGAGCCCGCAGTTCCGAGGCGCCCAGGGCCAGCCGGTACTCGTCGAGAACGTCGAGCCCTCGTCGGCAGGCAGCCAGCATCCGGCTCGGACGGCCCGCGGCCTCGGCGCGCAGGGCCTCGCCGAGCCACCCGCTGACCCGCGACAGCGCCGGGCCGCGCCGCCGGGTCCTGGCCAGCGCGGCGAGATGGCGTTCGGCGTCGTCGCGGCGGCCCAGAGCCAGGGCCATGCGCCCGGCCAGCAGATGCGCCTGGGCCGCGTCGCTCGAGCCAAGAGAATCCAGCCGCGCGGCGGACCGGTTCGCCGCGCGCAGCAACGGGACCGATACCGGGCCGGCTTCGTACCGGGCCTGGACGAGAACGCGCGCCGCGTGGGCCTGCCGCCAGGTGCTCCGCTGTGACCGGTACATGCGGTGCGCGGCCTGCGCCCAGTCCAGGGCGGCCTGGGGCTGCGTCGCGGCCAGCGCGCAAGTGGCCGCCATGAGCAGCAGTTCCGCCTTCTCCGTGAACCGGCCCCGGATTTCCTCTATTTCTCGCAACGCGCCCTCGGCTTCGGCCAGGGCGTCGCGAGCCAGCCCGGCCGCCAGCAGCATGGCGCACCGTTCGGTGCGCAGCCAGGTGGCCGGGACCTTCAGCCGCTGGAAGCTGACGGCCGCCGCATCGAGACGGGCCAGCGCGACCGGGAGGTCACCGGATGCGAAGGCGGTCAGCGCGCGGTTGCCCACCGGATCGAGCGCTTCCAGTTCCTGCCCGATGGTGGAGTACAGGCGTGCGGCGGAAACGTAGTCGGCATCGGCCCGGCTGGTCGACCCCAGCCTCAGGTAAATGCTGGCGCGGACGTTCAGCGCGCGAGCCGTCCAGAGCAGGTCGCCCGCGCGACGCAGCACCACCACCGCGTGCCGCGCGTCTTCCAGGGCCGCCGGGAACCGGCCCAGGGCGTGGAGCACGATCGCGCGCCGGTACCGCACTCGCGCCGCCAGGACACCGCTTGACCGCTGCACGGCGGCCTCGAAGGCAGCCAGTCCGGCCGCCGTCCGGCCCGCGAAGACGAGCGCCACGCCCAGGCCGGCGAGTACCTCGGCCTCGCGCTCGGCCGAGCCCGTGCGGCGGGCCTGGTGCAGGGCCTGGCGCAGTTCACGGACCCCGGCCTCGACGTCGCCGTAGTCGCGCAGCACGATCCCCGCGGCTTGATGGGCCACGGAGGCGTCATGAGGGTCCGGTCGTCCGGCGAGCACGGCGCGCGCTCGGGTCAGCGCGACCCAGGGCCGGGACGAGGCCAGCGCGACCAAATCGTCCACCTCGCGCGGACCTGCCGTGGGCGCGTGCCCTCCCCTGACCACAGGCCGATTCTAGGTTCCAGATTTGGCGCGGTCCATGTATTAAAGCGTCACGATTTCCGCTCCGTGGGTGCATCGGACTCTGCAGCTTTCTGAGGAACGTGGGCCCGCTCACCAGCGCCTGCGGTTAGATCGGGTAAATGATTAATTCCGGAGGGCACAGTGACAGAAGAGAATTACTGGTATAGCTCGCTCGAGTCTCCGCTTGAGGATGAGGCCGTTGCGGAGGCCAAGATCATCGTCGACGCGTTTCGCGGCCGCGATATCCCGATCGAAATCGGCGGTTCCCCCGACCACGCCGAAGAAGACGACGACCTGCACCCCGGTGGCATTGCCTTCATGTACGCCAAGGGTCACATTCTCGCCCGCGAACAGTACCTCGCCGCGGCACCCTGGAGCTCGGAGCCCTCGGATCGCCTGAGGGTCAGCAGGCCAAGAGGAATATTGGAGATCATCGGCGAATTCCTCGGCAGGGACGACCGTGTCTGGGAAGTCGAGATCACGCGAGTGGTCAGGGACATCGTGCTTCTCCGCCTGAATCCTACTGGCGGTAAAGAGGACACTCGTGAGCGTCATCATCTCGATGTGCTCGACATTATCGAGCGCATCGACGCCGAACTCGGCCCGGGAATCGCGGCGCCTGATCACGTGCTGACCGCCGCGCAACACATGACTCCCTGCTCGGCCACGGAGCCGGAGCGGGTTTATCCGACGGCGGGACCCTACCCCGGGATCTGCCGGGACGGCGGGGCCCGGGTGCGGATCTTCCAGGCCGACACCGGGCTGGTGGACGGGGCGGCGGAAACCTTCCCGTGGCTGGCCGGCGTCCACGGCGATCCCGACCCGCGGACCGATCCGGGCGGCGCGATCTTGCCGTACGGGGGACACGGGACGTTCGTCGCAGGCGTCATGCGGTGCATGGCCCCGCAAGCGCAAATCCACGTCGAGAACATCTTCGACACCGGGGGCAGCGCGCTGGAATCGGAGGTCGCGCAGAGGCTCCATGCGGCGTTCGGCTTCGGCTTCGAGATCGTCCACGTGACGGCCTCGTGCCATAGCTGGAAGAACATCCCGCCGCTGGGACTGGAGGCCTGGCTGGAGATGCTTCGGCCGTACAAGGGGGTCGTCTGCGTCGCCGAGGCAGGCAACAACCGCACCAAGCGGCCGGCCTGGCCGGGCGCATTCCCCGACGTGCTCTCGGTCGGGGCGCTC
The DNA here is from genome assembly GCA_963808315.1 of uncultured Actinomycetes bacterium. Lineage (GTDB taxonomy): Bacteria > Actinomycetota > Actinomycetes > Streptosporangiales > Streptosporangiaceae > Palsa-504. The sequence continues at coordinate 16,863 of CAWEFK010000022.1, read as the reverse complement.
GCCACCGACTGGCGGCACCGGGCGGACTTCAGCAACTACGGGGGCTGGGTCGACGTGTACGCACCAGGGGAGAAGCTCATCAACGCCTTCGGCAGCGGCACGTACACCTGCCAGGTCCCGCCCAACACCGGGGAGGTCAGGACGTTCTCCGGCCTGGCGCAGTGGAGCGGGACTTCCTTCTCCGCCCCCATCGTGACCGGGCTGATCGCGGCCCGGATGGCCCGGCGCGGCGAGAGCGCGCGGGAAGCGGCCGCGGCCCTGCTGGCCAAGGCCCGGGCCCAGACGATTCCCGGCGTGGGTCCGGTGCTGTTCCCCGGCTGCGATGGCGAGGAGCGCTGCGACCGGTGCGGCGGTGACGGTCGGCCCAGCGGGGGTCGGCCCAGCGGAGATGGCCGGTGCGGCGGCGACTGCCGGTGCGGCGGCGGCGGCGGGTGCGGCGGCGGGTGCGGCGGTTGAGGGTGCGGGTTCAGCAGGCGCCTGTCACCAGGACGGGTGGCGGGCGCCTGCGCCACAGGTCAGCGCGCCCGCTGTCTAGAGCTTGGTGAAGTGGTGGAAGCACTCGTAGTACGGATCGGTGGAGTGGGCGAAGTGGGCCGCTTCTGAGTGCTTGACCGCCAGGTAGGCGGTGCTGCGCAGCGGGCCGAGGACGTCCATCAGCAACTCGTCCGCGGACAGCGCGTCCAGCGCCGCGGGCGAGCGAGGCGGGCAGCCGGTGGATGCCGGTGTCGGCCCGGTCGGCGTCGGTCAGGGTGGCCGGGTCCACGTTTACCGCTTCGCCCGGGTCCATCTTGCCGCGGATGCCGTCCAGGCCCGCGTAGATGAACGCGCCGAGCGCGAGGTAGGGGTTGGCGCTCGAGTCGGACGGCTTCAGCTCCAGGTTGACCGAGCTGCCCGGGTCGCCGCGCAGCGGCGAGCAGATCCGGATCGCGGCCTCGCGGTTGTCCATCCCGTAGCAGGAGTACGCGCTGGCCCACATCTGCGGCGCGAGCCTGCGGTAGCTGTTCACGCTGGCGCAGGTCAGCGCGACCAGTGCGGGCAGATGGGCGAGGAGCCCGCCGATGAAGTGGTAGCCGACCTGGGACAGCCCGTAGCGGTCGGCGGGGTCGGCGAACGCGTTGTGCCCGCCGGGCGCGCCGTCCGGCTGCAGGTCGGTGAGCGAGGCGTGCAGGTGGGTGCCGTTGCCGGCCTGGTCGGGGATCGGCTTGGGGGCCAGGCTCGCCCACAGGCCGCGCTAGAACGCCACCCCGCGAACGGTCTCCCGGTACAGCACGTGGTTGTCGGCGGCCCGCAGGGCACCGGTGTGCCGCACCGAGAGCTCGTGCTGGCCGTGACCCAGTTCCGGGTAGTAGTGCTCCACCTCCAGGCCCTTGTGCCTCGAGCGCATCGACGAGTTCCATGGTGAAGTTGTGCGCGAGATGGAAGCCGGTGGCGGAGTAGCACAAGCTGTCGTCGAGCGGGATGAGCCGGTCCGGGATGGACGGGCCGCCGGGCGAGGACTCGCGGCGGCCGACGGTGAACTCGGGCTCGAACGCGGCCTGTATCCCGTAGCCCTCGCCCGCCAGCTCGACGATGGCCTGCTTGAGGAACGTGCGCGGGCACGCCTCCCACGGTGACCCGTCCGGCTTGACCAGGTCGGCGAGCATGGCGCCCGCGCCCGGCGCGTAAGGCAGCGTGACGAAGGTGTCCGGATCCGGCACGATCCTGACCTCGCCGACCGGGCCCATGCCCGCTACCGGCTGGAGCTGGTCGAGCATGGACATCGCCATCATCGCGACCGTGTGCCCGATGCCGCTGGACACGCGTTCGCGTAGCCGCGACGTGCCGGCCGCCTTGCCGCGGATGATCCCGCCGTGGTCGGCGTAAAGGAAGCGGACCAGGCGGATCTGTTCCTCGCTCGCCCGCGCCATCACCGTGTCGATCCCTGCGTCTGCCATGCACACATGGGTAGCACGTTCAACCCGGTCTCGTACACCTGACCCGTTCCAAAAGCCCGAGCCAACGGGCCAGGGCGGCCCGCGAGCAGGAAAGAACATATATTTTCAAGTCATGAGCCCACGGCCGGCACCTCGTGACCTGCGAGCGTCCGACGCTAACCGAGACGAGGTGCTGACCCTGCTCGCCGCGGCGATGGCCGACGGGCGGCTCACCGCGGACGAGCACGCCGACCGGGTCCAGCGGGCCTTCTCGGCCCGCACGCTCGGTGATCTGGCCGACCTGACCGCGGACCTGGCGGCGCCGTCCGCACAGCCGGTGCGCCTGGACGGCGGCCGGGTCATCTCCGGCATCTTCGGCCCGGCCCGCCGCGACGGCCGCTGGGTGGTCCCGGAGAGCCTCACCGTGACCGCCATGTTCGGCGAGGTCGAGGTGGACTTCACCCAGGCCATCTTGCAGTCCGCCCGGGTCCAGGTGTACGCGACGGTGTTCGGCGGCCGGCTGCGGCTGATCGTTCCCGACGGGGTGACGGTGATCGTGACCGGGCACATGGTGCTTGGCCGCAAGCGCGGTGGCACCCCGACGACCCCGCCGCCCGGACCAGGCATGCCGGTGATCGAGGTCAAGGCCATGGTGCTCGGCGGCGAGCTCGACGTGCGCACGCCGCCGAAACCCCGCAAGTTCCGCCTGTTCAACCGGAACTGATCGAGCCCGCCTAACCGAAGTTGATAGAAGAGTAGGCCCGCAGCTTCCATAGCTGGTGCTCGCTCTTGATGCTGCGGATGGTGCCCGAGCGGGACCGCATCACCAGCGAGTGGGTGGTGGCCCCGCCGGCCCGGTACCTGACGCCGGCCATCAGCTCGCCGTCGGTGATCCCGGTGGCGGCGAAGAACACGTCGTCGGAGGCCACCAGGTCATCGGTGGTGAGCACGCGATTCAGGTCGTGCCCGGCGTCCAGGGCGCGGCGCCGTTCCGCCTCGTCCTTGGGCGCGAGCCGGCCCTGGATGACCCCGCCGAGGCACTTGAGCGCGCAGGCGGCGATGATCGCCTCGGGCGTGCCGCCCACGCCGAGCAGCAGGTCGATGCCGGTGTCGTCGCGGGCCGCCATGATCGCCCCGGCCACGTCGCCGTCGGTGATCAGGTGGATCCTGGCACCCGTGTCCCGCACCTGCGTGATCAGCTCCTCGTGCCTGGGCCGGTCCAGGATGACCACGGTCACGTCCTGCGGCGACTCGCCCTTGGCCTTGGCCACCGCGGCGATGTTGGCGGCGGGCGGGCGGTGATGTCCACCACGTCGGCCGCGGCGGGCCCGGTGGCCAGCTTGTCCATGTAGAACACGGCCGACGGGTCGTACATCGAGCCGCGGCTCGGCCACCGCCAGCACCGAGATCGCGTTCGACATGCCATTGGCGCACAGCCGGGTGCCGTCGATGGGATCGACCGCGACGTCGCAGGCCGCGCCGGTGCCGTCGCCCACTTCCTCGCCGTTGAACAGCATCGGGGCGTTGTCCTTCTCGCCTTCGCCGATGACCACGACGCCGCGCATCGACACCGAGTTGATCATCATCCGCATCGCGCTCACGGCGGCGCCGTCGGCCCCGTTCTTGTCCCCCCGGCCCACCCACCTGGCCGCGGCCATCGAGGCGGCCTCGGTCACCCGGGCGAGCTCGAGCGCCAGGTTGCGGTCGGGGGCGTGGCGGTCGGGCTCGTGTTCCTGCTGCTCGGCGGTCATGGCTGGTGTCCTTCCGGCTAGCTGTGTACCGATCCTATGCTGGGCTGTTGTGAACAGGGTGCTGCACGCCGGCGTGGCCGCGCTGGGCTGCCTGCTGGCCGTCGGCGCTCCTCGTGGTGGCGGTCCCCATCCCGCACGCCGCCGAGCCCGTCACGCGTCAGCTACCGCGGCGACCTGGCCAAGCTGATCCGGCTCGCGCCGTACCCGGCGGTGGCCCCGGCCGGGCTGCCCGGATCCTGGCAGCCGGTGAGCTCCGGCCTGGCCGTCGGCGGCGCGAACGGCGCGGGCACGGTCACCTGGCAACTCGGCTACCTGACCCCGGACGGCGCGCTGGCCTCGCTCGAGGAGACCAACGCCAGCGCCGCCTCCTTCATCAGGCGGATGACCAACAGCGGGCACGACGCTCGCGCCGGTGCGCCTGGCCGGGCAGGCCTGGAGCCCGGTGTCGACACCGTCCCGGGGCCAGCGCTCGCTGTACGTACACCACCGCGGCGGGCCGGACGGTCGTGGTGACCGGCAACGCGACCTGGACCCAGCTGCGCGAACTCGCCGCCTCACTTCGCCCGGTCACCGTCTGAGCTGGCCTCCCGGGCGGTGCCTCCGCCTTCGCCGGAGCCGCGTCCTGCGTCCGCCTTCGCACGGGGGGCCCCTTGCCGGCGCTTCGCGGGCGGTGCGACCTCGTCCGGTGTCTGCGGCGCCCTGGCGGCGGCCGTGATTCAGGCGGACGGTCGTCGAACGTCACCTCGATGTGCTGCTCGGGCCGCCGCTGGTTCTGCAGGGCCTGCAGCGCCATGCTGGCCCGGTCCGCCTCGGTGAGCGGGGGCTGGACGATGGACCGTGGCCACAGCCGCCGCGACAGCACCACGTTGATCTCGGCCGAGTACACCGTGATCTCCACGGCGATGTAGATCCAGGCCAGCAGACCGAGCACGGTGCCGAACACGCCGTAGACGGAGTCGCTGTGCAGGTAGTGGTGGACCAGGTAGGTGCCGAGGAACTGCAGCACCGTCCACAAGATGCCGCCGGTGATCGCTCCGGGGATCAGCTGCCGGATCGGCACGCCCTTCGGGGTCAGCACCCGGAAGGCGCCGATGTACATCCCGATGTTGAAGGCCGCGGTCACCAGCTCGACCAGGATCTCGAACGCGAGCCGCGCTTATGCACGTAGGTGCTGAGGCTGGACAGCCCGGTGGTGACGATCACGCCGCCGCCGAGCAGGCACAGGAACAGCCTGGCCCGCCCGAGCCGCTGGACGTAGCCGGGCCGGGCGGGCCCGGGCAGGTTCCACACCTGCTCCATCGTGAACAGGCCGGACTGGGCCAGCCCGGTCGAGCCCCAGATCAGGCCGACTAGGCCGACGATCAGCCCGATGACGCTCGACCGCTTGAGCTGGTGCACGTTACTCGAAGAGCGTGTTACCGATCAGCGGGACCTGGCTGGCCACCGCGTTCAGCACATCGGTACGGAATGACGGGTTGACCGAGGCGATCAGGTCCAGGATCGTCACCAGCACGAGCAGCAGCGGGAACAGCGACACGAAGGCGGAGTACGCCAGGTTGGACACCAGCACGCCGCCGTTGTCGTCCCCGTACTTCTTGATCACCCCGAAGACGAACGCCGTGGGCGTGTACCGCTTCTGCCCGGCGTCGACTCCCCTGATTACCCGTTCGACCGGATTCATCCGCGCCCGCCTCGCTGTCGCCTTCCTGCGGTTGCCCAGCGCAGACAGCAGGCAAACTCACGCAACGTGCGCCCGCCCGGCGATCAGAAGGGCGCGTCGTCCTCGGCCTGGCCCGGGTCGGCGTCGTCGCGCTTGGCCATCGCGGCGGCCAGCCGGGCCCGGGCGCCGTCCAGCCATTCGCCGCACACCGCCGCGAGCCGCTCGCCGCGTTCCCAGAGCTCGAGCGACTGCTCCAGGGTCAGGCCGCCCGTTTCCAGCCGCTTGACCACCGCCGCCAGCTTGTCCCTGGCCTGCTCGTAGGAAAGCGACGTCTCCTTGGGGGCGGCGCTCGCCGTATCGGTACTGCCGTTTGTCACGACCATGACCCTATCCGTCGCCGGCGTCATTACCGGCGCGGACGGTGAGCTGGTCCGCGGCGAACCGGACGGTCAGCGTCTCGCCCGGCTCGACCTCGGCCGCGCTGCGCACCACCCCGCCGCCCCCGTCGACCCCATGACCCCGCCGCCCCCGTCGCCGCGGTGCTGCACGATCGCGTAGCCGCGGCGCAGCGTCGACGCGGGCGACAGGGCGAGCAGCCGGGCCCGGGTATGCGTGACGTCGTCACGGCCCCGGACCAGGCTCGTGTCCAGCGACATCCTGGCCCGCTGCAACAGCGCGTCCACCCGTTCGGCCTGACGCTCGACCTCGCGCACCGGATCGGCCAGCGCGGGCCTGGACCGGACCGATTCCAGCCAGGCGGTCTCCCGGTCGAGCCAGCCCGTCACGCACCGGCGGGCCCGGTCCCGCAGCTGGGTGATGAGCGCGAGCTGTTCGGCGACATCGGGCACGATCCGCTTGGCCGCGTCGGTCGGCGTGGAGGCACGCAGGTCGGCCACGTAGTCCAGCAGCGGCGTGTCCTGCTCGTGACCGATCGCGCTCACCACCGGCGTCCGGCAGGCGGCGACCGCCCGGATCAGGGTCTCGTCGGAGAACGGCAGCAGGTCCTCGAGCGAGCCGCCGCCCCGGGTGATCACGATCACGTCCACCTCGGGGTCCTCGTCGAGCCGCCGCACCGCGTCGATCACCTCCGACACCGCGTACGGCCCCTGGACCGCCGTCTGCTCGACCCGGAACCGAACGGCGGGCCAGCGCCGCCCGGCGTTCTGCATGACGTCGCGCTGAGCCGCGGAATCGCGTCCGCACACCAGGCCGATGACACCGGGCAGGAAAGGAAGCACCCGTTTCCGTTCGGCAGAAAAAAGGCCTTCCGAGGCCAGCTGGCGGCGCAGCCGTTCCAGCCGGGCCAGCAGCTCGCCCACCCCCACGGCTCGGATTTCCAGCGCGGCCAGGGCGAACGAACCCCGGTTGGCGTTGAAATCCGGCCGCGCGAAGATCACCACCCGCGCCCCCTCGGCCGGGGCCGGCTCGGCCGCGTCGAACACCTGCCGCGAGCAGATGACCCGCACAGACACCGCCGCGATCGGGTCGCGCAGGGTCAGGAACACCGCGCTGCCGCGCACCGAGCACTCGGCGATCTGCCCTTCCACCCAGACCCGGCCCAGCCGGCCGATCCAGCCTCCGACCAGCTGCAGTACCGTGCGGACCGGGACCGGTGCCTCCGCCGATGTCTCCAGCGACACTAAGCCCCGGCCTCCGGCTCGGCTTCGGCCTCCAGTGCTTCGGCCTCCAGCTTGACTTCGGCCTCCAGCTTGACGATCCGGCGCTCGAACATCGCGATCACGTCGGCCCGCCCCGCGTGCGCCCGCTTTCGTAGTCGGCCAGCTGCCTGACCTGCGCGACGTCCAGGCTCCGCAGCCGCGCCCGCAGTGAGGCGATGGACAGCTCGTCGTAGTTCGGCCACGGTGCCGCCGACGGTCGGCCGCCTCGTCGGCCGAAGCAGTGTCGGCCGGCGCGGCCGCGCGTGTCGCTCGGCGTGGCCGCCGTGGTCGCGTTGTCGCTGATCAACCGCACGTTGCCGGTCTTGTCGAAGTTTCTGGCGGGCGTCGGCTTTGCAGACCCAGGCGCCTTCGTCCGGGGCGTCTTGCGCCGGCGCTGAGGCGGCTGGAGCCGGTGTTGACGCGGCGGCTACCGATCCGGCTGGTGCTGGCGCGGCGGCTGTTGATCCGGCTGGCGTTGATTCGGCTGGCGTCGGCGTGGCGGCTGGCGTCGGCGTGGCGCGGACTGGCTCCGCCGTTGGTTTCCGCTGGCTCGCTGGCTCGCTGGCCGTGGCGTCCGCGCTCGTCTCCGACGCTTCGGGCGTCCGGGCGCGCGGAACATCCGCGGGGGTCTTGTTCCTGAGCTTGTCGGTGATCAGCAGGAGCTGGCCGATCCCGGCGAAGACGCCGCGCAGGGCCTGAGCGGGGGCTTCCTTTATGCGTTCACTGACCTGCGGAACGCGCATGTCACACTCTCCCTAGGGTTGGGTACCTCTCGCTTCTGGAGGAGAACTCCGCTGGCAGGAGCGGTACCTCTCAGCGCCCAGGCGGGCTATCCAGCATCCCTGGCGCCGATGCCTCGCAGTTGGTCAGCGCGTTTTCCTGAAGGGTAATCTTCGCGCCTTTGATCATGGGCCGCAATACCCGGGGTATCGCACGGTAGACTCCGGCTACGCCATCGGCGTCCGTTCGGCCACTGGGAGCCCCGCCAGCCCCGGGCCACCCTCCAACTCGCTGGTCCGGAACCGGCCTTGGGTGGTGGGTGTGGCACCGTGCACAAAAGAATGTGCACGGTGCCACACCCATACCCATCCGTCCGGGCACGCAAGTGACGGGAACGCGCGCTGGGGGGCCAGAGGCCGGTGGCCGCCTGCCCGCGGAGCAGGACAGCCAGGTCCCCGGCCCGGGACGGATCCCGGTGACGCCCGGAGTGGCTATCGAGACGATGCGGCGCGCGGGACGTCAGCGAGGGCCGCTGGGCCATGCCGGGCCTGGCCAAGTGGCCCGCAGGGAAACGCTGGCCAAAGCACACCGTCACCCCAGGCGATCTTCGCCGCCTGCGAGCGGACAACAGAGCGGACAATCAGAGCGGACAACCGGGCGGACAACATGCCGTCTGATTGTGCCCGGTGCGGTCCACGTACTCTGGAACCGTGACGAGTACAGATGCGACGGTCTCACCGCAGGCACCACGACGGGTCCTGCTCGCCAAGCCGCGCGGCTACTGCGCCGGGGTTGACCGGGCGGTGCAGGCGGTCGAGCTGGCCCTGGACACCTACGGCCCGCCCGTCTACGTGCGCAGGCAGATCGTCCACAACACGTACGTGGTCAGCTCGCTGGAAAAGCGCGGCGCGATCTTCGTGACGGAGGTCGACGAGGTGCCGGCCGGCGCCGTGGTGGTGTTTTCCGCGCACGGCATCGCCCCCGAGGTGCGGGTCGACGCGGAACGCCGCGGGCTGCGGTCGATCGACGCCACCTGCCCGCTGGTGACCAAGGTGCACAACGAGGCCCGGCGGTTCGCCGCCCAGGACTACGACATCTTGCTGGTCGGTCACGCGGGGCATGAGGAAGTCGTGGGAACCGCGGGGGAGGCCCCGGCCAGCGTCCGCCTGGTCGACGGGCCGGCCGGGGCCGCGGACGTCGAGGTCAGGGACCCGTCGAAGGTGGTCTGGCTGTCCCAGACGACCCTGTCGGTGGACGAGACCGTCGAGACCGTCAACGCGCTGCGCGAGCGCTTTCCCGCCCTGCTCAATCCGCCGAGCGACGACATCTGCTACGCCACCCAGAACCGGCAGGCCGCGGTCAAGGTCATCGCCGCTCAGGCCGAGCTCGTCATCGTCGTCGGCTCGCCCAACTCCTCCAACTCGGTCCGGCTGGTCGAGGTGGCCAAGGATTACGGCGCGCAGGCCTCCTACCTGGTCGACGACGCCGGGGAGGTCGAGGAGAGCTGGCTGGACGGGGTGAGCACGGTCGGTGTGACCAGCGGAGCTTCGGTGCCCGAGGAACTGGTTGACTCGGTGCTGGCCAAGCTGGCCGGCTTGGGGTTCGGCACGGTGGAGGAAGTCGAGGCGGTGCAGGAGCACATGACGTTCGCCCTGCCACGGGAGCTCCGTACCTCCCGCGCCTCCCGTCCCTCCCGCGCCTGAGCCCTGCGGGCTAACCGCTCCCGGCGGCCGAACCGGGCGGCAGGCTGTCCCGCACGGCCTCGATCAGGTTCGCGATCGCCGGCGTCGCGCGCCCAGCGCGGGCCGCCTGGGCCGGTAACCGCGGCCGATCGCGATCACGACCGTCAGGACGGTCCCGGTGAACAGCCAGGGCGCCGAGGTCCCCAGCGTGACCAGAATCCCTTCCGCGCCGCGAAGCCGCCCGGCGCGGTGATCAGCTCGGCGCATACCGTGCCGGCGAAGAAGGCCAGCGGCGGGCACACCACCACGTTGCGCAGGCCCTTGGCCCGGGTGTACTACGCCACCACGCCGCAGCTCATGACGAAGATCGCGTCAGCGAAGGCGCTCCAGCCGGTCCACCCCGCGACCAGCAAGCCGAACAAGCTGCTCACGAACAGCGCCAGCACCGCGCCGCGCCCGGTGAGCTTGACGGATCCGGCCGGCCTGAGCCGCGAGGGCGTACGCGTCGGAGTGTCCGGGTCGGCGGCTTCCGGGTCGGCGTGGGCGTCCGGGCCTGCGTCATCGAGCGGCACGCACCAGGCTGACCCGGTGGTCGCTCTCACCCGGCCCGCCCCGAACCCGAACCCGAACCCGAACCCGCCTCCCGACCCCGATGCGGGCCCCTCAAGTTCAGCGGCGACGAACTCGGGGGCGGACAGGGCGCGGGTCGTCTCCTCCACCGCGGCGGGCATGGCCGAGTTCGGCGTCGACCACGCCGAGTTCGTTCAGCCGCCTGGCGCTGACCAGCACCCGGCTTTCCAGCGAGCCGACGGCCTGGTTGTAGGTCGATGACGGCCGTGGTCAGCGCGCGGCCCAGGCGGTCCACGTGGCCGCCCAGCCCGGCCAGCCGGTTGTACAGTTCGCGGCCGAGGTCGAAGACCACCCGGGCGTTTTCCGCCAGCGCGGCCTGCTGCCAGGCGTACTGCGCGGTGCGCAGCATCGTGACCAGCGTGGTCGGCGTGGCGATGTGCACCTTGCGGCCGAGCGCGTACTCCAGCAGCCCGGGGTCCCGTTCCAGCGCCGGGGCCAGGAAGGCCTCGCCCGGGATGAACAAGATCACGAATTCGGGGGAGGGGCTGAGCGCGGCCCAGTAGGCCTTGGCCGCCAGCCGGTCCACGTGTTCCCGCAGGTGGCGGGCGTGCGCGTCCATCCGCGCCGCGCGCACGTCCTGCGAGTCGGACTCCGCGGCTTCCAGGTAGGCGGCCAGCGAGACCTTCGAGTCCACCACGATGTTCTTGCCGCCGGCCAGCCGCACCACCATGTCCGGCCGCAGCGGGCCGTCCGCGGACGGCACGGTGACCTGCTCGTCGAAGTCGCAGCGCGGGCTCATCCCGGCCAGCTCGACCACCCGGCGCAGTTGCAGCTCGCCCCAGCGACCGCGGGCTTCCGGCCGCCGCAGCGCGGTGACCAGGGCCTGGGTCTGCAGGCGCAGTTGCTCGGAGGTCTGCCTGGCGATGCTGACCTGCTCGGCGAGCGCGGCGTGCGACCGGCCCCGGTCCGCGTCGGACTCCCGCAGCTGGGCTTCGACCCGGGCCAGGGTTTCCTTCAGCGGGCCGACCAGGTGCTCGACCGCCACCCGGCGGGTCTCGAGCTCGCCGGCCGCGGTCGCGTTCGCGGCCTGCAGCCGTCCCTCCGCGACCTCGAGGAACCGTGCCGTGCTCGCGTCCATGGCCTGGGCGGACAAAGCCTGGAACCGTTCGGCCAACTGTCCTTCGACCAGCGCGGCCCGCTCGGTCGCGGCCCGCTCGATCATCGCGGCCCGCGCCTCGGCGGCCCGGACGCGTTCGTCCGCGGCCCGGGCGTGCCCGCTGGCGTCCGCGGTGGCGGCGGCCAGCCGACCGCGGGCGAACAGGTAACCGATCGCTGCCCCGATGACGATTCCGAGCAGCAATCCGGCCAGCAGCGAGATCGCACTCATATGCAGTGATGATCTCACCCTGAGTCGCGAACCCCGCGGCGACACGCCCAGATCTTTTTATGCCTAACGAACCGTGCTACCACCCCCAAGCCACCTGCGTGGAGAATGGGGCGATGGCATCCACGGCGGACCTGCTGGCCGGCTACCTGCACGCGGCCGGCCTGCGGCACATCTTCGGCTATCCCGGCGAGTCCGTCATCGACTTCCTGGAGGCGGCCAGGCATCAGGGCATCGAACCGGTGTCGGCCGTGCGGGAGGGGACGGCCGCCTTCATGGCGCAGGCGGCGGCGATGGTCACCGGGCAGCCGGGGGTGGTCCTGTCCACGCTGGGCCCCGGCTCGACCGCGGTGCTGAACGGGGTGGCGTCGGCCACCCTGGACCGGGTGCCTGTGCTCGCGGTGTCCGGTCAGATCGAGAGCCAGCGCGAGCAGTACTTCACCCACCAGGTGGTCGATCACGGCCGGATGTTCGCCCCGGTCACCAAGCTGGCGCTGCGGCTCGAGCCGTCCTCGGCCGACACGATCATCCGCAAGGCGCTGCGGACCGCCACCGCCGAGCGCCCCGGGGCCGTGCACCTGACCGTGACCGCGGACGCCTGGCTGGCCCCCGCGGGCGAGGCCACCGTGGTCCTGCCCCCGCTGAGCGCGGCGGCCGGGTCGGTCGACGTGTACGGCGACGGTGACCCGCTGCGGGTCCTGCGCGCGGCGCGGCGCCCGGTGATCCTGGCCGGCCTCGCGGCCCTGCGCTGCGGAGCCGGCCCTGAGCTGGCGGCGCTGGCCGAACGGGCCGGCCTGCCCGTGGTGGTCTCCCCGATGGCCAAGGGCGTCCTGCCCGAGGTCCACCCGTACTTCGCCGGCGTGCTCGACATGGCCGGTCACCGGGTCATCTGGGAGCTGCTGGCCCGCGCCGACCTGATCCTGGCCGCGGGCTTCGACCCGGTCGAGCTGATCAGTCCCTGGTCGGTCGCCACCCCGGTGATGCACCTGGACACCACGCCGAACACCGACCAGGTCTACGCCAGCGCGCACGAGCTTGTCGGCCACGTCGGGGCGATCCTGCGCTGGCTCACCGAGCAGTGGCCGGGCGAACCGCGCTGGACGGAAGCCGAGGTGGCGGGGCACCGGACCGTGCTGCGGGCGGCATGGCGGGCCGGTGCGGCGCCGGACCGGCTCAACCCGTCGGACGTGGTCACGATCGCCCGCGAGGCGGCCCCGCCGGACACCATCGTGACCACCGACGTCGGCTCGCACAAGATCATGGCGGGCCAGGCCTGGCGGGCCGGAACGCCGCGGTCGGTGCTGATGACCAACGGGCTGTCGGCCATGGGGTTCGGCGTGCCCGCGGCGATCGCGGCCAGGCTCGTCCGGCCGGACTGCCCGGTGATCGCCCTGGTCGGCGACGGCGGGTTCGCGATGACCGCGACCGAGCTGCAGCTCGCCGCGACGCTGCGGCTGCCGGTCACCGTGGTGGTGTTCACCGACAACAGCCTGAACCGGATCGAGCTTCGCCAGCAGGCCATGGGCTACCCGCCGACCGCGACCAGAATCGGCGGCACCGACCTGGCCGCGCTGGCGGAGGCGATGGGTTGCGACGGCGTCCGGGTCGACACCCCGGCGGCTCTGGAGAAGGCGCTGGCCGGCTTGGGCGCCCGGTCCCGCGCGCCCGGTGGCGGCCGCCCGCTGGTCGTCGAGGCGCGCATCGACCCGTCCCAGTACGAGGTGCAGTTCTGAGCCGCGGCGCCACTACACTGCGCAGGTGAGTCTGTCTATCGGGATTGTCGGCCTGCCCAACGTCGGCAAGTCCACCTTGTTCAACGCGCTGACCCGGGCCGGCGCGCTCGCGTCCAACTACCCCTTCGCCACCATCGAGCCGAACGTCGGCGTGGTCGGCGTACCCGACCCGCGGCTGGCGGAGCTGGCGAAGCTGTACGACTCGGCCCGCGTGGTGCCGGCCAGCGTGCGCTTCACCGACATCGCGGGCCTGGTCCGCGGCGCCTCTCAGGGCCAGGGCCTTGGCAATCAGTTCCTCGCGCACATCCGCGAGACCGACGCGATCTGCCAGGTGGTGCGGGTTTTCGCCGATCCGGACGTCACCCACGTGGACGGTGACGTGTCACCCGAGCGCGACATCTCCACGGTCGTCACCGAGCTGATCCTGGCCGACCTGCAGACGCTGGACAAGGCGCTGCCCCGGCTGGCCAAGGAGACGAGGACCGCCAAGGATCCGCAGCGGACTCAGGTGGCCAAGGCCGCCGCGGCCGCGCAGGAGCTGCTCAACGGCGGCACCGCGCTCGCCGCAGGCGCCGCCGCGGCCGGCATCGACGTGGCCGACCTGCGGGAACTACAGCTGCTTACGGCCAAGCCCTTCCTGTACGTGTTCAACATGGACGTGGCCGAGCTCGGCGACGAGGACCTGCGCAAGCAGCTGTCCGAGCTGGTGGCTCCGGCCGAGGCCATCTTCCTGGACGCCAAGACCGAGGCCGACCTGGCCGAGCTGGGCGAGGACGAGGCCGCGGAACTGCTCGCCGAGGCGGGCCTGGGCGAGCCGGGCCTGGCCCAGCTGGCCCGGGCCGGGTTCCGCGCGCTCGGCCTGCAGACCTTCCTCACCGCGGGACCGAAGGAGACCCGGGCCTGGGAGATCAAGGCCGGGGCGACCGCCCCGGAGGCGGCCGGGGTCATTCACACCGACTTCCAGCGCGGCTTCATCAAGGCCGAGGTGGTCTCCTTCCACGACCTGATCGCGGCCGGCTCCGTGCCCGCGGCCCGGGCGGTGGGCAAGGCCCGCATCGAAGGCAAGGACTACGTCATGCAGGACGGCGATGTCGTGGAGTTCCGCTTCAACGTCTAGTTCGCCGCCATCCGCCGCGCAGCCGTAAGCACTGTTAATACCTACCCTGGGTCGCCGTCGCGTTTCGCCTGTTCATAGCCCTAACGGGGCCGCTCTGGCCGATCGACCTGACCGTCAACCAGCCGGCGATCGTAACGTGTTGACTGGCTTCATCCCACGTCGGTACGGTCCTCTACCTGTTGTCTAAGCCTGTGAGCTGTAGTGATGCTAGAAGACTGGGTTCGTCGGATTGGACGGCGCGCGCAGCGCCCCAGGGTAAGGCGGGGCTGGCCCGACGCTCTCAGCCTGGCCACGATCCGAACCCAGGTGAATTCATTGAGTATTCGCCGCGTTCAGAGGTTGCTGGTTGTTTGTCCGCGCAGATGTTCCGGGTGATCGGCTCGAGCCGGTTCCTGACAGAGACTTCATGGCGCACAATGGACGGCGAGACCGGCACGAAGGGACGCCCGCTCCTGTATCGCAGGAGCGGGAACGTGCGGAGGTGTGATGCATCGCGTGCCCAACTCCGGTAACGGAAAGCAATCTTCTGTCCACTATTTCTCATCATCGGGCCCGGGCTCCGGTCGGCCTCGGTCCCGGGTGCTTGACGAGATCCATCCGCTGGGCGGCACCGCGCTGGCCCTTGACCCCGAGTCGACCACCGGCAGCGCCTGGACCGGGACCGGCGGCAGGTGGCTCCGGCGACCGCAGCGGCCGGGTCGTTTCCCGTCACTCTCGCCGAGGCCTACGCTGCGGAGTTCGGGCGGGTGTACCTCAACTTCAATCCGCAGAACCTGGGCCAGCGGGAGCAGCAGCTCGCGGCGTTTGTTCCGGCCAGCGTCGCGGCCGCCGACCCGGACCTGGGCTGGAACGGCGTCGGCCAGATGAGCCTGCAGTCCGAGCAGGTCGCGGGGATCACGGTGCAGGATCCTGCGCACGCGGTGGTGACGCTGCTCGCCTCGGTCAACGACCAGCTGATGGAGCTCGGGGTGCCGGTGGCGGCCTCGGGTAACGGGGTCGTGGTCGCCGGCGAGCCTGCCTGGCTGCCTGCGCCCGCGCAGATCCCGTTGCCCGCCTCAGCCGCCGGGCGTTCGGACCCGGTGGCGCAAAGCCGGCTAATGAATGAACTGCCGGCATTTTTCCAGGCCTACGGTAACGGTGATAGCGCCTCGCTCAGCCGGTTCCTCGCCCCCGGCGTGCGACTGGCCGGCCTTGGCGGGACGATGGCCTTTGACTCGATCAGCGGCCTGCACGTGCCGTCCGGCGGGAGCACTCGTCAGATAACCGTCAACGTCATATGGCAGCCGCTCGCCCAGGGCCAGTCGAGCGGGGCAAAACTCCAGGTCACATACAGCATGTCGGTGTTTCAACAAAGCAGCGTAAAATGGTATGTAAAACAAATCAGCGCGTCGATCGAGGCGGTGGGAGCCCAATGACCAGGACGCCGGTGGCTGACACCGCCATCTCCAAGTGTCGCCATGGCTCCTCCGGCCGCCACGGGCACGCCCCCCTGCCGCCTGTTTCCGGCTGCCGACCGGGATGCCATGACCGTCGTGTCCGCGGCAGCCTGTGCCTGTGCCCGTGCATCCGCTCTACTTGTATGTGCCCCTGCGGCATGCCGCAGTATCGTTTGACTGGTCATTTGATCTCGGAAGGGACATTTTATGTAAACGCGGCGCCGTCGACCAAGAGAGATCAACTCGTGTCCTGCCCAGGGAGATCCGTGCAGCTGCCGGATCGCCCGGCGTCCGCGAAGACGCCTTCGCGGGGATAGGAAGAGGTCTCGATGATGGCTGAACGTCGCCGTCGTCCGGACTATTGGGAACGCGTGGTGCAGGGCCTGCGGCTCCTCGTCGGCTTGACTGATGAGATCGCCAGGCTGCTCGACGCAATCCGCAATATTCGCTAGCCCCAGCTAGCACCGGACGCAGGGCCTCCCGTCGTGCCGAACCTTGGCAAGAGCAGGCGGACGGGAGGCCCTGGCTCGTCTGCATGCGTTAAGCATGAGACCCAACTAGTAATCTTACTCTCTTGTTCCTCTGACCAGCGACAGGCGCGCCGGATATCTGACAGGCGCTGCTCATCGGGACGTAGGTACTTAACCTTGAGTCAAGAGACCCGGCTAGGTGCGCCCATGCAGTCGGCGCAACCCAATGCTCTCGCGGTGCGGCTATTAGCTGCCGCGCAGGCCAACTATCGTCAAGGGTGCAGGGCTTGGTGCCTGCCTGCAGCGCCTGTTCAGGCCGCTGTTCCCGGGATCGCCACGATCGCAGTCGTTTTTACCCCAGATATCGTGCGGACGCTAGCCACTGGCATAGCGAACGCACTCGGAGTCCACGGATCCTGTTCTGGCTGAAGATCGCACCTAACGGATCTTCCCATTTATATGAATATCTGGCGGATCGAGAAAAGGCTTTATAAGCTGTACGACTTTCGGCTACCAGATCTGTTTGCTCACCTGTATTTGCCGTTTGCGAGGATCGGAGTCCCTTATGTAGTTCCCATTGCGGTCAGGCTACCTTTCAACCGCAATTTGGTATGACTTTAGGTGCTGCCGCCGGGGTTCTTACCTGACTTGCCACCCGGCCTGCCATTGAAAGTAAGAGATTGCCGGAGCTGGTGAGCTCGCAGCTGCGTTACATTGCCGAGCCGCAGACCTGGTGCGTGCTGGTCGTACCCGGCGCCCGCCCGGGCGA
>CAWEFK010000021.1:0-118259 GCA_963808315.1 uncultured Actinomycetes bacterium | reverse complement strand
CCACGGAGCTGCATCTGGCCCCCGGCTACCTGGTCCGGCTGTTCAACGCGGCCACCGGCCTGCAGGGCTCCGGCGTGTTCCGTGAATGCCCCATTTCTGTCTAATCGAGGTCGTGGAGATAGAGGGTTTCGGCGGGGATGGTGTGATCGCGCCGGCCTTCGGGGATGTGCAGGTAGCCGGCGTCCTTGATGGCCGCGATGATGGCGGCGCGGATGGTGGCCAGGTTGACGGGCCCGCTGCCGGTCCGGCTGGCGGAATTGTCTTCGCTGAACGTCGTATCCCTTATGTGGTGATGTGCCTCAATGGACCAGTGCTCGCGGACCAGCCGGGCCAGATCCGGAGCGGTGGCGTCAGCGCAGGCCAGGCTGGTGACGGCGTAGGCGGTCTCGCGGGAGACCTTGCCCGTAGCGGTCTCCTTCCGCCAGCGGGTGATCTTGATGGCCTGGCAGGCGTGCGGGAAGTCCAGGCGGCTGACGTGGGCGGACTTCAGGGTGCGGGTCTCAAGACGGCCGTGACCGGCCTCGCGGGTAATGCTGCCGGCCGGCACCTGCCGCCAGGGCAGCGCCTTGACCCGGGCATACAGCAGCGGCTGGTTCTGCTTGATCACCGCGATGTACTGGGCTTTCTTCTCCCGTACCAGCCAGTCCAGGTTCGCCCGCACGGTATGCAGGGCGTCGAAGGTCACCACGGCCCCGGCCAGGTCCAGCGGTTCCAGGAGCTCGGTGAAGTGGCTGGTCTCGTTGTGCTTGACATCGACCTCCAGGTGATCCAGCAGGGGCCCGCCGTGCTCGGCGACGCCGAGGAGATGAACCCGGGTGCCGTCAGCACGGCGGGCGCCGCGGGAGGTCTTGCCGTCCACGGCCACCGCCCTTAACCGGGCGCGGGCCAGCGTTTTCACCTGCTGGGCGGCACGCCGTGCCCGGTAGCGGCGCACGCTGGCCAAGGCCGGCCCGCCGCGGCGCCGGCTGCGGCGCGGGCGCGGACCGAGCAGGGCCCTGGTCAGGGCCCGCGGGTCCAGGCGGTCCAGGACCACCCGGATCGTCTTCTCATCCGGTGCCCGGTACCGGCCCGCGATCGGGTCCCACGGGGCGTGCAGCCGGGCCAGGTCGGCCTGGCCCGCTCGTTTGATCCACTGCCCGACGGAGGTGAACCGGTCGTTCCCGGCGGCGGTGAACGCGCAGAGGGCGATCGCGATCAGGCAGGCCAGCGGGTAGATCCGACCTTGCGGTGAGCGCGGGTCCGGCAGCGCTTCCAGCCGCTGCCACGCACCGGGGGCCAGGTTCTCCCCGTCAGCACCGGATTCGACCGCGCGCGCCGCCACGCGCGACAATGCCATTGCGGGCATGCCACACCCCGTTCATGTAGAGGTCAGAGACCTACATGATCACGTGGCATGCCCGTGTCTACAACCCGCGCAAAATACCGTCCCGCCACCGCATACGTCATAAAACTGGGTAAGTCCGGAACACGCCGGAGCCCTGCACCGGCCTGCCCCCCATGGCTTATCTGGCCCAGCTCCGCGCCGAGCACGCCGCCGTCCTGCTCCTGCACACCGGTGAACCCGTCACCAGCATCGGGCGCACGGTCGGCTGGGCCGACCAGAGCAAGTTCGCCCGCCGCTTCAAGGCCCACTACGGTCTCAGCGCCACCACCTACCGCAAGCGCTTCGCCACCGAGGCCGCCCACCTGCACCATCCCGCCACGGCGGCCTTCTGACCGGGTTACGTTCGAGGTCGGCCTGCCAGCACCGGCGATCAGGGCTTCGAGTCGGCTGGTGCAGCGAACCCGCTGCCCCGCTCGCTGCCCGGCGTCGGGCCCAACTGGCGGCGCCCTGGGTACGAACGGCGTGGCAGGTCGGGTTGGCGATGAAGGCATGCCCGAAGCCGATGAGATCGACCGCTCCGGTGGCTAGCCTCGGGCTTTCGTCCGGGGTTTAGCCAAGTGTAATCTCTTGGTAAGAAAATGCCTTTGACCTGGGACAATTTGGCTTGTCTAGAGTCCTGTCCGCCACCAGCCGAAGGCACTTTTCCAGTGAAGAGTAATGCACTCACTGCCAGGATCGCCGTGTCATCTGACGGGAAGGGCCTAGTGTCCCAGGCGGGGACGGTCCTGCTATGGGAGACGATGCGGGTCACTGGCAGGGGGCGGCGCCGTCGCCTCCTCGTCCGGCCCGGTGCTTGGCGGCGTCCTCAGCCTCAACGACTGGCGGCTGATCTTCTTCATCAACGCGCCGGCGCGCGATCGCGCTGCTGCCGGGCCCGCACAGGAATCGCGGTGTTCGCAGTCGCCGCGCTCGCCGCTGCGGGCTTCCTGCGTACCCAGCAGACGGTGCGCCATCCGATGCTGCCTGCAGCGGCCCCGCTGTGGCTGCTGGCCCTGCTGATGATGCTGGCCGGCCTCGGCGGTCCGACCGTGTCCCCGCCGGCGACCGCCGTGCTGCTCGACGCCGTGCCCGAACGTCAGGCGGGCGTGCCTCTGGGGTCTTCAACACCAGCCGCCAGGTCGGCGGCGCCCTCGCGGTCGCCGTGTTCGGCGGGTTGCTCACCCACCTTGACACGTCCGTGCGCGGCGTACATACCAGTTGCTCGCGGAGTACACCGGTCATGTTGAGCGCTCGCCGCTGACCGGGCAAGCCCCGCGGGGCTGCCTCGGCGCGATCCGAGGGCCGGTTGCATCAAGATGTACGGTCTGCAGGCCCGGTGAGCGGCGAGCGGTCGGCACCGCAACTGCGAAGGGCGTGCTGCGGCCTGCGGTCCATTGGATATGTCATGCGGTTAACTGGGCAGTGCATCGTCGGATCGGGGCGGTGAAGGCGTCCCCGGGTGTATCACCTGACTGGGTGGGTCCTCTGTAAAAGGTGGGAGTGCTCTGTCTACGTTCAGCCAGGAGGAGCCGATGACTACCGCCACGATCAGCCCATGGCCGCTTGTCCGCAAGGGTGACCCGGAGCATCCTGTCCAGACCCTGCAGTACCTGCTCCGCGCGCGCAGCCACAACCTCACCGTGGACGGCATCTTCGGGCCCGGCACCGACGCTGCCGTCCGTGGCTTCCAGCAGCAGAAGGGCCTGGCCGTCGACGGCATCGTCGGCCCTGCCACCTGGTCGGCACTGATCATCACGGTCCAGCAGGGCAGTCAGGGCGACGCGGTCCGCGGGGTCCAGGAGGAGTTCCAGTTCCGTAACCTGTCCGGCGACCCGAACCAGGGCCTGCAGGTCGACGGCATCTTCGGGCCCAAGACTGACGCCGCTGTCCGCGGCTTCCAGCAGGCCCTCCACCAGGACATCCCGCCGGTCACCGTCGACGGCATCGTCGGCCCCGTCACCTGGCAGGCCCTGGTCAGTGGAATGCTCTCCTTCTGATCGGGGAGCCTGACCCGACCCGGTCAGCGGGACAGCCGACTCGCGACCGTCTGACTGGCCAAAGCACGGGTGCCTGAGCCGACGCGGGCCGGGCCGGCGAAGAGGCAGTCATCGGGCGGGTGGCGGTGAGGTTGGGAGATCAATCGACTCAGGAAGCTGCCGCTAACGAGATCGCGGGGAGCCTGACGGGGAGCCAACAACCGCAGATTCTGGGCGACATCAAGCCACACGCAACAACTGCCGCAACCGTCAAGCAGCACGTCAGACCACATCCGGCATCATCCAGCGGCGTTTTCGAAATGCCTCCTAAGCAGTAGGTCCCGCGTTCGAGTCGCGGTCGGGGCGCAAATAATGCAGATAGATCTTAATATTCGAAACTATCATCGTTCTAGTGGCGTACTGCTCGCAGGCAATCACTCAATCTGATAAATTACCTTGTGGATGAACAGTGGATACGCCCCTACCAGGCAGGACTGCGATCCAGATACGCGCCGCAGGGGTGATCCGGCCACCGGGGAGCCTATGGTCTCCACTGAAGCCGATGTATCGCGCCGCTTTCCTGACCTGCCGTGGCTACAGCATCTGCGCCTGCGGTGCCCGGTCGTGGCAGCGCTGGCCGCAGATACCACCTTCTCGCACGTGCTGGGCGAAGGCATCGCAGCGGGGACCCAGGCGGCCGTGGGGTGATCACCGCGGTCTGTATGTCATCTCGTATCTGGCTGCCTCATGTTGACCCTGTTCGCGGCAGATGAGTGCGCGTGGGTCGCTGAGGTAGACCGTAACGAGATCGGCTGAAATTAATAAAGACTCTTCTCTGCTGGAATCCCTCTGTCCTTTTAGCAAAATTTCTCTAAATCGAGACGATAGAACGAGAAGCGCCATTCTGGCTGATGGGGGATTTGGTGTCGCGCTCGCGGGAAGTCGCAGCACCGTTGACAAATGCTGCTTGCGGTGCGATTCTCGGTAAGAATCCGCCTCGCGGAATCGAGATAACTGGGAGGGCGATATGACCGAAGGTAGCGAACAGGGGCACGGCCTCAAAGGCAAGGACCGCATGAGCAAGTTTAGTGTGGCTGATCTGAGCATCACGGTCAAGCCGGATCTGTGCGTGTCGAACCGCTTCACTGACGAGGACCCAGATAAAGCCGACCTCGCGGTCGCAGCTGACGGCGTCGAATTCTCCGCCACGGTCACGGTCCCCGCAGCCGAGATGGCGGGCACCTGGCACGTTGGCTGGATCCAAACCATCTATCCGTGCAGTCAATCGGTCTCGTACCAGAACCCGTCCGGTCCTGGCCTGGGCAATATGGTCTCCATATTGAGCAGGGCGATGGCAGACGGCGATGCATCGGAGGATAGCGGCGAGTCGCATGATGGCAGCGATGAGTCGCATGACGGCGATGAGGCCGGAGGCGCCGGGCACTGGGCCTGGTATGAGGACCCGACTGAGTGTCATGTTGGCGACTCGGTGAGCGTGTCCATGGACGACCAGCCGAATGTGCCATTCCATACTCAGTACAAGGGATCCAATGCGCCGTGGATCTCAGGCTGGCATGCAGTGGCGGTTACCGGGCAAAAGCCTTTCTGCACCTGGCTTGCCGCAGAGGCGCCAGACGGCGAGATCGTCTACCTTTATCATGTGGCCTGGACCGTCGATTTCGGCGCGGCGCTGGCTGGCGGCAAGCTCACGGGAGCCACCGGCGGTACCCGCATCGGAAAGAATGGCGAGGGCAAGGGTGACGATAAACCATGCCTTGAATCGAGGACCATCGCGGATGAAGATCCGCCGTTCCTGCCCGATGAGGAGCTGAAAAAAATAAAGCCCGACTAGACATGACGAATGCTCCCCGAGCAACTCGCTCACGTCGGCAATGCAGGGCGTCTCCCGGAGGTTGAGTCCGGGAGACGCGGTCTGGATCAGGTGCCGGAAGCCATGAAGGCGGCGAGGATATAGTTCGGGCGGCGGTCCAGGTTCTGGCGGGTCCGGTCGTAGCGCATCGTGGTGCGCGGATCGGCATGGCGGGCGGCGATCTGGACGTCGCGCAGGTCAACGCCGGCATCGAACTGGTAGAAAGCAATGTTCCAACCACGCTGAATACTTCAGCCGGAGCGGGGCGCTTGGAGGCTTCTCTCGGGTTGGCGATTACGGGCAGGGATCCTCCCTGGCCATCGAGCACTGGCAGGTCAGGAGCCTCCACCGGCCACCGGCTGCCACGCGTGCCGGCCACGTCCGCAGCCTGGCGGCGCATCGGCGCATCGGCGTGCGGCGTGGCTGACGGGCGAGCTGGCGACTGCGGGAACGTCCGTCTCAAGGGCGCGGGGATGCATGAGATGCAACGAGAGCGGCTGAGTGCCAGGTCAGGCGTGTGACGTGGCCAATGATGCGGAAGCCTGGCGCGTCGCTCGCAGCTGCAGGGCCGGCCGGGCACGCTCACCGGGGACCGCCCATGATGCACCCGGTGCAACCGGCTGCTGCCGGATGCATCGCGGTGCCAGCAGGCGCAACCATGATGCACGCGGCGCAACGGGATCAGCCGCATCATCGTTGCATCAGTTCCAGGCGGGCCATGAAGTCCCAGGTCATCGCGGCCGCGCGGCGCTCTCGGCAGCTGTGGTCACCGCGACGCCGCACGCTGCGCCGCAGGCAGCGCGTGTTCACGCGAAGTGCCGAATGATGCATCAAATGCAATTCTGCCCATTTGCATGGTCGTGACGAAGGTATGGCGGAGCATATGGGGGTGGGCCCTGGCGACCTGGATCCCCGCCGTGCCGGCGAGCTGGTGCAGGCGGCGGGTGGCGGCATGCCGGTCCATCCGGGTGCCGCGGCGGTTGAGCAGGACCGGCCCGCGCGTGCGGGATCCGGCCGCCCGGTCGATGGCCCGGCCGACGGCGGGCGGCAGCGGGACCAGGACGACCTTGGTGCCCTTGCCGCACACGCGCAGCACCCGGTGGCCGTGCTCCTCGCCCAGGTCGGCGATGTCCGCGCCGGTGGCCTCGAAGATCCGCAAGCCGGGCAGGCCGGGCATGGCCACCAGCGCGAAGCCGGATGGGTTCGGTGACTGGCGGGCGGCGGTGAGCAGCGCCTCGAACTGCAGGTGGGTGAACCCGAGGGTAGGCGATTCGGCAGGGACTGAGGGGCGGCGGACGTGCTCGGCGGGTGAGTGCTCCAGGATGCCGTTCAGGACGCGGTCCGGTAGAACCCAGCCGCCACGGAGAACCGTGCTCGCGGGAGGAGCTCTTGAACCGGGCGAGGTAGGCAGCCACTGCCAGCCGTAGCTGGCCGGTGAACAGCCCAGGAGGATCGGAAGGTGCGGGGGGCCAGCGAGGGAAAGGTCGTCATGCCCTGACACTGCAGCGGCCCGCGGTCACTGTGAAGCTAACCAACGGGCACCTGGCGCCAGATGAGGACGATGCCGGGTGCCATAAGCTCGCGGGATGCTCCAATTCGAACCCGACTCCTCGCTCGCGGACTGGTTCGCGCAGCGGGACGAGCCCTGGGAGCAGCTGGTGACCATGGGACCGACCGGATTCGAGTCCTACGCCAGAGTCCGGTACCTGGACGAGGACCGCATTTCTCAGGAAGCTCTCTACGGCCGTCTGCGGGTGTATCTGGCTGGCGGGTCGAAGACCTCCGCGAACTGCTTCCACGCGCTGTGGGACGGATCCGTCAGCAGCATGTACGGCGACGCGCTGCGAGGCACGTCGCCGTGGTTCCCAGCGGGTGTTCTCAGCGGCCCGAGGCTCCGCATCCCCCCGGGCCTTCCTATCCCCGCCCGGCAGTACCTGCTGTTCCGCGGTTCTCTCGAAGAGATCGGCCACTGGGGCGCCAGGGAGCTCACCACCGGATCACCCAAAGACGACGAGCTTCCAGCACCGCACCTTCTGTGGCCTGGGGACCACCGGTGGTTCGTCGCCACGGACGTGGACTCCGACTTCACCTGGGCGGGTGGGTCCGAGGAGCTGATCGACGCGGTAACCGGTGACCCGGAACTCAAGGCGGAACGCGTCCGCCGCCCCTGAACGGCCACCGCCTCATGATGCTGTCCACGCGTGGCGCTGAGCCCCAACGTACTGTGCAACGCGAATCGGCCCTACCGCGCGGAACGCGGCATGTGAGTACGATCAGACGCGGCTTAAATAAGCGTTCTCGCGAGCGGCATAAGCATGCGCTATGACAGGGCCCGTATTCGGGCTTCGTAGCCAGCAAACGATTCAAGTCCGGCGTCCGCGCGGCGCTCGTCTAGCCGTTGCGGATCCTCAATCGGGCGGGCCTCGAAATGTTCATCGGTAACGGTAACTGGGTGCCGCACAGCTGCGGCTGCCCGGCATTGACCCGAACCCGGTCCTCCAGGTAGGCAAGGTGCGCCGGGGACGCCTCGCCTTGGTCGACCGCGCCGCGCAGGGCATCCAGGAATGCTCGCTGCCGGACAGGATCGCCGTCGGCGTGCTGGGCCAGCAGCCACGCCGCCGAAGCGCCATCCTCGCCGACCAGCGTCCGCCCCGGCCAGCCCCGTGCGCTGAGGAGCTCCCCAAGCCACCGGGTGTTGTCCTCGTCGATGCGCTGCCACTCTGCCGCTACCTCGTCAGGCAGCCTGACCGCGTGCTGTCCCCGCGGCGGGGATACCAGTGTGCGGATCCGCTGATCCTCATCACTGCGGGCCCGCAGCTCCCGTCTCAGTTCTTCATCCGCACAGTAATTTCACGCCCGTCGTGACCGGTAGCGGAAGACCCGAGCGCAAGATCATCTCGGTCGACCGCGCGGAAGGCGGCATGACCGGACGTCAGGAATGGGCAGTATCGGGTCTGGCGCGGCGCTCTGCTTCGGTCCGGATGCTCTCGAAAGAGGAGCGGACGGCCGCCTCCCATGCGGCCGCTACCCGGGCGGCCCACCACTGGCCCGCGATTCCGAAGTCAGTGCCGAGCTCGCCGGAATACTCAAGCCTGGTCGTGCCGTCTTCCTCGGCGAGCGTGAATTCCTCGGTGATGCAGGGCACGGGGCCGCGGACGAGCCGGAAGCCGATCGTGTGCGGCCGGTCGAAGGTGATGATCTCCAGCGTGGCCGCGGTGAGCCTGCCGTGGTGTACCGGCGTGTAATGCTCGGCCAGGACCATGTCAGTGCCGCGCTGGAGTACCTGTAGCTTGCCGGACAGGGCGCGGGGTGTCCGGCGCAGGTAAGGCGTGGCGATCACATCGAACACGACCGGGGCCGGGGCCGCGATCTGGACATCGAACGGGCCGAGCGGGCGGATCCGGCGGCCCCAGCCCGTGTCGATTGTCACCTTGCCGCTCACCACCAGGTAGTAACCCAGGCCTGTCAGGCCGCCTGCCGCGGCCACCGCTGCTGCACCACCTCGGATCATGCTCACCAGCCTACGTACTGCAGGGCCGCGCGGGCAGATGCGCACGCATCGCTACAGCCGTGCTGCGTGCCGGCGACAGCCGACCGCTCAGCACCCTGACGAATCTCACGGAGAGCGGCAGAAGAGTGCACTCCGCGCCGGCGCTCTCACGGCTCCCCAATGCCCTACTCATATCTTGGGTCTCGGGCCGGTCACGGTGCACGGCATCATGAAGGGTATGAACGATGGCCTGACGGTGGGCGAATGGGAGCAGTTCATTATTTTGCTGCAGCGGTTTGCTCAGCACGATCTCGACCAGCACGACGCCTGGCAGGTGGACACCAGTGACGGGCCTGTGTTCGTCCGGATTAGCCGGGAGCCGATGCCGGACGAGGCCGCCGAAGCGTTCCGGCGCCTAGCCAGGCCAGCATTGCAGGAGACCGGCCGCTGCGCACGTGCATGACGTAGAGCATGTCGCCTCGCGTGACGACGTGCTGCGCGTGCTCGCAGAGATGAGATCCGATCTCGCCGCAGCGGGCGCCGCCGAATGGGAGAACCCAACCCTGGATCGCTTCCTTGAAGCTTTCGGCGGATTCCTGGAAGACATCGACGGCTACTTCGCCAACCGCGCAGAGCTGACACCAGCGCAGCCAAGCTGGTCATTGCTCGCTACCGTCCTCGTTGCCGCTAGCGGTTATGAGTAACACAACCGCACGGCGGCATGAGCGGTAAATCAGTCGAGCTCCGGCGCTGGCTCATCTACGGTGGGGGAGGTTGGCCAACCTGGCGGTAAGGGCAGGCACCGGTTGTCCCTTGAGGGTTCAAGAAGGCCAGGAAGTAGACCCGGGCCTGCTGTCAAATCAATGTTCACAATGCGGGATTATGCCTGTGATCAAAGATCAGATCACTGCCCTCCGGCGGCATAATGCCTGGTCATGCCTGTGATCGAGGCGCAGTACGCCTCGATCCTGGTGCCGCATGATCTGATCACAGGCATATTACCCAGAATAGTATGCCTGCCAGCTGTCCCGCCTGAGTTTGGTCATTTCCTTAGTGCCTGAGAGGGACTGACTCGTAAATAGATCAGGTGGGCAGGCGGCAGCGAGCCTTGGCCGGTGTGCTCGGGTCAGGTTCTGCGGGTGAGGTGTGGTCAGGCAGCACCCTGCTCCCCGGGTCCGGGGAGCAGGGTGACGGTCTTGCCGGTGAGGTGCTCGAGCTTGCGGATCAGGTCGCGTTCGCGGTGTTGCCGGCTGAAGCGTGCGGGGTAGAAGTCGGGGCCGAGGTCCTGGTAGCGGGCTCCGGGGTCGGAGAGCAGGTTCCAGATGATGGTCAGGACCGAGTTGCCGATGGCGACCATGGCGCGTCTTTTGCCGCGGCGACGGGCGATGCGGTGGTATCTCTCGCCGAGGAAGGTGTCGGTCCGGGCCGCGGCGGTGGCGATCTCTCCGAGGGTGGCGGCGAGCCAGGGGTTGCCTTTGCCGGTGGAGCCGCCTTTGTGCTTGCCTGCGGAGCTGCGGTCGATGGGGGCGAACTTGGCCCAGGAGACCATGTGCCCGGCGGTGGGGAAGCGGGTCATGTCGACGCCGAGCTCGGCGATCAGTTCCTGGGCGGAGGTCACCCCGACGCCGGTGATCTCATCCAGTTGCTCCACCGCGCGGGCGTAGGGGGCGATCTGGTCCTCGATCCTGGCGGTGACCTCATCGATCCGCGCGGTCAGGTCATCGATGCGGTCCAGCATCATCTGGCACAAGAACGCGTGATGGCCGGTGAACTGGCCGGTGAGGGCCTCTTGCAGCTGGGGGATCTTGCGGCGCATCCGGCCGTGCGCCATCCGGGCCAGGACCTTCGGGTCATGCTGGCCGGCCAGCATCGCGGCGAGCATCTGCCTGCCGGAGACCCCGAAGATGTTGCTGGCCACCGAGGACAGCTTGATCTGGGCGTCCTCCAGCAGCTTTTCCACCCGCTGCTTTTCCGCGGTCCGCTCCCGGATTAGGCTGCGCCGGTACCGGGTCAGGTCGCGTAGCTCGCGGATCGGCCGGGGGTGGACCAGGGAGGGCCGGCACATACCCCGCTCGGCGACCTTGGCCAGCCATACCGCGTCCAGCTTGTCGGTCTTGGGGCGGCCGGGCACGTTCTTGACGTGCTTGGCGTTCAGCAGCCAGCAGGTGAACCCCTCGGCTTCCAGCAGGTAGAACACCGGCTTCCAGTAGTCGCTGGTGGCCTCCATCACCACCAGGGTGACGCCCTTACGGTGCAGGTGGCCCGCCAGCGTCAGCAGCGCGCCGGTCGTCGTGCCGTACTCGCAGACCTCCTGGGTCCGCCGTCGCTGATCCTCATGCGGGATCCTGATGCAGGCCATCACGGTGGCCTTGCCGATGTCGAGCGCGGCCACTCGCTCGACCAGCTCGCCCGGTTCCTCGGTCTGTTCCATGCGGGGCGCCTTTCCATGATCGGATACTCAAAAGGCGGCTGCCCGCGGGAGTCACAGGGTGAAAAGAGACGGACTCGCGTGCTCGCAGCGACAATGCGTGGCCCCTGAGACAACTCCCGGCGTCAGACTGTAAAACGGTCTCGACCACGTACCAAGTACCGGCGACGTCGGCGGGCAGCCATACCCATTTTCACGCCCGCAGGGCGTCGCCGCCAGGCGATACCGCTGACTGTAAATACAACTTGACAGACCCGATCGAATGGGCTCGTGAGTCCCCGTAAGGTCCACGCCGACCAGGTCGACATCGACACACCACTCGTCCGCGAGCTTGTGGCCGCGCAGTTCCCGCAGTGGGCCGGGTTGCCGCTGGAGCCGGTCGACTCCAGCGGATTGGTGAACGCGGTCTACCGCCTCGGTACCGACCTGTCCGTACGGCTGCCGCTCCGGCCCGCGGTCACCGACGAAGTCCGACGGGAGCAGGCGAAACTCGCGACACTCGCGCCGTTCCTGCCTGTGGCCATCCCTTCTGTCGAGGCGATAGGCTCACCCGCCGGCGCGTTCCCGGGCGAGTGGTCCGTCCACCGCTGGCTCACCGGTACGAACCCCTCCCCCGGCGCGCTCGCCGACCCACGCCGGCTGGCGACGGACCTCGCGGCGTTCGTCGGAGCGTTCCGGCGGATCGACCTGCCGGACCGGCCGCCGGCGTATCCGGGCGAGCGCCGGACGCGAGCTTCGATGGTCTCGATGGACTCCTCGACGCGGAAGGCGATCGGCGAGCTAGATGGCCTGATCGACACTCGCGCAGCGCTGTCGTCGTGGGAGGAGTCGCTCGCGGCGCCATACGACGGGCGCGAGGTGTGGGTGCACTCGGACCTGAAGCCGGACAACTTGCTCGTATCGGCGGAGGGCAGGCTGACCGCGGTGATCGACTTCGAGACGTGCGGTGTCGGCGATCCGGCGTGCGACCTGTTCCCCGTGTGGTACCTGCTGCCCGCGAATGTCCGCGACGAGTTCCGTGCGGCGCTGGACGTGGACGACGTGACGTGGCTCCGCGGCCGCGGGCGCGTGCTGTCCCAAGCCCTGGGCTATTTGCGGGACTACAGGGACACCGGCCCGGCGCTCGCGAGCTACGCGCGGCACGCCATCGGCGAGGTGCTCGCAGCTTCCCGGTGAGCTGTCTGCTCGCCGGGGTGCAGGAACCTGAGTTTGGTGATTTCCTCAGTGACTGAGATCTCGCCCGTTCTTGAGGTCGTCGAGGATCTTCTGCTGTTCGGGGTAGATGGCTGGCGGAAGACCTGGACGGCGCCGTTGACCGCGATGGCCGCCGAGCGCAGCGGGCGGAGCTGGCGGATCACGTTGCGGATGGCCAGCCCGATGCGGTCCTAGGCCTCGCGGGCGACGGCCAGGGCGGTGAACACGATGGTCAGGTGCGCCTCGATCGCGTCGCGCTTGCGGACGAACATGGGTCGGGCCGCCAGGTCAGTCTTGCTCATCCTGAAGGACTGCTCACCCGGGTGCGACATGGTGACGGCTGCGCGGACCGGCCTCCACGTGCCACAGGTCATGGTAGCAGCTGATGACCTCGGCCGGGGGCATGACGGAGGCGGGGATGTTCGTGACGTAGCCCTTCAGGCCGGCCAGCTTCCTCGCGCGGGCGAGGGCCTTCTCGTCCAGGGCCGGGGTCCCGCCGGCGTTCCTAACGAACCGGGGCGTGCGGGTGGACTTCGCGCCGCTGATGACGTCGCGGGCGCGGTTCTCCTGCGCGGTGAGGGTCCGGTTGTCCCGCGCGAACCGCTTCGCGGAAAACGCCCAGACCGCCCGCCAGGACTTCGGGTGATCCTCGCGGCCCCAGGCGGGCTCGGCCCGCAGGGCCGGGTCGTTGTCTTTGTTCTTCCCGGTCTTCGGGGTGACGGTGCCGATGACCTGCCCGTCGCTGAACGCGTCGCCGTGCCAGCGGAAATGCGACTCCAGGTCGACGGGAGCCTTGGTGACCCGCGACCCGACGATGAACCCCAGCCCTGCCTCGTCGAGGTCGGCCAGGTTGGCGGCCGAGAGCATGCCGGCGTCGGCGACCACGACCATGGCCTCCAGCCCGTGCCGGGCCTGGAACTGCCGGATGACCGGCAAGATCGTGAGCTTCTCGCCTGGTTCCCCTCGAAGCAGCCGATTTCCAGGGGAAACCCGTGCCGGCCGGCGAGCAGCCCGACCACGATCTGAGGGCCGGCCCGCCGTTCCTTGCTGTAGCCGACCTTCCGCAGGGCGTCCTCGTGCTCGGCCTCGAAGTACAGCGTCGTCACGTCATACAAGATCAGGGAGACGTTTCCGCTGGCCCGCGCGTGCGCAAAGCACAGTCCGGCGATCTTGTCCCGGTAGCCGCGGTCCGCGCAGCGGGCCAGGGTCCGGCGCATGGTCTTGTCGCTGGCCGCCTTGCGGCCCAGTTCCGCCAGGACCCTGCCGGTGTCCAGAATCGAGGTCGGCCCGACGACCCGGGCAAGGACCAGGTCCCGGAACACCTCATCGCCCAGGACGTCGAATCCCAGGTCACCGAAGACGCCGTCCAGGACATGGAACAGCACCCGCGAGTCCGCCGGCACCACCCGCGCCGGCCCCGCAGCCGCCGGGGTCTCGCCAGGGGAACCCGCGTCGAACAGTGCTGGCGCGGCCTCCCGCGTCACGAGCCGCGCCCGCGGCGCGACAGGCTCGATGCCCAGGTCGAACGACCCCTGGGCGGAATCGGCCAGCATCTCCCGCGCACGCTCCAGCAGGATCCCCAGCTCGGCCTCGGTATGCGCAGACCCCACGTGCGCCACGATCTTCCGCCGGCCGCCGTCATACTCGGCGATCTGCACGGCCGTCGCCCCGGATGCCGTCCGCACCCGCCGAATCCACGCCACGGCACCGAGCCTAGGACACCAGTTAGTGCCTCAAACCAGCCCCAGGCACCGACATCGCTCCAGGTCAGCTGGTCACGATCCTCGCTAAGGAGCTGAGGTGACCAAACTCAGGTATTACCCAGAGTAGTATGCCTGGCAGCTGTCCCGGCCTGGGCGAGTCGTATAGATCACCCGTGCGGGGCGTGCCGTGGAAGGCAAGGTCGCGGGCGGCCTTCGCCGTCCGGCTGACGTCGGCTCTTCCGCTAGATTGCGTGTCGCGGGTATGTAACGACGGCTCGCTGCTGGCCTGAACACCTGCGCGGACTGGTTTGGTCAGGCGGCGTGGGCTTCGAACCACACGGAGCCGAGGTCGTGCCCTGCGGTCAGGCGCACGTCGGAGTCCAAGGCGGCGGCTAGGTGCCGCAGCAGGGCGATGGTGGGCTCGGCACCGCCCTCTTCGACGCACTCGATCTCATCGGCGGTCAGGCCGGCCCGTCCGGCGAGTCCGGCGATGGTCAGGCCCAGGGCGCAGCGCTGGTCATACACGGCCTTGCCGAAGCCAGGGCCTCGCGGATGGCGATCCGCTCAGGATCATCGGCCTGCTCGGGCAGGGGACCCAGCGGGTGTGGTAACCGGTTATCACGCCTGCCTTTCGGGGGCTACCGTTGCCGGACCCCGTCTGGTTGATCTGCCTCTGATCATGCGGGCAGGGGCGGCGCAGTGTCCTGAGGCAGGAACCTCTGCGGAGAACGCCTCTGACCGGCGGAATGGCATAAATCTCGGGCGAGATGCGGCGTTTGCTTCTGATTGCTGGCACGTCCTTCGCGGCGCCTGCTGGGTCAGGCGATCTTGAGCTGCTCGTCGCCGAAGTCAGCGATGAGCTTGAGGGTGCCGCCTAGGGCGGAGACGTAGCGGTTCAGGACGTCCTGGGTGGAGACGTCGCCGCGTTCGATCTGGGAGATCCGGGCGACTGAGATGCCCATCCGGAGGGCCACCTGCTCCTGGGTCATCCCGCGCCGCTTGCGCATCTCGGCGAGCCGCCAGCCGCGGGCGTCATCCAGCATCGCTGCGACGGCCGCATCGAAGGCCTCTGGGCCGCCGGCCGTCGCCACGGCGCGCTCCAGGTGGCCGGAGTCCCGCCAGCGGGACACGCTGCTCATAAGCCCATCTCCTTTCCCCGCTCGGCGAGATAGTCATCGTAAAACTGCTCAGCGCGAGGGATTGCCGCGCGGTACCACTTATCCCATTGCCCGGACTTGTCGCCGGCTACGAGCAGGACCACCGAACGCCACGGGTCGAAGACCAGGAGGATCCGGATCTCGCTGCGCCTCGCTGATGGCGGCCGCAGTTCCTTCATGTTGGCAATCCGTGACGCGGTGATCGTGTCCACCAGGGGACGGCCCTCGGCGGGCCCGTTGCGTTCCAGGACCAGGATGGCCTGGTTCACCAGTTGATGGCTCACCGGGTCGGATTCATACAGCTCATCAAGAAAGGCCTCGACCTCGGCGGTCCGCAGGACTTCCCACTCCACACGGCTCCCTTCGACGTACGAGGACGCGCACCTCCTTAAGGATATTCTTAACCTGGGGAGGCCGGTGGTCAACCTGCTCGCAGGCCGATCCTGGATCGCAGGATCCCGCGGCCGCGTAGGACGTGCCTGCCCGTTCTCGGCAACTACAGGCCCGCTGAGGGCACCGTACCGGTCGGCTACGGCCTTGATCGAGCTCGAACATTAGCTTTGCTAACGAGATTCCGGGGAGCCAAACGGGGAGCCAACGACCGCAGTTGTGGGGCAACGTCAGGCCACAGTCAGCTGCTGTCGGTGCAGCTAGACGGCGTGTCAAGCCACATCTGCCACCGTCCGGCGACGCTACGGGAGTGCCTCCTAAGCAGTGGGTCCCGCGTTCGGTCGCGGTCGGGGCGCAAAGTGCAAAGCTAGATCTAAATATTCGAAATCATCGTCTGCTGACGAGGTATTGCTCGCAGGCAGTCACTCCCATCTGAGATGCTGCCGGGCGGATGCGCGCTCACCAGGGGTGAATCGTGGCTCTGGATAAGGGCCGTCCATGGGGGAGCCAAACGGGGAGGCTACGGCACCTGTTGATCCGATGTGTCGCGGCTGCCCTCCTACGCCGGTCGGGACCTGACCGATGCAGGGCGGAGGAACGAGAACCCTCGCTTCGCCGTGAAGAACGCGCCCGGTTGCGTTCTGTGATGAGCGGACTCGGCTTATCGGGTCCAAGCAATTGCATAACGCCGAATCGGAATGTCCACTGTTTGGTAGTCATTTGTCGGCGGAGACGCGCAGCTCCACCTGTTATGGCAGCCCGATTAGCGCTGATTTTCGCGCCCGGTAGTTTCCCCCTGGCGAACTGAACAGCTTGCCGTGAGGAATCGGCGTTTGTCCTGGTATGCAGGGTCTCCCATGGGGATGCTCGTACTGGCTGGCCAGGTTCTGGGGTGTATAACGCTGACTAATTGCCGCCACCCTGGATGGTCTCTTCTGCGGCTCCGGGAGGCGGACCGCAGGAAGAGAGCTCACAACCATGTAATTCACGGTGAGATAGCTAAATCCGGGCGTGTCGTCGTGCAAGCCGGCCGTGGAGATGATGAACTAGAAGCATCGACCAGTCAGCGAAAGACCCTCAGCCTGCCCGGCCGGGCGGGGAGTTCTTCCTCCGCCCGGACACCCCCGCGCACCGGCGGTATGAGGCGCTGCGCGCCTACCTCGCCGAGGGACTGCCCGCTGACCAGGCCGCCGCCCGGTTCGGGTACACGCCCGCGTCCCTGCTGTCGGCGGTCCGGGACTTCCGCGCCGGGACCCGGGAGTTCTTCGTCTCCGGCAGGCCCGGGCCGAAGACCGCGCCGGGCAAGGACGCCGCCCGGCCGCGGATCATCGAGCTGCGCGCTGCCGGGCACTCCATCGACGAGATCGCCGCAGCGCTGGCCGCTGAGGGCACCCCGCTGAACCGGACCGGGATCGCCGAGGTGATCGCCGCAGAGGGACTGCCCAGGATGTGGCGCCGCCCCGATGCCGAGCGCGGCGGCCCGGCGCGGGAGATCCAGGCCCGCGCCGGAGCCCTGGACTTCGGTGACCTCCCGCCGCGGGCCGAGACCCGGCTGGCCGGGCTGCTGCTGGCCATCCCGGACCTGATCGCGCTCGGCGTGCCGGACATGGTGACCGCCGCGGGCTACCCGTCCACCGGCAAGATCCCCGCCCTGTCATACCTGCTGTCGCTGCTGGCGCTCAAGCTGACCTCCACCCGGCGGGTCTCCCACGTCTATGACATCGCCGCCGACCCCGGCGCCGCGCTGTTCGCCGGGCTCACGGCATTGCCGAAGGCCACCGCGCTGACCAGCTACTCCTACCGGCTGCAGCATTCCCGGCAGGCCGCGTTCCTGGCCGCGCTGGACAAGGCCGCGCTAGCGGCCGGGCTGGCCCAGGGAGAGGCGCTGAACCTGGACTTCCACGCCGTGATGCACTGGGGCGAGGACCCGGTCCTGGAGAAACACTACGTGCCCCGCCGGTCCCAGCGGACCCGCTCGGTGCTGACCTTCTTCGCCGAAGACGCCGGTACCCACACCCTGCTGTACGCCAACGCCGACCTGGCCAAGGCCAGCCAGAACCGCGAGGTCATCGCGTTCGCGGACCACTGGAAGGCCGTCACCGGATCTGACCCGGCGCTGCTGATCTTCGACTCCA
Source organism: uncultured Actinomycetes bacterium (assembly GCA_963808315.1). Taxonomy (GTDB): domain Bacteria; phylum Actinomycetota; class Actinomycetes; order Streptosporangiales; family Streptosporangiaceae; genus Palsa-504. The sequence continues at coordinate 100,553 of CAWEFK010000021.1, read as the reverse complement.
AGCTCACCACCCAGGCCGTCCTGGCCGAGCTCGATGACCGGCAGATCGGGTTCATCACCCTGCGCGCCCGCCACCCCGGCATCACCAGTGCCCTGGCCGCCCTGCCCGCCGGCGCCTGGACCCCGATGACCCTCGGCCGGGCCGGGAACAAGACCCGCCGCGTCAAGGTGCACGACGACCCCGGAGCGACCCTGTCGGCCTACCCCCGCCCGATCCGCCAGCTCGCCGTCACCGGCCTGGGCCACGACCAGCCCACCCTGCTGATCACCAACCGGGCCGCCCTGCCCGCCCGGCAGGTCATCCAGACCTACTCCCGCCGGATGAACATCGAGCAGCGCCTCGCCGAAGCCATCCAGTCCTTCGGCCTGGACGCCCTGGCCGGCGCGGTCCCGCTCAACGTCGACCTCGACGTCGTGCTCTCAGTCCTGGCCCACACCATCTGCGCCGCGCTGCGCCGCCGCCTGCCCGGCTACGCCACCGCCACCCCCGACACCCTCCAGCGGCGGTTCCTCAGCACCAGCGGCATCATCGAACACCACCGCGGCAACACCACCATCCGCCTGACCCGGCGCACCTACTCACCCGTCCTGCGCCAGGCCAGCCTCCCGGAGACAATCACCGTGCCCTGGTGGGGCGGCCGGACCCTCCGCTACCAGTACGACTGACCCCGACTAGGGGGCAATTCGCTTAGTGAAAACCGGCGTTAGGTCGTCGTGCTGGCGCCCCGCTTAGGACTGATATTCCGGGCAGTGCGCGCCGACCGGAGTGGTGACCTCGCGCCAGTGCGGCTTGTCGTGTCGATACCGAGGTTGGTGCGGTCGTGGCCGGCACTAATCAGCCGCCGAAGACGAGCCTCAGGGCCGGGTCCGGGTTCAGCGCCGTTGAGAGGTTGGCAGCGCCGACGACAATGACAATGGCTGTGAGCAGGGCGAATGCGGCGGCGAGCAGTCGCAGCAGGGGCTTGGCGCGCGGAACTGCTCGGCCAGCCGTGGGGGCCCTGCGCCACATCAGCATGCTCAGTCCGATCAGGACCACGGCGAGTAGGGCGTCCTGCGCTGCCAGCACCGCGTGGTAGCGCTGGAAGTCATCGATGATCGCGCCCAGCGTCGCGGGTGTACCGGGCAGAGCCGGGTGCTCGGCGAGGTCGTGTTGAATCTGGCCCGCCGACTTGGTGAGCGCGGGGTCGCCGTGGCCGATGGGCAGCAGCGAGACGAGCGAGGAGAACGGGGCGAGCGCTCCTTGGATGGTGGCCGTGACCACCAGCACCGAGGCGAACGCCAGCGCCGTCACGGCGCTACCTGACACCACAGCAGCCGTTGTGGTGGCCGGGCGCAGGCGCCCGGCCCGCAGCAGCGAGCGCCACAGGATGTGCGCGAGCCAGCACAACGCGATCGTCAAGGCCACCGCGAACCCGGCTTTGGCCAAGTGGTAGTAGCGCCAGTAGGTGACAAGATCGGCGAGCGCCGGCGGGTAGCTCCGCTGCGCGGACTGCCAGTACGCGGTGAACGCCTGGCTCGTCGCGGCGCTCAGACTGTGCTCGTGTGCCGGGCCGGCGCCGGTCAGCGCCCTGGGCGCGAGAACGAACCCGACTGCGAGCAGCACGATCACCATGGCGAGGAACAGCGCCACGGCGCGGTCCCGGCCGCTCAGCAGCCGCCCGGCCGGTGCCGCAGGCTGTGCCGGTGGCCGGCGGTAGTGCATGAATGACATCTCGTCTCTCTCGGTAGCCGGCGGCCCGGCGGTGTCGTGACGCCGGTGCTGTCAGGTATGCCCTCCGATCCTCGGCGGCCGGCGGCACCCCGGTCACCGGCCGGGCGGACGGTCTTGGCGCGCGGCGTTCTCCTCCTCAAGGAGGAGGCGGCGTCACCATGGGGCGGTCATGCTGGAGGGCATGACCGGATCGGAGCGGCCGGGCGCGCTGCAGCGCGGGCGGGCGTGGTGGCTGTCGGAGCCGACGCCAGGCACGGCGAGTCCGCTGACCGCACGCTGGGCGGCGATCTTCAGGCGAGTAACGCGCAGCCGCGCGATGGCCATAGTGGCGCCGGTGCTGCCCGCACTGTTCGTCGCGGCAGTCGCCGCAGCCCAGCTGGCACACCGGAGCGGTTCGGCGCGGGCGCCTTTGGCGGCCGCGATCGTGTTCAGCGTCCTGCTGGCCGTTCCGCTGGTTGGGCGCCGGCGCTACCCGGCCGCGACATTCGGGTTCCTGGCCGCGATCGCGCTGATCCAGTGGATTACCGGCACCCGGCTGGCGGCCGACGTCGCGCTGCTCATCGCGCTGTACGCGATGTTCGAACACTCACCGGCGCGGATCAACTGGCTGGCCGCGCTGGCGCTGGGACTCGGCGCGGTGCTCGCCGTCCTCCGATGGGAGCGGTCCGGCTACCGTCTGCAGACGCTCTTGCTGCTGACCGGGACCGCGGCAGCCGCTCTGTCCGCGGGGATCGCCGTGCGCAACCGGCGCACGGCCCTGGCCGCCGCGACCGAGCGCGGCGAGCGCCGGGAACGTGAACGCCACCAGCAGGCGCTGCTCGATCTCGCGGCCGACCGGGCCCGGATCACCCGCGAGATGCATGACATCGTCGCCCACAGCCTCTCGGTCATGGTGCGGCTGTCCGACGCGGCAGCAGCGAAACTGCCCGTCGATCCCGACCGGTCGTCCTCGGCGATGGCGCAAGTCTCCGTGACCGGCCGGGAGGCACTCCAGGACATGCGCCGGCTGCTCGGAGTGCTGCGTACCGAAAGTGACGGCACGGCCCTGCGTCCCCAGCCCGGCCTCGCAGACCTCGACACGCTGTTTCAGCAGATCCGCGCGACCGGCCTCGATGTCGAGCCGGAAGTGACCGGCGTGCCCTGCGGGCTCGGGCCCGGCGTCGAGCTGGTCGTGTACCGGACCGTGCAGGAGGCCCTGACCAATGTCCTCAAACATGCCCGTCACCCGACCTGCGTACGGGTTGCGCTGATGTACGGCCCCGAGCAGGTCGAGGTCGAGGTCGAGGATGACGGCGCCGGACTGCCCGCGGAATCGGATCAGCACGCCGGTGACCGGCATGGCCTCACCGGGATCGCGGAGCGGGTCGGCGCCTACGGCGGGCGGCTGCACGCCGGCCCCGTCCCCGGCCGGGGATGGTCCCTGCGCGCGACCGTCCCGACCCCGGAAAACCGGGCCTCGGGCGAGCAGCAATGACCATACGGGTCGCGATTGCGGACGACCAGGACCTGGTGCGGGCCGGGTTCCGGATGATCCTGGAGGACCTGCCTGATCTCGAGATCGCCGGCGAGGCATCCGACGGGGCGCAGGCGGTCCGGCTCGCCGGAAGCTACCGGCCCGACGTGACGCTGATGGACGTGCGGATGCCGACGATGGACGGAATCGAAGCCACCCGCCGTATCGTCAGCCGCGACCCATCCGCCCGGGTCCTCATTCTGACGACCTTCGATCTTGACGAGTACGCCTTCGCCGGGTTGCGCGCCGGCGCCAGCGGCTTCCTGCTCAAAGACGTCCCCGTCGGCGAACTCGCCAACGCGATCCGCGTCATCGCCGCCGGAGACGCCGTCGTGGCGCCGCGGGTGACCCGGCTACTCCTCGACACCTACGCCCACCAGTTCCCCGCCCTTGGCGACGGTAGCCCCCGCGCCACACCGCCTGGGCTGGACCGCCTCACCCTCCGTGAACGCGAAGTACTGCTCCTTGTCGCTGATGGACTATCGAACGCTGAGATCGCCACCAAACTCACAGTCTCCGAGACCACCGCCAAATCACACGTCTCCAGCATCCTGACCAAACTCAGCCTCCCCAACCGCGTGCACACCGTCATCTACGCCTACGAGAACGGACTCCTCGCAAACCGAAGAGAGAACGCCGGGCCTGTCTCGCAACGGACTTCCCGGCGGCAGATCGGCGGCCCTTACTCGTAGCATCCTTGGGGTGCTTGCGCCGCTGCTAAGACGATGGGAGCGCGATGCCTGCCCGATTTCAGCTCGTCATCGACTGCAAGGACCCCGAGTTGCTTGCCCGCTTCTGGGCGGCGGCCCTGGGATACGTGCTCGAACCGCCCCCCGAAGGGTTCGCCACCTGGGACAACTGGCGGCGCGACATCGGGCTTCCCGACAGTGAGCTGGGAACCGGCGCGGACAGTATCGTCGATCCCCGCGGTGACGGCCCCCGCATCTGGTTCCATGCGGAGCCGGAGGACAAGGTGGTCAAGAACCGCCTCGCGGATGTAATGCATGGCGCACATATCATTCGTTCCTGGGCTGAGTTCAACCGCGGCCTGATCAGCGAGCCCTTTTCATCCTGATGGTGATGGGTTCGTCACGGTCTGGTGAAGCTGCGGCGTGTCGCCGCTGACGGTGAAGAAGCCCCCGGTAGATGAGGCAGTCGACCAAAACGACCTTCATCGCTACCGGGGGCTCCCGTGCTTTTCTACCGTGCCGCGCTGCCGTTGTCGTCCCGGACCCTGACCTTCGTGGCCGGGATTATCCGCCGCTACCGGGCCTCGATCGGGTCGCCCTGGCGGAAGCTGAACCCCGGCCGGCAGGCCCTGCTGGTTCTCGCCTACCTGCGCAAGGGCGAGACATTCGCCGAGCTCGCGGCCGGGTTCGGAGTCGGGACCACGACAGCCTGGCGGTACGTCACCGAGACCACGGACCTGCTGGCCGCCCGGGCGCCGAAGCTCCGCCATGCGGTCCGGGACGCGAAGAGGGCCGGGTACGCCTACGTGGTGCTGGACGGGACCTTGATCCCGGTCGACCGGGTCGCTGCGGACCGGCCGTCCTACTCCGGCAAGCACAAGCGGCACGGGATGAACCTGCAGGTCATCGCCAGTCCCGACGTGGACATCTTGTGGGTATCCGGGGCGCTGCCCGGCGCAGTGCAGGATAAGAACGCCGAGTGGATCTGGGGCGTGCTGGCCGAGCTGGAGGCCGCGGGCCTGGTCGTCCTGGCCGATAAGGGCTACCAGGGCAGCACGTACGCGAAGATCCCGTACAAGGGCAAGAACAAGCCGGAATCGCAGAAGCAGGCCAATAAGGCCCACGCGCAGCTGCGTTCACCCGGGGAGCGCGCGAACGCCCAGCTCAAGTCCTGGCGGATTCTGCGGAAGCTCCGCTGCTGCCCCTGGCGGGCCGGGCAGCTCGCCAAGGCCGTCCACGTATTGCAGATCCGCGAGGTGGAATAAGCAGATTAAAAGGGTTCAATCTTGCCCGCTATCGTTGGACAGATGACGGCACGCAACTTCGAAATCTGCATCGACGCCAAGGACCCTGAGCTACTTCGTCCCTTCTGGCGCGCCGCGCTCGGCTACGTCGACCGGCGAACGGCTGAAGGTGCCACCGACCTGGCAGATCCAGACGGGCACGGGCCAGCGGTCTGGTTCCAGGTAGTGCCGGAAACCAAACTCGCCAAGAACCGGATACACCTCGATATCCAAGCCGCCCCAGGCGAGCACGACCAGCTCATCAACGAGCTGACCGGGCTGGGCGGCACCGTACTGGCCGATTGCCCCCGCTTCACCACCCTCGCAGATCCCGAACGCAACGAGCTCTGCATCAATCGTCCTTGACGCCCCTTCCGGTCTCCTCTGGTGCGCAGGCCAGTTCCCCAAGGCCATCCACGTATTGCAAATTCGCGAGGCATAACCAGGATGGAAAGGCTCAGCGGATTGAAAGTCAGGTAACCATTCGCCACTTTACGGCCACTGACATGCAACGGAGCATGCTTTCTCGCTCCGGGAATGGCGGCTTCACCGCGGATTCGCCATGGAGACCGTCTGTAGCCGGGCGCGCTGTCGCACCCATCCCTTGCCTGGAGACTGCCGTCATTCGCTCGGTGGCCGGAGCGTGAATCTGTATAGGCCCCTTCCACGTGCGATATAAAGGTCGCTGCCTTCGGGAGACCACGCGCAATCTGAGATCGTTTCGCGACCCCGTATTACCGCGGCGCGGGGGTGCCGTCGGCGTTCCAAGTCCGGGCCGTCCCGTCGCCGCCGGCGGTAAGGCCCGCTTGCCCTCGAGGCTTGATGTCGATGTCATAGCGCTACCCGTTCCCTCTCCATCGTTGGCACTAGTCAGCCAACTTTACTACCGTAGTCATACAGCAGCACCGATGACGACAGCGGCAGGCGCGAGGTCGCTGAGGGGCAGGCGGCGCGTGCGGAACGCAACGAGCGCCGCGCTGCGCACGCGCCGCCACGGCCGGGTCGGCGGCGGTCTGACTCGGCGGCGTTGGCGTAGGGTGTGAAACCTCGCGGGGATCAGGTGGGTGATGGGAGCCGAGGGCGGCATGGACGACGAGCGGCGGGTTGATCTAGGGGTGTCGTTGTTCATCCCGTACCGGTACACCGAGGACCGGGTTTTCCGGGCACTCCAAGATGCCGGGTTCGACGACTGGACCCTCGCCCAGTGTCGGCTGTTCCAGCGCGTCGCCCCGGACGGTTCGCGCCTCACGGACCTCGCTGACCAGGCGCAAATGAGCAAGCAGAGCGCCGGCGTGCTGGTCGATCAACTGGAGCGCCTGGGCTATGTCCGCCGGGTCCCCGACCCCGCGGATGGCCGCGCCCGGTTGATCGTGATCGAGGAACGTGGCCGGCGGGCGGTCGAGGTGGCCGCCGCGACACTCGACGAGATCTTCTCGGAGTGGAAGGCCTACCTGGGCACCCGCAACTTCGCGTTGCTGCAGCAGATCCTGGACCAGCTCCGCGAGATCACCGACCCTTACGCGCGGTAAACCCGGCCGCGCCGAGCCGTCCGCCCCCGGTTCCCGTTCGCCCCGAGGCGCCGCGGCCAGCGGACGCCAGCAGCTTCGACCACGCCTTGACATAGTCAGCTTTACTGACTAATCTCCTTGGTGTGGTCAGTTTTATTGACTACTGTCACCTGCGATCCTGGCGAATCGGTCGCCATGGACGAGTAGCAGAAAGAGAAATGTCATGAAGTTTCTTGTCCTTGGAGCAACCGGCCGCACCGGCGTCCTCTTCGTCAAAAAGGCACTCGACCAGGGGCATCACGTCACCGCCCTCGTTCGCAGGGCCGACGCCGCCGTCGACTCGCGCGCTCAGATCGTCAGCGGCGACGTCACCGACGCCGCCGTGATCGCGACGGCAGCCCGAGGCCACGACGCGATCATTAGCACGCTCGGAGTGAAAAACGCCCGCGAAACCCCAACGCTGATCACCGACACCGTCCGTGCAGTCATCGCATCCGTGAAAACATCAGGCGTTGACCGTTTCGTCATCCTGTCTGCGTTCGGAGTCGGCGACTCCCTTGCCAAAGCCTCGTTCCTCGTGAGCCCCCTATTTCGCACCGTGCTTCGGAAAACCTACGCAGACAAAGCCGCATCGGAAGTGCTCTTGAGAGCCAGCGATCTGAAATGGACCCTCGAATACCCCGGAGCGCTGAACAACAAGGACATCACGCGCTATACCGCGGTCACTCTCGAGGACGCCAAGAAAATGCCGATCTTCCCCTCGACATCCCGCGCGAACGTCGCTGAGTTCCTCCTCCACTCCGCCGTGCAAGACACCTTCATCCGTCAGACCGTCATCGTCACCGACACCAAATAGGTCGCCGAACGCTGTCCGGAGTGTCCGCGGGACTGGCCGAACACTTCCCGGACGACAAAGCCACCATCGTCCCGGCCATAGAGCACGTGCTCACCCAGAGCGAGGAGAACTGGTTCAGCAAGCACGGCCGGGCTGCAACCCCACAGGGTCGGCTGCTTACCAAGGGCTTTGACCAGGCGTTCTTCGTCGGCGCCGATGCCGCGGCCGTCCCGCCGCAGCGGGCTTGGCGCTTCAGTCGATCTGGTGCGCTAACCGACGGGCTCACATCGCCGCGCACGAAACCGAGCGCCGGAAAGATCGCCGTGACCGACATCCATGGCCCCAGGCCCTCATTTTTCATCAGTCGGCCGGCTGTCGCCCATTTCGCCGTGGATGTCATCGACGCCGGCGCTCACATACGCGAGGCGCCAATCATCTCGCGGAATCAGAACTAGCCCCGTGAGTCACCACGCGAGCCGTCACACCCGGCACGCACCATGCCTCACGCAACCAGAACAGGAGACCAGCTTCCAATGACATCGCTCAGCCAATCCAAGACGCCGCCGACCGGGGAGCCTTCCTTCAAAGGCCCGAAAACCTGCGACGCGAGCGCGATGCTCGAAATCCACCGCGCGCTCCGGCGCTCCTTCGGCGAAGCCACAGTGCTCGTGGACGGGGTGGCCGAAGGTGACACGAAGCACGCGACGGCCGTCGCCACGCAACTCAACTTGATCTCGACCGCGCTCCACGCCCACCACGAGGGGGAGGACTCACGACTCTGGGACATGGTGAGCGCCCGGGCACCTGCATGCGTCCTCCATGTCGACCGGATGAAGCGTCAGCACGCTGGCATGCTGGCGTACCTCGAAGACCTCGACCGGATCTTGCCCGCCTGGCGCGCCACCGCGACGAAGGAAGCCGCCGAACCCATCCGCTGCGCGCTCCACGGAGTGTCCGTGGCAATGGCCGAACACTTCCCGGACGAAGAAGCCACCATCGTCCCGGCCATGGAGCACGTGCTCACCCAGAGCGAGGAGAACTGGTTCAGCAAGCACGGCCGGGCTGCAACCCCAAAGGGTCAGCTATGGAACATGCTCGGCGCCATCCTCGCCGCCCAGCCCGACGGGGGCGCCGCATGGTTGAAGAAGAACATGCCCGGACCCGCTGCCCTGGTATGGCGATGGATCGGCGCCCCGCGCTACGCGCGCTTCCGGGCAGCGCTGGAAGGCCGCCGCTAGGAAGCGTCTCTCAGATCACCCGGCTGACCCAGCTTTTTCACGCCGCCGCTGTACCCGCCCCGCGCGAAAAATCTCGCGCTCGTGCTGCTGGCGATGACCCAGTTCGTGATCGTGATCGACGCCTCGATCGTCAACGTCGCGTTGCCGTCGATGGGCGCCGCCCTGCACTTTGCGCCGGCTGACCTGTCGTGGGTCTGGACGCGTACGTACTCACCTTCGGCGGGTTTCTCCTGCTCGGTGGACGCGTGGCCGACCTGCTCGGGCGCCGGCGCACGTTCATGCTCGGCCTGGTGGTGTTCTCGCTCGCCTCGTTCGCCGGTGGGATCGCCTAGTCCACACGCTGGCTGGTCGCCGCCCGCGCGGTCCAGGGCCTAGGCGCGGCGATGGGCGCGGTCGCCAGCGCCGGCTGCGCGCCCGGCGTGGCCCGCTGCGCAACTGCGGAAGCCAGGCTACAGCAGCGGAAACAAACCGGTCTTCGGCACGTCCGGCCACGATGCAGACATCATGCGACTCGCTGGCATTCATTCTTTCGAGCTGCTATTGCCGGCGCTCCGCCTCAGAAGTCAGCGACGACAGCAAGGTGACAGAAAGCGACTTCTAGGTCCGACGTCAGCTGAATTTCAGTTGTCGCCGACAATCGGCCATGCTGGATGTCGCGCTGATGTTTGCCCGACTCCCGCAACTGGCTGTCTTCTCACGCAACGCCCAATCTCAGCATTCACGTCAGCTGACGCCAGATCAGCTTTATCTGTGCGCCGCCATTAAGCGAGATTTCGAAGGGCGGAGCAACGCCGAACGGCGGCTCCGTGTGCGTTCTCCATGACCTTCCGGTCACTCAACGTGATTGCAGAACGGCCATTTTGGCGTTATGGGCAGCCGGGCCCTCCTGTACCCCGGCGACCAGGACGGCAGCCGCCGCTTCTTCTTTCGCGACTTAAGACGCGCGGCCGTCTACCGGGACCTCGGGCCGCCGGAGGATCCAGTAGTCTTTCCTCGCTCCGGGATCACTCGAGACCTCCGGGTGCATGACGGAGTCGGCCGGGCGCCCTCGGCGAGGATCTGGATCCCGGCGATGTCCGAGCCGAGCACGCCAGGCTGACCGCGGTCGGAACTCGGATCGTTCTGCCGAGGGTCCATGCTGTCTGCATCATCACGATCAGGAGAGACTCCGTCCGCGGTACTAGCGGATGTTCATCTGTGGCGACACCGCTTCTCGAGCTGCCAATTCCCGGGCACAGAGCTCGCAGTGACGGTTCATGGCCGACCAACCTGGACGCCGCCGGGACCCGGCGCCATGAGGCATGGCCGCAAGCCATCTGTAAGCTCGCGCGGGCGATATGCCGGATTGCGATGGCGTCCTCGCTGATCTCGTACAGGACGCGATACCGGCCGATCCGCAGCCGCCGCAGGTCGGGCGATCCGTAGGGGAACGACCCGTCAGGGCGTGGATCATCGGCCAGCTGGTCGATCGCGTCCAGGACCGCGCGGATGCCTGGCGGGTCATCAAGGAACGCGGTGGCCTGGCTGATGGCCCGTTCGTCGTAGTCGACCCGCAGGGTCACCGCGGCATGCCGAGCCGATGCCGTGCTTCTGCGGCGGGGACGAACGTCGTCTGCCCGGCGGCGTCACGGGCCTTCCACTCCAGGATGGCCGCGGTGTCCTCGGCATCTTCGAGTTCTTGCGGAGCGGCGGCCCGCTCCAGGGCCCGGAGGCGCAGGAAGTCGGCTACGGGGACAACGACCGCTGCCTGGCCACCCAGGTGGATCATCTCGTATGAGCCGGTGTCCGGACCGGGAACCTCTGGCTGGGCGGTCATCCTGCTGCCTCCTGATAGATCATCGACGAGGACTTGACATCTATCTTCGCAGGCTTCTGGGCTCGCCGGGACCATGTCGCCGCTAGCGGCATCCCGTGTCGCGACGGAACCCGAATCCCGACGCGGAACGTCGCATGCTCATCCGGACATTAACCTCCGCGATTCAGCATTGATCCGCTGACTGGGACGTGATCGTTTCTTCGCGGCTTTGAGCTGCGATTTTCTGGTTGACGGCTGGCCAGGCACGGGGTTGGAGCGCGCACCCGATGGGTGCGGGAGCATGGCTGGCGGTCTTGGGGAATCGATCGGGCGGAGCTATCGTGCGGCGCGGCCACCGCTGTCCCGTGCCAGGTGATCCGAGCTCAGTGGCTTGTCCCTGGCTCAGTGCCGCGAATCAGGTGGCAGGCCGGGGCGCCTGGCCTATTACCTGATCTGTGATGGCAACCTCGCCGCGACCGGGACCTGAGCATTATTGCTGGGTCAGGCTGGCGGCAAGTTCAGCGTTGCGCTGGGTGAAGTCGCGCCAGGCAGCCGGAGTTGCGGTCAGCGCAGCGGCAGCGCCGGGGTGGCTGCATGATCGCTGTGACCAGCCGCGCAGCCGGCCGCCGTGGATCAGGAACTGGACCAGCATGCCGCGGGACTAGCCCGCGATGGTCAGGTTCGCCGCGTCCATCGTGGTGACCCGTTGCGGGCAGGTGACCCAGCTCAGTGCGCCGATCTCGTCCTGGATCCGGGCGGCCAGCTCGTAGGCCAGGGTCTGGGCCGCTCGGTCGCGCAACTGCTCCAGCTGGCGGTGCGCCCAGCTGACTGCGGCCGGCTGGCGTTCCAGGATCGCGGTCAGCGAGCCGGCCAGGGCTGCGCGATCGCCGCCTGCGACACCTCGCACCCGGGCCAGGTCACCCTCGGCCCCGCCCAGCCGGCCGGCGGCATGACACAGCGGCAGGATCCGGTGCAAGGCGCCGACCGCCCGCCGCACGCGCAGGCCGCCCAGGTAGGGGCCGAAATACCGCGCCCGGCCAGCCGGCTCTGCCTGGTAGGCAACGGAGAGGCCCGGGTTCACCGGCCCGGCATCCATCCGGATGTAGACGGCGCTTTCCTGGCCACCTGGCGTCCGGTTCCACGGCGGCAGCGATGCCTCCAGCAGGTTGCGCTCCAGCCAGGCGGCTTCATGGGCAGAGTCACAGCTGACCGCCTCGATCCGGGCAACCCTCGCCACCATCGGGGCCAGGTGACCGCGATCGCGCAGATCCAGCCAGTACGACGCCACCCGGCTGCGCAACGCGCTGGCCCGGCCGGCATACAGCACCCGGTCACCCGCATCCCGGAACCGGTAGACGCCGGGCGAGCTGGGCAGGCGTGCCACTGCGGGCGGCCCGTTGCCCCGCATCAGGCCGCTCCGCCCGCCATCTGCACCCACGCCACCTGGCCAGTATCGCCCGCGCGGCCGGGCCCGCCCAGACGCAGCAACTCCAGGGGAACAGGTCCCTCAACTCACCTGGCAGCGGGCCGCTCGATGCCTCAGGCACGCTGGCAAATGCCTCGGCTTCTGGCACAGGGCAGGCGCCGGCGGGACCGGGCCAGCGGGCGAAGAGCGCCCCGGTCCGGGGGAAATTACCCGGTAACCACACCATGCCATTTCCCAGGCAGGAGCGCTCTTCGTCCTGGATGATACGCGGTGGGATCACGGGCTGACGGTGACCGGCGAAGGCCAGGGCCTGGCCGGCCACGCCGGGGCGGTGCTGCTGCGGAAGCTGGCCGACCAGGCCGGGCTGACCGCCGCGCTGGGATCGGCACTGGCGCGCGCCGGGAAGTTCCCGCTGGTGGGCCGGGGTGTCGCGCTGGTGAGTATGGCGGTGGCCATCGCGCTTGGGGCCACCAGCATGAGCGACATCACCGTGCTGGCCCGTCACGCCCCGGTGCTAGGTCCCGGGCCGGGTGACACGACGGTGCGGCGACGCTGGAGCTGGCCGATCCGGTCACGCTGGACAAGGTCGCCCGGGTCCGGGCGCATGTCTGGTCGCTGATCCGCGCGTGGCCGGCCGGGTTCCCGTGGCTGGCCATCGCGGAAGGTGCTGGCCGGCTGGCTTCATCGACCTGGACGGCACGCTGATCACCGCGCGCAGCGGCAAGGAAGGAGCCGCGCCCACGGTCAAGATGGGCTACGGCTTCCACCCGCTCGGGGCCTGGTGTGCCAATACCGCCGAGTCGCTGGCGATGCTGCTGCGGCCGGGCAACGCCGGGTCGAACACCTTCGCCGGTCACCTCGCCGTGCTGACGGCGGCGATCCGGCAGATCCCCGCCCGGATGCGGTCGCGGCTGCTGGTCCGTGTCGACGGGGCCGGCGCCAGCCACGAGCTGATCAGCCACCTGCTGTCGCTGTCGTCCCGGCGCCGCACCGTGCTGTTCACCTGCGGCTGGGCGATCACCGCGGCCGATGAGCAGGCGATCGGCTGCTGCCCGCCGCCGCCTGGCAGGCCGCGGTGGACCAGGACGGGGTGGTCCAGGAAGACAAGCACATCGCGGAGATCACGCACCTGACCAGCCGCGCCGCTGGCTGGCCTGCCGGGCTGCGGTGGATCGTGCGCCGCACCAAACCCTCCCGCCGGCAGCCCAAGAACCTGACCGCCTTCGAGCGCGCCACCGGGTGGCGGTACTCCATCATCGTCACCAACATCCCGGCCGCGCGCGGGACCGGCGGCGTGCCCGGCAGCCACCACGCCCAGTTCATCGACGTGCTGCACCGCCAGCACGCCGTCGTCGAGGACGGGGTACGCGCCGGCAAAGCCATGGGCCTGCGTAACCTTCCGTCGAAGACCTGGGTGGTGAACTGCGGCTGGGTGCTGGCCGCCACCATCGCCGCCGACCTGGCCGCCTGGTGCCGCCTGCCCGGCCTTTATGACCAGGACGATCTCAAGGACGCCGAGCCGGACACGCTGCGCTACCGGCTGCTGAGCCTGCCCGCCCGGCTGGTCCGCCACGCCCGCGCCCGCATGCTGAAGATCAGCCGGACCTGGCCCTGGAAGGACGCCTTCCTGGCCTGCTGGCAGCGGCTGTGCGCCCTGCCCGCACCCGCCTGACTAGCCACCCCGTCCCCGCGACCCGGAAAGGAGGCCGCCCCGGCGCAGTCGGAACCGGTGCCGCCCCGAGCACATCGGGCAGCACCGCCACCCGCCAGCCAGCTACCACCGCTGAAAACCGGCACAACACGATTAGTAACGGACCTCGCCGGCACCCTGAATCATCGAGGTTAGCGTCGCTGACGAGATTCCGGGGAGCCAAACGGGGAGCCAACGACCGCAGATCTCGGGCTCCGTCAGGCCACGATCAGCCATTATAGGTAAGGTCAAACGGCACGTCAGGCGACATCCAGCACTGCCGGGCCGCGCTTCAAGAGTGCCTCCTAAGCAGTAGGTCCCGCGTTCGAGTCGCGGTCGGGGCGCAGATCAGAGAGCTAAGTTATCCACAGGAAGGCTCGCGGGGAGCCTAATGATTTAGGCTTTTTGTATGTCCGAGACGAAAGTCACCTGGTCGGCTGTGGCCAGGTCGGCCGACTGCGGAAGCTGAACCTGCACTGCCTGCTTGGCAGCATGACCTATCTCGCGCAGATGGATGAGCGCGGATTCGCGCTCCATCTGAAGAACGCGTCCGATTGCGGTCCGTGCTGAGCGGAGGTGGCTTATCTGGCTTAAAGCAATTACATATCGGGTGATTATCCGCGCGGCGCGGCACTCGTGTCGGCAATGCGCGTCGGTGCACCGATCGTCCTTGTTCTGTGCGAGTCGTCGGGCAAGAGGGCTCTCATCGCGGAAGGTGAGTGCGTGGGGTGGTCGCAGGTAATGGCGCAGGAAGTTCCGGCTAGCGTGACCCAGTCGCGGACTCAGCCTGGCCTCGCTGGCGGGGACGGCGGTGCGGCGCTCCGGAACGCCAGGCCAGTAGGGACCAGCGGCACAGCGCGGACAAGTCGAGCCGGCACTCGCGGCCGGCCTGCAAAGAAATGGGAGCCACTGAGGCGAGGACCCGCACCTTCGGAGCCGTCCCTGAGTAGCCACGCCCCGGTCGCCGGGTATATCCATATCCGGCGAAGCCGTACCGTGTGTGCATGCCGGGCGCGGTATAGGGACAGCAGCGGCATTCGCTGTGATTGCCGCGTTCATCCGGACGATGCCGGCGTGCGGGCAGGACAAGGGAGCGGCCATGGCAGGAGAAATCGATCTGGCGGCATGGGAGCCGGAGTTCACCACGGACCTGTATCCGCTGCTGGCCCGGCTGCGCGAGCAGGCGCCAGCGTGCCGGGTGGTGCTCGACGGCCTGCCGGCCTGGCTGATCACCAGCTACGAGCAGGCGCGGGCGGCTCTGGCCGACCCGCGGCTGAGTGTCAACCCGGAACGGGCCAGCGCCGCAGCCCGCACCGTGCCATGGGTGGCGGCGATCACCTCACCGGGCATCGCCCGCCACCTGCTGCGAACCGACCCGCCCGACCACACCCGGCTGCGGCGGCTGGTCTCCCAGGCGTTCACGCCGCGACGGGTGGCGGCACTGCGTCCCCGGATCCAGCAGATCGCCGATGACCTCATCGCGGCGTTTCTGCCGTGCGGTCACGCCGACCTCGTCACGGAGTTCGCCCAGCTGGTGCCGATGACGGTCATCGCCGAGCTGCTCGGCGTGCCGGCCGCCGACCGGGGTGAGTTCGCCCGGCTTACCAACATCTATGCGGGCGTGGACGAAGGCGACGCAGCACGGATCCCGCAGGCGCTGGCCACGATCCGGGGCTACCTGTCAGACCTCATCGCTGCCAAGGAGCGCGGGGCAGGCCAAGAGCACGAGGCGGCCGCCGATGCCGAGGCGGGAGACCTGCTTGACGGGCTAATCGCCGCCAGGGACGAAGGCGGTCGGCTGGACCACGACGAGCTGCTCGCGATGGCTTTCGTCCTACTGGCCGCCGGTTACGAAACCACCGCCGGCCTGATCGGCAACGCAGTGCTAGCCCTGCTGCGCAACCCGGGCGAGCTGGCTGTGCTGCGCGCGGACCCGCAGCTGATGGGTCCTGCGGTCGAAGAGTTCCTGCGTTATGACCCGCCGGTTAAGATCAACGCCGCCATCCGGTTCGCCACCCAGGACGTGCCCATCGGCGGCGCCGTCATCGCGGCCGGGGACCCGGTTCTGGTTTCCTACGCCGCGGCATGCCGCGATCCCGGGCAGTTCGCCGCCCCTGAGCGGCTGGACATCCGCCGGACAGACAGCAGCGGGCACCTGGCATTCAGCCACGGCCTGCATTACTGCCTGGGCGCGCCGCTGGCCCGCGCCGAGGGGCAGATCGCCATCTCCGCCCTTCTGGGCAGCTGCCGCGACCTGGCGCTGGCGGTCGAGCCTGGCGAACTCAGCTGGCGCCGCAGCCGCCTTGTCCGCAGCCTGCGCCGTCTCCCGGTAACGTTCACGGCGTAACGGCGGGCGGCCGCATCGCTCGGAAGCTCCCTGCCGAATCCGTGCGCCCACGATCCAGCCCGGCCATGTGACCGCCGATGCGCAAAGGTGCCTGTACTTCGCGGTTCAGCACGCGGTTGCCGTAAGGGGACCAACTAGTGCGACAGATTGCGTTCTGGTCTACCTGGTTGGGGGTGGTACCGGACGTTCACCGCAGCCGTGGGGTCGCCTTTGCCGACCCGGTGCAGGCGGATGGGCTCACGGCCGGGGTTGTCGTAGAGGCGGATGCCCTGGCCGAGCAGGATCGGTGCGATGTGCAGGTCGATCTCGTCGATCAGCCCCTGTTCGAGGAGCTGACGACCGATGGTCGGAGAGAACACTTCGAGGTTCTTGCCGCCGGCCGCCTCCAGCCCGATCCGCACCGCCTCTGCCAGGTCGCAGTTGAGGAACGTGACATCATCGGCGGGCCTGGCGTCCTCGGGGTGGTGGGTGAGCACGAAGATCGGCCCGTCCCAGGCGCCGCCGTACGGGCGGGCATCATCGAAGACGTCCCAGCCGTCTCGTCCACCCAGCACGGCTCCAGTGGTCTGGACGTACTCCTCGATAAGGCCGGGGCGCATCGAGAATCCCGTCATCCAGTCCATCACATGGCCCGGCCCCGCTACGAACCCATCCAGTGACATCGTGAAGTGCCAAAGCACCTTGCCCGCGGCGGTCTGCCGTTCCGTGTCTGCCATGGGCGCGGCGATCGTAGTGCCGGTGCTCGGCTGAGTCTCTGCGGTGGACATGATGATCAGATTTTCTCGGCAGTCCGTTCGTTCTGCCCATACTGACGCCGCCGGGGGTCGCAATCTCATCGGGCGAGCTGCTGGAGTTGCCGTTCATGCACGCCGGCCACCCAGTCCCAGCCGTCCTTGGCCGATGGGCCGACCCGCGGGTCGCTGGGAACATGGGCGTCACGCAAGGCGTGCACGTACGCCCGATCCTGGTCGATCCGTACACGTACCTGCTCAGCTCCGCCGATGGACCCGTGGCCGGGGATAAGGACATCGACGTCGCCCGCCCCGCCCTCGAGCAGCCGCAGCGCGGCGAGGTAGTCCTCGACCGGGTCAGCGGTGTCGTTCAAGTCGAGCATCGGATAATCCGGACTTGAGGGCCATCCCAGGGAATCCGCGCCGTCTCGGCGGGCAGGCCGGTCATGAGGCCGAGCAGGTCCAGCGGTACCTGCTCGGCGATGTCCGGCGGTATCCACTCGACGATGCGGGCCTTCCAGCCCGCGTCCGACAGCAGAACCCGGACCATGTCCGCGCAGCGGGCCGTGCCGTAACGGGGCGCCGCGCCGAGCCCGGCGTGCCAGAGCAGGTGATCCCAATGCGGATGCGTAGAAAACCCTGCCACGACGGTCTGCCCCAACTCGCCGAGGTCGTTCGCGAGGCAGGCCATTTCGGAGCCGTGCACCCGGGGTCGATGAGCAGCACGCCGGCCCGGCCTTGCACGACAACGGCGTTGCTCTGACAGAACTCGCTCTCGTGGATCAGCACACCCTCCGCGACCTGACTCAGCACGGCGCCCCCTTCCGCTTGTGGTTTGCAACCGCTCGTCGAGACGGTAGTACCTGGCGGTGGTAGATTGCAAGCAGTATGCGCGAAGCGAATCAGCCGCGGTCGGGGTGCCCGATCAACGCCGCCATCGAGGTGTTCGGCGATCGCTGGAGCCTGCTCGTCCTCCGCGACATCGTCTTCGGAGACCGCCGCTATTTCCGGGAGCTGCAGGCCGGCGAGAAGAGGGGATCGCCTCAAATCTTCTCGCCGACCGGCTCAAGCGACTCGTCGAGCGGGGATTGCTCACCCGTGAGGACACGCGGCCCGGCCAGCGGGCGCGCTACAGCCTGACCGAACCCGCGATCCAACTCGTACCCGTGTTCGCGCAGCTCGGCAGCTGGGGACTTCGCCACCGGCCCACGAGCCGCGCGCTCCGCGTTCGCGCCGAGCTGCTCGAACAAGGCGGCCCCACGCTCTGGCAAGAGTTCATGGACGAGCTTCGCCGCTCGCACCTTGGATCCGAGTCCCCAGCGCGATCACCGAGCGTTCGCGAGCGCCTGAACGCGCCCTACCTCGCTGCTACCAACTCCTCGTAGCTGCCAGGTAGCCGACATGTCCAAGGGTGCCAACGGACGCCGCCCGAGCTGTCTCCCATGCCGCCGCCGTTCTCCACCGCCTTCAACTGGCCGACATCCCCCGCCAGGATGGCCCTGGCCCCGCAGTCCTTCGCGTAGGCGATCAGGTCGGCCAGGTCCGGGGCCCGGCCGCCAGAGTGTTGCGGGCCGATTGAGACGGACCTACGGCCCCGATGAGCCCCCTTGATGGCGCAGCCGTAGGCCGCCGCCAGGCAAGGGCGAACCTTCTGTACCGAATGCGTGCCGAAATGGCCAAGGCAATCGGTCGCGATGCAGGTCAGGGCATGTTCGCGGGCAACCTGTAAGGCCGGTCTCCAAGGGGTCAAGGCTCGATCGCCAGAACGGCCCGTTCTCGACGCGCGCTGGTCCGCAGTGAGGTCAGTAGTGGTAGCGGGCCGCAAGGATGATGATCTCTGCCTCGGTGACGATGTAGGCGAGGCGGAAGTGGTACAACATATAGTACCGTTTCCACGCCTGCCGTTCACAGTGCGTAAGTGCCGCCGCCGGTGCATAACACCCCGGTCTGAACCGCTCCGCGCAGTAGCACCGACACCAGTCGTTTGATCAGATCGGCAGGATCTCGTGTGATGGTCGCAGCCAACGGCTACGCACAGTCACAGACGCTCGGGCATACGCGCCCTGACCGAAGAGGCGCAGCGGAGAAGGCGCGGACCGGCCGCGGTCGCAGGCAGGCTGACTGCTTCCGGGCGCCGGAACGCTGACCGATCCGGGCCGTGCCACCGGGGAGATCCCGCATGGCTTGCCGCTCGCAGCCCGACCGGGCAGTGCCCGGCATACACTTTCTGTAACTATATAATCACAGAACGGTAATATGGAACTCCGGCTCTTCACAAAATGTGACTTAAATATCACTATAAGTAGCATGACATTGACGAACTGGCGTAAATCCACCTACAGCCGCGCCCACCAGAACTGCGTCGAAGCCGCAGTCGGCCACGCCCTGGTCGCCGCCCGGGACTCCCAGGACCCTGACGGGCCGGTGATCGAGGTAAGCCCCAGAGCATGGACCGAGTTCACCGCGCACGTCAAGCACGCGACATCCGAGCACCGCGGACACCATCCGTCACAAGGACAGCCGCCAGCCTGAAACCCCGCCGCATCCAGCGCTTATGAGTGTGTGGACGGGCGTGGTGACGGATTCCCTGTTATTGGTGCCGGTTGCCGAGGAAGGAGTGGAGGTGGCCGGCCAGGGCTTCGGAGTCGGCGGCTGCGCCATGGATATAGGTGGAGGCTCGGGTCCGGAGCACCGGCATGCCGAGGACGTAGAGTCCAGGGGCGGCGGTGACTACGCCGCCGTCGTGGCGGATGCGGCCGGTGCGGTCACGCACGGGAATGTGGAGCCAGGAGTGATCGGGCCGGAAGCCGGTCGCCCACAGTACGGTGGTGATCTCCCCGCTCCGCAGATCTAGCTCCAGCGGCGAGCGCGGGTCGACGCGGGTGGGCTGGAAGCGGTGCGGCGGCAGGAGCTCGTCGTCCAGGCCCGCGGCCGTGGCCCATTCGTCGGCCCGGTTCAGGAACCGGTTCATCTTCAGGTCGGCGAGCGCGCAGATGTTGGCGAGGGACCCGGAGAACTGGGCCACGCCGTCGACGACACGGCCGAGGCGGCCCACGATGCGTACCCCGGGCGCGGTGAGCGTGTTGAGGTCGGTGATGGCGGCCGTGGGGATTCCGGTGAGCTGGGGGGAGGGGAGGTGACGTGCTCGGGTGAGGTCGTCGATCTGGTCGTAGCGCTCGGCCAGCAGGCCCGTCGCCTCGAGCCACCAGAAGATGTCGCGGCCCCGGTAGGTGCGGGGCAGCCGGACGTGTTCGCCGACCGCGAGGGTCACCGGGCGGCCCGACCGGTGGATCTCGCCGGCCAGCTGGACGCCGGTGGCCGATGCGCCGACCACGAGGACCCCGCCGTCGGGGAGCTGACTGGGATCGCGGTAGGTGAGCGCCGTGAGCGTTGTCATCCAGCCAGGGATGGCGTCGGCGACGCCTGGGATGGCCGGCCGGATGCACGCGCCGGTCGCCAGCACCACGGCCCGGGCGTGCAGGAGGTCGTCGTTGGCCCGGATCTGGAAGCCTTGCGGCACTGCGCGCAGGGCGTGCACCGTCGTGGCCGTGCACACCGGTGCGCTGACGAGACGGGCGTAGCGGGTCACGGTGGTCACCACCTCGTCGACGGGCATGAATCCGTCGGGGTCATCGCCGGTGTAGTCGTGGCCGGGGAGCCGGGTCTGCCAGTTCGGGGTGAGCAGCCGTAGGGTGGGCCAGCGCTGGGTCCGCCACGAGTTCGCCACCTCACCGCGCTCGAGGACGACATGGTCGATCGAGCGTTCGGTGAGGCGGCGGCTCATGGCCAGGCCGGCGTGCCCGGCACCTACGACAGCTGCCGTGGTCTGGATCATGCGGACATCCGGGGCGTGGCCTCAGGCCAGCTCGACGAGCACCTTGGTCGGGTTGGTTACGATGTCGAAGACCGCCGAGCGCTTCTGTGACTGGGCGATCAGCGCTTCGACTTCCTCGCGGGAGGCGTCGGCATCGATGGCGAACCGGACGGTGACCGCTTCGAACCCGTTGCGGATGTCGGGGTCGGCGCCCAGGATGCCCAGGACGTTCATCTGGCCCTCGATGGTGGCGGTTACCGACCGGAGCTGGATGCCCCGGTACTGGGCGACCGCAGCCACGCCGGCGGTCAGGCAGCTGGCCAGGCCAACCAGCACGACCTCCACGGGCGTGGCGCCGTTGTCCTCGGACGCGAAACACTCGGGGTGGTCGACGTCGTACTCGTAGCTGCTGCGGTGCTGCTGCTCGGCGCCCAGCCCGGTGAACCCGGTCACGGTGGAGTGGCTGTGGGTACCGTTGCGCCAGGTGCAGCTGGCCCGCCAGGTGAATTCGGCCGCTTCCGGCGCGGCGGACAGCGCCTCGCGGGCCCCGAGCAGGGCCTGGACGTTCACGCCGTTGTCGACCGGGCTGTCGGTGATGGTCATCGGTGTCTCCTTGGGTTGGGTGGATCGGATATGGTCATCCCGGCCGTAGGCCGGACCGAGAACCACGGGGAGTGCGACGAGGCCGCGTAGGACCAGGCCGTCGCCGTGGGCCCAGGCCAGCGCGTCTCGGCCGGTGGCGAGCCGCAGGTCTGGGTAGCGGGTGAGCAGGGTCTGGAAGGCGACTCTGGCTTCCAGCCGGGCCAGCGGGGCGCCCAGGCAGTAGTGGATGCCGTGGCCGAACCCGAGGTTCGGCCCATCGCCGCGGCCGATGTCGAGCACGTCGGGGGCCGGAAACCGGCCCGGATCGCGGTCGGCCGCCGCCAGGCATACCAGCACCTGCTTGTGCGCCGGGATCTGCACGCCGTCGAGGGTCACCGGCTCGGCCGTCACCCGGAACGTGGCGTGCGGTACCGGGGCGGTGAAGCGGATGAGCTCGTCGATCGCCGCGGCAAGCTGCCCGGGATCAGCCAGCAGCGCCTGGAGCTGGCCTGGGTGATCCAGCAGGGCCACCACCCCGTTTCCGATCAGGCTGGCCGTGGTGTCGTGGCCGGCGACCACGAGCTGGAACAGACTCGACAGCAGCTCCTGCGTGGTGAGCGCGTCGCCTTCGGTGGCGGCGATCAGGACGCTGACCAGATCGCCGGCTGGGCTCCGGCGCTTGGCGTCGGCCAGTTCGCACAGGTACGCCACGATGCCGTCCGACGCCTCGACCGCCTCCGGCGGTGGGTCACAAGCCCACCCGGTCAGCAGCACCTGGAACCAGGCATGCAGGCGCGGGCGGTCGGCCACCGGGATGCCGAGCAGTTCGCCGATCACCCCCCACGGCAGGGGATAGGCGTATCCCTTGATGAGGTCGACCGTGGCGCCGGGGCCGGCGTCGTCCAGCGCATCGAGGAGGTTGTCGGCGATGCCCCGGATGGCGGGCTCCAGCGCGGCGACCCTGGACGGCACGAAAGCCTGGGATACCAGCCGCCGCAGCCGGGTGTGGTCAGGCGGGTCGACGTTGAGCATGTGCCGCGAGAACTCCGGCCCAGCCAGGCCTTCGGCCACGACATCGCCGGCCTCTTCGAGCGCAGCGAGCATGTCCTTGGAGATCCGGGGGTCGGCCAGCGCCTGGCGGGCCGCGTCGTAGCCGAGCACGACCCAGGCCTGGTGACCGTCAGCCAGGCGCACCCGCTGCACCGGGCACCGGGTCCGGGCGTCGGCGAAATGGCTGAACGGGTCGTCGCGGATCGCTGGTGCCCAGCCGCCCCAGGTGCTCAGGGTGTCAGTCATGGTCGGCCTCGGGCAGGTAACCCGTGCAGAGCAGGTCGAGCCGGGCGATGCGACCGCTGGTGTCGGTGTCGGCGTAGGCCTGCTGCTCGACGGTGAACCAGCCCCGACCAAACCGCTCCGCCCGCAGCCGCAGCCGCCAGTGCAGATACAGCCGGCCGCCGACCTCCCCGACGGCGGCCTCGACGAGATCGAAATCCTCGGTGTCGCCGAACCAGCGCTCGAACCGGTCTGCGATCACCCCGGCGCCGGCCCACTCTCGCAAGCCAGAAGGCAGCAAGGCGCGCAGGCAGGCGTCAGCGGCGAGCGCGCCGCCGAGCCGGGCGAAATCCTGGGCGGCCAGGCCCTCAAGGAACGACCCGGCCAGGGCGAACTGCGGCACAACGCCTGCCCCGCTGTGGTCATGGGTTGTGGTCATGAATCCGTTGTAGGGGCGCAGGCTGTCATCGCGGTATCGGGAGATTCAGATGCAAGACGCGAGGCGCGCATCGGTCGGTGGGCTGCTTTCGCCTGCCGATCTGTTTGTAGGCCGGGACGTCGAGCTGTCGGCGCACGCCGAGCGCAGCGGATGCGCCATCGTGTTCGTCGACCTGGCTCCGGTCCGGGATCCGGCGCTGGTGATGGTCGAACTGGCTCAGGCGGTGGGCGTCGAGCAGCGGGGCGGGACGGATCTGACCGGCCAGCTGGCTGCTGCGCTGGGCCACGAGGAGCGGTTCGTGGTCCTGGATAACTGCGAGCATCTTCTAGCCGCCGCCCCAGCCGTCGGCCGGTTGCTGGCTGCCTGTCCGCGGCTTCGGGTGCTCGCCACCAGCCGGGAACGGCTCCGGTTGTCCGCCGAGCAGGAGTTTCCGGTTCCGCCGCTGGCCATGCCCGCGTCGGCGGACGTGGCAGACCTCAGTTGCCTGGCGGCTAATCCGTCAGTGGCGCTATTTTGCTGCTCGTCGAGCGCGAACTTGCCGCAGGTGGCGGATACGGAACCCTCATGATCGGCGGGTTATGAGTCCAGCACGCTAGCGGCCCCTGATAGCGACATCCACCTGCGTAAATGCAAGTCCGGCTGTCCCTGCCAGTCGCAACCTGACCGCGTATTTGCCACGACGACTCAGAAATCCTGTCATCAGGCCGGTCTCAGGTGACGGGCGTTCCGGCCTGTCCGCGAGAGGCCGTCAATCCCCGAAGATCGCTGTTTGATCGCGGCTCGCGACGGGTAGCGATGAGTTTCTTCGCTCGGAACCGTCTTACGGTTGTACCTACGATCGGACGTGAACCGCCAGAGATTGGAGGCCGGAACAGTGAGTGAGCTTCAGGGTATCGCCCGGTTCAAGTTTCACGAGGGCAAGGTCGAGGAATTCAAGCGCTTGGCTGCTCAACAAATGGAAGTCGTGCGGGCCAAGGAAACCGGAACGCTACAGTACGAGATCTATTTCAACGCCGATGAGTCCGAGGCCGTCGTCCTTGAGCGGTACAGGGACTCCGAGGCGCTCAAGGAGCACATGGCGAACCTTGGCGACGCAGGAGAGGCAATCTTCGCGACGGGATCGGTTTCCGGCGAACTCCTTGGTGAGCCGAGCGCAGAACTGAGAGCACAGCTCGGTGACGGCCCGCCCACTCTCTTTACGCCTTTCCTGTCAATGTGACGCCGCTCGCCAGCTTGGACGTGGCTATTGCGAGCAGTCGCGAGCTGGACAATCGGAGCAAGGAGGACGGCTTCTGGCCGGATTTGGCAGTGCAAGAAGGCTAGACAAAGAAGCGCCAGGTGACGGCACAGACTGCCAAAGCTGCGCCTACCGGAAAGCGCCATAGATCATGAGTCCGCCGATCAGCTCGGAGATGGCCTGCGCCTGACTTTACGGACGCGGATTTCGGAAGTGCCTTCAGCGCTGACTCGACCACGTTGTCAGCTTGTGCGCAGTTCGTCGAGCACGCGCTGGATGCGCCGGGTGCGTGTCTCGGCGGTGCGTGCTCCGGTGACGGACAGGACCTGGCGCCGCTGGTTGCTGTAGGACAGGGCGGCGAACCGGTCGGACGCGGCGGGGTCGGCGCGCAGGGCTTCGGCGAGGTCGGCCGGGAGGTCCATCGTGCGGGGCGCGTCATCGCGTTCAAGTTGCACGGTTATGCTGTCGCCCGCGGCGATGCCGGCGGCGGACCGTATCTCGGCGCTGACCGGGATCTTGGGCTCGCCGCGCATGGTGGCGATGGTGCTGGCGTAGCGCGTGCCGTTGATGGTGACGCTGACCGGGATGCGCTTGCCGCCACCCAGCGTGGCCACGGCCTCGTCAGGGACGCGGATGCCGGTAGCGGTCTTGCCGTCGAGCTGCAAGATGGTGGTGAATTCCATGATCGTTGTCCCGTCTTTGCCGAAGATGGATGCTGAGACGCCCGGTCAGGCCACCGGGGCCGCGGCGCGGTGGTACAGATATGCGCTGACCAGCGCGAGCCAGGTCCAGGCGAGGATCACGGTGCCGGTGAAGGCCAGGATGCCGACGCGGCTGGCGGCGCCCCCGGTCGCAATCCTCGCGAAGGCGGCGAAGAACAGCACTCCCGTGATCAGCGAGAAAAACGCCCAGCCGGGCTGGCGCAGGCCGCGGAACTGCCAGGCCAGCACGAGGCAGGCCGTGACCAGGCCGAGGAAGCCGATGCCGCCGAAGAGGATGTGCAGCGTCCCGTGCCAGCTCGGGGTGACCGTGGGGCCGGGCGGGGTGCCGACCGGGAAGCCGTCAGCGGGATCGGCAATGAAGAAGCCGGCGCCGACCAGGCCAGCGGCATAGACGCCGAGAAACCAGCCGCTGGCGGCGTTCACCCGCTCCGCCCGCCGCTCGCGCACGACGCCGCCGGCGGCGGCGCCGACCATCAGCCCGGTGAGCACGAGCACCAGCACGTGGATCCAGCCGAGGGCGCCGTTGGCGAGCAGGCTCCAGTCGTCATGAGCCAGGCTGAAACCGGAGCGGGTGAGCGCCTCGGCCAGCGAGGCGACGACATAGAACGGCCCGGCGACCACGCCGTAGCCGAGCAGTGACTTGGTGACCCGCACGGCTGCGGGCGGGCAGTCGGCGGCCGGGCGGCCGACCTGGATAGCTGCGGTGGGCATCGGAGTACGCTCCTCTAACTGAACTGCACTGACCAGTACACCTGACGAAACAGTACTGTGCGGTACAGTTCAATGTCAAGGAGGTTCTCATGGCTGGCCGGAAGGGCGCACTGATCCTGGACACCGCGCGGCAGATGTTCCTGGAGAGGGGTTACGACGCGACGAGCCTCGATGATGTCGCCGCTGCGAGCGGCGTCTCCAAGACCACCGTTTACAACAACTTCGTGGACAAGGAGGGTCTGTTCAGCGCGGTCGTGCTCTCGGTCACCGAGCGCGCGGAGCAGATCATCTCGGAACTGGGTGCCACCCTCAGCGGGGACGAGCCGGTAGCCGGACGGCTGACTGCGGTCGCCCGCGCCCTGGCCTACGGCGTGCTCAACCCAGCCGTCGTTCAGTTGCGGCGGCTAGCCATTTCCGAAGCCCTGCGGTTCCCCGGCATCGTCACCGCATACTGGGACCGTGCGCCGGCGCGAACACTGGCTCTGCTCACCGAATCGTTCACGCAGATGGCCGCCGAGGGCGAGCTGGACACCGACGATCCGGCGGCGGCGGCCGCGCTTTTCGCCTACGCAGTCCTGGGTTTTCCCCAGGACCAGGCACTGCTGCAGCCGAGCCGCCCGCTGGCCCGCGCCGACATCGACGAGCACGTCGACAAAATGGTCACCGCGTTCCTGCGGGCCTACGCGCCAACCGCCCACCCCCGCACTGTACACAGGTAACCAGAACTCAGCTCGTCGTGCACTGCCGCGACTGTGCGTCCACAGGCCAGTATCCGGGAACACAGACGCGCAGATCACTCTCATCTGCGCACCCAGCGCCGACCCCTACGGCGTAGCCATAAGGGCCCAGAACGGCGGCTCCGCGTGCGTTATCCGCAATCAGTTTCCGTCACTCAGGGGTCGTACCGCCTGTCAATGCCGGAGTCGTCAGGTCAGGCTAGGCGCCGTAGCAGAGCGATGGGGGCTCAGTGCCGCCGCGCTGGTCATAGCAGTACATCAGTTGTGATCCTTGCCGCAACATCGCGTAGCCGGATCCGCAGTTTGTCAACGGCCCTTCCAGGTGATCAGACCATGGTCCGCCGAGTTCGCTGGCGGGACGGGATCAGTCCCAGCGTCGGGCTATCAGCGCTTTCTCGGGTTCATGGCTCAGGCCGCTGGCCGGGAGGGTGATGTCAGCTCGCGGAGGGCGGACGCGTGCATGCCTGGTCATCAGGTGGGCATGGCCGGGGGCGCCTCGCCGCGGGCGCGGCGCGCCTCGTCGGCGAGCGCTCCCTGGCGCTGGCCTCGCTTGGCGTAGGAGATGTTCCAGGCGATCACGACGGCAGCGAAGGGCAGGATCAGCAGGTTGGAGGTGGTCTTGGCGACGTTGGCGGAGGCCGTCTCGACGATGACGGCCTGGGTGGCCGCCTCGGCGATGAACATCAGCCCCCACACCACGGTGGTGACCCGGAAGGAGTGGCGGAAGCCGGGGTAACGCCACCGGTCGGCGAACTCACGTCCCTTGGGGGTGTCACGTCCCATGCTCTCCAGGGCGAAGCGGAAGATCATCGGTCGGCTCGAGCGGAGCGAGGCCAGGCACACGATCCCGAAGACCGCGGTCGGCACCACGCCATCTAGGAGCACGAGGTGGGCGCTGCCGCTGACTGCCCCGAGCACAGAACCCACGATGATCCCGATCAGGACCAAGACCCCGATGGCGTCGATGCGCCGGCTGTGGGCTACACCGACCGCGATCCCTATGGCGGGGACCACGCCGCTGAGGATCAGCGCCGTCACCGTGGACAACCCGGCGGAGCGCAGCAGGTAGTACGCAGCGATGGGCCCAGCGACGTCGAAGACCATGACAGGTCCCAGTGTCCGCATCCGCCCGCGGTTGGGAGCAGATTCCCCCGCGTCGGCCGGCGCCGCGGTCATATCGTCCTTGTTCTTCATATCGTGTAGACTAGTCCACGATCGTGACGATTAATAGATCAGATTGGACCCGGTTGAGGTGAGCGGACCGAGTGAGGTCACTCCGCGGATGGGGTTGATCTGCTTTGCCTTCGGTGCGGCCGGGGTCCCGCCGGGCGATCAGCTAGCCGGGCCCCTGCTGATCCGGCTGCTCGCCGACCTCGGCCTCTCCGAGGCAGCGTCACGCTCGCTGCTGCTGCGGATGCGCCGGGAGGGACTTCTCGACTCCGAACCGGCCGGCCGCCAGGCCAGGTATCGCCTGACTCCGCTCGTGCAGGCGGCCCAGGCCCGCCTCGAACGCCAGCTACGCGGTGACCGGCCGGAGTGGACCGGCACCTTCAACGGGGTTCTGTTCGAGGTCCCCGAACGCCGGCGGGACTTCCGGGACCGGCTGCGGCGCACGGCGCAGCTCCTCGGCTACGCCACGCTCCGGGCCGGCCTGGCTCGTCGCCACCACCGACCGGTGGGACGAGCTGATCTCCTTGCTCCCGCCACCGCCGGCCGGCAGTCAGCTGCTGCGGACAGGTATCACCCTCAGTGCACAGGACAGCTCACGGGTAGCCGCCGAGTTGTGGGATCTCGAAGCCCTGGCCCGCCGCTACCGCGCCGTCCTTGCCGAGGCCCGGGAACGCACAGAGCGCGCCATGGCCAGCCCTCCCGCTCCTGCGGCGGCACTGACGGCTCTTGCGGCAACTTTGCTACCTGTCTACGAGGCGGGCGCCGACGACCCGGACCTTCCCGGCGAATTGCTCCCAGCGGACTGGCCGGGCGACCAGGTAGGGGTCACGCTCGGCCAGGCGCACCGCGTCTTCGCCCCGCTGCTCGGCGAGTACCTCGCCCTGCTACGGGAACACTGCACACCCGCTCGGGCGGTCCGGAGCTGACGTCCTTTTCCCGGGAGCGAAACGTCCAGTGAACTATCCTCAACGGACGCCCGGGTTGGCCGCTGACCGTGACGAGCCGTCCGGTGACCGCAATTGTGGCGGGTCGGCTGCCGGCCGTCTCACCCGATTTAGGGAAACGGCTGACCACGCGGCATGAGAGTGTCTCTGCGGAGGTTCCGGCCAGGATGCGGACAAGAGGAGACTCTGGCGCCAGGCACTCCCGGTCCGGGTTTGGACGGTGCCCAAACCCAGGCTCAAAATGCCTACGGCGGAGTGAGCTGTCGGCGCTACTGTCTTGGGGTGAGTGCTGCAGCCCGACCCTACGACTACCTTGAACCGGTTACTATCACGCCCGACAGGTATGGCGGCACCTACTCAGGAGGCTACTGGCTTGCCTTTCCCCTGGTTCCGACCGCTGTCCCGGACGGGGCGTTCGGTGAGGACCTGGTGGCAGCGTCCTGGTGGGACGAACTCGGGGATCTGCCGGTCGGCCGCGGCGACACTCCCGACCAAGCCCATGCCGATCTCGCCCGGCGACTGGAAGCGGTTAATCCAGCCCGCACTTATCCTGCGGCCAGCGAACTGAGCGGCGAAATGTGGACCTGGGAACTCCGCTGGCCCTCAGGAGAAGTGACCATAATCGACCGCTGCTGGCGAGGCAAGGACCAGGGACCCCGTCCGCAGCAATGAGGGTCACGGCCGCCCGGCCGGGCTACGCCGCCCACGGTGCAGAAGCTCTAGCCCGGCGCCCTCAAACAGGAGCTATCTAGCCCAGCGAACGCGCACCCAGCGGTCAGATGAGGGCGTTCGCCTGGCATCACGGCGGGTATCCGCAGCAGCTCGCGCTATCATGGGATATCACTAGGAGGCGAAGATGACCGACATCCTGATTCGTGATGTCCCCGATGATGTCATTGCCGCCGTCGATGCCCGGGCGGGGCGCCTGGGCTTGTCCCGCAGCGAGTATGTCCGCCGCCGGCTGGCCGCCGATGCGGCCGCAGGCGGCGCTGCGGTGAGCACCGGCGACCTGACCCGGTTCGCCGAGGTCTTCAGCGACCTCGCCGATCCTGAGGTCATGTCACAGGCATGGCGGTGACCGACTGGCTGATCGACAAGTCCGCGCTCGTCCGCCTGGAGGCGAGCGCCGACGCCGCGCAGTGGGCGGCGCGGATCGAGCGGGGACTCATCCGGATCGCGACCGTCACGCTGCTAGAGGCCGGTTACTCGGCCAGATCCGGCCCGGACCTGCGCGCGGAGCTGCGCCGGCCGCCGCTGGCCGCGATGCCCGTTGAGTACCAGACGCCCGCCATTGAGAACCGGGCCGTTGACGTCCTCACGTTGCTCGCCGACCGCGGCCAGCACCGGGCCCCGTCGATCCCTGACCTGATCATCGCCGCGACAGCCGAGCTCGCCGGCTTGACCGTCCTGCATCTAGACAAGGACTTCGAGCTCATTGCCGGTATCACCGGCCAGCCCCTCGAACGCTTGAACATCGGCTAACCCAGACGCTCATCTGACGTACGCCACAGCAGCTAATCCCTGATCGCGGCACTAGCGGACGTTGATTCGAGCAGGTGGGGCGCGTCTCGCTGGAGAGGCTGCCGTCACTGCGGTCGTAAGATCCCGGGACTGGGGCGAGTCACCCGGGTACTTGCGTGAGTCGGAGCTGCTTGCAGATCCCGTCGGCGTCTAGCTGGCCTGCGGCCACGGACATGGTCAGAGCGAAGGCCTCGTCGTCGGTCAGGTCCAGCACGAAGCCGTTGATCCGCAAGAACACCGCAGTGGCCAGCAAGGCGAGCCGCTTGTTGCCGTCGACGAGCGCGTGGTTGCCCGCCAGCGAGTGCATGAGCGCGGCCGCCTTCCCGGTCAGCGCCGGATACGCCTCCTGGCCGAAGAAGCTGGCCCGCGGGCGGTGACAAACTGAATCGAGCAGGCCGAGATCCCGGACCGGGCCAGCCCCCAGCGCGTTCACCAGGTCCAGCAGATCCTCCAGGCTGAGGTACTCGGTGCCCGGAGCCGGATCACTCACACGCGGCCGAGCCTGTCCAGAACCCCGCCCCATCGGTCGAGCATTTCGGCAGTGGCCTCGCGCACGCGATCGGTGTGCGCGACCTCGCGGGCGCTGCGACGGATCGCCCGCAGGGCGGCCTCGTGCAGGGACACGTGCTCCGCCTCGGCCAGAGCCTTCAGCAGGGCGCTGTCGTCGTCGTCAAGCCGCAGGTTCATGGCCATGACCAACATGGTACCAAAGTGGTACTACATCAGATCCTGCTATCCAGCACTCGCGCTCATCGGCAGAATCGGAGCTTGCGTGGCGTGATCAAGCGCCCGCAAGCTCGGTAGCCGGACTGCTCGGCTGAGTCAAGGTCGATGTTGCCGGAATCCGAGGCCGGCGCCAGCACGCGTGCGCAGCGCCGTAAGTCGCTGAGGGGCATACGGCCTAGGCCCTGGTCTGAGCGAAGTTCACCGGGCGAAATCGCGTAACCAAAAATCGCTTCTGTTTTCGATCAATTCATGCGACCGCGATGCGGGAGGTGTCGGGGAGCCAAACGGGGGAGCCAACGACCGCGGCTGAGGGGCTACATCAGGCCATAGTCGGCTGCTGTGAATGCAGGAAACAGTACGTCAGGCGATACCCGGCACCACCGGGCCACACTTCGAAAGTGCCTCCTAAGCAGTGGGTCCCGCGTTCGAGTCGCGGTCGGGGCGCAAGTAGTGCTGATAGATTCGTAATCGAAAATATCATCGTTCTAGTAACGTACTGCTCGCAGGCGATGACTCTCTCCCATGCTTTGCCTTGCCGGGCGCAGGCGGGTACGCGACCACCAGGCAGAATTGTGGTCCGGATAGGTGTCGCAGAGGTGGTCCGCCACCGGGGGAGCCTCAACGGCAACCCTCTTGTCGGTGTTTCCGAGCGGTCGGCGGCTTGGCCCCGAGGCCAGCCGTACTGGCGCTACTTGACCGAGCCGGCCGTCATCCCGGCCACCAGGAAGCGCTGCAGCAGCAGGAAACCGACAACGATCGGGACGCTCACGGTCAGTGACGCAGCCATGATCTGGTTCCAGTAGACCTGGTTCTGGGTGGCATAGCCTTGCAGCCCCACGGCCAGGGTCCGGGTCGAGCTGTTGGTGAGCACCGACGCGAAGAGCATCTCGCTCCACGCCGTCATGAAGGCGTAGATGAGCACGGCGACGACGCCGGGGACCGCCGCCGGGATTACCACCCGGATGAACGCCCTCAGTGGCCCGGCCCCGTCCACCATGGCTGCCTCATCGAGCTCGCGCGGGATCGTGTCCAGGTAGGCGGCCAGCATCCAGATCGCGAACGGCAGCGTGAACGTCATGTAGGTGATGATCAGGCCGGTCCGGGTGCCGTACAGGTTGATGCCGGTGTACTGGCCGAGGTTCACGAAGATCACGAACAGCGGGAGCAGGAACAAGATGCCGGGGAACATCTGGGTGGACAGGATCGTGATCGTGAATACCTGCCGACCGGGAAAGCGGTACCGGCTGACCGCGTACGAGGCCAGCAGCGCCACGATGACCGACGATACCGAGGCGATCGTACAGACGATCAGGCTGTTCTCCAGATAGGTCAGCAGCGGGATGGTCTGCCACATGTCCACGAACGGCGAGACGGTCAGGTGGCTGGGGATCCACCGGAATGCCCCCTCCACGTCCGGCAGCGGCTTCAGTGACGCGGTCAGCATCACGTACACCGGCGTTATGGCGAACAGGCCTAGCAGGGTCAGCACGACTACCCGGGCCCGACGGAACCAGGCCGGCTCACGCATGGCGTTCTCTCCATCTCCCGACCGCCAGGTATACCGCGGTCACGAGCAGCAAGAACAGCAGCAGCAGCACGGACATGGCCGACCCGGTGCCGAAGTTCCAGCTGACGAACGAGTTCTCGTAGATGTGGATGGAGATGATGTCGGCCTGGGTCGGCGGGGCCGAGCCGAACAGTGTGAACGGCACCGAGAAGTCGTTGAACGTCCACAGGAAGAGCACAAGCAACAGGACCCGGTTGACCGGCCGGAGCATCGGCAGGGTCACGTGCCGCACTTGGCCGAGGATGCCCGCACCGTCGAGCGCCGCCGCTTCGTACATGTCGGCGGGGATGCTCTGCAGGCCGGCCGTAAGGATCAGGAACGAGAACGGCCAGGTGCGCCAGATCTGCACCACCACCAGCGACCAGAAGCTGTTCTGACCGATCAGCCAGAATGGGCGCGAATGCACCAGGTGCAGGGACAGTAGCAGCTGGTTCAGCATGCCGGTGTCCCGCTGAAGCATGAAGTTCCAGGTGATGACCGAGGCGAAGACCGGCAGCGCGTACGGGATGAGGAACAGGGTGCGGACTAGGCCGCGACCGCGGAACGCCCGCTGGGTGAAGACCGCGGCCGCCATGCCGAACAGCCAGGCCACGGCGAGAACGATCACGGTGTAGATGATCGTGACGGTGAACGAATGCAGCAGCTCTTGGCCCGTCGCGGCGGAGAAGTTCAGCGTGACCGCGTAGTTGGACAGCCCCGCAAAGGGCGCGGCGTGCCAGTTTCGCAGGTAGAACAAGGTCAGCTGGAGGAAGCTGATGCCCACTCCGGCCAGCATCGGGATGATGTGGATGAGCAGTTCCAGGAGTACCGCGGGGAGCAGCAGGATGTACGGCAGCGATCCGCGCCGCCGCCTGCGCGGTGACGGCGGCGCGGACCGGGTGACGACCTGCTCGACCTTGGTGGTGTCAACCACGCAGAGTCAGCCTCCCACCTGCTGCTGCGCCTGGCTGAGCGCCTGTCCGATCATGGCGTCCGTGATGGTCGTGCCAGTGGCCGCGCTGGCGTACAGGTGGATGATCGCCGTGCCGACCGCGGTCTCGAACTGGCCCTCCGCGGGGACCGGGGGCATCGGCGCGGCGCTCGTGTTCAGAATGCCGCGGAAGGTGTTCACGGCCGGGGTGTTGAAGGCCGGGTCGCTGTAAGCGGCCGCCACTGTGGGCAGCGAGCCGTACGTGCTGTTCAGCGACTCCTGCTCCGGCGTGCTGGTCATGAACTTCACGAACTTCTCGGCGGCCGCCAGGTTCTTGGTGTCCTTGAAGATCGCGATGTTGATGCCCGCCACCATGCTGGTGACCTTCTTACCCCCCGGCGGCAGCGGGGAAGGCAGCGGCAGCGGTGCCACGCCGATCTCCGAGGCCGGCATGCCGAGTTTGGCCAGCGATCCGGAGGCGGACTGCCAGAAGACCATGGCGGCCCGGCCGGCGGCGTAGTCGGTGAGCGCTTCGGTGCCCTTCGAGTACTGGGCGTCGCTGGGGTTGGCGATCTTGTCGGTCTGCATGAAGTCGATCATCTGCTTGATCGCGGCCACGTTCTGCGGGGTGTCGAACGTGGGCTTGCCGGCCGAGTCGAAGAACGACCCGCCTTGCTGCTGGCTCAGCTCGAACGCCAGGTGGATGTTCTCCGGGATCTGGCCGGCCTCGAGGCTCAGGCCCCAGTGCCCGTTCGTGGTGAGCTTCTTGGCGTCGGCGACAAACTGGGCCCAGGTAGCGGGCGGCCCGCTGATGCCGGCCGCGGCGAACTGCGTCTTGTTGTAGTACAGGCCGTAGGCCGTGCTGTAGAGCGGGACGGCGGTCGGCGGCTGGCCAGGTGCCCCGGTGGCCGACAGGCTGCCGGCCAGGAACCGGCTGGAGCCGCCGATCTCGCTCATGACCGACGAGGTGAAGGGCAGGAAGGCGCCGGTCGCCTGGAGCGACGCGGACCAGGTGTTGCCGATATTGAGGACGTCCGGCCCTTTCCCTGACACGGTGGCCGCGGTGACCTGGGTGAGCAGGGTCGTCCAGGGAATGACCTGGACATTGACCTTAATGCCGGTCTGCTGGGTGAACTTCGCGATCTGCGGGCCCAACACCTGCTGGTCGTCCTGAATGCTGGTTCCCTGGTTGCTGGCCCAGTAGGTGAGCGTCGTCTGGGCGGACGCGCCGGTACCGGTACCGGTACCGCTGCTGACTGCTACTACTGCTGCAGGCGGCAAGGGGCACGGCGGCCAGCGCGGCGGCACATGCGAGGATCGACAGCTTTGCCACTCTCATGCGGCGTCCTTCCCAAGGATTGCGGTCGCGGGCGCACCACAGGCTGCGGAGGACCGGGAGTTTTTGGCAGGATCCTGACATTACGACTAGATCTTTTACACCTTCCTCTAAGGTGTAAATTATAGAAGCTCGTAATTGCTGTCAACGCGCATCTGCCTCCCGTGTCTGTTTCGTTACGCCGACGTGGTCCCGGCACGTCCTGGCCGTGGCCGGGATGCTGCAGCGGCCCGGTTCCTGTGGCTCACCGCTGGTCCATGGCGTGCGCGCCGCTTTCTTCCAGGCCTAAAGAGGGGCCGAGGCCGTTTCGACCTGGTCTTCGTGGACTTCGTCGCCCAGGCCCGCGTCCTGAAGGCCACCCGGCGCGGCTGCCCCGACGGGGCCGATGTCGCTCTGGCTCACGGCTGCCGCCACAAGCCGCGGAGCAGCCAGGCGGCCGCTTTGGGCTGGCGGTCGCGGGTGAAGACTCCCTTGTGGTTGCCCCCGGGTCGGTGAACCGCCTGAGCAGTGCTGAAGTCGGCGAAGTTCCACACATGCTCCCCGATGATCTCGGGAGTGCGACGGAAGACGCGCACCGACATCTCGATCAAGGCCGCCTGGTACTCCTCGGACCACATCACGGGCGGCAAGCTGTGCAGCCCAGGAAGGGCGTCTGCGCCGAACTCGGTGACCAGGATGGGCTGACCACGGCGCGCCCAAGCACGAAGCTCGGCTTCCAGATCCCGCTCAGCAGTGGCCAGATCCCCGCCCTCGGCGTACCAGCCGTAGTACCGGTTCACGCAGATCAGGTCGAACAGGTCGGTCACCACGTCGGCGGCCGGGGGCGCGGTCGCCACGTTGGCGAAGCACACCGGGCGGGTGCCATCCAGTTCCCGCACCGCGGATACTAGCGGCGCGAAATAGTCTCGGGCGGCCGGCTCAGCGGTGTCCGGTTCGTTGGCGATCGACCAGGCGATGACACTGGGATGGTTCCGGTCCCGGCCGATGAGCTCCTGAAGCATAGCCAGGTGCGCGGCGGCGGCCGCCGCGCCGATGGCCCCCGGCCCGAACGTGCGCGCGCCGTGATCACCCATGTCGCCCAGGCTGAGATGGAGCCCGACGGCCGGGGCCTCGTCGATGACAAGCAGGCCGTGCCGGTCGGCGTAGTCGAGGACCTCTTCGGCGTACGGGTAATGCGAGGTCCTGAAGGAGTTCGCGCCGATCCACCTGAGCAGTGCGAAGTCGCGGACCATCCGGGCGTCGTCATGACCCTTGCCGCGCAGCGCGGCATCTTCATGCATCCCGAAGCCACGCAGGGTGACAGGTTGGCCGTTCAGCAGCAACCGCGCGCCGTCCACGGCTACCGTCCTGATGCCCACCGGCAGCTGGTATTCGTCGTCTCCGTGCGCGACGTCCAGCCGGTACAGGTATGGGCCGTCCGGGGACCACAGCCGCGCTGCCGGCACGGTGAGGACGCCGCGGACGCCGGTCCCCTGAGCCACGACCGTGCCGTTGGCCTCCCGGAGCCGGACTGACGTTGCCCCCGCGCCCGCCACCTCGATCCGGTAGTTCACTTGACCGGTTCCCATGCTGGGGTCGAAGGCAGTGCCTACTGAGATGTCAGCGATATAGCTGCGCGGCGTCGCATATAGCCACACCGACCGGTGCAGCCCGGCGTAGTTGAAGAAGTCGTGAAAGTAGCGCTGCCGCTTCCGGCCGTCGGCGCCGCTGGAGGTGACCCCCGGCGGGATAGTCTCCATAGTCAGCTCGTTACCCACCCGAACCGTCACCCTTTGCGGCTCGCCGCAGCGGACATATTCGGTCACGTCGGCCTCAAACGGCGTATAGCCGCCGGAGTGCTCGGCGACCTGGACCTCGCCGGCCCAGACCGTGCCGTGGTGCGTGGCGGCGTCACAGCGCAGCACGATGCGCTGCCCCGCCCACCCGGTCGGCACCCAGACATCCCGCTGATACCAAACGTCTCCGACGTGCTCGCGCTCCGCCACGTCGGTCACCAGGTCGTTATAACTGGCCGGGACGGCCATCTCGCGTGCTCCGGGCAGCGGGCCCCGCCACCAGCCCTCCGTCATGCCCTCGCCACCGGGATCGAACTGGAAACGCCACAACCCATCTAGGCGGCGGCAATCCCGGCTACGGCTTTCTCGCGGGGTCAGCATCGTTCCACTCCTCCGTAGGTTGCCGGGTCCCGGCCCAGCCGCCGATAATAACTACCCGGGTTGGCCATGAAGGAATTTTCTCGCTTCCGACACCACCAGCCCCTCGGCCGGGATCACCAACCGCGATTGCCGCCCAGCTGGTGTCCCCGCCTCGCCACGTCAGTTCCTCGAGGCTCAGCAGTCGCCATACTTTCCGCAGGCAGTAACCTGCGCCCTCTCTCCTTACAGGTGCGCATGATCCCCTTTCAGCGTCTCAGCCCGCGTCGCGCGGGCGGATTCTCCTCTCTTTCTTCGCCGCGTACTAGGTCGATGGCGCGATTTCGCGGACCGCACCGGCCCGCTCCGGCTCCAAACCGGTTCTTCTGCGAATCGATGAACTCGACTAGCGCGGAAATCGGGGGTCGAGTTCCGGATGAAATAAGCGCTCGCCGTCTTCAGGATCTCATTCGCTCGCCGCAGCTCGCGGACTTCACTTTCCAGCTCAGCTATGCGTTTCCTGCCATCACTCGTCCTGCCGGGCTGCTCCCCCCGAATCGACCTCCGCTTTCTCGACCCAGTTGCGGAGCGTTTCGGGATTATGCCCAGTCGCTCGCCGACCCGTGCAAGAGTGCCGCGTGCGCTACCCGATTCCGCACGCAGCTCGAGGACCATCGCCACCGCACGTTCCCGCAGCTTGGCGGAGTGCTGATCCGTGACGCCATGAGCCCCAACTTTCCCAGAGGTCACAGTCTCCAGGTAACTCGGGGTGATCCAGAACTAGAGATTAGCGCATTCGCCGCATTGTGACTAGCCGCGCACGCGCCTACCGTTTACCTTGTACCGGGGCGAGCGGCTCGCGCAGTCCGGACACCTACGCTGCCGATGGCTTGGGTAAGCGCACCTGCCGCCGCCTGGAGAGAGGCCATCATTATGAGATTCCCCCACCGCGCCCCGATCTTGATCATCGCGGCCATCACCGCAATTGCGCCTGCCGCCGCCACGGCCGAAGCGGCATCAGTGGTTCCGCTACCGGTCCAGGCCGGGACCAGCTGCATCAAGGTCACCGCTACCATCCCCGTGGGCAGCGAGCCGCAAGGGGTTGCGGCGGACCCGAAGACCAACACCATCTACGTGACTAACGGTATCAGTGGCAGCGTGTCGGTAATCAGCGGCCAGACCAAGAAAGTGACCGCCACCATCCCCGTGGGCAGCGAGCCGCAAGGGGTTGCGGTGGACCCGAATACCAACACCATCTACGTAGCCAATGGCGGTGTCAGCGGCAGCGTGTCGGTGATCAGCGGGCGGACCGACACGGTGATCGCGACCATCCCGGCAGGCATGTACACGCAAGGGGTCGCGGTGGACCCGAATACCAACACCATCTACGTGGTCGATAACGGAGGCGGGCCCGACGGATACAACACGGTGTCGGTGATCAGCGGGCGGACCGACACGGTGACCGCCACCATCTACGTGGGCATGTACCCGGACGGGGTCGCGGCGGACCCGAATACCAACACCATCTACGTGGCCAATAACGGAGACAACACGGTGTCGGTGATCAGCGGGCGGACCGACACGGTGACCGCGACTATCCCCGTGGGCAGCGAGCCGGCCGGGGTCGCGGCGGACCCGAATACCAACACCATCTACGTAGCCAACGGTGTCAGCCACAGCGTGTCAGCGATCAGCGGGCGGACCGACATGGTGACCGCGACCATCCCCGAGGGCAGCGCCCCGTCCGGGGTCGCGGCGGACCCGAAGACCAACACCATTTACGCGACCAACGAAGAGACCGCCAGCGTGTCGGTGATCAGCGGGAAGACCAAGAAGGTAACCGCGGCCATCCCCGTCGGCATCGGGCCGGACGGGGTCGCGGCGGACCCGAATACCAACACCATTTACGTGACCAACTACGGCAGCAATACGGTGTCGGTGCTCGCTGCCTGCCCGAAATGAGCAGGGAACATCTTTGCTCGGCACGCTCATCTCCGCGAGTAACGAACTGAGAGTGGGTACGTGATCAAGTACCTGGGCCGCGGGTCCTGCCCCGCACCGGCCAAGACGCCGGGCGCCTTGCTCGGATACCCGGCTACCCGGTGAAGCCGGACTGGCCACCCAGTACGGCGTCACCCGCGGTCCGTCCGCCGCGCAATTCGCCCATCTTCGCGACCGCGAGAAAGCCGTTACCGCCCATGGCCGGGGCACCTGTATCTCCCAAGCCCCATAGCCAGACACCAAAGCAGTTCCGCTGAGCACAGGGCTTCTCGGCAGCAAAGACCCAGTTAATCTGCGCCACGTGAGGCCCAGGGCCCCGGATCCGAACTCGGTGCCACGGCGTCTCCACCGGGGTATGACCGCTCTGAATGTCGCCCCGGGCGGGGTGCGTGTCGGGAGCGAACCTAGGCGGCCGTGGGGTGGTCACCGTAGTTACCTCACGCCGGGCTGCATCGGGTCGACCCTGTCCGCGGGCAAATGAGTGCGTTTCACGGAACAATTGCCAGCGGCTATCTGAATTGCCGGCACGCGACTGCCGAAGCTGGGTGGCCAGCCGGGTAGACGCTGCTGGGTGGCCAGCCGGGTAGACGCTGCTGGGGCCCCTGCTGCCCAAGCAGGCTCCGGACGAGATCGCGACCCGAAATCAGGATTGGGCGGCTATCCACCGATCGCGCTCAGGGCGGGCGACACGGGAGGAAAGGTCATCGGCCTCCGTTAGATTATCCGGGTTTGACGCCAAAATACTGCTATGGATGCGCGGGGAAGGGTCTCCGCGCCGGTTCGGGCCGCCGCGTACGGCGCCCGTCTACGGCCGACCCAGCGGCAGTTCTGGTTCCGGCGCGTCATGGTCCTTGGTGTGCCCCTGACGCTGGTGGCGGTGATAGCCGGATGCCTGGGCCCATCCGGCCCGGCGCGGGTCCCGCTCAACCTGGCGTGGACGCTGTCTCCGGCCTCCAATTCCGTGACGGTCCGGGTGACGTCCCCATCCGGCGCAAGCGGGCGACTGGTCCTGGCGCACAGCCAGGTGGCCGTGTCGGAAGACGGCGGGCACTGGTCCGCCGCGGGCGGGACGGTCCAGGTACCGGTGCCCGCGGGCGCCCGGACGACTCTGGTGATCCGGCTTACCGGCCCGCAGCAGCTGAACAGGACGATCACGGTCAGCGCCCCGCAGCCGCCGCGGATCGTCGAGTCCGGTGCCAGTTCCGGCGGGTGGCTGATCTACACGTCCAGCCCGCTGCGTTCCGGGCCAGCTCAGCTGCTGTGCGGGACCGGCAAGGTCAGCGTCGTGGCCCCAACCCAGCTGGTGGTGTCGCAGAGCGCGACCGCCTGCCACGCGAGCCTGCAGCTGACTGCCCAAGATGGGGAACATGCGGCGGTCCCGGTCACGATTCCCGCCCCTGGCCAAGCCCAAGAGCCCGGCCAAGCCTAAGAACCCGGCCAGGCCGGCGACCCAGCTGTACTGTTTCGCGGACCCGGCCGGGCGGGCCGTCTACATCACCGTCGATGACGGCTGGACTCCCAGCCAGCAGGTGCTGACCCTCATGCACCACAACTACCTGCCGATCACGGCGTTCCTCATCGCCGACGCCGCCAGGGAGAACCTCAGCTACTGGAAAAAGTTCGTGGCCGCAGGCGGGATCATCGGGGACCACACGGTCTCCCACCCCGACCTCACCAAGGTCTCGCTGAGCCAGGCCACCGCCCAGTGGAAGCAGGACCGGACGGATCTGGATCACTGGCTGGGCCAGACCCCGGCCATCGGCCGTCCGCCGTACGGGGCTTTCAATAGCACGGCTGAAGTGGCCGCCGCCCGGGCCGGACTGACGGCTCTGGCCGGCTGGAGCGCCACCATGTCGGGAAACCGCATCCAGACCTGGAACGGCGAGCCGCTGAGCCCGGGAGAGATCGTCATCCTGCACTGGGTTCCCGGGCTGGGTCAGCAACTCGCGGTGCTGCTGAGCGAGATCCGGGCCCTGCACCTGAACCCGACGCCGCTGACGGTGGCCAGCTTCTCCGGTATCGCGCCCCAGCGGCACTCCCTAGCCGGCGACTGACCGTAGGGCTCACGCCCAGGGACGTTCCCGCTGGTGGCCGCGCGAGTAACCGGTCGGTGAGAATGCTGGGCTCGGGTCCTGCGCAGATCCCCTCGCAGCGAGCCAGACTCACATGTGCGGTCATCCACCGGTCCACGGCTGGCCAAACTTACCGCAGTCCACTGGCGACGGGGATGGCCAAGTCGTGCCGGGCTCGCAACACCGACCCAGTGCGGCATGTGAGTGCGCGTCCTGCCGTGGGGCTGACAGACTTCCGGTATGGAGCGGCGTACCCGACGCATGGGCACACCTCTAGTGACAGGGCACTTGGAGTGGACCTTCACTGGCGAGGTAATCGAATGGCGCGGACCGGCGCCGTACCTCTTCGTGGCCATGACGCCGGACGAAAGCGAGGATCTTAAGGAGGCAGCCCGCGGCCTTATCTACTGGGGCCAGGTGCCGGTTCACGTCACCATCGGCGACACCAGGTTCACCACTGCGCTGTTTCCCAAGGACGGGCGCTACCTAGTGCCCGTCAAGGTAGCGGTGCAGCGAGCGGAGGCAATAGAGGAAGGCGCGATCGTTGAGGTCGTCTTGCGTCTCAACGCTGCGCGCCGGGAATGACGGCGCACGCCGTCAGCAGCATGAGGGGCGTTCTTATCCGGGGGCCAACGCATAAAACCAGCCTGTAACATAAACGCCTACCCGAGCTGGGCCGATTAGTGCGTACCTAAGTTC
Source organism: uncultured Actinomycetes bacterium (assembly GCA_963808315.1). GTDB lineage: Bacteria > Actinomycetota > Actinomycetes > Streptosporangiales > Streptosporangiaceae > Palsa-504. The sequence continues at coordinate 59,196 of CAWEFK010000021.1, read as the reverse complement.
CTATGGATGCGGTCAAATGCGTTGGGGAGGTCGGGCAGGGGATCTGCGGCGGTGATGGTGCAGGTGTCGGCGCGGAGGGTTGCTATCGTGCGTGTATGGATGACGGGTGGCGCGTCTGCATTGCGTTTGGTGTCCTGGCGCGCAGCCGGCATTCCTTCCGGCAGGCGCTGATCTCTGCATTGGGCAGCCGTCTCGGCGATCAGGTAGCGGTCAGCTCGAGCCGATGGGGTACCCAGATCTTCTTGTACGCCCCCAGCGCCGGATCGGCTGATGAGGCCGCACACGTGGCGCGTGAGGTGCTCGCGCGGCACGACATCAGCGCGCCCGTCCGGACGGAGTTCTGGAGCCCGCGGGACCAGGAGTGGCGGGATGCCGCGGACGATCCGTCCGCCGATCCCGTGGCCGAGCGGCAGGCTCTGTACGAAGCCCGTCAGGAGCGAGAGCGGCAAGCGTCGGTGACGTCCGGCCGCCCCGCCCGGGAGGTGTGGGTCGAATTGCCGTCACACGACGATGTGGTGCACCTGGCCGATCATCTTGCCGCCCAGGGATGGCCGGTCCGCCCGCACCGCAGGCACCTCATCGTCGGGGCGGCCTGCGAAGACGACGCTAAGAGCCTGGCTCAGGAGCTCTGCGGCGACGGCCGCGCTGATGCGGATACGGGCTTCCGGGTCCGGCGGGTAGATATATATCCATCCTGGACTGACGGTGGAGCCTTTGCTGGCGGTGGTGGCGGTGTTCCTTGATCCAGGTCGCTTGAGAGTCTTGCGGCCCGCGTTGCGGGCAGGAAAACTCGACGTCAAAATGCTACGAGGAAGAAACACGCGCTGGAGCAGGGTCGCGCGCAAGCTGACGACCGTTGATCGCGAGCCCCCCGCGACAAGGACACGACCGGACCGCCGCTGCGCCCGGCTTAGTCTTTACTGTCCTGACATACGGCACCAGCCCACCGTTAGCGCGCAATCTCAGCTATTCCAGCCAGCAAACTAGCAGTTCACCACGCCGCACCAGCGGTTACGCCCGAATCTTGTCCGAAGTCAGGTAATACCTAGCAGAACGCTCATCGCGGCAGATGCGGACAGTTTCATCCCGCGCTGCTGCATAAAAATGTAGGTCTGGCCAATTGTGCGCTGGGTCATAACCGGATGGGCGCGACAAAAGCTGGCCGGATAACCGCACGCCGTCCCACCGGTACATAGGGCTAGGTGCGGCGGAGATGTCTGCCTGGCATCCATGCCGGATGGGGCGATATGCGCGGGCTGTCCGTCGCGTTGCCTTGCATGGTAGGCAAGGGTGCAGGAAGATCGTCGTTGCCGCACCCGCTGGGCATGTCGGATCGCGAGTAGTGCGGTTGCTCATCCAGGCCGGGGTACGGCCCGTGCTGCTTGCTCGTCATCCCGGGCGTGTTGACCCGGCCACGAGGGAGCGCGCGGACGTGGTTGAGGCCGATCTGGGGGACGCCACGGCCGTCGTGCGGGCGACCCGGGGTGCGGACGCGTTGTTCTGGGTGGAGCCTCAATCGGCTGACCGTGGCGCCGGTCCTGTCGCCTGGTACGCCATGCTGGGTGCTAATGCGGCCCGTGCTGTGACGGAAAACGCCGTCGGCCGCACCGTCTTCCTCAGCAGTATCGGGGCGGAGATGCACTCGGGAGCGGGTGAGATCGACGGGCTGGCCGGGCAGCCGCGGTGGAGCATAACGGCGGCCGCTGAATGTCGGTACCGGCCAGTACGCTCCGGCCATGGCTAATTTCGCAGTGAGACTCGTTCATGGCCTGGGCTGGGATCCCTTGCGCCGGATCCGGGACCAAGACGGCTGGGATGAGCACGCGACATTCATGGACGGACTCGTCGATGATGGCTTCGTTATCCTTGGTGGCCCGGTCGGCGACGGCGAACAGATCCTGCACGTGGTTCGGGCGGCCGATGAGAACGACGTCAAGGCCCGCTTCGCCGAGGATCCCTGGGCTTCAGCCGGGCTGCTCCGGATCGGCACGATAGAGCGCTGGGCGCTCTGGCTCGACAGCCGCCCTGGGAATCCGGCGCTCTGATCAACAGCCGCCAGAACCACGCCTTGGCCTGCGACTTATCCACATGCGGCATGAGGACGGACAGAGGGCGTAACGATGATGGAATAGGTGCGCCAGCCTGGCAGCGTGCGTCGGCGGCTTACTCTCCGGCTTGGTATACCGTGCCGGATATGGACTGGAAGATCGAGCTGGTGGCGATACCGGTGACCGATGTCGACCGTGCCAAGGCGTTCTATGTGGAGCAGGTCGGCTTCCACGCCGACCACGACCACCAGGTCAACGACGCGCTGCGGTTCGTGCAGCTAACCCCGCCCGGGTCGGCGTGCTCCATCGTGCTGGGCACCGGGATCACCCAGATGCCGCCAGGCTCGCAAAAGGGCGTGCAATGTGTGGTCGCCGATGTCGCGGCCGCCCGGCAAGAACTCATCGCGCACGGCGTGCAGGCCAGCGAGGTCGACGTTCAGCCGTGGGGCTCGTTCGTCACCTTCAGCGACCCCGACGGCAACACCTGGGCGCTACAGCAATTGCCGCCATGGCAGTAAACGCCTTCCCACGACCGGGCTGCGGCCAGCTGCGCCGACCGCAGGGGCCCACTCCGATCACCGGCGCCGCGGACCCGAAGGCACGAATCGCGGCAAATGAATGCGTCAGCGCCTATGGTGGCAATGGTGCAGCGCGGCGGAAAGATAGCTTGATGGAATCGGATCATGTGGCTGAGCGGGCGCGGCAGCGTGCTCTTGTCCGCCGCGGTTATGACGCGATTTCGCTGGCCTATCGCAGTGATGACGGCGAAGCGGCCGGCTCCTCTGCCGAGGACGTCAGCCGCTACGCCGGCTGGGTGGCGGAATTGGCTGGCCTGCTGCGGCCCGGGGCCAGGGTTGTTGACCTGGGCTGCGGGGCCGGGATACCGGCAACTCGCGAGCTGGCGAGCCACGGGCTGCAGGTGCTCGGTGTTGATTTCTCCGCAGTCCAGCTTCACCGGGCTCAGCGCCTGGTCCCGGCGGCCCGCCTTGTGCAGGCCGACATGGCTGCGCTGCACTTGAGGCCAGCGAGCACAGACGCCGTGGTGGCCTTTTACTCCCTGATCCATGTTCCGCTTGCGGACCAGCAGGCCTTGTTCTCGCGTACCCGCGGCTGGCTCCGCACGGGCGGCTACTTTCTGGCCATCGTCGGAGCCGGGCAGTGGACCGGCACCGCGCCATATCTCGGGGCCGACATGTTCTGGGACCACGCCGACACCGCCACCTACCTGCGCTGGCTGCAGGCAGCGCAGCTGACGCCCATCTGGAACCGCTACATCCCGGAAGGCAACAGCGGGCATACCCTCGTCTTGGCCGAAGCATCGTGACGACGGGTTAACGGCAGCCACCAGGGGCATGTCCAGGCGTTTCCGCGTAGACCTCGTGCGACGACCTCGCCCGGCCGGCGGCAGAAGCGGACATCATTCGAGTGGGTTGAGCGCGTCTCGCTGTACCGGCTGCCGTCACCGCGGTCGCCGTGTCCAGAGCTGACCTTGGTGTATCCAGTCGCCAGCTGGTGGGCAGTCCTGTGCGACCAGGACTGATTCCGGGGCCAGGCTGGGCGGCAAGTGCCCGCTGAGGACAAGCCGTGCCGAGTACGCCTGCTCCAGCTCATCAACGAGGCGGTGGAAGACGCTGATCTCCTCCACGTGCAGGCAGCACCGGCTCTCCTGCCACTGGCCTGCGCGCTTGACCGCGACGGTGTCGAACCTCATGCCAACGGTCACCGGAGCGAACAAGCAACGGCCAGTCACGGCTGCGAGCTGACCGTGCTCGATCTGGTAGACCCAAAATGCGGCGACGGATCAAAACTGGTCCCGCTGACAGATTGCCGGTCACCCGCCACCGCCTGCCCCTTCTGCCGTTCGCCGCTAGACCGCTCAGCCTGCCCATGTCGATTCTGGCACCGAGCAGAAGGCCTGGCAGCTGTCCCGGCCCGGGCGAGTCGTATAGATCACCATGTTCGAAGCGTGCCGTGGAAGGCCACGTCGCTGGGCAGCCTTCGGGCCGCCGGCTGACGTCGGGTCTTCCGCTAAGTTGCGTGTCGCGGTATGTGACAACGGATCGCTGCTGGCTTGACCACCTGCGCGGGCTGGTTTGGTCAGGCGGCGTGGGGTTTCGAACCATACGGAGCCGAGGCCGTGCCCTGCGGTCAGGCGCACGTCGGAGTCCAGGGCGGCGGCTAGGTGCCGCAGCAGGGCGATGGTGGGCTCGGTGCCGCCCTCTTCGATGCACTCGATCTCATCGGCGGTCAGGCCTGCCCGTCCGGCGAGTTCGGCGATGGTCAGGCCCAGTGCGCAGCGCTGGTCATATACGGCCTTGCCGAAGGCCAGGGCCTCGCGGATCGCGATCCGCTCGGGATCATCGGCCTGCTCGGGCCGGGGAACCCAGCGGGTGTGGTAACCGGTCATCACGCCTGCCTTTCGTAGGTTCCCGCTGCCGGACCCCGGTGATCGCGTTCGCAGAGTTTCTGTGCCCGGACCGCCCGGTCGATCTGCCGCTGGTCGTGCTGCCTGGTCTCCCGGAACACGGTCAGGAGCACGATCCTCCTAGAGATTGCTGTCACCTGAGTGAGTCCCCAGCGTCGTCGTCACCAAGCACGCCCGGCCGTTCGCGCTTGAGCGTGCTCACGATAGCTGGCCCCTGATCCCGCCGCCCGCCGCGCGGACATCAGTAGAACCACTGATCCGCGACCGCCTTGCTACGTCCCAGAAGCGCCGTCCGGGGCCTCAGGTCACCGCCGGCCATCGCCATGGCTGTCGCTCGCACGTGACCTTCGAGGATCACGAGTCTTGTACCCGGACCGGAGTCGACCAGGATGATCTCCGGGACCGAGGTCACGGCAACGAACGCGTCCCGCAATGCGGCATACATTGCGCCGGGCCATTCGCCTCGGCTAGCCTGACCGATGCATACGTGGCGGCAAGCCGGGTACCTGCGGTGATCTCGACCCAGAAGTCCCAGTTGATGTACTGCAGGCGGGCTGCATCCGTCCCGTCGATGCGGACGCGCCACCAGGTCAGCTCTCTGACCGGTACGCCCTCGAGGTAAGACTCGATTGACGGGTCAGGCTGGTCGAAGCCACGGTATTCGAGGAGGAGATCCATTCGAGCGGCATTCGCCTGCTCGTCGGTGAGGTCCGGCGCTGTCAGGAGTGCCGCCAGCTGACGGTCACGCTTGAGCAGGGCCCGCACTGTGGCACCGTCGGTTCAGCCGACGCTCACGCCTGCCGTCGCCTGGACGGTTCAGCGACCGGAGAGGCGTCTGAATCGGGAATCGCCTAGCGGTTCTCCGCTACGAACTGACTGGCGGTGAAGGACGCGCCTGCCGGATCGGCAAGGACGGCGAATCGCACCCATGGCGCATTCTGCGGCTCGGCGAGGACCGAGCCTCCGAGATCGCGCGCTCGCGCAGTGATCGCGTCCACATCATCGACGGCGAAGGTCACGCTCCAGCGCGCAGGGGCGCCCTCCTCGCGAGGCAAGATCGTCGCTACGACGTCCTCGAAACCCTCCGGTGCGCCCATCTGCTTCATCCCCGCGCGCAGGCCGGGGTTGAGGCCCTCCAGATGATCGCCGTAGCCCGGCAGAGCCCACATCGGCGAGCCGGCGTCGATCGTCGTCCAGCCGAACACGGCGCCGTAGAAGGCCCGGGCGGTCTCGACATCGTCGGTGTGCAGGTTGTTGAAGTTCACCGCGCCATGCTCGTTTACTGCCGCTGAGCCGCGGTGCGATCCGGGCTGCCACACGCAGAAGACCGCGCCCTGCGGATCGGCGAACACGCCCATCCGCCCCGCGTCAAACACGTCGAACGGCTCGGCGAGCACCTGGCCGCCTGCCTCGCGCACCTGCACCGCGGCGTCGTCGGCGGACTCGACGCGGATGTAGGTGTTCCACACCGCCTGCGGTGGTGCACCGGGGGGCTGCGAGGAGATCGCGGCCGCGTCCCGGCCGTCGATGCGGGCCATGTAGTAGTGAGACCCAGCGTCGGGAGGCATCGCGTCCTCGGTCTGCCACCCGAAGAGCCCGGAGTAGAACCGGGCCGCATCTACCGGGTCGGGCTGATTGGTGTCGACCCAGCACGGCACCCCGGCCGGGTAATCCTCGCGCGTGCTCATGACGGCAGCCTACAGCGGCTCTCCTCGAACATCCCGGCAGCGAGCCGCTGGAGCCGACCGCGGAAGTCATCGTGGCACCGGATAGCATCACTCACCTGCGATACCCGGTCAAGAATGACGTCTAAGCGACACGCCGGCCACGCTATCCGCCGGCTGATGGGCGCCGAGCCGGCGCGGAAAGCGCTCCCGGGCGTCACTCCGGCTACGCCAGCTGAAGGCGGACCGTGGTCCAGCAGCGATCGGTCACGACGAACCGCACGTACGGGCCACCGAGAAGCGACAGCTGATATTCGCCGTCGGGCAGTCGGTACTGCATCCGGCCGCGGGCGTCCGTCACCAATGAGAGTGCATCCTCGACTCCAGGCATGCACAGCTTCACCTGCGCAAAGCGCAAACGCCGGTCGTCGCGCGCTGCGGCCTGCAGTGCTAGCTTCAGCCCGCCAGTGGTCGGCATATGGCCAACGTAGCGCTCCGTCGCCTGATGGGCTACCCGGCCGCGGCGCCGGGAATGCCGCCGCAAGCGGTTTGGCTCAGTCGGAGATGCCGCCGGTTGAGCTACCGGAGCGGCTTCAGGTCTGCCACCTCCCGGCCACACTCCGAAAGCGCCTCCTGGGCAGTAGGTCCCGCGTTCGAGTCGCGGTCGGTGCGCATCCCTTGAAGCTCAGGTCAGGCAGTATTCTCGCCGGTATCGCGTCACTACCGTTCGCCTGCCGGGATCCACACCGACACGTGGGCTGGCTCCAGAGCGTTCTCCACGACGGCGACCAGGTCTTCGCGGACCGAGTCCAGGTCAACCGCGTCTTTTAGGCGGGCCGCGAACGCCGTCACGGTCTGGTCGGCGTCATACCGTGCCCGGTTGAACCGGTGGTTCACCGCGTACTGGACCCGCCGCCGCAGCGGGTTGAACAGCGCCGCCGCGGCCAGCGTGGACATGGCCACCGCTACCGAACTGTGGAACCGCAGCACCTGGGTGGCCAGCAGCACCAGCCCGGCGTATACCCCCACCAGCAGGCCGGTCACGATCGCGTAGGCCAGGGTCCGGCTGATGATCCGGTCGATCTCGTAGAGGCGGTACTTCAGGATCCCCACACCGATGCCAACCGGCAGCGCGGCGAGTCCGATCCCGAGAATCTCCCCTACGACACTGGTCGAGCTGAACCCGAGCGACGCGGCCACCACGACCAGGGTAACCGCGGCGCCGGTGGCCAGCCACTTCAGCTGCTGGCGCCGCTCGCCCGTGGCACGCCGCCAGCTAAACACCTGGTGGGCCACGAACGACAGCACGATCACCAAGATCAAGCCCAGGCCCAACGGCGCCGCCACGGCGAGAAGGCCGCCGTGCGGTCGCCCGGTGCTGATCAGGTTGCCTGCGGCGTCAATGCGGACGTCATGACGGGCCACGGCGGTGACCGCCGGGGCAAAGACGGCCACCGACGCTAGCGCTCCGGCCACCCCATAGGCCCGCACTATCCACCGCCACCGCCGCGCCGCTAGCCTGCCGTCCGGGAATAGCAAAATCACCACCGGGAACAACAGCAGCGCTGGTGCCCACAAAGGTCCCAGCACGACGGCAACCGGGGCCAGCGGCAGGCCATGATGGCCGAACCGGTAGTACATGGCGGCGTACCCGCCGGCCACGCCGCTCAGCAGGAACACCACGATCCAGGTGATCAGGATCCAGCCGATCGGATTGCCCGGCTGGCGGCGGGCCACGACGAAGCCCACCGCCGCGTAGACCACCACGACGGGGACCATCGGCCCCGAGTCCAGGACCGACAGCTGGCCGGTCAAGGCACTCAGCACCAGCTCACCGGCCAGCAGCATCAGCGACAGGACGGCCAGGACCGTCGCGGTCACCGGAGACGCCAGCCGGAAGCGGGCCGCGGCCGGTTCCGGCCCGCTTGCCACCGGAATCCCCACCATGAGAGGCAACGCTATGCCCGGAGCGTTCCGGGAACGTTACGACCCAGAGTGCCAGGTGCACGAGTCCCGGCTGGGCTCAGAGCCGGGGCATGGCCCGCTGGGTGTACGTGCCCGGTAAGTGCTTTCCGCACTGTGGCGGCCAGGCCGCGGCCGTTCGCGCCGTCAGCGTCGATGTCGGGGTTGTAAATCGCTACCTGCAGGCCCACCGCGTGACCAGAGCCCACCGCGATGCTCAGCGCCGACATCACCTCATCCCAGGCCAGGCCGTCCGGCCGGGGATCATCCACCGCCTGCATGATCGTCTCATCGAAGACGTCCGCATCGAGGTGAATCCAGAACCCGTCCTCCGGGCCCCCCTCCCGCGTCAGGTACCGCACAGCTTCCCGGGCAGCCGCGGTAGCGCCGACCCGGCGGACCTGGTCACGGTCAATAACGAGCAAGTCTTCCGGCAGCGGCTGGCAGCCCCGGCGTTCCCGGTCAGCAGCATCACGGCAGGCGAACGCCACCACATCTTCAGCGCGTACCAGCGGCCGCCGGCCCTCAATGTCGGTGACGACGTCAGGTCCGCGGCCGGTTGCGAACGCAAGATCGCTGGCTGACGCCGCGCCGTTGAGCGGATTGACCTCCGGCTGGTAGAAGTCGGCGTCGCCGTCGATGTACAGCAGCCCGTGACGGCCACGCCGCCGCAGCGCCAGCATCGTGCCGAGCAGGATCGAGCAGTCTCCCCCGAGCACCACAGGGAACTCACCCACGTCGAGCACCGCCGTCACCGCATCGGCCAGCAACGGCGAGTAATCCCGGATCGCCTGCGGATTCATGATCTGCGTCCCGGAGTCACGCTCCGCGCTGTACCCGGGCGCCTCGACCCGGCCTGCCCGGCGAGCGGCCAGCCCGTCCGCCAGCCCGGCTCCGAACAGGACTTCCGGTGCGCGCTCGACGCCCAGATGCTCCGGCACGTGTCCCAGCGCAGACGGCGCCTCCACGATCGCATATCTAGGCATGCGCGCCACCTCCGGCATCAGCCGCGGCAACCGCGGCGCAGCTCCGCGGAATCGATCACCCGCCCATTCTTCCACCGGCAAGAGACAACTTCCCTGCAAGCCATCGGCTCGGCCAGCAATGATCGCCTTCTACGGCCTCAACGGGCGCCGCCTGACGTGCACCAACGATCACGCCTACGATCTGGTTATGAGGGTCGCCGAGGGAGACCTTGACCAGGTGGAGGAGATCGTGGCGATTCTCCAGGACGACACCGCACCCGCCGGTAACCTCGCCGGGCGCTTGTCACCGGGCAGCGGGGAGCGCATCTGGTAGAAGCCGGCGGTCTGGCACCGCCGTGCGGTGTGCTGCAGAAGCACGGCCCCTGAACCCGGCGGCCCGACCTGTCGGCCCCCGGCTGTGCCAGACTTCCCCAAGCAGGCCGAACGGCGCTGAGGTAGGGGTGGCGGAATGCAGGGATTCGCCGTATCGCGGGTCGCGCTCGGCTGCGGTAACTTCGGCGGAGTCGGCTCGGCACCGGAGTTCTTCGGCCGGGGGCTGACGCAGGATGAGGCGTTCGCCCTGATGGACGCGGCGTGGGAGGCCTGGCGGGTCCACTTTGATACGGCCGATGCCTACGGCGGCGGCCGCAGCGAACAGGCGATCGGTCACTGGATCCGGTCGCGCGGGGTCCGGCCGCGGCTCACGACCTGCCGTTGTGCGCCGAGCGGGGCGTCGCCTACCTGGCCTTCGGCCCGCTGGCGGGCGGCTGGCTGACCGGCAAGTACCGTCGCGGCGCGCCGTACCCGGCAGGTTCTCGGATGACCCAGCGGCCCGAGCCGTACCAGGAGCTCGTCACCGACGCCACCTTCGAGGCACTGGGATAAACGGCCATCACGACACCGACCAGGAACCCGGGAGAAAGACATCTCCCCGCAGCTGAAGGACGGACATGCTGAGCGACCTTTTTCGACAACCCGTGGAAAATCCTGATTGTCGCCATTGTGCTTATCGTGCTGTTCGGGTCAAGAAGCTGCCGCACGCGGCGCGTTCGCTTGGCGAGTCGATGCGCATCTTGAAGAAAGAAGTGCAGGGCCTGCATGAAGACCAGTCCGGCGCTGGAGCCGGAGGTCCGTCGGGTGCCGCTGGCGCTTCGGACGCTATCCCGCCGGCCATGGCGATCGCCGTCCATCAGCAGCCTGCGCAGCAGGCGGCGCAGATCGATGCGCTGCAGCAGCAGATCCGTGACCTGCAGCGGGCGGCCGCCATGGACCCCACGGACCTGGCCGGCGGGCCAGCTGAACCGCAGCGGACCCAGCAGGCCGGCGAGACGAGTCTCGGGCGGGAAGCGGTCATGGCGAAACTCCCCGGCGCCGTCGAGGGTGCCCGCATCGTAGCTGAGCGTTTCGTGCGCTCCCAGCCCAAACTGCTGGTCCTGGCGGTGCTCGCGCTGGTCGTGTTCGGTCGCCGTGAGCTGCCGGAGTTCGCCGAAGCCACGTAACGCCGGCGCCGGGAAGCTCCTCCTGGCGCTGTGGAATTGAAACCACGGTCCGTTCGGTGAAAGTCTAAATTTTCTAAACGGACCGTGGTGTTACGGCCGCCATAGCCGCGTCGGCAGCGGCCGGTCGCGCTGCTTGCGGAGGAGTTCGCCTGCGCAGGCCCGGCCGCCCGGCCAGATCCGGCCTGCAGGCCGGATCTGCCTGGGTGCGGTGTTCCCGCTGCCGGGTCAGCTTTCCGGCGGGGCAAGGTAGGGGAAGTAGTCAAGGAGCTTCGCGGGCTGGGTGAGGCCGCGAGGTCCTCAGCCCGCACCCAGCAGATCGCCAGGTCGATGCTCCCGTCGGCCACCCGGTCGGCCTGAGTATGTGAGGGCAGCACCCAGGTGTCGACGAGCAGTTGGGCCACGCCGGCGGCCCGGCTGGCGAGGTCGGCCGGGCACCAGTTGACGTAGCCGAGGCGGACGGTTTCGCGCGCGGACAGGCCGGCGGCCGCCCGGCGCAGCTCGTCGGCCTGTTCCAGCAGTGCCCGGGTGCGCGGGAACAGCGCCTGGCCGGCCGGGGTAAGCGTCACGGTGCGGCGGTCCCGGTCGAACAGCCGGGTGGGGCCGGGTCAGCCGGCGGTGGAGGCCGGGCGGCGATTCAGGGTGGCGACGGCCTGGGACACCACGGCGAGGCCGAGCGGGTCGACGGAGTAGCAGATCTGGGTGCCGCGGCGCCGGGTGCGGACCAGGGCCGCCTCGCGCAAGACCTTGAGGTGCTGGCTGATGGTCGGCTGCGCGACCCCGAACACCTCGGTGAAATCGCACGCGCACGTCTCAGGCTCGGCCGCGAGACGTCGCATGATGCCCAGCCGGATCGGGTGCCCGAGCGCTCGCATGGCCGCGGCAGAGGTCAGGAGGGCGGAATCGTCAAGCGCCGCGTCAATGCCCATGATCCAAGTATAGCAAGACGTAAATATAGAAAGTACCCTATATAACCATGGCGGTTAATCAGGATGCTCCCGCGCCGTCCCGGATCCGGGACCGGCTCGGTCTGCCGGACCTGACCGGCCGGTATCAGCTCGCCGGAGCCTTGTTCGTCGACAGCCTGGGCGATGGCCTGTTCCTGCCGTTCGCGGTGGTCTACTTCCTCAAGACCACCCGGCTGACGCTGTCCACCGTCGGATTCGGCCTGACCGCGGCGAACCTGCTGGCCATGGTGGCGGTCCCGGTCAGCGGGGTGCTGATCGACCGGCTGACCCCGGCGGCGGTGGTGATCGCCGGGAACCTCATATCCGGGGTGGGCTTCGCGGGCTACCTGCTGGTCGGCAACCTGTGGGAGCTGGTGTTCTTCTCGTTTTTCGCCGCGGCGGGCGGCCGGCTCTTCTGGACGGCGAACCTGGCCCTGGTCGGGGACGCGTTCCAAGGCTCGGAGCGAACCCGGTGGTTCGCCTTCCAGCGGGCCGCGCGCAATGGCGGCTACGGGCTCGGCGGCCTGTTCGCCGCCGCGGCGCTGGGCAGCGGCAGCGGGATCGGCTACCGCGCGCTGGCGCTGGCCAACGCGGTCACCTTCCTGCTCGCGGCGCTCCTGGTCTGGCGCTCACGGGTGTCGCTCGGCGGCGGATCCGCCCGTAAGTGCGAGGTTGTGAACGGCAGCCGACGCGGTTACCGGGCCGCGCTGACCGACGGGCCGTTCTTGCTGCTCACCGCCATGAACGTGCTGTTCGTGCTCTGCATGATGGTACTTGATGTGCTGCTGGCGCTGTACCTGGTGCGGATCCTGCACGAGCCGGTGTGGCTGAGCGGACTGCTGTTCGCCCTGAACACCGTGGCAGTGGCCTGTTTCCAGACGCCGGTCTGGGCGCTGTTCCAGCACCGTCGTCCGGTCCGGGTGCTCCAGCTCAGCGCCGCCGTCTGGGGGCTGTCGTTCCTGATGATGTGGCTGATCGCCCCCCTTCCTGGCGCGGTGTCCATCGCCGGGGTCTTCCTGGCGGTCATCGTCTTCACCGTGGCCGAGCTGATCCAGGGACCGGTCTTCAACGGGCTGGTGGTCGCCGCCGCGCCGGAACAGTTCCGCGGCCGCTACATGGCCGTGTACCAGCTGTCCTGGGCGCTGGCCCGGGCGGCGGCGCCCGGGCTGTTCGGCTGGCTGTTCACCGAACATCAGGCCCTGCCCTGGATCGTCCTAGCCGCCGGATGCGCGGGGTGCGTGCTGATCCTCGCGACCAGGGTCGGCCGGGCGATCGGCGATCTGTGAGCGGCGGCTAGATACGGGCCTCGTCCTGCTGGCGGACCGCGGCCGAAGGGGCCGACGGGCCGGCTGGCGAGGCGGCCGGATGAGCAGTAAGGCAAAGACCGCGCCCGCCGGCGCGACCGCCGCGGTGACGACTATCAGGTCGTTCAGGCCCGCCGCGAAGCCGGACCGGATCGCGGCGGCGGCCTGACCGCATACCCGGCCGGCAGCCGACCGAGCAGGGTGCCTACCTGGCCCTGCCGGAGCCGCTTCGCCGGGGCAGAAGCCTGTGAACTTTACCGCACCGAGTAACCGGGCGAACACTGATTGATGAGGTATTAGCTGAGGCTCCGTGTGTAGCGCACCTCGTCTGTGCCAGGAACCGGATCAGCGAGGCGGAATCCCTGCCGTTCAAGCAGGCGGCGGGAAGCGGTGTTCTCCACACCGGTAACCGCGGTCAGCCGGCGGATTCCTGGCACCGCCGCCAGGCGCTGGATGAAGGCGGCCACGGCGGCGGTGCCCAGGCCCTGGCCTCGCGTGGACGGGGCGAGGCTGTAGCCGATCTCAACGCAGCCCTTACTGTCGGGCGGGCCGTGGGTCCCCAGATCGCCGAGGACCCGTTCGTCAGCGCGGCGGACGATGAGCCAGACAGCTGGCAGGATGGCGGCCGCGCCGGAGTCGATGTCGCGGATTGCGATGTCCATGGCTTGGGGGATCCTGTCGTGCAGGGCTCCCATCTCGAACGTGCGCGTGATCGGGCCGCCCGCGAGCACGCCTTCCGCGATGCCGCGAGTGACCGGCTGGAGCAGCACATCTCCGGCGTCGATGGTCCACTGGCGCTGCCAGTTGACGGAGCCTGGAACGGCTGGCTGTGTCATGTTCGGCTTCCTCCTAGGCCATTGCCTGCCTGACAGATCCTCGGCGAGGTGGCCAAGTACGAGGCCAGCTGCCCGGCTGCCTGCTGTTACCTGAGGGGTTCAGCCGATGCCGCCCGCAGCCGGGCTGCCGCTCCGGCGACGACCAGGGCTGAGCCGGCCGCGATCCTCGGCCTGCGCCGCTGCACGGCCCGGGCCACCCGCGGGACACAGGTCCAGGTGGTCAGGGCTTCGCCCGTCCAGAACGGACATCACGACGGCCCGCCGAAACAACCGGTCCCCGCTGTCATCACGAGCCATCCCCGCATTGTCGCCCAGGCGGCACGGACCTTCGCGCGCACCGACGAGCTACCACGCCTGAACACAGGTCCGCTCCTGGCCGGAGAAACAGCGCCCCGCGGGCAGCCGAACGGCGGGTCCGATACCGGCCGGTTCATCACGCCGGCCGTTAGGGTGATGCTCGTGCGGTTGACTGTTCTTGGCGCGTGCGGCGCCTGGCCGGAGGCCGGCCAGGCGTGCAGCGGTTACCTGGTCGAGCACGACGGTTTCCAGCTGCTGATCGATGCGGGCTACGCCATCGTGCCGCGGCTGCTGGAACGAGTGGCAGCCAGCCAGCTCGACGCCGTGTTTATCAGCCACGGGCATCCCGATCACTGCGCTGACCTGAACCCGCTGCTGCGCGCCCGGGCGCTGGGCGATGATCCGGCACCGCCGCTCCCGGTTTACGCGCTGCCCGGCGCGCTCGATGCCGTGCTGGCGCTCGACCGCCCGGGCATGCTGGCGGGCGCCTTCACCCTGCACGAGTTCACCGCGGGCAGCCGCCTGGACATCGGCCCGTTCGACGCCCTGACCTGTCTGCTCCCGCACTGGGTGCCCAACGCCGGCCTGCGGCTCGCCGCAGCAGGAGCGGTGCTCGCCTACACCGGAGACAGCGGGCCCGACCCGGGAATCACCGACCTGGCCCGCGACGCCGGCCTGCTGCTGGCCGAGGCGACCTACGCCGACAGCGTCCCGCCGGACGCGCAGGCCTTCCTGTCCAGCGCAGCCCAGGCAGCCAGGTACGCCGCTCAGGCCGGCGCGGCGCAGCTGGCCCTGACCCATCTGTGGCCTGGCACCAGCCACCGGGCCGCTCGCACGGCAGCCGCCGCCCAGTACCACGGCCAGATCAGCGTCGCGACCCCCGGCCTGTGCCTCGATCTCGGATAACCCACCAGAGCCGATCGCGCAGTGTTGTGCGGCGCGCCCCAGCCTCCGAATTCCTCCCTGCCGACTGTGTAGCTCAGGCACTTTCCCCCGAACGACCGTGGCCTCGCGCCGCGGGTTACCCTGCTCTGGGCGACTTGGCTGATGACTGTCATGATGACAGCCTTTGGTGTGCCGCGAGGCGGCGGCGCATGATCGTGGCCTGTTCGGCCACGGCGAGCCGTAGGGCCTTGTCCGGCGGCTCCGCGGCATCCGCGGCCTCGATGGCGGCCTCGGAAACGAGGGTGGCCGGGAACAGCAGGCGGCTCAGCCGGGCCTTTGTCCGCTGCGTTCTGGTGGCGAGCGCGGGGAGGGCCTCGGTGAAGTAGCGGTCGCCGTCGCCGGCCATCAGCTTCTCCTGCCCAGGCACCCAGATGCCGGCCGCGCAGGCCTGCGCGATCCTGGCCGGCTCGCCGGGGGAAAGGGCGAGGGTCCAGGCGGCTTCCTTCGCCGCCAGGTCCGGCTGCATGGCCAGGCAGGTCACACGGTTCACCTCGCCGGTGACGGGGTCGAGCCGCGGCAGCGCGTCGATGTCCTCCCCGCGCGCCAGCCCGCGGGCCGCGAGGGTCAACAGGATCCGCGCCCGCAGCTCGGCGTCGAGGACGAGCCCGGCTGGCAGGTCCTGGCCGGCCAGCCAGGCGCCGATCACGGCGAGCTGGTCGTCGGCCTGCGCGCTGGCGGCGAAGCCGGTCACCAGCTTGCGCGCGTCTCCGGCCGCAGTCCGGGTCGCGGCGGCAATCTGCTCCCTCAGGCCCGCTCGCTGACGCGGCGGGGCCCACGCGTCGGCGGCCTCGACTGCGCGGAGCAGGAGCGTCTCGATTCCTACCTCGGGCAGGCCGCCCACCTGCAGCCGGCGGCAGACCATGTCGGTGAACTGCGCGGCCGGCAGCTCGCCGCCGGTGACCAGCAGCCAGAACCCGTTCCAGCACACCGCCTCGCTGAGCGGATCGCCCACCTGGCAGGCGGCCGCGGTCAGCGCCCGCGCGGACCGGACGTCGAACCCGGTCCGCGTGTAGGAGAGGTCCTGGTCGTTGAGCACCACCGCGTCCGCGGAGGTCAGCCCGGCCACCACGGTCCGCTCCCCGTCGAGCTCCGCGTGCACCAGGCTGCGACGGTGCAGCTGGCCGTCCCCGCCGGAGTCGTAGAGCCCGATGCCGATCCGCTGCCGGCGCGGTACGTCCTGGACGACGGCGCCGTCCGGGTCCAGCCGGATCGCGGTCGTGCCCTCGGCGCGCAGCCACTGGTCCGCCCAGCCGGCCAGGTCCTGCCCGCTGGCCCGGGACCAGCATCCGACCAGGTCGTCCACCGTCGCGCTGCGATGAGCGAACCTGGTCAGGTAGTCGCTCAGCCCCCGCCGCAGCGCGTCGTCGCCGATCAGCGCGGCGAGGGAGCGGATGACGCTGGCGCCCTTGACGTACAAGATGCCGAACGGCTTGTCCCGGCCCTGCGCGGCCGTGCTGACCGGAGACGACACCGGCTCCCGGCTCGGCAGCTCGTCCGCCGTATAGGCCACCGGCTTGTGCGTGTAAGCGAACCCGGTCCACGACAGCGATTCGCTGACCCCGGCGACCGCGGCCAGCGCGGCGTACGACAGGTACGTGGCGATCGCCTCGTCGAGCCACACGTCGTCCCACCACCGCGGCCCCACCAGGGCGCCGAACCACAGATGTGCCACCTCATGCGCGCAGATCATCGCGCTCTGCTGGTCGCCGGCTCCGCCCGGCCGCCCGAGTAGCTTCTCGTTCACCACCATCAGGCCGGGGACCGACAGCGCCGTGGCGGGCAGGTCCGGCATGAACACGATGTCGTACGCGGGGTAGGGGCACGGCACGCCGAGCCTGTCGGCGTACCACGCGATGGCATCGCGGGCATAGCCGGCGAACCGGGGCAGGGAAGCCACCGCCGCCTGGCCACGCAGCGACTGCCGGTGCCGGACGGTCACTTCCGTCCGGCCCGCCTCGGTACGCGCCGCGGTCGGGAACGGCCCGGCGCAGAACGTCAGATCGTACGGCCGCATCCCGCTGACCGGAGCGAACGTGCACACATCATCCTCACGCCGGGCGAGCCGGCCGTTCGCCACGCACTCCCACCCGTCGGGCACGCGCACCGCGAACCGGAACGTCGCGGTCAGATCCGGCTGGTCAAAGCAGCAGAACAGCTCCGGCCCGCAGTCCGGGTAGCAGAACGCCAGCACGTAGCTCGCGCCGTCCGCCGGATCGGTGAACCGGCTCAGCCCCCACCCCTCCTGCGAGTATCCGGCGTCAGCCTCCACCACCAGGACCGCCTGATCACCCCGGCCGGCCCGGCTCAGCCGCAACCGGCCGTCCCCAGGCGGCGGCAGGGCCACCCCATCGAGCGTCACGCCGCGCACGCCCTGGGTACGCAGCTCGGCGAACGTGCTCACGCCCGGCCGCAGCCACCGGAACCGGACCTCGGTCCTGGAAAACACCGGCTCGGCCGCCAGGTCGATGAACACGTCGTATGAGTCGACTTCGATCGTCCGCGCCCGCTCGATCGCCTCATCCTGGGTCAGATCCGCCACCTGGCGAGCCTAACGCGGTTGCCGTCCGCGGCAAGCACCAGATCACGGGGCTGACGGCCGGCGCCGACGCCGGGCACCGGGCGCCCGGAACCGATGCGGCCGCCCCGCATCCCGATCGCTAGGCCAGCGTGGCGATGGCCTTGTGTACCGAGGCGATGGCGCTGGCACCTTCGCCGGTGGCGGCGGCGACCCGCTTCATCGAGCCGGAATGGACGTCGCCGACCGCGAACACGCCGGGAATGCTGGTCTCGAACGGAAGCGGCCGCCGTCCCAGCGTGGTCCAGTCAGGTCCGAGGTCATCGTCGGTCAGCTGGACGTCGGTCCGGATGAAACCATCGTCCCCGGCCGCGATCCCGGTCAGCCAGCTCGTGGCGGGCTCGGCGCCGATGAAGCAGAACAAGCCCGAGCACGGCTGGGCTTGGACGGTGGCCGCCGTTCGGTCGGTAATGCTGACTTCCTCGAGGAAGTCACCGCCGTCCAGCCGGGTGACCTCGCTCCGGCATCGCACCGTCACCCGCGGGTGGACCAGCAGCCGGTCGGCGAGATAGGCCGACATCTCGGTCGCGATGTCCGGGCCGCGGACCACCAGTGAGACCTCACTGCCTCGCCCGGCCAGGTACAACGCCGCCTGGCCCGCGGAGTTCGCGCCGCCGATCACCGTGACCGGGCTGCCCGTGCACCCGCGGGCTTCTAGCTCGGTGGCCGCGTAGTAGATGCCGGCGCCCTCGAAGTCGGGCCAGCGTTCCAGCGGCAGGGCCCGGTAACGGGCGCCCGTCGCGATGACGACGGCTTTGCTGTCGATGACTTCTCCGCCCTGCAGGTGCAGCCGGAGCAGGTCGCCGTTCCGGTCGGTGTCGAGCTTGACCGCCTGGCACGGGCTGGCCAGCTGCGTCCCGAACTTCAGCGCTTGGAGCACGGCCTGGCCGGTCAGATCGGCGCCGGAAAGGCCGAACGGGAAGCCGAGATAGTTCTCGATCCGGGAGCTGGCGGCAGCCTGCCCGCCGGTGCCGACGGCGTCAAGCAGCACGGTGTCCAGGCCCTCGGATGCCCCGTAAACCGCGGCCGCCAGGCAGGCCGGGCCCGCGCCGACGATCGTGACGTCAACCGGCTTGGCGGAAGAACGGCGGTAGGACAGGCCGAGCTTGCCGGCCAGCGCGCCCGGCGTGGCCCGTTTCAGCGTGGCGCCGGGCATGACGACAGCGGGCAGGTCGTCCTCGGTCAGGCCGGATGACCCCATCATGGCCCGGCCCGCGGGGGTGCCGGCGTCGAACCAGAGGTGGATCAGGCGCTGCCGGGCGGCGTAGGTCCGCAGCGCCAGCGCCGCCGCCGACCTGTCGGCGCCGACGATCTCCATCGCCTGGGCGGCGGTGCTGCGCTGCAGCAGCTCCCGCCGGGCAATCAAGGCCTTGAAGACGATGTCGGACAGTTCGACGTCGTTGGCCATGAGCTGCCGCAGGTGCTCCGGCGACACCCGGTAGACCGTGCCGCCCTCCCGTACCCGGCACAGCAGGTAGACGTTCTGCCCGGTCAGCAGGTTCAGCTCGCCGACAAAGCCGCCCGCGTCCACCGCCGCGACGGTCGCGGCGGGCACGTCAGCCGTTTCCGTCCGGACCACCTCAACCGAACCCCGGTCGACCACGATCAGATCGACGTCTTCGTCACCCGGCCGGAACAGTACATCGCCCCGGTGAGTCTCCTGCGGCGCGCCGTAGGTCAGCAGCCGCGCAAACAGCTCATCGCCCAGCCGCGGCGATGCCACACCGGCCGGCACCAGCGGCCTGCCCGGCCGTCCGCGTGCGTGGCTGGCGCGCAGCCGGTCCAGGTCATGCTCGGTGGCCCAGGCCACCGGCCTGGCCAGGCCGGGCTGAGAGAACATGGAGCCGCGCGCGGCCCAGGGCGCGGCGGCGGCACGCGACAGCTCATCCATCGCTGTCACGATTTCAGCTCTCCGGCCATCTGGTCAAACGTCATACCGACATAACGCTCCGGCCTGGCGCGTCGAGTGGGCCGGTCGGCCACACCTACCGGGCTTGATTGGGCCGTCCCGGCCCCTGCTGCGGAGTCCCGGCCGGGGGCAGGCTGGGTCTACTACCCCGCCCACCTGGGCGGGACTGCGAAGGGCGGGGTCATTCCGCTGGCCACCCCGGCCGTCGGCTGACAGGCTGGTCGCTGTGACGAATCAGAGCAACGCGGACGTGATACCCGAACGCTGGAACGCGGTTGGCCCGAAGTCCAACATGTGGATGGATCCGGCGCAGGATCCGAGGTTCGCGGCAGGCGCGGAACTGGAAGGTGAGCGGGGGACGCTGCTTGAGTACCTGCGCGCCTACCGGCTGGCGCTGGAACTCAAGTGCGCCGACCTCGACGCGGAGCAGCTGGCCAGACGCTCGGTGCCGCCCTCCACCATGTCCCTGCTCGGCCTGGTCCGGCACATGGCCGACGTGGAGCGCCGCTGGTTCCGGCGGGTGATGGCCCGCGCCGACGTGCCGCCGCTGTACTGGTCCGACGACGTCGAGGACGCGGACTGGGCGGGCGCGGTGGCAGATCCGGTGGTGGTCGCCGACGCCTGGCGCGCCTGGCACGAGGAGGTCGCCTTCGCGGAGCAGTTCGTGGCCGGCTCGCCCGACCTCGCCGTCCGCAGCCCCATGCCAGATGGCACCACCGTCGCGCTCCGCGAGGTGATACTCCACATGGTCGAGGAGTACGCCCGCCACCTCGGCCACGCCGACCTGCTCCGCGAGCGGGTCGACGGCCGTGTCGGCCAGTAACGCCGCGACGTGGCCTGCGGGTAAATCGTGTTGCCCGCCAACCGCAGGCCCGCACCAAGATCGGCGGCAGCTGCCTGCGACAGGGCCCTGCCTGCGACAGGGCCACCCGCAGGAGGCCGCCGCCAAGCCGGGAAAACCCGGTGACAGCTCCAGAACCGGCAACCTAGGGTGTGGATCGTGACGGAGGAGATACAGCTGGCGCCCTTCGACGAGGATTCCTCCTACCAGGACCGGCTGGGGTTCTTCGCGGGGCTGCGCGAGTCCCGGCCGGTCGCTCGGGTGCCGATGCCGGGCTACGGGCGGGCTTGGATCGTTACCCGCTACGCGGACGTGCGGACGGTCCTGACCGACCCCCGGCTGGCGAAGGACGTCCACCGGTGGCCGGGCGGCGCCCGGTCCCGGCCGTGCGAGGCGACGGGCGTCTGCACGCACATGCTCCACGCCGACCCGCCTGACCACACCCGGCTGCGCCGCCTGGTGCAGAAGGTGTTCACGCCGCGCTGCGCGGCGCTGCGACCGCGGGCGCAGGAGATCGCCGCGGGCCTGCTGGAGGAGATGGCGGCGGCGCGCGGCGGCGTCACCGACCTGCTCGGCGCGTACGCCCGCCCCCTCCCGATCGCGGTGCTCTGCGAGCTGCTCGGCATCCCGGCGGCGGACCGCGCGTGGATCGCGGTCACCGTGGCCGCCTACGACGAGCGCGCGGAGCACCAGCGGGTGGAGCGGGAGCTGGCCGCCTACTTCACCGAGCTCATCGCCGCCAGGCGCGCCGCGCCTGGCGACGACCTGGTGTCCGCGCTCGCCGGCGCCCGCGACCACGACGGCGGCGCCGCGGACGGGCTGACCGGCACCGAGCTCGTTTCCACGATCTTCCTGCTGGTCATGGCGGGCTTCGACACCACCGTCAACCTGATCGCCTCCGGCACCCTGGCGCTGCTGACCCACCCCGAGGAAGAGACCAGGCTGCGGCAGGACCCGTCGCTGCTCCCGGCGGCCGTGGAGGAGCTGCTCCGGTTCACGAACCCGGTGAACCACGCGAACGACCGGTTCACCACCGCGGACGTGCCGGTCGGCGGCGTGGTGATCCCGGCGGGCGAGTGGGTTATCCCCGCGATCAGTTCCGCCAACCCCGATCCCGCCCAGTTCCCCGGCCCGGACCGCCTCGACCTCGACCGCGACACCAGCGGCCACCTCGCCTTCGGCCACGGCGTTCACTACTGCCTGGGCGCTCCCCTGGCTCGCATGGAGGCCGAGGTCGCCCTCGGCGCCCTGCTCGCCCGCTTCCCGCGGATCTCGCTCGCGGTCCCCCCGTCCGAACTCCGCTGGCGTCCTGTCAGCCTGATGAACGGCCTGGAGTCCCTCCCCGTCCGCCTCGCCTGACCGGACACCGGCGCGGCGCCCGCTTGATGGCGGATCCGGTGCCCGGGGAGGTGCCGTCTCACCCAGCCGCGGTCCCTGACGTCTCATCCCCCGCACCCGCCCCAGCGCCCCCGTCGGCTCCTGCCCTTCTCCCGCCGCAGCGGGCCGGCCGGCGGACCATCCCGGTCGTGCTGCCCGAACCCGCGTGAGGGCGCCGGGCTCGCGGGTTACGCGGTGCGGTGGTTACGCAGCACGGCTGGTGTGAGGTCCGGTGCGCCGAGCGAGCGTCCTGGCGCAGGCTGACGCCGGTGCTGGTTCGCCGAACGCCTGGCCAGCAACCTGGCCAGCCCAGCGCATCCGCGGGACCGCAGTCTCGGGATGATCGCCGAACTCCTGCGCTACCCGGCCGGCGCAGCCACGCTGGCCGAATGTTTCGACAGCCGCGGCGACGGCCTGCCGGACTTCGCCGGCGCTGGGATGGTCACCGCGCTGCAATGCCGACACGAACAGGGCATCGGCCCGGATCGCGCTGCTACTGAGGTGGTGCATCGCTGGCCGCATCATGAGCCTCCTCGACTTCTGGTTCCCCCGAGCACATCCCCGCGGCCCGGCACTCTTGCCTCTATCTGACGGAGCATCCCGGCAGGCTGGTGATACCGATCCACACCGAGCCAGCTCCTCCTGGCCGCCACGCGGGCATCGGTGTCTCACCCGGGAGATTTCACCCACGAGAGCTGGAAGGGACCTGGTTACGATGTCGGAAACACCGATTACGCAGAAAGCGCAGGAGTAATAGCCCAGGGAGCGGTCCGATGAGCGTCAGGTCCATTGTCCCGACGGCCAGGTCTGGTTCGACGGGCAAGGTCGTGTCGGCCAGGGAAGCCGTCCGGCTTATCCGCATCGGCGACACAGTCGCCATCGGCGGGTTCTTCCAAATTGGCCTGGCGCTTGAGGTCGTCCACGAGCTGGGCGCGTTGTTCGAGGCCACCGATGAGGAGCCCGCCGCCTTCGGCAAGCCGCGCGACCTGACCCTGATGTTCACCGTCAGCCCAGGAGACTGGGCCGCCGATGGCGCCAACCGGCTGGCCCAGCCCGGCCTGCTCAAGCGGATCATCGCCGCGCACTGGTCCGGTGTACCGAAGTTGTACCAGCTCGTCGCCGGCAACCAGGCCGAGGGCTATAACATGCCGCTCGGCCCGATGTCGCACCTGTACCGGGATATCGCCGCGGGTAAACCCGGGCACTTGTCCCGGGTCGGGCTCGGCACGTTCGCCGACCCGCGTTTCGGCGGCGGCAAGCTGAACGAGATGACGACCGAGGATCTGGTCGAGCTGATGGAGATCGGCGGCGAGGAATACCTGTTCTATAAGGCGTTCCCGGTCAATGTCGCCATCATTCGCGGCACCACCGCCGACCCGGCCGGCAACATCACGATGGAGCGGGAGGCGCTGACCTGCGACACGCTGTCGGTGGCGATGGCGGCGCACAACTCCGGCGGGCTGGTGATCGCCCAGGTGGAGCGGCTCGCCGAGGCGAACAGCCTCAACCCGCGTCAGGTGAAGATACCCGGCGCGCTGGTCGATTGCATCGTGGTGGCGACGGACTCAGGGAACCATCCGCAGACCTTCGGCACCCCCTACAACCCGGCCTTCGCGGCCGAGGTCCGGGTCCCGCTGACATCTCTTACGCCGATGCCGCTGAGCGCTCGCAAGATCATCGCCCGGCGCGCCGCCATGGAGCTACGGCCGAACAGCGTCGTGAACCTCGGCTTCGGCATCCCCGAAGGGGTCGCCTCGGTGGCCGCCGAGGAGAAGATCGCCGACCTGATGACGCTGACCGCCGAGCCCGGCGCCATCGGCGGCATCCCGGCCGGCGGTGGCGACTTCGGTGCGGCCACCAACGCACAGGCGATCATCGACATGCCCTATCAGTTCGACTTCTACGACGGCGGCGGCCTGGACGCGGCGTTCCTCGGGCTCGCGCAAGCCGACTGGGAGGGCAACGTCAACGTCTCGAGGTTCGGCCCGCGGCTGGCCGGCGCGGGCGGTTTCATCGACATCAGCCAGAACGCGAAGAAGGTGTTGTTCCTCGGCACCTTCGCCGCGGGCGACCTGCACGTCTCGGTCGTCGAGGGCAAACTGCTGATCGAGCGCGACGGACAGTACCAGAAGTTCGTCGAGGAGGTCGAGCACCGGACATTCTCCGGGCCGTACGCCGCGGGCCAGGGCAAGGACGTCCTGTACATCACCGAGCGGTGCGTATTCCGGCTCACCACCGAAGGCCTGGAGCTGACCGAGGTCGCTCCCGGCATCGACATCGAACGCGACATCCTGGCCAAGATGGCGTTCAAGCCGATCGTGAACAGGCCGCGCGAGATGGACCCCCCGTATCTTCCTGGCCGACCCGATGGGCCTGCGGGAGGACATGCTGCGGCTGCCCCTCGACGCGCGGTTCAGCTACGACGACGAGCGCAACATCTTGTACCTGAACTTCGAGGATCTCCCGGTGAAGTCGATGGACGTGATCGACGATGTGGTGGCGAGGATCAGGGAGATCTGCGGGCCGCTCGGCCACAAGGTCTACGCCGTGGTCAACTACGACGGTTTCGAACTCGGCAGCGACCTCGAAGACGCCTACCTCGACGCCGTGCAGGAAATAGACGACACCTACTTCCATGGCGTCACCCGGTTCACCACCAGCGCGTTCATGCGCGCCAAGCTCGGCACCGCGCTCGAATCACGCGGCGTCGCCCGCACATCTACGAGTCAGAAGCCGAAGCCGCGGGCGCCGTGCACACCACCCTGCCACGCCAGGAGTAACCGGAGGGCTTGACCATGACGACAACCGACACCACGCTGGCGCAGGACATCGGGCTCGCCCGTGAGACCGATTACTCGTCGGCCGCGACATTACCGGGCAGAGCGCCTTCGCCTGACGCGATCTGCTTCAGGCGTAGCCGTTGTACCGCCGGCCCGAGGACCCGGCCCGTTCTCGTCTCGCCAGTACGTTATCTCCGGGTTCGCACCTGACTTAGCGTCGTGATCACCCAGGCGGCGTGACCATGCCGAGGATGACGCGCGGCGGTATGACCAAGAAGGGATGGCCGATGAGCGATGACCGCGACCACACTGTCGCCGCCGCCACGGTGACCAGTGAGGAAAAGCCTTACGGTGTGCGTATTAACGCGGACGGGCATGCGTTGCGCGGTGACGAACCGGTTGACCACGGCGGGGCGGATACCGGTCCGGCGCCGTTCGGCCTGCTGCTGTCCGGGCTCGGTGCCTGCACGGCGATCACGCTGGGTGATCACCCTGCGGGGCGTCGACGAGGTCCAGCGAGCCAAGCTGGCCGAGATCGCGGAGAGGACCCCGGTCACCAGGGCGGTCCGGGCGGGAACCGAGATCCGCACCATCACCGAGGCGGCCTGATCGATGGCCAGGCGGCCTGATCGGTGGCCAGGCGGGTGGCGGTGCGGCCCGGTCAGCGGCGTCGTCGGCGGGGCTATATCGGTGTGGAGATGGCTGAGGCACTGGTGCGACGCGGCGTGGCGGTGACCGTCGTCGATCAGGCCGCGCAGCCGATGACCACGCTCGATCCGGACATGGGCGCGGCCGTGCACCAGGCGATGGAGGGCATTGGCATCGATGTGCGCACCGACACCGCCGTCACCGGATTCGACACAGGCAGCGACCGCAGGATCCGCTCGGTGGTGACCGCCGACGGCTCGATCCCGGCCGACGTGGTCGTTCTCGGTCTGGGCGTACGACCCAACACCGCGCTCGCGCGACAGGCCGGCCTGACGCTGGGGGATCAGGGCGGCCTGCGCACGAACGTGCAGATGCAGGTCCTGGGGTACGACCATGTCTGGGCGGGCGGCGATTGCGTGGAGGTCCTGAACCTGGTCACGGATCAGTACCAGCATGTGCCGCTCGGCACCCACGCCAATAAGCACGGCCGGGTCATCGGGCACAATCTGGCCGGCTCCTACACCACGTTTCCCGGCGTGGTCGGGACAGCGGTGAGCAAGGTGTGTCACCTCGAGATCGCCCGGACCGGGCTGCGCGAGCGCGACGCCAGACGCGCCGGGTTCGCCTATGTGACCGTCACGGTGCGGTCCGGCACGAAGGCCGCGTACTTCCCTGGTACCCGGCCGATGACGGTCAAGATGATCGCCGAACGCCGCACCGGACGCCTGCTGGGCGTGCAGATCGTGGGGGGCGAGGGATCGGCCAAGCGGATCGACACGGCGGCGACGGCGCTGTGGAACCGCATGACGGTAGAGGAGATCACGGGCCTGGACCTCGCGTACGCCCCGCCCTTCTCCCCGGTGTGGGATCCGATCCTCGTGGCGGCCCGGCAGGCCGCCGCGGCGGTGCGCCAGACTGGAGCCGAAAGGAGCCCGTGACCCGCTGCCCGCCCGAATGGCCAGGAGAACGGTGAGAACGCCTTGAGCTTCAACCAAATGCTCGTCGACCAGCCCGAGCCGGAGATCGCCCGCTCCGCGGTGATCCTCGGGGAGGCGCACGTCGGGGCCGGGGCGGTCCTGGCGCAGGGCCTGGTGGTGCGGGCGCACGGCGCCGCGGTGAGCATCGGCAACTACTCGGCCATCCTGGAGAACGGGGTGGTGATAGCCACCCGTGAGCATCCGGTCCGGGTGGGGCAGCGCACCGTCTTCGGTCACCGCGCCGCCATCGTCGGCGCCACCATCGGCGACCTGTGCGAGATCGGCAACGGCGCCATCCTCATGCCGGGATCCCGCCTGGGTGACGGGTGCATCCTGGGCGAGGGCACTCTGGTGCCGCCGGACACCGTGATCCCGGCCGGCTCGGTCCTGGTCGGACGCCCGCCGCATGTGATCCGGTCGGCCACCGACGCCGACCGGGAGCGGCTCGCGGTCCTGCGCCAGCACCAGACCAACCTGACCGGCCACCCGGGCACCGTCGTGGCCGGGTCGATGCGAGCAGGAGAAGACATGGGAGCCTTGTACGCCTACCGTGGCAAGACCCCGTCGATCGGCGCCGGCACGGTGCTGTTCGACTCGGCGGAGATCACCGGCGACGTGGTCATCGGCGAAGGCTCGCTGATCGGCGCCGGGGTGAAGATCATCGGTGATTCCCATGGCCCAGTCCGCATCGGCTCCAGGGTGCAGATCCTGGAGAACACGGTGCTGCACCTGCTGCCCGACAACGAGCTGATCGTCGAGGACGACGTAATGATCGGCCCGGGCGCGATGATCCACGGCTGCCACATCGGCCACGGCAGCATCGTCGAGGTCGGCGCGATCGTGTGTGATGGCAGCGCGACCGGGGCCGAGTCGGTGGTCCGCGCCGGTGCCTGCGTCAAGCAGCGCGACCGTTTCGGTGACCGGTCCATCCTGGATGGCTTCCCGGCCAGGCTCGCCGGCACCTTGACCGGGCCGCCGCCGATGCCGGGCTGGGCCCTGCCCCCCGACGCTGTCGCCACCCTGCGCAGGGTGCAACGGTGATCGCAACGGCGGCAAGAAGCGGATGCGCCCTTGGCGCCATCGCGGAATCCCGCTCCGCGGGGCCGGGACGGGTCGACCCGGCTCAGACCTAGAACGGCAGCGGGCCGGCGGCTGCCGTCCCGTCCAGCAATGTCACGGTGTACGTCTCGCTCTGCGGGTGGCCGATCAGCGCGACGAATATCCGATGGACCGTGGTGATGCCCTCGGTGTTCATGGAGACCGAACTCTGATCCGTGGGCAGGTCGACGTCCGGGACGAGAAGGCTGAATGACGTGTAGCCCGTATCTACCGCCTCAACGATCGTTACGCTGACCACGGTGCCCAGGTCGGGCACCTCGACGGTCCGCACTTGGTCGCCGTAGAAGGCCAGGGACCGGAAAGCGTCCTGATAGACCAGATGAAGAGGACCGGAACCCTCCAGCATCGGGCCGAACCCGTCCGGATAGTAGGCGACGGATATACCTCCGCCACGCACGTGATACTGGTTCGGGCTGGTCACTTTCTATCATCCCCTAGATTGTCGTGGGATGGCCCCGGATACGAGTGCTTTGCTGCGACAGCTCGATGCTGTCGCCGGGGCCTAGCTCGAATGCCGCAGCGGAACGGCGCCTTAGTTTGATACCGAGAGCAGCTGAAGAATGGGCTCTCGGTTATCCGGGGGGAGCCGGTGGCGGTCGTGATACACAGCCCCGGCGTATTTGTTTCCTGCGGCTGAGTGCATTCGCTGCAGAGCCGGATCGCCCGGCACGGGTGTGGCAGGCGAGGCGGGTGGTGTTCGCGGGGATATTGACCCTTCGCCGGGCGTCACCTTTACCGCACCGGGTAACCGGTCGAACGCTGATTGCTGAGTTACTTGCGGCACGGTGAATTGATGAGCATCGTCACCGCTAGCGGCAGGCAGGTTTCATAATTAGTGTCGAGGTAGGCACAGTTATGCGACCAGCCGACCAGTCGACCAGCCGAGCCGGCGCACGGCGGTCGAAGCCTGCTCGGGAAGGTTCCGCCGGGATGGCAGCGGGGATGACCGATCGGCGATCGCCGCCGGGAAGCTCCTCCGGCCGCACCCCTATCTCAGCCTCTTTAATGCCACCTACGAAGAGGGATACCGTAATAGCGTGCAGGAGTACCGACCCGACGAGGACGACGTCGTGGAGCAGGGCGGTGCGCCGCTGCGGTTTCCGGGGTTTTCGGGGTTTCTGGGATGGGCCCGGCGTCCCCGGTGGTTTCCCGCCTTCGGCTGGCGGCCGTCGCGTGCTGCGGCCATCCTTGGCATTGCCGGGCTGGTCGTCGGGCTGGCGGCCGGGTACGCGCTCGGCTACCGGCACCTGGGGCAGGCCGTCCGGCCGTCGAGGGCGGCAGCCGCTGGCGCCGGCCCCGCGGCGGGGACAGGTTCCGCCGCGCCGTCGGTTACTCCCGGTGGGAGCCCCGGTGTCTACTCCTCCAGCCTCGGCATCGGGGGACTCTCCGGGCTGGCCCAGGCCGTCGGGGCATGCTCGGTGCAGCGCGGCCCGGACCTTCAGGTCGGCGTGGAGGTGATCAACCTCTCCGGGACGGCGGTCACCCTCGGCCAGGCCAGGCCGATCCTCCCGCTGGGCGGGTTGCGCCTGGTCTCGCAGCAGTGGGCGCCGTGCGGCGCCTGGCCGCCGGCGGAGGGCGGCACGATCGGCCTCATCGGGGCGTCGGCGGCCGAGGTAGAGGCGAGAAGCGCGGCAGGCGCGGTGGTCCTCCCCCCGTACGGTACCGCCTGGCTCAGTGTCACCTTCCGGGTGCTCGTGGCGTGCCCGCGCCCGCTGCCCGTGCAGTTCAGCGTCAGCTACCAGGAGAACGGACGGACCGACACCGTGCGGATGCCGGGATTCCCGGATCTGGGGCAGGTCACGTACACCGGGTGCCAGGGCAACTCCTAGGCAGCCACCAGTACCAGCATCTGACCGAAGATTGCCCGGTGCAGGTCCCGGCCTCGTGCCTGTGTCCGCTCGGTCGGCGGTTGTGCCGCTATCGTGCTTTCCTGGTGCTGACAATCCTGCGTTTGCGCAGGGACTCGAGCCATTCCTGCCCGCTGAGCAGTCGCGTGGTCTTGGCCGACTTGACCTCACCCTCGGCGGCGACTGCCATTGCGACGCTGGCTGCGGTCATGTCATCGGGCGCCTCGTAGACGACAAGCAGGTCATACTCGCCAAACGGAAAGCCCGCCACCATGATCGTGGCGCCGAGCTCCTCCAGCGCCGGCCTGATCGCTTCCACCGGGTCTTGCGGGTCCTGAAGCTGAGCCGCCATCGCCTTCGCGGTATAGGAGGCCTGGTACATGTAGAGCGGCATCGAGATTCCCCCTCGGGCTTGAACAGGCGAAGGGATCACCTGCCAGTTCCCCGTGACGCCCGGCGGCTTCGGCCGGCGCGGGGCGAGGTGACAGGCTGGAGACCACTACGGGTCTACAGATCGTAGACCCGCCCCAGACGCGCACACCAGCCCCGGCAGCAGCCGGGACCAGGCCAGGCAGGGTGCCCTGGGGTACCCTGCCCGGCCTTATTCGCCTGTTACCCCATCGAGGCGTTCGCGCAGCAGATCGGCATGGCCCAGGTGCCGGGCGTACTCCTTGATCAGGTATAGGTAGAACCAGCGCAGCGTGTACGAGTTCGCCTGGCCGAAGGTGTCGTCGAGTCGGTGAGCCGCCATGATCTGCGCGGTCCGGGCGCAGTGTGCCCGGAATGTGTTCAGGTCGGCCACGGTCCCGACGGCGGTGACTGCCTCAAAGTCGCCCGCCTCGTTCTCGTCGGAGCAATACAGCCAGCTGATGTCCCAGTCGGCCAGCCGGTGCCCGTAGACCCGCTCCATTTCCGTCATATGCCTGACCAGGCCGATGAGTGACATCGGAGACGGCTCGCATGACCTGGTGATGAGCTGCTGGCCGGTCAGGCCGTCGCACTTGGCCAGCAGCGTGGCCCGGTAGTAGTCCAGCCAGCCATCGAGCAGGCTCCGCTCGTCGGTCAAGCCTTCCGGCATGGTCCGCTCGGTCATCTATGCCTCCTACCGGAGCCTGGCGTCTCATCCGCCGCACCCGCCCCGGCGGCCCCGACGGGGCCTGCCCGCGAGGTACTCGAAGTGCCATCGGTACCCGTAGAAGGGGTGCTATGGCACATCGAGTACCTTCTCCCGCCGCGTTCCCGTGCCCGTCTGGGCTAGGCCGGCCACGAAGATCAACTCAGGGCGAAACGGCATCATTGCTCCCGGGAGCCGCGCAGAGCGCTCGGAATTCGGGCTTCGTCCAAGGAGGCTCGCTCCGGCGCGGATCGCGCTGGGCCGAGTGACAGGGCCGGCGTTGTTCAATTCCTGTTGCTTATTCTGGCGATTGGAGAGCTGCCGCCAGCTCAATCTCCGCAGCGCCATGCGAATAGCCTGCAATGACTCCGATAGCTGTTCGCCGACCGAGCCGGTGCCAAGCTCCCGCGTAAGCATCTGCCTGATCTCTGCGGCCGATTGGCCGACAGAGAAGAAATTTGAGCATTAAGTGGTTCGTATAGAACTCGCCGGTCTTCAAGGAAGCTAAACACGCGCCGGACCACATCCGCATCAGACTCACGGTATTCCCAGCTGACACCCAGCCATGGGGTGCTGACGCCAGTGATCCGTACTCTAGCCACTAAGGGATCCTATCGATGGATGCCAGCATAAAGATCATTGTTGCGACCTTACCCGTCTCTCCTGCGGCCGGCCGCAGCGAAACGCCCTCGGCGGTCAGCCCAAGATACCTACTGCATCAGGATCTCGGAACCCCTCGAGCCACGATGAAAACGCTATTTATGGTCGGTGTCCATCGCATGGGCGGTGGAGAGGTTGCCGCCGTGAACGTGGTAAGTGAACCGGGAACTGCTGCGCACGCGGGTGGTCAGTCCCGCCCGGGCGATAAGCCGGCCCCAGGCGACGTCCTCGTAGGCGTTGCCCAGGCGCAGTTCCGCTGGCGGTGACGCGGGGTTCAGTCCGGTGATGCACTCGATGGCGCGGCGTGAAAACGCCGCCGTCGGCGGCATGATGTAGATGACACCGAGGTCGAGATCGAAGTCGGAGGGTAGATCGAAGCCAGGGAGGTCCGCGTCGCTCAGCCATTGCGTTCCCCGGATCCAGCCCTCTGAATGTGACCCGGAGTAGTCCCAGCCGTAGCGAAGGAAATCGGCGACGACGCCCTCGATGTAATCCGCGCGGTATACGTCATCGTCATCGATCTTGCAGAACAGGTCGTAGTCCTCAAGCCGGACGGCGTTCACCGCCGCCAGGTAGTTCAGATGCTGGTCGCGCGGGGGCCCGAACTGAAGGAGCAAGTGGTCGGCGGGCAGGTCGTCGTACAACGGCCGGTTGTCCTGGGTGCCGTTGAGGTACACCGAATGATCAACGGGATAGGTCTGGGCCTGCATCTGCAAGATGCAGTTCCGCAGCAGGACCGGACGATCCCGGGAGCAGGTGAAGGCCAGCACCCGGACGGGACGGTCAGCCGTCCCCGCACCGCGGTTCAGCCGGACCCCGGCCCGGATAATGGCGTGCTCACGCAGCTGGGCGACGCAGGTGCGGACCACGTCGACGGGCGGTCGGTCCAGGCCGAACTCGCGAGCCAGCTCGGCCGCGATCTCGGCTGTGGTGTGCTCGCCCGTGCACAGCTCGAAGACGATGGCCGCGGTGTTGTTGAGGTGAACGCGAACACCCTCGCCGGTGCCCCGGTGGATGAGGAGTCCGCCGGGAACCTCTTCCACCTGTAGGCTGTCGACGCGGGAGGGCCGGTCGGCGGTCACGTCAGGCTCCCGCTTTCCCGGCCCCGGCGGAGGGGTGCAGTGGCGTGGCTGATGAAGACGGCGAGCTGCCCAGCTTGGCGGACACGATCGCGGCGGTGCATCGTGAGCTGAGCCTGGCGCAAGCGGCGGGTCAGGCGGGTCCGGCGGGTCAGGCGGGTCCGGCGGGTCAGGCGGGTCCGGGGGGTCAGGGGCCGACGGCCTGGTTCCGGGCCGGGCCGGTGGAGCTGGATTTCGAAGTCGCGGTGACCCGGGCCGGCGACGGGCCGGAGGGCGTGCGGCTGTGGGTGCTGCCGCTGGACGGCAAGGGCGATCGAGCCCACGCGACCACGCAACGGATCAAGATCGCGTTGCAGCCGCTGGACCCGGAAACGGGTGCGGACGGGCAGCTCACGAGCGGCCGCCGGGGCGCAGCTGGGCCGGTGCCTGCGGCCCCCGCCGGGGGCGTGCGGCCCGACCGTCCGGTCCGCGCCGGAGGCCTCGAGATTCACGAGGTTGACGATGGGCTTCTCGTTTACCAGGCTCAGCCGGAATGCGTTCATCACCTCAACAATACGGCGGCTGTCGTGTTCGAACTGTGCGACGGCCGGAACACGATGCCCGAAATAAGTGAGCAGCTAGCCATGGTTTTCGGCCTTGACGGGACGCCCGGCGGGATGGCCGAAAAATGCATCGCCGACCTTCGGGACAAAGGGATCATCGTGTAATAATCCACCGATTTACCACCGGGCGGTCGCCTGCGTATTAGCTTACTAATTGGATACTGTTTAGAATCGCGATTTCTTGTTACGCTGCTCCCGTCCTGGTTAATCCGCGAGGCCGAGGAGCCTGCCGGTGAGCAACGAATGTGGCGACGATCCGCAAGCTCGATCGGGGATGGGGCGGCGGGCCTTCATCCAGAAAATGGCGGCCGCGGGTTTTGTCGTTCCCGTCGTCGTGACGCTGGCGGACCAGGGCGCCGCGCTGGCCGGCTGCAAGCCGACGACCACGCGCCCGCCGCGGACGACATGCCCGCCGACGACCACGGCCCGCCCGACCACCACGCCCGCGCCGACCACCACGCCCGCGCCGACCACCACCCCCGCGCCGACCACCACCCCCGCGCCGACAGCACGCCTCCGTTGACGACCACCACGCTCTCGCCATTTTGACGGGCTGGCCCGCGGCTGCGGGGTCAGATCACGTAGCGGTCCGCGAGCTCGCCGTCTGCGTCGTGGCCGAGGAGCAAAAACGGCTGCGATGCTACCCGCGGTGAGGTGATGACGGCCCGGAAAGTGCCGTCAGCGATACGGCCGCTGAGGTACTGATCGCAGGCGAGCTGCTCGCTGAGCCACCGGTCGAATTCCTCGGGGGCGGTCGGGATGTCGCTGAGAATGCGCTCGTACGCGCGGCGGTGCACCGCGACCGCGTGGGTGCAGGTGACCGGTCCGCATTCCTGAAGGACCTCGCTGCCGGGCAGGAACGGGAACGTCTTCGACCACACGCAGGCGCCGAGGAAACACACGTCCCAGGTGAGGTCAGCAAGCTCGGCCGCCGCCGCTTTCATCACGGCTTCGGTGTCGTCTATGAAAACCGCGTCATCTTCGAGGATAAGCACGTGCTCATAGTCGCGGCGCTGTGCTTCGGCCACCATCTGGCGGAATGACATGGCATTTCCGCGGTGGTGATTGTCCGGTGTCGCCACCGCCGGAAACCGCTCGACCTGCCAGGCGATGCCGAGTTGGGAATGCCGGCGCCGCGCCTGCGTCCAGCGTCCGGGGTCGGTGTCCAGGTTCAGGCAGAAAATCCCGTCGAAGAAGCTCAGCGGGCTGGCGATTTCACGCGCTGTCTTCGCCAGGACCCCGGGGAAGTTCGAGCCCATCCCGACCCGGGAGAATTCCTCCCGGAAATGATCCTCGATGCCGGCGGTGTCCCACCCGATCTCGCTCCAGCCGATGAGGTAATTGCGGAGGCGGTCCTCCCACGACGGGTGGTACGGAGCCCCGGCCGGGCGGGTAAACCGGTGCGCCCACCCGAGGGCGGGATGGCACAGAACCCGCCCGCCCGCCTGCCGCACCTTCTCGTGGAGATACCCTTCTTCCCCGCCGAACCCGCGGAACCGGGGATTGAGACCAGGCCACGCCTCGCGGCGGCACGCGAACAAGCCAAGGCCTTGCATCCCGATTTCGAACGGCGCCCCGGCGGGCTCGGCCACCCGTTCGTCACGCGCCCACTGCCCGTACATGGCCGCGCCCCAGACCGGGTTGAAGTGAGTTGCGGTCGGCCCGTCCAACCGGTCGCCGAGCAGCGGTCCCTGGATCAGGTCGCGGCTGTCAGGATGATCATCGAACCAGCGGATCAGCGCAGCCAGCCCGCCCGGCTGGATGAGGACATGACTGTCCAGGCAGCAGACGATATCCGCGTCCGCTTCCCGGAAGACGAGATCACGCACGCTGGTGCCTTGGTAACCCCGGAACGGCACGTACCTCAGCAGCGGAATCCAGTCCTCCAGAGCCTTAAGGCTGGCCGCCGCGGCCGCCTCCGGATGGTTATCGACAACCACGAACGCGAGCGCGTCGGCTACTTCCGGGTGAAACAGCCGGATCGCCTGGATCGTGAACCAGACGCCATCGAAATCATCAAAGGTGGCCATCCCCACGCATAGGCGACGGTGTTCGCCCCGCGGTGTCATTTCGGGGATCGGTCGAACCGCTTCCTCCGCCCGGGCAAGCTGCTCCAGGAAACGGCGAGCGTTCGACATGACCCTCCAGACGCTATCCGAGTTTCCTGCCGCGGCACCATAACGGGCGTCCCCATGACGATTTAACACCAGGCCGGCCTTTGCCGCGAGCAGCAGCTGACGAGACTGCACTATTAGGCGATGGCCGAACGGCTCCGCTCTCCTTTCCTCGCCTGGCCGGAACGGACGACCATCGGGGGCGGTCAGCCCGGCTCGCGGGTGATGGCACCGGCGGCCGGAGCTGAGGTCCGGGATGGCTGCCCGCGGGGCGCCGAGGTACGCTGTCTTGTGGTTCTCCTCCGAGGGAGGTGCCGTGACGGCAGGGCCGGGAAAAGACCAGGCGGCTCCCGTCGGCCGAGGCCACCTGCGGGCGTGGCCAGCCGACCGCGAGCGGATGGTCGACGCGCTCAAAGCCGCGTTCGTTCAGGGTCGGCTGACCAAGGACGAATTTGACGAGCGAATCGATCAGGCGCTCGCCGCCCGTACCGACGCGGAACTGGCCGCGGTCACCGCCGACATCCCCGTCGGCCTGGGCCCGGCCCGGCGGCCCCGGCGGCAGCTGAGCAACGCAGCCACGTGGGGCACATCCGGGTTGTTTACCCCGGTCATTTTCGCCGCCGCCTCGGTGTTCGCTTCGCTGGGCGGTGATAACCGATATGTGGCGGTGCCGTTCGTGCTCGCCTTCGCCTATTTCGTGTTCTGGCTCTCCGTCGGGGCCGACATGCTCTGGCAATGGCATGGCGCTTCGTCGCCAACGGCAAGAATGTGCGTCCGGTGCGCGCACACCGCCGTCTCTCACCGCGCGCGAGCGTCCTGCGCGGTCCGGTCCGGTTCGCTCAGAGTGTGGCGACGCTGCCCGTGTGCGGGCTATGTCCCGCCCGGGCTGTCACCACAGGCCGCCGACCTGGGCTCCATGGTGGCCACCGGATAAAGCCCATAGCAGGGGTAACAGGCCGCCCGCGAGGGGCGCCGCGAACCACGGGAGATGAGCCGAGTTGCAGTACCTGGTTTCCGCGGCCTGCCACCGGACGATCGAGGTGCGGCCGTTCCTGTGCGCGTGATCGACGTCCGGGAGGCGGCCACCCGGGCCCACCAGGAGGAGTGGGCACGGGTCGTCGCCTCCCTGGCCAAGCGTTTCGGTGACCTCGACATCGCCGAGGAGGCGGCCGCCGAGGCGTTCGCGACCGCGGTCGAGCAGTGGCCGGCGGACGGCGTACCCCCAGCCCCGGCGCCTGGCTGACCACCACCGCCAACCGCAAGGCCATCGACCGGATCCGGCGCGAGAACAAGCGCGACGACAAGCAGAAGGAGGCTCGGCTGTTGTACGACGACGACCCGCCGGGGCCTTCCGGCGTCATCGACGACGAGCGGCTCCGGCTGATCTTCACCTGCTGTCATCCGGCGCTCGCGATCCAGACCCGCGTGGCGCTGACGCTGCGCATGGTCGGCGGTCTGACCGTGCCCGAGATCGCCCGGGCCTTCCTGGTGCCTGAGAGCACCGTGGGACAGCGGATCACCCGCGCGAAAGCCAAGATCAAGACGGCCCGCATCCCTTACCGGGTGCCGTCCGTGGCCGATCTCCCGGTCCGGGTCTCCGGCGTCCTCGCCGTCCTGTTCCTCGTCTTCAACGAGGGCTACCTGGCGACCGGCCCCGGCACCGATCCCGTACGTCACGACCTGACCGCCGAGGCGATCCGGCTCACCCGCCTGATCCGTGCCCTCATGCCGGACGACGGTGAGGTGGCCGGGCTGCTGGCGCTGATGCTCCTCACCGAGGCCCGCCGCACCGCCCGGGTTTCGGCCCGTGGCGAACTGGTCACCCTCGACGAGCAGGACCGCGGGACCTGGGACGCCGCGCTGATCGCCGAGGGTCACCGGCTGGTCCGGGAGCGCCTGGCCGCCCGGGTAGCTCCGGGCCGCTACCAGATCCTCGCCGCGATCAGCGCCGTGCACACCTCCGCCCGCGACGTACGCGACACCGACTGGGCGCAGGTCCTCGCCCTCTACGACCAGCTCGTCCACCTCGATCCCTCGCCGGTCGTCGCCCTCAACCGGGCCATCGCGGTCGCCGAGCTTGACGGCCCGGAGGTGGCACTGGCGTCCGTCGACCGTCTGCGGGACAAGCTGGCCGGCTATCACGCCTACCATGCGACCCGCGCCGGCCTGCTGCGCCGGCTCGGCCGCCGCCAGGAGGCGCGCGCGGCGTACGGCACAGCCATCGAGCTGGCCGGCAACGCCGCCGAGACCGCCTCCCTGACCCGCCGCCGCGACCAGCTGGGATAGCGGCCTCGGCGCGCGTATCCCGCTCCATGTCCCCGGCCGTCACGGTGTACGGTCCTGGCATGGAGGTCGCTGAGCTGGCGCATCTGCGCCGGGCCCGGGATTTGCTTGACCGGGAGTACGCGCGGCCGCTGGATGTCCCGGCGATGGCGCGTGCTGCGCTGATGTCACCATCACTGTTCTCCCGCCGGTTCCGCGAGGCCTACGGCCACACGCCGTACGGCTACTTGCAGGCCAGGCGCGTGGAACGGGCGATGGCGCTGCTGCGCGGCGGCAGCATGTCCGTGACTGACGTGTGCCTGGCGGTGGGCTTCACCTCGCTCGGCTCGTTCAGCTCGACGTTCACGCGCCTCGTCGGCGAGCCGCCGTCCGCCTACAAGGCACGTGACCACTCGCGGCTCGTACCGGTCCCGCCGTGCATGACGCGGGCCTGGGCCCGCCCGGGGTGGATCGCGCAGCCATGCAGGATCGGAGAAGCGTTCCCGGCCAACCGCGCGTAGGGTCGCTGACATGTCACTTTCCATCACGCACACGCCCGTGTACTGCACCGACCTTGATCAGGCGCTCGCCTTCTACACCCAGCGGCTCGGCTTCGAGGTCCGCGATGACGTCCCGATGGGCCCGGAGATGCGCTGGCTCACCGTTCACGCCCCCGGTGACTCCCACGACCTGCTGCTGGCCGCCGTGGACCACCACATCCCGGCGGCCGACCGGCAGGCGATGCGCGAGATCGTCGCCAAGGGTGACCTGCCGGTCTTCATCCAGGTCGACGACCTGGACAAGACCTTCGAGTCGCTCCGCGCCGCCGGGACTGAGATCCTGCAAGAGCCCGTTGACCAGCCCTACGGCGTCCGCGACGCCGCCGTCCGGGACCCCAGCGGCAACCACCTGAGGCTGAGCCAGCCACTGGCGACGCGGGGTTAAGGGGCAACTCGCGGGCAGTCACCGACCGCATCGTCGGCGACGGGGAACTCGCCCGGGCCGACCCTACGTCTCCCGGTACGCCGCCGGATCGTCGGCCCACGCCACGAGCCGTTCGATCTCCGCGTTGTCGAGCAGCAGGCCGAAATGCTCGCCGAGGCCGTCGGGGTCCGGCGGGTCCACCGTGGGGTAGATCCTGTCGGTGACTGCCTCCTGACCTAGCCTGGCCCGGAGTTGCCTGATGAGCTTCTTGGTTTTCGGTGCCTGGACCCGGGCATCGCCCTCCGCCTGGGAAATGCGGATCGGCACCGCGATGTCCTTGTCCGGATTGAACGCGTCGATCTGGGCCCAGTAGTCGGTCCACGCCGGGTTTCCCTGGGCGCGGAAGATGCCGGCGGGCGGATCTTGCAACACGAACGGTGCCGTCCCGCTCCAGAAGGGGCTCTCGCTGAGCTGAACCCGGGCCAGGGTGTCGTGGTCTTCGTCGTACCTGGTCTTACCCTGCTCCTGGAAGATCTGATCCAGGTTGATGTCGGGCTG
This sequence comes from uncultured Actinomycetes bacterium, assembly GCA_963808315.1. Lineage (GTDB taxonomy): Bacteria > Actinomycetota > Actinomycetes > Streptosporangiales > Streptosporangiaceae > Palsa-504. Next base: position 20,921 of record CAWEFK010000021.1, on the reverse strand, counting down.
GCAGGCGCACACGCCGTTGGTGAACAGCGCGATGAAGCCCGAGAGGTCCGGGACCGGCTGACCCAGCTGATAGGCCACAAGCAGCCCCCTGTCTTCCTCCTTGAGCGGGAGCGCCGTCCCCTTCAGGTTGGACGCGGGCGCCAGGGCGGCGACACCTAGCAGGGTGCCGCGGGCGGCGTAGACCGCGCGATCCCGGTGCGCCAGATGCGCGCCGAACAGGGCGGCCTGACCCCCCTGAGAATGGCCGACGATGACGTACTCCCTGGCGATGCCGGGCCCGTCCACGTCGTCCGCGGCGGCGAGTTCCCGCACGACGGGGACGATGTCCAGGATGCCGCGTCCCTCGGATTCGCCGAGCAGGTAGGGGTGCGATCCTCCCTCTTCCGCCGCTGGATGTAAATGGTCGGCGGCCGGCGGTTAGGTCAGGAACTCCAGCAGCACCGGGGCGAGAGCGGCCGGGCTGACGTTGTGGTCCTGACCCTCGAGCACCCGCAGCTCGGCCTGTGGCATCGCCCGCTGGAGCGTCCGGGCGGTCTCGGCCATGAACGGGAGGCCGGCCGTTCCGCACATCACCAGCGCCGGCACCGATAGCCGGGCCGCTCGCTGGAGCGGGACGGCCCCGTCGACACCGAGGATGGCGGTGTGGTCATAGGCGAGAGTAGGTCCCAGCGCCGCCATGGCGGGCCAGAAGTCTTGCTTGCGCATGTCATCGATCTGCTCGGCCGGGGTTCCGGACAGGGCCATGAACAGGGCAACCGCGTCACCGTGGCGGCCCGCCCCGAGCGCCTCGGCCAGCTGCCCGAGGTACCGGCGCCACGCCTGCCGGGCGGCCGGGTCGTCGTTGTACGGCGCTTCGTACATGGCAATCCTGGTGACGCTGCCGCCGAGCCGCAGCGCCGCCTCGAGCGCGAGCGCCGCGCCGGAGGAGTGGCCGTACAGGGCGGCGGTCCCGCCGGCCACCTCGATCAGGGCCTGGATGTCCTCGATCTCCCGGTCCACCGCGTACGGGAGAGTATCGCCACTGTCGCCGCGGCCCCTGCGGTCATAGCCGAACACGGTCAGCTGCGGCGCGAGCAGGGCACGCAGGGCGGCCTTCCCGCCGCGGGTACTCAGCGCACCGTCGACGACGATCAGCGCGGGGCCGGAACCCTGCTGCTCGTATGCGATCACGGTGCCGTCCGCGGAGGTCACTGATGTCATCGCTCGTGTCCTTACTGCGTCTGCTGGAATAACGTCCCCGCCCAGTGAGGACGGCCCGGTCCCGGCAGACTCATCGCACCCGGTTCGAGCGCGGGCCGCCCGTCGTGCTTACGCCCGTCGTGCTTACGCCCGTCGTGCTTACGCCCGTCGTGCTCACCGCCGCCGCGACACTATATCGTTTGACGATATACCGGGAGGCGAAGTATCGTGGCAGCATGTCGATCTTCGTGGCGGATCCCGCCCTGAGCCGGCGCGACAACGTGCGCCGGATGGTGCTTACGGTCGCGTTTATCGCCGCCTTCCTCGGCGGCGTGCTGCTGTTCGCCCTAGTCATCGCCCCGAACGTCGGCGCCGCCGGCGGCTGCGGGGGAGGCTGATGCCGCCGGAACTGGCGGTGCCCCGGAGCCGCTCCGCAGACCGTGACCGGCCGGCAGCCCGGCCGGCAGCCCGCCCGGCCCGCGGCCCGCCGTTGGCTGCGGGCGACGGTCGCCCTCACCGCCGCGGCGTTCGTCATCGCGGCGGCCTTCGCGCCGTCGGGATCGGCCGCGCCGGACCGCGGGCTGGCCTGGGTGCTGTTCGCCGGATCCTCCGCGCACGTGGCGTCCACGGGCTGGCTCTACACGCTGCGCGACGTCCGCTCGTACGCGGTGAGCCATCCGTGGCGCTTCATCCGGGTCCCGGTGCTGCTGATGACCGCGGGCGCGGCGGCCGCCGTCACGCTCACCCCGGCGGCCATGACGTGGCTGCTGCTCCCGTTTTTCGCCTGGCAGTTCTTCCACTTCGCCAAGCAGAACCTCGGCCTGGCGGCCCTGGCGGCCAGGACGGCCGGCGCGCCGCCGCTGCAAACCGCCGAACGCCGCGCGCTGATCGCGTCGGCCCTGGCCGGCATCGGCGCGCTGATGGCGCGGCAGGCGCTGCTGCAGCTGCGCGTCGGCCCGGGGCCGGGCGTGCTGTTCCCGCTGTCGGCGGCGGCGATGGCGGGGGCGGTCGCGGCCGGCCTGATCCTGCTCGCCCGCCGGGCGCCCGCGCAGCGGCCGGCCGGGTTCTGCGTGATGTACCTGATGGGGCTGTTCTTCTCGGTCCCGGTCTTCGTCTTCACCTCGCCGTACGCGGCCGTCGGCGGGATGACGATCGCGCACGGGATGCAGTACCTGCTGCTGGTGAGCCTGGTCGCGGCCGGCGGCCCGGACGAGGCCCGCCGGGCGCTGCGGCTGGCGGTGCTGGGCAATGTCGCGCTGATCGGCGGGGCCGTTCTCGCGGTGACCTCGCATCTGCACAGCGGCGGCCAGGGGATACGGCTGCTGTTCGGCGCCTACCTGGGCGCGGTGATGGCGCACTTCGTGGTCGACGCCGGACTGTGGCGGCTGCGTGATCCGTTCCCCCGGGCGTTCCTCGCCCGCCGGGTGCCGTATCTGATGCCGGCGGCCCCGGCCAGTAGATCGGGAGCCGATATAAGATGAGCGTCATGGCCAAGGACAGCGAGGAGTTCGCCGGGTTCGGCCGGTACGCGGGGCCGGCCACGCTGATCCTCGCGAGCCTGGCCGACGGCACCAAGCACGGCTACGCCCTGACGAAGGACATCGAGTCCTTCGCCGGGGTCCGGCTCGCGCCAGGCACGCTGTACGAAGCGCTCGCCCGGCTCGAGACGCAGGGCATGATCGAGGGCGTCGAGAGCCATGACCGGCGCCGCCCGTACCGGCTGACCGCCGCGGGAGCGACCGCACTGCGCGCCCATCTCGACCACCAGCGCCGCGTCGCCGAGCTGGGACTGGGCCGGCTCGCCGGTCACTGGGGCACCGCGTGACGCCCGCCGGCCGGGCGGCCCGCCTCGTGCGCTGGTATCCGAGGTCGTGGCGGGATCGTTACGGCGAGGAGTTCACCGAGCTTCTGATCGACGATATTTCCGAACGGCCTCGTTCCCCGGCACGCACGGCGGACGTGATCCGCGGTGGTATCACCGCCCGGCTGGCCGGCGCGGGACTCGGCGGGTTCGCGGCGGATGCCGCCGGGCAGGTTCGCGCGAGCCTGGTGACGCTGGCCTGCTGCCTGAGCATCTTTCTCGGCTTCGGCGCGGCCATCTGGTCGCAGCTCACGATCGGCTGGCAGTGGTCGGAGTCAAGCGGCGGCGCCGCCACGGCGGCCACCATCGTGACGTCGGCCGCCATGGCGGCCTTCGGAGTGCTGGCGCTGCTCGCCGCCGCGCCGGTCGTCTGGGTCGCGGGCCGCCTTATCGTGCGGGGGCAGGGCAGGAACCTGCTCGTCCCGGCGGCCGTGGTCCTGGCCGCTGCGGCGGTCACGTTCGCCGGCGGCCGGCACTTCGGGAACGGATGGCCGGGCACCGGCGCGCACCGCGGGTTCGTGCCGGGCGGGCTGGCGGCGTTCTCGTGGGCGTCGACCCTGTCGGTCTCCTCGTACTGGGCTCACCCGTCGGCCCTGGCCGCGTTTCCCGCGGGGGAACTCGCCTGGATGGCGGTGAGCCCGCTGGCCGTCGGCTGCGCGGTCGCGGGCGTGGCGGTCACGGTCCGCCGCGCGGACCTGCCGCGGGCCGTGCTCCGCTATGAGATCCGGCTGGCCGCGGCCGCGTGCGCGGCCATGCCGGCCCTGCTCGCCGGCTGCTGTTACTGGATCGCCGGCGGGGGAGGGACTCCGCGGTTCCACCCGGGCGCGATCGACGTCCTCGCCGTGGTCGTCATGGCGGCCGCGCTGGTGGCGGCCCACCGCACCGCGCGCCAGGCGCGGCTGCGCCTGACCTAGGCGGTCACGGCCGTGCCTAGCCGGGGGAACGGCTCGGTGGAAAAGATCACCTCGACCGGGACCTCGAAGTGCGCGGCGATTCGCAGCGCGAGGTGCAGACTCGGGCTGTACTCGCCGCGCTCCAGGTAGCCCACCGTCTGGTAGTGCACGCCGAGCGCGTCGGCCAGCTCGCGCCGGGAGATCCCGCGCTCGGCCCGCAGCATCGCGATCCGGTTGTACAGGACCTCGCTCATGCGCCCCGCATCGCTTTCTCGCGGCGGGCCGCCACGGTCGAGCCGGACTCGCGGCGTGCCATCCGCCGCAGCACGACCGGCGCCAGCACGAGGCCCGCGACCGCCCACGCGGACAGGACGCCGAACGTGGCCAGGTGCCGCCACGAGTGGCCGACCTCCACCGCTGCCAGCGCGTTCGGCAATAGCGCCGAACGCATCCCCAGCCCCAGCCAGTACACCGGGAACACCTGCCCGGTCCACTGCAGGAACACGGGCAGGTGCGTGATCGGGTAAAAGATGCCGGAGATCGCGGCGAGTCCGGACAGCATCAGCAGCCACCAGGGCCCGGCGCCGCGCTGGCTGGGAAACAGCGACCCGAGCACGGCGCCCAGCGGCAACGTGGCGAGCAGCCCGAGGCCGAGCACCCAGGCCAGCGTCAGCCAGCTTCCCGGGCTGCCGATCGCCAGGCCGGTGAACAGGAAAGCGCCGGCCAGCAGCATGATCGCGAAAACGAACGATATCTGCCCGGAAAAGCTGACGACCTTGCCGAGCAGGTAGCCGAGCATGCCGTTCGGGATGGCCTTGGCCCGCAGCAGCGTGCCGTCCTCGCGCTCGACCACGATCAGGTCGCCCATGTTGACGACCCCGTAGTACACGACGTCCAGGGCGAGCACGCTGACCAGCGTCGCGGTGCCCAGCGAGAAGTGCGTCCCCGGCACGTGCGTGTGCCGGGTCCAGATCATCACGGCGAGGAGGGTGGCCGTCGTGATCAGGATCGAGATCGCCTCACGCGGCGTGGTCAGGGTCTGCTTGAACTCGATCCAGCCACGGGACAGCCCCGCTCGCGCCGCCGCCAGCGTCGGGTTCATGCCGCCACCACCGTCAGCCTGCGCGGCGCACCGTGCTCCGCCTGGCGGACCAGGGCCATGTAGGTGTCCTCCAGGCTGGCCCGGCGCACCTCCAGATCCTCGACCGACTCGCCGTACTGGCGGAACAGCTCCCGGACGAACGCCGTCGCGTCGCCCGCCGCGTGCACGAACCGCTGCCCGTCCCGGCTCCAGCGCACCTCGGACTGGCCCGACATCGCGCGGGACAACTCGTCGGCGGAGCCGTCCGCGATGATCGTGCCGCCGGCCAGGATCAAGATCCGGTCCGCGAGCCGTTCCGCCTCGTCCAGGTCGTGCGTGGTGAGCAGGATCGTGGTCTGCTCCCGGTCGGTGAGCCCGTGCACCAGGTCGTGGAAGTCGCGTCTGGCCTCCGGGTCGAAGCCGGCCGTGGGCTCGTCGAGGAACAGCACCTCGGGCCGCCCGACGATACCGATCGCCACGTCGAGGCGGCGCCGCTGGCCGCCGGACAGGTTCCGCACCCGCTTGCGCGCGTGCGGGGTCAGCCCGACCGTCTCGATCAGGTCATCGGTGTCCCAGGGACGCGTGACGTTCGGCGTGGAGTACGGCGCGTAGTAGCGGCCCAGGTGCGCGAGCAGCTCGCGGACCTGCCACTTCGCGTGGTCGCGCCAGGACTGCAGCACGACGCCTGTCCGTGCCCGCCACGCCTCGCCGCCATGTGCGGGGTCGGTGCCGAGCACGCTGACCTCACCCGCCGAACGCCTCCGGAACCCCTCGAGTATCTCGATCGTGGTCGTCTTGCCAGCGCCGTTCGGCCCGAGCAGGGCGAGCACCTCCCCGCGGCGCGCCACGAAGCTGACGCCGTCGAGCACGTCGGCTTGGCCGTACCGCATCCGCAGATCACGGACATCCAGGACATCCTCCATGCGACGAAAAATAGCACACGTACTACATTTCGTATAGATCGTATGGCTTGGCTGCCGCCAGGATTCCGGGCCGCCGCGAGGATGCGGCGCCTGCCCGGGCCCAGTCCACAGCGGTACCGAGGCCCGCGTGAGCGAGGGCCGCGTCAGGCCACGTTCGCCCTGTTTCTCACCGCTTCGCCGGGGCAGGACCCCGAACCTGACCCACATCGATGGACCATAGGTGTTGCCCGGGCGCAATGCCAGGAAGTTAAGGAAGCGCCCTCGGCTCTGCCTGCCTCATGATCATGGCCAGAAACGGGCGTATAGGCCGCGTCGGTCATTATGTAGTGGTTTGCGGTTTTGGCGTGTCAGGATGTGCTGCGGCGGTTGCTGAGGATGCCGTGGCGGTGCTGGTGGCGAGGTTCGCGGTGGTGGGGCCGGTCGCGGATGAGCGGGTGCGCGACCACGGCTTCCCCGAGGAGGACGCGGCGGCGGCTGGTCACCTGCGGTGCCGGCGGCTTCAGCGGCAGGCGGTGCCGGGCCGGGAAGGGCCAGCTCGCCCGCCCGGGCGGAGCAGGGCGGCCTGGCGGTCACTGGGCGGTCACTTCCCGCCTGGCGCGTAGTCAGTGGATGCGGCTTTCTCCCGCAAAGAACCGGTACGCTGCCGCATTCCCCCGAAACTGGCGCCGTACGCGAGTGAGGGGAAGCGTGTGCTGTGATGTGAGGGGCCGGTCAGCGCGTCCCGGCGGAGCGGGGCGCCCCGGTTCCCCGGCTCGGACGGACCCGGCCAGGGCCGTGCGCGGCGAACCAGCGGCTGGTGTTCTCCGCGTTGCGGGCGGGGAAGAACGCGCGCCGCGGGTTCGCGATCAGCCCGGCCCGGGGCAGGGGAGAACCGGCGACACGCCCGAAGTTAATAACAGCCGCGGCCGTAGTACCGGAACTGGCCACGATCATGATGGGCGCCGGAATGCCGCCACCCAAAATCCCGGCATAAAGTACGTAAAGGGCTCGCGTTGCCCTTACCGGCCGGCGGCTGACGCTATACCACAGCAGGCCGCCACCCGCGCCGCCCTCCGGCGCTGGCCCAACCCGCAGCGAGGATCCTGACCAGCAGCAAAGCCTCGAAATTCGGCACCCACGAGTTCCCTTAAATTCCTAGCATTGTGCCAGGGCAACGACGATGGACCATCGGTGTCGCTGCAGAGCGGGAGCGCGTGGTACGGGTGGGCCAGGGGGCGGGTGGTGTTCGCGGGATGCTGACCCCGCATCGGACGTTCTGCCGGGCCGCGCGGGCCGTGTCGGCCGGGCCGCGCGGGCCGTGTCGCCCGTGTCGGACGGGCCGTGTCGGGCGGGCCGTGTCGCAGCCGAGGCTCGGTGCCAGGTCAGGGCTGCGGCCGTAGCCCGTCGGCCACGACGGTGAGCAGTCGGTCGGCCCGGGCCTGGCTCGCTGCGCCGGGGGGTGCGTCGTTGATGCTGCGGAGCAGTCCCTTGAGCAGGCTGATGATGTCCGGGGTGGTGATCTCCGGGCGGACCGCGCCGGCTTGCTGGGCGCGGCGCAACAGCGCGTCGAGGGCCGCGTGCAGCTCATCTTGCCGCGAGCCCGCGATCGCGATGGCCTCGGGCAGGTCGCGCTTGACGGCTGCTTCCTGGCGGATTCGCCCGAGGAAGCCGAAGAAGGCCTGGCCGGGGTCGGCATCGGCGAGGCGGCCGCGCGCGTCGTCGATGAGGTCGCGGATCCGGGCGGTGACCACCGCTTCGAACAGTTCTTCCTTGGACGGAAAGTGGCGGTAGACCGTGCCGGGGCCGACTCCGGCGCGGTCGGCGATCTCGTCGAGGGGCACGCCGTACCCGGACGCGGCGAAGGCCTCCTGCGCGGCCTGCAGGACCTTCTCGCGGTTACGCCGCGCGTCGGCGCGCGGCGGCCGCTCAGCCATGGTTGCTAACCGGGGCGGTCGTTCCGTATAGTTTAAGCGGGGTCATCGTTCCGATTATAAGAGGAGGCCTCATGCCCGGTACCCCGCGAGAGATCGCCGAGCAGGTCCGCAGGATGGTGGCCGGGGAGGGGATTGTGTTCGCCGACTTGTTCGCCGCGGACGGCGTGCTGACCTACCCGTTCGCCCCGCCCGGGCATCCTCAGGAGCTGCACGGCCGCGAAGCCATCCGCGCCTTCTTCGCCGGCATGGGCCGGCCACGGGAACTGTTCGCCATGGAAGGAGTGCAAGCGCGGGTCTGGGAGACCGACGATCCCGAGGTAGTGGTCACCGAGATCACCCACCACGGCCGGTCCAACGTCACCGGCACGCCCTACCGGTTCACCGCCCTGGGCCTCATCCGGGTACGCGGCGGCCAGATCGTCCGCTATGACGACTACATGGACCCGATCGCCCTCGCCCGCCTGCTCGGTCGCACCCGGGAACTCGCCATCGCCCTGAGCACCACCTGACCGGCCGCTGTTGCTCAGCGGATCAGGTGGCGTGCTCGTCAGGAGAGCTTCGTGATCTCGGCTAGGCGGCGCTTGAGGTAGTGGCGCTCGGGGTCGGTGGCGGCCTGGTCAATTGCCGTCTGGTAGGCCTGGGCCGCCTCGGCGGGCCGGTCGAGACGGCGGAGCAGATCGGCGCGGACGGCGGGGAGCAGGTGATATCCGGCGAGCTGTCCGCTGGCGGCTAGGCCGTCGGCGATGGCCAGGCCCGCCGCGGGACCGTCGGCCATCCCCACCGCGACGGCGCGGTTCAGCTCGGCCACCGGGGACGGCGCGAACGCGGCCAGCTCGGCGTAGAGCCTGGCGATCGAGGCCCAGTCGGTGTCCTCGGGCTGGGCGACCCGGGCGTGGCAGGCGGCGATCTGCGCCTGGATCAGGTAGGCCCCTGGCTGCTCCCGGCCCGGGATGGAGGCCAGGATTCCGAGGCCTTTCTCGATTGCGGCGCGGTTCCACCGATCACGGTCCTGCTCGGCCAGCGGCACCGGCGCGCCGGAGTCGTCGGTCCGCGCGGTCCGGCGCGAGTCCTGCAGCAGCATGAGCGCCAGCAGGCCCATCGTCTCCGGATCGCCGGGCATGAGAGCGGTCAGCAGTCCGGTCAGCCGGATGGCCTCAGCGGACAGCTCCGGGCGGATCAGGTCAGGACCGCCGGATGCGGTGTAGCCCTCGTTGAACAGCAGGTAAAGCACCGCGAGGACACCGGTCAGGCGTTCAGGCAGCAGGCTGGGCGGCGGGACCCGGTACGGTATCCGCGCCGTGTGGATCTTCCGTTTGGCCCGGACCAGCCGCTGGGCCATGGTCGGCTCGGAGACCAGGAACGCACGGGCGATCTCGGCCGTGGTCAGCCCGGCCAGCGTGCGCAGCGTGAGGGCGACCCTTGCCTCCAGCGGCAGCGCGGGGTGGCAGCAGGTGAAGATCAGCCGCAGCCGGTCATCGGTGATGTCGCCCGGCTCCGTCGCGGGCGGCTCCGCGCCCGGGGACAGCAGCAGCGCCTGGTGGAGCTTGACCGTCTCGTTCGCGCGGCGGCGCAGCACGTCGACGGCGCGGTTGCGGGCTGCTGTGGTGAGCCAGGCGCCGGGGCGGTCCGGCACGCCGTCGCGGGCCCACGCCTGCACGGCGCGGGCGAATGCATCCTGGGCGCATTCCTCGGCCAGATCCCAGTCACCGGTCATCGCGATCAGCGAGGCCACGATCCGTCCCCATTCCTCACGGAATACGGCCTCGACCTGGCTGCCGGCATCTGCCACCATTCCTCCCTTTGCTATCTCGGTCAGGATAGGGCGAGCCGGAGGTGTCGATCCATCGGCCGGCCGTTCGTCGTCAGTGCGAAAGGCACCCCGCCCCGATGAAGGGAATCGATCATGCACAACCTCGGCGACCTAGCGACGATAATCCACGACGAGAAGCTGCGGGACGCGGCGCGGGATCATCTGCATGGCACGCCGCGTGCGGCCCGTCCTGCCGGAAACCGGAGCACCGCGACTCGCCGGCTCGCGGACCTGCGCGTCCTGGGCGGCCGCCGCGCCGCCCAGAGCTATTAGGAGATGACACTGAGATGAAGTACCTGCTTATCGTCGGTTCTGAGGGCCCTTCGGCACCGGAGGAGGTGGCGATCATGCGGCGCGAGATCCCCGGCTGGGACGAGGAGATGGCGCGCCGCGGCGTGCTGCTGCTCGGCCGACCGCTGAACCTCCCGGACACGGCGGCGACGGTACGCGTGCGCGACGGCCAGACGCTGGTGACCGACGGCCCGTTCACCGAGGCCAAGGAGTGGATCGCGGGCTTCGACCTGGTCGAGTGCGCCGACCTCGACGAGGCGATCGAGGTGGCGGCCAAGGCCCCGGTGTCCTGGTTCAAGATGATCGAGATCCGGACGTTCGCGGACGGGCCGTGGCTCGGCGAGGGGGCATCGGCGTTCGGCCGCTGGGAGGACGGCGGCGCCAGCCCGTATCTGCTGGCCGGGTGGACGAGCGGCACCCCGGCGGCGCCATCCGGCGATCAGGCGGTCACGCAGGAAGCCGAGGTCTGGCGGCAGGACCTGCAGGCACGCGGCCTGTACATCCTGGGCGGGGCGCTGGACGGCGCGGACACGGCCACCACCCTCCGCGTCCGCGGCGGGAATACGCTGCTCGGTGACGGGCCGTTCGGCACGACAGGAGAGTACATCGCCGGCATCGACGTCGTCAGCTGCGCTGACCGCCAGCAGGCCATCCAGCTCGCGGCCGCACACCCGGCCGCCCGGTACCAGGCGATCGAGGTGCGCTCGTTCCAGAACGGATGACCACACCGCGGCCGGCCTTCGCCCGGCCCGCCCGCCGGAGGGCCGGGCGGCCCTGACGCCGCAGCGCCCGCGCCTCATTAACGTGCTGGCGCGACGAGGAAGGCGTCGTTCAGCCAATGGGACCGAGGTAAGTCCAGTGTCTGTCTTGGCGGACGAACCTGCTCGTCTCCGTGAGGACGCCGCGCCTGCCCTGCTGGACATAAATCGCACGGAACTGCACCGTGCCGGTGGCGTCGAAGAGTCCGCCGGCGTGCGTTTCCAGTACGGCGAGGCGGGTCCAGCGGAGGGCCGGGTCAAGGCTAAGGTTCCGCGGACGGCCTGATGGGTGCCAGGTGCGCAGTAGGTAACCGGCGTCCCCGACGGCGAATGCGCTGTAGCGGGCGCGCATCAGCGACTCGGCGGTCGGGGCCGGCGCGCCTGCGCGAAGTCGCCCGCAGCACGACTCATACTCCTCTCCGAGGCCGCAGGGGCACGCGAGTCCGTCCATGCGGACATTCTCGCGGCCAGACAAGGCTGATGTCAGTTGCGGGCACCTCGTCATTGCCTGGCCGTGGCCGGACTGGACGTTCCGTGCCGTTCCTGCCGTGGTCACCGGTCAGCCGCGGGGTTCTTCTGGCCCGGCTCGGTGAAGAAGGACGGTGCCAGCGGCCAGCACAGCCTGAGCGTCCCGCCCGGCGGCACCGCCAGCCAGCGTTGCTCCAGGTCCCGGACGCCCCGGATGGCCCTGGCGATCAGCTGGTCATCGACTCGGGCCAGCAGGTCTCGCACGGACGGGTCGTCCTGCCGGGCGGCCCGGTCACGGACCCCGGCCGGGGTGTCCGGCCCCTCCCCCCACCGGTTGGCCACGCAGTTCGTCACCGTCTTGGCCCGCCGGTGCCCGGGGGTTAGCCACTCGCCGGCCGGGGCACCGGCCGCGGCCCCGGAAACGATCCGCCCCTGCTTGCGGCGCTTCGGGTCCCGGGCCGCGGCCGCCTGGCCGGCCGCCAGGTGACCTCCGGCGGCCAGTTCTGCCCACAGCCCGTCATCAAGGCCCAGCAGCGACTCCACGGCCAGGTGCGCAAGGTCATGAACGACATGGATGGGCCCGCGCCTGGTCACCCCGGCCACCGTCAGCCAGGCCCGGTCCCTGTCGCCCGCCCCCGCGGCCCTGACCAGGGTCACCTCCATCACCGGCGGGCTCACCCGGGCACCACGGTAGGCAAGCCCGGACTCGATGACCGTGCCCGGCTTCAGGTCTTGCTCGCTCCCCATCCGCCGGGCATTGCCCCGCGGCGCTTGGGATCCCCCCGGATTCGCAGGCTCCACGTGATATCTCCCTTCCTCCTGGTCATGGCCGGCCCGGCAGTCAGCTGCTGATGACGTGCGGGAATCTCACCCGTCGTACTGCGACGCCTGCAAGGTATACAGCTCCGCGTACTGACCGCCCAGTTCCATCAATTCGCCGTGCGTTCCCGCCTCGATCACCTGCCCGTGCGCCAGCACGTAGATCCGGTCGGCGTGCCGAACGCTAGCCAGCCGGTGCGTGATGATCAACACGCTGCGATCAAGAGCGAGTGTCCGGATCGAGGAGAACAGCGCGTACTCGGCGCGCGCGTCCAGCGCCGCGGTGGGCTCGTCCATGATCAGCAGCGGCGCCACCCGGTAGAACCCGCGCGCGGCGGCTATCCGCTGCCACTGCCCACCTGACAGTTCGGCGCCGTCCTTGAACTGGCGGGCAAGCAGCGTGTCGTACCCGCCGGACAGGCCGGAGATCACCGTGTCCGCCCCCGACGCCCCCGCCGCGGACGCCAGCAACTCCTCGTCAAGCGACCGCCCCATCGTGATGTTGTGCCGGACGGTCAGCGGCCAGTTGCCATGGTCTTGCGCGATGACCGCGATCCGTTCCCGTAGCGACTCGCCGTCCACGTCGCAGATGCTCGTCGAATCCCAGCGGATCGAGCCGCTGGCCGGCTGGTACAACCCCGCGAGCACCTTGGCCAGCGTGGTCTTGCCGGATCCGTTCTCCCCCACCAGGGCGATCACTTCGCCGCGGCGGATCTCGACGCTGACGTCGCGCAGCGCGGGCTCGGCGGCCCCGGGATAGCTGAACGTCACGCCCGATGCGACGATTTGCTCGAACTCCGTCGGCGCCGGTTCCCGCGCCGGCGGCGGTAGCCTGCTCAGCGCGTCGGCGCAGAACGCCAGGTAGTCAGAGAAGTACAGACCTTCCTCGTAACACTGGTTGACCGCGTACATCAGCTGCTGCAACGCCGCCTGCGCCGACCTGATGGCCAGCACAGCGGTACCCGCGACCGACAACGGCAGCGCCCCGGCCGCCAGCAGCCCACCGAGCGCTGCGTAGACGCCAGCGGTAGCGATCCCGCCCATGACACTGGCGACCACCTTGGTGATCGCCTGCCGGCGAGCCGCGGCCAGCTCCGCGTTCCTGGCGTACGCGGCCAGGCGCGAAACCCGGTCGAGCAGGAAGGAACGCATCGTGAACGAGCGGAGCTCGGCCGCGGTCCGCCGTTCGGCTATCAGCTCGGACAGGATGTACTTCCTGCGGTAGCTGTCGATCAGCGCGAACCGGGTTACATACCTGATCCGCGCCGACCGGACTGCCGCCCACGCTCCAGGCAGCTGCGCGACAAGCAGCACGGCAAGCAGGATCGGGTTCAGCACGCCGACCACCGTCGCCGCGGCGGCGATCCCGACGAACGCGGTCATGCAGTTGATCACGTTGTTCACGACCTGCGCCGCCGAATACATTCCCCGGTCCCGTGCGCGCTGCATCCGTTCGTGAAAGTCCGGATCGTCGAACGCGGTCAGCTCCACCTGCGAGGTCAGGTCGAATAGCCGCACCTCGACGGCCTGGTCAACCCGCGGCTCCAGCCGGCTCTGCGCCCAGCCCGCCGCGGTCGAGATGCCGGACCGCGCCGCCGTCGCCGCGGCCACCAGAATCAGCGAGGGCAGCGCCACGCGCACCCGCTGGGGCGTCGGCCCCGCTGCGAACAGCGCCTGCAGCACCCCGGTCGTCGCATACAGCGCGTACCCGGCGAACACCCCAGACACCAGGTTCAGCGCGATCGTCGACGCCGTGTCGAGTCGGCTCGCCGACCAGCCCAGCCGCACCGCATGCCCCACCAGCCCCGGAAACCGCCGAGCCACGTCGCGGAACCCGACCGAGGCCATCCGGGCGTCGTACGCACGCCAGTAGCTGGCGGTCAGCTCCGCCGTGATCTCGTCGGCCGGCACCTCGCGCGCCGCCCAGGCGCGGCGCAACCGGCCAAGCAACCGCGCCGTCCCCATGTCACCAGTATGTGATTATCCCTCGCGGGTGGCTATGAATTTTCCCTGAACGGACGGACCGGCCTGACGAGTGGTTTAACTGATCTCATCAATTCCAGGTCGAGCCGTTCGGTATGAAGGACCTGCGGCGGCTTCACCGGCTCGCCGGTCGCATTGCCCTGACAAGCGGAGCCCGCGGCCCGCCTATTGGCCAGTGACCCAAAAGCGGGCCTGCCACTCCCGCGGTCAGACAGCCCCGTTGATGACCGCATAGGACGATCCCGTCGTCGAGCCTCGCCCGCTGGTGTCGATCCTGAAGCGGGCCCAGCCGTTGTTGCCGAAGTTAAACCCTTCCTCCATGTAGATCGGCCCGCCGTTTTGCCAGGTCCCGCACCAGGTCACCCGGGTACCGGAGGATGAGCACGAGTGCCAGTTGTTCCATGCGCCCGCGCCGGCGATCACCGTGACGCCGAAGTCGTCCTCCACCCACCAGCCGGTGCAGGCCTGGTTTGAGCAGGCCTGGAGCCAGCCGGTCAGGTAGGTGCCCGATGTAGTCGCCACGCTGCGGGCCAGGAGCGTCACCGACTTGCCGCGGGTGGGCAGGCGGTAGGCGGTCAGGCCATCACAGGACATGTCCGGCCGGCGGAGATGGTCTCGGAGTTGCGCGCACTGCGCCGACGTGACGGCACGGCCGGACGTTGTCCCGCCGAGAGTCCGCGTCGCCACCGGGACCAAGGCCAGGACGGCGGCGGCGGCGGCGGCCAAGCTGATCACTGCGATGAGCGCTCTTTTCACGGAAATCATTATGGATACCCCTTCTACCGGGCGAGAGGGCATGAATGATGACATCCAGGCGCTGCCATGAGCAGGCGAACCCGCTCGGAACCGGAGATGGTAAGCCGACGGTTAGATTTGCGCAGGCGGGCCCGGCAGCCTTGCTTGCAGCCACGCGCGTCCGCATCGGGGATAAAAATGACGCGACGCAATGCGCATAGTCTGTCGCCCGATTCTCATCACCAGAGCGGATGGCGATGACTCTCAGGTTGGCCGACGATGAGACCGAGGCGCTGCGCCGCCGCGCCGGATTTGAGCAGCGGTCCATGCAGGAGGTCGCTCGGCAGGCGATCCGCGAGTACGTGCAGAACCACAGCTGCGCCGAACTGCTGGACCAGGTTCTCGATGAGGAACTGCCGCGCTACGCCGAAGCGTTGGAGCGGCTCGGCCAGTGATCTACCTGACGCTGCCCGAACTGCTGCACGTCGCGGAGCGGACGCTCAGGCCTGGTTACGCGGTGTGTGACTACGGCCTGCTGGAAGCCGCCCTGGCCCGCCCGCAGGCGATTGCGTGCGGCAAGGGTGCCTACCGGGACCTGGACGCCAAGACCGCCGCGCTGCTGCATTCCATTGCCGCAACCACGCGCTCATTGACGGCGACAAGCGGCTCGCGCTCGCCGCTGTCATCGCGTTTTACGGCCTCAACGGCCGTCGGCTGACCCTGACCAACGACGAGGCCCATGACGTGGTCATCAGTGTCGCCGCCGGGCATCTCGACAGCGCCAACGACATCGCAGCCGTCCTTCGGCATGCCACCCAGCCCCGCCGCTAGACGACAGCGCAAGGCGGCACAGGCGACCGCAATGGCGTGACTCCTACCCGCAGCAGAAGAGTGCGCCAGCTGCCGACCGGATCGCATCCAGGGCCCGCAGGCAGGCGGCCGTGTTGCCGGCGCAGCCGGCCTTGGCGGCGAACGCCGCGCCAGCGGCTTCGGCGGTGGCCAGCGGTTGCTGGGTCAGGATGTGGGTGCCGCTTTCCACGATGGCCCGGCCGAACAGTTCGCGGGCGCCGGGCGGGTTGCGCCAGGGTGGATACGCCGCCGGCTGACTCGCCGTCAAAGGGTCACGTTGCGAGGGTCGCCGCCGAAGCGGCCGATGTTGCGCTGCACCCACCGCAACGCGGCCTGCTGGTCTTGCAGGCCGTAATCGCCGGCCGGGCCGACCGGGCCGGGTGCCGCTGTCCCTGCTGCCGTATCGAGCCTTGGCCAGGCAACAGGCCGGTCACCGGACGGTCCCTAATGGGGCCAAATGGCCACGGCTGACCCTGCTGTCTCGTTGACGGCAGAGGTCGACCTGCCTCGGCCGCTTGAGGCGGCCGGGCCAGATGACGATGGGTAAGCACGACTCCAGACTCGTGCAATTGCCAATAGCGCCTGTACTTGCCAGAATTCGCTGGTGATGGACCGGGCGATGCGCTCCGCGCGAACCGGATCGGTCACCGCCAGCGCCTCCGCCAGCTTGGCGAGCACACCAGCCTTCGCATGCTCAGCGGTGATGGACTGGGCGATGCGCTCCGCGCGAACCGGATCGGTCACCGCCAGCGCCTCCGCGACCTCGGCGAGCGCACTGGCCTTTGCGTCCTCATCGGTGATGGACTGGGCAATGCGCTCCGCGCGAACCGGATCGGTCACCGCCAGCGCCTCCGCCAGCTTGGCGAGCACACCAGCCTTCCGGCCTTCCTGGGCGATGCGCTCCGCATCGGCGATGAGCCACGCGGCGCGATCCGGGTCGGTGGCCGCTAGTGTTTCCGCGAGTTTAGCGAGTGCACTGGGCTTCTGATTCTCGTTGGTGATGGACTGGGCGATGCGCTCCGCGCGAACCGGGTCGGTCACCGCCAGCGTCACCGCGACCCTGGCGAGCACACCGGCCTTCCGGTACTCGTTGGTGATGGACCGGGCGATGCGTTCCGCGCGGTCCGGGTCGGTTACCGCCAGCGTCACCGCCAGCTTGGCGAGCACACCGGCCTTCCGGTACTCGTTGGTGATGGACCGGGCGACGCGTTCCGCGCGATCCGGATCGGTCACCACCAGCGCCTCGGCGACCGCGGCGGCAACGTAGGGCTCCCAGCTCACATGGGCGTTGGATTGGGTTATGCGCTCCGCATCAGCGATGAGTCGAGTCGCGCGGCCCGAGTCGTTGGCCGCCAGCGTCTCGGCGACCCTGGCGAGCGCGATGCCTTCCCAGTACTCGTTGATGATGGACCGGGCGATGCGCTCCGCGCGGTCCGGATCGGTCGCCGCCAACGCCTCCGCCAGCTTGGCGAGCGCACTGGCCTTCGTGTCCGCAGAGGTGATGGACTGGGCGACGCGTTCCGCGCGGTCCGGATCGGTCGCCGCCAACGTCTCGGCGACCTTGGCGAGCGTATGGCCCTTCCGGACCACCCCGGTGATGGACTGGGCGATATGTTCCGCGCGGTCCGGGTCGGTCGCCGCCAGCGCCGTCGCCAGCTTGGCCAGCGCACTGGCCCTCTTATTCTCGCCGGTGATGGACTGGGCAACGCGTTCCGCGCGGTCCGGATCGGTCGCCGACAATATCTCTGCGACCGCGCCGAGCACATCGGCTTTGCTATTCTCGTCCGGGTTGGACTGGGCTATCCGTACTAGACCAATCAGGATGAGTGTAGCGGCCGTCCGGGGGTCTTGGATAACCTTTGATTCTTCCTTAATTGCCCGATCAGCCGTATTCTCATCAGGTCGGGCATCCGTTTCTGCTACCGGCAGAGATTGGCGCACCGTGCCGGATATGGATGCTTCGCTCAACACCTGCTGGATGAAACTAATCAGCCTGTCCGTATCATATTCATACCGACCATAACTCAACTCGAGGGCATTGAGCCGTGCAAGCTTTCGCAGTTCAGAAGGCAGTTGCTGCAGACGCAGCGGCGTAGCGCCATCGACCAGCACCGGGATCACCCGAACCCCGCGCTCTAGTGCTGTCTGGACTTCGAACCGTACCAAGTCGTCCGGGTCGTCCAGTCGCCGCTGTCCTGCTTCATCGACCAGGGTTACCCATTGACGCCCGATCAGGACGATCAGCACCGCGCATGAATCAACCGCTTGTCCTATGACGTCGGCGAAGTCTGCACCCGGCTCGATCGAGTCTAGATCCATGAAGATGCTCGCGTCGGGAATACGCTCGCGCAACTGGAACTGCAGCAGGAGCGCGTACGGTGCGGTATCCACTCGCCGGTAGCTCAGAAAGATTCCGCGAGGTGACAAACTAGGCACGACCACTCCTCCCAGGGGAAGCCGTCCTATGAAATGACGGTTGATTCCTTGCGCGGTCGATTCCTCCCCAAGATGGGCCATGATACGACGTTGATGCCAAGAATGTCAGCCGCGCCCCTAACGAGTTCCTACCGACCCAGGAAAGTCCGCGACCGACACGCCAGAGCGGCCGAGCACGTCCGATGTTCTCGGCACGCCCGGCCCCGTCATGTCCTCGGACCGGGTCGCGCCCCTGGTAGGAAACCTCTGGGGGGCGCGCGTCGGCACCGTCCGGCCGCTGTCCTCGGTGATCCCCACGGCCTCGGGTGCGCCGGCTGCCTACGTCACCGACGATGCCGACGCGGCGTGCCTGGCCCGGCTCATCACCGTGGTCCGGGTTCTCCGGCCGAAGGCCTGCCCGTCACCACCGAGCTCGCCCGGCAGATCGGCGCCCTCGCCGCCCGCACCAGCCTGGCCCTGCAGGGGCTGGCCGACCTCGGCTTCACCAGCAAAGGCATCCTCGACGCCCCGGCCGGCTTCATCGCCGGCCTGGTCGACGGCGCCCGCCGCCCAGGCGCCCTCTTCCGCGCCGACGAGGTCCAGGCCGGCTACCCGATCGGCGCCCTCATCACCCGCCGCGAGATCGCCGACAGCCTCGCCCGCGACTACGAGTACTTCTCCACCTTCGCCGCCACCCCCGCCGCCAGTCTCGCCGTCCTGGAGAACGAACGCCTCCCCGAACGCGCCTCGAGGGTCGGAGATTACCTGCGCGACCTAGCGCGGCAGGACACACGCCTGGGCGACGTCCGCGGCACCGGGCTGACCGCGGGCATCGAGGTCACCGGCCCAGGCCCTGCTCGACGCGCTCCGGGACCGTTATGTCCTGGCCGGCCTGACCGGACCCGACGGCACCGCGTTCAAGGTCCGCCCGCCGCTGATCTGGCAAACCGGCCAAGCCGATCTGTTCGCCGCTACGGTCGCGGAGTCCCTGGCCACGATTTACTAGAAGCCAACCGCTTCGGCCAGCCTTGCCTCGTCACAACTAATGGTATGGAGACAGCGATGAACACGGTGACCTCACGCGACGGCACGACGATCGCTTATGACCGGCGGGGCGAGGGACCGGTCCTGATCCTGGTCTACGGGGCGCTGACCGTCCATTCGTCCGGTTCCGGATCCGAGCTGGCCAAGCTGCTCGCACCGCACTTCACGGTGTACGCCTTTGACCGGCGCGGTCGCGGCGAGAGCGGGGATACGCCGCCCTACACGGTCGACCGGGAGATCGACGACATCGAGGCTCTGATCGACCAGGCCGGCGGCCTGGCGTTCCTCTACGGCCATTCCTCGGGCGCCCCCCTGGTCATGGGGGCGGCCAGCCGGCTGGGCCCCAAGGTCAGCAAGATCGCTCTGTACGAGGCCCCCTACAACAACGACCCCAGCGCACAGGACTCGTGGAGCCAGTACCTCAGGCAGCTCGAGCAAGCCCTGGCGCAGGCCCGCTGGGGAGACGCGGTGGCCCTGTTCATGCGGTTTGTCGGCATGCCCGACACGGTGATCGACGCCATGCGCCGCGCGTCGTCCTGGCCGGGCCTGGAAGCCGTCGCACCGACCCTGGCCTACGACCACGCCGCCATCGTGGGCGACCTCTGGTCGGTGCCGGTCGAGCTGGCCAGGCGGGTCCCGGTGCCCGCCCTGGTGATGGCGGGGGACGCGAGCCCTCCGTTCATGTCCGACGCCGCCCGAGTGCTGAGCCAGGTCATCCCGGTCAACCAGCTGCGGATGCTGAAGGGGCAGACTCACGAAGTAGACCCGGCCGTGCTCGCCCCGGTCCTGGTGGAGTTCTTCTGACCGGCTAGGGGCGATCCAGCGAGAAGTTCCGCAGGCTACCGGTGATGCCGTCCTCCCGGAAACCCGCATGCCGCAGGACGCCCGCAGACGGCGCGTTGGCCGCCTCGGTCTGGGCGATGATCCTGGCCACCTCCGGCCGGGACCAGACCAGGCCGCACAGGGCCACCGCCGACTCACCGGCTAGGCGCGCGGCCGTGGTACTGCTCCACGACGCTGTAGCCGATCTCGACCGTCCCGGTCTCGTCCGGCGGCCCGTGAAACCGATGTCGCCGATCACTTCTGATGTCCGCGCAAGATGATCTGGAACATGCCCACCTGCTGGTATCCCCGGCGGCCTCGGCCTGCCGCAGGAGGTTCCGCGCGGCCACCCGGGTCCCGGGCAGCGGGTAGCCCGGCGCCCAGGACTGCGAACCGGGATCATCCGCCTCCGGGTCGGCCAGGACCCGCACCAGCGCGAGCGGGACCTGCCGCAGCTCGACGCGCCCGGCCGGGACACGATCCGGCTCCCCCATCATGATCTGCTCACGTCCGGGAGAATACGCCAAACGGTTCCGGGACGTTCGGCCCGGGAAAGAGGTAAAGCCAGCGGAGGTAATGGACCTCCTGCAGGGCGTAGACCGAGGTCGGGATGCCCGTCTGGCGGCCCGTGAGCTGGAGCGCCAGGTACAGCGAGTAGTGCCGGGACTGGTGCAGGTTGCCGCCCATGAACCAGAGCGCTTCAGCCTGGGTGAGCTTCCACATGTTGCGCTCCTCGCCCCGCGCCCACGCTCTCGGCCAGCCTGGCCGGCGGACCCGCGGTCCGTCCATACCGGGGGCAGGAACCACCCCTCGTTCGGATTATTGGTCTGTCATGGCGGTCACCACTGAGGTGCGGGCGGCGCGGCGGGCCGGGATTATCGCGGCGAGCAGCCCGGCGCAGGCGCTGACCAGCGCGTAGAGGGCGAGCTGGGCGTACGGGACGGACAGCACGATCCGGCCGCTCGCGGCGGTGCTGAGCGCGCGCACCATGGCCAGGCCGAAGGCTGAACCCAGGCCGACGCCCAGGACCGCGGCCAGCGCGGCCATGAGCGCTGCCTCGCACAGCAGCATCCGCCG
>CAWEFK010000020.1:0-45686 GCA_963808315.1 uncultured Actinomycetes bacterium | reverse complement strand
CGCCTGTTCGGAAAGCCTCGATGAGGCAAGGCCTTACGAGACGGGCGGTGGGCATCGAACCGGTATGACCAGCCTGGAAGGGCCTGCATTTTCGGGTAGACAACGGGGCTCTGGCTGGCCCTCTGCACAAGCAGAACTTGGTTTGAAGATCCTGCTTAAACAGGAAGATCGTTCTAGCGTTTCCATTCAGTCTGACAGAATCCGCTAGATGAGCAATAAATCGAAAAACTATTATAGAGTGGGAATTCCCAAAGGGCGGGCGACGGGAATCGAACCCGCATGACCAGTTGGAAGGCTGGTGGCGCGCTCTGGCCAGCTAGCCCAATTGGCCGCCATGACCAGGATATATAACCTTTCAACTCCGCTGCGTTGCATCTTTGGGTAGAAATTTGGGTAGAAAATCGCTGCTGCCCGCAGTTTGGGCGACGTGGTGCAGCGTACTGCCGTTCTGTGTCCTAATGCGAACACCTGTTTGCCCGTCGCGTCGGGGGGTTGGCGGGTAAGCGTCCGTGAGCATCATGGCCACGTCTCGTCAGCTCACCTGGCCCCAGGGATGGGGCGGCCGTCGTCGCCGAAACCATGGCCGCCGCACGGACCCGGCCGGCTCTCGACGGGTAGCGGTGCCTTGGCCCGCCGTTACCTTTTTGCCGCTCTTATCGGTAGCCGCGGACGGCGGCAGGTGGCAATCTGCAAGCGTGAAGGGTGGGGAGCGTCCGGATAGGCGGCGCTGGCTGGCAGTCGTGCGCCGTCGTCCGACCGGGGCGAACCTCGTTGCGGCCTTCGTATTGCTCCTGCTGCCGTGGGCGTGGCTGCTTCGCCATCATCATCTCGACGGCGGCACCGTAGGCGTTATTCTGTCCGCTTCCCTGGGCCTGCCAGCACTTTGGCTGGCGGTGGTGGGCTATCTGGCAGCTGGGGATCCGCTCAGGCCGGCGAGCACACTATGGCCCAGGTTGCAGATCAGCTGGCTGCCGGGGTACGCGCCCAGTGGGAAGCCGAAGACAGCATACGCGGCCTGAATAAGCCCTACCCGTTGCCTGTCTCCTGGGCTGCGGCGGACCCAGGTCTGGCTGTTGAGTGGGGTTCGCTGGTGAACCTGGCATCCAGCGGTGCCGGGCGGCGTTTGCCGCCCGCGGGGACTTGGGCGTCCGGCCCGGCTGACTTGGCCGGGAAGGGCAATGAGCTGGTGAAAGTGCTTGACCGGGTACCAACCGGCCGGATGGTCGTACTGGGTGAGCCGGGCGCAGGTAAGACGATGCTGATGATCCGGCTGGTGCTGGACCTGATTGGACATCGCAGCGACGGCGGGCCCGTCCCGATCCTGGTTTCTATAGCATCCTGGAACCCGGTCGACCAGGATCTACGGGAATGGCTGGCCGCTCAGCTCCTCATAGACCACCCCGGCCTCGCCGGCCCCCCGCCGCCCGGCAGGGTGGAGCGCACCCAGGCCGCGGCGCTGCTTGCTGATCACCTGATCTTGCCGGTTCTGGACGGGCTCGATGAAATCCCGGAACAGATCCGGGGCCCGGCGATCGGCAAGATCAACAATGCGCTGCGGCCGGGCGAGCGGCTGGTGGTGACTTGCCGCAGCGAGCAGTACCGGGACGCCATCAGGCCCAAAGGCGGCCCCGAGCTGAGGTCGGTAGAGGTGGCAGCGGCTACTGAATTGTGCCCGCTTGACCTCGCCGCAGCATGCGAATATCTCCGGCATGGCGTTCCCGGGCCGGAGACCAGGGCCCGCTGGGATCGTCTCTTCAATCGACTTGGCAAAAAGGTGCCGGTTAGGGAAGCATTCACCACACCACTGATGGTGAGCTTGGCACATACCGTCTATAACTCGTCCCCTGACGAATCGTCCACGGTACGGCCAGATCCATTTCAGCTGAGAAACCGGGCCCTGACCGACCGGAAAGCGGTGGAGTCCCTGCTGTTCGACGCATTTATCCCGGCCGTTTACCGGCGTGACCCCGGGGGCCGCTGGGCGGCGCAGGACGCAGAGAAGTGGCTCGTGTTCCTCGCCCGCCACCTCGAACGCAAGATCGCCAGCCCCGACCTAGCCTGGTGGCAGCTCCGGCGCTCCATGCCGCGCACTGCGGAAGAGGCCGTGGTCGTGGTCGGGCTCATGGTCGGGGCCGGTGTCGTGGCCGGGGCGGCCGGGCTCGTGGGCCGGAGTAGTGCCGAAGCTCCCGCGCGTGGTGTACGGATAAGCGGGCCCGGGGGCATGCCCGTGGGCGCGCTCACGGCCGGCATGGTGATCCTTCTCGGGGTTGCAGCCGCGCTCGAGGGCGGCTCCGTGGCCACGGTCGTACTCGACCTCGCGATCGTCGCCGCCTTCGCGGCCGGGATCATGGCCGCGGCCGGGCTTGAGGGCGTCCCAGGCCATCTCGCAGAAGCAGCGAGTCCACAGGCCGTACTTGCTCACGATCGGCGAATGGCGCTCCTCCTTACGCTTGCGGCCGGACCCGGGGCCGGGATCATAGTCGGGCTCATGGCCGGGTCCGTGGCCGGACCCGGGGCCGGGATCGCGATCGGGGTCCCGGCCGGGGCCCTGGTCGGCCTCGGGGTGAGCGCGCGCCAAACAGCCTGGCCGTCATACCTGCTCACCGTGGGGTGGCTGGCGTTCAGCCACCAGCTGCCGCGGCCGCTGATGAGCTTCCTCGCCGATGCCCACCAGCGAGGAGTCTTGAGACAAGCAGGCGCGGTCTACCAGTTCCGGCACATCGAACTACAGCACCGGCTGGCCAACCGCGACGCGGACAAACGGCAAGCGAATTCACCAGCTGCACCAGTCGCCGAGGCACTGGATAGCGGTAAGCCTGGATGAGGTCCACCAGCCGTCTGAGAGCGCGGGGAGCACAGCGAAGGTTAACGCCGGACACGGCCAGGTTACGAGGGACACGTCAGCTTCGCAGGCACTGCACACCCAGGCGTCTCTGGCGCGTCTCCTGAACCAGGAGGGCGCGGCACCATCGCCGTGCCTGTGTTATCGGCAGTATTGATCTTCTTACGACCCGGAGCTCCGCCACAACAGGTCCCGGTCGCGAGAAGGAGAATTCAGTCCCAATTAATTCACGCACTACGCTGGAATTCTAAGAATTGAGACGCGAGCTCCTTGACCGCGAAAACGATAGACCGCCTGTTAAACGGCAGGTCGCACAGGCTCGGTTGGGGCGCCCTTACGGTCGTGTAGCGCAACGAGCGGGAATATTGTAATTGGCTCGAGCAATTACATATCGGGTGATCTACGGGTGATCATCTCCGCGTATCTTTACCGAAAAATTGAGCGATGATCACCCGTAGATCTGGCGTTATACGGCCGAAGGGTAGTGATCTGCCTGTCAACCTCGCCGGCCTTGCCGCGTAATTGATCTTTTTGCCTTAGTTCTCCCTCCTTCAGTTTCGCTGTTACCGATGATCGCGGTTATGGCGCAGACTGGCGGTGTGGCCGGGACCGTTTGAGCGACTGGATCTCCCTGGCGTGCTGGCGTCCTGGTATCCCGCGATGCGGTCGACGAGGCCGTCGAGGTGACGGGGAAGACGGCGAAGCGGAGAGGCGGCAAGCTCCGCCGCAGGTCATGGTGTATTTCGTGATGGCCTGGCCCTGTTCGCCGAAGAGGTTATGAGGAGGTCTGGACCCGGATCACGGAACGCTTGCGGCTGGGGCTGCTGGATGACTCGCAGGCGGACGTGACCGCGGGCGGATCACCCAGGCCCGGCAAGGCTCGGCCACGAGCCGGTGAGGGACGTTCGCGCAGGTCGCGCGGCCGGTCGCGACGCTGGGACCGGGCGCGTTCCTCGGCCGTGGCGGGATGAGCATCGACGGCCTGGTGGACGTGCCCGACACGGGCGACGCGGCGGAGTTCGGTACCCCGGTGCCGGGGACGCACCCCGGCGGCGTTTCCCAGCCAGGCCGTGACGTCGGCGGTGCGCGTCGCATGCTCCGGTGCTGGCGGCGTCGGCCCATGCGTCTCCAAGGCAGCGGCGGCAGTCGCTGGCGCGGGAGCTGTACCCGCGGCTGGGAGGACTGGCTGCTGATCGCGGACCGGACTTCTATAACTGGCAGACTGGTGCACGGCCGCGGACACCGGGGCCGCGCTGCTGTGGCGGGTCAAGCGGACCTGACCCTGCAGCCGCTGGAGTTCCACCGCGATGGCTCCTACACATCCGTGCTGGTCAACCCAAGATCAGGGGCGGTGCAAGGCAGCAGCTCATCGACGCGGCCCGCGCCAGCGAGGACCTGGACCCAGGCAAAGGCCACCGCGTCCGGTGGTCGAATACGTGGTCCCCGATCGCGACGGCGACGGGAAAGACGAAGTCATCGCCCTGATCACCACCATCACTACATGGACGGACGCGCCCGCCCCGGTCCTGGCGGCCGCGTACCACGAACGCTGGAACATGAACCGGAGACAAGCAGGTCAAGACGTTTCTGCGCGGCCCGGGAAAGATCCTGCGCTCGCAGTCCCCGGACATGGTGAAGCAGGAGATCTGGGGCTACTTCCTCACCCATTACGCGGTCACCGCCCTGATCTGCGCCGCCGCCGCGAACGCCGGCATCGACCCCGACCGGGTGAAGTTGGAGCAGGCCAACGCATCATCCGCCGGGCCGATGACCCGGCTTTTTCCCCCTGACCAGCGACAACGGCTCCTCGGCCGCGTCATGGCCGGCATCGCCGACCCGCGGAAGCTCAACGAGAAACGCGAACGCAGCTACCCGCGCGTCGTCAAGCGAGCCCGGCACAACTCCTACCGTCAAGAAGCCCCCAGCACGGCAACGCCACGATGCCCCCGCGACCATCAAACTCGTCAACTCTGTCCTAACCAAACACCCACCGCGACCTAAAACAACTGCTGCGAGGTTGCCCTTCAAGAGCTGGAATCCGCAGGCTCCGGACGCCGGACTTATGGAAGAATTACCTCATGCATGAATCCCCTGCGCCGCCTCTTCAGTGGCCGCGGTACGGCGTTGACGCGCCGGCGTACCCGGCGGTTCTCGGCGCTGCCGGGGTGGCGTGCTGCCTGGCCGCCGCCCGGCGGTGGCCAGGCAGAATCGCGATGGCGGCCGCCGGGACGGTACTGCTGGCTAACGCCGGGTTGTACCTGCACGCTACGCTGCGCGGCAAGCTGCGCATCTGGGAACGGGAACTGGATCGCGCCGGCCTGCAAGGCCACGAGCAACTGCTGGACCTGGGCTGTGGCCGTGGCGCGGTGCTGATCGCGGCGGCCACACGGCTGCCGGCGGGACGCGCCGTCGGCGCGGACCTGTGGACCAGGGACCAGAGCGGCAACAGTCCCGAAGTCACGCTCGCCAACGCCGCTGCGGCCGGGGTCGCCGACCGGGTGGAAGTGCACACGGCCGACATGACCGCGCTGCCGTTCCCGGACGGTTCATTCGACGTCGTGACGAGCGCGCTGGCAATCCACAACATCCCGTCGCCCGAGGGCCGCTACCTGGCGCTGGACGAGGCCATGCGGGTGCTGCGCCCGGGCGGGCAGCTGCTCATCGCCGATCTCTCGCCCAATCCCAGGAAGTATGCCGACCACATCGGCCAGGGCAAACTGCGCTCACTCGGGCCCGGCTACTGGTACGGCGGCCCCTGGTTCGTCACGTTGCTGCATGTCGTCAAGGAACGCTAACTGTCGGCAGGGCGGGGGCGGGCGAAATTCGCGGCTGCGATGGGGGCGTTAAGACCAAGGACGCGGTGAACTGCCGATCTCGCGGGCCACATTATCGAGCACGCTCTCGCGGGTGATCCAGCCCAGCACATTCCGGCCGTCGCCGGACAGCTCGGGCAGCCCCTGCCGGCTGACAGGCCAGTACCCGGCCTATGCCTCAATTCACCGACCGGGTTTAGATGTTGGCTGGGCGGAATCAGCGGTTGGCTGATCTGATCTTGGCAGCGAATTTTCAGGCGGATGGTCGCCCCAGGTGCCACCGGAGCGGCGGCAGCCGGACAGCCTGCCTTGCCTGCGCCCACGCAGAAAGGCCAAGGCCACCATGGGCATCGATGCATATTCACGCGGGCTCAGGCACCCGCAGGAGTGCCAGGCCGCGGACCGGCATATACACCGCCGACCCGGCGGAAGAGAGTTAAACTATGCCCGGACCGCGACAGGCGGCGCCCCCGGCAGCCCGGGCAGCTGCACGCGGGCCCGCTCGAGCCGGAGATCGGCTCGTTCCGGCTGCACCTGGCCGCCGAGGGAAAGGCGGTCCGGACGATGCAGGGCTACACCTCGGCGGTGCGCTGGTTCGCCGCCGGCTACCTGCTCGGCCAGGCCGGCAAGATCAGCTGGGAGCAGGTCGACAGCCCCGCTCTCCAGCAGTGGATCGTCCAGCTGCTGGGCCGGTACAGGGGCGCCTACGCCGAGCATCCAGTTCCGGGCCAGGACCTCACCCGGCCGCACCTTCATCGCACGCGGCCGAAACCATTCCCGGCGGCCTCAGGCCGAGACCATTGCTATCACACAGGGTCAACTACAACACAATGCCAAATCCCCGCCCGCAGCGCCGCCGATTCGGTGCGGCGGAAGCGTCAATTTTGAGCACTCGTCGGAGCGCGCCCGATCATCCGGTTCTGGGCTGACGGCCGGTTTGTGGCCTTAGAGTCCGCCTTAAGGCGGATGCTTGGTCCGCTATGCATGCTGCGCGATGTCATGCCTTAATTTTGTGTTCCGGGGCGAACGATGGCGGTCTCGTACGCGAGGACGACGGCCTGGACCCGGTCGCGCAGGCCGAGTTTGGAGAAGATCCTGGTGACATGCGTCTTGACGGTAGCATTGGAGAGCACGAGCCGCTCCGCGATCTCGGTGTTTGAGAGGCCGCGGGCTATGAGCGTGAAAATCTCGAGCTCACGGGGAGTCAGGTCGCCGAATGCGGCTGGGACCGGCGCGTGCACCGAAGCCTTGACGAAGGCTTCGATCAGCCGGGTCGTGACAGCAGGGGACAGCAGTCCGTCGCCGCTGGCGACGGTCCGGATCGCCTCAACGAGCTGTTCGGGCTGGGACGTCTTTGAGCAGGAAGCCGCTAGCGCCCGCTCGCAGGGCACCGTAGACGTAGTCATCGAGGTCGAACGTCGTCAGGATAAGTACCCGTGGGGAGTTTCCCGGGCTGGCCGTGATCTGGCGGGTGGCTTCGATCCCGTCGACGGCGGGCATCCGGATGTCCATGAGCACGACGTCGGGATGAGTGCGGTGAACCGCCTCGATTACCTCGGCTCCGCTGGCCGCCTGAGCCACCAGGTGCATGCCGTCGGCGGCGTCGATGATCATCTGCAGTCCGGCCCTGACCAGGGGCTGGTCATCGGCGATGGCGACGGCAATGCTCATCGGCCGGTTGCTAGCAGCGGCAGTTGGGCCTTCAACGCGAATCCTCCGTCGCTGCCGGGCAGGACATGCATGGTGCCATCGTAAAGAGTTACGCGTTTAGAGATCTGGCGTAGTTCCTCGTCAAGCCGGGGGATCGGCTTATCGCCGCGTATCTCGAGTTCGAGCCAGTTTGACCGGTAGTGGACGGTGACGCTCGCGTGGCTGGCGCCGTGGCGGGCCGCGGCGAGGAGGGCTGTCTCGATCACGCGGTAGCAGAGCAGATCGACGCCGATCGCCATCGTCACCTGGTTGCCTTGCGTCCGGAGGTCACATGCCAGGCCTCGTTCGCGGATGGAACCGAGGAGCTCGTCGAGCTGGCCGAGTCCGGGCTGCGGAGCCAGCGTGCCCCGGTCGTCGCCGGTGTGCAGGAGGCGAAGGGTACGGCGCAGATCGGTGAGCGCTTCGCGGCCCGCCTCCTCGATGGCCAGGATCGAGTCGTGCGCGCGTTCGGGGTCGCTGCTGATCAGCTGGCGGACACCGCCAGCCTGGACGATGATCGCGCTGACGTTCTGGGCGATGATGTCGTGTAGCTCACCTCCGATCCGGACCCGTTCTTCCTCCACTGCGACGCGCTCACGCCACGCGCGTTCTTCCTGGATACGGGCCGTCAGCTCGCTGAATGCGGTGGCGCGATCAGCTCGCTCGCGCATCATCCGGCCGATACACCACGGCACGATGATCACCGCGGCGAAACCGATCATGTCCCCTTCCAGGCTGCCGTAGTGGTTCGGCTGGGTTACCTGATTTGACACCACGGTTCCGGCCTCGGCCAGGGCGACCGCCGCCGCCACCGAGATCAGCCCCGGACGCAGGGCAACCCGCGTGCCCGCGGTGTAGCCGAGCACGAGCGGAGGAAGCAACGTGCCCGTCATCCCCCCGAGTATGTCCCCGCCGAACGGTGCCTGAGCCGCCGCAACGGCAGCGCACGCGACCAGGGCAGCACGCGGGCCACCTACGCCGGCACACGATAGGCGCGGCGTAAAGGACGACGGCGACTGCGGTGATCAGGCGATGCGAGGCGGGAAGGCCGGAGGCCAGCCATGTCTCGAGTTCCATCTCGGCCGCCAGGACCAGGACGAGCAGAGCGTCCGCTGCCGCTGGCCCGAAGATGCGGACACTCCGGTGAGGCACCCTCATCGCACGCCGCCGGAAAACGGCAGCGAAGCGCGCACGAGATAACCGCCGCCCGGCCCGCCGCCGGTTCGCACCTCTCCGCCGTGCAGCGCAGCCCGCTCCCGCATGCCGATAAGCCCGCGTCCGACCCTGGCGGCATGGCCGACGGGCGGCCCGCGGCCGGTATCCGCGATCTCAAGTTCCAGCCGGCCCATCTCCCAGCGCACTCGCACGCTCGCGCGAGCAGGCCCCGCATGTTTGATCACGTTGGTGAGCGCCTCCTGGGCGATCCGGTAGGCGCATAGTCCCAGGGCCGGGGAGATCGGTCCTGGTGACCCCTCGATGTGAAGGTCCGTCGTGAGCCCGGCCATGCGGGTGCGCCGCACCAGCGCGTCGAGGTCGGCCAGTCCTGGCTGGGGTTCAGGGTGCCGCCTTGCCCCGGCGCCACCCAGCACACCGAGCAGATGCCGCAGCTCCTCCAGCGCATCATGGCCAGCACGCTCGATGACCTTCATGGCGGTATCAGCGCGGGCAGGCTCGGACCCGACCAGCATCCGGGCCCCTCCGGCCTGGAGCACGATGACCGACAGGCAGTGCCCGAGCACGTCATGCAGGTCCCGGGCGATCCGGATTCGTTCGTGATCAGTGGCGGCGACTGCGCTCTGTTCACCCTCGGCATCGAGCCGCTCGGATAGCTCGCGGAGATCGCGCACGCGTTCAGAGCGCTGACGCAGGAACCTCCCGCAGGCCCAGGGCGCGAACGCGAGGATCACCGGCTCGAAGAACAGGTCCGACCCGGTATGCGGCGTGATCAGGATCTGGGGCAGGAGCACGATGACGCCTACCCCGAGCGCCAGCCGGGCCCGCCGCCGGCCCAGGAATGCTCCGGCCCCGTAAAACACCAGGATCGCAGCCGGAATCGCAGCGAATGCGTGCTGGACGATCGCCCCGCCAAAAAAGGCCTCTCCCGATACCGCCACCACGCCAGCCAGCAGCGCGCCGAACGGCCAGCGACGACGGACGCCCACTGCAGCCGACAGCGCCAGGCCCGCCACTGCCGCCTGCGGGCGATCGGTGATCGAAGCGCTCAGCCAGACTTGCAGCTCCGTGACGAGCCCCAGTGCGAGCGCGGCCAGCTGGTCGGCTCGTTCCCGATCCAGGCCGCGCACGTACGCAGGCGTCCTCAACAGCCCAGGCATGATGGATCAAACCTAATCCTTGTTGTTCCGAGAGCCGTCATGCGCGACAGCCCTCCCGGACTTCCGGGCGGCGGTCCGTTCATGCGCGGTCAATGTGACCGTCAGCGGATGACGCTCGGGACCGGATCGCTAGCCGCGGGTTCGGGCGAAGACGTACGCCGGCCAGTCCGCAGGCAGAGCAGGATGCTGACGATGAGCGTCCAGATTCCCGCCAGGGGCGCGCCGATGTTCCGGAGCGGGACGAGCGAGGCGATGCCGAGCACGAGGCCGAGCCAGCCCGCCCACGCCGGCAGCTGCCCGCCCCGGAGGATGGCCAGGCCGGAGGCCAGCAGCAGGCCCGCAGCCCCGGCGGCGATCAAGAACACCCACGATGTCCTGCTGCAGCACGTTCAGGGCTTGCGCCGCAGAAGGGCTCAGCTTGCTCGGGACGTCGGCCAACGCAAACTGGGTCCCCGCCCCGAGCGCGCCACCGACCGCGAACAGCACCGCACCGCCGAATGCGGCTATCGCCAGGCGCGCAGAGTTTTCGGCGCGCCGGATGTGATCACTCAGGTAGGCGTAAAAGAACAACCCGAATACCAGAGCGAGCCCGGTCAGGTAGGCCGAGACCTGAATCCCGCCGTGATGGGCATTGTAGAAAGCGACGACTTGCCCTGCCGAGGCGTTCCCGCCCGGCTCGTTGCCCAACAGTACCTGGCTCAGGATGAGCAGCACGACAAGCGCCACGCCCGTCAGCGGTGCCATCCGATTCCAGGATCTGTTCATCCGGACCTCCACTACTTTCGTTTCTGTTGCCTCTGGGTAAGTCGATCGTGACAGCTGCCTTTACCTACGTCGTCAAGCTCCGGTCCGCTTTACCGTCAGCCCGCGAAGCCATTTTTCGAGCACAAGGATCCGCCTGCAGTATGACAGTCACTAGACCCCTGGTATGAGGCAGCCCGCCCGGCCTGGATTCAGAGGCAGAGCCGGACATCGGTCAGCCATGCCCAGCCGGCACTGCTTGCGAGCCGCACAGAACATCCCGTTCAGGACGCCCACGGGCGGCCACGCTGACGACCAGGCCGGCGTGCCGAACGGCGGATATTTCGCCTGAGTGAGGTGTACTCGCGGAGCAGGTCCCTGAAGCGGCAGCCCCGGCGGGCTCGGGTCAGGGCGGGCTGTCCATGACGCGGTCGTAGCTGCGGCGGGCTCTGGCGCTGCGGGCGCTGGCGCCGTAGCGGCGGAGCATTTGCGGGGAGGTCCAGCCGTTCAGCTCCATCAGGTCGCCCTCGGCGCCGCCGCGGTCCAAACTGGTAGAGCAGGAGCTGGGGGCAAGCGGAAATCTGGTCCGCGGGCTCGAAGCACCAGTGCACAGCCCTTAAGGCAGCTCCCGGCGTTCAGACTTGTGTCCGGGTGTCAAGGGCCATTGGGATCTGCCCTGGGGCGGTCGTGAGACCTGCCCGGTGACGGTCGCGCCAAAGAACAACGACGTCAGCGGACGGCCGCACCACCGCATCTTCCACCCGCACCCGCCCCGCGAGGCCGCCAACCCGCACACACCCGCCAGTCCCGGCCGCAGAACGCCAGCAACCCCAGCCAGCAGCCATCCCGCAGCCCCCGAAATTTTCACGCCGTCACAGCGTCCCCGAAGGGAACCAGTGACTTGTGGAACCATGGGGTGGTGACAAGCGGGCAGCGCGCCGCCAGCGCAGACGGACCGCGGACAGAAGGCGAGAGGATGCTGGCCGCGTACCTCGACGAGCGGAGCGTGCCCTGGAAGTATGAATGCTTCGGTGAGGGGGGCCAACCCCGACTTCCGGGCGGATCATCCGGCGGCCGGTGAGGTCGTGCTGGAGGTGTATGAACCTGAGTACCTTCTCCCGCGCAACCCGAACGGGTCCTATCGTTCCGGGGCTGTTGCCGCGCCGGGACGCGTGGTGCAGCGGGGGCTTACCTCTCGCCGGAAATTACGGCAGGCTGCAGTCGGCACGCGACCTGGGCATCCCGTTCGTGCTCGTCATCGCCAGCACGAACGGTGAAGTGGCTATCGACGGGCACGACATTCCCGGTGCGCTGTTCGGGTCGCCGGAGTTCCAATGGAGTCCCGGCGTGGACCTGGGCGAGCCCGGACGGCTCGTGTTCGGGTCCGGCGGTCGGCTGCAGGCACACCTCAACACCCGCTTCTCCGCAGTAGCCCTCATAGCACGCGGTACGGCGGATACACCCGCCGGCAACGGCCAGGCATGCCGGCTCCAGGTATTTCACAATCCCTTTGCCTCGATCGCGCTGAAGCCAGAATTCGCGGGTCCTTACGACGACCAGTGGGCTGCGGTCGACTCGGGCCGGAAGTACCAGCTGACCGGGCCGGACTGAGTTCTCGCGAGATCATCGAGATGCCGGCGGTGCTGAATTACGTTCCGCACCTAATTGAGCGATCGGATGTGGTGATGTCACCGTGACGCCCCCGATCGGGCGGGTGTCTCGGCGATGCGTCTTACGCAGGACGGGACCGTTTTCTTCGACCTGACGGACGGGCGGGTTGCGCGCATGTCGCTGGGGCGCGATGCGTTTGACTGCAACAGCATGATCGCGTCCTCGACATTCCTCCCGCAGTCGTCCCAGCTGAAGCTGCGGACAACGCGCGGACATGACATCGCGATTGACCTTCCCCAGCCCGCGGACCTCGCTCCCTTGCGCGGGCGGCCGACGATCTACCTCGACCAGAACCACTGGAGCACGCTCACCAATACGATCCACCAGCCCGACCGTGTCACGAACGAGCAGGAGCGTATTGCGGCGGAGCAACTCATCGAACTCGCGAAGGCTCGCGAGGTAGTCCTGCCGATGTCCTCAGCGCACCTGTCAGAGACGGCCAAGCAGGCCGATCCTGAACAGCGCTACCAGCGAGCGCTCACCATCGCCCAGCTCGCAGGCGGCTGGCAACTACGCGATCCGCTCGACCTGCGCCGGTTTGAACTGCGGCAGGCACTGACCATCCGCCACGGCCTGCGCTGCCTGGTCCCGCCCGCGCCCGTCACCCTCGAACCGGGCGCCGTCAACTCAGGCCGGGACATCACGCTCCCCGATGCCGACGCCGACCTGCCACCGCAAGCTCAATGGGCCATCCACACCATCAGCTGCACCGGCGGAATCATCGACGCGCTCCTCGACGCCGAGCAAGTCCCCATGACGCCCCGCCCAGGGTGGACAGCCAGCCTTCAGCAATTCGCCGCCTTCTTGCGAGACAACCCGACAGGCAAGGAGCTGAAACGCAGGCGGATCAACGCATGGTTCATCGCCGACATCGGACGAGAACTGCCTGAAGAGGCGTACCGCGCTGGCGTCACACCCGCGGAAATGTCCGACTGGGCACTTCATCACAGTGAGGAAGACCTGCCTAGCATGCCAGCACTGGGCATCTTCCAGGAAGTTCTGTACGAGAAGCTATCCGACGGGAAACTCCGCTGGGCAGACAATGATCTCTTCGACATGGTCTACCTCGCGACGGCGGCCGGCTATTGCGACTACGTCGTCGGCGAGCGCGCGCACACCGCCCACATCGCGAACGCGTTGCGCCGGCTAGGCAGGGCCGACAAGCTTCACCGCCACCTTCAATCACTCATGAAGCAGTTCTGAACAGAGTTCCCCCCACCACGTCAACCCACGTGCTCGGCCGACAAACCCACGGCCGCAGAATGAGTACAGGGGGCTGAGGTCTCGCGCCGTGCCGCTCGACCCTGTCCGCGGCACCCATAAGGGCCAGTGGTGTCAAGAGGGCGTGGGTCATTAACCCGGTGGCTTTCCGGTGTCGCCGGGCTGGGCCTGACTATTCTTCTGGGATCTTCTTCGCAGCTGCCTGGTTCGCGTCGCCGTGCTGGAGGGGGTCAAGCTGGAGCGCCCGCAGCCGCGCAGCGGCGAGGACGAACGAGCTTGAGGCCGCCAGGCGGCGACGGATCATGGGAGGCGGGGAAGATCGGTGTCGTGGTGGTTGTGAAGGGTCGTAGTCAATCCCCGGCCTTGGCGGGCGGAGTGGTCTCGCAAGCACCCATCCGGCGCCGCGCCAGCGTGCGGGCGGCTGCCATGACCATGTGTCCGGGGACCGGGCTGCTCAGTCAGATGATCGAGCGCGGCCTGGCGGCCGGCTCATGCCGCAGTAGCGAGCGTGCCCGGGGCTTGGTGACCCTCCGGTCGTCACGGCTGCCGCTGCGGCGGCGTTGCCGTGCCGTCGGCCTGCATGCTGGCCAGCAGGTGCCAGGCGCGGGTCAGGAGCTTGCGGGAGATCGCGATGGTGGCGATCTTCTTCCCGCGGCGCTGGGAGATGGCCGCGTAGGTAGCGGCGAACTCCGGGGAGCGCTTGGCGGTCTGCGCCGCCTGGTTCATGACCCACCGCAGCCAGGCTGAGCCCTGCTTGGAGATGTGCCCGTGCCGGACGGTCAGGTCCGAGCCGCGCACCGTGGGAGTCAGCCCGGCCCAGCTGGCCAGCTTGCGCGCGCTGGGGAACCGGGTGATGTCCCCGATCTCGGCAAGCATCACCAGCGCGGTGAACTCCCCGACCCCGGGCAGCGTCCGCAGGACCTTGACCCGCGGATCGGCCTTGGCGCGGACGTGCAGCTCGCCGTCGATCCGGTCGATCAGCGGCACCAGGCCGTCGATGACCGCCAGGCAGTCGGTGACGATCTCCCGGGAGGCTGCGGGCAGGTCCAGCTCGGCCAGCCAGCCGCGGCCGGGCCCGGTCCAGTAGCTGGCGGACCGGTCATAGCCGTGATCCGCGGCGACCGCGTGGATCCGGTTGCGCTGCTGGGTGCCGAGCCGGACCAGGGCGACCCGGTGCCGCAGCAGCGCCCGGAGCTGCCGCACCTGCGGCGGCGCGATCCACGCCTCGGGCAGCAGGTCCGCGCGGAGCAGCTGTGCCAGGATCGCCGCGTCGACCTTGTCGTTCTTCAGCC
Organism: uncultured Actinomycetes bacterium; assembly: GCA_963808315.1. Classification (GTDB taxonomy): domain Bacteria; phylum Actinomycetota; class Actinomycetes; order Streptosporangiales; family Streptosporangiaceae; genus Palsa-504. The sequence continues at coordinate 31,084 of CAWEFK010000020.1, read as the reverse complement.
GCGCCGAGGCGATGGCCTTGCACCGCAGCGGGTGCACCAGGTGCGCGTCGAAGCCGTAGTCCTCGAGGAGCTCGGCGAGCCAGCTCCAGCCGAACGCGGCCTCGAACGCTACCGGCGTCCCGGATGGCAGGTCGCCGATCAGCCGGAGCATCGGCTCGGAGCCGTTCACCACGTTCTTGTTCAGCTGCACCTTTCCGTCCTCGGCGACTATCGCCACCTGGGAGCGCTTGCGGTGCACATCGATGCCGACGTAAACAGACATTGCCGGGTCTCCTCTCCCGAGCTTGGAATCTTTCACCCGGAGCATCCTGCGTCCGGGCTGAGCTGGGAAGAGGCCCGGCCCTTATAGGGTCAGATGAGTGTGACACGCAAGCGGTCCCCGCGGAGGTGGCGGCTCCGGTAATACCCGGTTATACTAGGACGGTGAAGACCGCGATCTCGCTCCCGGACGAAACCTACGAGCAAGCCACCAGGCAGGCGGCGGAGCTCGGTATCAGCCGATCAGAGTTCTTCGCCCGGGCAGCCCGAAGCTACCTGGACGCACTTGCCTCGCATTCGATCACCCAGCAGATCAACGAGGCGCTGCACACCGCCGTCGACGATTCCGGCGCCGCCGCCGCTACGGCGGGCCGCAACTACCTGGCAGCCCAGGACGACTGGTGACCGACCGCGGCAGCATCTGCTGGGCAGATCTCGGCGAGGCTCGCGGCAGCAAACCCGCTAAGCGCCGCCCCGTCCTGGTTGTCCAGTCCGACCCCTTCAACGCCAGCCGGCTGAATACCACCATCGCAGCCGTCATCACCTCCAACACCGCCCTGGCCGCCATGCCCGGCAACGTATTTCTCCCGGCCGCCCTTTCTGGCCTGCCAAAAGACTCAGTCGTCAACGTCACTGCCCTGGTCACCCTCAACAAGACCGACCTCGAGACACCCGCCGCCGGCCACCTTCCGGCCTCCGTCATGGACGACGTCGCCAGAGGGCTGCGCCGAGTCCTCGGGCTCTGACTTCAACGCTCCCGCAGCGGCAGATGAGTGAGTCATCTGGAGCTCGAGGGATAATGCCGTGGTGATTGACCGGAGTGCCCCCGTCCTGGCCCACGTCTGGTTTGGCCAGATGTACCGGGCCGGACATCAGGCGCTGATCGGATGGATCGATCTTGATCCCGCTGTCCGCCCGTCCAGGAACGACGGCAGCCGGACGTGGAAGTTCGCCTGGAAACCGGCACGATGGAGCCAGGTCCGGAGCTTGACGTTCATCTCGGCGCCTGTGCAGCACATATCCGCGACGCCCTGGATCGGCTGGCCGCCCTGAGGCGCTATGCCGTTGATCACGCGCCTGCTGACTGGGGCCGGTATTACGCGGCCCAGCCAGGGCTGCCGCTGCCTGACCGGCTGTTCCTGGACGGCGAGGTCAGCGAGCAATTGCTTGTATCGCTCGTGTTCGACTTCGGCGACCTGGACCAGCTGACACTGAGCCTTGACCACGACGGCGCCGCGGCAAGAGTCTTCCTTATCCCATGAAGCGGCCTTACCCCTGCAACCGCAAGGCGGCATGTGCGGAGGTCGGCCAGGTCGCTGTCAAGTGCGGACTCAACCTGAGCGGCTCAAGGCGCGTGCTGCACACTGTGGGAATGATCCGGCTTGGAACATCTGCCGACCTCGCCGCCACGACCAGCGTCTACCGCCGCGCTTCGCTGTCTAATACAGGCGACCGCGACAACCTGCTTGCTCATCCGGAATACCTGATCCTGGGACCAGAGGGCCTAGCCGAAGGCCGCACTTATGTCGCGGAAGAGGAGGGCTCGCTTGTCGGCTTCGCGACCTGGATTGAGACCGCCGGCACCATGCAACTGGAAGACCTGTTCGTGGACCCGGGATTTATGAGGCGCGGGATCGCCGCTGCACTCGTCAACCGAATCGTAGATGTCCTGCGAGCACGGGGCGTAGAGCGGCTGGAGGTGACTGCTAATCCTCACGCGTTGGGATTTTACCGCGCCGTCGGTTTCATCGGCTGTGGCGTCGCAGAAACGGAGTTGGGCGCCGCACCTCGCATGGAGCTCGCGATCTCCTGACTGCGCCGACACAACAGGTCTCGGTGCCGCAGCGCAGACAACATGATAGCTCGCCCGATCAGCGGCAGAAGTGGACATCCTCCCCAAGGGTGACGATGAATAAATATATAGTGTAGACGACCATCTAATAGGTCATACAGGGATTACTGAGAGGCCCGGCAACGTCCTCACAATGTGACGATGCTGTCCATAACGGCAACAGATCTGGGTGATCGGCGCCTCACCGAGCAGCAATAGGACGATTTGCCCTACGGGCCTGTCAATACGACAAAGAAGTGTTCAATTCCCGAAATGTCGGTGCCGTAGGCGTCCTGCCGATCGCCCGGCTTAAGCCGGGGTCACGAATCCGGATTCGTAGGCGATGACGATGAGCTGCGCGCGGTCTCGCGCGGCCAGTTTGGTCAGCAGCCGGCTCACGTGGGTCTTGACTGTGGCCAGCGTTATGTACAGTTCGGTCGCGACCTCGGCGTTGGACAATCCTCGCGCCACCAGGGCCAGCACGTCCTGCTCCCGGTCGGTGAGCACGTCGAGGGCCGGCCGGGGAGAGGGGGGTGCCTGGCGGGCGAACTCACGGATCAGCTTGCGGGTGATGCTGGGGGCCAGCAGGGCGTCGCCCGCCGCGATGATCCGGATGGCGGCGAGCAGTTCGGCGGGTGGCGTGTCCTTGAGCAGGAAGCCGCTGGCCCCGGCGCGCAGCGCCGCGTATACGTACTCGTCGAGGTCGAAGGTGGTCAAGATGAGAACCCGGGTCGGCCGTCCAGTCACCTCACGGCTGGTGATCTGGCTGGTCGCGGCCACGCCATCGGTGCCTGGCATCCGGATGTCCATCAGGACCACGTCGGGCTCCGCGGTGCGGGCAAGCTCGATGGCCTCGGCTCCGTCGGCGGCCTCGCCGACCACCTCGAGCCCGGGCTCCGCCTCGATCAGCGCCCGGAAGCCCGCGCGGACCAGCGCGTGATCGTCGGCGATCGCGACCCGGATGCTCACCGTGCCCCGGTCTCAGCCGGCAGCCGCGCCACCACCTGGTAGCCTCCCCCGGCCCGCGGGCCCGCGGACAGCTCGCCACCGAGCAGCGAGACTCGTTCCCGCATGCCCGCGAGGCCGTGGCCGCCGCCGCCCCTGAGTTTGGTCCCGGTGCCGCGGCCGTCGTCGGTAACCTCCACGACCACGCCTCCGTCGTTGTCATAGCGGAGCACGACGGTTGCCTTGGCCGGCGGCGCCGTATGCCTGACCACATTGGTCAGCGCTTCCTGGACCACCCGGTATACCGATAGCTCGAGGCTCTGCGGCAGCGCGCGCGGGTGGCCTTCCACCCGCAGCGTCACCGGCTGCCCGGCGTCGGCGATCTGCTGCACCAGCGTGTGCAGGTTATCCAGCCCCGGCACGGGAGACCGGCTGGCCAGGTCGTAGTCGTCGTCGCGGATCACGCTGAGCAGGGACCGGGTTTCCGACAGCGCGGCCCGGGCGGTGGCCTGGATCGCCTGCAGGGACTTCGCCGCCTCATCGGGCCGGGTGGCGATCAGGTGGCTGCCCACCCCGGCCTGCACGGCGACGACGCTCATGGCGTGCGACACGATGTCGTGCAGTTCCCGCGCGATCTGCAGGCGCTGCTCGGACAGCGCCTCGCGGAGTGAGCGTTCGCGCAGGCTGGTCGCGTAGGCGCGGCGGCGCCGTATGCTGTCGGCGGCGATCCAGACGGTCAGCTGCGCCAGCACGGTGAACGCGGCGGTCACCGTGCTGCCCTTGCTCGCCGTGGCAAGGGTGACGTTTATCCCAGCCCCGGCCTCAGCGCCGTTCACCACAGCCCCGGCCTCGACTGCTGCCAGCGCCATCAGCGACCACCTGCGATCTGCTTGAACGGCCACGGTGTAAAGCGCGTAGGTAGGGCCGGTCAGCGTGGAGACCTTCAGGCCAACGACCCCGCAGGCCACCGAGGCGGCCAGCACGACAAAGAAAACCGGGACCGGCCAGCGGCGGCGCACCGCCAGCGGCAGCGAGGCCAGCGGCGCCAGCAGCAGCAGCACGAGCGTACGCTCCCCAGCTGCCTGGCGGAAATGCGTGGAAACGGTCAGCCCCACGAGCACCGCGAGCCACGCGACAGAGACCGCCGCATCGATCGCCATCCACTGCCGGGGACCGAGGCGTGTGTTCAGCGGCGCGCTGGAAGCCACGCCGTGATCCTAACCGGCCTGGCAGGCCAGCCGTATCGGTCGCAAGACGGATCCTGGGTGTCGGTCGTCCGCCCGACGACAGGTCCGGCCCGCGGCGCGCACCCTGGGCGGTGGAGAAAGGAGACCACAGTGAGCGACAGCTACCGGGGCGCCACCGAAGGAGAGCTACTCGGCGCACCGCTGGCCCGCCGCGTCGCTGCCACGTCCGCGTCACCGTGCACACCGGCCCGGCGCGGCTCGCCTCGGCTTGGCGGCGGGGCGATGACGACGATGCCCGATGGCCGGCCGCCAGCCACGGTTCGGGCAATGCCGGAGCCGCCGTGGCCCGGGCCCCGAAGCTGCGTGGGCGGAGGCATTTCGTCCGCGCCGGGCCGCCAGGTCAGAAGCAGTTGCAGCCCGTTGCCCGGAAACACCTGGATCGCGGACTCGGCACCGGTAAATGGTTCTGTATGGCTGCACCTGCCGGGCACACCGTGGTCGATGCGCCTTGCCAGCGGTTCCGGCGGCCGCCCCGCGCTTGAGATCCATGCGGCCGGGTTGCTCATTGATGTGATGGTGGCGTCGTCGCCAGCCAGCCAGCTCCTCCGCGGGGCAGGCACGATGACCGTCGCGAGGCACCCTCACGCCATCGCGTGGGGGTGCCTGCTCACGGCGCGAAGCGAGCTTCCTTTCGTGGAGTTCATCCGCAGCCGCATCCGCCGTCGGGCACAGTCGGCAGAGGCGGAGAGTGTCGCCGGCCGGTTCTGGTTCGCGGACGCGGACGGGCGGTTCAGCCAGGTCGTGGCCGCCAGCCAAGGGAGCCGTGAATCATGCCGGATACGAACGGTGGACGCATGCTGACCGCACCGGAAACCCGGCATCCGGACAGGGCTGCGGTCAGTCCAGCAGACCGGATGCATACCCCAGCTATCATGCCGGCCGGCCACCACGAACCGCCACGTCGCCCTGTAATCGCGCGGAAAAGAACGCCGCGTCCGGCGAAGAGCTGGCTCGGGCGCGGGGTACTGATAGCCGGACTTGCCATGATCCCGTGGGTTCTCATCCTGGCCTGTTCGCTTCCGTCGACCGCCAGGGCCGCGCACTGGTCCACAGCATGGGCCGGGCTCGACGCCCTGGAGGCCGCCGGACTGATGACGACCGGCGCGGCGCTGATCGGCCGCTGCAGCTGGCTATGCCTGCCTGCCGCCATAACCTCGACGTTGCTCGTCGTCGACGCCTGGTTCGACATCACCACATCCGCTCCCGGTCACGCTGCCACGGTCGCTATCGCCATGGCGGTTTTCCCCGAACTCCCGATCGCAGGCCTGTGCGCGGTGCTCGCCATCCGTCACGCACCGGGCTGTGCTGTCCATCACCGACACGCGTCACCCCATGAACATCTAACCCTGCTCACCACGGGGGGAAGGCATGGGTTCGAGCTGGCGCGTGAGTTCGGGGTACCGGGGCAGATCATCCCCAGCGAGGGGACGCTCTACCCGCTGCCCGCCCGTCTGGACGCAACGGCCTGGTCGAGACGTGGCAGGAGTCAAACGCCGGCCCGCCGGCCCGCCATTACCACCTCACCAGTGACGGATAACTGGCCCTCGCCAGCTTCACGAAATAACGGACGGTTTTCCGCGACGCCGTCGAGGAGATCCTCAGCGAAGGGAGCCAGCGGTGACTTCCAGACAATCCGCCAGCGAGGCCGACAAGCTCATCCGGCGGTATCTGGCGCAACTGGATGCAGCGCTGCGGGGCGTCGACGCATCCCGGAAGGAGGAGATCCGCGCCGAAGTACACCGGCATATCGAACAGGGGCGGACCGGGCTCGATCGCGACGACGTAGCGAGTGTCCGGGCCCTCCTGTCCAGGGTCGGCGACCCTGCTGCCATCGCCGCCAAGGCAGGTGGACCGCCCCCGGGCAGCCGCCGCTGGGACGCGTGGGCGCCGTGGCTGATCATCTTCGGCCCGGTCGCGAGCGGCCTGGGCTGGATCGCCGGTGTGCTGATCTTGTGGACATCCCCGACCTGGAGCCGGCGCGACCAGCTGATCGCTACCTTCGTGCCCCCCGCCGGCTTGGTGGCTCTCTTCTTCGGCCTCGTGGCCACATTGCGCGCAGCAGCTGGCTGCTCGGGACACGTTCCCGCCCTGCATGCGTCCGCCGGTTGCCCGACCAAGGGGTTCACCCTCCCGCTCGCAGTCGCCATACTGCTGACCGTAACCGGTCTCGCTGCTCACCTGCTGCCGCCGATCCACCTGATGAGGACGCGTCGTCAGCAACATTTCCGGCCCGCCCGCTGAGTTTTCAGCCAGATTAGCCCCCGTGATCTGGCCGACGAGACGGAAAAGAGACGGTGCTACCTCCTGCGCCACCTAGGCCGCATTTGCGATCGTCGGCTCTTTGAGACTCCGTCGCCCTCTGAAATCCTGGTCCGGCATGCTCATCTGCCCCGAACTGGTTGCCCGTTCGCTAACCGCCGGTGTGCAGGGCCGGGCAATCTGAGCGCGGCCGACAGCGGAATTGCGACGCTTAGCATCGGCACGGAATCGGCAGCGATCTGAATTCCCACCCGAACGGCGGAAAAGGCTGCGCGCGATGGTCGATAAGGTCGAGCGAACCGTGAGTGAGTATGCATGGCTGTGCATAAAACGCGCGGATGTGCAACGCCCGCTATTCGGCACCCATAAGGGCCAGTGGTGTCAAGAGGGCGTGGGTCATTAACCCGGTGGCTTTCCGGTGTCGCCGGGCTGGGCCTGACTATTCTTCTGGGATCTTCTTCGCAGCTGCCTGGTTCGCGTCGCCGTGCTGGAGGGGTCAAGCTGGAGCGCCCGCAGCCGCGCAGCGGCGAGGACGAACGAGCTTGAGGCCGCCAGGCGGCGACGGATCATGGGAGGCGGGGAAGATCGGTGTCGTGGTGGTTGTGAAGGGTCGTAGTCAATCCCCGGCCTTGGCGGGCGGAGTGGTCTCGCAAGCACCCATCCGGCGCCGCGCCAGCGTGCGGGCGGCTGCCATGACCATGTGTCCGGGGACCGGGCTGCTCAGTCAGATGATCGAGCGCGGCCTGGCGGCCGGCTCATGCCGCAGTAGCGAGCGTGCCCGGGGCTTGGTGACCCTCCGGTCGTCACGGCTGCCGCTGCGGCGGCGTTGCCGTGCCGTCGGCCTGCATGCTGGCCAGCAGGTGCCAGGCGCGGGTCAGGAGCTTGCGGGAGATCGCGATGGTGGCGATCTTCTTCCCGCGGCGCTGGGAGATGGCCGCGTAGGTAGCGGCGAACTCCGGGGAGCGCTTGGCGGTCTGCGCCGCCTGGTTCATGACCCACCGCAGCCAGGCTGAGCCCTGCTTGGAGATGTGCCCGTGCCGGACGGTCAGGTCCGAGCCGCGCACCGTGGGAGTCAGCCCGGCCCAGCTGGCCAGCTTGCGCGCGCTGGGGAACCGGGTGATGTCCCCGATCTCGGCAAGCATCACCAGCGCGGTGAACTCCCCGACCCCGGGCAGCGTCCGCAGGACCTTGACCCGCGGATCGGCCTTGGCGCGGACGTGCAGCTCGCCGTCGATCCGGTCGGTCAGCGGCACCAGGCCGTCGATGACCGCCAGGCAGTCGGTGACGATCTCCCGGGAGGCTGCGGGCAGGTCCAGCTCGGCCAGCCAGCCGCGGCCGGGCCCGGTCCAGTAGCTGGCGGACCGGTCATAGCCGTGATCCGCGGCGACCGCGTGGATCCGGTTGCGCTGCTGGGTGCCGAGCCGGACCAGGGCGACCCGGTGCCGCAGCAGCGCCCGGAGCTGCCGCACCTGCGGCGGCGCGATCCACGCCTCGGGCAGCAGGTCCGCGCGGAGCAGCTGTGCCAGGATCGCCGCGTCGACCTTGTCGTTCTTCAGCCGCGCCGAGGCGATGGCCTTGCACCGCAGCGGGTGCACCAGGTGCGCGTCGAAGCCGTAGTCCTCGAGGAGCTCGGCGAGCCAGCTCCAGCCGAACGCGGCCTCGAACGCTACCGGCGTCCCGGATGGCAGGTCGCCGATCAGCCGGAGCATCGGCTCGGAGCCGTTCACCACGTTCTTGTTCAGCTGCACCTTTCCGTCCTCGGCGACTATCGCCACCTGGGAGCGCTTGCGGTGCACATCGATGCCGACGTAAACAGACATTGCCGGGTCTCCTCTCCCGAGCTTGGAATCTTTCACCCGGAGCATCCTGCGTCCGGGCTGAGCTGGGAAGAGGCCCGGCCCTTATAGGGTCAGATGAGGTCGACGGGGCAGCAGGCCAGCGATCTTGAGCATGGCATGCGGATCGGCACAACGTGACAGAACATTCGTTCTCGCGCGCTTTGGGCGATCACCTTGGTCGCCCACCAGGACGTCCCGAACGGCGGGAGTGTGCGCGTTCTCTGGACACCGTTCGTCGCTCAGCGTCACACCGGTTGTCGGCATCGCCTCGAGGCCGAACTTCAATCCAGTTCCGGCTGGACATCGCCAGGAGTGCGGTGCGCGGTGGGGTGCTTGTGCTGTTGGCGTTGGGCGGCGTTCGCAGCTGTGGCACGGCGAAGGCGCTGGCAGGCGGCGGCCTTTCCCGTCAGCATGCGCGTGTTCTTTGCCGTCGGGCCTGCCCCGCCAGCGCTGGCGGGCCGAGGTCGCCGGTCCCCTGCGCATTTGGCGACCAGGGTCCAGGTTGCTGCCCGCTCATAAATCGCGTGACGACCGCTACGCGGGCGGGAGTCAGGGGCCGCTGCTTGCAGCATGGCGTAGCCGCGGCCGCTGGCGGTGAAACCGAGCTGGTTATAGAGCCGAAGAGCGCTGGTGTTGGTGCTGTCGACCTGGAGCCTAGCCGTGGTGAACCCGGCCAGTTGATAAGCGGCCAGGGCATGGCCGATCAAGGTGATGGCCAGGCCGCGCCGGCGCCAGGGCTTACGCGTGCCGAGGCAGTGCAGTGATCCCTCGCCGGTGCCGGTGCTGTCGTGGTGCTCGAGGCTGAACAGGAATCCGGCGATGTCCTGGCCTTCGGCCGGGCCGGGCAGGGCGAGGAATGAGGCGTCCGGGAGGAAGTTCGCCAGTCCGGTGGCGTGCTGTGGCCAGCTCCGCGCGTCCGGCAGCAGCGCGCCCGGGTCGTCGGCGTAGGCATCGTTGTGCGCGATCCGGGCAGCCTCCTCGTAGCCAGCGCGGTAGCGCACGATCGTGAATCCCGGTAGCGGCGGCGGGGCAACGGGGGCGTCACGGCGCGGACCAGGTCTTGATGCCAGCGGGCAATCTCGAATCCGGCCTCGGCCAGGACGGCGAACCGGGCCTGGTCAGCGGCAGCGCAGCGTGCGCCCAGCACGCCAGGCAGGTCACCGCCGTGCTGCCGGACCAGGCCCCCGGCGCGGACCAGGAGCCAGTCAAGGGCCGCCGGCAGGGCGTCATCGTCCAGGTCAGAATGCAGTGCGCTGGTCAGGCGGATCCGGACCCGTCCCTGGCCGACCCCCATGTCCGCTGCCTCCGCGTAGGCCAGCAGCCTGCCTGCCGCATCGACGCCGACGATGGTGTCCGTCTCGAGATCGAGCTGCGGCATGGACATCCGCTCCCGGACCTCAGCCAGCCCGGTCTCCAACCCGAGCGGCGCCACCTGCTCGACCGCCTGGAACAAGCCCGTGACGCCCGCGGCGTCAGATGAGGCGGCCGAACGCCACGTCAATCTAGTCATCGACGGCAACCATAACTCCGCACACGGTTAGGAGGATCCTCAATGGCAGCAGTCACTGCCCAAAACGGGGCAAGCAGACCGGTTGCTCCTGTCCAGCTCCCCATGAGACGCGGTTGTCCCGGCCGGGGCGATCGGCCCAGGAGAGTGGCGGTCCCTGCTGCACGGAGACCGGGCCAGGACAACGCCTGATCTCGTCCAGCCGAGGAAGCAGTCCTGGTCACGAACGACTTCCGGTGGGTCGCTCCGCAGACAGAGCCGCAGTGGCAAACTCAGGACCATGACTACCACCCTCGTCACGGGAGCCACGCGAGGCGTTGGCCTTGAGCTTTCCCGGCGCCTCGCGGAAGCCGGCCATACCGTCTACCTCGGAGCGCGGGACCTTGGACGTGGCCGTGAAGTAGCCGAGCCGATCGGTGCGCGCGCGATCCCGATCGATGTCACCGACGACGCCTCGGTTCGCGCAGCCGTCGGCCACTTGCGGCAGGAGGCCGGGGCGCTTGACGTCCTGGTGAACAACGCCGGAATCTCCGGCATGCAGCGACCGCCGGCGGAGGCTGACGTCAACGACCTGCAAACCGTGCTGGCAACGAACGTCGTGGGCGCGACCCGGGTGCTCGTCGCCTGTACACCCCTGCTGGAGGAAAGCGCGACCCCGGTCGTGGTCAACGTCAGCAGCGCCGTGGGGTCGCTGACGCTCAATGCGAAGCCGGACGCCATCTGGTCGATCGTGGCCTACCCGATGTCAAAAGCGGCGCTGAACATGCTGACCATCCAGTACGCCAGGCCTTCCCTCGCTGGCGCGTTAACTCGGTGACACCGGGCTTGACGCTCACCGAGTTCACGGGTCGCCCCACCGACTCGGTCGACCTGGAGGCGTTCCGGCGTGCTGGCGGCAGGACGGTGGACGAGGCGGTAACGATTCTGGTGGCGATGGCCACTATCGGCCCGGACGGCCCCACTGGGACATTCGTCGGGAATGACGGGCCGCTGCCCTGGTGACGTCGGCTGCGAAGTCAGCCTGGGAGGTCGGCGTCGGCCATCGAAGACGCGGCTCGTGTACCGTCCGGCCACCGGGACGGTGGCTGCCGCAGAGGGAACCTGATAGAGGAACACCTCAGGTCCGAAGAGACACCCGCGAGAGGCCGGTCCGTAGACCCGACCGATAACTCAAGAGGGCAGCAGTCAGATCCAGATGGACCGGCGGTTGTGCCTCACGCCGGATCGAGGCCCGCGTCGGGGCATGGGAGCTCATCCGGGTGATCACGATCCTCCACCGGGCATGGCCGGCCTTGCGGTTGCCGCCGGGGTTGAGACGGTGGCGGGTGACTTTCCCCGGCGATGCCGGGATGGGGGCGACAGCGCACAGGTGCGCCCAGGCTGCCTCGGAGCGCAGCCGCGCGGGATGATCGCCCGCTGCGATCAGCAGGAGCGCGGCGGTGTCCGGGCCGACGCCGTGCAACGCGAGCAGGTCCGGGGCGCGGGCGGTCACCAGGGGGACGATGAGCTCATCCAGGCGCTCGAGCTGGCCGCCGGGGAACTCAGCGCGCCGCCCTAGCTCCCGCAGCGCGATGCGGGTGGCATAGCTGACAGCACCGCCGGGCCGGGGGCGCAGCGCCGCCAGCTCGCTGACCAGGGCGGTGACCGTGTGCCGGGCAAACCGCGTGCGCAGGTCACCGGGCCCGGTCACGATCAGGGACCGGGCCTGGTTGATGGTCTGGGTCCGTTCGGAGCGCGCGCTGCGCCCGTCGACCATCAGCGTGCGGATCGCCTCCACGGCGCCGTCGCGGCCCTTCGGCGCGCCGTGAGCCCGGCCCGACTGCGCAGCCCGGGCAGCGCTGACCGCATCCAGCGGGTCGGACTTGCCCTGACGGCGGCGGTCCTGGCGGTCCGAACGGGCTGCCTCCACGACCCGGACGCCCGGCCGCGGTGATGTGGCGGGCCAGGCCCGCGCCGTAGCTGCCGGTCCCCTCCACGCCGGCCAGGGCGACAGTCCCGAACCCGCTCAGCCAGCCGAGCAGGCGGGTGTACGCCGGCCGGGGTGACCGGGAACTCCCCGGCGCCGAGCAGCCCCGCCGATGGGATCCAGCGCGGCGGCGACATGCATATCGGCGTGGGTGTCCACGCCGCCGGTAATGACGCGTGTCTCTACGATGGTCATGCCATCCCTTTTCTCTGGCTGAAGGGGTGGCACGCACCCGCTGGCCGTCGGACCTGTGAACCCCGGCCTCTTGCACAGGACGGGCAGATCAGACCGGCACGCCTGGGCAGTTGCCATAAACCTGGGCCCGGCCGGCAAATCGTTAGAAGGACAGCCCGCGAGGGCGTCAGCCGATTCGGAGGTCAGGCCGGGACCCAGGCCCCCGACCCTACGCCCGCACCACCGCAAAACCGTGCAAGCCGGGCCGGAAGTACTAGTCCCCATCCTCCCTGCCGACTCGGCGTTGACGAGCCGGACAATCGCGGCCTCGGTCTCTGGCGCAGATCGCCGTGATCTGGCGCAGTTGCCGGGCTGGTGACCGAAGTGGGGGACGGAGTTTGATCTGCGTCGCCAGGTCGCTGATGCGACGCCGGTGCCCGGCTGGCAGGATCAGGTCGTGGCCCGGCCCGATGGCGAATCACGTGCAGCGAATGTCCATGCCGCGTGGCGCTTGGCGCTGGCTGAGCAGGCTGCCCGGGCATACGCGTCCAACGACAAGCTCGCCGCCGTGACCGTCGCCGGGTCGGTGGGGACCGGTCTGGCCGACCGGTTCTCTGACCTCGAATTGGACTGCTACTGGGTCGATCCGCCGGGTGACCCGGACCGCTCAGGCCCGGTTCACGTGCTCGGCGGTGAACTGGAGGCGCTGTGGGACTACGACCAGGACGAGGAGGAGTGGAGCGACGACTACCGGCTCGGCGGGCTTGGGGTGACGGTGAGCAGCTTCCTGGTCAGCACGATCGACCGCTTCGTCGACGACGTCGTCCTGCGCACGGACACCGATCCGGTCAAGCACATGCGCATGGCCGCGCTGCACCGTTCTCGTCCGCTTCACGGGCCGGAGCTGATCAGCGCCTGGCGGGCGCGGGCTGTCTACCCGGACAAGCTCATCGCGGCCGTGGTGGAGCGGTCCCTCAGCGCGGACGTGCTCACAGGCTGGGCGGCTCGGGAAGCTCTGGCCAGCCGGGGAGACGATCTGGCCGTCCAAGACCTGCTCACCCGCGCCGGGCACGCGGTCTTCGGCGCGGTCCTGGCGCTCAACGGCGTGTACCTCCCGCATCTCGTAATCAAATGGCAGAGCCACCTGATCAGCGAACTGCACGTGATGCCCGAGCACTTCGGCGAGCGCCTTCGCCTGCTGGCGAAGGGCGGGAATGCGCAGGCACTGAGGGAAGCTGAAACCCTGCTGGCCGACACCACCCAGCTCGTCAAGGCGCGCACCGATGCCGACATCAGCTCGTTCTGCGAAGAACTGTCACAGCGCCGCCACGCGGTCGACCCGCCGTCCGCTGAGCACAGATCCGAAGCTCCATAAGGCCTGATCTGCGCGCTGGTCACCTCAACTGCGGTGGATCCGACCGCTGAGCATAACGGCGGTTCTCGCACTGCTACCACGATCAGCGTTTGCAGCGCACCGTAAAGACATCTAGCTGCAGTCGCTGCTGAACGGGACTCTTGCTCGGTGCTGTAGTCGTGTCGTCGATGCAGGCGTCCGCGTATGGATTGGGGGCCTGGGAATGCTTGGCCGGCTGGCTCGCTGATCAGGTTGCTTGCCGGCTGGCAGGGGCTCGTTTAATGGTCAGGGTCCAGGACGGTGGCGGGTCACGCAGGCGGGCCGCCCGGTCGCCGGGCGGCCCGCACGATCTTGCTGGTAACCGGGTTAGAACGGGAACTTGCCCGCCTTGACGGCTGACACCGTGACCCGGAAGGTGTGGTAATACGTCACGTCGGGTGCCTGGCCCGGATCGCGGTTGATGACCGCGATCGGGAAGCCGGTGCTGGAATTGACGACCATCGACTCCACCGTGTCGCCGGCGAGCAGCGGCCAGCTGTCCGACAGCGTCAGCGTGGACTGGCCCGCGGTGGTCGTGTGCGCCACCGTCACGTCCGGCATCGTCGCCATGAGGTGCAGCACGCCCGCCCGGATCTGGGAGTTCTCCGGCGCCGCGGTCAGCGCGTCGGTAGCGTTCATCCAGATGAGGTTGTCGGTCTGCTCCGCCTTCTGGGCCGGGGTGAGCGGCTTCGGCGGGGTGTAGGGAATGCCCTTCTTCTTATCGGCCGCCTTGAGCTTTTCGATCATGACCTGCTCGGCTTGTGCCTGCAGGTCCTTCTGATTCACGCCCGGGTCCAGGTTGGCCACCGACATCTTGGCCCGCGCGGTGGTCAGGTCGCCGTTCACGGCGTAGATCGCGGCCGCGATGTCGCGCTGGAACTGGCCGTCGCTGGCCACCTCACCCCCGGCCAGGGTCTGGGTCAGGTTGCTCTCGCTGTACCCCCAGTAATAAGCACCGCTGTCGGTGTACAGGTCGACCCCGTTGTCCCCGAGCGTGTCGCTGCCCGCCGAATGGTTCCGGACTTCCAGGGTCGCGTTGCCCGGCTCCTTGGCCGGCAGTGTCTTCACGTCTGCCGCCAGCTGGGCCAGGAACGAGTTCACCCTGCCCGGCGTCGCCTGTGCCGGCGGCGCCTTTGCCGACGCCGTCACGGACGGCTTGCTGCCGGCCGCGATGTGCTGAGCCGGAGCCGGGGCCGATGTGACGACCAGCGTCACCGCCGCGGCGGCCGCGCCCGCGGCCGCGAGGCTGAGGCCCGCCACCCGGCGCCGGCTCCAGCGGGGGCGCCGACGTGGCGCGGTTTCAGTCTCCGCCGCCTCCATTCCGCCTTCGACGGCCATCGCCGCCCGGAGCATCGCCCGGGCATCGTCGTAGGCGCGCGGCCGCACCGGCTCGGCGGCCTTCAAACCGCTCAGCAGATCCATCTCATCGACCATTAGGTGGCCTCCTTTACCGTGTTCTGATCGGCCAGCAGAGCGGCCATCCCCGGCGTGTTCCGCAGCGCCATGCGTGCCTGGTGCAGGTAGCGGCGCGCCGTTCCCGGCGGCATGCCGAGTACCCGCCCCGCGTCGGCGATGGTGAGGTCTTCCCAGGCGATCAGGGTCAAGATCTCTCGTTGCTGCGGTCCGAGCAGCGCCAGGGCATGCCTGAGCACCGGCCCGGCGTCGACCCGGCTGTCCACCGCGTTCCACGGGTCCCACCCGGACGCCAGGCCCGTCACGTCCGCAACCGGCTCTTCGGCCGGGAGGGATCGCCAGTAACGCCGGAGCGTGTTGTGCGCCACGCCGAACAGCCACGGTCTGGCGCCGGGGAACGAGCGATCGTAGGTCGCCCGGGACGTGAATGCCTTCACCCATACTTCGCCCAGCAGGTCTTCGGCCGGCTGGCGTCCGGCCCGTCGTGCGAGGTAGCCCCCTACGGCTGCCTCGTGGCGCCGGACCACTTCGACGAAGGCGTCCTCGTCGCCGTCGAGCGACCGGGCGATCAGCTCCGCATCATCGGGATCAGATGTCATGGCCCTCCTCGTTATCAGATTGCCTTACATCTAGGAATTGCCAGTTGAGGAGTCAAAGCGTTCAGCGCTGGTCAGCGTAGCTGGCCGCTTCGCCGAAGAGCCGGTGCCCGGGGTCAGAGCCGGCCGCGCTGGCGTCAGTGCCCGTTCCCCGCTTGCCCTCCCGGACCTGTGCCCTGAGCTGGTATGCCGAGCGGGCCGGGGATTCGGCCATGACAGGCCGGGTTGTCCGGTGCGGGCACTGCGGCACTGCTAACCGGGCGCCAGCCGCAGCAGCCCGGACGCCCCGCTGCGGCAAGTGCCATCAGCCGCAGCCGTGGATCCTCGACGCCGACAACGCCGCCTTCGCCGAGGCGGCCGATGCCGCCACGCTCCCGGTCGCCGCTGGCCTGTGAGCCGTGGTGCGGGCCCGGCCGCAGGGTCAGCCCCGCGCTCGAGCAACCCGCCCGTGACCTGGCAGAAGGTCAAGGTGAACGTCGGCACCTCCCGCAGATCACACAGCGTTTCGGAGTCCAGGCCATCCCGGCCTTGCTGGTCCTGCGCTACGGGCAGAGGGCCGCCACGCAGGCCGGGGGACCTACACCTCACGTCAGCGCCTCCCGGGCCGCTCGTGCCCGCCCCAAGCCGAACGCCCCTTACGTCGGCGACCCTCCCTGCCGATTATTTGTATCTCTCCGAGGGTGGCTGTCGTTGCCTATCAATCACCGATCAGCCTGTTCGGGGCGGCCTCAGCGCTATCCGCTACCGGCGGAGTCGTGCGGCACCGCCGCGGTTTCTCCCGTGGCGATCATGGGACGCGATCGTCGCTAGGAGATCCAGGCGCGGGACGTGTGGTTTGTCATGGCCGGGCCGTGCGGATGTCACCGGGACTGGTGATGGCGGGCACGGGCGGGAATCCCGTTTCGCCGCGATGCTGGACCTATGAGCCCGGGTTCATCCCGGGACGTGACTGAACGGAGCCTGCCATGAAGAACTCGCCACGCGCTGGATCTCAGGATGAACGTGCCGGTACTGGCTGGGTGCGCCGCTGGTGGACCGGGGAGAAGCTCAGCGTGCGCCTGTTCGAGGTGGCGTTCGTTCTTGTCCTGACCGGGGCGATGGCCTGGGTGGAGTGGTTCGGGTCCCCTGACCAAGCTGCCACGTGGTCCGCGGTGGTGATATCCATCGCCTGCGTCGGCGCAGTTGCCCCGTGGAGGCGGCGGTCTTGGATGTCACGATCCCGTTGACGGGATCTGCTGGGCCTGCAGTCGGCCTGGCAGCTGCGAGCCATCGCGATCGCGCGGGCGGGTGGCCGGGGCTTTGATGCGGTCCGGGGGTCACCTTCTCGGTGCGCCGCGGGGAGCTCTTCGCGATGCTGGGCACCAACGGGGCCGGGAAGACCTCGGCGATGGAGGTGCTGGAGGGACTGGCATCCCCTGCCCGGGGCGCTGTCCGGGTGCTGGGCTGTGAACCCTGGGGGGAGCGGGCCCTGGTCCGGCCGCCGGATGGGATCATGCTGCAGGAGGGCGGATTCCGCCGGATCTGACCGTGGCGGAGACCGGCCGGATGCGGGCCGGGGCACTCAGTGCGCCCTGGCCGGTTTCCGCGGCGCTGGGCCTGGTCAGCCTCGGGCGCCGCGCGGGGGTCCGGGATGGGCGAACTCCCAGGGCTTGGTGCTGGCCGGCCTGGACGCCCGCCCGGCCTCGCTGGCGGAGGCCTTCCACGCGGTGGCGGCCTGCGCCGGCGTGCCCTTCACCGTGACCGGCAACCCAGAGGAGGTGGTGGCATGATCGCCGGGACGATGACCACGAGCCGGTGGAGGCAGCAGGCCCACCGGATCGCGGCCCTGGCCCAGGCGGAGGGGGTGCTGCTGCGGCGTAACCGCCTCGCGCTGCTGAACGCCCTGGTCCTTCCGGTCCTGCTGGTCGTCGCGCTCAATGCGCACCCAGTGTCGGTGACGCCGGCGGGTCCCGCGGCACCGGGGCGATCCCGCTGACCGGGATGACTATCGTCAGCCGGTCCAGATGCCGATGTAGTTGCCGGCGGGGTCGGTAACCACGGCGATACGCAGGTTTCCCTCATGGTGGGCTGCGGTGATGATGCTGGCCCCGTGCCCGCTGGCCGCCTCCATGGTGGCGTCGAGGTCGCTGACGTACACATACGGGCGGACGCCCGTATCGCCGGCGGTGGTCATGTCGGTGCGGAAGTGGCCTATCACGTGGCCGGTTCCGTCAGCGAAGCTGGGCGATTCAGGGTCGCCGCGCAGCTGCCAGCCGAGCACGTCGCGGTAGAAACGGGCTGACGCGCGGACATCGCGGGCGGGCAGGGCAAGGTACGAGATCCCGCCGGGCCGGGCGATCGATGCCTCGACGCCGGGGTCAGATGCCGTGCTGTTCTCTGTCATGGTGCCTCCCGGGCTGCGCAGTTTCCGATATGGCTTTACCATATCTAATTGTGGGACCGTCCGCCGGAGATGCCATCCGGGAGCAGCAGGAGCCCGGTGCCGGGCGGCGTCCCTACCGGTCACCGCGCCGGGAGGAGCAGGCGCGGCAGACCCGGTCCAGGATCTGCGCCGCCGCCGCGGCCCAGTTCCTGGACCGCGGCTATGCCGGCGCGACGATGCGGGATATCGCGGCGGAGGCGGACGTGGCCGTGCCGACCGTCGAGGCGGCGTTCGGGACCAAAGCGCGGCTGCTGAAGGCAGTCATTGACACCGCGATCGCGGGCGACGAGGCACCCGTGCCCATGCTGGAGCGAGACTGGGCGGCACGAGCGCGGGCCGCATCAGACGCCACTACGGTCGCCGCCGAGTTCGCAGGAACCCTCACGGCGTCCGCCCAACGGGCGGCCGGGCTAGTACTGGCCGCGCTCGATGCCGCCCGCCTGGACCCGGACATCGCCGAGGTCGCCGTGCAGCTGACCCGCCAGCGCGAGCTCATGGCCGCCTGGCTGGTCGACGAGCTCACGGCCCGGTCTTCACTGCGCCACGGCATCAGCCGGGACGAAGCCATCGACACCGTATGGCTGCTGATGGACCCGGCCGTGTTCACCCGGCTGACCAGCCAGCGAAAGTGGACAACGACGCGTTTCCGGGCCTGGTTCACCGGCACGGTCATCCGGCTGCTGCTAGATCCCAAGGGCCACCCCGCCGCTCCGACCCGTGATCATTACGCTTCGCCGTGGCCTAAATAGCCCCATCTCCTGCCAGCTGCCAGCCATTGGCCCCAATGTCCGCTCATCGGCAATGCCGAACGTCTCCCGGTACGCGGCTACGGGTTCCGGGAGACGCGAGTTCGGTCAGGTGCCGGATGCCATGTAGGCCGGGAGGATGTAGTTGGGGTGGCGGTCCAGGTTCTGGCGAGCACGGTCGTATCGCATGGTGGTGCGCGGGTCGGCGTGGCGGGCGGCGATCTGGACATCGCACAGGTCGACGCCGGCATCGAGCATGGTAGTGACAAAAGTGTGGCGCATGATGCCCACCGCGGCAGAAGAGTGGAGTTGGCCCGGTGCGGGAGCAGAGCGCTTGGCCAGCCAGCTGGTTACCGCCCGTGCGGGCACCTGTTCTGGAAGCGCTCTACGTGCAGTGTGCCGTCCCGGTGTATTCCGATCTCAATCTCCAGCGGATAGGCAATGTCATCCGTATAGAGAAGATGCCCGAAATAGAACGTGCCAGGAATGGCCGCCGCCTCCCGTTCCAGGGCACGGAATCGCCTTCCCTCTTGTGACCAGCCTCGGTTCAGAGACCGGTCCTGACGGAAAATGTTCGGCCCGAACTCCCCGCCGGACAGGTTCAGGATCAAGTGGCCCCTGTCAACAGGAGGGCTGCCTGGATCGGCGGCGAGCGGAAACCCGCGCTGATAGGCGACATCGCGCTTACCGACGGTAGCAGGGGTAATGGTCCACGCCGCCACCGTGCGGTCCTCCTGCCTTGCACCCACGGCAGTGGCGAGGTCGAAGAGGTAGGTCGCCCCGGACTGCGTGAACTGCACCAGCGAGCAGTCCGGGTACAGACGCGTGTAACGGTCTCCGACCGCATCGAGCAGCACCTTGCCAACCTCGGCGGCGATCAGCGGCATGCTGAGATCTCGCACCAGGCCTTCGTATCCAACCGACAACGGGGCCACCGGATCTTTCTACCGGTTCATGGCACGCGGCGTAGTCAACCTGGACCGGAAGAGACCGCGCCCTACCGCACGCGTGTCCGACGCGGCATGAGCGCGCATCGGTGCGTCCGGCCACGGTGTATAAATATGCAACTTGCCGTCGGACGGAGCCGGGCGGCGAGGTTCTGTGCTGGCTGAGGCCAGCCGCGTCCGCCGGGTGCGCGTGCGAGCGGCGGCGGGAATGGTCGAAGGTTCCATCGCTTCCAAGCGCCGCGCGATGCATGGCCCGATGAGCAACGTTTATCTTCCCGTCACGCCCGTCTCTTCGCCGTGGGGGGTGTAGCTGTTGCGCCGGCGAGGATCGTCGCCGCGTACTGGATCTGGTCGGGCGTGTTGTACAGATGCGGGGAGAGGCGGATGTTGCCCGCGCGAAGAGCGGTGTCGATGCCTGCGTCGGTTAGGCGCTGGTAGATTGCCTCGTTGTCCCTGGAGTCAGCAGCGCTGATGACGACGATCGCCGCCCGCTGACCGGTGCGGGTTGGGCTGATGAAGCGGTAGCCGCTGTCGTCGAGTAGCCCGGTCAGCTGCTCGACAAGCGCCCGGTCATGGTCGGCGATCGCTTCGATGTCCTGCGCCAGGAGGTACTCGAGCGCCGCGGCCCAGGGGATGAAGTTGAGGAAGTTAGCGGTGCCGAAGACGTCGTAGGCACGGGCGCCGAGATCGTCGCGCAGGCGATATTCGCCCTCGTGGTTGAGGTCGAGCTCGTCGCCGTTGGGCAGGGCAAGCCAGTAGGCTTGGACCGGGTTCATTGCGTGCAGGACGTCGGGTCGGATCCAGGCGAAGCCGGTGGCGTAGGGGCCGCACAGCCACTTGTAACCCGAGCAGGAGATCGCGGCTAGCGGGAGCCGCCGGACGTCGAACGGCAGCGCGCCCAGGCCCTGGGTCACGTTGAGGACCAGGTGCACGCCGGAGCGTTCGCAGACCTCGTGCAGGCCGGCCACGTCGACGACGTGGCCGGTCAGGGAGCGGACCCAGTTGACGGCGACGACACGGGTCCGCGGCGACAGCTCCTGCTGCAGGCGCTCAGGCTCAAGCACCGGCTCGCCGAGTCTGAGCTGGCGTACGGTCACGTGGTGGCGTTCGGTGACCAGCCAGGGGAACACGGTCGCCGGGAACTCGCCGGCCAGTACGAGGATCTCGTCGCCTTGCCGCCAGGGCAGGCCGTTGGCCAGCACCTGGAGTCCCCATGAGGCACTGTTGCCCAGGATGATCTCCTCCGCCGGCGCGCCGATCAGGCGCCCCAGCAGCTCGCGCAGCCGCCGCGGGACATCAACGAACGCATTGTCGTTGATCCGGTGCGGCGCCAGCTTGGCCGCCAGCGCCTCTCCGGCGGCCTCGGCGGCCAGCCGTGGCAGCGGACCCTGGTGCGCCGCGTTCAGCCAGATGCGGCCATCGAAATCGCCGAAGGCACCGGCGTAACCGGCCGAGGATCCGGTGGCCGGTATCGTGCTTCCATTCACGCGCGGTCCCATCCTTGCGCCCGCGACAACGCCTTCGCGGTGAGCGGCGTCATCACATATATGTAATGCATGCATATAATTGCCCGGGAGCCGCGTCCCCAAACGCCAGGTTAGGTATCTAACGCATGCATACATCTCGCCGCGCCTCCCGTCAGGCGAACCTTCTCGGCGCGCTTGCGATCGCCGTCGTCGACCGGCTGCACCAGGCGAGAGCCGACGATGATGGCCGGGGCCTGACGGCGACCGCTGCCCTCAGCCACCTCCGTTTGCGGCCCGGGCAGAACATCGACTTCCTGGCCCGGCTGCTGCACATCTCGCATCCAGCCACCATTCGCCTGGTCAACAGGCTTGAGGCGGAAGGCTTGGTCGAGCGGCGCCCGGGCGGGGATGACGCCAGATCGCGGGCTCTGGTCCTGACCGACGCCGGGCAGTGGGCAGCGCTGGCCGCAGCCAGGAAACGTCTCGAGATCCTTGACGAGATGCTCTCCTGGCTGACGGCGGCCGAACGACGCCAGCTAGAGCCCGTGATCGAGAAGTTGCTCGGAGCCCTGACCAGTGACCGCTGGGATGCCCGCCACATCTGCCGGCTGTGTGACATCCCGACCTGCCAGATGCCGGGCTGCCCCGTCGACCAGGCAATCGCCGAGCCAGGCCTGCCCATCCACGCGGCCCCGGCCGCCCCGCAATGAGGGAGTGGCAGGCACGCTGCCCGGCGGCACCGCCGTCGCGCTGGCGCCGGCTATCACCCGCGCCATGCGGCTTCGGTTTCAACCTGACAGCGACGCCGTTCGTGCTGGTCTCTGCCGTTTCGCTACGATCGGTCGTCACCATCAGTCTGCTGACCACGCTGGGAACGCGAGTAGCTGTTTGCCCGCCGCTTCCCGCGCCGCCTGTAGTGGCGGCCGATGGCCGCCCCGGCGCAGATCAAGTGAGATCTCATCGACCTCCCAGCGGTAAATGAGGGCGTTGCGTCGTATGCCTTCTGATGCCCGATCAAATTCCCGGCGTGATCTTTCGAACGGTGTGAGACTGAGCAGGAAATAGCTGGGGTCATTGTCGCGACTGGGGTGCAGGACAACCAATCAGGCCCGGGTGAGCGGCTGGCCTGAGGTGGTGTGTGATGATATCGGCTATGGGCGTGGTCGTAATCACCGATGCTGATCCGACCTAGTGCCGTGTCAGGTACCGTTCGGCCCGCTTCCAGCAGCTTCGCTGGGGCGGAACCCTGAACCTGACCCACATCGAAGGACCATAGGTGTTGCTCGGGCAACGACGATGGACCATCGGTGTCGTTCGAAAGCGGGAGCGCCCGGCACGGGTGTGGCAGGCGAGGCGGGTGGTGTTCGCGGGGGATGCTGACCCTCGCCGGGCGTGACCTTACCGCACCGAGTAACCGGGCGACCGCTGATTGCTGAGGTACCGGTCTATCTGCCTACGGAGGAGTGCGCGGCCCGTACCGGCTGGGCGCCGACCCGCGCGGACGGATAGCCGCAGTGATCTGCCGCACTCGCGGCAGGTAAGTAAGCACGACAGGTCCTTCAGCCGACTGTATCGATACTCATCCATTCAGCGTTTATGATATAAGGTACGAATGCTTCGGAAAAAGCGCGTGACGCGCCTTGAGCAGGCTTGGTCGAAGTGCGAGAGACGATCCCTCCTTATTACGACGATGTGTTCCGTGAAGTTCAGCAAAGGATTTCTGCCGACGGTAGTGCTGGTAAGGCAGACATCGCAATGCTGAGTTTCTGGAAACGACTGCGCACAGATACGCCGTGGGTTATCAAGCTGCGGACGCCGATGTGCGGAAAGTGACGTGTCGGGCGGTGGCCGCCGCTGGCCAGAGCGACGTAATCGAGGCCGCTGGTGACGCGCGGGAGATGCTGCGCATACTCCCGGGCTTCGGTCAGGGGACGGCTCTGGCATCCGCGTTGCTCACGGCAGCCGCTCCAACTCGGCTTGCGGTGTACGACAAACGTGCCCGCAGAGGGCGGCAGAAGGTCGAGCTCGAGTTTGACCGATCGCGGCGCACGCTTCTACGCGAGGTACATGACCTTGATTGAACAGTGCCGGACGGAGGGTGCGGACGCGGGCAATCGATGGTCGGCGTGCGATGTAGACCTGTCACTCTGGATCCTGGGCGGGAAGTAAATCACGGCATATCTCCGCATAGTGAGTACATCCCTGTCCGCGGCAGATGAGTGCGCTAATACCTGGATGGAGGATTATTCACATTGAACTAACTGAATTGACTACCCGTGGCGTTCCTGCGCGAAAAGTGGGCCGCCTCCCGGGAGAATTGGCTTACCGTACTCGGCTCAAGGGAACGAGCGACCGGAGATATGTCATGCTACGGGATTCACCAAGGATGAGATCAGTGGCCTGTGCTTGATGGTCTGCTCAGCCGAACCGGAGCCCGGCGTTAATCATAGCTAAGGCCGCTGCGCTTGCCGCCTCGATTCGCGGTCAGCCGGACCCGGTGCCGCTCACCGGTTACCGCCGGCCGCCTTCCGTATTTCTTCTTGCACGATTTGGCGAATATCGGCGCGGCGGGCCCGGCGCCAGGTTAGCACCACCAAGGCGAAAGCTGCTACCGCTAGGAGCGCGCAGACGATGGCGGTGTGGACTGACACCTGGGTTGCCTGCCATTCGGCTGGGAGGCCAGCGACTGTATTGAGCACGCCCACGGCCGGCTTGGCGAAACCGAGGAAGCCGCCCGGTGCGCTCAGGTGCACGCTCCTGCGCTGGTCCGGCGGCAGCCAGCGCAAATCGCTGAAGTGCAACAGCGAGCAAATGGCCACCGCAGCCGCAGAGAGCGTCAGGGCCATGGCGCCACTACGAATGACCAGCGACGGCGCCGGCCGTGGCAGGCTTTTCCTAGCTGCGCTCAGGAGCGGCGCTGCGCCACCGATCACCGTGGCGAGCGCTATCACCCAGCCGCGGTACTGCGCGACGAGCCAGGTCAAGTCGTTAAGTTGCACCAAAGCCCATCTCACTTGGCCGAACCTCATCGGCTTCTCCTTCACCTCGTAGCGTGAGCTGGTTATACCTTCAGAAATGCCCTCTATCCGGAAATGCCGGCCATCATCCGCCGGGCTGTCCGGAGGCTCCGGGAAGCTCAGGTGGCGGGCCCCGGCCTATCCCGGGATGCCGGACCCGGGCGGTAATGCGGCCATGAGGAAGGCGTACTCGGTGTACTGGCCGCGACGGCGATGGCGGCCGGCGGCTGCGTGCGCCCGCTGCCGGGCGAGATCCTGCAGTGCTGACCTGCGGCTGAGGCAGGGAGCCGCGGCCGGTCCGTCACATCAGCGAAGACGGCCGCCTCCTCCACTCGATCAGCGTGCAGGACATCTGCCGGCTGGCCGAATCCTCCACGGCAGACCTGCAAGCTATCCTGGCCGGATTGCCCAGCGAGCCGATTCCCCAGTGCCGGGTCACGCAAGCCCAGCTCATGTCCGCAGTCACCCGCACTCTCTTCTGACCACGAACCCGGCAGCACTGCATCGCCGATCGCATCGCGGCATGAGAATGGTGCCCAGAAGTATCCAGTCAGATCGCCGCCGGAGAGCCGACCGTCTCATTACGGTTCCGCGCACAGGCAATTCCTTGCCGCTTTTCAGTGTCAGGGGTCCGGTCTCGTCGTGCAGGTGGGTGGTCAGGTCCTGCGTCGTCGGCTCCACCAGAAGGAGGTACAGGACAGCGCCCCGGCGAGAGCGAGGAAGATCCCGGTTTCATACCACTGGAGGGGCCAGTAGTAACGCGCGGGCTGGTAGGTGACGCTTTGGTGGAGGTCGTAGGCGGCTAGGCAGGCGGCGGTCTGGTCGACGTCGAGCCCTGTTCCTTTCGTCGGGGGGCCCGACGTGCCCGGAAAGCAGGGGAGGTGGTTGTAGGCGGCGACGACCTGGCCGGAGGAGTCCTCGACCGGCGGGGCGGAGATCACCCATGCGCCCTGCGGTACGGGCAGGCCGGCGATATAGATCTCGGAGCCGCCGCCTCTGGTGTAGATGCTGGTGGCCTGGCTCGCGGTGGTCTTGTTGACGGGGAAGGTGACCGTCGTCGAGGGCAGCAGGTTGGGGCGGATCAGGGTGGGTACGAGGATCTGGATGCCGGCGAACACCGCGAGGGTCACTGCCATCGCGGGGATGGTACGGCGCAGCAGCAGTCCCGCGGTGGTGCCTAGCGCGAAGGCGAAGGCGGCGTAGGCGAGCGGGACGATGTCGCGTGAGGAGAAGGTCATGGCCGCGAACCTGTTGCCGTTGATGTGGTCGAGTGGCCCGGCCCACCAGGTGAGCAGGTAGCTGACGACGGCGGCGGTGGCGATCGAGGCGGTGCCGACGCCGGCCAGCTTGACCGCGAGCCACCGGCTGCGCGTCACGCTCTGGGTCCAGGCGAGTTGGCTGGTGCCGGTCTCTAGTTCACGGCCGATCAGCGGGGCGCCCCAGAAGATGCCAATTAGTCCTGGGGCTGCGATCACGAGGAGCTCGGTGAGGTGAACACGCTGTTGTAACTCGCCCGAACTGGCTGAGCACGTCGCTGCAGTCGTGCCGTGGGGTGCAGGTGGTCAGGTCGGCGGTGTAGGTGTGGTGCATGTGGAGCCCGGTGACCAGGAAGTAGATCGCGGCCGCGGCGAGGATGGCCAGGGCGGTGAGGGCTTGGACGCGGAATTGGCGCCAGGTGAGCCAGATCATCGCGCGTCTCCCGTTGCGTGCGTGGTGGTGCGGTGGCTGCGGTCGGCGGCGCTTTCCATGTAGGCCAGGACGAGGTCTTCAAGTTCGAGGTGTTGCGCTGACCAGTCCCTGGCGGGCACCCCGGTCTGGCTGCGCACGATGAACGTGGACTGCCGGTCGGTGTGCTCGGCCGAGATGACGTCAAGGTTCGGGGGCAGGTCGGTGTCCTGGCGGCGGGAGCACACGATCCGGTGATGTTGTGCGAGCAGGTCCTCGGTTTCGCCGGCGAGCTGGACACGTGAGGCAACGAGGATGATCAGGTAGTCGCAGACGCGTTCCAGGTCGGAGACAAGGTGCGAGGAGAGGATGACGCTGGTGTCGTTCTCGGCAACCGATTCCATCAGGTGACGCAGGAAGTCGCGACGAGCAAGCGGGTCCAGGCTTGCGACCGGCTCGTCGAGGATGAGCAGCTCCGGTCGCTTGGCGACCGCCACGGTCAGGGCGAGCTGGGCGCGCTGCCCGCCTGAGAGCTTGGCCGCCCTTTGTTTGGGGTCGAGGTCGAGCTGGTCGATACGGGCCCGCGCGAGCTTGGCATCCCAGCGGGGGGTTCAGCTTGGCGCCGAGCTTGAGATGATCGGCGACGGACAGGCTCGCGTAGGTGGGGGTGTCCTGGGCGACGTAGCCGACCCGCGCCAGTTGCGCGGGACCCGCGGCGGGTTGTTCGCCGAGCACCTCGATGCGGCCTGTGGTCGGCGCGAGCACCCCGCAGGCGATCTTCAGCAGGGTGGTCTTGCCCGCGCCGTTGGGTCCGACCAGGCCGACCACGTGCCCCGGCGGGATCTTCAAGGTGCAATCGGTCAGCGCCTGGCGCTGGCCGTAGCTCTTGCCCAGCGCGTGGGCTTGCAGTACGGCGTTCATATCTCCTCTGGGGCGCTCTCGCGGCGGGTGTTTTGGAATATCGCGTCGATGCCAGGCTCGGTCAGGCCTGCGGCGCGGGCGTTCTTCAGCCATGCGCGCAGCTCCTGCTGGAGTGGGCCGTGCTCGGCGAGGGAGGCGTCGCCCAGCGACCGGGTGATGAAGGTGCCCACTCCGGGTTTGGCTGCGGCCAGTCCCAGGTGCTCGAGTTCGCGGTAGGCCTTGCTGACGGTGTTCGGGTTGATCGCGACCTTGGCGACCACCTCCTTGACTGTGGGCAGCTTGTCGCCCTCCGACAGCAGCCCCAGCAGCAGCGCCTGGCGCACCTGCCCGACGATTTGCAGGTACGGGGCGATCCCGGAGCGTGCGTCGAGATGGAAACTGATCAACCGTATTACCATTTCACTAGGTTCCTAGGAAAATGGTAATGCAGGGTCGCCAGCCGCCTGTCAAACGGTGCAATTGCAACTGGGGAGGCCGGCGCTCGGACCGTACCGTCCTGCGACGTAGGCTGCGTTCAGCCTTAGGACCGGGAAACCATCAGGGCGCCGCAGACCCGGTGGCAGTGCACCGCCAGCTTCCTGCAAGCTCGGGCTCGTGCATCTTGGCGTGCACCGAGCGCACATCCGGACGCATAAGGCGTGGCCGGTAAGGTGATGAGAGATCGCACGCAACGCCGTGGACGGCGGTCCTCCGGTTCATAACCAAGCGACAGCGTGCTCCCATAGTTCTCCGGGCCTGACCCTGACAATACGCGGCCAAGCCGCGACTTTCAGCGACAGCGGTCTCGCATTGACGCAGGTAGATACCGCTATCGGTGTTCGCTGGCATGCTCGCTAATATCCGGTGTATCAGCCATCGTTGGACTGGGTCCAGAGGTTTGATGCGAGGACGGCGGCTGCCTCGGGACTGGAAAACTCGCATGGCCGGGGCTGGGGGAGAGCCAGTCCGGCCAGCGGGTCGTCCGAGGGGTGGTGGAAGAGGAACCGGCGGGCGTTGTTCGCGACGGCCTGGTTCAGGTCTGCGGCGATCTTGGCCGAGCCGGGCACCAACTGGTCTCCTCTCCCCTGTGCTCTCATGGAGAGAGCCGCGCGGCGGTCGAGGGGAACCTGAACTTCCGCGGCGTCGCCGACCGCGACTGATGTCCCGGCCGGGTGCCTCAGCATCGGGCGCAAGACGACGGGGGCGTCGGCGCCTGATGTATTCCAGGTGGAGGCGCTTGAGCTTCTCCGGGCCGGCCTCCTCGGCCGGCATCCACAGCGTGGTCTGCTCGCCCGTGTCGGTGGTGAAAGGGACACCGACTTCGATGTAGGCGTCGGCGATCTCGCGGACGAGCTGGCGCACGGCCGGGACGCGGAGGAACTGCAGGGCAGCCCATGTGGCGATGTCTGCGCGCACGGCGTGTGGTATCGGCCACCTCCGCTGGTCGATCAGGATCGTCATACTGGCGCTGGCTCGTGCCTCGATACCGCAGAAGTCGTCCTCGGCCTGGTCGGATTCGGAACCGTCAGCAGGCGGGTGACGTAGAAGTTCCTGATCACGGTGGCCCGGTCGACTGGCACGGGAAATCGGCGGCCGGGAAGCTCGATTCCGGCCAGGAGCCCGCGGTCGTCGGCGAAGCGCATCAGGTAGGAACCGTTGACGGTGTGGTTCCGGCGCTTCACCTGCCTGGTTCTGTTGGGCACTCAACCACCGTAGCGGCGGCGACTGACAGTGAGACCGCTGCCGGAGAGAAGCGAGGCGATCCGCTGGTGGCGAAGTCCCCACAGAATCCCCGCAAGTCCGCGAGTGCGGCGTCAGTTCCCCGCAGAAAACCTGGCTCGACCACGGCGGTGCCGAGGGCAACCTGACGGAGCTGAACGGCTGGACCTCCCGCAGATGCTCCACCTCTACGGCGCCAGCGCCCGCAGCGCCAAGACCCGCCGCAGCTACGACCTCATCATGAACGACACAGCCGTCAACCGAGCCCGCCGAGGGCCGTCACTCCAGCTATCCCGCCCAGGCGAAATATCCGCCTGCGCGGCAACCCTGGTCGTCGAGGGGTCGCCGCTAACGTGCTTGAACGGGCAATCTGAGCGGGTGCCCGGGCCTCTGGAGGTTTGGCCGACCGCGATGAGTCTGGCGCCGTATGACGGTCTACATGGCCACCGTTTCCAAGAGGAGGATGCAATGCCGAAGGTGATCGCCGACATCACCATGTCGCTCGACGGGTTTGTGACGGGGGAGGGCGTCGATGAACAACACGGGCTCGGCGATGCACCTGAGCTGCACACTTGGGTCAGGCAGCAGGACGCGGTCGACACCGAGGTCCTCGCGCAGGCGACGGCGCAGAGCGGTGCGGTGGTCATGGGGCGGCGGTTGTTCGACCTCGTCAACGGGCCTGATGGCTGGAGCAAGGACATGGGGTACGGTGCCGATCAGGCGGGGACGCCGCCGTTCTTCGTGGTCACTCACTCGCCGCGGCAAGACGTCCGGCTGGAGCGCGACCTGGGGATGCGCTTCACTTTCGTCAGCGATCTGGTCACCGCGATCGGCCAGGCGCGGTCCGCCGCGACCGATGGCGACGTCGTGATCATGGGCGGCGGCGACATTATCGGCCAGGCGCTCGAACAGGGGCTCGTCGAGGAACTGCGGCTGCACCTCGCCCCGATGGCACTTGGCGGCGGTACGCCGCTGTTCAAATCAGGGACGCGCCAGATGTACCGGCAACGCGAGGTTCGCGCGTCGCGGAACGCCGTGCACCTCACCTACGAACGCGTGTAGATCGAGACGTCGAGGTGCGACGTCGCTCCAGTCGAGCACCGGAGACAAGAAGACCTGCTCCCCAGCAACGCATAGCTGATAATTCGGTACTGCTCGGACACGGCGAATTCCTTCTCAGCCGGCAGCGCGTACTCGGCAGGCTGATTTGCGGTTTCTTGCTCCGATTGGTTGCCTGCTGCGAGACCTGCTGATGGTGATGTCATGACGCCTGGGCGGTTCGCCCATGCTTGGCGCTTCAAATGTGGTGTATGACATTACCCAAGGTGATCCAGACGGCAGAGGTACCGGGGGACCAGCATTAGCGTCAGACATATTCGATCGTCATGGGCGGGTCGGCCGTCGCGGGCAGGACCGTATCCGATCGCGCCGAAATCGGCGTTCCGCGCGCCTCGCCTAACCGCAGCACGTCTTGTGGATACACCTCACCAGGCACCACACCCGGGGGCGCCAGGACCGTGGGGACCGGGAGCCCGGCTGCGGACGGATGGAGCACCATGTTCTCGGCGGCCTGCTCCATTGCCGGACGCATGCCGGCTGCGGCAGACGCATACGGATCGTTCGGGATGAGGTTGCCGGGTTTGTCTTGCTTGATGGTGAGCGCGACGCCGCCGCCGAAGACGGTTCCCGCCTCCAGCCAGAGCCTGGGGTCCGGTGGCGCCGGGGGGCCGATGACGAGCCGGACCGTGACGACCGCTCCGGTAAAGGTGCCCGCCACCGGGATCATCGAGCCGCTGGCCGTGACCTGGGCCTCGGGGCTGCCGTCAACGGAGACGAGCGCGACCGCCCCGCCGTGGACCAGGATCGCGACCTCCTCGCCGGATGTCACCCCGGCGCAGGCCCACGCGGGACGCCCCCGGTGCTCCGCGGCAGCGCGCGTTCCGGCCAGCACGAGGGCGGCCCCGTCACCGTTCGCGTAGGCGACCGCGGTCAGCGCGGTCAGCAGGGGGTCGGGCCCGGGGTCCGTGCCGCCGGTCAGCGCGACGAGGTGACCGCGCCGCGCGACGAGGCCCCGGCCGGCCAGCGGGACGCATCCGGTGATGTTCATGAGGCTCACTTACAGGTAAGGAGGCGGACTGGGCTGATATCGCCCCGGGCGTAAGATCTGGAAGGTCGCTGCGGCGTGACGGGCCCCCGGTACCCCGCAGGTTCCACTTGAAACCGCTAACCAGTTCGGGCAGGCGGTTCCTAGCTGCTGGACGGCCATGGACCCACCGGGTAGAGGGCTTCCCGTTCCCCCGGCCCGCACCCGAGCTGACGGCGAGGCCGGCCACCGGGCCGGCCGCGACATGCTCCTTGCCCGGATAGCTGCCGCCGGAAATCGTGGCATGCCACCCATCCGGAAGCTCGAAGACCCAGGACTCCGCTTCGGTGTGCACCAGCTTGAGGCCGGGAACGTGCTCGTAGAAATGCGCCAGTCCACTGCAGCGGCCTGATCGCGTGCCGCACCACCCAAGGCCCGTGATCTCCATGCCGGTGTCGCCGCGGTCAAGGCAATGCCCGCAAGCCTCCCGGGAACATCCTCTGCCGTGAGGAGAGGTTGTCCGCCGACCCGCGCGCCACAGAACTAGCCCCATCTGCGTGCGCCTGCCACGCTGGCCGAGCTGACTCCGAGGTGCGCTGAATCGGCCGCTCGGTTCGCTCACCCTCTGGAAGGTTATTCCGCACACCGTGACGATCGCTGGTCACGGCAGTCGCGCGAGATCCGCCGCTACG
>CAWEFK010000019.1:0-158769 GCA_963808315.1 uncultured Actinomycetes bacterium | reverse complement strand
CCCGGCCACGAAGGTCAGGGTCCGGGACGACAACGGCAGCGCGGCACGGTAGAAAAGCATGGGAGCCCCGGTGACTATGAAGGTCGTTTTGGTCGACTGCCTCATTTACCGGGGGCTTCTCCGCTATCAGCAGCGACACGCCGCAGCTTCACCAGACCGTGACGAACCCATCACCATCAGTATAAAAAGGGCTCGCTGATCAGGCCGCGGTTGAACTCAGCCCAGGAACGAATGATATGTGCGCCATGCATTACATCCGCTCGTGACCCTGATCATCCGGCAGCGCATACTCGGCGTTCCGGTACAGCAGCCATATCGCCGCATTGCTTCCCGCCTCACGCGTTGTCAATGCCATCGGAGCATCGTCCATTGGTCGCCGAACCGCGTCGACGGCATGCTGCTCAGGCGCATCCAGGAGGCGAGAGCATACTGGCGGACATGCAGCCTGGCAGCCAGCGCGACCGCATCACCGAGGCGATACGCATCAGCTCGCGCCCGCTTGACGACGATCAGCTAGCCGACCGGACCGGCGTCTCGCCCCGGCAGAGGGTCAACCAGATCTGCCGCGAGCTGGAGCTCGCCGGTGTAGTGCGGCGGCGCCCCGGTCCTGACGGGAAGATCGTAAACGAGTGGCTCGGGAATCAGGACCCGCGGCCGGATAGCGTCCTGACGGCCGACGACGCCGATGTTTCACAGACCGCCGTGCTTACGGGCGACTCTGCCGTCCAGTCAGACCACGAATTGCCGCCGGGAGCTCACGTGAGCAGCGTGACGCTGAGCGGGTGATGCTGGACTTGCTCAGCCGGCAGCTAGGCCGCAAACTGAACCCCGCCAGGCTCGCTGTGCCGTCTGGTGAGCGGGTCGAGGTCGACGGCGCTGATGCGGACCGGTCCATCCTGGTGGAGTGCTGGGCGCACCAGGGACCGCCCAAGTCAGCGCAGCGCCATAAGGTGCTGGCCGATGCCTTCAAGCTGACCTGGATCTCCACCACGATGTACCCCAAGCCGCGGCTGATCTTGTGCCTGAGCGATCCTCTGGCCGCTGCGCCCTTCCTGCCCGGTGCCCGATCGTGGGCAGCTCGGGCATTCCAGGATCTCGGCGTCACCATCTCTGTCGTCGACCTGCCGGCCGACCTCCGCCAGAACTTGCTGCAAGCGCAGCGCCGGCATATAGGTAACCGCGGAGTCAGGCATCCCGATCGCGAATATGTCGTCTACCCCGGTCCTTCAGGGAACGTGACAATCCGTAGCAGAGCACCCGACTTCGAGTGGCACCGGAACCGCCGTTCTGTACGCCAGCCCTAACGATCTTCAATAGCCGGGGTTACTAGGTCTGGTCAACCGGCGGCTGGTGAGCTATGCCGGAAGCATGAGGTATGCCGATGGCGGCGGCCTGGACGCGGCGGAGCGGGCCCGCCGGGAGAAGGTGCGGCTGGCCGCCGCGGAGATGATCGAGGCCGGGGCCGGCGATCAGGAGGTCGCGAAGCGGTTCCGGGTCTCGCGGATGAGCGTGAACCGGTGGCGGCGGGCGCTGACCGCGGGCGGCCGGGAGGCGCTGGCCTCCAAGGGTGCGGCCGGGGCGAAGTGCAAGCTCACCGAGGCGCAGGTCGCCGAGCTGGAGGCGGTGCTGGATACCGGCCCGGCGGCCGCGGGCTACCTGGACCAGTGCTGGACCCTGGCGAGGATCACCGAGCAGGCGTGGCAGCGGTTCGGGGTGGAGTACACGCTGGCCGGGACAGCCGTGCTGCTGCACCGGATCGGCTGGACGGTCCAGGTCCCGGCCCGGCGGGCGGCGGAGCGGGATGAGGAGAAGATCGCCAGGTGGCGGGAGGACACCTGGCCGGTCATAAAAGCACGGCGGCGGACCTGGGCGCCTGGCTCTGCTGGGAAGACGAGTCAGGCCAGGGGCTGAGGCCGCCGAAGGGACGCACCTGGGGAAGGCGCGGCTGCACCCCCGTGGTGAAGGTGACTGGCGGCCATGACACGCGGGTGTCGCTGGCCGCGCTGATCGCGGTCCGGCCCGGGCAGCGGCCGCGGCTGATCTACCGCACCCACCGCGCCCGGCGGGGCGATAAGCGCAAGGGGTTCACCGAACAGGACTACGCCCGCCTCCTCGACGCCGCGCACCAGCAGCTGGGCGGCCCGGTCGTCGTGGTCTGGGACGGGCTGAACACCCATGTCAGCCGGACGATGCGTGAGCTGATCGCCGCCCGGGACTGGCTGACAGTCTTCCAGCTCCCGGCTTACGCGCCGGAACTGAATCCGGTCGAGCCGGTCTGGTCGGTCCTGAAACGGTCGCTGGCCAACCTGGTCAAGCAGGACATCGACCAGCTGACCGTGCTGGTCAAGACCCGGCTGCGGCGGATGCAGTACCAGCCCGGCCTCCTGGAGGGCTTCCTCGCCAAGCCCAGACTCGACCTCACGCCCCTCCAGTAACTTCCACAATTGAAGATCGTTAGTTCGCTGGGTTGCAGTGCTAACAGCACAGATTTGGTCAATCCGCGCGCCAGTCATAAGGTTTACCGCTGTCGAGCCGGGCCACGCTCATGGCGGCAGCCGGCGAGGCATCAGTTGATGTCGAACTCGTTGCCCTCAGGGTCCTTCATCCCCACCGTGTAGTGATCGAGGCCCTCGGCGCTCGGGGCTCCGGTGCATGTGGCCCCGAGATCGGCCAGTCGCCTGGCCTCGGCATCGACTCGCTGCGCGCGGGTGGCGAGCGGGACCGAACGGTCGGTCGTGCTGTTGCCGCCGCTGGCGTGGACGTCGAAGTGGAGGCGGTTCTTGACCACCTTGTCCTCCGGCTCCGCATGAAACCAGATACGGGGGCCGTCACCGCGGGTATCGACGATACTGTCCGCGCCGGTTCCCAGCTCACTGTCGGGAAGCCCGATGTCGCGCCGCCAGTCGTCCCAGGTGGCGAACCCTTCGGGGGCGGTTCGAGCACGTATCCCAGGGCCGCCGCCCAGAAGCGGGCAAGCAACTCGGGGTCCTTGCAGTCGATGACGAGCTGGAATCGGGCAGGCATCGCGTTCCATCGTCTTAGCAGCGGCGCAAGCACCCCAAGGATGCTACGAGTAAGGGCCGCCGATCTGCCGCCGGGAAGTCCGTTGCGAGACAGGCCCGGCGTTCTCTCTTCGGTTTGTGATGAGTCCGTTCTCGTAGGCGTAGATGACGGTGTGCACGCGGTTGGGGAGGTTGAGTTTGGTCAGGATGCTGGCGACGTGTGATTTGGCGGTGGTCTCGGAGACTGTGAGTTTGGTGGCGATCTCAGCGTTCGACAGTCCGCCAGCGACAAGGAGCAGTACTTCGCGTTCACGCAGGGTGAGGCGGTCCAGCCCAGGCGGCGTGGCGCGGGGGCTACCGTCGCCAAGGGCGGGGAACTGGTGGGCGTAGGTGTCGAGGAGTAGCCGGGTCACCCGCGGCGCCACGACGGCGTCTCCGGCGGCGATGACGCGGATCGCGTTGGCGAGTTCATCGACGGGGACGTCTTTGAGCAGGAAGCCGCTGGCGCCGGCGCGCAACCCGGCGAAGGCGTACTCGTCAAGATCGAAGGTTGTCAGAATGAGGACCCGGGCGGATGGGTCGCGGCTGACGATACGCCGGGTGGCTTCAACCCCGTCCATCGTGGGCATCCGCACGTCCATCAGCGTCACGTCGGGCCGGTAGCTTTCGGCGAGCCGGACCGCCTGCGCCCCATCGGATGCCTCGCCGACGATCTCGAGATCAGGCAGGTCCTCCAGGATCATCCGGAATCCGGTCCGCACCAGGTCCTGGTCGTCCGCAATCGCGACCCGTATGGTCATTGCTGCTCGCCCGGGGGCGGGTCTTTCGGGGTCGGGACAGTCGCGCGCAGGCGCCATCCTCGGCCGGGGACGGGGCAGGCGTGCAGCCGTCCGCCGTAGGCGGCAACTCGCTCCGCCATCCCGGTGAGGCCGTGCCGGTCACCGGCGTGCTTATCCGATTCCGCGGGCAGTCCGGCGCCGTCGTCCTCGACCTCGATCACTGTTTGCTCGGAGCCGTACATCAGCGCAACTCGTACGCGGGTCGGGTGACGGGCGTGTTTGAGAACGTTGGTCAGAGCCTCCTGGACGGTCCGGTACACGACCAGCTCGACGCCGGGCCCGAGCCCGCAGGGCACGCCGGTCACTTCCGGCACGACATCGAGGCCGGTAGCGCGGATCTGCTGAAACAGCGTGTCGAGGTCTGCGAGGCCGGGCTGGGGACGCAGGGCCGTGCCGTCGCTTTCGGTACGCAACACTCCGAGCAGCCGTCGCATGTCCTGGAGTGCCTCCCGGCCGGTTACCGAGACCTGCGCCATCGCCGAGGACGACCGGCCGGGATCGACGGGCAGTTTCGCTGCTGCCGCGTCGGACAGCCGCACCATGACCGAGAGGCTGTGGGCGACGATGTCATGCATCTCGCGGGCGATCCGGGCCCGTTCGGCCGCGAGATCGAGCAGCGCCTGCTGGTGGCGTTCGCGTTCTCGGCGCTCGCCGCGCTCGGTCGCGGCGGCCAGGGCCGTGCGTCGGTTGCGCACGGCGATCCCCGCGGAAAGAGCGGCTGCCGCGGTCCCGGTCAGCAGCAAGAGCGTCTGCAGACGGTAGCCGGACCGCTCCCATCGAAGGACGGCGAGCACCGCGCCGAGTCCCAGCGCCAGCGCGGCCAGCCAGTTGATCCGCGCCGGTGAGTGTTCGAACATCGCGTACAGCGCGATGAGCAGCGCGACGTCGGCCATCAGCCGGGTGCCGGTGATCCATTGGATCAGCGCGATCGCGGCCAGGAACCCGAATGTCGCGGCCGGGTAGCGCCGGCGCCAGACCAGCGGAACGGCCAGCAGGACGCTGAACACGATCGCGGCCGCCAGAGGCGCCCGCGCCGAACCGCTGCGGTGTGCCAGTTGGGCTGCGGCGACTGCCGCGACGAACAGTGCGGGCAACACCGGCGCCACTATGGCCATCGCGCGGCTGCGCGTCACTCGCCTGAAGATCGCCGCCCAGCGTGCGGTCAGCGGATTCGCCGTGCCTGGCGCCGGCTCCGACAGCCACCACGCCCGCCAGCGCTGCAGCGCGCCCGGCTGCTCCGGTCCTGTCATGCCCTCCAGCATGACCGCCCCATAGTGACGCCGCCTCCTCCTTGAGGAGGAGAACGCGGCGCGCCAAGACCGTCCGCCCGGCCGGTGACCGGGTGCCGCCGGCCGCCGAGGATCGGAGGGCACACCTGACAGCACCGGCGTCACGACACCGCCGGGCCGCCGCCTACCGAGAGAGACGAGATGTCATTCATGCACCACAGCCGACCACCGGCACAGCCTGCGGCACCGGCAGGGCGGCTGCTGAGCGGCCGCGATCGCGCCGTGGCGCTGTTCCTCGCCATTCTGATCGTGCTGCTCGCAGCTGGGTTCGTTCTCGCGCCCAGGGCGCTGACCGGCGCCGGCCCGACACACGAGCACAGTCTGAGCGCTGCGACGAGCCAGGCGTTCACCGCGTACTGGCAGTCCGGGCAGCGCAGCTACCCGCCGGCGCTCGCCGATCTTGTCGCCTATTGGCGCCGCTACCACTTGGCCAAAGCAGGGTTCGCGGTGGCCTTGACGATCGCGTTGTGCTGGCTCGCGCACATCCTGTGGCGCTCGCTGCTGCGGGCCGAGCGCCTGCGCCCGGCAACCACAACGGCTGCTGTGGTGTCAGGTAGCGCCGTGACGGCGCTGGCGTTCGGCTCGGTGCTGGTGGTCACGGCCACCATCCAAGGAGCGCTCGCCCCGTTCTCCTCGCTCGTCTCGCTGCTGCCCGTCGGCCACGGCGACCCCGCGCTCACCGAGTCGGCGGGCCAGATTCAACACGACCTCGCCGAGCACCATGCTCTGCCCCGTACACCCGCGACGCTGGGCGCGATCATCGACGACTTCCAGCGCTACCACGCGGTGCTGGCAGCGCAGGCCGCCCTACTCGCCGTGGTCCTGATCGGACTGAGCATGCTGATGTGGCGCAGGGCCCCCATGGCTGGCCGAGCAGTTCCGCGCGCCAAGCCCCTGCTGCGACTGCTCGCCACCGCATTCGCCCTGCTCACAGCCATTGTCCTTGTCGTCGGCGCTGCCAACCTCTCAACGGCGCTGAACCCGGACCCGGCCCTGCGGCTCGTCTTCGGCGGCTGATTAGTGCCGGCCACGACCGCACCAACCTCGGTATCGACACGACAAGCCGCACTGGCGCGAGGTCACCACTCCGGTCGGCGCGCACTGCCCGGAATATCAGTCCTAAGCGGGGCGCCAGCACGACGACCTAATCGGGCTGCCATAACAGGTGGATCTGCGCGTCTCCGCCGACAAATGACTACCAAACAGTGGACATTCCGATTCGGCGTTATGCAATTGCTTGGACCCGATAAGCCGAGTCCGCTCATCACAGAACGCAACCGGGCGCGTTCTTCACGGCGAAGCGAGGTTCTCGTTCCTCCGCCCTGCATCGGTCAGGTCCCGACCGGCGTAGGAGGGCAGCCGCGACACATCGGATCAACAGGTGCCGTAGGCTCCCCGTTTGGCTCCCCCATGGACGGCCCTTATCCAGAGCCACGATTCACCCTGGTGAGCGCGCATCCGCCCGGCAGCATCTCAGATGGGAGTGACTGCCTGCGAGCAATACCTCGTCAGCAGACGATGATTTCGAATATTTAGATCTAGCTTTGCACTTTGCGCCCCGACCGCGACTCGAACGCGGGACCTACTGCTTAGGAGGCACTCCCGTGACGTCGCCGGACGGCGGCAGATGCGGCCTGACGTGCCGTTCCGCCGCAGCGAGAACGGCTGGACGTGGCCTCAAGTGGCCTGATGCCGGGGGCTGTTGGCTCCCCGTTTGGCTCCCCGAAATCTCGTTAGCAACGCTAATGTTGGAATGCTCATAGTCTGACACTGACCCCGTGAGTCCAGCCGGCGACTTCTCCGATTGAGCCGAACCGCTTGCGACAGCACGCCCATGCGGACGCGGCTGCTGAAGATCAGGACGTGCTCCGGTTGCCGTAAGCCTCGAGTGGACCTAGAGTTAAGGCATCCCTTGAGTTAAGCCCAGCCTTAAGCAGAGAGGCGACCGTGTGGCATGGAGCGTCAAGGTCACCGAAGACTACGCCGCGTGGTTCACCGCGCTGATCAAGAACGACCTGCCTTCCGCAACCCAGGTCGCCCAGGCAGTCGCGGCACTGCGGAGGAAGGACCCGCGCTCGGCCGGCCGCTGGTGGACCGGATCACGGGCAGCAGGCTCCATCACCTCAAGGAGCTGCGACCCGGCTCCGCGGCCCGGTCCGAGATCAGGGTCCTCTTCGCGTTCGACCCCACCCGCTCGGCATTGCTGCTCCTCGGCGGCGACAAGGCCGGGAACTGGCAGCGGTGGTACAAGGAGAACATCCCGATCGCCGAGCAGTTGTACCAGGAATACACTACCGAAGCAGAGGAGTAGCGCGTCATGCCTAAGCGCATCCCCCTGGACTGGGAAGACCTAGAGCGCGAGCTGCATGCCGCTGGAGTCTCCCCCGAGGAGATCGAAGCGGGCGCACGCCGCTTGCTTGCCCAGGCGCGCGGGCACCAGCTCGCCGAGACCCGCAAGCAGCTCAGCCTGGGCCAGAAGCAAATCGCCGCCGCCATGGGGGTGAGCGTCGCCCGGGTATCCCAAATCGAGCACGGCGAGGTCACCTCCTTTGAGGTCATGGCCCGCTACGTCGAGGCACTCGGAGGCCGGCTGGATCTCGTGGCCGATTTCGGCGACAGGACCGTCCGGCTACCCGTCAGCGACACCGCCACCGCCGCATGACAGCAACCCGCGCGACAGCCTCTGCCCCCGCACGAGAAGACTGAGCTGACTCGGTGGCCGCCGTCTACAATCCCGCCTAGATCTAAGCAGAGGCGACCCCGTCACGATCCGTCCACATGCCAAAGCCCGAGGAAAGGCCACCCTGGACCGCCACCCGATCAGCGTGGCGAGTGCCTGATGCCACGCCGAACTGGATGAGCCAAGCGAATACCGGCATGGCCGCCGGCTCGGTCAATGTCCGGATCTGCCGAAAGTAGTGCGTGTCTGGTCGAGGGTGTGGAGGCTGCAAGGAGTCCGCTGGGCAGTGACCGGGCTCTGGCTAGCCGACCGGTGGTACCAAAGTGGTACCATCGTGTGGTGGCGATGAATTTGCGGCTGGATGAGGAAGACGCCGCCCTTCTGAGGGCGCTGGCACAGGCGGAGCAGGTGTCGTTGCACGAGGCCGCGCTCCGGGCCATCCGCCGCAGCGCACGGGACGTGGCCCATACTGCTCGCGTCCGCGAGGCTACCGCCGAAATGCTGGACCGGTGGGGAGAGGTACTCGACCGGCTCGGCCGGGCATGAGCAGCCAGGACCCGGCTGCCGAGTTCCTTGACCTCGAGGATCTGCTCGGGCTGGTCAGCGCGCTGGGTGCGGGCCCGGTGCGCGATCTTGGCCTGCTGGACTCAGCCTGTCACCGCCCTCGGGCCGGACTGTTCGGACAGGAGGCTTACCCCACGCTCGCCGGGAAGGCCAGCGCGCTGATGCACTCGCTGGCAGGCAACCATGCGCTTGTCGATGGCAACAAACGGCTTGCGCTCCTGGTCACGGCAGTCTTCCTGCGCATAAATGGCTACCGCCTGGACATGGCCGACGATGAAGCATTCGATCTCACGGTGTCCGTCGCAGCAGGCGAACTAGACGCCGCCGGGATCGAGAAGCGCCTGCGCCTGATCGTCGTCAGCGACGACGCATAGAAGCAGCCGCGGCGACAGCCGGATTACCCAAATTTTCACTCACATGCCGCGATCAGCGTAGATGGTCAACGATGCTCAATGCGCTCGCCTCAAGCAGTCATGCGAGTACTTGATCAACTTCGGGCGCGACAAAATCCGGAGCCGTACCGGAACCTGGCGGTTATCCCGCCGGTGGAGCCCGCTACTGCCCGTTGTCCGGCTTAGGCGGATCGGGATTCGGGTCCGGCGGCTGCTGATCTGCCTGCGGGTCAGGATCTGGTGGTGGGAAGTGGTCTGGATCCGGGTCTGACTGCGGCCCCGAGGGCGGTGCCGCTGGTGGCATGGCCATGGTTGATGGCTCCCTCCAGCACAATACGGCTGGCTAGACGACAAGTGCCGGTCAGGTTGCCTGCTTCCCTGTGCACCACGCCGGAAACCGGCTGGTGCCCATTCACGTAAGAGCCAGTTCGAAGCCATCCGCATCTGCCGCGGACCGCGCGTCGCCGCGGAGACAATTGATCATGCAGCATTGTGGACTTTGACTGGCAGCAAGCCCGGGTCTACTTCCTGGCCTTCTTGAACCCCTCAGGGGACAACCGGTGCCTGCCCTTACCGCCAGGTTGGCCAACCTCTACCACCGTAGATGAGCCACCGACGGGGCTCGACTGATTTACCGCTCATGCCGCGGACAGGGCGAGTTCAAGCATGTCGTCTGCCATGAGCATGGGACCACCTGGTGAGGTTTGTTGCCACGGGGATGGGACCACCTGGTTTGCCAGTTGTTGGACCACCCTGCTGTGATCTTCCGGTTCATTTCGGACTGGAAGAGACGGCAGGGTATGGCGTTCCGGGAGGTTCTGGTGACACAGGTGAGAGAGGTCCTTCGGGCCTGGCTGGCCGGGGCGGGTAAGCGCCCGGCGGCCAGGCGGGCGGGGGTGGACGTGAAGACCGCCGCGCGGTATATCGCGGCGGCGCAGGCGGCGGGCCTGGCCCGTGACAGGGATGAGTCGCAGCTGAGTGATGAGCTGCTCGGGCAGGTGGTGGCGGCGGTCCGGCCGGCCCGCCCGGCCGGGCACGGCGGCTCGTGGGAGGCGCTGGTGCCGGTGACGGCCGAGATCACCGGGTGGGTGAAAGACGGCCTGACGCTGGTGAAGATCGGGGAGCTGGTGGAGCGCCGCGGGATCGCGGTGCCGTACCGGACGCTGGCCCGGTTCGCCGCGGCCGAGTGCGGTTACTCCTCGTCCGGGCGGCAGGTGACGGTCCCGGTGGCCGACGGGAAACCCGGCGAAGAGGTGCAGATCGACTTCGGCTACCTGGGCATGATCGGCGACGGGGACCGGCGGCGGAAGCTGCACGCGCTGGTGTTCACCGCGGTGCTGTCCCGGTACTGCTTCGTGTTCTTGACGTTCTCGCAGACCACGGCCGCGGTGATCGCGGGCTGCGAAGCGGCCTGGAGCTTTTTCGGGGGCACCTTCAAGGTGCTCATCGTGGACAACCTCAAGCCGGTAGTGGACAAGGCGGACCGGCTGGAGCCGCGGTGGAACCGGGAGTGGCTGGAGTACGCGCAGGCCCGCGGCCTGGTCGTGGACCCGGCCAGGGTCCGCTCCCCGCAGGATAAGGGGCGGGTCGAAAACGGGGTGAAGTTTGTCCAGGTCAGCTTCTTCGCCGGGGAGCAGTTCGCCGGGATCGCCGATGCGCAGCGCCGGGCGGAGGACTGGTGCCGGGTGCGGGCCGGGATGCGGGTGCACGGCACCACCCGGCGCCGGCCCGCGGAGGTGTTCGCGGAGCTGGAGGCGCCGGCGCTGCTGCCCGCGCCGGAGCAGCCGTACCGGGTGCCGGCCTGGAGCGATGCCAAGGTGCAGCGCGATTTCCATGTCCGGGCGCAGAACGCGTTCTACTCGGTGCCCTGCGCCCTGATCGGGCAGCAGGTCACGGTGCGGGCGGACGGGACGCTGGTGAAGATCTACCACCGCGGCCAGGTGATCCGCACCCATGCACAGCAGCCCCCCGGCGGCCGGGCATCGGACCCGGCGGATTTCCCGCCGGACACCGATATCTACGCCCGCCGCGATGTGGACAAGCTGGCGAGGATGGCCGCCGCCAGGGGCGAGGCGATCGGGATCTACGCGGCCCGGGTCCTGGATATCCCGCTGCCGTGGACCAAGATGCGCGCGGTCTACGCGCTGATCGGCTTGTGCCGCACCTACGGCAGCGACCCGGTCGAGCAGGCCTGCGCGGCGGCGCTGGAACTCGACGTGATCAGCGTCGCCAAGATCAAGTCGATCGTGGAGAAAGGCACCGGGGTGCAGGCCGCGCAGGCCGCCGCGCGCAGCCGCCAGGCCGGCGACGCCGCGGCCCGGGTCACCGCGGCCCGGTTCGCCCGCGACCCCCGCGAGTTCGCCACCGCGACCGGCGTGCGCATGCAGGTCCTGCCCGGCGGACCGGACACCAGCGGCGCCTGACGGCGCTCATCTCATTTCCACGCATTTCATCGCATTGCTCTTATCTCATTTCGTTCCGCCGTGCCCTGGCACGGCCAGCCCAGGAAGGACATCGTCGATGACGACTGCGACCCAGACCGCAGCGGCGGCGCAGGCAGACGGCACGCCGGGCAGGTGCCGGTACCCCGGATGCGCCAGCCCGGCCCGGGGCAAGGACCCGGCCGCGCCGGGTCCCCGGCCCGGCTACTGCGAGCAGGAAGTCCCCGAAGACCGCGGCGACGGCACGCCGGCGCTGGTCCGGCACACCGCGATGACCGCGTTCCGGCGCCGCGGCCAGCTCACCGGGCAGCCGGGCGGCGACCGGCCGGTCACCGCGGCCCTCAGCCGGGCCGCGGTCATCCGCGACGACACCATCGCCGCGATGGGCCGGCTGGGCACCCAGCTGGGCGCCGCGCTGGACCAGCTCGCCGCCCTCGGCGCCCAGCTCGCCGCAGCCGGCGACCCCGAGGCCGCCGAAGCCCAAGCCGAGGCGGTCCGCGCCCAGAGCGCCGCCCAGGTCGAGCAGGCCCGCGCCGAGACCGCCGCCCAGGCCCTCGCCCGGCATGCCGCCGAGCTGGACGCCGCCGAGGCCCGCACCGCAGCCGCCCAGGCCATCACCGCGATGGAAACCGAGGCCACCGCACGCCAGCACGCCGAACAGCGGGCCCGCGCCGCCGATCATGCCCTGCACGACGAGCAACAGGCCGCCGCAGCCCGGATCGCCGAAACCGGACAGGCCGCCGCCGCTGCCCGCGCCGAGCGTGACGCCGCCGCAGCCGCCGCCGGGCAAGCCCGCGCCGATGCTGCCCGCGCCCGCGAGCAGGACCAGCAGCGGCACGCCGCCGAGCTCGCCGCCGCCGCCGCGCAGCTCGCCGCCGCGACCGGCACCATCACCACGCTGCGCCAGCAGCTCACCCGCACCGAGACCGCCCTGGACCGCGAGCGCGCCGAACAGCACAAGACCGTCACCCTGCTGCACGACCTCCTCACCAGCAGGCCAGCCGCGCCCGCCGGCAACGGCGGACCCCAGCAGCCGCACGCCGGCGGCAGCACCGGGCACCAGCCCGCCGAACCGGCCGGAAACGGCACCAGCCGCCGCCAGCCGCGGTGACCCCGCCGCCCCGCGGCCCGGGCACCCCCGCCCGGGCCGCCGGGCGCCCGGCATCCCCAGCACACCCGCGATCAGCGATGAAAGGACACCCGATGACCCTGGCCGACCCGGTCAGCCCCGACCTCAAACGGCACCTGCGCACCCTCAAGCTCGGCCAGCTCCTGGCCACCCTCCCCGACCGGCTCACCCTCGCCCGCCAGCAGAAACTCCCGCACGCCGACTTCCTGGAGCTGCTGCTCAGCGACGAAGTTACCCGCCGCGAGAACGGCTCCGCGGCCCGCCGCGCCCGCGCCGCCGGGCTCGACCCCGGCATGCGCCTGGACACCTGGGATCCCGCCGCCGCCGTCCGCTACGACCA
This sequence comes from uncultured Actinomycetes bacterium, assembly GCA_963808315.1. GTDB lineage: Bacteria > Actinomycetota > Actinomycetes > Streptosporangiales > Streptosporangiaceae > Palsa-504. The sequence continues at coordinate 146,093 of CAWEFK010000019.1, read as the reverse complement.
GCAGCTATGGAACGAGCTGGTCAGCCTGCGGTTCACCGAAGCCGCCCACGGCGCCCTGATCCTAGGTCCCGTCGGGGTCGGCAAGACCCACCTGGCCACCGCGCTGGGCCACATCGCCGTCCGCCGCCGCCTCACCGTCCACATGGCCCGCGCCGGCCACCTGTTCAAACGGCTCAAAGCCGCCCGGCTGGACAACAGCACCGAAGCCGAGCACCGCCGCCTCGCCGCCGTCAACGTGCTGATCATCGACGATCTCGCCCTCACCCCGCTGGACGAGACCGCCACCACCGACTTCTACGAACTGACCGTCGCCCGGCACCGCAAGAACGCCACCATCGTCACCTCAAACAGGACCCCGGAGGAATGGCTCGCCCTCATGCACGACCAGCTCCTAGCCCAGTCCGCCATCGACCGGCTCACCTCCACCTGCCACGAGCTCATCATCGAAGGCGACTCCTACCGCAAACGCCAGCGCCCCAGCCGCCCCCCGGCTTGACCGATCCCGCCGCACACCCCAAAATGACACAGCAGCCGCAAGGGTGGTCCCTAGGTCGTGGCAACACCCTGGTCCCATGGTCCTGGCAAATGACAGTTGCGGCGAGGATCACCTACTGGTGTACTGCTGATGGAAGGATCGTGCTGCTGACAGTGTTCCGGAAAACTAAGCAGCATGACCAGAGACAGATCGACCGGGCCGTCCGAGCGCAGAAGTTGTGTGAGCGCGACCACCGGTCGCAAGTGACGGACGTCTATGAGAGGCAGGTGCGATGACCGGTTATCACACCCGCTGGGTCCGCCTGCCAGAACGCGCAGAGGATCCAGAACGGATCGCGATCCGCGAGGCGCTGGCCTTCGGCAAGGCCGTCTACGACCAGCGCTGCGCCCTGGGCCTCAGTGTCGCCGAGCTCGCCGACCGGGCTGGCATGACCGTCGATGACATCGAGTGCCTCGAAGAGGGCGGGACCGAGCCTACCGTCGCCCTGCTCAGGCGACTGGCCGCCGCCCTGACTCGGACGTGCGCCTGACCTCAGAGCACGACCTTGGCTCCGTACGCTTCGGACCCCACGCAGCCTAACGTGATCAACCCAGCCGCTTGGGATTGAAGACAGCGCGCTTATAGAGATTCAACCTGCGCCGCCCCTATCAGCGGCGTGACGCGCCCTCATGTATGCACGCAGGGACACAGAACGCCGATTACGAGCGCCTTGGGTCAGTCGCCGGTCCGCAGCGGCACGCGCACAGATCATCCAATTTTTCGCTTGTCGCCCGCAGCCTTACGTGAGGCATGCTTCAGGATGGTGCGCATGACAACACCTTCACCATCGGCGTTCGATCCCCAGGCGTTTGAAGGGACGGCCGAGTACTACGCGGTCGGGCGTCCTCCGTATTCCGCGCAACTGGCGGACACGATGGCCCGGGAGCTGTCGCTTGACGGCACCGGCCAGCTGCTCGATGTGGGCTGCGGACCTGGCGTCCTGGAGCTTCCCCTGGCCCGGTTGTTCGACCAGGTGACGGCGCTTGATCCCGAGCCCGGCATGCTGCGGGCGGGCCAACGGCGCTGCCAGCAGGCGGGAGTGGCCAACGTGCGCTGGCTGCAGGGGGTCGCGGAGGATATCGCAGCGCTGAACCTCGGCCCGCAGCGAGCGGTCACCTTCGGACAGTCGTTTCACCGGGTCCGGCGGCTGGAGGTTGCCGAGGCTGTCTATGACCTGCTCGTGCCGGGTGGGTCGCTGATCCTGATCTCGCACAATGCCGACGACGGCCGTCCGCGGCCTGCCGGTCCCGGGCACCCCGAGGTTCCCCACGCCGCGGTGCGGAAGCTCATCCTCGACTACCTCGGTGACGGCACCCGCCATTACCTCGCCACCTGGAACCAGGGCCAGCCGGCCCGCTTTGAGGACACCCTGTCGCAGACCCGGTTCGGCGGCTCGCGCACCGTCTACGCGCCTGGGCGCCCCGACCTGATCAGAGACATCGACACCGTCGTGGCCAGCTACTTCTCGCTGTCGTACGCCGCGCCCCGATGGTTCGGGAACCGCCGAGCCGACTTCGAGTCCGACCTGCGTCACCTGCTGCGCGAGTATTCGCCAGACGGTCTCTTCTGGGACTGGCCAGGTGACACCGAACTCGTCATAGCGACGAAGAGCTAACGGATCAGGCGGCATGCCGTTACGGATGCTCACGCCAGCTTGAATGCCCTCCACGCTGCAATCGACGCAACTCATCGCAGCATGATGCGTCTCGGTCAGCCAGCCGAAAGCGCGGACGCATATCATCCAGATCCGCGAGCCGAAGCCGGGCACGCTCGGGAATATGAACCGGAGCCAGATCGGGCGGTTCCGGCGCGGGAATGCCGGGCTGCGGGTGCGGGTACTGTCACCGGGCGTGGGCTGGCTACAGGTCAGCCTGGATGCGGTCCAGGGTGCGACGGCCCAGCCGGCTCATGGCCGGGTTGCTGCCGGCGTAGTACCAGACCAGCCCCATCGCCTGCTCGAAAGCCCATGCCTTACCGCGTTCCCATTCCAGGTCATCGCATCTCAGGTCGTCTCGCAGCACCTGCCGGGGACCGGCCTCGAGCAGGTGCCAGGCAGCCACCAGATCCAGCGCGGGATCGGCGGGTCCCAGGCCGCCGGCATCGAGGATCCCGGCCAGCCGTCCGCCGGACACGAGCACATTGCCGGGAATCAGGTCACCGTGGTTCATCACCTCACGGGCCGGGCCGCGCGGCAGCGCGCGCATGGCCTCCCATATCCGGCGAAGCTGCGGGACGTCCAGCAGCTGCCCGCTGCGCGCAAAGCAGGCCTGCATCCACCCGTCATGGGCGCGCAGGTCACCTCCCCGGCCCTGTCCGCTGAACGTCCGGCCGCCGGTGCCGATCGCGCGCACGCCGCTGATGAACTCGGCCAGGTCGCGGGCGAACGCGGCGGATCCGCCCGGGTCGTCATCGGCGGCCGTGGTCCCGGGCAGCCAGGTCTGCACCGTCCACGGCAGCGGGTAGCCCGCGCCGGGCTGGCCGATGGCCACCGGCTCGGGCGTGGCGAACCGGGTAGCCCCCGCCAGCTCGCGGGCCGCGGCCGCCTCGGCTTCCAGCTGCCGCCGGACGGAGACGGCATCGCCCGGCCGCAGCGGGAACCGGGCCGCGAGCCGGGCGCCGATGCGGAAGATGACGTTGACCGTCCCCGCGGCACCGGCCTTTGTGATGGCCAGCTGGCGCCAGCCGGGGAACTGCTCCTGCACCAGCTCGCGGACCACGCCAGGTGAAACGGCCAGCTGGTCAGCATGCATGTTCACTCCGGCAGCGTCCCGCGCCCCGCTCGCCGCCGCAACCGGCTTTCCAGTCTCACCCCGGCTCGCTGAACCACAGGACAGCACCAGCGCGGCGCCCCCCAGGGTCAATCATGACGCAGCGGCCGGCCCAGGACGCCACGGGAACGGACTGAACTACAGACAGTGTTGGCGGCCAAGCTGCACCGCTCCGGTAACGCCGAGTATGGACTCCGGCAATCGCAATGAGATCGTTCCAACCTGAATTGGCTGGTCAGCAGGGCTGGTGTGGGCGCGGTTGGTGGTGCTCGGCCTGGTGCGGTCATGGTTGTCCTGGTCCGGGCATGCCTGGGTATGCTCCCTGTCCCTGATAGCTGCCGGGTTCTGCGAGCGGGTGGGCGGGTCAAGGGGCGCGCAGCGCCCGCGCAGCGGCACCGCAGGCGTCCTTGAGCGGTCGCCCGGGAGCGGATCATGCCAGGCGGCGGGGCAGGGAGCCCTGGTGGCGGGCTGGTTCAGCGGTTGGGGTTGCTGGCCTTTCTGTGCGGGGTGACCAGTCGTGGCGGCCGGGGGCGGGGCCAGGAGCAGCCAGCCTTACCTAGGTCCGCGGGGCTTGGCGCTGCCCCGGCGACATGATGATTGATTGGGTGTCCCTGGCCTGCGGGGATGCGGCCGCTCAGTCTAATCAGGCCGGCCGCCTGGCGCCCGCCAGGGGCGGGGCCGGCAGCGGCTGACAGCGGTTCGGCGGGAGCTGGCCGCGGTGGTCCCCATCGGGTGAGTTCGGCTGCATACGTGGTCCGGCGCGGCCCGGCGATCACGGGCTGGTCACCGTGGCGGTGAGGGGTCTCAGGCGACGGCGAGGGCGTCATCGCCGAGCTCGGCCAGGATGTGGCTGGCCTGGCGGAGGATCTTGCGGGCCTCGGACAGCGCGGCGCGCTTGCCGTTGCAGCGGTCCTTGACCTGGGCATAGTAGTCGTGGTCCGGGGCTGAGGTCCGGGCGTGGGTCTTGGCGGCCTCGTAGACCGCCCAGCGCAGCACCGGCGGTCCCTGCCGGGACAGCCGCCCGGGCGGCCCCTTGCGGTCGGAGGAATAGACGGTGACGTCCAGCCCGGCGAACCGGACCGCCTGGCGGGAGGAGGAGAACCGGCCCGCTCCGCCCAGCCAGCACGTCATCGCCAGCGCGGTGACCGGCCCGACCCCATACAGCCGCTCGGCCAGGACCTTCGCGCCGGTCAGGTGCCGGGCCGCGTCAGTCAGCTGGTGCCGCAGGATGTTCATCCGGGCCTCCAGGATCTCGAGCATCTCCAGCGCGGTGGCGACCTGCAGCTGCCCGGCCGGGGACAGCCAAGCGGCCGCGGCGGCCTGCAGCGCGGCCACGCCCTGCCCGGTGCGCAGCGTGCCCCCCGCCCAGAGCGGGGGCGCCCTGATGGAACAGCACCGCGTGGATCCGCTGCACCCACGCGGTGTGCTCGGCCCGCAGATCGTGGTAGGCCTCCAGCAGCGCCCGGCATTCCAGGATGCGGGCAGGCGGGATCCAGCACTCCGGCAGCCGTCCCTCAGCCAGCAGCATCCGCAGATGCCGGCAGTCAGTCTTATCGGTCTTGGCGTGCCGCTTGCGGCCGCGGGCGAACGCGGTGTCCGCCGGCTCGGCCAGATGCGCCGTGACACCGGCCGCGGCTAGTTCTTCGGTGACGTACCGCCACCCGGTGCACCCCTCGGCCGCGAACGCGACATCATCACGGCCAGCGAACCGGGCCAGCCAGGCCCGCAGGTGCTCCCGGTCCGCCGGGCTGATCTGCCCGCGCTGCACCTGCCCGGTTACGGTGTCGAGGTAGTCGAAGGTGATCTGCTTCCGGTGGATATCCAGCCCGCCTACGATAGGCATCGGGACCTCCTCACGCTCCGGAGCGCGCACGCACGCGCCCCATGCGAATTGCCTATGCGGTCAATCTTGCCGCGCGTCTGAGCTGGGGAGGTCTCCCGGCACCCGGCCGCTGACCTCAGCTCAGCCCGGCCCGATGCATGTCATCTAATGGCCTGCCGGGGGTATCCCGGCAGGCAGGACCCGTGCATCTGGCGGGTCAGGGCGCGATGGCGAACTTCCCGGCCGCGGTGCGGCGCAGCCAGCCGCGGTCTTCGAGCCGTTTGAGCTTGGCGCGGATGTTCTCGCTCTGGCGGCCGGTCACGTCGAGGCCTGCCCGCTGGGCGGCCATCACGCAGGTCACCGGCCCGCCGGTCTCGGCTGCTGCTGCCGCGACCGCCTCGACCAGCGACCGGTAGTCACCGGGCAGGTCGTCCGGGCCGGATGCCTGGCTGCGCGGGGGCACCAGCAGTCCGAAACCCCGCTGCGCCGGCTCGGCGGTGCCGGGGCGTCGCCGGCTGTCAGCTGGGTGATGACCTGCCCGGCTATCACCAGCCGGTCCAGCTCGTGCTCGGCATCGGCCAGTTGCTTGCGCAGCAGCTCGACCTCGCCGGTCAGCTCGGTGACCCGGCTGGTGATCCGTTCCGTCAGTTCCATCCCGCTCCCCAGGGAGTATTACCGTACGAACAGGGATGGACGCAGAAGGTAACCGGCAGGGTCCGCCGAACCTGGCACGACACGCCGGGCAAGCCCAAGCCGTCAAATGATCAGCAGCTACGCTCAGCCGCTCCTATCAGCACGAGCACCCTCGATTCGGTTCATACCAGGCCCCTGACCAGCGACTTCAGGTTGGAACGACCTCAATGGGAGGAAACGCCTCGAACTCGCAGAACATCTAGTTCGGCGCGGGGCGCTCATCGCCAGGGTACGGACGAATCACTGCGGTGCGGGCTCATCGGATTATTTCCGGCTTGGCCGTTATGACACTGGCTTCAGGTCGTCGACGCCGAAGACCCAGTCCGGTCGTCCACGGTCGGGTCCTCCATGTACCGGACAATGAATTACCTGGACCCTGCCACGCGCCAGATCGCCAGGCCGAAAGCTACGGTCGCGACCGCCAGCAGCGCGCCCGCCCAGGCGGCCTGGAAGATCAGCAGCCGGCCTGCGGCTGGTAGCTGATCCAGTACGTGTAGTGGTGCGCCGCGAGCCAGGCGCGTTCGCTTGCGGCCGAGCCGGTGCTGAGCACGGTGCCGAGCTGCCCGCCCGGCAACATCATCCCGCCGTCGTGCGTGATGAGGAACCCCGGGGCGACGTGCCCGGCATGGTCGGTCAGCCAGCCGCGCAGCAGGTAGCCGCCGCTGGATGGTGAGCCTGCTGAGCTGCCGTACCCGGCTCGCGCGGTCACCGGGTGCAGGGTGATCAGCCAGGTCCGGAGGCGGGTATCGGCGAGGTAGGCGCCGGCGGCGGTCACGGCCGCGGTGGCTGCCATCGCGGGGACCGTACGCCGGATCAGCGCGGCCGCGCAGACGGCGATGCCGAACCCGGCAAGCACGGAAGCGGTGAACGTGAGCGGGGTGAGCGGAAACTCGTTCCATTCCCACGGAACGCCGGACGGCTGGGCTGCTCAGCAGCCACTGGCCCGCAGGGAACCACCGGTCGTAGGCCAGGCCGCAGGCCACCGCCCCGGCGGCCGCCACCGCGAGCAGCGGCAACAGGGTCCCGGCCAGCCAGCGGAACCGGCTCACGCCCAGGGTCCACGTGTACCGGAAGGAGCCGGTCTCGTACTCCCGGGTGAGCCACCGGACCCCCCCGAACATCGCCAGCACGACGGGTGCGCCCAGCAACAGGAAAATGACATAGTACGCCTGGAAGCTCGAGCTGAACTGTCCCCAGGTCAGAAGCGGCTCGCACGCGGAACCAACGCCGTTCACCGGGGTAATGCACTGCTGGATATGGTGCGCGATCAGCCAGGAGCGCATGCCCTCGGCCTCATACAGCGTCCAGCCGGCCGCCACCGCGAAGGCAGCCAGCAGGACGGTCAGCGTCATCCGGTTCCGGAACCACGCGGCCCGCATCACCCGCCACCCGGGAATTGTCACCCGCCCGGACGTGATCGCGGTCATGAGGTCGCCGCCTCGGCGCGCAGGATCCCGGGTCCCGGGAGCGCGGTGGCGGTCTGGTCCCGCAGGTACGCGAGGATGAGTTCTTCCAGGGTCTACCTCGCGGGACTGGAATCCCGGTGGCGGGTCGCCGGCGTCGCGTACCAGCAGGTGGGACTGCCTCATGCCACGCTGGACCGAGATAGCGCCGAGCCGCTGCGCGAGCTCACCGGCCCGGCCGGCCGGGCCGGTGAGCATCCGGTGGCCGGCGAGCAGGTCATCGCACGGGCCGGCTACCTGGATCCTGCCGCCGGACAGCACGACCAGGTAGCCGGCGATCCGCTCCATCTCCGGGAGCACGTGCGAGGAGAACACTACCGAGATCCCGTGCTCGTAGCAGGCAGTCACAAGCGAGCCCAGGAAATCGTGCCGTGCGACCGGGTCCAGCCGTGCCAGCGGCTCGTCGAGCAGCAGCAGCCCGGGCCGCCGGGCCAACGCCAGGGTGAGCGCGAGCTGTGCCTGCTGGCCGCCGGACAGCTTGCCGACCTTGCGCCCGGGCGGGATGCCGAGAGCGGCCAGCCGCTCATCGGCGAGCCGCTGATCCCACTGGTGGTTGAGGTCCCGGGCCACCCGCAGGTGGTCCCGGACCCGAAGGTCGGTGTAAACCGGAGTGTCCTGCGCGACGAACGCGACGCTCAGCCGGGATCGCGGCGACCCGGCCGGCACGCCCAGGACGGACGCGGTTCCGGTCGTCGGCGCGGACAGGCCGGCGAGGATGCTGAGCAGGGTGGTCTTGCCCGCCCCGTTCGGCCCGACGAGAGCGGTCACCCGCCCGGCCGGGACGCTCAGATAGCAGTCCCGCAGTGCCCAGGCCCGGCGGTAGCGTTTGCCCAGCGCGGTAGTCTCCGCGGCCATGTTCATGCGACCGCCCCCGCTGTGGCCGCATGAAAATCGTGCAGCGACATCTCGACCAGCGCCGCCATCGTCCGCTCATCCAGCCCCGCCGCGGCGGCGTCCCGTAGCCACCGGGCCAGCGAGCGGCGCAGCCCCGCCAGCTCACGCGGCCCGGGGACCGGCGGGTCCGCCACGATGAACGTCCCGAGCCCGGGACGGCCCTCGGCGATCCCCTTGTGCTCCAGTTCGCGGTACGCCTTGAGCACTGTGTCCGCGTTGATGGCCAGCGAGGACGTGACGTCCTTGACCCGCGGCAACTGATCCCCGCGCCGCATATACCCCAGCAGCAGCGCCCGCTCGGCCTGTTGCACAAGCTGCCGGTAGGTAGGCACCCCCGAGCCCGGGGCCAGGTAGAACGCCATGGGCGACACGGCATCGTCAGCCCCGCCGCTGATCCCCGTGCTTATTGGTTTATCGGTACTCATGGATAAACCATAGAGCTTCCATCCACGGGAATCAAGCGACCTGAACGACTCGGCACCCACCTGCCCGCAGACAACAATGTCGTCCGTGCCCCGGAAGCCCGAGCGCGGACGCCCAGATCACCCCTATATGCGCGCCTGAGCCACAGCACCACGACACTTAGTTCCTCGCCCAGAACGACGGTTATCTTGTGCCCGCGCTTGCGTCGGCCAGCGTTAGTTGCAGGGCTCCTTTCTTGGCCGATGCCGCGCGGAGCGCTGGCGTCATGGCTGTCGTGCCGGGGAGAGGGCGGCGATGGTGGTCCGTAGCTGTTCCTGCAGGATCTCGTCGTGCCATATGAGGTCGTCGGCGCTGCCCGAGATCACGATCCGCTCGTCGCGTTCGGCGAGCTGCTGGAGGTCCGCGATGGCTTCTACCGCGTGCATAGCGGCCAGTAGCGGGACCGCGCCGCGGCCGCCGTAGGCTCCCGTGATCGCTGCGACGAGCGGTGCGGCAAGCTCGGCCGGCGGGGTTCCCATGCGCCATAGTGCGCGGGCGGCAGCCACTCTGCTCCAGGCGTCATCAAGCAGGTCACGCAGAACGGGTGTGAGCTCGCCGACGGCCGCCGGCTGCGTGGCAGCCAGGTCGGCGGCCAGGTCCGCAGCCCGGCTGGCGGATGTGCCTGCGCCGGCGAGGACTGCGCGTACGGTCGGTATCACCGGTGCCGCATCGCCAGTCGCCGCTGACACCACGCGGGCGGCCAGGACCTGAACGTCGCGTTGCGGGTTTGTCCTGGCAGCGGTCCCGGTGAGGCTGGCCTGCGCCGCTGCGACCAGGGGCAAGAGCCCCCTGCCCACCTCGGTGACGGTGTGCGCGGCGGTAGGCACCCAAGCGCGGTCACGCGTCAGCAGGACGTGCAAAGTGCCGACCAGCGGCTGCGGGTCGCCAGTCAGCCACCACACGCCCTTGGCGGCCTCCACATCGCCGGCCTGCCCGGCACGCGCCCGTAGGCCGGGTACCATCTCGGGGGCGCGGTGGCCGATCTGCAACAGCGCCTGTGCCGCAGCCTCGCCCGCCTGTGGCAGGACCGCCAGCAGCTCTGGTACGGCGGCGACGGCGGCGGAGCCCCACTGACCCAGAACTGTCGTCAGCAGCGGTACCGCCGGGTGCGCGCCGCCGGATACGCCCAGCTGCGCCAGCTGCCTCCGCACCGCGTGGAGCACTTGCGGGCCCCAGCGAGCGCCCTGATACAGGAGCCGCCCCGCCCTTGCGGCATAACCACCGGCGGCGGCTGCGCAGAACGGGCCGAGCCAGCGAGGATCGCCGAGCAGTATCAACGTCTGCACCGCGTGGTACTCCGGCGTGAACCCCACCTGGCCGGCCGTCTGCGGGTACCGCGCGGCGATCCCGGACACCTCATCGGCGAACTGGCCGGACGCCGTACCGGACCGGCGCAGCGCCCCGACGACCGCCTCGCGTACGCCCTGGTCCGGGTCGTCCAGCAAAGGCCGCACCATCGGCAGTAGCAGGCCCGGCGCCGACCGCCTGGCCTGGCCGCGCACCGTTATCCCCCAGGCACCCGCGCGGCGGGTCTTGGCTCGCGAAGCCGTGAACATCTGCGCCAGCACATCGGCAGCGAGCGCGTCGTCTGCCACCAGCAGCAGCTCATCGGTCCAGTCACCGTGACGGCACCACGGATATTCGATCCCGGCGCCGTCGTCCATGGCGCTGACAACCATGGCTACCGCGCCGTCCGGCCAGGCCACCCGATTACGTGCCAGCGCCAGTGCAGCGGCAGCCCGGACCGCCGCCGGAGCATGCTCCACCGCCTCGACAAGGATTCGGACGGACCCGGCAGGATCACGCAGACCCAGGGCGAGCACCAGCGAGGCACGTACCTCAAGCACCTCCTCAACCGCCCACCGGTCCCACAAAGGCGCCACCGGAACAGCGCACTGGGCCAAGACATAGGCAGCGGCCGCACGCACCTGCGCATCGGCGTCAGCCAGCAGCCCGGTGAACACACCGGCATGCGCACCGACCGCCGCACTCACCGCGTCAAACGCCGAGCCGTAGGCATGATGCGGGTCAGCCATCATGCCGAGCATCCAGGCAAACTCGCTGCGGCGCGCCGGCGCCGACCGGGCCAGCTCAGCGAGAAACGGCACAGCCGCTCTGGTCGCCGGATAGACCGTGCCCTGGTGAAACAGGCTGCCATACAGCTCCGAAATCGCATCCCCGGCCCTGTCCCCGCCCGATCCCGCCTGCCGCAGCCACGCCGGAACATCCCCGGCGCTCCCGTACGCGTGACTCAGACCAGCCCACCCAACCTCGTCAAGGCTCTCCAGCACCAGCACCAGCGCACCGTACCGCCGCGCACCGACAAAGCCGACAAGCGCTGCCACCATCCATGAGCGGGCATCGCATGGAATGGGTCACGCACCGCACAGACAGCTCCGCTCTGATGCGCCCCGACGGGGTTCTGGCTGACAACGCAGCCACACCGAACGGCGGTTACTTGCGCCGTGATCGAGAGGACTCCCAGACCGGGAAGCTTGCACGCGGATTGCGATCATCATTCCACGGCGTACAGATGCCACTACGCGGCTTTCGCCCAGCACGCACGAGAAGGCGACAGCGGCTAGCACTACCGCAGCCCGAGCGCCAACGATGCAGGTGCTGCGGCCGACAGCGGGTCAGGAATCGGCAGAATTCATCACCCTCAACGGATGCCGTTGGCTCCCCGTTTGGCTCGGCGGTTTCAAGGGGTGAGCGCAAGGAGCTCGGCGAGTTTCTCTGATGGTGTCATATAGCCGAGGGTTTTGCGGGGCCGGCCGTTGAGGCTGGCGGCGGTGGCGGCCAGCGCGGCGGCGTCGTGCCCGGACAGGTCGGCGCCCTTGGGCATGTACTGGCGGAGCAGGCCGTTGGTGTTCTCGTTCGATCCGCGCTGCCAGGGTGAGTGGGGGTCGCAGAAGTAGACCGGGATGCCTGTGGCGATGGTGAACTCGGCGTGCCGGGACATCTCGCTGCCCTGGTCGCAGGTGACCGAGCGGGCCAGCGCGGCTGGCAGCGTGCCGATCGCCTGGGTCATGGCGCCCTCGACCTGCTCGGCGGCGTATCCGGCGGGCAGGTGGAGCAGCAGCACGAACCGGGTGCTCCGCTCGACCAGGGTGCCGACCGCGGACTTGTTGCCCTTGCCGATGATCAGGTCGCCTTCCCAGTGGCCGGGCACGGCCCGGTCGGCGACCTCGGCGGGCCGCTCGCTGATCATGACCTTGCCCGGGATCTTGCCCCGGTCATCAGCCGGTCGGCGAGGGCGGCGGGCGGCCCGCCCGGTCCGCAGGCAGCGGGCCAGCTCGCGGCGCAGCTCACCGCGGCCCTGGACATAGAGCGACTGGTAGATCGTCTCGTGGCTCACCTGCATCATCGGATCGTGCGGATGCGCGATCCGCAACCGGGCGGCGATCTGCTGCGGTGACCACCAGCCCGCCAGCTGCGCGCTGACCGCCGCGGCCAGCGCCGGGTCATCCAGCTTGCAGCCCTTCGGGCGGCGGGCCTGGTCCCGGGCCCGCTGGTGCGCCCGCCAGGCCCGGTAACCCGCCCGGCCGCCGCCCGCGGCGACCTCCCGGGACACCGTTGATACCGCCCGGCCCAGCCGTCCGGCGATGACCGTGAACGACTCCCCGGCCCGCAGGCCCAGGCTGATCTCCTCCCGGTCCGCCACGCTCAGCCGCCCGGGCCCCGGCTCCCACCCGTACGGCCGCGGTGTCCGCCGCCGCCGCCCGCGTTCCAGCTGGTGCACCACCCCCAGATCACAGCAGACCTGCCGCCCGACCTCCCGCAGCGTCAAGCCCCGCGCCCGCAGCCGCAACGCCAGCGCGACCTGCTCCGCATTCAGATGTGCCGTCATACCCGCATCCTCCCGGTCGGACCAGCCAAAACACCGCCAACCCGCCGGGCCTAGCGCACACCACTTGAATACGCCCTCCCAAAGCAGCAAGGTACTTGTACGGAACGCCTCGGGATCGCAGTTATGCCTGGTGAGCGCCTCGTCGCATCGCGGCACCCCGGATTGGAGCGACTGCCTGCGGGCAGTACGTCATGACATTGCCAGGATTTCGAATATTTAGATCTAGCTGCACTTTTGGCGCCCCGACCGCGACTCGAACGCGGGACCTACTGCTTAGGAGGCAGTCGCTCTATCCGCTGAGCTATCGGGGCCTGCCGAGGTCATAGCTTACCTGGGCCGCCCGGCACAAGCATGCCAAGCGCCGCTGGACGTGGTGACAGGCGGGACTAGCGCGCGGTGTGCGGGCCGGGGCGGAAAGCGGCACCGTGGCCAGGCACGATGACCGTGGCGAAGGACAACAGCAGGGCCCGGCTGGCGTGCAGGGCGTCCGCGTCGGAGCCGAGCGGATCGTCGGCGGGCCCGTTGGCGGCCCACCATGCGTGCGTGCAGGCGAACACCTCACCCGGCGTGGAAGCGACCGTCGAGATGTCCTGCGCGGTGTGGCCGGGCGTGCGCAGCAGCCGGACCGAGGGCGCGAGCTGCGCACCGTCGGCGTCCCGGTCGATCCAGCGGTCGCCTGCGTACACCGCCCAGTGATCGTGAATCCGCGCCGCGGGGAACAACGCCGCGTTGACGGTGTGATCGGGGTGATGATGGCTGAACACGACGTCGGTCACGTCCTCGGCCTGCGGTCCGTGGGCGGCCAGCGCGGCCAGCAGGGCCGCGCGGGAGGCCACCATGCCGGGATCGACGACGATCACCGCGTCGCCGTCGATGATCAGCGTGACGGTCCCGGCTACGCGCTCGTCGTCGCCGTCCCGCCCGACGTACCCCTCATGCAGGACATGAACCGACGCGGACCCGCCGGGAGCGATGAGATCGGGCACCTGGGTTAAGGGAGGGGGAAGGGGAGGTTGATGCCGTCCAGGGCGTGGGCGCACAGGTCGTCCTCGCGGTCGGCGGGCAGGGCCGCGATGATCGTGGCGACCAGGTCGCGCAGGCGCTTGATGTTGGCCGCGAAGACCTCGAAGACCTCGGCCTGGGTGACACCCTCGCCGGCCTCGAGGCCGGCGTCGAGGTCGGTCACCAGGGCCAGCGGGGTGTAGCACAGGGCCAGCTCGCGGGCCAGGACGGCTTCGGGGTGGCCGGTCATCCCGACCAGCGTCCAGCCCTGGGCGGCGAACCACAGCGACTCGGCGCGGGTGGAGAACCTCTGTCCCTCGATGACGACCAGCGTGCCGGAATCCGCCGGGTCCCAGCCGGCCTGGCGGGCGGTCGCGATCGCGACCGGGCGGAGCGACGGGCAGTACGGATCGGCGAACGGCACGTGGCACGCGCCCTCGTCGAAGTACGTCTGGTCCCGGTTCCTGGTCCGGTCCACGAGCTGATCGGGAATGACCAGCGTGCCTGGCCCGTAGCGGTGAGTCAGCGAGCCGACGGCGGTCGGCGCGAGTACCCGCCGGACACCGAGCGAGCGCAACGCCCACATGTTGGCCCGGTACGGAATCTTGTGCGGCGGGAACCGGTGGTCACGGCCATGCCGCGGCAGGAACGCCACGCGCCGCCCGGCCAGCTCCCCCACCGTGACCGGGTCGCTCGGCGCTCCGAACGGGGTGTCGAGCTTTACCTCCTCGGCGTCTTCGAGGAACTCGTAAAAGCCAGAGCCGCCGACGACGGCAATGCTCGCGACGTCCGCCATGACGGGTCAGGCGACCTTCTCGCTCGACGAGGACGACGACGACTTGGCCGGCGTGCTGGTGGTCTCCGCGGGCTTCTTCGCGGTGGCCTTGTCCGCCGACGGGGTGCCGTTCGAACTCGACTCGCTCGAGGTGGACGTCGAGGAACTCGCCTCACTCGACGACTTGTCCTTGGCCGCGACCTCAGCCGGAGCCGTGCCGTTCTTCCTGCTGTCCGTGCGGTAGAAGCCCGACCCCTTGAACACGATGCCGACCGGCGAGAAGACCTTCCTGAGCCTGCCTCCGCAGACGGCACAGACGGTCAGCGGCTCGTCGCTGAACTTCTGCACCGCCTCGACCGGCTCGCCGCACTCGGTGCAGGTGTATTGATACGTGGGCACGGACCCTCCTTCACGCAGGCATCCCAGCCTGCGCGGGCACAAACTTTCAGTGGCTCAGATTAGCACTCTCGACATCCGACTGCTAAGCATACCTAACCCCAAACTAAGCCCCCAGATTCCTTACTGTCGGCGGACTCAGGAGCCAGGCAGCACGGTGACGCCGTGGGCGGGTCGGGCTACGGCGCGGACGGGGACATCGTGCGGCGCCACCGGGAGCCGGTCGACTAGTTCGTCGTCGTAGAGCAGGGCGATGAGCGGGACCAAGGGGCCGACGCGGGCCAGGGCCCGGTCGTAACTTCCGCCACCGCGGCCAAGCCGGTTCCCGGCGCGGTCGACGGCCAGCGCGGGCACCAGCACCGCGTCCGCCCGGGCCACCGTCTCCACCCCCCGCCGCGCCTCCCCCGGCTCCAGCAACCCGCGCGGCCCCGCCACCAGCGAATCCGGCCCCTCATAGGAAGCCCAGTCCAGGTCCCCGTCCTCCCGCAGCACCGGCAGCACCACGTAGGTCCCCCGCTTCCACAACCCAAACACCAACCCCCGCGTCTCCGGCTCCGCCCCCACCGAGTAATAAACCGCCACCGTCCCCGCCATCTGCAACTCCGCCATAGAAAGCAACGAGTCCCGGATCCCCCGCCCCGCCGCCGTCCGCTCCTCAGCGGTCAACGCGGCCCGCGCCTCCACCACCCCAGAGCGCAACAAAGCCTTCTCACCACGCACGTCCACCCGGCCAAGATAGTGGGTGCGGCGGCGGTGAGACGGCCGGCGTTCGGTCCGCCGGACGACTCACAGCCATCGCACCCCTCGCAGACCACCGCGCAAAGTTCGCTAGGGTGCAGGCATGCCCGCTTCCCAGGATGTGACCAAGGCCGTCATTCCCGCCGCTGGCCTGGGCACCAGATTCCTGCCCGCGACCAAGGCGACCCCCAAGGAAATGCTCCCGGTGGTCGACAAGCCCGCGATCCAGTATGTCGTGGAGGAGGCCGTCGCGGCTGGCCTGGACGACGTGCTGATGGTCACCGGCCGGAGCAAGCGCTCCATCGAAGACCACTTCGACCGGGCCTACGAGCTCGAGGAAGCGCTGGCGGCCAAGGGTGACACCGAACGGCTTGCCCAGGTCCGGGAGTCCAGCGACCTGGCCACCGTGCACTACGTGCGCCAGGGCGACCCGAAGGGACTCGGCCACGCCGTGCTCTGCGCGGCCCAGCACGTCGGCGACGAGCCGTTCGCCGTCCTGCTCGGCGACGACCTGATCGACAGCCGCGACCCGCTGCTCAGACGGATGATCGAGGTCCGCAAGCAGTACGGCGGCAGCGTCGTCGCGCTGATGGAGGTCGACCCGGAGCAGGTCTCCCAGTACGGCTGCGCCGCCATCTCGCCGACCTCGGAAACGGACGTGGTCACGGTCACCGACCTGGTCGAGAAGCCGGTACCCGGCTCAGCGCCGAGCAACTGGATCCTGATCGGCCGGTACGTGTGCGACCCGGCCGTGTTCGGCGTGCTGCGCGACACGCAGCCCGGCCGTGGCGGGGAGATCCAGCTCACCGATGCCCTGATGACGCTGGCGTCGGCGAGCCCGGCGGAGGGTGGCGGCGTGCACGGCCTGCTGTTCCACGGCCGCCGCTACGACACGGGCAACAAGCTCGATTACCTCCGCACGCTGGTCCAGTTCGCCTGCGAGCGGTCCGACCTGGCCGAGGAGATCGTCCCCTGGCTGCGCAAGTACCTGGACAGCCTCCCATGAGCGAGCCGGAGGGCAGGCGAGCGGAAGACACCGCGCCGATCTCGGTCGAGGCACATCTGGCGGACATCTTGTCCACCATCCGTCCGCTGGCGCCCACCGAGCTGAGCCTGGGCGACGCCCACGGGCTGGTGCTGGCGGAGGACGTGACGGCGAGCCACCCGCTGCCGTCCTTCGACAACTCGGCCATGGACGGGTACGCGGTGCTGGTGCAGGACATCGCCGGCGCGAGCGAGACCCACCCGGTCACGCTGCCGGTGGTGGCCGAGGTCACGGCGGGTGACATCGGCGCGTACTCGTTGTCCCCGGGCACCAGCATCAAGATCATGACCGGCGCGATGCTGCCCCGCGGAACCGAGGCGGTCGTGCCGGTGGAGATGACCGACGGAGGTTCGGCCCGGGTGAGCATCCGCACGCCGGCGGACCGCGGGCACTCGATCCGGCTGGCCGGAGGGGACGCGCAGGCCGGCGAGGTGCTCGTCACCGCGGGCACCCGGCTGCGCCCGATGCACATCGCCGTCGTCGCGGCGGCCGGCCGCGGCACGGTCAAGGTCCGGCCCCGGCCGCGGGTGGTGGTGCTGTCCACCGGCAACGAGCTCGCCGAACCAGGCGCGCCCATCGTCCCTGGGCGGATCTGGGACTCCAACAGCTTCATGCTCGCCGCGGCGGCCCGCGAGGCGGGCGCGGACGCCTACCGGCACGCCATCGTCCCGGACAACCCGGAGAAGGTGCTGCCGACCATCGAGGACCAGCTGATGCGGGCCGATCTGCTGATCACCACCGGCGGGGTCAGCATGGGCGGCGAGCACGACGTGGTCAAGGCGGCGTTGCAGCGGCTCGGCACCGTGGCGTTCCGCAAGGTCGCGATGCAGCCGGGCATGCCGCAGGGGTTCGGCACCATCGCGCTGTCCGCCGCCGAGCCGGAGCCCAGCGCCCGTCGCGGGCTCATCGGCAGGCTCGCGGACCGCGGCGAGGTGGCGGAGAGCCCGGTCCGCCCCGCGGCAGAGGCCGAACGGGTTCCCATCTTCACGCTGCCCGGCAACCCGGTCAGCGCGTACGTGTCGTTCCAGGTCTTCACCCGGCCCGCCCTCGGTGCCTTGCAGGCCGACGACGGCCTGGGCCTGGAGCGGATCCAGGCCGAACTGACCGGCCCGCTGCGCTCGCCCGCCGGCCGGCGCTCCTTCCTGCGCGGCGTGCTCGACCGCCCGGCCGGCCTCGTCACCCCGCTCACCGGCCAGGGCTCGCACCAGGTGGCCACGCTGGGCAAGGCCAACGCGCTGGTCATCGTGCCCGAGGATGTCGTCGCTCTGGCCGCGGGCGAGCTGGTCGACGTGCTTGTCCTCCCCTGAGCTGGTCGCGGTGTTCGACGCTTGAGCCGGAGTCCGTTTGGCGGAAAAATGTAGTGTGAGGCCATGAGCGACGCGCTGACCCACGTGGACGCGGCCGGGCATGCGCGGATGGTGGACGTGTCAGGCAAGGACGTGACGGCGCGGTCGGCCTGTGCCACCGGGCGGGTGCGGCTGTCGGCGCGGGCCGTCGCCGCGCTGCGAGCCGGGGAGGTGCCGAAGGGCGACGCGATCGCGGTGGCCCGGATCGCCGGGATCGCCGGGGCCAAGCGGACGCCCGACCTGATCCCGCTGTGCCATCCGATCGGGCTGCACGGGGTGACCGTGGACCTGGCCGTGACGGACGAGGGCGTCGACATCACCGCCACCACCCGCACCGCGGACCGGACCGGGGTCGAGATGGAGGCGCTCACCTCGGTGTCCGTGGCCGGCCTGACGCTGATCGACATGGTGAAGGCCATCGACCCGGCCGCGACGATCACCGACGTGCGGGTCGAGTGGAAAGAAGGCGGGAAGACCGGCCGATGGACCAGACCATAATCAGGGCGCTCGCCATCACCGCGTCCAACCGGGCCGCCGCCGGGGTGTACGCCGACAAATCGGGACCCGTGCTGGTCGAACTGCTGCGCGGCGCGGGCTGCACGACCGTGGACGGACCGGTGGTGGTCCCGGACGGGGACGCGGTCGAGACGGCGCTGCGGGACGCGGTCGCGGCGGGCTACGACGTGGTGGTCACCACCGGCGGGACGGGGCTCACCCCGGGCGACCTGACCCCGGAGATGACCAGGCGGGTGCTTGAACGGGAGATCCCGGGGATCGCCGAGGCGCTGCGGGCAGCCGGGGCCGCCGCCGGGGTGCCGGCCGCGATCTTGTCGCGTGGCCTGGCCGGGGTGGCGGGCCGCACCCTGATCGTCAACCTGCCCGGGTCGTCCGGCGGCGTCCGGGACGGCATGGCCGTGCTCGGTCCCGTGCTCGGCCACGCGGTGGCCCAGATCAACGGGGGCGATCATGTCAGTTCGGACTCCAGTGTGAAACGCTTGCCTGGTATCGCGTAGCGTCGGCAGCGATACAGGAGAATGATGGAATCGTGGGACGTATGCGCGGTTGGCCGGTCACCCTCACCGAGCCTGGTCTGCTCGCTGAGCCGGTAACCCTGCGCCCGGTGCGGGTCGGCGATGCCCGCACGTGGCGCGAGATACGGGTGCGGAACGCCCCCTGGCTGCGGCCGTGGGAACCGACGAACCCGGAAACACCGCTGTACCGGTCCAGCCTCGGGCCGTACATCGCGATGGTCCGGGCGATGCGGCGGGAAGCCAAGCAGGGACAGGCCATCCCGTGGGTGGTGACCTACGGCGGAGAGTTCGTCGGGCAGCTGACGGTCGGGTCGATCACGTGGGGTTCGGCCCGGTCGGGGCAGGTCGGGTACTGGATCGACGAGGCGTACGCCGGCCGCGGCATCATCCCCACCACGCTGGCCATGGCGGTCGACCACTGCTTCGGCGTCGTCGGCCTGCACCGGCTCGAGGCCTCCATCCGGCCGGAGAACCACGCGTCCCGGCGGGTGGTGGAAAAGCTCGGCTTCCGCGAGGAGGGCATCCGGGTGCGGCAGCTGCACATCAACGGGGCCTGGCGCGACCACGTGTGCTACGCGCTCACCTCCGAGGAGGTGCCGCAGGGCCTGATGCCGAGGTGGCAAAGCATCCTGACGGCCTCCGGGTCCAACGCGGGCTGACATCTGTCGCGGTGGTTCGGCGTTTGCGGGGCGGTTCGGTGGTCCCGGGCGGTTCGGTGGTCCCGGGCGGTTCCGTGGTCCCGGGCGGTTCGGTGGTCCCGGGCGGTCTCCCGCGCGTGGTCCCGGGCGGTTCGGTGGTCCCGGGCGGCTCCGTGATCCCAGACGTTCCGGCCGGTCGAACAAAGATCGTGGAGAATTCTGGCTTTGTGAAGACTTATGGGTATTATGGTGCACAAAAGTCCCCATCAAGCCAAAATGCTCCACACAAATTCGTAGCTGGCTGATACGGTAGTGATTTCCTGTGCAGACGGGGCGGGAATGACACGGGTGTCCCGCGGAATCGGCCGTCGGTCGCGGGGCGGCGTGCCGGTTTCAGCGGCGTCTTGCCGCCATCGTCAGGCGGCGGCTGAGAGGGACCACAGGTCCCGGCGCCCCACAGGCACCCACGTGTTATCCATCACACACGGACCAGAACACCCAACGGCATTGACCGCCATAGGCGTTGGGGTGCAACGCAGATGCCGCACCCCATACTCCCAGTCACATGACCGCCTCCTCGGGGGGTGCCGGGAGGAATGTTGCGACACACCGGGCTCGGTGCTCGTTTAACGCCGCGCCAGCTATTACTTTGCGTCACGTGAGCACGCTCGAGGGGAGCAGCATGCCCACACCCGAAGACCGGGCCAACCGCTGCCCGGCCACCCGGGCCGCCCGGCGCTCACCACGCCGAGGGGAGGATCGTTGAGCAGCGCGATACTGTACGTCGCCATCGTCGCCATCTGGGCCGGCGTGCTCATCCCCCGGTGGCTGCGGCGAGACTCCAGCGGCGGCGCGACCATGGCCGAGGACACACCGGTGACCGGGGAGGAGCCGGTTCCGGCGTCCCCGCGGGTACGGGACGAGGACGCGCCGCGGGGCTGGAACGAGGAGACGCCGCGGGGGCGGGACATGGACGCGCCGCGGGGCCGGGACACGGACGCGCCGCGGGGCCGGGACACGGACGCGCCGCGGGGCCGGGACACGGACGCGCCGCGGGATCGGCTTGAGGACGGCGGCGACGAGGACTACCGGTCCGCCCGCGACCAGGAGCACGCGGGGGTGCTGACCGCGCGCAGGCGCCTGCTCATGCTGCTCCTGGTACTCACCGCCGGATCCTGCCTGCTCGCGGTCAGCGGGCTGGCGGCCTGGTGGGTGCTGCTGCCGCCGACCGTGATGCTGCTCGGCTACCTGGCCCTGCTCAGGGAGGCGGCCAAGGCGGATGCCGAACGACGGGACCAGGCCCGCTCCCATCCGACGCAGGTCGCGGCCGGGGCGCTGGCGCCGCAGGCCCCGCCTGCCACCGCGCCTGCACCACCGCCCGCTCCGGATGCGGAGATCATCGACATCTCGGCGTCTGTGGCCCACGACGGCGAGGAGCTTTACGACCAGTACGCGGACGCCAAGCTGCGGGCGGTCGGTGACTTAGCCCGGCCGGCCACAGGCTGACTCGCCATGCTCAGCGGCGGCACACGGTCAGGGCCTGCGGACCGCGGAACGAGATGTTGGGGTGGAAGGTGAGCCGCTGGTCCGGGGCCAGGCGCAGTGCCGGGTAGCGGCGGGCCAGCTCGGCCACGGCGAGCTGGGCTTCGAGCTTGCCCAGGTTCGCCCCCAGGCAGAAGTGCAGGCCTTTGCCGAAGGCCAGATGGCGGTCGGCGTCGGCCCGGTGCAGGTCGAACTCGTCGGGGCGGTCGAACGCGGCGGCGTCCCGGCCCGCCGCGGCCAGCCACAGGAACAGCTTGGCGCCCGCGGGGATGGCCACGCCGCCCAGCGTGACCGGCCGGGTGGTGACCCGCCGCCAGACCGGCACGGAGGAGTCGTAGCGCAGCGTCTCCTCCACCGCGGCCGGTATGAGACCAGGCTGCTTCACGATCTGCGTCCAGCGGCTCGGGTCCTCGAGCAGGCGCCTCACGGTGTTGCCGATGAGCCCGGTGGTGGTCTCGTGGCCCGCGAACGACAGCGAGAACAAGATCGAGGAGATCTCGTCCAAGCTCAGCCGGTCCGGGTCCTCGTCACCGATGGCGATCAGGTCGCTGGTCAGGTCGTCGCCCGGCGCGCGCACCTTGACGTCGACCAGGTCGCGGATGTAGCCGCGGTACGCGGCGATGGTGGTGGCGATCTCGACCTGGTCTTCCGGCGCCGGACGGCCCCAGGACAGCGCCGCCCGGTACCCGCACCAGTACTTGAGCTGAGCGAAGTCCCGCTCGGGCACCCCCATCAGCGAGAAGACGATATTGGCGGGCAGCGGGAAGGCCAGCGCGGCCACCAGGTCGAACTCGGGCGCGTCCGCGACGTGATCGAGCAGCCGTTTCGTCGTCGCCTCGATGGTCCCGACCATGGCCGTGACTCGCTTCATGCTGAACGCGCGGGCGGCCGGCTTGCGCAGCCGGCCGTGGTCGGGCTCGTCCAGGCTGACCATGGTCGGCGCGGGCTTGTGACCGCCGGCCAGCAGGATCCGCTGCGCCTCGGCGACCAGCGGGACGAGCGGGGCCTGCGCCACGGCCGCGGAGTACGCCGCCGGGTCGCGGAACACCGCCTCGATGTCGGCGTAGGAGGTGATGACGTAGTAGTCGATCGAAGGAGCATAGAAGACGGGGGTGCCGTCCATCCGGAGCACGGACATGGCGGCGTAGGGATCGGCCAGGAACTCCGGCGCGAGCGGGTCGAAGGACTCAACGACGGGGCAGCCGGGCACGGGGGCGGCGGTGGTCATCGCGGGCCTCTTCCGGATGCGCTGGCCGGGTAGGCGTCGGGTGGCGTGGTGAGCAAGGGTCGAGGTGCCCCCGGCGGTCGTTTCACCCCCATAATGTCCTCTAGCGGCGCGGCTGTCATCTGGTGCCAGGGCCGGCCGGACGCGAAGACGTGAACGGTGGTGATGCACGGTAAGGGCGCTTCGTTTGCTAGGCTGACTCAGGTTCTCGGGGCTGTAGCGCAGTCCGGTAGCGCACCTCGTTCGCATCGAGGGGGTCAGGGGTTCGAATCCCCTCAGCTCCACCCGAGTTTTTGCAGGTCAGCGGCACTATTCGAATCTTGTCGCTTGACGTTAGAGCCATTGATGGGTTCCTGGCCAGGCAGAAGGGATGCCCGGCCGGGTTGGTAACAACGCGCGCCCGGTCGCCGCCCGGCTGGAACTCTGGCTTGGCTGCACCCGGCTCGAGTACCCGCGCCTCGGTCTCGTCGAGGTCCTCGACTTCGACGTCGAGGTGGGGCTGCGGGGCGGAACCCCGAACCTGACCCACATCGAAGGACCATAGGTGTTGCTTGGGCAACCGCGATGGAACATCGGTGTCGCTGTAGAGCGGGAGCGTCCGGGGCGGGTGGGGCGGGTGGGGCGGGTGGTGTTCGCGGGATGTTGACCCCTGCACCGGGCGTTACCAACCGTCCTAGGCGAGAGACGGGCTGGCCAAAACCGTCCTCCTGACCGGGGGCGATGTCGACAAGGATGACGTCCGGCGGCCGCGCGCTGGCCTCCCGGAGCGCGTCGGAGTTCCGCGTTATTACCTGGATCACTTCAGAAGAGTTTTGCCACGGTATGTATCAAAAGCCCAACCCTTCCCCTCCGGTAGATCGGGTGAAAAGATCATGAATGTTCGGCACGGAATGTCACTGGAGCCTCCTCCGGCACAGGAGGAATTTGCCTGGCCTGGGCAAGAATATCGAAATTAATGCCTAATCGAGCTTACTCTCGTGGGCGGTTACTCAGGCCATGTGACCGCCCGCAAGGCGTCCAAGCAAGATGTATACGACCGAGGGGTGGGTGCCGTTCATGACTAGGGTGGCTCAGCGCGGCTTGGGGTGGGGGAGCCTCGGGCCAGGCACAGGCGGGCGGAGATGCTGGGGGCGCGGCCGAATCGAGCATGCGGTGAGCGCGGCCGAATCGAGCATGCGGTGAGCGCGTCGCTCGTGATCGGGCTGCACCCGGCCACTCCGACCGATGCGGCGACGTTCGCGACGTTCCTGACCGGCCTGTCGATCACCGCCTATCAGGTCGACTTCGACGATCCCACTACGGTGGCGGCGCCACCGCACATCGCCATTGGCTCGGCCACCTACACCACCGGCCTCGCCGAGATCTTCCAGCTGGGCGGCGGCCTACAGGCGGCCGCGGCCGCGGTGATCGACCTGCCGGCTTCGATCGACCCGAAGTTCCTGGCGCCGCAGACGCTGGTCAACGTCGTGCTGCAGGCCACCCGGAACGGCATGACGCTGGTCGACAATGACCTCAACTACGACGTCCTGGTGGATTCGACGGTCACCGCGGCCGGCCCGGTGGTGTCGCTGACGGGTATCGACGTGGGCCTGTACCTGGCGCTTCCCGACCCTGACCTGCCCGCGGGCTACCTCGGGGTTCCCCCGGCCGGGGGGGTTCCCAGCTATGCGCAGCTGACCTCGGCGGTCACGGCGATCCTGGCCGAGGATCCGAACGCGGCAGTGAGCACGGCGCAGCTCACCGCCCAGGAATCGCTGCACATCGCCCGCGAGATGGTGGCCAACCGGACGGTGAATCCGCTGCCGCTGCCCGTGGTCACCACCGGACTCAACGCCAACCAAGCCGATCTCGGCGCGCTGTACACGGTGCCGGTGCCGCCCCTGATCACCTCGGCCGACAGTGACAGAAGGCAATTCGAGGGCGCGCTGACTTCCTACTACAGCGAGGTCAGTACCGACGCGACGACGGTGGCCGGCTACGTGTACGCGTGGTCGGCGGCGCAGCAGTGCGCCCAGTGGAGCGCGGCCGCGACGACCGGGGCCATGACGTTCCCGCTGCTGCCTCCGCCCACCGCCGATCTCAGCCAGGTTCCCGAGGCGACCCTGCTGCTGAGCACGGCGCCGGGCAATTTCGCCGTCGAGGCCGAGTTCTTCTACGCGCTCGGCGCGCGGCTTCCCGCGTCGGTGTCGGCGTCCGACCGGTACTCCATCCTGGGCGGGCAGTCCGAGCCGACGCTGGCTGCGCAGCTGGAGCAGGCACTGGAGTCCGGGCTGCTGACGGCGGCCCTGGCCCTGACTCCGCTTCAGGCGGCTCGCCGGCTGGCGGTGCTGGGCGGTGTCAGAAGCGCGACTCAGATCCCGCCCGCGCCCACCTACCCGCTGACTGCGGCCGACGCCGCCGGGCCGCTGGTGCTGGGCTGGCTGAACGGGGCCGATCCGGCCAACTGGACGACGCTGCCGTATCCCGACGGCCCGATCTGGGCGGCGCTGCTGGCGGCGCCCGGCAATGCCGCCGCACACCTGCGCCTGGTCTGCTGCGCGCTCACCGGTTTCGACGACCCGGTGCTGAGCCAGTTCGTGACGGCCATCGGGCAGCCGCTGGGCAGCCCGCCCGGCAGCACCGGCCTCAACATCGCCACCGCCAGCGACCTGGCCAACGTCACCGTCAGCCAGTGGAGAGAATTCCTCACCGCGAACCCGCAGTTCATCCCGGCCTTCACCGAGCCGCCGGGGACGGTGGTTGATCCCAGCGACCAGATCGCCGCGTTCGTCCGCTTCCTGTCGCGGTTCTATACCGTCACCCCGGGCGACCCGACCGCTCCGCCGCCGACGCCGGCCGAGCTGCCGATGCTCGACCGCTACGGCTTCGACCCGCTGGCCAGCTTCCTGGTGCAGTACTGGAACATCAACGGCGTCGCCTTCCAGTTCGGCGTCAACCCGCCCGGCGACGCGGCCGCGCTGGCGGCCGTGGCCGCGGTGTTCCCTGGCCAGGACGAGGCCCAGGCGTGGCTGCGCCAGGCGCTTGAGATCCTCAACGACCTAGCCCAGGTCACCGCGGGTCTGACGGCGGGCCCCAGCGCGGCCGCGCTTCAGTTCTCGGTCATGGAGGCGTTGTTCGCCAGGGGCTTCACCAGCAAGGCGTCGGTCGCGGCGCTCGACGAGGCCGACTTCGCCTACGCGCTCACCGGCAGCGTGGCGTTCCAGTGGGCCAACCAGATCTGGGTCAACGCCGGCGGCACGCTCACGCCGCCGGCCGACACCCCGACGCCGTTCCACCCGGTCAACGGCGGGGGCCTGCGCGACTGCATCCCCCCGCCCGAGCTCTCCCCGCTGGGACCCGTCGAGTACCTGCACGAGCTCCTGCAGGCCGGGCCCGCCTCGACGTGCGCGCAGCCCGCGGTGGCCGCGGGCAGCTTCGGGTCGCTGCTGCAACCGCGGCGCGGAGACCTGGGCGGCCTGACCGTCGACCGCGCCAGCACCGAGACGCCGCTGCCCGTCGTCGACCTGGTCAACGAGTGCCTGGAGTACCTGGCGGCGCAGGTCGCCGCGTCCGGCGGATCGGTCAGCGGTGTCGGCGGCGTCGTCCGCGACACCGCGGCCCAGCAGGTGCGAGACCACCACCTGCGGCCACCGGGCACGCCACCGCGACCAGGCGACCCCTACCGGCATGACCCGGCGGCGCTGTTCGGCGCGCTGCCCGAACATTCCGCACCGGCCAGCCCGGTCGCAGCACCGGCGGCCTATGCGGCGCTGGCCAGCGACTACAGCGGTCCCGAGCTCCCCTATGCCCAGCCGCTTGACGTGTCGCGCTCGCACCTGGCCGCGCTGGACGTCACGCGGGCCGAGGCGATGCGCCGGTTCCGGGCGCAGATCACCGAGTTCGTCCTGGGTCCCGACCCGGCTGGCTTCGACAGCACGGTGTGGCGCTACCCGCTGCGCACGGACCTAGCCCCGGAGTACCTTCAGATCGCCGCCGGCGAATACGAGCAGCTGTTCGCGACCCCGGTCGCGACGACCTCCCCGGCACCCGCCGGCCAGCTGGGCGTCTGGCAGCTGTATGGTTTCGCCGGCGCCGCGGCGTCGTGGGTCAACGTCGTCCTGCACGTGAACCAGTTCCTGCACCGGACCGGCCTGAGCTATGGCGAGCTCGTCGAGCTGGCCAACTGCGGCTTCATCCCGATGAAACTCGCCGGGCGGCCGCCCCAGCCGTTCGGCGAATGCGAGCCGTGCCAGCTGGACCAGCTGAGGATCACCTTCGGGCCTGGCGTGAACTCGGCTGATGCCCTGATGCGGCTGGCGGTGTTCATCCGGCTGTGGCGGCTGCTGCAGCGGACCCGCTGCGCCCGCCACACGTTCGCGGAGCTGGCCGACATCTGCGACGTGCTCGGCCTGTTCGCGGGCGGCGTGATCAACCCTGACTTCATCCCGCAGCTCGTGGCGCTTGAGATCCTGCGCGAGGAGCTGTGCCTGCCGTTCGCGCCGGGACCGACGCCGGTGGCGCCGGCCGGCGCCACCGGCGTCGCGCGCACGCCGCTCCTGGCCCTGTGGGTGGCTCCCGCGTCCGGCGCGCAGTGGGACTGGGCGCTGGCGGAACTGCTCGGGCGGTTGCCGGAATACGCGCGCGCCCGGCATGGCGGGCGCGCGCACGAGCCGAGGCTGCTCAAGGTGCTGGCCGACAACCTGGACCCGCTGTCCCAACTCGCCGGGTTCGATCCGGCCACGGCCACCGACACCTGGCATTACACGCCGACCCGCACCCTGCGCATGGTGGAGGTACTGGCCAAGCTGTACGCGTCGCCGTTCACCGCCGGCAGCGTTCAGTTCCTGTTCACCGCGGCGCCGCACCTGCCCGGCGAGGACCCGTTCCCGCAGCAGAGCGACGACGAGGCGCGCGAGGATCCGCTCGGGCTCCCGGCCGGAGACCGTCACGGCTCGCTGTGGGAGCTGCGACGCGAGCTGCTCCAGGCGGAGGTCGACGAGGAAGAGGCCGAAGGCTGGACCTGGCGGCGGATCGAGTCGGCGCTGCGCGAAGAGTTCGGCTACGACCCGGGCGCAGGCGGTCCTGACCCGCTCAGGTCGCTGGCCGAGCACTGCTTCCCCGACATCCTCGAGCGCGCCGGGCAGACGGTCACCTTCGCCGACCGCCACTACGCTCAACCCCTGGCCCCGGGCAGCACCACGCCCGGGATGTGGAACATGGACCCGGACAGCCCGGTCAGCTACGACGCCGCCGCCGGACGGCTGCAGGCCACGCTGCCGCTCAGCGACGAGGCGGTGCTTGACCTGCTGGCCCGGCTGCGGCAGCTGAAGACCGCGGAGGCCGCCGCGCTGCGCGACCTGTACTGGCGGCCGCGCGCGGACCTCGCCGCCCTGGCGTTCCTGTTCGCCGACCGCCGCGAGGCCGACCGCCGCCTGATCCAGGAGCACGACGCCGAACGCCGCTGGCATTACTTCCGTCACGCCTTCGTTCTCGCTCGTAAGCGGTGCCGGATCATCGCCCGCCACCTGGCGCGCGGCGCCGGCGCCCATCGCGACGACGGCGAACCCGACGACGAGCGGGCCTGGCTCGTGCTCAAGAGCCTGTACGCCGACGGCGACCCCGCCACGACGCCGTGGGAGGCGGCTCAGCCCTCCGGCGCGCCGCCCGCCGTCACCTGGCCGACCCCCACCGCCGGCGCGTTCGCCGCGCTCCTCGGCCTGTGCGGCACCGGGCTGACCGTGGAATACTCGCCGTCGGGGCAGCCGCCGCTGTGGTCTGAGCAGTCGGGTCCGCTCCAGGAGTTCGGCCGCGTCCGCGATGACCGCAATACGCCGCTGCCGACGTTGATTCCCGCCCTCCAGCCACCGCCCGGCGCTCCCAGCCCCTACGTCGACCTGATCAACGGGTTTGCGCTGTCGCAGCGCGCTGACCGGGACCTCGGCGGAGCCGAGGGGTTCTCGGTCAAGCTCAGCGGCGTGCTGCTCGTCGAGCACGAGGGGCGCTACCGGTTCGCGGCCGGAGCGCCCACGGCTGAGGGCGAACGGCCGAACGTCGACCGCGGCGAGCACCGGGAATTGAGCGTGACGCTTCAGCGTGGCGCGAGCTCGTGGGTCCTGCTCAGCCACCGCTGGCCAGGGCAGGCCGATACCGATCCCGAGGCCGAGCAGCACCTGCGCCGCGGCGCGTACGACATCACCGTGGAGTACCGCCGCCCCGAGCCGCACTTCGACGATCCCGACGAGCTCCGCGGCCGCCACGCCGGCCTGCAGGTAAAGTACGCCGGCCCCGACACCGGCGGCGACCTGGTCACGATTGGGCGCCAGCAGCTGTACATCGGCCAGTATGACCGGCCGCGGACCGACGCCGACCAGGTCGGGCAGGTCGCGGCCGCAACGCTGGCCGCCACGTACGTGAGCAGCCTGAGCAGCATCCGCCGCACCTACCAGCGGGCGTTCAAGGCGGTGCTGCTGGCCGCGCGGTTCGAGCTGAGCGCGCGCCCCGCGGAAGACGGTCAGTCCGAGCTCGGGTTCATGCTGGCCCACCCGGACCGCTTCGCCGGGGCGGCCTTTTACCGCGCCGGCGGTGGCTTCGCCGAGCACCGCGCCCAGTTCGACGTCAACTTCCTGCCGGTGCTCGACAGCTACCCCGCGGTGGCGGGCGACGACCGGGCGGCACCGTCACGTCCACGGCAGGCGGCGATGTTCGACTGGTGGGAGCGATTGTTCGACTATACCGAGCTCCGCGGCCAGAACGCCGCCCGTCGCGACGGCCCTCATCACCCGCGGCTGTGGCGGCTGTTCGCGACGGCGGAGGCCGCCAACCCCACCGACATGCTGCAGCTCATGCCGCATCTGGAGATCCCGCTCAGCCACAACGATCTGGTGCAGCGCTACTTCGGGCTGCCGGCACTGCTGGGCGAGGCCGAGCTGACCGCGCAGAACCTGATGGACGAACGGTGGCCGATCCGCGCCTGGCGGGCGGAACGGTTCTTGTCCGACGCGCTGTCCGGCGCGTACACCACCGGCGTTACCGACGCGCGGCCGGACCTGTGGGTCGCCGATGACCCTTCGGCGGGCGCCCCGTCCGGCAACGACAACCTCACCCAGTACGTCGGTGACGCGCTGCTCGAGATGGGAGACCCGCGCCGCTACCGGGACCTCAGGCGTATCGACGACGCGCTACGCGAGCGGGCGCGGCGCGCGCTGCTGGCCTACCTGTGCCTGCTTCGACCGCGTCCAGCTGCCCGGCGGGCCGCCCGCGACCTATGCCCGCAGCCCGGAGGACCTCAGTGACCTGCTGCTGATCGACGTCACGGCCGGCCTGAGCGAGCGCACCACCCGCATCGACGATGCGGTCACCGCCGTGCAGGCGTTCGTGGAGCGCGCCCTCCTGCGCCTGGAGCCCGGAGTGCACCTCGGCCACGCCTTCCGCGAGCTGTGGCCGGAGCGGTTCGCCACGTTCCGGACCTGGCAGGCGTGCAAGCGCCGTGAGCTGTACCCCGAGGACATCATCGAGTGCGAGGAGCTCGAGCGCGCCCGCCGCCACGAGGCGTTCCGGCTGCTCGAGGAGGAGCTGCGCGGGGCGTCGCTGAGTATCCCGGTGCCGGCCGGGATCCAGCACTGGGACGGCCGCCGCCCCGCGCCGCACGCCGGCCTGACGGTGCTCCAGGCGGCCGAACCGTCGACGCTGCACCTACCGCTGGGCCCGGCGGGCGCCGTCGCCGGGGCCGCCGCCCCGACCGAGAACTTCGGCCTGCTCGGCCGCCCGGATCGCGCCGGGCGTCCCGCCTGGCTGGCGGCGGTGCAGACGACGCCTCAGCCCGTCGGGCAGGGCACGCAGGTGCCGAGCACGGTCAAGCCGGCGACCAGGCGGAGAGCGGCGTCGGTGGTGGTCACGCCGCCCCCCGACCGCCACGGGCGGCTGCCCTACTGGATCGAGGCGGCGGTCGAGCTTGGGGTGCGCTTCCTGCGCGTCGCCGCCGCCGGCGAGCTGGCCGGGAGCGCGCGGCCGGACCCGGCCGGGCCCGAGGCGGACTGCTGCGGCCGGTGCGGCACGGTCCAC
The DNA here is from genome assembly GCA_963808315.1 of uncultured Actinomycetes bacterium. GTDB lineage: Bacteria > Actinomycetota > Actinomycetes > Streptosporangiales > Streptosporangiaceae > Palsa-504. The sequence continues at coordinate 115,828 of CAWEFK010000019.1, read as the reverse complement.
CCGCCTCGTGTCGATGAGTACTATTTCTGGCTGGCCCAGGCCGGCGACTACGACACGCCCGCGGCCCAGCAAGCGGACCTGACCAACGCGAGCGGGCTGTCCCAGTGGGAGGACCCGGCGACATTCCCGGCGTTGCTTGACTGGGCCCCGGAGCCGATGGTGCACCTGCACTGGTGCCGGGTGCACAACGGGGAGTTCGGCCAGCTGCGCCGCTCCGGCCAGGGCGTCGCCCTGGCCGCCCCGCCGGTCAAGCCCGCTCCGCCCACGCTGGAGCTGGAAGGCCGCTTGGCCGACTCGCTGGTGTTCGCGGTCGACGGCGGCATCGTGCCCGCCTTCGAGGGCGACAGCGGGTACCAGTGGGAGCCGCCCTGCACCGGGTGGACGGCGGCGACCGGCTGGCGCTACGACCTCGCCGTAGACGACGCCACGCTGCTCCCGCTCGTCGTCACGCCGAACGCGCCGGTCCTGCAGCCGCCGGGGGGCGGCGGGGCTCCCGACCAGTTCGGCGGGCTGAGCGCCTATCCGTTCTTCGTCTACGGGACGCCCGGCGAATCGCTGATGCCGCTGTCGCGGTATGCGCCCGCCACCGCCATCGCGGGCGCGCTGCGCGGCCACTGCCAGTTCGAAGACGCCGTGCGCTGGTACGAGCGCTACTACAACCCATTCGACGCCGACAACGAGTGGGGCGCCTCGCCACCCCCGGCCGACCGGGCACGACGCCGCTCGGTCCTGCTCGACGTGCTGGAGACGCTGGTGTGCTGGGGCGACTCGGTCATGGCCGCCCACTCCGACGCCGGCCGGCCGCCGCCGGCTCGCCCGAGGCGGCCGCCCGGGCGCGGGTGATCTACGCCGCCGCCCGCCGCGTGCTTGGCCCGACGCCGGTGACCGTCCTGGTGGAACCGCCCGCCGGGCCACCGGCCACCGTCGGGTCGTTCACACCGCTGCCGCCGCCGCTCAACCCGCGGCTGATGGCGCTTTACCTGCGTATCGATGACCGCTTCGGGTTGATCCGCGAGTGGGAGAACCGCCGGCGCCACCGCCGCGGCCAGCTCGGCGGGAGCGCCTCGTTCTGGGGCGACAACCCGGCCCGCTGGCGTCACGACGACGACTGCGAGTGCGGCGCAGGCGGGCACTGCGGGGAATGCGGCTGCTGTGAGCCAGGGGTCTGCCAGCTGGTCAGCCCGTACCGCTTCGATTACCTGCAACCCAAGGCACTCGAGCTCGCCAGCGAGGTGCGCGGGCTGGGGGCCGCGCTGCTCGGCACGTACGAGAAGGGCGACGCCGAGTTCTCCGAATCGCTGCGCTCGACGCAGCAGCACCAGCTCCAGCAGCTGACGCTGGCGATCCGCAAGGATCAGTGGCGCGACGCCGACTGGCAGGTACAGGCGCTCAAACAGGCCAGGCTGAGCGCGCAGAACCAGGTCGCCTACTACACCGCGCTGGTCCAGAACGGGCTGATCGGCAACGAGCTGCTCTATCAGGACCTGACCGGGGTCGCGGAGGGGCTGCAGGTGAACGCCCAGATACTCGAGCTCGTCGCCCAGGACGGCAGCTCGATTCCTGACACGTTCGTGGGCCAGGACAACTTCATCCGCGTCCCGATGACCGGGACCAGCTTCACCGACGCGTTCACCGCGGCGGCCAAGGCGCTTGAGTACCTCGCCCAAGACGCACAGACACGAGCCGGGCTGGCCCTGACCCAGGCCGGGTGGGACCGGCGGCTCGTCGAGTGGCAGCACCAGATTGACATCTTCACCTTCGAGGTGGAGCGGCTGACCCGGGAGATCCTCGGCGCCGAGCGGCGGGCGGACAGCGCCCTGCGCGAGCTCAACAACCAGCAGCGCGCCATCGAGCAGGCGGCCGAGATCGACGATTTCCTGCGCAGCAAGTTCACCAGCCACGCGCTCTACCTGTTCCTCCAGCGCCGGACCTCGGTGCTGTACCGGGAGGCCTACGAGCTGGCGCTCGCGGCCGCGCGGCAGGCCGAACGCGCCTTCAACCTCGAGCGCGGCCGGACCGACGAGCGGTTCATCGAGGGCGCGCCCTGGGACAACCTGCACCAGGGCCTGCTGGCCGGCGACCGGCTCGCCATCGACCTGCGGCGAATGGAACGTGCCTACCGCGACTGCAACCGCCGCGAGTACGAGCTGACCAAGAACATCTCGCTGCAACGCGACTTCCCGCTCGCGTTCCTGGCCCTCAAGCTCACCGGCCGCTGCGAGCTGCGGCTACCCGAGTGGATGTTCGACGTCGACTACCCCGGCCAGTACCTGCGCCAGATCAAGACCGTCGCGCTGACGATCCCGTGCGTCACCGGCCCCTACACCGGTGTGCACTGCCGCCTGACGCTGGTCAGCTCGACGACCCGCACGCAGCCGTGGCTCAGCGGCGAGGTCGTCCGGTGCTGCTGCGACGATGACGACCGCTGCTCATGCCCCGACGGCGACGGGCAGCGCGAGCGCGAGGCCGAGGCCGACCGCTACCGCCCGCGGCCGGGCGACCCGCGGATCGTCCGGTCGTTCACCGCCGCCGACGCCATCGCCACCTCCACCGGGACCAATGATTCCGGCCTGTTCGAGCTCAGCCTCCGGGACGAGCGTTACCTCCCGTTCGAGTTCGCCGGCGCCGTCGCGCACTGGCGGATCGAGCTGCCACCGGAGAACAACCAGTTCGACTTCGACACCCTCACCGACGTGATCATGCGCGTCAGCTACACCGCGCGGGAAGGCGGCAGCCGGCTTCGCGCCGCGGCGACCGCGGCCGCGTGCGGCCGCCTCCCGGGCGACGGCCTGCGCCTGTTCGACGTGCGGCACGAGTTCCCCGACAGCTGGCCGGGGCTCCGGCGGCGCGACGACCCGCGGCACGACCGCGATGACGACCCGCGGCAGCACCGCCAGGAGGACCGAGACCACGACCGCGATGACGACCCGCGGCAGCACCGCCAGGAGGACCGGGAGCACTATCGCGGCGACTGGTACGGACGCAGGCTGCGCCTCGGCTTCGGGCCGCGGATGTTCCCGTTCGTGCCCGAGCGTCGGGTGCGCTGGATCGACCGGCTTGTGCTGGCGTTCGCGGCGCCCGGCGCCGAGCCCGGCCGCCACCATCTCGTCCGCTTCTGGCGCGACGGGGAGGAGGCCGACGGTGTGATCGACGTCGAGTGCGTCGCCTCCGGAGCGCTGGCCGGCTGCTTCGTCGGCTCCGTCGACCTGGAACGTCCGCTCGGCCCGCTCGGAGCCGGCACCGCCCGGTGCACGTTCGCCTTCGGCGACGCGGTCGGCGAGATCTGCGGCGCTTACGTCATCGCCCGCTACCAGGCGGACTGCTGGCCGCGGTGCGGGGTGCCGCGGGGGGACGGCTGCTGCCGCCACGGGGACCAGGAAGGCTGAGCGATGCTCCCCGCCGATTCCGCGGTACCGCCGACCGCTAGCCCCGCCACGCCTGGTGCCGCGGGGCAGGCGGGCGGGTGGCAGCCTGCCGAGGGCGGGCCGCCCGCGGCACCGTCGGTGTCGCTGCCCAAGGGCGGTGGCGCCATCAGGGACATCGGGGAGAAGTTCTCGGTCAGCGCGGCGACCGGCACCAGCAGCCTGACCATCCCGGTCGCCACGAGCCCCGGGCGGGCCGGCTTCGGCCCGTCGCTCAGCCTCAGTTATGACTCAGGGTCAGGCAACGGACCGTTCGGCCTGGGCTGGCGGATGTCGATCCCGGCCATCACCCGCAAGACCGATAAGGGACTCCCCCGCTACGTCGATGACCCCGACGTCGACACGTTCGTCCTGGCCGGCGCCGAGGACCTGGTCCCGATCCGCACCGAGCGGGACGGCCGGTGGGAGCAGGCGCCCGCCCGGCGGGCCGAAGACGGCCGCCGCTACCTGGTCCAGGGATACCGGCCCCGGATCGAGGGCCTGTTCGCGCGGATCGAACGCTGGCGCGACCTGGATACCGGCGAGACGCACTGGCGCACGATCACCAGTGCCAACGTCAGCACGATCTACGGCGCGACCGCGGCCAGCCGGGTCGCCGACCCCGACGACCCGTCGCGCACGTTCAGCTGGCTGATCAGCGCGACCTACGACCAGGCCGGCAACGCCGCGAGCTACGATTACGCCGCCGAGGACAGCACGGGAGTCGACCAGGCGCGGCCGAACGAACAGAACCGCACCGCGCGGTCCCGGTCGGCGAACCGGTATCTCAAGCGCATCCGCTACGGCAACCGTGAACCTTGGCGGCCGGGGATCGGCATGGGCCGTTCGGCTCATGATCAGGGTGGCGGGTGGCTGTTCGAGGTCGTCCTGGACTACGGCGATCACCATGAGCAGGACCCCGGGCCCGAGCCGGACCGGGCCTGGCCGGTGCGCAGCGACCCGTTCTCCACCTACCGCCCCGGCTTCGAGGTGCGAACCTACCGCCGGTGCCACCGGGTGCTCATGTTCCACCACTTCCCGGACGAGCCGGGTGTCGGCCCGGACTGCCTGGTGTCCTCCACCGACCTGACCTACGCCAGCACCGGCGGCGCCGGCATGACGACCGTGGCCTCGGTGACCCGCACCGGGTACCGGCGCCGGGACGGCGGTTACCACCGTGCGTCGCTGCCGCCGCTCGACCTGCGCTACGGCCCGGACGTGCTCGGCACCGAGGTGCGCGACCTGAGCCCGCAGACGCTGGCGGACCTGCCCGCCGGGTTCGACGGCCCCGCCTACCAGTGGGTCGACCTGGACGGAGAGGGCCTGTCCGGCGTCCTGGCCCGGCCGGGCGGCGCCTGGTACTACCAGCGCAACCTCGGCGGCGGCCGGTTCGCGCCACCGCGGGCGCTCGCCACCCAGCCCGCGGCGGCCGGGGGGCAGGCTCGGCCGCAGCTGCTCGACCTGGCCGGCGACGGGCACCTGGACGTGGCCGAGCTCGGCGGCCCGGTGCCTGGCTACTACCGGCGCACCGACGACGACGGCTGGCAACCGTTCCGCCCGTTCCTGTCCGGCCCGAACATCGCTTGGGACGACCCTGACCTGCGCATGGTGGACCTGGACGGAGACGGCCTGGCCGACGTGCTGATCACCGGCGACGACGCGTTCACCTGGTACCCGTCCCTCGGCCTGGACGGCTTCGGCGATGGGCGCCGGGTCTTCTCCGCCGACCCGTGGAGCGAGGAGTCAGGACCGCGGGTGATGCTCGCCGATCCGGAGCAGACGATCTACCTGGCGGACATGTCCGGCGACGGCCTGTCCGACCTGGTCCGGGTGCGCAACGGCGAGGTCTGCTACTGGCCCAACACCGGCTTCGGTCGGTTCGGCGCCAAGGTGACCATGGACGGCAGCCCGCCAATGGACCAGCCCGGCCACTTCGACCAGCGGCGGGTCCGGCTGGCCGACGTCGACGGCACGGGCTGCGCGGACCTCATCTACCTTCATTCCGACGGAACGCGGCTGTACCTTAACCAGTCGGGCAACGGTTACCGCGACCCGCTCGCGCTGCCGCAGGCGTTCCCCCGGCTGGACAGCCTGGCCCACGTCATGGTGGCCGACCTGCTCGGCCACGGCACCGCGTGCCTGGTCTGGTCCTCGCCGCTGCCGGGGGAGGCGGGACGCCAGGTCCGTTACGTCGACCTGATGACCGCGGGCAAGCCGTACCTGCTCACCGGCGTGATCAACAACCTCGGCGCCGAGACCGTGATCAGCTACGCCCCGTCCACCCAGTTTTACCTGGCCGATCAGGCGGCCGGGCGGCCGTGGATCACCCGGCTGCCGTTCCCGGTCCACGTCGTCGAGCACGTCGAGACGATCGACCGGGTCAACCGGAACCGGTTCACCACCCGGTACGCCTACCACCACGGCTACTACGACGGCTACGAACGCGAGTTCCGCGGCTTCGGCATGGTCGAGCACTGGGACACCGAGGACCTGGCCGTGCTCGGGGCCGCCGCGGGCCGCTACGCGAACCTGGACCGGACCACCGACCTGCCGCCCGTGCTCACCCGGACCTGGCTGCACACCGGCGTGTTCCCCGACGAAGAACGGGTCACCAGGCAGTACGCCCGCGAGTACTACCACCCGCCGGGCGGCGAGGGCCCCCAGCTGCCGGACACGCCGCTGCCGGACACGCTCCGGCGGCCGGGAGAGCCGCCCCGGCCGTGGCGGCTGTCGCCGACCGAGGCCCGCGAGGCCTGCCGGGCCCTGAAGGGCGCGCCGCTGCGCGAGGAAATCTACGCGCTGGACGGCAGCGAAGCCCAGGACCGGCCCTACGCGGTCTCCGAGCACAACTACACGATTGAACTGCTCCAGCCCGCGCTCCAGCCGCGGCCCGACGGGCCGCAGAACTACCACGCGGTCTTCCTCACCCACGCCAGAGAGACGGTTACCGCCCACTACGAACGCGTGCTTTACCCGGTGAACGACCGATGGCGAGCCGACCCGCGGGTCACCCACGACCTGGTGCTGGCCGCCGACGACTACGGGAACCCCCTGCGCTCGGCCTCGGCCGGGTATGGCCGCCAATACCCCGACCCGGCCCTGGCCCCCGAACACCAGGCGGAGCAGGCCCGGTTGCGGTTGACCTACACCGAAAGCGGCTACACCAACGCGGTCGACCGGCCCGATGCGTACCGCACCCCCATGCCCGCGCAGACCCGGACCTTCGAGGTGGTCGGGATCAGCCCGGCCGGGCGGCGGTTCGGCTTCGCCGAGCTGCGCGACGCGCTGGCCGACGTCACCGCCGAGCTGCCGTTCCAGGACTGGGACGCCGGCCAGGACCGGCGGCCTTCGCCCGCGCGGCGACTGATCGGCCACACCTCGGTACGGTACCGGCGCGACGACCTGTCCGGGGCGTTGCCGCCCGGCGTCCTCGAGCCGCTCGCACTTCCGTACCGCAGCTACCGCCAGGCCTTCACCGACAGCTTGGTGACCGAGCTGTACGGCGGCCGGGTCGACGCCAGGATGCTCCGGGCCGCCGGCTTCCTCCGCGAGGGCACCACGTGGCGGCTGCCGTCGGGCCGGGTCTTCTACTCCCCCGGTCACGACGACGATCCGGCCGCCGAACTGGACTACGCCCGGCGGCATTTCTTCCGGCCGCAACGGCTCACCGACCCGTTCGGCAACGCCTCCACGATCAGCTACGACGGCTACGACCTGCTGGTCAGGCAGACGCGCGACCCGCTCGGCAACCTCGTCACCGCCGGTGAGCGTGATCAGGCCGGTGAGCTGACCGTGGACGGCAACGACTACCGGGTGCTGGCGCCGCGCCTGGTGAGCGACGCGAACCGGAACCGGGCCAGCGGCTGCGTTCGACGCGCTCGGCCAGGTGTGCGGCACGGCCGTGATGGGCAAACCCGAGGAGCGGCTCGGCGACAGCCTCGACGGCTTCGACCCTGACCTGCCGGTCACGGCGGTGGAGGAATACTTCGCGGAGCCGTTCGGCCTCGGGCATGAGCTCCTCGGCCCCGCCACCACCCGGATCCTGTACGACCTGGACGCCTACCGGCGCAGCGCAGGCGAGCGGCCCGCGGGCGTGGCCGTGCTGGCCCGCGAGACGCACGCCAGCGATCTCGCGACCGGGCCGCGAACCAGGATCCAGCGCCAGTTCAGTTACTCCGACGGCTTCGGCCGGGAGATCCAGCGCAAGGGCCAGGCCGCCGCCGGGCCGGTGACAGACGGCGGCCCCGAGGTCAGGCACCGCTGGATCGGCAGCGGCTGGACCGTGTTCAACAACAAGGGCCAGCCGGTCCGGCAGTACGAGCCGTTCTTCACGGCCACGCCGGCGTTCGAGTTCGCCCGGGCGCAGGGCGTCAGCGCGCTGCTCTTCTACGACCCGCCGGGACGGGTGGTGGCCACCCTGAACCCGGACGCCAGCTACGCCAAGACCACCTTCGATCCCTGGCGTCACGACACCTGGGATGCCGCCGACACCGTCCTGCTCGACCCGCGAACCGACGCCGACGTGCGCGGCTACGCGGGCCGTTACCTCGCCACGGCGGCCGGGGCGCCGGGCGGCTGGGCCACCTGGTACGCCCGCAGGATCGACGGCGGGCTGGGCCGGGCCGCGCAGCGGGCGGCGGAGCAGACCGCCGCGCACGCGGACACGCCGGCCCGGAGCTGGCTCGACACCCTCGGCCGGGCGTTCCTCACCGTGGCCCACAACCGCGTAGGTGACGACGGCGCGCTGGCGGACCAGTTCTGCCGGACGCACAGCCTGCTCGACATCCAGGGCAACGCGCACGAGGTGCGTGACGCGCTCGGGCGGGCGGTGATGCGCTATGGCCTGGCCATGCTGGGCGGCCAGGTTTCGCACGCCGGCCTGGACAGCGGCGGCGGCCAGACGCTGCCCGACGTCGCGGGCCAGACGGTCTACGCCCGCAATTCACGCGGCTTCGTGCTGCGGACCGAGTACGACGCGCTGCGTCGGCCGGTCCGCGTCTACGTGGCTGGGCCCGGGATCGCCGGCGAGGCTCTGCCGGGACGCACCGAGTACGGGGAATCCGCCGCCGATCCGGAGGCGAGGAACCTGCGGACCCGGGTGACCAGGCGGTTCGACGGAGCCGGGATCGTCACCAGCTCGGCCTATGACTTCAAGGGGAACCTGCTCGGCTCGGTGCGGCAACTCGCCGCCGAGTACGCCGTCGCCGTCGTCGACTGGGCCTCGGACGTGCCCGTGCAGGACCGCGACTACGCCGCGAGCACCAGCTATGACGCGCTGAACCGGCCGGTCACCACGACGACGCCGGACGGCAGCGTGCTGCTCCCCTCCTACGACGCCGCCAGCCAGCTCGACCGGCTGGACGGCCGGCTCCGCGGGGCCGCCGCGACCACCGCGTTCGCCCGGCGCATCGAGTACAACGCGCGCGGCCAGCGCACCCTGCTCCGATACGGCAACGGGACGTCGGCGGCTTACACCTACGACCCGCTGACGTTCCGGCTGGTCCGGCTGGTCACGCTGCGAGGCTCGCGGCGGCTGCAGGATCTGAGGTACACCTACGACGCGGTCGGCAACCCGACACAGGTCAGCGACCGGGCCCAGCAGCAGGTGTTCTTCCGCAACCAGGTGGTACGGCCGTCGTCCCGCTATGTCTACGACGCGCTGTACCGGCTGATCGAGGCGACCGGACGCGAGCATCTCGGGCAGACCCGCGCCGGCCAGCCTCAGCCGGTGCCGCCCAGCGCCACCGACGCGCCGCGTACCGGCCTGCCGCAGCCGGGCGACGGGACGGCGATGGCCCGCTACACCGAACGGTACGCCTATGACGAGGTCGGCAACCTGCGGCTGGTGCGGCATCGCTCCGCGGACCCGGCGCACGGCGGCTGGACCAGGGCCTACCGCTATGACCAGGCCAGCCTGCTGGAGCCAGACCGGCACAGCAACCGGCTGAGCGGAGCCGGGCCCGCGCGGGATCCGTCACCGCCGCAGCGGTTCGGCTACGACGAACAGGGCAACACGACCTCGATGCCGGAGATACCGCTCATGCGGTGGGACTACGCGGACCGGCTGCACGCGACCGGACGCCCGCCCGGACGCGGACGCCCGCCTGGGCGCGACGAGGCCGGGGGCGACGAGGCCGGGCGGCGGGAGGTGACGTACTACGTCTACGACGCGGCCGGACAGCGCGTCCGCACGGTGACCCAGGGCCCGGCTGGGGCGGAGGCGGCCGGGCCGGAGGCGGCCGGGCTGGCCGCGCCGAGGTCGGAACGGGTCTATGTGGGGGCTTTCGAGATCTACCGCGAGTACGGTCCGCAAGGCGCGGTGACGCTGGAGCGCGAGACCCTGAACGTATCCGACGACCGGCACCGCCTCGCCCTGACCGAGACCCGCACGGCCGGGACGGACCGGGGCCCAGGTGAGCTGATCCGCTACCAGCTGGCGAACCACCTGGACTCCTCGGTACTCGAACTCGACCAGGACGCCCAGGTCATCAGCTATGAGGAGTACTACCCCTACGGCAGCACCTCTTACCAGGCCGTCCGCGCCGACGTCGAAGCCCCCAAGCGCTACCGGTTCACCGGCTGCGAGCGCGACCCGGAGACCGGCCTGAGCTACCACGGCGCCCGTTACTACGCCCCGTGGCTAGGCCGCTGGACGAGCGCCGACCCGGCCGGCCTCGCCGATTCGATGTCGCCGTACGAGTACGTCGGCGCGAACCCGCTGCGCCGGGTCGACCCAGGCGGACGCGAGGGCGTGGAGCCCCGCCAGCTCAACCTGGCCGAGACGTTCAAGCAGGAGGTCATCGCCACCCGGGCCGGCCGCGGGATCAGCGGCGCCCTGCGCCGGGACCTCCAGGCCATGTGGGATTGGTGGGGCGGTCAGGGCACGGTAGACGCTGGGCACGTTGGCAAGCCGCAGGTCCTGCTGCGCGCCGGAGAGCGCGGCGTGGTCGCGCCCCAGCCGTCGTCGGAGAACCGCGCGCTCGGCACGCTCGAGCGGGTCAAGGCCGCTATCGAACGGGCCGCGGGCCGGTTCGCTCGCAACGTCGAGGGAATCGACGAGACGGTCCCGGAGGGCGCCCGGTTCGGCCGGGGCACCCGGGCGCCGTGGCGGGTCGACGCCAGGTTCCGCGGCTGGCTCCGCAGCCGGACCTCGGCGGGGCAGGCGGGCTCCACCGCGGCCGCCGCGGACACGGCCGCCGCGGCCGACGTGGCCGCTCCGGCCGGAAAGGCCGCGTCGGCCCAGCTCGAGCTCCCCTTCGACCAGCCGCCGGCTCCGCCGCGGCGCAGGCTCCCGGCGCCAAGCCCGGTGGGCTGCTCGGTCCCGCGCTGGGCGCGCTCGGCCTCTACACCTTGATCGGCGGCACGTACGCATCGATCACGTCTCTAGGTGACCAGATCCGCGGCGGCAACTGGCTCGGCGCCGGCCTGAACGCCACCGGCTTCACCGCGGGCAGCCTCACGATCGGCGGCCTGGCGGCGGGCTCGGGCACCCTGCTGAGCCTGGGCCGCTTGATCGGCGCACCGGGGGCCGTCATCGGCGCCGGCGTGATCGGCTGGCGCATCGGCACCAACCTGTACGACAACTACGTCGACCAGGACAACGCGATGGACGCCGGCTCCTGGGTCGAGAAGCACACCGGCTCGCGCGTGGCGGGCGCCACGGCCGCGGCGGGCTGGGCCGTCGGCAGCGCGGTCTATCACGCGCCAGGTGCCGCCGTGGACTACGCCAAGGAAACCTGGACGGTGGATCCCGACGAGATCGACTGGGGTAGAACGGTGAGACCCTGGAAGTGGCTCTGAGCGTCGGGCACCGGGGTGGGGTGCTTTTCCTTCAGCCGTTGCTACCTGGCCAGGCGGGGTAGTTTGCCGGGCGCCCGGATCAGGTCCAGGCGGGTGACCCGGCCTGCGGCCGCCGTCACGGAGACGATTGTGACGAGCCTGCCCTGCTGGTAAACGGCGAACCCCAGGGCCCCGTTGACCACGACGCGGTCGATCGCGTCGCCTGGCTGCTCCCTGGCCATGATGCCGAGCAGGAAGCGCGCGACCCGGTCCGCGCCCAGAACAGGCCTGCGGGCGGAGGTGACGAGGCCGCCGCCGTCGCTGACCAGGACCACGTCCGGGTCGAGCACGCGGATCAGCGTGGCCAGGTCACCTGAGGCCGCGGCGGTGGCGAAGGCCTCCACCACGCGCCGGTGCTCGGCCGCGCCCGACGCCGGCCCGGGAGGCTGCCCGCGGACGTGCCGCCTGGCGCGGGAGGCGAGCTGCCGGACGGCCGCCGGGGTGCGGCCCACGATGACCGCTATCTCATCGAACCTCACGCCGAACAGGTCGTGCAGGACGAACGCGGTCCGTTCGGCCGGCGACAGCGTCTCCATCACCACCAGGAGCGCGTAACTGACCTCGTCGTCGAGCGTCACCTGGTCCGCCGGGTCCGTGGCGCTCTGACCGGAGGAGGCGACCAGCGGCTCGGGCAGCCACGGGCCGACGTAGCGTTCCCGCCGGACCCGGGCCGACCGCAGCACGTCAAGCGCCATCCGCGACACGGCCACGACCGCCCAGGCCTCCACATCGCGCACTGGCTCAGCCTGATCGGCGGCGGCCAGCCGGAACCAGCAGTCCGCGACGACGTCCTCGGCCTCGCTGTGGCTGCCGATGATCGCGTACGCCACCCGGACCAGCCTGGGCCGCGCCTGGCTGAAGTCAGCGGCCAGCCGGTCGGTGCCGGTGCTCACAACGTGCCCCGCGTCCGCTGCTCGGTCACCCAGTCCGTGAAGGTCTGCGTCCCGCGCAGCCCCGGGCGTGCGGATAGGCCGCCGCCCGCCGCCAGGGCCCGGCCGGCCGCGCCGGGCACCCGCACCGAGACGACCAGGCGCCTGTCCCCGCGGGCGCGGACGACCTGGCGGATCATGTCCGCCATTATCTCCTCCCGCGGGCCCGCCAGCTCAGCGCAGGCCACCGGATCGCCGGCGGCGATCCGGGCGAGCGCCGCGCCGACCTCGCGGGCCGCCACCGGCTGGGCCCGCCAGCGGGGGACGATCACGACCGGCCCGGGCATCTTGGCCAGGTACTGGCCCGCGAACTCGTGGAACTGCGCCGCCCGCAGGATGCTCACCGGCACAGGTGAGTCCCGGAGGACCTGTTCCTGGCGCAGCTTGCCCTGGTAGTAGCCATACGGCACCCGGTCGATCCCGATGATCGACAGCACGACGATATGCCGCACGCCCGCCGTGGCCGCCGTGCGCATCAGCGTCCGCGCCGTCGCCTCGAAGAACTCGCTGCTGACCCGCTGGCCCGACGACGGGACGTTGGTCGTGTCGATCACCGCGTCCACGCCCGTGAGCGCGGCCTCGAGGCCCTCCCCCGTGACCAGGTCAGTACCGGCTGAACGGGCGATCACGATCGCCTCGTGACCACCAGCGCGCAACGCATCCACCGTCCAGCGCCCGGCCACGCCCGTCCCGCCTGCCACCGCGATTTTCATCCGTCTCACCCCTGCCGCCACGATTTTCGCTGATTGCCGCTGATTGCTGTTGATTGCCGCTGATTGCTGCTTACGGACAAGGACGAGACAGGGGCCGCGGAGTGTGACATCACGGCTTCTCCATGGACCTGCCGAGGCTGACTACGGGAGGGCTCAACCGGCAGACACATGATCCTCACCCGGGGGCGCCGGTCCACAGCACCATGGCCGGCCGGGTGCCCAGGTCCCGGGGCGCGCCCCCTGTGCCAGCCACGTGTCTGGTCAGGTACGGGCTGGTGGTCGCGGGCGGCGATCCGAATGTGAAGGCGCTCGTTTACGTGGACGCGCTCGCGCCCGACCAGGGCCAGACCATGGCGCAGCTGATCGGCACCGTACCTGGTTCCTGCGTGGGCTCGGCGAACCTGATCCTGGTGCCTTACCCGGGTGCTCCGGCCGGCGCAGAAGACGCCTACCTGAAGCCGGGTGTCTTCGGTTCCTGCCTGGCCAACGGGTTGCCGGCCAGGCAGGCCAGGGCCCTCGCCGCGACCCAGCGGCCGCTGACCACCGCCGCGTTTACCGAGCCAAGCGGCGTGCCTGCCTGGAAGACCATCCCGTCCTGGGCGGTGATCGGTACCGCGGATCACGCGATTCCGCCCGCCGAGCAGCTCACGATGATGAAGGCGGCTCACGCGCATATCACCGAGATCGACGCGCCCCACCTGTCGATGATTGCCGATCCTGGCGCCGTGACCAAGGTCATCGGTGAAGCCGTCCACGCCACCACCTGATCAGCGCGGCCGGTGCCAGCCCTTTGTCCTGGCTGGCACCGGTTGTCCTGGCTGGTACCGGGGCGCGGCGGGATGCGGGAGAATGCGGTCGTGAAGGGTATTTCCGGGGGCCGGCCCGGCTGGCTACAACCGGCTTGGGCTAGGTGGCGGCCGGGCGTATTCGCGGTCGTCGTGGCGGCTCTGTGCATCGTGGTCGACCTGGCGGGCCTGGTGATGGGGAGCTGGGACACTCCCGTGGCTGGGCTGGGATGGCTGAAAGCCGGCGCGTTCGGCGAGTCCGTGCTGGCCCTCGCGGCGATGGCCGTGCTCGTCGCGGGTGCGACGCGTCCCAGCTGGCATCGCCGCGCCGCGATCGCGGCGTATGCGATCATCGCGCTGGAGATCGGCTGGTTCGTGCTGACCCGCACGCTGGTTCAGGACCATCCGTGAGTCCCGCGCATGAGCGGCCACTGACGTTTTTTGCCTTGCGACGCCGCCCTGGGCGGGTCGAAAGCGTCTCCGCGGATTTGTCAAGCTGGTTGGCTCAACAGTCTGACTGCTCACCTCTGATCAGTTAATATGCACGCTGAAATACTTTATCGCACGCTTAGATGATGGATTGTCCGTACGTATTTTGTTCTGATTTGACGGTTACGATCGGCTAGGCTCCATGACTTTTACCTGACTTCTTTGGAACAGCCACCTCGCGCGCGTGGGAACTGCGTCTTGTGGTCCCTAGAAGAGCGTGGGGCCGAAGGGCGGCGGGGTAACCTTTGGCGGCTCTCCCAGTTCACCTAGGAGCTCATGGACAGTCCCGAGCGGAACGGTGACGCCCATATCCCAGACCTCGGCGTCATCGCCCACGAGGATGTACACCGTGCCGTCTCGTTCGTTCCACCAGACTGGCGCATCGGCGCAGGTGCCAACCCTCAGCGTGCGCCGCTGGTCCCAGTCCGTCTTCTCGATGCCCGCGAGTTTCCAGAGTTCATCGGTGGTGGCCCAGATGTTCAGTTCCCACCCCTCGCCCTGAAGCTTGACCACTCCAGGGTTGCCGGCATCATTGCGAGCATCAACGGTCACGTGCACCATGGGCTGATAGTGGCAGCAGCGACGAGGCGGGACAAGCCGGGCCTGCTCGCGGGCTGCCCGCATCCGGAAGCTGTCTCGTGGGGCCGTGTCCGTAAGATGTCCGGATGATTGATGCGGTAGTTTTCGATGTCGGGGAGACGCTGGTTGATGAGACTCGGGAGTATGGGACCTGGGCTGACTGGCTAGGTGTTCCCCGTCACACTTTTTCAGCGGTATTCGGTGCTGTCATTTCCGCCGGGCTAGATTACCGGGATGTATTCCAGCATTTTAGCGCTGACTTCAGCCTTGACGATGAACGGGCGCGGCGTGCCGATGCGGGCAAACCGGAGTGGTTTGGTGAAGATGACTTGTACTCGGATGCGCGGCCGAGCTTGACGGCTTTGCGTGATATGGGCGTGTGGGTAGGCGTCGCCGGTAACCAGACATCGCGGGCGGGAAAGCTGCTGCGAGAGCTGGATTTGCCCGCTGACCTTATAGCGACTTCCGAGGACTGGGGGGCCAGTAAGCCGGATAGCGCGTTCTTCGCTGCGGTGATTTCTGCTGCGCCGTGTGAGGCCAGCCGGATTGTCTATGTGGGTGACAGGCTGGACAACGATCTTAAACCTGCTAGGGCTGCTGGGATGCGGACAGCGTTTATCCGGCGCGGGCCATGGGGTTACATCTGGGAAAATCATCCTGATATGGAGGCGGCGGCGGACTGGCGTGTGGCATCGCTGGCCGAATTGCCCTCTCTGGTGGATGAGGTCAACCGGTCAGAGCGCTGACGGTGGTACTCCAGTCGTAGAGCCGTTCATCGAGCCGGCGCCCGCACGGAAGCGATTCCCATTTGGTAAGGGATTCGCGGACGGCGCGGATGCGGTCCATGCCTGTTGCGTACCAGTACCGCGCGAGGTGGTCTAGTGCCTCTTCCGCGAGAGCGCAGGCCTGTTCCGGGTCATTTCCGCTGACGGCGACGGCGGCTAGGTCACCCAGGATGACAGAACGCTGCTTGGCCGAATCCTCGGGGAGATGATCGAGCACGTTTTGCAAGGTGTCTCGCGCCGGTCCGGGCTGACGAGCAATCAGCAGCGTGTTCCCTTGAATCCGGCTAGGCGTACCGGTGAGAACCAGTCCAGCCACGCCGGGGACGGACGCGGTTCCTCCGTGGCGAAAATCTCCTCGGCATGCTGTATGAGCTGGAGGGCTTTCCGGGTGTTCCCGAACCGGGTCTCTACCTCCGCTTCGACGGCATCGAGCCATGCCAGCATTTCGGGCGGCGCGGTTGCCCGCAGTGCGAATACACGGGCTGCCCGGATTTTGTCGCGTGCCTCATCAGCCCGTTTTTTATCGCCGGAAAATGCCGGTATGAATGCCATGTGCGCGAGCACGGCCGAGCCAAGAAGAGCGTCTTGGGCGGCTTGGCGGGCAATGACGAGGCTGGCTTGCGCTTTTGCGGGGTTCTGCAAGTCGAAGAATTCGATGCGGCCGGCCAGCAGGCTTGACTCGCTGACTGCTGCCGCGAGGGAACGCCGCGCCGCATCGGGAACGGACGGAATCAAGCGCGCGCCGAGATTGACATGCGCAGCGACCCGGGATGCCTAGCAAGGTACCCGGCCGGTCCGGTAGCGTTCAAGGTATGCAGGGACTTGCGGCCTCGGTGATGCTGACTGCGATCTTGCTCGGCGTCCTGCTCCTGGTTGCGTTCGACCTGTTCTGCCTGGTACACCTCGCGGCAGCTGGTCGCGTCCGTTTCCTGCCCAAGCTGGCCTGGGTAGTTGCCGTCGTGTGCATCAGCCCCTTCGGCGGCCTGGTTTACCTGTTTTCGCAACGTCGGCCCAAAGCGATCGCCGCATTCTTATCGGCTGTTCAGTGGCGCGCCACGTTGCGGTTGGTCTGCTGACCGGCGGACGCGCGATCCACCGGCAGACCGAGCGGTCAGGGCGTCGCCGCGAAGTGATCCGCCAGCAGCGTCGCCACCTTGTCCGCGGCTTGCTCGGGCAGCCAGTGCGACGCGCCGTCGAGTTCGGTGAAACGATAGGGCCCGGTGACGTAGCGGCCGCACAGCTCGGCCGCGGCCCGCGAGACGAACCGATCGCGGTTACCCCAGGCGAACACCGTCGGCACCCGAACCAGGCCGGCCGGCTCACACAGGCTGAACGGCATGGCCCGGTACCAGTTGAGCGGACCGCGCAGCACGGCCGGGTCCCGGGCCCGGCCGGCGTAGCGGTCCGCGCTGGCCGGATCGAGCCCGGTGCGTACCAGGGTATCGCGGAAGGCCCGGCCGCCACGGCGGCCGAGCACGCGCTCGGGCAGCCAGGGCAGCTGGCAGGCGGCCATGTACCACGAGCGGGCCGCCTGGTCGCCGGTGACCAGGGCCCGGACGAACGCCTGCGGGTGCGGAACCGACAACGCGGCCAGCGAGGTCACCCGCCCCGGATGGCGGCCCGCCACGTACCAGGCCAGGGCCGCGCCCCAGTCGTGCCCGGCCAGGTGGAACCGTTCCGCGCCGGCCGCGTCGGCCAGGGCGAGCACGTCCGCAGCAAGCTGGGAATTCCGGTACGCGGCCCGGCGCGGCCGGGCCCCAGGAGAGTAGCCGCGCAGGTCCGGCGCGAGCACCCGGTAGCCGTCCCCGGCGAGCGCGGACGTCACCCGGTCCCAGCAGCGGCGGTCCTGTGGAAAGCCGTGCAGGAGGATGGCGACGCCTTTCTGCCCCTCCCCGCCTGCGGCGGGGATGTCGGTGACCTCGAAGCTGAACGCCGCGTTGACAAAGCGTTCCATACCGCCATCTTCCTCTCCCGGGCCGACCCCGATCGACGGGCCCGTCTAATGGGTTGCGAGCCAAGGAACGTACCGAATAGAACTGAGTGGCTAGGGTATCCGGAGCTATGAGGAAGGAGGGCTGAGCCATGTACGCCATGCACGCTGCGCTCGCGTCCTCCCGGGTTAATCGGCTGAGCTGACCCAGGACGGCAGGGCGCCCCAGAGGGAGAACGCCTTGATTCTGCATCAGCATGACCTGACCCTGCGCCCGATCACCGGGCCCGATGAGCTGGACCTGTTCAACACTTTGCCGTACGTCCTCAACGACGAGGTCGGTGACGACCTGGCGGCCGGCCGCCGCCACGCTCAATGGCTATGGCTCGCCCTGCGCGGTGACCGCGTGGTGGCCCGGGCCGGATGGTGGTCGCGAGCAGGGGACCGCTACCCGCTCCTGATGGACATCTTCGATTTCGCCGGCGACGCCGACGACGGCGCGCGCTTGCTGAAGACCGCGCTGCCCGCGGTGGTTCCCGCGCACGCAACACCCCCGGAGTACTGCCGGTTCCTCCCCGCGGATTGGCGCGACCGCCGGGACAGCCGACAGGCGGTCGAGGACCGGATGGGGGCACTCGAACGTGTCGGAGCGAAGCTGTTCGTCGAACGGCTGCGCCTGGAATGGCGACCCGGTATACACATCGCCGGACTCAGCGGGCGACTCACCTTCCGGCCGGTTCGCGGCCCAGGTGAGCTCATCGAGCTCATGACGCTCGTGCTGGACGGCACCCTGGACGCGCACAGTCGCGATGACCTGACCCACATGACTCCCCGTCAGGCCGCACAGGAGCAGTACCGCAACGAACTCGAGCGCTATGCCAGCCCGCACGAGTGGTGGCGGATCGCGACGCTGCCAGATGGAGAACCAGTCGGGTTCGTGATCCCAGCGCACAACGGTTACAACCCGATCATCGCCTACCTCGCAGTGGTGCCGGCGCATCGCGGCCACGGCTACATTCACGACGTCCTTGCCGCGGGCACGAGGCTGCTCGCAGCCCAGAAAGTACCGCGGATCCGGTCCGCCACCGACGTCGGTAACGCACCGATGGCGGCGGCCTTCGCCTCGGCCGGCTACGTCACTTTCGAGCGCCAGATCGACATGACCTGGCGAGGATTACGCAGCACTGGACCCGGCCGGAAAACGCGAGCCAGTCCCGCCGTCTGATCATCGAGGCATCACTCCCGATCTGAGCCTAAACCCCGGGGCAACGGCCGTTCCCCTCCTACGTGGTGGGGAACGGCCGGGCACCCAGCATTCGTCTAATTACAAGATCACCAGCGGGCTCCCTCGCGGATGGCAAATATGCAACCACTCCCGCCTCGCCTGCCACACCCGTGCCGGGCGCTCCCGCTCTGAAGCGACACCGATGGTCCATCGCGGTTGTCCAAGCAACACCTATGGTCCGTCGTTGTGGGTCCGGTTCAGGGTTCTGCCCCAGCGAAGCTGCTGGAAGCGGGGCGAACGTTACCTGACACCGCACCAGTTCCAGGACGTGCTGGCCGGGGACCTCGCCTAGGGCGTGCAGGCGGGCGTCGGGGATGGCGGACATGCCCCACAGCCGGGGTGCGGCGCCGATCTGCGGGTCGTGTTCGGCTTAGTAGCGGCGGCTGAGTAGCGGCGGCTGATCAGGTTCCAGTGCTGCCGGTTAGCGCGGATGTCAGAGCCTGGCTTCGAGCACGTCGACCTGGTCGAATGACGGGGCCTCGGCGAACAGGTGGGTGTACTTCTGCGAGAGTTGAGGGCCGCCAGAGGCCAGCAGGGCGTCCCTGTCCCGGGCGTCGGCGAACGCGGCGAAGGCACCGTAGGTCGTCTCGCTCAGCCGGAAGGCGAACCAGACGGTGGTAATGGGCTGCGCCTCGACGAGCGGCAGGCCCTCCTTGAAGAAGGCGGCCACGTCCTGTTCCAGGCCGGGCTTGATCTCGAATCTGGCGAGGACTCCGACGGTGACCATGCGCGATCCCTCTCAGTTGTTGGCTTCGCGGCGAAACCCGTTCCGGAAGGGTCCGCGCACAAGTCGGCTCTGGCGTGCACGCTGACGACGAGTTCTGAAATCCGTTCTCATGTCTCGCGCGGGACGGTCACCGGCCAGCGTCTCACATTATGCAGCTCAAAAGCAGCGACGTGAATCCCGCCAGGTCGTCAACCGTGAGACCTGATTGATTCCATGTGACCGGGCGTGAACCCTCGCGCCGGAAACATCAATTCACCTCTCCTGCAGCGTTGGAGGTGCTCCAGGCGGCGTCCGGGCCGCCTGCTCCAGGCATTGTCAGCAAGCTACCTCAGCCGGCTTGCCCGGTGCTGCCCATTCGCTGCCCGGCAACGGACGTAACCCCTCGCGGCGGGAACGGTGCAGACGAGGGCCTCGTCGTGCACGTGTCCCGGGACGCCGGCCATCAACGATCGCCTCGCCGCCATCCCTCCATCCGAGCGGCCCAGCTTCCAGGCCACACTCTGGCGAGTCGTGGCAGGCGCGACACCGCAGGAATGAGCCGGACCGGGCCACCGACCGGTACCAGGTGCGGGAGCGGTCCGGTGCGGATGCGGGTGCGGGAGCGGTCCGGCCCGGATGCGGGTGCGGTGAGGGTGCGGGTGCGGGTGCGGTGCGGATTGCGTTATCGGCAGGTCATGCGCCCTTGGCGCTGCCGTCGGCCACGACATCCTCGGCGCCCTGAGCCGGTCCGCCGGCCCCGCCGTGGTCTACCCGGCCGCCTGCCGCTTGCGCTGAGGTCGCGATCGTCCGCCGGTTTCCGGTCCGCCCGGTCCAGCGACGTAGCCAGAGCAGGCCGAAAACGGGAAGGACGAGCGGGACGAAGCCGTAGCCGCTGCCGTAACTCGACCACACCGTGGCGTCGGGAAAGGAGGCCGGGTCGGCGAGGCTCCAGGTGCCGACCGCCAGCACGCCGGCGAGTTCGACCGAGCAGGACAGGAGGGCGATCCGGCGTGCGGTCGGACTGCCGAGGACGAAGGTGACCGTGGCGAGGATGTAGACCACGGCGGCGAAGGCCGACAACACGTAGGCGACCGGGGCGTGGCCGAACTTGGTCGCGAGCTGCACCCCGGCCCGCGCGGAGGCGGAGAGCGCAAAAAGCGCGTAGATGGCGATCAGCAACCGGCCCGGGCCTGTCCTGGTCGAGTCCGGCCGCAGCGCCGCGGGCTCAGCCGGTGCCGCGGGCTCGGGCGATGCCGCGGGCTCGGGCGATGCCGCGGGCTGGGGCGATGCCGCGGGCTGGGGCGATGCCGCGGGCTCAGACATGGATGACCGGCCAGATCTGATGCAGCCGGACCATCAGCACGGCCGCCACCACCCCGGCCACGGCGATGACCGCCGGGCCCCACCGGGAGCGCTCAAACAGCCCCCAGAACGCGGCGGCCACCGGCACGATCGGCGTCGCGCACAGGTACCCGATGAGGGTGGGCAGCTCGGCCGGGCGTTCACCGCCGGCGAGTTTGGCCACGACGAGGCCGACCTCGACCAGGAGCAGGACCTCAAGGACGCCCACGGCGGCGAGGAGGGGGACGCCCATTCGCCGGTTCCGGGCGGTCGTCAGCAGCGCGTACCCGGCCAGCACGAGACCGGCGACGATAATCGTCGTGGGGACGGCGCCGTTCACCCTCCATATGCTACTACGTCTAGTAGTAACCGGCGCTGGCCCGGCCGCGCGGATCCCTGGACCGAGCCTGCGCCGCTAGGAGATTCCGTAATGCTGTTCAATCCCGTCGAGCAGGGCAGCTAGGCCGACCTCGAACTGCTTGTCCAGGTAACCCTCGGGCCCGATCTGAGCACCGGTGCTGCGGGCGTGTTCCGCGAGCGCCTCGAGCTCGGGAAACGTGCCCGTGGACATGAGCGCCTCGCCGTAGGCCTGCGCCTCGGTGAACAGGCTGGGATGGCGCGATGCGGCCCGGAAACGCTCGTGCGCCTCGATCGCGTGAATGGCGTGGCCGGCCACGTAGTCGTCGACGATCGCGGTCACCTCGGTCTTCTCCGGGTAGCTCAGCGTCGTGGGCGCTAGCGCGGCCAGTGACTGTTCGTAGTGGTGCAGGGCGTTCGGCCCGAATTGAGCTTGGTTGAGAGAGCTGATTGCCCAGGGGTGGCCGACGAGCGTATCCCTGGTCCGGCGCGAGATGAGCGTCACCGCGGGACGCCAGTCCGGGGGCAGCTCGCCCGCGGGGACGAGGATGTCCGCGAAGATCGTGTCCTGCATCAGGGCGACGATGTCGGCCTTGTGGCGCACGTAGTAGTAAAGCGTCATCGTGCCCGCGCCCAGCTCGGTCGCGATGCGCTTCATCGTGACCGCACCGAACCCCTCGCGATCGGCGATGTCGACGGCGGTGCGGGCGATCTCGGCACGAGTGTAGCGAGGCTTGCGCCCGGAGGGCTCGGGGCGCAGCCAGATCAGCGTGGTGTCGTCGGCATCGGTTGGCATTCGTATCGCGTACGATCGTACTAGTCGTATCACGTACGACGAACTAATACGTCATACGAAAGGCCGCGTCATGACCGAACGATCACTCACCGAGCGAGCACACGACCGGTTGCACAGGCTGCCAGGCATGCCGGAGCACAGCGACGTTACGCACTGGCCAAATCGGCCCCTCCGAAACCGCCCGCTCCAAAACCGCCCGCTAAAGAACCCGCGGACCAACCACAGCCACAAAGAGCCGAAGATCCTCATCACCTGGCAGGCCGCCATCGCCGGTTTCTTCTCTCCCAGGCGAAAGTAACTGGGCTCCGCTGCGATCGTGGATCGCTACTACCCCTATAGGGGAGGTAACTATCCACGATAATTCGAATTCCTGGGCGAGAGTGTGGAGTGGGGCTTTTGTCTGGCGGCGGGGGTGCGGGGGTGGCGGGGTGATCGGCTGGCACCGGAAGGTGCGGCGGGGCCGGGGCGCGGGGGCGGTCGGCTTGGTCGAATGGTCGGCGGCAGCCTTTACCGGCGCAGCGGCTTAGGTCCGGCGGCGGAGTAGCTCTGCGGGAGTACGGCGGAATCATCACTGCGGGTGACGCGGTGGCGGTCGGCGGGCGGGCAGGATGGGGGAATGTCTCAGCGAGAGAGGACCAGTTGACCATGATCGAGGTACGGGGGCTGACGAAACGGTACGGCGCGAAGACCGCCGTGGACGACCTGACGTTCGGCATTGAACCGGGTAAGGTCACCGGCTTTTTGGGGCCGAACGGGGCGGGCAAGACCACCACGATGCGCTGCATCCTGGGACTTGACTACCCCGACGAGGGCACGGTGGCTATCGATGGCAGGTCCTATCCGCAGCTGGCGTACCCGATGCGGGAGGTCGGCGCGCTGCTGGACGCCAAGGCGGTGCACGGCGGCCGGTCGGCCCGCAGCCACCTACTCTGCCTGGCTCAGACCAACAGCCTGCCCAAGCGGCGGGTCGGCGAGGTGCTCGAGTTGGTCGGCCTGACCGAGGTGGCACGCAAGCGGTCGAAGGGATTCTCGCTGGGCATGAGCCAGCGTCTGGGCATTGCGGCCACGTTGCTTGGCGACCCGAAGGTGCTGATGTTCGACGAGCCGGTCAACGGCCTGGACCCCGAGGGCATCTTGTGGATCAGGAACCTGATGCGGGCCCTGGCCGCCGAGGGGCGCACGGTCTTCGTCTCCAGCCACCTGATGTCGGAGATGGAGCACACCGCGGACCACCTGATCGTGATCGGCCGGGGCAAGCTGATCGCCGACTGCACGATGCGCGAGTTCATCGCCGGCTCCTCGGGCGCCTGGGTGCGGGTCCGCACGCCGTCGGCGGAGCAGTTCACCCGGGCCATCACCGCCCGCGGCGCGACCGCCGCCACCGTCGCGGACGGGTCGGTCGAGGTGCGCGGCATGACCACGGAGCAGCTCGGCGACCTGGCCTTCGGCGAGGGCATCCGGCTGCACGAGCTGACCACGGTGCGGGCCTCGCTGGAAGAGGCGTTCATGGAGCTGACCGCGAGCAGCGTGGAATACCGCGCCGATGTGCCCGGCCAGCCAACGAGCACGACCATCGGAAGCGGGGTCTAGACGATGGCGACGATAACGACCTCGGACGCGCGGCTGCATACGCTGCCGCCAGCCACCGGGCGGGCCGGGCTGCGGGGCGCGCTGGCCTCGGAGTTCACCAAGCTCCGCTCGGTCCGCTCCACCTACTGGGCCTTGGGCGCGCTGCTGATCGTGTCCATCGGCGTGGGCGCGCTGGTCATGGGGGGCGAATCGGGCTCCCTCACGCACAACCCGGCCAACCGGGCCGGGTTCGACGGCACTCAGGTGTCGCTGATCCCGTTCTTCGAGATCGGCCAGCTGATCATCGGCGTGCTCGGCGCGCTGATCATCACCTCGGAGTACTCCACCGGGATGATCCGCACCTCGCTGACCGCGATGCCGCGGCGCGGCGTGGTCTACGCCGCGAAGGCGATCATTTTCACCGGCGTGACGCTTGTCTTCGCGCTGGTCACGTCGTTCGTCGCGTTCCTCATCGGCCAGGCGATGGTGGCCAGCACGGGAGAGGGTGCCTCACTGTTCGGGAACGTCAAGATCCCGGCGAACGCCATCTTCACCGGGCCGGGCGGCCCGAACGGACCGCCCAAGGTGACGTTGCAGGGCATCGACGTGATCACCGCCTCCACCGTGCTCCGAGCGGTCGTCGGTACCGCGCTGTTCGTCACGCTGGTCGCGTTGATCGCCTTCGGCCTCGGTGCGATCATCAGGCACACGGCCGGCGCGATCGCCACCGTGATCGGCCTCATGTTCATCATCCCGGTCGTCATCCAGGCGCTGCCGGACGACTGGCGCTGGGACATCATGCGGTTCTTCCCTGACGCCGCCGGGCGGGTCATCTCCGTCACCGTCCCCGGGGGCGGCAACCAGCACCTGTGGTCGTCCTGGCCCCAGATGCTCGTGACGGCCTGCTACGCGGTGGGCCTGCTCGCCATCGGCGCCTACCTGTTCAGGAAGCGCGACGCGTAAATCGTGTCCGATTTCATTCGAGGACACCACCGTCGAGACTGTCCGTCCGGTTTAATCGAACAAGGATCTTGGTAGATTCGGGCTTCGTGAAGAGTTGTGGGTACTATGATCCACATAAGTCTCCATCAAGCCTGAATCCTCCACGAAAAGTTCGCAGCTGGCCGGAACGGACATGATCCGAGACGCAGGTGAATGTGGCGCCGTGCACAAGGCGTCGCAAACGACGGCCGGGAGCTAGCGGCGGGGCGGCCCGGTGCTTTCCCTGATCACCAGGGTGGTGGCCAGCTCGATGTGGTGCGGCTCGCCGACGGCGGTGGCCGGATCGGAGCGCAGCATGCGGAAGGCGGTGGCGGCCATGGCCGCCAGGGGCTGGCGGACCGTGGTCAGGGCGGGCGTGGCCCACGACGCCACGGGAACATCGTCGAAGCCGACCACGCTCAGGTCGGCGGGGGCGCGCAGCCCGCGTTCGGCCAGGGCCTGGAGCACGCCGAACGCCTGGGCATCGTTGCCGGCCACGACGGCCGTGGGCGGCCGCGGCCGCGCGAGCAGCTCCCTGGCCTGCGCCCGCCCGCCGGACGCGGTGAAGTCGTCCTGGCGGACGAGGCCTTCGTCCACGGCGAGCCCGGCGGCCCGCAGGGCGGCGCGATGGCCGTCCAGCCGGGCCCGGCTGGACCACAGGCCCGGCGGCCCGCCGATGATGGCGATGCGGCGGTGGCCCAGCTCGATCAGGTGGCGGGTCGCCGTCATGGCGCCCAGCCAGTTGGTGGTGCCGACCGAACGGACGGCATCGCCGGGCTCGGCCGGCGGGTCGATCGCCACCAGCGGGATCCGGGCGGCCGCCAGCCGGTGCAGCTCCCGGCCGCCCGGCAGGTGCAGGACGCACAGCGCGCCGTCGGTCCCCCGCGCCGTCACCCGGCCGAGCCAGTCGGCGAACTCCTGCGACGATCCCGCGGTGGTGACGATGACGCTGGTGCCGACCTCGTTGGCCGCCTCGATGGTCCCGCGCAGCAGTTCTTCGGCCCACGGGCTGTGCAGGTCCGCGATCAGCAGGTCGACGACCCCGAAGCCGAGCCGGGAGGCGACCTGGTACCCGTGCTGCCGCAGCAGGCTCGCGATCCGGACCCTGGTGCCGGGGGCGACGTCCGTCCGCCCGTTGAGCACCTTGGACACCGTCGACACCGACACCCCGGCGCCGGCCGCGATCTCGACCAGGGTGCTGCGGCGGACGTCACGCGCCATCGCTGCTCCTCTCGAACTTTTCGAAAAATATGCTCGGGAAGATGTCTGGTTGTCCTGTTTCCTAAGTTTCGCTCATGTCGGAGACATCGCTATTGACCTGGTTTACAGCTTGAATTTAGCCTGGACCAAAGCAACCGGAAAGTTTTCGAGAAGGAGAACCTTGACGGTCAATCCTGCAGCGTTGCAGCTCTACACCCTCAGGGAACAGCTGCCCGCCGGGCGGCTCGGGGTCTTGGCGCAGGTCGCTGCCCTGGGCTACGGCGCGGTGGAAGCGTTCGACATCTTGTCCGACCCGGACGGGCTGCGCGCCGACCTGGACGCGACGGGCTTGACCGTGTGCAGCGTGCACGCGGTGCCCGCCGGTGAGCAGGCCAAGGACATCGCGCGCGCCACCCGCACCCTCGGCGCGGACACGATCATCATCCCGCACCTGCCGCCGCCCAGGTTCGCCGACGCCGACAGCGTGCGGGCGCTGGCCCGCGAGCTGAACGAGCTGGCCGCCGGGCTGGCGGACCAGGGCCTGCGGCTGGGCTACCACAACCACGACTTCGAGCTGTCCAGCCTGGTCGGCGGGATCCCCGCGCTCGAGGTACTCGCGGATCAGCTGGACGACGCGGTCCTGCTGGAGGTCGATACCTACTGGGCGGCGGTGGGCGGCCAGGACGTGCCCGCCCTGCTCGGCCGGCTCGGCGACCGGGTCAGGTACCTGCACGTCAAGGACGGCCCGGTGGTCAACAGGGACGACTTCATGACCTCGGTCGGCGCCGGGCGGATGCCGGTGGCGCAGATCCTGGCCGCGAGCCCGTCCGCGACCTGGCACGTGGTCGAGCTCGACCGCTGCGCGACCGACATGATGACCGCGGTCGGGGACAGCCTGGCCTGGCTGGTCGGCCAGGGGCTGGCCGCCCCGGCCGGACGCGGGAGTGGCGGCTGATGACGGCGGCCGGGCCGGTCGGTGTCGCCGTGGTCGGCTGCGGCACCATCAGCCGCGAGTACCTGCGCAACCTGACCGCCTTCGCCGACCTGCGGGTGGTTTTCTGCGCCGACATCGACCTCGAGCGGGCCAAGGAGCAGGCCGCCGCGTACGGCGTCCCCGAGGCGGGGACGGTGGCCCAGGCGATACGTCGGCCGGACGTCGAGCTCGTCGTCAACCTCACCATCCCCGCGGCGCACGCCGAGGTCACCTCGGCCGCGCTGGCCGCCGGCAAGAGCGTCTGGACCGAGAAGCCGCTCGCCCTCGACACCGCGACCGGACAGCGCCTGATCGACGAGGC
Organism: uncultured Actinomycetes bacterium; assembly: GCA_963808315.1. Lineage (GTDB taxonomy): Bacteria > Actinomycetota > Actinomycetes > Streptosporangiales > Streptosporangiaceae > Palsa-504. The sequence continues at coordinate 88,848 of CAWEFK010000019.1, read as the reverse complement.
GAACCGGGCCGGCCTGCTGCTCGGCTGCGCCCCCGACACCGTGCTCGGCGCCGGGCTGCAGAGCGCCAGGCGGCTGATCGCCGCGGGGGCGATCGGCGTGCCGCAGACGGCCCTGACCCTGATGCAGAATCCGGGCCCGGAGCGATGGCATCTCGACCCCGCGTTCCTGTTCCAGGCCGGCGCGGGACCGCTGTACGACATCGGGCCCTACTACCTGTCCTGGCTGGCCACCATCTTCGGCCCGGCGGAGCAGGTCGCGGCGGCCGGCCACCGCAGCCGCGACACCCGGGTCATCGCCCGGGGGCCGCGGGCCGGAACGGAGTTCCGCGTCGAGGTCCCGACCCACGTCTCCGCCCTGGTGGAATACCGGCAGGGCGCGGTGGCCACGCTCATCCTCAGCTTCGAGTCGCCGCTGCCGCGGCACGGATTCGTGGAGATCACCGGCACCGAGGCCACCCTCGCGCTGCCCGACCCCAACCGGTTCGACGGCGAGATCAGGCTGCGCGCCACCGGCGCCGACGACTGGCAGCTCCTGCCGACCACGGGGGCCGCCGACGGACGCGGTCTCGGCGTGCTTGACCTGGCCCGCGCCCTGCGCGGCGGCGGGCGCCCGCGGGCGTCGGGTGAGCTGGGGTGGCACGTGCTCGAGACGATGGAGGCCATCGGCCGGTCCGTCGCGGACCGCTCGTTCGAGCCGGTGCGGTCGGCCTTCAGCCTGCCCGAGCCCCTTGATCCCGACTGGGATCCGAAGGCCAGCACCCTAGGATCGGCCTGACGGAACTGACGGGGAAGACACGGCTAACGGGAAGGACGGGCGGGCACCGAGGTGGAGCAGGCATTGAGTCAGGTCGCGGACCGCCCGGTGCTCGGCGTGGGCATGGTGGGCTACGCGTTCATGGGCGCGGCCCATTCGCAGGCCTGGCGGACCGCGCCGCACGTGTTCGACCTGCCGCTGCAGCCCGCCATGGCCGTGCTGTGCGGCCGGGACGCGGCCGCGGTCGGCGCGGCGGCCGGCCGGCTCGGCTGGGCGGCCACGGAGACGGACTGGCGTGCTCTGGTCGAACGCGACGACGTCCAGCTCGTGGACATCGTCGCGCCGGGTGACCGGCACGCCGAGGTCGCCATCACGGCCCTGGCGGCGGGCAAGCACGTGCTGTGCGAGAAGCCGCTCGCCAACACGCTGGCGCAGGCGGAGGCCATGGCGGCCGCGGCGGCGCGAGCCGCCTCCCGCGGCGTCCGCTCGATGGTCGGCTTCAACTACCGCCGCGTCCCCGCCCTGGCCCTGGCCCGCACGCTCGTGACCGACGGCAGGATCGGCCAGCTCCGCCACGTGCGCGCGAGTTACCTCCAGGACTGGCTGGTGGACGCGTCGTTCCCGCTGACCTGGCGGCTGCAGCGCGAGCGAGCCGGGTCCGGCGCGCTCGGCGACCTGGGCGCGCACATCGTGGACCTGGCCCAGTACCTGGCCGGCGAGCTGATCGCGGGCGTCTCCGCGGCCACCGCCACCTTCGTCGGCGAGCGCCCGCGGCCCGAGGCGCCCGGGGAGGGCCCGCGCTCCGGGGCGGTCACCGTGGACGACGCCGCGGTGTTCACCGCCCGGCTGCACTCGGGGGCGCTGGCCACGTTCGAGGCGACCAGGTTCGCCACCGGCCGCAAGAACGAGCTGCGGATCGAGCTGAACGGGGACCAAGGCAGCCTCGCGTTCAATCTCGAACGGCTGAACGAACTGTGGTTCCACGACCACACCGAGCCGAGCGCCGAGGCGGGTTTCCGGCGCATTCTGGTCACCGAGCCTGGCCATCCCTACCTGTCCGGGTGGTGGCCGCCTGGTCACGTGCTCGGCTGGGAGCATACCTTCACGCACCAGGTCAGGGACCTGGTGACCGCCATCGCCGCGGGCACGGATCCGGCCCCGTCGTTCGCCGAAGGCCTCCAGGTGCAGCGCGTCCTGGACGCCGTCGAGCGCAGCGCCGCGAACTCCTCGGGCTGGACACCCGTGCCCGCGAATCGAAAAGGAGCCAACGATGCCTCGTCCCTTCACCTTGTTCACCGGCCAGTGGGCCGACCTGCCGCTGGAGGAGGTCTGCCAGCACGCCAGGGAGTGGGGCTACGACGGCCTGGAGCTCGCCTGCTGGGGAGATCATTTCGAGGTGGACCGCGCACTGGCCGAGGACGGCTACCTGGCCGGCCGGCACGAACTGCTGGCGAAGTACGACCTGAAGTGCTGGGCCATCTCGAATCACCTCGTCGGCCAGGCCGTCTGCGACCACCCCATCGACGCCCGCCACCAGGCCATCCTCCCGGAGCGGATCTGGGGGGACGGCGAGCCGGAAGGGGTCAGGCAGCGCGCGGCCGCGGAGATGGCCGACACCGCGCGCGCCGCCGCCGCCTTCGGCGTCGATGTGGTGGTGGGCTTCACCGGCTCGTCGATCTGGCACACGGTGGCCATGTTCCCGCCCGTCCCCGCGGCCATGATCGACGACGGCTACGCCGACTTCGCCCGCCGCTGGAACCCGATCCTGGACACCTTCGACGCCGAGGGCGTCCGCTTCGCGCACGAGGTGCACCCCAGCGAGATCGCCTACGACTTCTGGACGACGCATCGTGCTCTGGAGGCGGTGGGCCATCGCCCGTCGTTCGGCCTGAATTTTGACCCGAGCCACTTCGTCTGGCAGGACCTGGACCCGGTGGCGTTCCTGGCCGAGTACAGGATGCGGATCTACCACGTGGACTGCAAGGAGGCCCGCACGCGGCTCGACGGCCGCAGCGGCCGCCTCGGCTCCCACCTGCCCTGGGGCGACCCGCGGCGCGGCTGGGACTTCGTCTCGGCCGGCCGCGGCGACATCCGGTGGGAAGACATCTTCCGGATGCTGAACTCGATCGGCTACGACGGCCCGATCTCCGTCGAGTGGGAGGACGCCGGGATGGACCGGCTGGCTGGCGCGGCCGAGGCCATCACCTTCCTGCGCCGGTTCAACTACGACCCGCCCCAGGCGTCCTTCGACGCCGCCTTCAGCTCGGGCCGCGAGTAGCGGGGCGGTCCGGCTGAGCCCGGGCCCCTTCGCTCGATAACAGCTGTCGCTTCCATCCCACCAGTACCGCACCGCCCGTTCCGGCCTGCGGAAGATGGTAGCTATTAGGGCCATGGGAGGGCGAGAAAGAGCCGGGCTTCGCCTGGCTGGCGCGCTCGCCGTGGCCGGGTGCGCGTTCTTGGTCATTTTCCTGGTTGGCCAGGGACTGGCACGAGCCGGGATATGGGCCGGGATCCTGGGCCTTCCGGTGGCGGTGACCGGCGGAATTCCCGGCGTGCGGGCGATGCTGCCACGACGGCCTGCCGCCGCGCCGTCGTGGGCGGACGTGCCTGAGTGGGTGGTGGAGCGACCGGAGCAGGTCGACAGGGTCGTGGCGGGCCTGCTTCACTCGAAGGCCGCAGCGGTGGGGATAACGACGGGGTTGCGGGGAGCGGGCGGATTCGGCAAGACCACGCTGGCCCTCATGGTGTGCGCGGACCCGCGGGTACGCCGCCGGTTCCGCGGCGGCGTGTACCTGGTCCAGATGGGCAGTGAGGTCCGCGGCCCGGCCGCGGTGACAACCAAGGTCAACGACTTGATCGGGGCCATCTCCGGCGAGAAGGGTGCGTTCACCGACCCGGAACCGGCGGGCACCCGCCTGGGCGTGCTGCTCGACACCGGGCGGCGGCGCCTGCTCGTGCTGGACGACGTGTGGACCGAAGAACAGCTCAAGCCGTTCGTCAGCGGCGCCCGGCGGTGCGCCCGGCTGGTGACGACCCGGGTACCCGGGCTGCTGCCCGACTCGAACTCGGCCGTCCTGGTGGATCAGATGTCGCCGGAGCAGGCCAGGCGGCTGCTGCTGGCGAAGGTCCAGGGACTGGATGTCCAGATCGCGGACCGCCTGCTGGCCGAGACCGGACGGTGGCCGCTGCTGCTGCGCCTGGTCAACAAGATCCTGGTCAACGCGGCGGAGTCCGGGCCGGGCGCGGACGCGGCCGGCCGCGAGCTGCTGACCCGGTTGCAAGCGGCGGGCCCGGCCGCCGTCGACGAACTGATACCCGACGGCGCCCTGGACGTGCACGAGAACCGGGCCCGCGAACGCGCGGTGCGGGCGACGATCGCGGTCAGCACCGACCAGCTCCACCCGGGAGACGCCCGGCGGTTCGCCGAGCTCGGCGTCTTCGCCGAGGACGAGACCGTCCCCGCCGACCTGATCGCGCGGCTGTGGCAGGCTACCGGAGGGCTGACGCCCCTGGAGGCCTCGCGGCTGTGCCGCCGCCTGGCCGACCTCGCGCTGATCACGCTGACCGGCGCCGAGCCGCCCAGCGTGACCATCCACGACGTGGTGCGCGATTTCCTGCGCGCCGAGCTCGGACCGGAGCTGGCCAAGCTGGCCTCTCATCTGCTTGATGCGGCCGCCGCCGGTCTGCCCCCGGGCGAAGACGCCCAGCTACTTCCACCCTGGTGGCAGCTGGGCCCCGACGACCGATACCTGCGCGATCACCTGATCGAGCACCTGGAGGAGGCCGAGCGGTACGGCGAGGCGGCCGCGCTGGCCGGTGACCTGCGGTGGGTCGGGGCGCGTGTGCGCGACTTCGGATCGGCCGACGCGGCGGCCGACCTGGCCCGCATCGGCACGCCAGGGGCCGCCCGCCTGCAAGCCGTCCTCACCCGGACCGCGCACCTGCTTGGCCGGACCCAGCCCGCCGACGCCGTCGTCGACGTGCTGCACAGCCGGGTCGCCGCCGACCCCGAGTGGGGCCCGCAGGCGGCCAGGCTCCGCGATTCGAACCGACGGCCAAGGCTGGTCAACCGGTGCCCGCCGCCCGACCTGCCCGACACCGTGCTCCAGCGCGTGCTGTTCACCGGCTACGTCAAGGAGCTCGAGCTGGCACCGGACGGCCGGTGGCTGGCCGGGGTGGGCTACGACACGATACGGACCTGGGACACCGCCAGCTGGACCGAACGACCGGTGCTCAGCGTGCCCGGCCTGCGGGCAGTCGGGGTGGCGCCCGACGGCAGCTGGATCGCCGCGGCCGGCGCAGGCCCGGCCGTGCGGGTGTGGGATCCCGTCACGGGACGCGAACTTACCGAGCTCGATGGCCACCGGGGTTCGTACTCGGTGGATGCGGTGCAGTCGTCGCCCGATGGCAGCTGGCTGATCAGCGCGGGCAACGACCGGAGCGTGCGGATCTGGGACACCGCGACCTGGCAGCAGCGGGCCGTCCTGGCCGTGCCCGGGCGGAATGTACGGGTTCAGATGGCGCCGGATGGCCGCTGGCTGGCCAGCGTCGACCGCCGGGGGTCGGTGCGGATCTGGGACACGGCGACCTGGCGGGAAAGGAAGACGTTCGCGGTCGGCCGGTGCTGGAATCGTCCGCTGCAGGTAGCTCCCGACGGCAGCTGGCTCGCCGTCGCCACCGAGGACGGCGCGGTACAGGTCTGGGACACGGTCACCTGGACGAAACGCGCCGTCCTTCCGGCTGATCAAGACAGGTGGGTAGCGGTCATGAAGGCGGCACCAGACGGCAGCTGGCTGGCCGTCCGCAGCAATTACGGCTCGCTGCGGATCTGGGACCCGGCGACCTGGGACCAGCGAGCCATCTTCCCCGGTTACCCCGGCATCAGCACCTTGGAGGTGGCGGCGAATAGCAGGTGGCTTGCCATCGGCCACGACAACGGGACGGTGCTGGCCTGGCACGCGTCCACCGGTCAAACGGTAACCATCAGAAACGTCACCTCGCTCGATCTGCGCGAGATGCGACGTGCGGGGGCGCCCGGGCTGGCCTCGGCCCCGGATGGCAGCTGGCTCGCTCTCGCCGTCCGCCACCACGATGGTCGGGGTGGTGTGCAGATCCACGATGCGGCCACCGGCCAGCAGCGTGCCGTCCTGGCTGGTCACGGTGGTGGCATCATGGCCACGGCCCCCGACGGCCGCTGGCTGGCCACCACCGGGGCTGAGGAAATCCGGATCTGGGACGCGACGGCATGGCGGCACCCGACCGGCAGGCCAGCCGCGAGCGCTCGGTCACGGCCGTCCGCGCCACGCTGGACGGCGGCCGGCTGGTCGTCGCGGAAAGCAACGACATCGACGACTACGAAGGGCTGACCACGATCGTGGTCAGGGACTCGGTCAGCGGCCAGGCCACGAAGGTCGCCGGCACGATCCGGGGGCGGGTGAGGTCCATCGACGTGGCCCCGGACGGCAGTCGGGTCTCGGCCAGGGATGCGTACGGGACCCGCACGAGCTGGGACACGGCCAGCTGGGACGAACGAAAAGACCAGGAAGGCCCCGGCCGCTGGCACACGCCCGGCCACCAGGTCTGGGAAGCCCACGGCGCGGTGCGGCTGCGGGACAACACAACCGGCCGGCTGCGGGTGTTCCGTACCCGGCGCGCCCCAGGCGGAACGCTATCACGGATCGGGTGGCTGCTCACCTGGCCACTGCGCGCTCCCATCAGGCGCGGCGGCCGTAGCCTGCTGCGCGGGAGCTGGCGCCGGGATAACGGAAGGTGGGCGACGCCGACGGCCGCCCCCGACGACAGCTGGCTCGTCATCACCAGCCACCGCCAATGGTGGAGGACGGCGCGCTTGTGGGACGCCGCGGCCGGGCGGCCACGGGCCGTCCTGGCCCGGCGCGCGCGCCAGATCGACGTCACACCCGCCCCCGACAGCAGCTGGCTCGCCGTCGCGGCGGACGGGGTGGTCCGGATCTGGGACCCCGAGACCGCCCAGGTGCGGGCCGCCCTGGTGGGCAGCGCCGTCACGGTGGCGCCCGACGGCAGCTGGCTCGCGGCCGGGGACCGCGACGGGAGCGCGACCATCTGGATCCCGGCCACCGGAGAACAGCGTGCGGTCGCGGGGCCGTGCATGGTGGCCTCGCTTGTGGTGTCTCCCTGCGGTCAGCTGGCCGCCGAGCACGACGACCGCGTCATCGTGGTCTGGGACATCGCCACCTGGCAGCCGCTCGCCTTCATGCGCGTCGACGACACCGTCTACGCCCTGGCCTGGCTCGGCGGGACGGGCCTCGCGGTCGGCGGCCGCGCGGGCCTGTACCTGTTCGATCTCCTGCGCTAGGAACTCGATCGGCTACGGCGGCCCGATCTCCGTCGAGTGGGCAGACGGCGAGATGGACCGGCTCGCCAGCGCGATCACCTCCCTGCGCCGGTTCAACTACCACCCGCCCCAGGCGTCCTTCGACGCCGCCTTCAGCTCAGGCCGCGAGTAGTCAGGGCGTGAGATGCTCGACCGTGGCACCGACCGTTTCGTAGGTTGCGGCGGCCCGCCGGTCAAGACTGAGCAGCGTGGCCCGGTGCCCAGCGGCGGTGAAAGCGATCAAGGTGTCGTAAACCGGGCCGCCAAGGATCTGCTCGGCGGCCACCGTGGCGAGAAGCTCTTGGTAACCAGTCTCGGACAGGGTGAGGAATGGTTCGGTGAACCGCTTGCTGATGAAGGTGTGCACGATCGACGGATGGGCCCGGTGCGGCGGCGGCAACCGGGTCAGCACGGAATAGGACTCAACCGCCGCGGGCGCGACCAGACGTGGCCGACTGGCCATGGCCTTGGGCGATGGCGTGATGCTCATGCCAGGTGGCAAAGGCGGCGATGACCAGGCTGGAATCGACCGCCTTCATCGGCGGGTGCGCTCAAGCGTGTTCCGCACCATGCCGGCCGTCAGGACCGGCATGTCGGTATCAGCGACGGCAACCACGCCGCCACCCTCATCGACCAGCCGCATCGGCGTAGGAGCGGGGACGATCTCCAGCCGTCCGTCTGGCTCGGCACACGCCGGCCTGGCCGCGGCTCTGGTACGCGGTGAGCCGATGGAGTCGGCGATCGATCACCGCTGCCGGGCGGGAGCGTTCTGCGTGACCCGCAACGGCGGGATCGACGGGCTCGGCTACCCTTCCGACCTCACGATGCTGCGGGGCTGACCGGGTCAATTGGCTAGGCCGAGCTCGCCGGCCCGCGCCCCGGCCTGGAAGCGAGAGCCCGGCCTCGAGCGCGGCCATCAGCTCGGCGACCCGCCGCCGGTAGGTGCGCAGCGAGGTGCCCAGCCGGCGGGCGGCCGCCTCGTCGGTGAGGCCCGTGCCGAGCGCCCGCAGGACTTCCCGGGCCTCGGGGGGCGAGCTCGGGGACCTCGCCGCGCAGGTAGGCGCCGAGGTCGGTGGCCGCCTCCCAGGCGGCGGTGAACAGTGAATTAACCCCGCCCACCAGGACCGGGGATGTCGTCACGGTGTACTCGCGGCCGAGCGGCGACGGCTGGCCGGCCAGGATCGCCACCCGCCGGTCCAAGATGATCGTCTCGTGCGGCAGCGGCGCGGAACTGATCCGGACCTGCGCGCCCGCCGTGTCGAGCCGCCGCAGGTGCGCGCGCTGTGCCTCATCGGCCAGCACCAGGGACTTCGGCGAATGTGCTCCACGTCTCCAAGCGATCCTCAATCTTGATGCGATGGACCCAGCCCGGCCCGGCCCGCCGACCTGGCGGAGCATCTGAAAGGGTAGGGATCATGCGTGAGATCGTGATCTGCGAACCGGTCCGGACTCCGATCGGCCGGTACGGCGGGGCGCTGAAGCCGCTCAGCGGCGCCGAGCTCGGCGAGATAGCGTTGCGCGGCCTGCTGGAGCGGACCGGGCTCGACCCGGCCGCCGTCGACGACGTCGTGCTCGGGCACTGCTACCCCAGCAGCGAAGCGCCCGCGATCGGCCGGGTGGTCGGGCTCAACGCGGGCCTGCCAGTGACGGTGCCCGGCATGCAGGTCGACCGGCGCTGCGGCTCCGGGCTTCAGTCGGTGCTCATCGCCGGCCTGCAGGTGGGCAGCGGCGGGCAGGAGCTGGTGGTCGCGGGCGGCGCCGAGAGCATGAGCAACGTCCCGTTCTACTCCGCCGAGATGCGCTGGGGCATCAAGGGCCCCGGCGTGACCCTGCACGACGGGCTGGTCCGCGGGCGCGTCACCGCGGGCGGACGCGACTACCCGGTCCCGGGCGGCATGCTGGAGACGGCCGAGAACCTGCGCCGCGAGTACGGCATCTCCCGGGCCGAGCAGGACCAGCTCGCCCTGATCTCGCACCAGCGGGCAGTCGCCGCACAGCGGTCCGGGGTCTTCGCCGAGGAGATCGTCCCGGTCACGATCCGGACCCGCCATGGCGAGGAGGTCGTCGACACCGACGAGCACCCGCGCGCCGACGCCTCGCTCGAGGCGCTGGCCGCCCTGCGGCCGGTGCTGGGCAAGCAGGACCCCGAGGCCACCGTGACCGCGGGCAACGCCAGCGGGCAGAACGACGCGGCCGCCATGTGCATCGTCACGCACCCCGAACGGGCGCAGGCCCTGGGGCTGCGGCCGCTGGTCCGCCTGGTGTCCTGGGCGGTGGCGGGCGTGCCTCCTAGGACCATGGGCATCGGTCCCGTGCCCGCGAGCCGGGCCGCGCTGGACCGCGCCGGGCTGAAGCTGTCCGATATGGACCTGATCGAGCTCAACGAGGCCTTCGCGGCCCAGGTGCTGGCCTGCACCCGGGAATTGCGGGTTCGGCCAGGCCGACTTCGAGCGCCTCAACGTGCACGGCTCGGGGATCTCTCTGGGGCATCCGGTCGGCGCCACCGGTACGCGCATCCTGACCACGCTCGCCCGGGAGATGGCGCGGCGGCAGGCCAGATACGGGCTGGAGACGATGTGCATCGGCGGCGGCCAGGGCCTGGCGGCGATCTTCGAGCGAGTCGCCTGAGTGGCCGGCCCACCGGTTCAGCAGGCCCGGGCGCGCTCCGCTTAAGCCCAGAGCCGGTCAAGCGGCAGGATCTTGATCCAGTCACCATGTGTATACGCGTGTTCGCCGGTGTGCAGGATGATCGCTTCCTCCAGCCGGGGTCCAAGGCGCTCTTTCAGGTGGCGGAGACCACGGAAGTCCTCGCCGCTGATTCGTGAGCCTGCCTTGATCTCGACGGCGATCACTTGGCCGTCGTCGCGCTCCAGCACGAGGTCCACCTCATCACCGGCTTCGGTGCGGAAGTGCCCGGCCGTGACCGGTGCATCGGACCAGCTGGCTTGCTTGAGTATCTCCCCGACAGCGAAGGTCTCGAGCAGGTGCCCGTATTCGGTGAGGGTCGCGGGAGCGGCCTGGGCGATTTTCTGAGGTGTCAGGTTCAGCAGCCATGCCATGACCCCGGAATCAACGAGGTGTACCTTCGGGTGTTTGCTGACGCGTGAGCCCAGGGTCGTGCCCCACGCGGGCAGCCGCTGGATGAGGAAGACGGCTTCCAGGAGCTTGATGTAGTTCTCCGCCGTGGACTTTTCCAGGCCTATGGTTCCGCTGATCGCCGCCATATTCAGGACCTGGCCTGATCGGGCGGCGAGCTGGCGGAGCAGCCGGGGCAGCGTCTCGCGCTGTCGGACTCGCGAGATGTCCAGGACGTCCTTGTCGATGACCAGGTTGACGTAGTTGGAGAACCAGCGGGAACGCGATCGGGCAGGCGGGCGGCGAAGAGCCACCGGCATGCCGCCTGAGGTTGACCGCTGAGCGTACTCGTCACGGGTCGTGCGAGCCTGCGGTGCGGCAATCTCGATGCCGGCGCCGTCGAGCAGCCTGGCGACGAAGGTCTCGCGCACGTTGTCGATTTCACCTTGAGATAGCGGGAGCACCGGAATGATATCCACCCGTCCGGTGAGAGCTTGCGCGGCTGCCGGGAGGGTCGCGTACCGCGTTCGCCGGCCAGGACATATCTTCCAGGGCGAAGATCCCGGTTGAGCTGGGCTTTAATGGCATCCAGCAGCTCGGGTACGTGCTGGTATTCGTCGATCAGGACGGGCTGAGCCGATTCGACGAACCGGGCCGGGTCGTCTCGTACCGCCGCTCTCGTGGCCAGGTCATCGCAGTCGATCACCGCTCGACCTAGGTGTCCGGCCAGCTGGCTGAGCAGGGTGCTCTTGCCTACGGTGCGCGGCCCGTTGAGCACCACCACCGGCTCTTCAACCAGCCTGGCTGCCACGACGTCACCGAGCCGTCGGCTCGCCAAGCCGGTCAATACTCCGCGCATGACCCTAAACCTACCAGGTTAGTTCCGTGATTCTGATGATATCTTTCCGTGTTTCCGGCAAAAATCTTCCGTTTTCCCGGGATGTTGCCGTCGTAATTCCTGGGGTTTCCCATTCCGGGTGGCCAGTTGTTCATGTCCGGTCAGGTCCCGCACCGGGTTGGGGCCGGTCCCAAGACGCCGGCGGCCGCCAGGACCCGCTCCCCCGACCTGGACACGCTCGGAGTCGCCACGTTCAAGTGGCCGGAACGGCTGGCATGGGTCAGCAGGCTCCCCCGCTCCGGGCCGGGACTCGTTCGGCGGCCCGGGCGACGCTTGCTCCCGGACAGTCGGCCGGACGTTAGGCGCAGGGGCAGCCCGGAATCAGCCGGTCAGGACCGCTCGGCCGCTGGCTGACCGGGGCCGACGGCACCGGATTTGCGCCGGGCCAGCGCGGTGGCGGCGGTCGGGCTCAGCGGCAGGGACGGGAACAGCAGGGCCTGGTAGGAGTGATAGAGATCCGGTTTGCCCGACCAGGTGGACGCGGCCGGGATCAGACCCTGGAGGGGATCCGGGTCCAGCTCCTGCCACCAGCCGCCGTTCTCGCGGTCCAGGAAGTAACGGTCGATCTCGGCCCACCACTGCGCCGCGGCCGTGGCGAACCGTTCGTCCCCGGTGCGGCGGTGCAGCGCGTCCGCGGCCAGCACGGCCTCGCAGGCCACCCAGTGCAGCCGGGCGGTCACCACCGGCTGGCCGTCCGGGCCGACGGTGTAGATCAGTCCCGGCTGACCGTCCCGGTGCCAGGCGTCGGCCACGGCCACGTCGAAGAGCCCGGTGGCCGCCTCGAGCAGCCAGCCGGGCGGTGCGGGCTGCGCCGCCTCCAGCGCCAGCAGCAGCCGGGCCCACTCGAAGGAGTGGCCCGGGGTGGTGCCGTACGGCCGGAACTGGTCGGCGGGGTGATCGAGGTTATAGTCGGGCACCGGCTGCCAGCCCTGGTCGTAGTGCTCGGGTATCCGCCACCCGTGAGCCCGGGCGTGACCGTCGATCAGGCGGGCCGCGATGGAGGCGGCCCGGGTGACCCAGACCGGGCGGCCGGTGACGTCGGCCGCGGCGAGATAGGCCTCCACCGAGTGCATGTTGCTGTTGGCGCCGCGGTAGGGCTCGAGCGTGGTGAAGTCGGCGTTCCAGCTCTCCAGCGCGCACCCCTCGGCGTCGGACCAGAAGTGCCGTTCGATGGCGGCCACCGCCGCCGCGAGGGCCCCGCCGGCTCCGGGGATCCCGGCGGCCAGCGTGCTGGACGCCGCCAGCAGGGCGTGCGCGTGAGCGTAGTTCGACTTGGTGGCATCGACGATGCGCCCGGCGGAGTCGATGGCGGAGAACCAGCCGCCGTTCTGCGGATCCGCGTAGCGGCCGGCCAGGGCGGCTAGTCCGGAAGCCGCCAGCGAGTCCGCGCCGGGGACGCCGGCCAGGTGGGCCAGCGCGAAGACATGGGTCATGCGCAGGTTGACGTACAGCGGGCACGGCTGCTCCGGGTCGACGAGGCCCGCGTCGTCCAGCCAGCCGAAACCGCCGGCGGCAGCGCGGCCCCGCGTCCGAACGCGATCAGCCGGCTCGCTTCGGTCTGGCGCCACGGCGCCGTACCGGGCTCGCTCACGGTCTTCCTTCCTGGTCATGTCATCGATGTCAATACTCTCACAGATGTTCTTCCCGCAGGCCGTGGCGGCATCTCCGAGACGGGGGTTCGTCCAGGGGCCGTCCCTTGACATCGGTGACATGAGGGGGCACTCTCGGGTTCAACCGTCAACGGAAGGTGCAGGAGCCCGTGTCAATTCCTGATCAGGTCCCCGGCCCGCCCCGGCCCGTCCGCCGTCTGGACCGCAAGCTGGGCAACATCGCGGCGGGGCGGTACACGCCCGACGACTTCGTGATCGCGGACGCCAAGGACGCCGACATGGCGTTCGGCCTCACCTGCGCGGGACCGGTGAACGGCGGATCCGGCGGGTACCGCACCCGCCGCGACTACCTCGACGCGATGCGGGCCCTGGTCGCGCACGGCGAACTCGATATCCTGCTGACCTCGGCCTCCAACGGAGAGCGGATCGCCGGGGAAGGCACGCTGACCGAGATGACCCTGGCGGTCCGGGCGAACGACACCACCGACATCTGGAACCATCGCGGCGGCCGCTATCCCGCCGCGCCCTCGCGTCCCTTCCGGACGGCCGACCTGGCCGCCATCCGACCGTTCTGCGACCTCGTGCTCTACTCGGTGACCTTCAACAACGACGTCGACTACGACCTGGCCACGCTGGCGGCCTACGGTGAATTCCGGCAGCAGGCCGCCGCGCTCGGCCTCCGGCATTTCCTCGAGGTCTTCAACCCCAACGCGCAGGCCGGCCTGGCCCCGGATCAGGTCGGAGCGTTCGTCAACGACTCGATCATCCGCACCCTGGCGGGGGTCACCCAGCAGCAGCGCCCGGTCTTCCTGAAGGTGGCGTACAACGGCCCAGGCGCGCTCGCCGAGCTGGCCGGGTACGACCCGTCGGTCGTGGTCGGCATCCTCGGCGGGTCGGCCGGCACCACCAGGGACACCTTCGAGCTGCTGCGCCAGGCCGAGAGATACGGCGCCCGGGTCGCGCTGTTCGGCCGCAAGATCCAGCGGGCGGAGTCGCAGCTGGACCTGGTCACGCTGATGCGGTCGGTACTGCGGGACGAGCTGAGCCCCGCCGACGCCGTCCGCGCCTACCACGACGCCCTCGCCAAGGCCGGGCTCACCCCGGACCGCAAGCTCGAGGACGACCTCGAGGTGACGGACCCCGTACTGCGCTCCGCATGATGGGCTGGGCATGACCGGCCGGCCGCGAGCGGGGATCCTCTGCGCCGGGACGATCCTCGTCGACGTGGCCAAGGTGATCGACGCCTACCCGCCGCTCGACCAGTTGACCATGATCGAGGAAATCTCCCTGAGCACCGGGGGACCGGGCCTCAACATGGCCGTCGACCTGCGCATGCTCGGGGCGGGCTTCCCCATCGGGGTGCTCGGCGCCGTCGGCGACGACGCGCACGGCGCCTTTATCCTGGCCGAGTGCGCGCGGCTGCGCATCGACACCGCCGGCGTCCGGACGCTAGCCGGCGCGGTCACCTCGTTCACCGACGCGATGATCGAGCGGAACGGCGGCCGGCGCACCTTCTTCCACCACAGCGGGGCTAACGCCCAGTTCGACGCGACCACCGCCGACCTGCAGGCGCCAGGAGCGCGGATGCTGCACGCGGGCGCCCCCGGCATCCACCTGGTGATGGACAGCCCGCGGCCCGGCGGGGGCAACGGCTGGTCGGCGCTGCTGCAGCGGGCGCAGGCCGCGGGCCTGCACACCAACCTGGAACTGGTCAGCCTGCAGCCGGGCCGCACCGCCGCGGCGGCCCTTCCCTGCCTGCCCCACCTGGACAGCATCGTGATCAACGAACTCGAGGCCGGCGCGCTGACCGGCATCGACGCCCCGGTCCCGGTCGCGGACGGCCCGGTGGACTGGCCGGCTCTGGAGGCGATGGCCCTGCGCCTGATCGAGCGTGGCGTGTCGGGGCTGGCGGTCGTGCACGTCCCGGCCGGCTGCGCCGCGGCCGCCCCCGGCGGCCGGACCTGGCGGCAGGGCTCCGTCCGGCTTCCCCCCGGGCAGGTCCGCAGCACCACCGGCGCCGGCGACGCCTTCGCGGCCGGCGTCATCCTGGGCCTGCACGACGGCTGGCCCGCCGAACGCTGCCTGCGGCTGGGGGTCGCGGCCGCCGCGGCCTGCGTCCGCAGCCCGCACACCTCCGACGGCATCAAACCCGCGGCCGCCTGCCTAGCCGAAGCCGACCGGGCGGGCTACCGCCCGGCGGGCCCGGTTCAGCAGGCCCGCTGACGTGACCGGGCCGGGGTAGAGTCTCGGTCGTGGCTGATGCGATGATTGACGAGCAGGGTCGGCCGATGTCTCCGGAGGAAGCCGGCGAGGCCGCGACGCTCCAGGGGTTCCTGAGCTTCCAGCGCGCGACGCTGGCGTGGAAATGCCGCGGGCTGAGCGACGAGCAGCTGCGGGCGGCCCTACCGCCGACCTCGATGACGCTGGGCGGCATGCTGAAGCACCTGGCCTACGTCGAGGATCTCTGGTTCACCCAGGTCGTCGCCGGTGAGCCGCTTCCCGAGCCGTGGGCGAGCGCGGACTTCACGGCCGACCCCGACTGGGAGTGGACCACCGCCGCGCCGGATTCCGGCGACGAGCTGCGTGCCCTGTGGGCGCAGCGGGTCGACCGGTCCGATGCCATCGTGGCGGCCCGGCTCGGCCAGGGTGAAGCCGCGGCGCTGAGCCAGGCGTACTCCGCCTGGGGCGCCGGGCCGCGCCAGCCTCCGCTGGATCCTGGTGCACATGATCGAGGAGTACGCCCGCCACAACGGCCACGCCGACCTGCTCCGCCAGTCCATCGACGGGGAGACCGGTGAGTAGGTTCATGCGCGAGGCGCGATCGTCGGCTGGGTGAGGACGAGGATGGGTCGGCGCTTCCAGCGTCGGTCAGGCGCCCGTGGGCGACAGCCAGGCGCCCGTGGGCGACGGCCATGACAACTGCGGGTAGACCGCCAGCAAGCCGGCCTGGCCGTCGTCGCCGGAATTCCGGCAGGCGGCGGCCCGCAGCTCGGTGACCGCCGAGGACGGGTCACCGCCGCATTTGGCGATGACCAGCAGCACCCGGTTGCGCAGGGCGGTTCCGTTCTGACCGTCGGCGAGCTGGCCCTCGGCTTGCTTGCGGGCGTCGTCCCACCATTGCTGGTCGAGCGCATCTTGGTCGGGCCCACCGTCGCTGCCAGAGAACGTCGGCTCCGGCGGGCTGCCCAGGCCCATCGCGTCGTAGACCACGGTGTAGCACCAGGAGCGCATGCGCGCGCCGCGTTGTTCGGTTTCGATGGCCTTGACCACGGCCAGCAGCATCTTCAGGGGCTGCAGGAACCAGCTGGCCGTTGACGTCGTTGAGCGTGCGGGTCCCGTCCGAGGAGATGTTGAGGACCGTGAAGTCCGGGAAGGTGACCATCACGGTGCCGTCGGTTTCGTCCACGCGGACCGTACCGTCGGGCCATGACGTCTGGGTGGAGCCGTCGTCGTTCTGCACGACCGAGGCGCCGTCGCCGTCGGTGGGTTCGATGTGGGCAAGTTGCTCCGCGGTCGGCATAGCCGATCCCCTCTCTTGGTGGTCTTAATGGACGCTTTCCGGCAGGGCCGGGTCGGTCCTGGGCGGAAGCGGGGGTAGGACGTTGGCGACCAGGCCGACGGCCTGCGGGCCGGCCCAGCCGAGCGCGGCCCCGTTCTCCGTGGTGCCGCCGGCCGTCGAGACCCGAACGGGTCCCAGCTGCGTCAGGTCGGCCGGTGGCTGGCCCGGGCTGCTGACGGCGACGCTCCGCACCACCAGCAGGGCGTACGGGAGCGCGTTGACCATCCCCGCGGCCGGCGCAGGCAGGAGCCCGCCGGCGGTGCGGCCCGGGATGTACCAGGTCGGATCCGACAGCAGGACATCGTCCCACCACGGTGTGCCGGCGATTCGCCTGGTGAGCGACACCAGCGCGTACTGGTATTCGACCTCTACCTCGGGCGCGGGCGATCCTGGTCCGATGATGGCGATCGGGTCGCCCGCCTTGATGTCGAAGCCGAGGTGGGCGATGGTCTCGAGCAGGATCCCGGCCACCGGGGACGGGACCTCGTCCGAGACCTTTTCCGTCTCCGCCTCCGCCAGCGTCTCGCCGACCTGGACCGGGTCGCCGACCTTCTTCGACCAGGCGACGAGACTTACGTCATTGCCGTCGGGAACGCCGCCCAGACTCGGCAGCCGGACGATCGTGTTGGCCGGATCGGCGGGATCGGGCCGTGGCCGCACCAGGCCGGTGCTGGCGGTTTGCCAGGACGGAGCGTTCGGCAACGGCCAATCGGGCGGCTCGGCGCCGAGCGGGTCATCCACGGTGACCTGCTCGAGCAGCGTCTTGTCGGCGAGGATCTGCTGGGTGAGCTCCTGGCCGGCCCGATCGTCCGCGACCACGGCCCGGGCGCCGGTCACGATGACCGAGTAGATCGCGGTGGCGCTCGCGCCGCCCGGCGGGGCTATCGTGGCGGTTTGCCCAGGTCGTAGCACGACCGTGGTATCGAACGTCGCTAGCCACTGCGCGAGGCGCAGCGTGTTCACCGCGCCGTTCTGCACGATCTGGTCATCGACCGGCACACCGGTGAAGAACCCGGCCGCCTTGTCCGGCGTGAGGGTGCCGAACGCCTTGGCCAGGTCGGCCATCAGCGCCTGTCCGGCCGCCTCGAACTCGGTGCTCATGCCGGCGGGGACGCCAGGACGACGCGCACAATCCAGCCGAGGATCTGGGTCCCGTGGATCGTCAGCGTTCCGCCGCTGTCGCTGGTCTGGAAGCTCCAGCTCGAGCTGCCGTCGTCGTTGCTGAAATCGCTGCCGCTGGCGTTGGAGTCCTGGTGGTTGTAGGTGCCGCCGAGGCCGAACGCCCCGACCGACCCGCCGAAGCTGGTCGCGGAAGACTCGGACTGGCTGGCGGCGCTGGCGGCGAAGGAGTTCGCGTAGGAACTGAAGCTCCCCCAGTCGTCGCAGGTGATGGAGATGTTCCGGGCCACGAGCAGCTGCACGGGCAAGGCCGGCATCCAGTTCTTGTTGTTCTCGTCCGTGGTCGTGCCGTCGCTGAGGAAGTTCGTGGGCCGGTCCTTGATGTGCCAGCCGCTGCTGATCCGGAAGATCTCGTCATAAAGCCACGGCCGGTCGATCGAGGCCAGGAAGAACTCACCGGTGATGCTGGCGCTGCTCGAGTGGTCCCAGTTGGTGGCGCCGCCGTTGGCGCCGGTGCTGAATCCGCCGTTGGCGCTGGCCGTCGAGTAGCCCACGTCGGCGGTGGCGCTGAACGGCCCGTACACGATGCCGATCCCGCCGGAATCCGACTGGCTGGAGGCGCTGTAATAAGAGCTCGAGAAGTTGCTGAACGTGCTGCTCGAGGCGGAGTCATAGGTCGAGTCCGACACCGAGATTCCCATCACGCCGAAACTCTCGTCGGTCGAGGTGCACCACGACGGCGGGTCGATGCTGGTGTAGGCGAACTGGCCCACCGCGGCCGAGGTCTGGCCGAACAGCTCCCAGCGCTGGTGGACCGCTTCGACCGCGGCGGTGACGATGTCCTTGCCCTCCCGGTAGTCGCGGTATCCCTGCGTCGGTACCCCCGGACGCAGGTAGAGGATGTCGCTCGCCTTCTTGATCGCGTCAGCCTGGCTCTGCGGCAGCGGCGCGGGTTGCTCGACGGCGCGGCGCTCGCCCCGGGAGCGGCCGTCGGCGGCTGCTGCACCGCGGGGATCTTGATGTCACCTCCGGCGGCCAGCAACGCGTAGACGTCACCGCCATCGGGTGTCCAGGGGTTCTCGAATTCCTTCGGGTCGACGGATATGCCGGGCGGCTGGTGCAGAAACACCATGTCCTTGTTCGCCTCAAGGACGGAGCTGACGGCGGCACCCATCTGGTCCAGCGCCGCCAGCAGCGTCTTTTGCAGCGCGCGTGGAGGTGAGCAGCGACATGAGCACGCCGACGGGTAGCGCCAGGAATCCGATGACACCAGCCGCCGCGGTTTCTGCGAACATCTGCTCGAGCCGCGCGATAGACGCCTCGGTGATCAGGTCCGCGAGGAAGTCGGCCAGGTCGGGTGAGCTGTCCTGCGGACCGTTGTAGATCGTTACGTAGTAGCCGCTGGCCTGGCGCGTGCTGACGGTGACCTGGGCGTCATCGCGGATGGGGTTGCCAGTCGGCGCCTCCTTGGGTATCGGGATCAAAGTGCCGTCCGGGTCGGGGGCGGCCTCGAACCTGTCGGTGGCGTCGGTCGTCGGGTCCGGCAGCGTGTCTTGCTGCGTTCCATTGGGCATGGGGAGTTCCTCGATTCGTGGTCATGATCGGGATGGCAGGCTGGCCGGCCCGCAGGCCGGCCAGCGTCGCTACTTGATGCGGATGTTCCAGCCGACGTCGATGACGTTGGGGTTGGTGATGAGGCCGGGGTTGAGGGCCACGATGGCTGACACCGTGGTGCCGTAGGCGGCGGCCAGGGCGGCCAGGGTGTCACCGGGCTTCACCTTGTGCCAGACCTGGCCCGCGGGCAGCTCCGGGGTCACGGCGGTGTCCGGGTGGCCGCCGGGCTGCCAGCCGATGCGCCACTGGCCGAAGTCGTCGACGGCGGCGTCATTGACGTCGTAGGAGGCGAAGAAGCCGTTCTGGTACATCGCCGCGCGCGGGTAGCGCTGGCCGCCCGACCAGGCCGCGGTCTGCCAGCCCAGGCCGATCAGGCCCGCCTCGAACAGGCGCTTGATCACCCAGTAGCCGCCGTAGGCGCCGGTCAGGTGCGGACCGCCGAGGGTGTCGTTGACGCCGTGGAAATAATTGGCGATGGCACCGAGCTTGGCGCGGGCATTCTCCGGGGTGTTCGGCAGGTGGGGCGCGTAGTCCGGGGTGTCGAAGTCGACACCGAAATAGATCGGCCGCCCGGCCGGGCCGCCCGCGGCCGTGTGCTGCTCCAGGGCCAGGGCCGCGTACTCCTTGCCCTGCTGGTAGCCGCCCAGGGCATCGGTGCCCTGGTACTCGAACGTCGACACAATGCCGATGCCGGCCGCCGAGAGCCCCTGTGCCTCGCCGCGGGTCAGCAGCTTCCCCTGCGTTTCCGGCGTGACGACGGCCAGGTAACGACCCACCGCCACCGCACCCATGTCGTGTAGTTGCGTCCCGCTGAACCGGGCGAATGAATAATCCAAGACCTTGTGACTCACGGTGAAGACCTCCCCTGTGCTGGGCACTGGCTGGTGGCGAACCGGGTTCTGGTTCTCCGTACGCAGTTGTGGGGCACAAGGTGGCGCGCTGATACATGGGCCACGAAAATCCTGTGGCGGGCAATCCAGGCTGCTAGCTCAGCCAGCGCCGGCTGGGTCAGCTCAGCCGGCGCCGAAGCACACGAATCCGGCCGCCTGCTCTCGCTCCAACGCCGTCGCGAGGGCCGCGGCCGGGCCGCGGCCACCGGCAATCGCCTGGTGATAGCCGACCATGGCGGCCATCGCGGTGTCGTCCGCGATCCGGGCCACGCTGGCCACGACCGTCCCGGCGCCCGCGGCCAGCAGGGCCGTGACCATACCGAACGTCTCGTCCCCGGGACGCACGTCGGTCAGCCCGAGATCGCAGGACGACAGCACGACCATGACGGGCGCCTGAGCGGCCCGCTGCAGGTCATAGCCGAGCAGCGGACCCCCGGCCAGCTCCAGCGTGGAGAACAGCGCGTTCTCGGCCTGATGCTGACCGTGCGCGGCCACGTGGGCGACGGCCGCCGTCCCGAGCCCGGCGAGGGTGGCGGCCGGGGTCGCCCGGGTCCCGGTCAGGACCGTCGCACCCGGGCGGAGCGCGGCGATGGCCCGGACCTCCGCGTCACCGCGGGCGTTGCCCGGGCCGGCCACCAGCAGGGTGGCACCCGGTGGCGTGGGCCCACCCGGGCCGGTGACCCCGAGCCGGCGCCGGGCGGCGTACCAGGCGGTGGCCGACGGCGCCACCGTCACCGGCCGGCCCGAGCAGCCAGGCAGCACCGCCCAGGGCACCGTGGTCAGCAGGCCGGTCGGGACCACGACCAGATCCCGGTCACCCATGTCGGTGAGCAGCGGGCTGAGCACGGCGGACGCGAGCAGGGCGGCATCTCGCCGGGTGGCCGCGGCCACGGCCGCCGCCATCCGGTCCGGCAGCGCGCGGCCGGCCTGGGTATCGAGGTCGGCCCGCAGCCGCAGCACGGCCTCCTCGGCGGCGCCGTACTCGCCCAGTGTCCGCAACCTAGCCGAGCCATCGACGACGACGACCGCTCGCAGCGCGATCCCGTCCTTCAGGTAGATGACCAGGGCCGAGCCGTCGGTAGCCTCGCGGACCGCGCTGAACGGGGCCAGCGCCGGAGCCGGGACGTCGCGCCGCCCCGGCACCGCCCACGACTGCTCCCGGACGTCGCGCTGCAGCCGGTCGAGCCGGGAGCGCAGCGCGCCGGTCGGCTGGCCGGCCAGTTCCCTGGCGCGCAGCGTGTGCCGGGCCTGCCGTAGTTCCTCCACCGCGGCCGCGGCCGCCGGGTCGCCGGACGGCCGGGGCGCGGGCAGCAGCAGCGCCTGGGCCCGGGACCGTTCCGACCACCGGTACACCGCGGCCGGTGACCCACCGGCCAGCGCCGCCGCGAGCCCGGCGCGGGCCAGGTCCTGCCCGTGCACGGCGGCGCCGGTCTGCAGGTCCAGGCAGCCGAACTGGGTGCGATGGCGGTGCAGCGCGGCCATCCCGGCCAGCAGCTGCCGCGATGCCCGGTCCGGCCGAGCTGAGGCCGCGGCGAGTTCGGCCTGGGCCAGCCGCCACAGCAGCCGGGTATCCAGCCGGTCGAGGCGGCCGGGCGGCCCGTAACGCGCCGCGATCCTGGCCGCCCGGCCGGGCTGGCCCGCTGCGATCAGCGCACGGGCCGCGACCAGGCTGGCCACGCGGGCGTCCTCGGGCAGACCCAGCCGGGCCAGCCGCCCGGCCAGGGACTGGCCCCGCCCGGCGATCGCCGCCGGGCCCCGCCCGGCCAGGGACTGGCCCCGTCCGGCGATCGCCGCCGGACCGGGGACGGCGCTGTGGCCGGCGGCCGCGGCGAAACCGGCGGCTGCCGCCGCGTGGTGGGCGGCGGCCTGTTCCCCGGCCGCGGCGAAATCGGCGCGGAGCTCGAGCAGCGACGCGAGCGTGGCCCGGCGGGCGTTGTCCCGGCCGAGGAACTGGGACCGGGCCAGCCGCGCCCACTGCGCGGCGGCGGTCGCCCGGCCCGCCAGCAACGCGGCTTCCGCGCGGACCAGCACGGCATCGGCATAGGTGTGGCTGAGCCGCTGCCCCGCGGCCTGCTCGACCGCGCCGGCCAGCGCACGGTCGGCCTCGGTGAACAGGCCGGCCGCCACCAGGGCCCGGGCCTGCTCTACCGCCAGGGCGGCCAGCCGGCCCGGGGCCAGCCGCTCGTACTCGACCCGGGCGGCGGCGAACGCGCCCAGAGCCGACGGCAGGTCCCCGGCCAGCACGTCCATGCAGCCGAGGTTGACCCGGCTAAGTGCCGCGTGCAAGGCGAGCCCGTGCCGGGCCGCCACCCGCCCGCAGCGACGCAGATCGGCGCGGGCCAGCCGGATGTGGCCAGCTTCCAGGTGCACCAGGCTGCGGTTATTAAGCGCCTTGACCAGGTCAAGCGGGCTCGATTGCTCGGTGAGCAGGGCTACCGCCTCGTCGTACTGGCGCAGCGCGTCGGCATTGCGGCCGCTGCGCTTGAGCAGCAGGCCGCGCTGGCCGAGCAGGATCGGCCGCTGGGCGGGCGGATATGCTGCTCGGCCTCGTCGAGCAGCCGGAAGCCGGCCTCCACCCGGCCGCGTTCGGACTCGGCCCAGGCCAGGCTGATCAGCAGCCGGCCGCGGATCTGGGCGACGGCCGGGACGTCACTCCCCCCGTCGGGCCCGAGCAGCCGCAGCCCGGCGCGCAGCTGACGGACCGCGGCCGCCGGGCGGCCGTCATCGCTGGCGGCCAGGGCGGCCTCGTGCCGGCGGGCGGCCCGCTCGGCCAGCCGCGCCGACCGCATCTCATCGGCCAGCCGCGCCGCGCGCATCTCGAGAGGAAACGCCGGCGTCACCACGCGCGGGGCGCCGTCATCGGTCGCCGGGTGCACCAGCAGCTGCGCGATCCCGTGCGGGACGCCGTCGAAGGCAAAACGTCCCGCCGCGTCCGCGAGCACCACCCGAGACGGGGCAGGTTCGGGCAACCGCAGCTCGACCCGCAGCGCCGCCGCGGGCGCCAGCCAGCCGTCCAGCCGGATCAGGCCGTCCGCCCGGTCCGCGACCGTGATCATCACGGCGCGGCTGTCGGCGTCGAAGGTGATCGTGCGGGTGCGCTCCGTGCCGCGGGCGCCCGACCCGACCGCCAGCTGCTCGGTCAGCCGCGCCACCTCCGCGTCCAGGCCGCCCGGGCCCGGGCTGCCGAGCGCGATCGCGAACGAGACCCGCTCATCCAGATCGGCGGGAGGCGGGTCCAGCCGCGCGTAAAGGCCGGCCAGCCGGTCCAGGATCGCCTGGTCGTCGTCGTCCAGCGGGCCGCCCGCCGGACTTGCCATCACCCGCTCCAGCCGGGATCGGCCCGCAGCAGCTCGCGCAGCTTAGCCAGGCAGCGGCCGCGGGTCGGGCCGATGCTGCCGACGGGCATGCCCATCGCCTCGGCGACCGCGGCGTAATCGGGCCGGGACACCTGGGCGACGATGCGCAGCAACTCGCGGCAGCGGCCCGGCAGCCGCTGGACGTGCCGCCAGAGAACCCGGTCCCGCTCGTCGTCGAGCAGCCGCTCACCCGGGCCGGGATCGGGGTCGGCCACCGACTCCAGCTGCGCCGCCCCGTCCGGGGCCTGCCAGGCGGGTCAGCTTGTGCACCCGCCAGGCCTCCCGGCGGGTGGCGGTGACCAACCAGGAGGTCAGAGCCTGCGGCGAACGGATCTCGTGCAGCCGTCGCAGCAACTCCAGCCAGCTCGTCTGGACGACATCGGCGGACTCCTCGGCCGTCAGGCCCTCGCCCCGGGCCACGTGCCACAGCAGCGGGTTCAGCTCCCGGACGATCTCACCGACCGCGACGGTATCGCCGTCCCTGGCCCGCACCAGGCAAGCTCCGAGGCGCGCCGCGCGGTCGGCCGCGGCGTGACCGCTGCCGGCTGTGCCGCTGCCAATTGCCACAATAGTCATGCTACGACCCGCTGCGCCGGCTTCGGGGGAATCACCAGCCCGGGTGGTAGCTCGTTGGCCAGCTGCGCGGCCACGGCGGCCGCGGCGAACGAGGTACCGCTCCACCACGCGCACCCGTCACGGGGGTCCAGCGTGTCGTCGATCGTCAGCGGCATGACGCTGGCGATGTTCGTGCCCGTGCGCCAGTCCGTGACCCACGGCCCGAAGTTGCTGTACGGGGCGCGCTCGGTCGGTGCGGCGAGCGCGCCGACGCTCAGCACCGGTCGGTGCGAGTCGAGCGCCAGGTTCGACTCGGCGGCGAAGGCCGCCGGATAGACCGGGCGCTCGGCGCCGTCGTTGCCCGCCGAGGCGACGATCCGCACCCCGCGGTCGGCCAGCCTCTTGATGGGCGTCCGGAGGTCGTCCAGCTGCTCGTCATCGGGGTCTTCCGGGCGCCCGAAGGCCATCAGCACGATGTTGACGGGCAGCTCGGGGTGATCGGCCAGCCAGGTCAGCGTCTCGGCGACATGGTCCTCGCTGACCTTGCCCTGGCTGTTCATGACGCGCATGGACAGCACCTGGGCGGCGGGCGCCGCCACCCGGATCAGCCCGGCGATGAAGGTGGCGTGGCCCCAGTGACTGCTGTAGTCCCCGGCCGGGGGCGTGTCATCGTCCGGGAGCGGTGGTGACCAGCCGTGCTCCTCAGCCTTCACCACGAACGACAGCTGGTCCGCCTCGTCCTCGGGCAGCCGGTGATGCGACCGGACCCCGGTGTCCAGCAGCGCGATCACCCCCCGCGGGCCCGCGGGCGGCCAGTCCTGACCGGCCGGCACCGCATAATCCGGCGCCGGGAGCCAGGCAATGGTCCCGTGCCCGCTTTTCTTTCCGTCGGCGGAGAAGAGCGTCCGGTCTATCGCGTTGTGTTCGACGGTGCCTGCGCTGTACTGGCGGTCCGACTCGGTCATGATGTACCTCCACCCTGGGCTACGGCGGCGACCGCCGCTCATGGATTGGGTGCATCCGCCCGTCACCTAGATACATCAGCGAGCTGAACGTGTCTACCTTGCTCGCCCTCTAGGTGCTCGTGTGACGCAAAACAACGCGAGTTGCCCGTGATACAGCGGCCCGAGGGAAGATCCACCGCACAAAATTCGGAAAAGAGGGCGGAACTTGGCGCGGCAGCCGCGGCAGCCGCGGCTGCGGGAGCAGTGGGGCAGCGGGGATTGGCGGGGCAGGTGGGGTGGGCGGGACGTCGGGGACGCTGGGCGGGATCAGAAGCCTTTGCGATCATGAAACGGGTTCGCGGGGCACGCGGGGACGGCCGTTCGGCAGAAAAGTTAGTCGGTGAGGCCGTCGATGACCAGGCCCAGGCCGATGCCGAGCATCCAGACGTCCTTGGCGATGGCGATGCCCTGCTGGGTGGGGAAGGGGCTGCCGTCCTTGCGCATGCCGGGGGTCCGGACGTACAGGCCCAGCAGGCCGCCGGAGAACGCGGTCAGGCCCGCGCCCGCCACCGCGGCCGGGACGAGGGGCACAAGCAGCGCCGCGCCGAGCGCGATCTCGCTGGCCGCCAGCAGGCGGGCGAAGTCCTTCGGCTTGAGCTTGGCCAGGAAGGGGTAGGTGCCGACCGCGAAGCCGTGCAGCTGGGCGGCGGTCTCCTCGTCGGCGGACCACTTGCCCACCCCGGAGTTGAGGATGAACACGCCGGTGGTGATGCGCTGCGGCAGATGCCGGGCCTTGATCGGAAGCCGCACGTGTTTCTCCCTGCTAGGTCGAGGTGGAAGACACCATTGTTTACCCGGTGCGCTCGGCTGGGTGCGCCGGGGGCACCCTAGGCGATCGTGGTTAGCGAGCGTAGTGCGCGGTGTGCTCGGCGCGCAGCCGGTACTTGAGCACCTTGCCGCCCACCGTCTCCGGCAGATCGGTCACGAACAGCACCGACTTGGGCGTCTCGTAGCCCGCCAGCTGGGCCCGGCAGTGCTTGACCAGGTCATCCGCGCTGACCGTGGCCCCGTCCCGCAGCACCACGACCGCGGTCACCGCCTCGCTCCAGCGGGGGTGCGGCAGGCCGATGACCGCGGCCTTGGCCACGTCCGGGTGCTGGGCCAGCACCGCCTCGACCCGCAGGCTCGACACGTTCTCCCCGCCGGTCTTCACGATGTCCTTGTACCGGTCCACCATGATCCGCAGGCCGGCCTCGTCGTAGGTACAGCTGTCCCCGGAGTGGAACCAGCCGTACCGGAACGCGTGCCTGGTCGCGGCCTCGTCCCGGTAGTCGCCGGCCATCACGGACGGGGACCGGTACACGGCCTCGCCCGGCACCCCGGGCTGGCCGGCCAGGTCGGCGCCGTCCGGGTCGAACACGGTCGAGGCCAGGACCGGGCTCGGCACCCCGACGTAGTTGTCCTGCGGCGCCGTGGCCGCGTAAAGCTCCGGCCACTCGTCGGGCCAGAACCGGTGGCAGGCGATCGACTCGGTCTGGCCGAAGATCTCGAACGCGCACAGGTCCTCGCCGCAGTGCCGCTTCATCGAGGCCAGCGTGGCCGGGGGCAGCGCGGCCCAGCCGTACACGATGACGGTCAGGCTGCGCGCGTCCAGGTCCGGCCGGGCGGTCAGCGCCGCGTCCACGGCCCGGACCATGGCCGGCGACCCGGCCCACAGCGCGGTCACCCGGTCCTCGGCGATCATCTCGGCGATGTGCCCGGCGTTGGGCTTACGGCCGAGGACCAGC
Organism: uncultured Actinomycetes bacterium; assembly: GCA_963808315.1. Taxonomy (GTDB): domain Bacteria; phylum Actinomycetota; class Actinomycetes; order Streptosporangiales; family Streptosporangiaceae; genus Palsa-504. Next base: position 62,335 of record CAWEFK010000019.1, on the reverse strand, counting down.
GTGCCGCCGCTCAGGAAGACGGAATAAGTGAACGGCTGATCACCTACGTGATAGATCATCGGCAGGTAGGTGCCGACCTTCAGGTCCGACTCGAGCCGCAGCCCGCGGGTGAGCGAGAGCGCGAAGCCGAATCCGGCCATATAGCTGCACGCGTGCGAGATCATCACGCCCTTGGGCAGCGCGGTGGTGCCCGAGGTGAACAGGATCTCCCAGATGTCGTCGGCGTGGATCTCGACGTCCGGCTCGTGCGCGGGCTGGCCGGCGATGAACTCGGTGAACGAGACGCTGTCCGCGGCCGGCGGCCCGCCGATGGCAATCGTGACGGCGGGCGGCAGGTCTTTCGCGGCGAACGGCTCCCGCGCCTTGGGCCACAGCTCGGCGTCCACGATGGCCAGCTTGGGCTGGACCAGGTCGATCATGGCGGTCACCAGGTCCGGGGCCATCATCGGGTTCAGCGGCGCGGCGACCAGGCCGGCCTTGGCGATGCCGATCTTGGCCAGGTAGGCCTCCACCGAGTTCTCGCAGAACAGCAGCACCACGTCGCCGCGCTCCAGCCCGCGGGCCAGCAGCGCGTGCGCCACCTGGTTCGCCGCCGCCTCGGCCTGCCGGTAGGTCAGCGCGGCGAACCGCTGGTCGCAGTAGGCGCCGGGACGGCCCACGATGGCCAGCTTGTCCGGGCGGCTCCAGGTCACCCGCTCGATCAGGTCGCCGACGCTCATCCGTTCCCAGCGGCGGGTGGCGCGCCGGTGATGCAGGCTGGTCACATCGAGGTCCACGGTGTCCTCCGGCGTTGCGCGCTAGTGATTCACGGTTCACTAGTGTGTTACTATACGGGCCCGCTTCGCCGCTGGGAAGCGTGGTCATAGCGGATGGAGTGGTGTGATGGCGGACGTGGTCAGCTACCGGGTGGAAAACGGCGTCGCCTGGCTGACGATCGAGCGGCCCGAGGCGCGCAACGCGCTGAACGCGGCCGTGCGGGAGGGCCTGTTCGCCGGGGCGCGGCGCTTCAACGACGACCCGGGCGCCAAGGTTCTCGTGGTCACCGGCGCGGGCGAGGCGGCGTTCTGCGCCGGCGGCGACCTGAAGGAGATGGCCGATACCGCGCTGACCGTGCCGCCGCTTGACTTCATGCCCCAGTTCGGCCGGAACATCGACATCGCCAAGCCCACGATCGCCGCGGTCAACGGGGTGGCCTGGGCCGGAGGTTTCCTCCTGGCCCAGTGCTGTGACCTGTGCGTGGCCGCCGAGCACGCGACGTTCGCGATCAGCGAGGTGAAGGTGGGCCGCGGCGCCCCGTGGGCCGCGCCGCTGCCCTGGCTCGTGCCGCCCCGGATCGCGCTGCAGATCCTGCTCACCGGCGACCCGGTGAGCGCCCGCCGGGCGCACGAGGTCGGGCTGGTCAACGAGGTGGTGCCGCTCGCGGACCTGCGGCCCGCGACGCAGGCCCTGGCCGAGCGGATCGCCGCCAACGCCCCGCTGTCCGTCCTGGCCGCCAAGCGAACCGCCTACCTGGCCCGTCCCGACGTCTTCGACGAGGCCGAACGGCTCTGGACGCCGGTCTACCTGTCCGCCGACGCGCAAGAGGGGCCCGCCGCGTTCCGGGACAAGCGGAAGCCGACCTGGACCGGCCGCTGACCGTCGCGGGCTGGGCTGCCTGGCCGGCCTCACCGGCTGGCCTGCTTGGCCTGCCTGGCCGGGGCCAGGCCAACGCCGGGGTTACGGCGCCAGCAGCGACCAGAACACGTCCACCTCGAAGTCGCCGGCCGGCGGGCGGGGATCGCCGTAGATCTCCCAGCGCAGGCCGGCCAGCCGGTACCCGTTCGCCTTGCTCCACTCGCGCACCGCCCGATGAGTGTCGCCGATCGTCGCGACCGGGCCGGTGTGGGTCGCGGTGGCGACCAGGCCGCCGGGAAGCGTTGACGCGACAACCTGACCGGCTCGCTCGAAGGAGCCGCTTACCTGGACGCCGACTTCGACGCTGGGCACGTCGTCCCGGTAGAGCATGACGTTGTGCCCGTGCTGGTAGAGCCCCGCCGGAGCGTCACCGCGGAGAAACCTCCACACCTGGTCCAGCATCGGCCCCCACAGCTTCGGGAATTCCGCCCACGTCGTCACCGCCGCCACCACCGCCGTCGGCGTCGGTTCGACGGTGGTCACGGTCACCTCGATAGCCATGGCGTGGAGCATACGCCGGAGCAACCGCGGCGCGCCGTTACGTCCGGCATAAGATCGTGAAACGCCGATATGCACCATATGCCATGTTCTAGCGGGCTGGGAAAAGGCCAAGATTCCGCCTTTTCCGGCGAAAAAACCCGGCGCGGGCGCTACTACCACGCTACGCTGCCAACACCCTGCAGTTCCCGCTGTCATGCCCGCGGACGATGAGCTGCCGGGATCTGGCAACTACCCTTGGGGGGGTCCCTTGCGTAGGATTCTTTTTCTGTGCTCTTTTCTGGCTCTATGCCTCTCGGCCTGCCTTAGCGCCGGGCCAGCTTCAGCGTTGACCACTCCTCCGAGTGGCCCTTCGACTGCCGGTCATTCCGCGGCCCTGAATTCCGGGCCTGCGCCGCAGAATCGCGCGGTTTATCACACGTCATTGACGCCCAAGGTCGCGGCCGGCGCGGCGATCGGGTCCGCGGCCACGATCAGCGATGGGACGGTCAGCCTGGGCGTCAATCCGACGGGAAATCTCATTGCCAACGGCGTGGGGCTGCTTTACGCCAAGACAGGCAACGATGCGCTCGCGCCTGGCTGTCCGTGCGAGGGATGGGGCGTAGCCGACCCCACGACCGGAACCTCCGGGGGCGCCGATGACGCCGAGGGAACATCCAACCTGACCGTCACGTCCTTCACCACCACAGCCACCACGGCCTACTCGGCGGTAGATGTCGGATCGGAGTTCAAGGTCACCCATTATTACGCGCCCAGCTCGGTCAAGGGCATTTTCAAGGGCACGGTGACCATCACCAATCTGTCCTCCCAGCCGGCGCCCGCGTTGTACCGGCGGCTCATGGACTGGGACGTCGCGCCGTCCGAATTCGACGAGATGGTGTCGGTCATCACCAGGGGGGCTTCAGACGTCAGTTACAGCGATGACAACGGGTTCGCATCCTTCGATCCGCTGACGCCGTCTACCCCGATCTTGTTCAGCGGGGAGGCTGACGACGCGGGCCCGGTGGACCAGGGTGCCCTGTTCGACCTGTCCCTGGGCACCCTCGCGCCGGGCGCGAGCGTGAAGTTCAATCTTTATTACGGAGCCGCGCCGAACAAGTACACCGCCCTCACCGACCTGGTGCGCCTGAAGGCCGAAGCCTACAGCCTGGGCTATCCTGACGATCAGGCCCAGCAGACCAACATCGGGGCCCCGAACACGTTCATCTTCGCCCTGACGGCCGTCGGCGGCACTCCCCTGCCCGGCGCGGTGGTTGCCTCACCCACGTGGGGAGGCACCTTTGAGGCTAAGTCGTCGTGCGGAACGGGAGATGCGTCTTTTACCGTCACCGATACCAGCGGTAACCCGGTCTCCGGCGCCACGTTCGGGCTGCCGGTGATCTCCGGGTCGACGGTCTCGGAAAGCGTGGGCGGCCTGCCCGATGGCGATTTCGAGATTCACGGCCTCTGCAACGGCACCGAGCTTGGCTACGAGACCGTTCATTCCGGCGAGATCGGCGCATCCTACGTCGCGCTCGGGGACAGTTATGCCTCCGGAGAGGGAGCGTTCTCCTATCTAGCCGGGAGCAACACCAAAACCGACAAGTGCCACCGGGCCACCGGCGGTTATGCCGAGCAGCTCGCGGCCCAGCTCGGCGTGAGCCTGGACTTCGCCGCGTGCTCGGGTGCGACCATCCCCGACTTTACGGCCGTGAACGCCGAGGGTAACGGCGAACAGCCTCAGCTCGACCACCTGAGCGAGCAGACTCAGCTGGTGACGTTGTCCATCGGCGGGAATGACGCCGGGTTCCAACCGCTCATTACCGACTGTATTCACTCAGGTCTGCCCGACCCCTACGGCTCGCCCGGATGCCAGGGACGGGACGCTACCCTGCTGCAGCAGGCTCTGGGCTTCCTGGCGAACGGCGTCCCGGCCGGCTGTTACCAGCTCCCTGGTCACAATTACCCGAGCGGAAATGTAAACGTCTGCGGTCCCGTTGAGTCGCTGACCCAGCTTTACCAGCAGATCGGCGCGCGCGCGCCATCGGCCCAGATCATCGTGGTCGGCTATCCGCATCTTTTCGGCAACTTTACCGGGTCGCAATGCCGTGTGGGCACGGCCGTAGGCGTGGAGCCGTTCTACGTCAGCCAAAGCGATGCTCAGTGGCTCAACTCCGAAGGCGATGCCATGAATCAGATCATCGCCACCTCAGTGAGTGCCGCCGCGGCCGACGGTATAAATATCTCGTTCGCCGACCCGACCGCGACATTCGCGGGCCACGGGCTATGTGACACTGGCACGCCATGGATTAACGGCTTGCTCTTCACGCCGACAGCCGCGCTGCCGCCGGTCACCTTCAAGGTCGAAAGCTTCCACCCCAACAAGAACGGCCAGCTGGCCCTCTACTCACTCATTGCGGGGTTGCCGACGATTTAACGCGGCGGTACGGCGGTACCAGGGCGTCAGCGCCAGCGCCCTGGTACCGCTGGTGGCTAGGGCAGGTACCACGGTCCGTTCGGAAGAAAAGATCGTGCCGAACGAGATGCGCGGCGGGGCGGCGGCGATGCCGTTACGCAGGTCGGCCGCGGGTGGTGACGGCCGGAGGTGCGGAGTCCGGGCCGGCGTGCGGCCGTCCTGGCCAGCCGGGCGACGGCCGCGCAGGAGCGACGCGAGCCGGCCAGCAGCCGCCAGGGCGGCGGACATGGCGAACACGATCGACCAGGCCGTGGTGGAACGGCACGGAGATCAGGCTCGGGAAGAACTCCCGGCCGGTCAGGACCCGCTGGCTGGCGGCGGGCAGCGAGGACAGCACGCCGCTCGTGGCCAGCAGGTGCTGCACCGGGTTCACCCCGAGCACCGCCGCGAACAGCGACGACACCGGCGGCAGGCTGCCGATGTGGTGGGCGACCGCGTGCGGGCACGCCCTGGCTCTGCAGGCCGCTGGTCAGCGTCTTCGGCAGGGTGCTGGCCAGCCCGGCGATCATGAGCGAGAAGAAGACCGCCGATGGACAGGGCGGTGCCGGAGTTCTGGAAGGTGGAGCGCATGCCGGAGGCCACGCCGCGCTGGCGGGCCGGGACGCTGCCCATGATCGAGGAGGAGTTGGGCGAGGCGAACATGCCGCTGCCGATGCCGTTCGCCGCGATGAGCAGGGCGAACGCCCAGTAGGGGAAGCTGACCGGCAGCAGCATCAGGCCGATGAAGCTGCCGCCGAACACCGCCATCCCGGCGGTGGCGATGCCCCGGGAGCCGAACCGGTCGGACAGGTATCCCGGACACCGGCCCCGAGACCAGGAACCCGGCGGTCAGCGGCAGCAGGAAGATGCCGGCCCACAGCGGCGTGTCGCTGAAGTCGTAGCCGTGCAGCGGCAGCCAGATGCCCTGCAGCCAGATGATCAGCATGAACTGCAGCCCGCCCCGGGCGATGGAGGTGGCCAGGCCCGCGAGGTTGCCGGCCGTGAAGGCGCGGATGCGGAACAGGCCGAGCTGGAACATCGGCTCGGCCACCTGGGTCTCGATGATGCCGAACGCCACCAGCAGCGCGACGCCGCCGGCCAGCCCGGTGAGCACCCAGGGGTTCGTCCAGCCCATGGTGTGGCCGCCGTAGGGCTGGATGCCGTAGGTCGACGGCGATCAGCACCGCGCCCAGGCCGACGGCGAACGTGATGTTGCCCCACCAGTCGATCCGGCCCCGGTGCCGCTCGCCGTTGTCCCGCAGCTTGCGGTAGGCCCACCAGGTCCCGTACACCCCCACCGGCACGTTGATCCAGAACACCGCCCGCCAGTCCAGCGCGGCCAGCAGGCCGCCCGCGACCAGGCCGACGAACTGGCCGGCCAGGCCGGCGATCTGGTTGGTGCCCAGCGCGAAGCCGCGCTGGTCGGCGGGGAACGCGTCGGTCAGGATCGCGGCCGAGTTCGCCATGAGCATGGACCCGCCGACGGCCTGCAGCACCCGCCAGCCGATCAGCCACAGCGCGCCGTGGCCGCCCTCGAACGGGTCGAAGGACAGCAGGATCGAGGCGATGGTGAAGACCACGAAGCCCGCGTTGTAGATCCGGACCCGGCCGAACATGTCGCCCAGCCGGCCGACGGTCACCACCAGCACGGCCTGGACCAGCCGGTAGCCCATGATCATCCACAGCAGGTAGCTGATGTTGCCCGGCGCCAGCGGGTCCAGGTGGATGCCGCGGAAGATGGCCGGCAGCGCGATGATGACGATCGACCCGTCGAGCGTGGCCATGAACATGGCGGCCGTCGTGTTCGCCAGGGCGACCCACTTGTAGCGGTCGTCTCGCGCCGCGCTCCGGCCGTTGCCGCTGGCCGTCGCGCTCGCCTGCCCGTCCGCCGTCACAGGCTCTGCGCCAGCCGCTCGAGCAGCGGCGCGGCCGTCATCAGCTGCCTGATCTCGCCGGGGTGAACCCGGCCTCGCAGGGCCCGCGCCAGCCGCTCGGTCCGGGCGCTCCGCTTGTCCCGCAGCACCTCGCTGCCCGGCGCCGGTCACCGACATGACCGCGCGGCGGCCGTCCTGCGGATCGGGACGCCGCTCGACCAGGCCCCGGCCTCCAGCGCGGCCAGCGTCGCGCCCATCGACTGCGGGCTGATCTGCTCCAGCTTGGCCAGCGCGCTCGGAGTGGCCGGGCCGCCCCGGTCCAGCCGGGCCAGGGCCGAGCTCTCGGGCAGGGACAGCTCGCCCTCGACCCGGACCTGGCGCAGCCGCCGCAACAGCAGCCCGACGCTCACCCGGAGGGCCGCGGCCACCTGACCAACGTCGGGATCTTGACTCATGCTAGTAAGCCTAGCCTAATAAGGCTAAACTTACTAACTGTCCGGCGCGGTCGTTCGCCGCGCGAGCCTGGGTCATCCTGACCTCGCCGCGAACAGGCTGGTCCGCACAGCCGCCGTCCGGGGGAACCCGCCCCAGCCCCACGCGATCCGCTTACTGCGCCGACCCGTGGGACACCACGTGTCACCACCGCCCCTTCCGTGCTCCCGGATCACCTCCGTTCGGCCAACTGCGGCCTTTTCGTGTGATATTCGGGCTTGGTGGAGACGTTTGTGGATCATAGTACCCACAAGTCTTCACGAAGCCTGAATTTACCACTATCTTTGTTCGACTATGCCGGACGACGCCAAGCTCCGGGTCCTGCGTGGCCCCGCCCGCCTCATCATCCACGCCAGGCGCCGCGGCCGGCCGCCTGTCCCGCCCCGATGCGGAGGCAGGCACGCCCGATCGTCTTCGCCGCCACAGCGAAGGGGTGGGACGCGGGCCATGAGGGTGGGAACGCGGGACCGGGAGGGAACGCGGGACCGGGAGGGTGGGGAGCGTGGGGACGGGAGCGTGGGGACGGGAGCGTGGGGATGGGAGCGTGGGGACGGGAGCGTGGGGCCGCGGCTGCTCGGGATAGGGCTGGGTTCCGGTGGTCAGGGACGGCCTAGGTCGCGGACGATGCTGGCCACGACGTCCGGGCGTTCCTCGGCCGCCCAGTGACCGCAGCGCTCGATGACTCCGCCCTCGGCGGCCGGCGCCACGGCCTGAACCGAGGTCAGGGTCAGTCCGCCCAGGCACGCTGCGCCGCCGTAGGCCCGGACCGGGATCTCCAGCGGCGTCTTGGCTAGGGCTGACACTTGATCGGCCGTTCGGAAAAATCTTGGTAGACAGCCAGTCCGGCGCGCAGCGCGCCGACCTCGGTGATGGCGTCGACGTACACGTCCAGGTCGGCCGCGGAGATGGCACTCGGGTCATAGGCGAAGTGCTCGAAGAACCAGCGCAGGTACGGCTTTTCCTTTCCGGAGATGAGCAGCTCGGGCAGGTCGGGGACAGACTGGAATCCCATGTGCCACAGGAAGTTGCCGTCCGGCGCAGGCGCCATGGCCTGCTCCATCACGCCCACTCCCGGCAGGGCCATCTCCACGATGCCCAGCGCGCTGACCTGGCCGGGCGTCGTCGCCGCGTAGGCGTAAGCGAAGACGGCACCCCAGTCGTGGCCGACGACGGTCACGTCCCGCAGGCCCAGGTGGTCGCCCAGGGCCGCCAGGTCGGCGGCGATGGTGGCCGCGTCGTAACCCGTGGCCGGCTTGGCCGAGTAGCCGAACCCGCGCAGGTCGGGCGCCACCACCTGGAAGTCGGCGGCCAGCAGGTCGATCACGTGCCGCCATTCGTACCAGGTCTGCGGCCAGCCGTGCAGGAGCATGACGGGCTGCCCCTCGCCCGCGGTGACGTAGTGCAGCCTGGTTCCGTTGAGCTGGGCGGTGTGGTGGGCGGCGGGTGCGGATGTCATCGTCGCGTTTCCTTCTGCGGTTAGCCGCCAGCGGTTCAGGCCGGGCCGAAGACGGCCGCGGCGGCTTCCTGCCAGGCGGGGTCGGATACATCGATGAGGGTCGGGTTGCCGTCACACCACTGGAAGGTGTGCTTGAGCCGGCTGATCTTCCAGCCGTCGGCGGTCCGGCGGAACGAGTTCTCGTACCAGCCGTACTGGGTGTAATGGCCATCTCCGAACCGGTTCGGCATCCGGTGCCGCGAAATGTGGTAGAAGACGCCCTCGGCCTGGTCGCCGTCCAGGTTGATGTGGAAGTTGGAGTACTGGTGCATCACCACCAGCCGCTCCAGGCAGGCGGAGGCGAACTGGGCCCACACCTTGGGTGTGGTGACGGCGGGCGGCCGCCCGGTGAGGTCGAAGAAGTCGACCTCGAACGGGTCGGTCAGGGTGGCCGCGTACATGTCCCAGTCGTGCAGGTCCAGGCCACGGCCGAAACGCAGCATCACGTCGCTGATCTGCTGCCGGTCCCACAGCTGGCGCACCATCTCCTCGGCGGACGGGCTGGCTGGCGAAGTCACGGTGGAACTTCCCTCCTGGTACGGGCTAGGCGAGGACACGGGCGGGCGCGGGCAGGAACAGGTTGCTGACCTCGTCGTCGAGCTGGCTGGTGGCCCCCAGCCGCCGGATGACGTCGGCGACCGCGACGCCGCGCACCCCGGCCAGCGTGATGGTGCCCTGGTATTTGGTGGTGATGCACCGGTTGACGCGGGTCGCGTGCACCGCCGCGCAGTGCGCGCTGGTGGCCTCGGCGGCCTGCGTCCACGCGGGCGAGGCCGCGAACCGGTCCAGGGCGGCCGGATCGGCCAGCACCACTTCCAGCGCGGCCTGGTACTGACGGTCGAGGGGGCGGGACATGCGGACCCCGGGGTGATCGAGGGTGACCTCGACCTCTTCGAACCGGTGCCGCCGCAGCTTGAGCACCTCAGCGGAGGCGGCCCAGGCCGGGACGAGGGTGTCGGTGACGAAGCTGCGGAACTCCGCGGTGCCGACCCCGTCGCGCCTGCGCAGGAACAGCAGATGCCGGACCAGCCCGTCGTGGCCGTCCGGGGCGGGCACGCCGGTCCGGTCGCTGACCGTCTGGGTGGCGTCCCCGACGCTGCGGTAGGCGATCATCTCCCGCAGGAAGTTGATGCCGTCGTCCATCTGGACCTTGGAGGCCGCCTGGAACTCCGCCAGGCCCTCGAAGGTGACGAAGGTGGCCTCGGGCACCCCCTGGAACTCGTCCTCGGGCGGCGGCCGGTGGCTGACGCCGGGCAGCCGCGGCCAGGCGGCGTCGTCGAAGGAGACCGCGTGCAGCCAGATGCTGCTGATGCCGGGAAACCGCGCGGGCAGCGTCACGTGCGCGTTCAGCCAGTACTCGTAAAAATCGGACGCTGTCATGCCCGCCCGCGCCTGCAGCGGCATGACCAGGGTCAGGCAGTCCGCGGCCGTGGCTGGGTCGTCATCTCGCCCCATCAGGTGCTCCAATCGCCGATGACCAGAGGACGGGTCAAACTGTATGCAGATTAAACTGTATGCAGTTAGGGCAGCGACGGCAATGGTCTGGCGTGATGATTTCGGGGCGTTCGGCGTCAGTTCGAGGGCCGAACGGGGATCTTACGGTTTCCGAACCTGGGGACGCGGACCCGGGGATCTGGGGCGGCAGGGAACCGGTTGGCGCCTAATATCAACTCATTGTGATGCGTAAAGCACTGAAAGTTTTGTGGTGTCCGGAGAGCCGGATGGCGTTAGACAGGTACGACGACGGACCGGAGCGGCTCCCCGACGTCACACCGGAGCGGCATCGGCGGCCGGGCGGATCGGCCGGTGACGCTCCCTCGACGCGGGCCGAGGCGGCCGAGCCGCGGACCCGTGCGGAGTGCTACGAGGCGCTGCGGGCCGCCGACGGCCAGCCGGCCGATGGGCGTGACCACCGCGAGGGGCCGGCCGATACGGGCCGGCCGATACGGGGCCGGCCGATACGGGGACACGGCAAGATCGTTCCGGCTGGGACACCGTAGAGCCCGGGAAACGTCCGCCGCTGGACTCGCTCTGCGTCACTCCAGAACGCGCCACGCACATTCTTGACGGCGACGGGGACTGGCGGGCGGTCACCGGCACGGGACCGGGTCAGCCCGGCAAGACCGAGTTTCCCGCCAGCTGGGACGACAAGAAGGTCATCGACACATCCTTTGGACGTCGCGCGCCGACCCGATCAGTCAGCCGGCCACCAGAACTGGAACGGCCGCTGGCTGGCGCGCGGAACACGAGACGAGGTAGAGGTCGTGGTGGTGGTAGCGGGCGATGGACGTATCTGGAGCGGCTGGCCGAAGTCCCGGCGGTCCCGGCGTAGTAAGTAACCCAGAGGAGACCTGATGAACGAGTATGAGATTGCACGAGCGGGCATCAGCCCTGCCTGGCCAGATTCGCGGATCGCGTCCGCTCCGCAGATCTGGAAATCATCCAGCTGATGGACGGAGGGCGGCGAGTACGGCGAGCTGACGATTGAGCTGGCGGCATCGCTGGCGGCGCACAATGCGCCGGTCACCGCGGCGGAACGAGACGAACTGCTTGCGCTGCTCGAGGCGATGGACATGCCCACCGACCCCATCGGCCAGCTGAATGTGCAGGGCTGAGGCGTGCGCTAGCCGACTGCGCTCAGGGCTCTACGCGCAAGAGGTCGAGCACGACGTCGTTGACTACGGCGTCGGTCGCGGCGCTCCGGATCATGGCCCTGATCCCCCGGGCCAAGGTCATGCTGCTGACCGGCTGATCGAGTTCCACGGCGGCCTTGGCTAGCCAGCGGTTCAGCACCTGATAGTCGGCGGGGGTCAGGTCGACGGTGATCCGGATGGGCTTGGTGCGGGCGTTCCGGATGGAATTAGGGTTGGACTCCGAGGGATGTGGTCCATAGGGCATGAGTCCCATTTTACTGCGCGTACTGAACTTACTGCAATACCGATCGGGGCCTGGGGTCGCGCGGCGGTGGGGCGCTGGGCCGGTGCTGCTCAGGGAGCTGGCCGTGGCCCTAGTCCTGCCCTAACCGTACATTCCGACCCGCTCTTGGCGGCGTGGGGCTGGTGCGGGCGAGAAGCTGCGCGGCGGTGCGTTATCGTCGGCTGCCTGAGGGCATGTGATCGGGCCTGAGACGCGGTGCCGGGAGGGACCTGTGGACATTACCCAGCTAATCCTTGACGACCATCACGAGCAGCGCCGGCTGTTTGCGATCCTGGAGCAGATCGACCGGGGGCAAACCGGGGTGCTGACCGCGGTCTGGGATCGGCTGGCGGCGTTCCTCGAGCTGCACGCCGCCGCCGAGGAGGAGATCTTCTATCCCGAGCTGCTGCAGGTGGGCGTGGCCGCGCACCGCACCGCCGCGGTGGAGGAAGAAACCCTGGACGCCATCGGAGATCACAACGAGATCAGGGACGCGGTGGCCGAGGTGGCTCGTCATCAGGTCGGCACCGACGCCTGGTACGCCGCGGTCGCCGCGGCGAACGAGGCCAACAGCGACCACATGGGCGAGGAGGAACGCGAGGGACTGACCGACTTCCGTCGCCTGGCCGGGCTGCAGCGCAGGCACGACCTCGCTGTCGCCTTCGCCGCCTACGAGGCGCGGAACTACGCGGGCATCACCGCCGTGGACAGGGACCCCGCGGGCTACGTCCGCGAGGCGGAAGAAGGCACGCTGTCCTCGCACGCCGGATCGCTCAGCATCGGCAGCCTCAAGCGAGGCTGACCGGCGGGGGAAGGCCCCCGGCGCGAGGCTGACCGGGGGGAAGGGCCCCGCGAGGCTGACCGGCCGGGGAGCCTCAGCCGTGCGAGCAGGTGCGGCGCAGGCTGTCCGGGGTGAGGTCGGCCAGGGAGGGATACCCGTCGACGGCCATGATCAGGTCGGCTTCGGCCAGGATGCTGCGCAGCACGTGGACCAGGCCGTCCGCGCCGCCGATGGCGGGCCCGTAGGCGCAGGGCCGGCCGACGCCACCGCGGTGGCACCCAGCGCCAGGGCCTTGACCACGTCGGCGCCGGACCGGATGCCTGAGTCGAAGAGCACGGGCAGACCGTAGGCGCCGTCCACCACGCCGGGCAGGCAGTCCAGGGCGGGCAGCCCGCCGTCGGCCTGGCGCCCGCCGTGGGTCGAGCAGTAGATCCCGTCCACCCCGCCGTCTTTGGCCCGGCGCGTCGTCGGGGTGGCAAACGCCCTTGACCAGCAGCGGCAGCGTGGTCAGCGAGCGCAGCCAGGGCAGGTCGTCCCAGGTGATCGGGTTCCCGAACAGCCGGGCCGACAGCCCCACGGCCGCGGCCGGGTCATCCGCCGGGTGAGCGCCGAGCAGGTCAAGGAAAACCGGGTCGGTGAAGTAGTTGGCCAGGCAGTGCCCGCGCAATTGCGGGAAGTTGCTGGCCGCCAGGTCCCGGGGACGCCAGCCGGTCAGCCAGGTATCGAGGGTGACCACGATGGCCCGGAAACCTGCGGCCTCGGCGCGGGACACCAGGCTGGCGGCCAGATCCCGGTCGGTCGGCGGGTAAAGCTGGAAGAAACCTGGGGTGCCGCCGAACAGGGCGGCGACCTGCTCCATCGGATCGGCGGATAGCGTGGAGGCGATCATCGGGACCCCGGTCCGCGCCGCCGCCTCGGCGGTCGCCAGGTCGCCGTGCCCGTCCTGGCCGCACAGGCCCATCACGCCGATCGGGGCCATCAGCAGCGGCGACGGCAGCGTCATATCGAACAGTTCGGCACGGTCAGGTCGCGTTGCGCCGCCCCGACGAACATCCGCGGGATTAGGCCCCACCGGTGGAACGCGCTAGCGTTAGCTTGCTGGGTGTGCTCGCTGCCCGCCCCGCCCGCGACGTACGACAGCACCGACGGTGACAGCGCGCGAGCGGCCCGGGCTTCCAGCTCGGCGAACGCCATCGGGAACGCGGGCAGGACGTCGCGCAGCCCGGCGCCGTAGATCTCGAGCTGATAGTCACCGAACATGGGCTGCGGGCTGGTCATGGTTTCCTCCACCGGAATCGGGTAAAGCGGCATGGCGGGCATCACGTCACCGACCACCTTGGCCGCAACCGTCCTGCACCTGGGCGGGGACCCGGCAGGCTACTCCGGTCGGGAAGTATCACGGCTAGATGAAGATCACGCTCGGAGGGGGCAGACGATGAACATCAGCCGTACTGAGGTCTCGGCAGAACTAGGGCTCGGGCTAGTCAGCCCGGAGAACATAATCGTGCCGTTGATGGCCGCCTTGTCCTACACAAGCACGGACCCGTACGCGGTCAGGATGGCGTTCGACGTGGGCACGGACGAGGCGGTGGAGTGGACCCTGGCCCGCGACCTGCTCGCGGCGGCCCTGCACGCCCGCGAGGGTATCGGGGATGTCCAGGCCTGGCCGTCGACGACATCGTGTGACCCGGACGCGGGTATCGTCCCGGCCGCGGGAGGCAACCCGGGTGTGGGAAGCGTCCGACGCGGTATCGTCTGGGAAGCGTCCCGGACGCAGGTATCGTCCCGGTTGCGGGAAGTGTCCCGGGTGCGGGAAGTGTCCCGGCCGGGGTCGGGACCGACGGGTATGGGATCTTGAACATCGCGATGAGCTCGCCCTTCGGGCAGGCCCAGTTCGAGGTCAGCGCGCGGGCGATCGGCACGTTCCTGGAGCGGACCTACCAGGTGGTGCCGGCCGGGCAGGAGTCCGGGTACCTGGACTTCGACGCCGAGCTGACCGAACTGCTCAGCCAGGCCTGAACCCGTTATATCCGCCCGGCGGCGCGCGGCCTCGACACGATCGCCTCGATCAGGTGCGGTCCGGGCTCCGCGTAGGCCTTGCGCAGCGCCTGATCCAGGTCCTCGGCCGACCTGACCCGGGTGGCCGGGACACCCATCCCGGTGCTGATCGCGGTGAAATCCGGCGTCGGGTCGGACAGGTCGAGCATCCGCGCGGCCCGCTCGCCCGCTTCCCCGGCGGCGGTGCGGGCCAGCTCCATCCGGAGGATCGCGTACGCGGCGTTGTTGATCAGCACGGTGGTCACGTCGAGTCGCTCGCGGGCCTGGGTCCACAGCGCCTGGATGGTGTAGAGCGCGCTGCCGTCGGCCTCCAGGGCCAGCACCGGCCGGTCCGGGGCGGCCACCGCCGCGCCGGTCGCGACCGGCAAACCCTGCCCGATGGCGCCGCCGGTGAGCGTCAGCAGCGTGTGCCGGGGCGCGCCGGCCAGTGACTGAGGTAGCGCGGTCCCCATCGTGTTGGCCTCGTCGGAGACGATCGCGTGCTCGGGCAGCGACGCCGCGATTGTGGCGGCTAGGCTGCCCGCCAGCAACGGCCCTCGGCCCGGAGCCGGCGTCGCAGGTCCCGCCAGCACCGGCGGGGTGCCCGCGGCGACCTGGTCGGCCAGCTGCTCGAGCGCGACCCCGGCGTCCTGGTCGGGCTCGGCCAGGACGGTCACCGAGCAGCCCGCGGGCACCAGGTCACTGACCCGGCCCGGGTACCCGAAGAACGACACCGGAGCGCGGGCCCCGGCCAGGATGAGCTGGTCAAGCCCGGCCAGCTGAGCCTCGGCATGCTCGGCCAGGTAGGCCAGCCGGGCGACGGCCGGAACCCCGGCGCCACCTTCCATCCGGGTCGGAAACGTCTCGGCGAGCAGTCGCGCTCCGGTCGCGGCGCCGATCCGGCTGGCCGCGGCGAGCCCGCGTTCGGTCAGCGCCGTCCCGCCCAGCAGGAGCAATGCGGCCGGATCGCGATGCAGCGCCTCGGCCACCACCTCGATCGGGAAGGCCGGCTCCGGGGGCGCCGCGGGCCGGGGTGGGGCCAGCGCTCCGCCGTCACCCCACGACACGTCGGCCGGCAGCACCAGGGTGGCGATCTGGCCGCGACGGGCCGCCGCCACGGCGCGCATCGCGTCGTGGGCCAGCTCGCGGGTCGTGCCGCAGGTGTGGACCCAGCCGGACACGGTACGCGCGAGGGCCTCGATGTCGGACTGCAAGGGCGAGTCGTACCGGACGTGGCCGGTGGCGTGCCCGCCGACGATCACCACCACGGGGGTGCCGGCCCGGCGGGCGTTGTGCAGGTTGGCGAGCCCGTTGGCCAGGCCCGGGCCCAGGTGCAGCAGCACCGCGGCGGGCCGGCCGGCGATCCGCGCGTAGCCGTCGGCGGCGCCGGTCGCGACCCCCTCGAACAGCGCCAGCACCCCGCGCAGTTGCGGCACCGAGTCCAGCGCGGCCACGAAGTGCATCTCCGACGTACCCGGATTCATGAAGCACGTGTCGACGCCCGCGCCCACCAGGCTGCCGATCAGTGCCTGGGCCCCGATCATGGCCCTGATCGTAAGCTGTTCCGGGGAGATGCGGGGACGAGTTCGACGCCGGGCCTTGGACGATCGAGGCCGTGGTCCGCGACGGGATCCCGGACCTGACCCACAGCGAAGGACCATCGGTGTTGCTTGGGCACAATGCTAGGAATTTAAGGGAACTCGTGGGTGCCGAATTTCGAGGCTTTGCTGCTGGTCAGGATCCTCGCTGCGGGTTGGGCCAGCGTCGGAGGGCGGCGCGGGTGGCGGCCTGCTGTGGTATAGCGTCAGCCGCCGGCCGGTAAGGGCAACGCGAGCCCTTTACGTACTTTATGCCGGGATTTTGGGTGGCGGCATTCCGGCGCCCATCATGATCGTGGCCAGTTCCGGTACTACGGCCGCGGCTGTTATTAACTTCGGGCGTGTCGCCGGTTCTCCCCTGCCCCGGGCCGGGCTGATCGCGAACCCGCGGGCGCGTTCTTCCCCGCCCGCAACGCGGAGAACACCAGCCGCTGGTTCGCCGCGCACGGCCCTGGCCGGGTCCGTCCGAGCCGGGGAACCGGGGCGCCCCGCTCCGCCGGGACGCGCTGACCGGCCCCTCACATCACAGCACACGCTTCCCCTCACTCGCGTACGGCGCCAGTTTCGGGGGAATGCGGCAGCGTACCGGTTCTTTGCGGGAGAAAGCCGCATCCACTGACTACGCGCCAGGCGGGAAGTGACCGCCCAGTGACCGCCAGGCCGCCCTGCTCCGCCCGGGCGGGCGAGCTGGCCCTTCCCGGCCCGGCACCGCCTGCCGCTGAAGCCGCCGGCACCGCAGGTGACCAGCCGCCGCCGCGTCCTCCTCGGGAAAGCCGTGGTCGCGCACCCGCTCATCCGCGACCGGCCCCACCACCGCGAACCTCGCCACCAGCACCGCCACGGCATCCTCAGCAACCGCCGCAGCACATCCTGACACGCCAAAACCGCAAACCACTACATAATGACCGACGCGGCCTATACGCCCGTTTCTGGCCATGATCATGAGGCAGGCAGAGCCGAGGGCGCTTCCTTAACTTCCTGGCATTGTGCTTGGGCAACGACGATGAACCATCGGTGTTGCTCGAGGGCGGGAGCGTCCGGCACGGTGGGGCAGGCGAGGCGGGTGGTGCTCACGGGATGATGACCCTCGCCGGACCGGACCCTCGCCGGGCCTGACCTCGCCGACATGATCTGGCCGGACATGACCTCGCCGGACCGGGTATCCGGGCGAACGCTGGCTGCTGAGGCACTAATCACACAACGGCGATCTTGCGGTTCACACGTGCGCGAGGTCGTATTGGCGGCATGGCCGAGGATAGAAGCGCCATGGCTGCTGCTGAAATTCCTTCCGGCTACCGGTCCAGCTGGCCACCGTCCAGCTCATCATTCCTGAGACGACCCATTAGCCCGTGCCACTGCTGAAACGTCAACATGAGTATCGTGCCGTTATCATTACGCGAGTCCCTGACCAGCACAAGCGAGTTCCAGACCGCTACTTCGACGCATTCCCCCTGATCTGCGCTGACACGGCTCTTGCGCCATGTAGTTGCGGGATACTGGTCCGGCCAAGCAGGCATCCAACGACCCTCCGTTCGTCGGGCACCACCGAGACTCTTGTCAACTCAGCCGAGCCGCCGAACTGACAAGAATCAACAGAGCGCACACGCCAACCATCTTTGAACATTCCGCTAAGAGTGTAAACGGTTTTCCGTGGGCCGCCTATGGCCTAGACCAGTGAGATCAGCAGTTATGACGTGTCACCTGCCTGCCCACTGATGCTGAATAACTCTTAAACGCATCCAAGTGGCCAGAATGCTGGCAGTCGACTCAGGACATGTCTTCTGCTGCGCTCCGGATGAATCTCAGTGACTCGTCAGCGGGCAGTGCATTCTCAAGCAGGTGCTCGAAGTTGTCCGCATACTCCGCGACTTGCTCATCGTTACTATTGATCATGACGATCGCGCTCTTGCCGGCATCGAGATAGAGGATGTCGGGCAGGTCTCCGTCGAACTGCAGCAGGGTAAATGGGCCGGACAGTCCGGCGTGAGCGCCCGCCGCGAAGGGAATTACCCGGACGGTTATCAGCTCGTCACCCTGGACCTTACTCACAATATGGGATAGCTGATTTGGCATTATCGCCGGGTCTTTCTGGATCCCGACATGCCGGCGGATCACGGCCTCGTCGAGCACGTAGTACTGACGCGGACGCTGCGCGCGGCGCGCCAGCTCTTGCTGGCGTTGCAGCCGGAGGTCGACCACCGGGCCGACCTTGTCCGGGTCCACCGAGCTGGCGGTGAGCGCCACCGCGTACTCGCGCGTCTGCAGCAGCCCGGGCACCACGGTGCCGGGGAACTGCCGGATAATGGCCGCCCCGGCCTCGTACCCCACGTAGTTGAGGTAGGTGGCCGAGACCCGGTCGCGGTAGGCGTCCCACCAGCCCCGGCCGCGCGCCCCGCGGTTGAGGTCCTGTAGCTTCTCGCGCTGACTCTCAGATTCAAGGCCGTACTGGCCCAGGAGAGCGTCCAGGTCCACCTTGGTGATCGAGCTCCGCCCGCCCTCCACCCTGATCAGCTTGGATGCCGACCACTCGAGGTTGTCGGCAACCTGCTCCTGGGTGAGGTCTCGGTCCTTACGCAACCGGACAAGCTCGCTGCGGAGCAGAGCGCTCTGAACAACCGGCCCTTGGTCACTCGTCATGATCAATAGTTACTTTCTGTAGTCAATTGAATGTTTATTTGCCAGGTTGCAATCAGCAAGAAACCATTATAGCGTCTGGCAACTTGTCATGTGACAAAAGAGGGATGGCCGTCAGCGCCACCCGGTGTGGGACTTGGCCTGCGATTATCCACGGACAGGCAACAAGTAGCCAGATGCTACCTGTCAGATTGTCGTGTTACAGATCACAAGATAGTTAAGTATCATGCGACGAAATATAGTGGTAACCTGTGACATTCGCAACGCTCAGTGATGAACCAGGGTGCGGAAAAATTCAACACGAGAAGTGACTGTTCGTAGCTTTGAGTAACAGGGCGGGGATCGCCGCGCCCTGAAGCGTGAACGAGGAGCGGTCACGGACAATCAGCACGAGTTCGCTTTACCGCAGACCGGAAAGGGCCGCCCCACACTTCCTCACGGCCAACAGGTTGGTAGCCAGACCGAGAGGAAGCAGGGCGGCCCTAACGACACCGCTCAGGACAACTGCCCATGAAAAGAACCAGCAGCACAAGATCACTCAATAGGCGCGTGTCATCGGCGTGGGTTGCGCTAACCCGCAGCAATCCGGACACAACACTTACCGCCTCCTGCTCGGCCAGGCAAGTTACCCTTTGCAGCACCGATAGTGTACGCCTTCATAACCAAACATGCTACCGCGCGCCGAGATCCATTGGCCGCACGATGACTGAGGTCCCAAAGACATCTTCGGCCAGATCAGAACGCCTAAGCCGGAGAAGCGCCAGCGCTTCCATGAGACCCATGCATCTCACACCATTTATCGCCTGCGCTCTTCCCCCCTCGCGAGGAGGAAGAGCATGAACCTGCCGACCCAGCCCGCTGCGCCCACCCCCGCCTGGCTGTCGAGCAAGCTCGCCTTCTCGATCGGCAACCTGACGCTCCTGGATGTCCAGTTTAAGCTCGGGAAAAGCAAGGTGCCCGGCGCCGATAGCCGTGACCGTCGACGGCGCAGACACCAGCCTCATTCGGCCCTTACGGCGGAGCGGCCCACCCTGAAACCCGATCAAGGGATTGCGGATAACAGGCCGAACAGGCCGATACCCGTAACCGGCCCCCTGGTCAACGCCGGGGAAACAGCGCTTTCCAGTGACGGCCAGCGACCACTGCGAGACTCGGGATCCGGGAATACCGCCGGGGTCAATTTCTGGGACTCGCTGAGCCCGGAGCAACGGCGAGATTTTGAATCGGTAGCCATCAAGCGGGTATTTGCCGCGGGCGCCCGGCTCATGCAGGAGGGGGAGCAAGCGGATCACGTAGCCGTCATTCGCGACGGCTGGACGGAGATCCGGACCCACGAGAACGGCCGGGACCGGGTGCTGGCCAGGCGCGGCCCGGGTCAGCTGATCGGTGAACGCGCCGCCCTGGAGATAAGCGTGCGCTCCGCCACGGTGGTGGCCACCGGCCGAGTCGATGCCCTGGTCATGCGGACCGAGGATTTCGCGGCATTTGTCAGTGCCCATCAAGGCGTGCTCCGCCTGGTCGAGAACCAGATCTTCACCCGGATGCGGGAAGGATCGGCCGGATGCGAGCATGACCAGTCTCGCGCTGGCTGCGATCCCGAGCGGACCGCACCGCCCGGATCGAGCCATCGCGCCCGCGCCGAGAATCCGCACCTGAACGCGCTGAGCGGTGAGAACTGCACGGTCATCCGCACCGACGTGGTGGCGTTCGCCGGGACCGAGCGCAACGACTCCGATCGCGCGATCATCCGGGCGGCGACGCTCACCATGACGCGATCGGCCCTCGGCGCGGCGTGGGATCTGTGCCACTGGGAGGATCGCGGCGACGGCCTCCTGCTTATCGTGCCGCCGGGCATCCCGACGGCGCAGGCCATGCAGAGCCTGCTGACAGCCCTGCCCCGCGAGCTGGCCAAGCACAACCAGATGTACCGCGATCCCGTTCAGGTCCAGCTCCGGATCGCGTTTGACGTCGGTCCGGTGACGCAGGACACTATCGGCGTATCCGGGAGGTCGATCATCGTGGCTTCCCGGATGCTGGACGCCCCGGAGTTCAAAGAGGCAATCGCCAGGACCGGCGCCGTGCTCGGCGTTATCGCTTCGCCGTTCGTCTACGAGATCGCGCTCACCCAGCGCGGCGGAGGCTCGCTGGACCCGGCCGGGCTACGACGAGATCCCGGTCCAGGTTAAGGAGACTTCTACCTCGGCCTGGATTCAGCTCATCGAGCCGGCCAGAACCGCGTCCCCCGCACGGCTGTAGGGCATGTCCGCCCGAGCCTAGGCCGAAGGCACCGACACCACCGGGCCGTGGGCATGGTTCAGCACCGCGTGGGTGACCGCGCCGGGGCCGTGGTGGCCGGGATGCCTGCCGATGACGACCAGGTCGGCGCGGGCGGACAGGCCGGCCAGCGCCCGGCCCGGGTGGCCGTAGACGACGTCCGGGCTGGCCTGAACGTCGGGGTACTTGCCCCGCCAGTCATCGAGCAGCGCCGCGAGCTTGCTGGTGAGGTGCTCCTCGAGTTCAGGCGCGCCGGGGGTGGCCAGGGCCTGGAAGGCCCGCTCGGCCTGCCAGCGCGGCGTGTCCCAGGCGTGCACGGCCAGCAGGCTGGCCCGCCGCAGGCTGGCCTCCTCGAACGCGAAGGCCAGCGCGGCCGCGCCGGTCTCCGGGTCGGCGATGCCGACGGCGACCTGCCGGTGCGCGGCCGGGGTCTCGTCACGCACCACCACCACCGGGCACGGGGCGTGGGTGGCGGCATACCGGCTGACCGACCCGAGCACCAGCGCCGTGAACGCACCCGAGCCGCGGGAACCGACGACCAGCATCAGCGCGCCCGAGCCGCTCTCGGCCACCGCCTGGGCGGGCGCCCCGGGCAGGTGGTCGGCGTCGACCAGCAGGTCGGAGGCGACCTGCGTGGCGCGCGCGGTCGCCGCGGTCAGCGCCCGGTCGCGGTCCTGAGCCAGGGCATCGGTGACCGTGGCCAGGCCGTCGCCCGCCGGGCGCTCCATCATCCGTGGCAGCATCGCCGCGGCGGACACGATCCGGAGCGGGGCGCCGCGCAGGACGGCCTCCCGGGCCGCCCACTCGACCGCCCGCAGCGATTCTTCCGAGCCATCCGTCGCAGCTACCACCGGCTTTGCTGACACGCTGGACCTCCCTGGGAATGCGAATGCCAGAATGCTCTCATGAAACGCGCCCCGCGCGCCCGGCGCGCGGGTTTGGCCGTCAGCGCGCCGAGTGCGCCCCGGTCATCATGGCCGCGAGGTCGTCGGGGTGCAGGAAGGACGGCGGCGGGGGCGGTCCCCAGGCGAACAGCCCGCGGGCGCCCTCCAGGTCTTCGGGCGTCCACAGCTGGTCGTCCACGATGCAGTCCATGTCGGAGTAGTACTCGGAGAAGTTGCCCGCCGGGTCCTTGAGGTACCAGAAGAAGTTCGAGCCGGCGTAGTGCCGTCCCAATCCCCAGACGTGCCGCTCGGGCCGGCCCTCGAGCATCGCGTGGGCACCCCGCCCGACATCGTCGACGTCGTCGACCTGCCAGGAGGTGTGGTGCAGGAAGTTCACCGGGGCGGCCAGCACGAGCACGTTGTGGTGATCGGTCGAGCAGCGCAGGAAGGCGCCCACACCGGAGATCCGGTCGCTGACCTTGAAGCCGAGGCCGTCGGTGAAAAATGACGTGCTGGTGCGGTAATCGGTGCTGCCGATGACGGCGTGGCCGAGCTTGCGCGGCCGGACCCGGTCCGGCCGCTGGAATCCGGGCGCCCGGCCGTCGGGCCGTTCGGTCCGGCCCGGCCCGTTGTAGACCGTGGCCGGGACCGGGTCCTGCCGCAGCCGCGGGCTCACCTCCAGGCTCACCCGGACCCCGGTCACCGGCTCCACCGCTTCCAGCAGGGGCCCAGCGGGCACCGCGGAGAAACCGGCGGAGGGCACCCCCGGGGACCCAGCGGGCACCGCGGAGAAACCGGCGGAGGCCCGTGCGGGCACGCCGAGGCGCGCCAGCTGAGCGGCGGCCCGAACCAGGTCGTCCGGGTCGTCGACGCCCACCCGCAGGCTCAGCAGCCGCCGGGTGGGCGCGGGCAGGATCTGCAGCTGCCGGCCGGCGTCCCGGGTGGCTGAACCAGCCGCCCGGCTCGGGGGCCAGGCCGAATTCGGTGTAATAGGCGGAGGTCTCGGCGACGTTCGGCACGCCGATGGTGACCGAGAGCAGGCCGTGCAGGCTCATCGAAGCGCTCCCGTCCGCCGCGACGAACCGGTGGCTCATCTCGCCGATGCCCTCGATGTAGCTGGTCAGCACGTCGCCGGGGGCCAGCCAGCGCTGCGGGCTGCGGCCCATGCCCACGCCGCGACGGCGTGCCGGTGAAGATGATGTCGCCGGGCAGCAGCGGGGTGACCCGGGACAGCTGCTCGATCAGCTCGGCCACGCCGAAGATCAGCTCCCTGGTCCGGCCCTTCTGCATCTGCTCGCCGTTGATCGAGCAGGACAGCTCCAGGTCGTCGCGATTGCCGAACTCGTCCGGCGTGACCAGGTACGGGCCGACCGGCCCGAAGCCGGGGTAGGACTTGCCCAGGCTGAACTGGGGTGGCGTGGCGGCCATTTGCAGGATCCGCTCGGAGATGTCCTGGCCGATGGACAGGCCGGCCACGTGCTCCCAGGCCGAACGCGGCGGGCACGTGGGCCGCGGTGCGGCCGATGATGACCACGAGCTCGACTTCCCAGTCGTTGTGGCCGCCGGGCGGCAGCGTGATCTCGGCGTAGGGCCCGGTGATGCACGAGGGGAACTTGGTGAACACCGGCGGGGCGGTGTCGGGTTTGGCGAACCCGGACTCCGCCGCGTGCTCGCTGTAGTTCAGCCCGATGCCGAACACCTGGCGTGGCGCCGGCGACGGCGAGCCGAGCGCGGCGGGGCTGAACGGCTCAGGTGCGGGCAGGTCCGCGGCGGCGGCCCACTCGGTGAACTCGGCCCAGCCCTCGTAGGCCGAGGCGGCGTCGGGCCCGAACCGGCCGTCGCTGGCGGTGTGGACGTCGACGGCCCCCGCGCCCACGATCAGGTGCAGGCGCTGGTTGATGACGGCGATGCGCATGATGCTCCCTAGCTCGGCGCGACTTCGACTCCGCCGCACCAGATGCGGCGGATGGACCGGGTGGCGGTGATGTCCTGCAGCGGGTTCCCGTCGATCAGCACCAGGTCGGCCCGGCGACCCGGTTCGATCACGCCCCGGTCGGCCAGCCCGAAGTAGTGCGCGGGCCGCGAGGTGGCGGCGCGCAGCGCGTCCACGGCGGACAGCCCGGCGTCGACGAGCAGCTCAAGCTCGTGGTGCAGGCTGACGCCGTGGCTGATCGCCGCGGGCACGCCGGCGGCGGCGTTGGCGTCGGTGCCGGCCAGGATCGGCACGCCGGCCCGGTACATGACGGTGACGCTCTGCCGGGCCGCGGCGTAGTCGGCGCCCGGCGGGGAGGACTGCGGGGAGGACTGCGCCACGACGCCCTCCATCATGGCCAGCGTCGGGATCAGGATGCGGCCGTCGGCGACTGCGGCGGCCGCGGCGGTCTCGTCCAGCGCCTTGTCCAGGGGCACATGGGTCAGCACGTTGACCCGCGCCCGCTGGGCCATCTCCACCGCCTCATAGGACGAGGCGTGGGCCACGGTGAGCTTGCTGTGCTGCCGGGCCGCGGCGGTCAGCGCGTCCAGCGTGGCCTGGTCGTGGCTGGGGCCTGGGTTGCCGACGATGATCTTGATGTAGTCCGAGCCCTCGGCGATCCTGTCGGCCACGAACCGCGCCGCCTGATCCGGCCCGGCGATCAGTCCCCGCTGGCCGGTGACCGGGATGCGCGAGTGCACGCTGCCCGGTGCGACCGCGGGCGTGCCCGCGCTGCGGATGTCGGTCAGCCCCGGCACGGCGCGCAGCGAGTCGACCAGCTCGGGCGGCGCGCACGCCATGTCGAACGCGGTGGTCACGCCGAAGGAGGCCAGCAGCTCCAGCGTGTGCCGGTCGTGCAGGTGGACGTGGGCGTCGATCAGGCCGGGCAGCAGCACGCCGCCCTCGCCGTCGACGGCGTGGTCGGCGGTGCCGTCGAAGCCGATGCGATCCGCCTCGATCACCACCGTGGCCGCCGACAGCAGCTGCCGGCCGTCGAACACGCGGACGTTGGTCACGGCGGTCCGCTGCGGCCGTTCCGCGCTGCCCATGAGCCTCCTCGTTCGTTCCTTTTATACGCGCACCGGGCGCAGTCCCGCCGCCGCCTCGATGTCAAGCTCGGCCGGGTCGGCGGCCCGCCACGCGATGTGCTGGTCGGGCCGGACGAGCAGGAACTCTCCCGGCCAAGGGTAGGCGGCCGGGGTTTCCGTGAGCGTGAGCGGTATCCCGCGACGGCGCGCGCGCCGGGCCAGCGCAGCCGCGCCGGCCTGACGCTCGAGCCCGGGCCCGACGAGGGTGAACCCGCGGCCCAGCCGGTCGTACAGCGACGAGCCGTCCGGCAGCCAGTGATGCGGCAGCCGGGCGCCCGGCCTGGTCTCCGGCGTGTAGCTGGTCACGTCGCGGTCCAGCTTCCGGTCATCCCGGGCGGGGTCCGGCTGGATGACCGGGGAGCCGGCGTAGGAGTAGCCGAGCACCAGGCCCAGGCTGTGGAACTCGGCCCGCTTGGCGCGCTGGATGTGCGCCGCGTCGCGGGGCAGCATGTCGGCGCCGGCCGCCATGTTGGACTCCGCGCTGGCCACCGTCTGCTCGATCACGGCGCGCCGCTCGGGCTCGTAGCTGGCCAGCAGCTCCTGGCCGGCCCACCCCTGGGTCACCGCGGCGATCTTCCACGCGATGTTGACCGCGTCGCCGACGCTGGTGTTGAAGCCGTGGCCGCCCCACGGCGGGTTGACGTGCGCGCTCTCGCCGACCAGGAAGACCCGGCGGTCGGCGAACCGGTCGGCGATCAGCATCCGCGCCGTCCACGGGTCGGTGGCCAGCACCTCGTGCTGGACCGGCGCGCCCGCCAGGCCGGCGATCAGCTCGGCGGCGTGCGCCGCGCCGTAGGCCGGGTCAAGCCCCGGCACGATCGCCCACCAGGTGCCGGCCAGGTCCAGCCGGCCGATCAGCCCGGTGACGGCCGCGCCGACCACCCAGTACTGCACGGCCGGGCCGAGGTGGGTGTCCAGGCCGGGCGCGCGGAACACCAGGTTGAAGTTGGGCCGGCCATCGGAACGGCCCTCATAGCGAGCCCCGGCCGCCGCCCGCACCACGCCGCTCGCGCCGTCGCAGCCGAGCACGTAGCGCGCCCTGATCGCGTACGGCTCGCCCGCGGCGTCCCGGACGGCCACGGTGACGCCACCGGAGTCCTGGGTCAGCGACGTCGCGGCGTGGCCAAGCCGCAGCTCGGTCTCCGGGCGGCCGCGCAGGTGCTCGCGCAGCACCTCCTCGACCACCGGCTGCGGGACCTGCTGCCCGGCCTCGGCGAACCGGTCATCCCGGGCGGCCGTCAGGCCGAACGCGCCGTCGAAGTCGGTGATCCTGGCCCCGGCCAGGGACTCACAGAATGTAACGCGTTGCGACCACGCTACCGGTAGCGGCGCGGCCCGGCGCAGCGCGTCCGCGACGCCCCAGCGGCGCAGGTGCTCCATCGTCCTGATGCTCGTGGTCTTGGCTCGCGGCCTGCGGTGCGAGACCTGCGCCCGCGGCTCGATCAGCACGCAGCCGACGCCGTGCAGGCTGAGTTCGGCCGCCGCGGCCAGGCCGGCCGGGCCACCGCCCACCACCAGCACCGTCGTGTGCTGAACTCCGCTGCCCGCCACGGGATGAATCCTCCCTGTCAAACCGCCGCTGGACACAAGGATCGCATTGACCGCGGGCCGCCGTAACGGGCTCGGGTCCTTCATTCAGTCCGAACGGACCTGGGCTCGACGGTCCCGGAATCGCCGAAGGACGCAGGCGGGCAGGCGGGCGGGGCCGTTCGGGCGAAAGATCGGCAGGAATTATTGCGGCGGGGTGGTTGTCGATACCGGTAGCACTCTTAAGGAGAGACTATGGCGACGGTCGAGCTGACGGCTGAGAACTTTGATACCGCGGTGAGCGGCGACGGCCTGATCCTGGTCGACTTCTGGGCCGAGTGGTGCGGCCCGTGCCGGATGTTCGGGCCGATCTTCGAGAAGCTGTCCGAGCGGCACCCGGACGCGACGTTCGGCAAGCTGAACACCGAGGCCGAGCCCGAGGTGGCGGCCACCTTCCAGATCTCCTCCATCCCGACGCTGATGATCATCCGGGACAGCGTGCTGCTGTACTCCGAGCCGGGCGCGCTGCCCGAGGCGGCCCTGGAGCAGCTGATCACCAAGGCCAAGGAGCTCGACATGGACGAGGTCAAGGCCAGCCTGCACGCGGCCGACGAGGCCGCCCGCCCCTAGCCGGACGTCCCGCCTGGCCGAGGCGGCCGGTGCCGCGCGTCAGCGGTCCTTGAACTCCTCGATCGCCAGCCGGACCGTGGCCGCGAGCGTGTCGCTCCCGGCGTGCCCGGAGTCCTCGATGATGTGCAGCCGCGCGTCCGGCCACGCCTTCGCCAGCACCCACGCCGTCTGCACCGGGCTGCCCATGTCGTGCCGGCCGTGGACGAGCACCGCCGGGATCCCGGCCAGCTTGTGGGCGTCGCGCAGCAGCTGGTCCTGCTCCAGCCAGGCGTCGTTGCTGAAGAAGTGCGCGCAGATGCGGACGAACGCGATCTGCGCGTCGACCTCCCGGTCGCTGTACATGCCCGGGACGCCGTTGGGCTCGTCCGAGATCGACCGCGTCCTCCCAGGCGAGCCAGTCGGCCGCGGCCTTCTCGCGGACCGCCCGGTCCGGGTTCTCCATCAGCCGCGCGTAGCGCCGCCACCAGGTCGCCGTCCCGCTCGTCCGCGGGGACGCCGTCGCGGAACCGGTCCCAGGCCTCGGGGTAGAACCGTCCGGCGCCCTCGGTACAGCCAGTCGATCTCGGCGCGGCGGGTCATCGTCACCGCCGGGATGATCATCTCGGTGACCCGCTCGGGGTGCTGCTGCGCGTAGGCCAGGCCAGCGTCGCGCCCCAGGAGCCGCCGTTCAGCAGCCAGGCTCGATGCCGAGGTGCTCGCGCAGCCGCTCCATGTCGTCGATCAGGTGCTGCGTGGTGTTCAGGCTCATGTCCGCCGCCGGGTCGCTGGCGTGCGGGGTGCTGCGGCCGCAGTTGCGCTGGTCGAAGCGGATGACGCGGTAGCGCTCGGGATCCCAGGCCCGCGTCGGCCGCTGCGACGCGCCCGACCCCGGTCCGCCGTGGAGGTTCAGCGGCGGGCTTGCCCTTCGGGGTTGCCGAGCTGCTCGTAGTAGATGCGGTTGCCGTCTCCGGTGTCGAGGAAGCCATCGTCGTAGGGACTGGTCGGCGGGTAGAGCTCCACCATCGCGGTCGGGACCTTCTTCGGTTAGGAGAGCACCCGGCGGCGGAAGTTACGCAGGCCGATGGCCAGGAACACCGCGCCGAAGCCGGCCACCACCGGGTAGACGACGTACAGCTGCAGGTGCGGGGAATCGGTGAAGACGGCCCGCATCCCCTCGTTGATGTACATCAGCGGGTTGATCAGGACCAGCGTCTGCAGCCAGTGCCAGCCGCCGACGGTCACCGGCGCCAGCTTGTTCCACGAGTAGTAGGTGCCGCCCAGGAACGTGATCGGCAAGATGATGAAGCCGAACATCAGGCCGATGTTGCGCGGCTCGAAGCTGGTCCCCAGGACCAGGCCGAGGCCGGCCATCGCGATGCACGCCAGCGGCACGAACGTCACGATCAGCCACCAGTGCAGGGCCAGGTGGGCCTGCACCCCGGGCGCGTGCACCACCGAGGCGATCGGCAGCACGATGACCGCCGACAGCACCCCCTGGGCCGCGCCGGAGAGCACCTTCGCCATCGCCACCAGCCAGATCGGGCAGGGCGCCTGCACCCGGTCCTCGATCTCCCTGGTGAAGCCGAACTCCTGCGCCATGGCCAGCGCGATCGACTGCACGCCCTGGAACATGACCGAGATCCCGACCACGCCGGGCACCAGGACGGTGGCGAAGGCCGACTCGGCGGCGGTGCCGTTCCCGCCGCCGATGCCCTGGCCGATCTTCGGGAACACGTAGAGGAAGACGAAGCACAGCAGGAACGGCTGGATGATCGTGCGCAGCACGAACTCCCAGAAGTGCTTGCGCAGCACCACCAGGTCGCGCAGCATCAGCGCGCCGAGGGCGGTCCAGCTCGCCGCGGCGACGGACCGGGTCGGACCGCCGCCGATCCGCCGGGCCGGCGGGCCTGCTGGGTTCGGGGCCGGATCCGGGGCCGGGGTCTGGGCCTGGGTCGTGGTGGCCATTAGTCGCGTAGGTCCTTCCCGGTCAGGCTGATGAACACGGTCTCCAGGGTGGGCTCGGCGATCGACACGTCGATGAGCTCGAAGCCGCCACCCTCGGCGGCCAGCACGATGCGCGGCACCAGGCGGTCGCCGCCCTGCATGTGCAGCTCGAGCTTATCGTCGGCGATCCGGGTCCGGGTAACGCCATCAACCTTATCAGCCAGTAGCGTCGCTAGGCTCTGGATGTCGCCGGTGGTGCGCACGGTGACGATGGTGTCCGCGCCGGTGCTCTGCTTGAGCGCAGCGGGAGTGTCCAGGGCCAGGATCTTGCCGTGGTCCATGATCGCGACCCGCTGGCAGAGCCGGTCGGCTTCCTCCATGTAGTGCGTGGTCAGCAGGATCGTCTGGCCCTGCTCGTGCAGCTCGCCGAGCAGCTCCCACAGCGCCAGCCGGCTCTGCGGGTCCAGGCCCGCGGTCGGCTCGTCCAGGAACAGCACCGAGGGACGGTGGAAGATGGCCCGCGCCACCATCAGCCGCTGGGCCATCCCGCCGGACAGCGCGTACACCGACGCCTTGGCCCACTTGGACAGCTGGAACTGCTCGAGCAGGTCGGTGGCGATCTGCTTGGACTGGCTCGCCTTGATGCCGAACAGGCGGCCGTGAAAGTACAGGTTCTCCCACACGGTGAGCTGGCGGTCCAGCGTGTTCTGCTGGGAGACGATGCCGCTCAGCTGCTTGGCCAGGGCGGGATGCGCCGCGACATCGATGCCGCCGATGAAGGCGCGGCCCGAGGTCGGCACCACCCGGGTGGTGAGCATGCCGGCCGTGGTGGTCTTGCCTGCGCCGTTCGGCCCGAGGAGACCGAAAATCTCCCCGGCCGCGACGTCAAGGTTGAGCTGGTCGACGGCGGCGAAGTCGGCGCCGGGATACACCTTGGTCAGGTCCTCGGTGTGGATAACCGGGGCCGACTCGCCGTCGTGCAGGCCGGCCGGCGTGGCCGGCGCGTGTGCGGTACTCATAATCCACCCAGCCTAGGCGCTGGGCGGGATGCGGCTTGCGCTGGGCTGCGGTTAGCGCTGGGGGTTAGCGCTGGGGGTTAGCGCTGGGCCTCGGCCAGGGCGGCACGGACCGTGGCGGCGTCGGCGGGGGTGCCCGTCTCGTCGGAGAACGGCCCGTAGGGCGCGCCGTAACACGGGGTGCCCGCGTCCTGCCGCCAGCCTTGCGCCAGGGTACCCGTGTCCACGGTGTCGTAGCCGATCGAGTCGAGGAACTCGGTCACCGCCGCCTTGGCCTTCTCGTCGTCACCCGCGATGGGCAGCGCGGTCCGGTCCGCGGCGCCGGACGGGCGGGCCAGCGAGGCCAGGTGCTTGAAGAAGATGTTGTTGAACACCTTCACCACGCGGGCTTCCTGCAGGTAACGCTGCAGCAGCTCACTGCTGGTCAGCGCGCCGTTGTCCAGCTCCGCGAGCTGCCCGTCGCGCTGCGGGTAGTAGTTACCCGTGTCCAGCACGACCTTGCCGGCCAGCGCCCCGGCCTGCAGGCTGGCGTACGCCTTCACCGGGACCGAGACCACCACGAGGTCGCCCGCCGTGGCGGCCTGCTGGCCGGTCGCGGCGCTAGCCCGCGGCCCCAGCTCCTCGACCAGGTCTTTCAGCGTTTCCGGCCCGCGGGAGTTGCTCAGCACCACGTCATGCCCGGCCGCCACGCTGAGCCTGGCCACCGTTCCGCCGATCATGCCGCTGCCGATGAAGCCAATAGTTGTCATGACCGCGCCAACCCCGGTTCGGCTGTGATCATTCCGCCGCTGAAACCACGGTTCGTTCCGCCGTTTGTTCTGGCGTTCGTTCCGGCGCGAGGTCGGCCGCGGCCGCCGGGCGCGGGCGCAGGGTCAGGTAGCTGATCACCACGCCCGCCGTCAGCAGCGCGATCGTGACCAGCAGGCCGGTGTGGTAGCCGTCGAGGAACGCGCGCACCGGGGCCGTCCCGGCTCGCAGCGCCGCCGCCTGCCGGGTCCGCAGCACCGCGCCGATCACCGTGATGCCGAGCAGTCCTGCGACCTCGCGCGAGGCGTTGAGCAGCGCGGACGCGACGCCTGCCGGCCGCGGGGGTGGCCTGCATGACCGCGTTGGTCAGCGGCACGTTCATCAGGCCGGCGCCCGCGCCGAACAGCATGAACCCGGGCAGCAGGCTGTCGTAGCCGCGCCAGGCCGAGCCGGCGAACAGGGCCAGGCCGGCGACCATGAGCGCCATCCCGGCCGCCACCGCCCGGTGCGCCCCGGCCCAGGCCTCGACCCGCGGCGCCAGGCCCGCGAACACCGCGACGCACAGGGCCATCGGCACGAACGCCAGGCCGGCCTTGACCGGCGAGAAGCCAAGCGTTTCCTGGAGGTAGAGCGAGGTGAAGAAGTAGATGCCGAGGATGCCGAAGGACCAGATCATCATCGTGCCGGTGCCGCCGGCGAACTCGCGGCGGCGGAACATCGCCAGCTCCACCATCGGGTTCCGGCTGCGGGCCTCGATCGCCCCGAAGGCGGCCGCGGCCAGCGCGGCCAGCGCGAAGGCCCCGACGATCAGCGGGGTGGTCCAGCCCCTGACCCCGCCCTCGATCAGCGCGTAGGTCAGCGCGAACAGGGCCAGCGCCGAGGCGACCAGCCCGGGCACGTCGAGCCGGCGAGTGACCGTCTCGGCCCGTTCGGCCTGGTCGGCCTGGTCGGCCTGGTCGGCTCGCGATTCCCGTACGAACAGCAGCGCGATGGCGAAGGTGATCACGCCCACCGGGACGTTGATCAGGAAGATCCACCCCCACCGCAGGTGCTGGCTGATCAGGCCGCCGAGCACCGGCCCGAGGGCCAGGGCCAGCGCGCCGGCCGCGGCCCAGATGCCGATGGCCATGCTGCGCTGCCGCGGGTTGCCGAACGCGGCCATGATGACGGCCAGCGTGGTCGGCATCAGCAGCGCGGCGCCGACGCCCTGCACCGCGCGGCTCGCGATCAGCACCCCGCCGCTGGTGGCCAGCCCGGCCGCCAGCGAGGACAGCGTGAAGACGGCCATCCCGATGAGGAACAGCCGCCGCCGGCCGTAGACGTCGGCGAGCCTGCCGCCGGCCAGCAGCAGCCCGGCCAGCGTGAGCAGGTAACTGCTGACCACCCACTCCAGCCCCGCCACCGACAGGTGCAGGCTGCGCTGGACGGTCGGGATCGCCACGTTGACGATGTTGTTGTCCAGGTAGGTCATGAAAGCGGCGAGGCTGGCCGCCGCCAGGGTCCACCACCTGGTATCCCTCGTCGGGGTGACCCGCGACGTGGCCCGCGAGGCACCCCGCGTCCCCTGGGCCCGCAGGCGGCCGGCCCGCAGACGGCTGGCCCGCTGGTCTGGCTGGGCCGGCTGGGCCGGTGACGGGGCCGTCGCTCCGGTATTGGCTGACACCGCGATCGTTCCCTTCTCTTTCATGTACGACGTACCTGTATGTTGTTCTTATACGTCGTATAGGTACAGTGTCCATCCTTACTTGTACGGCGTATAGTTGTCAAGGACATGGATGCAGCGCTAGGAGCAGCGAAGCCGGGCGGCGAGGACAACAGCCGTGGCCGGCGCAGCAAGCAGGCCGTCGCCGATCGTGCGCTGAAACTCGCCGACGCCGACGGGCTCGACACGCTGACCATCCGCAAGCTCGCTCAAGACCTCGGGGTCACCCCGATGGCGCTGTACTGGCACTTCCGCAGCAAGGAAGACCTGCTGCTCGGCGTGGCCGAGCGAGTCTGGGGCGAAATCGACGTGAACGTGGACCGGTCGGCACCGTGGCCGGATCAGCTGGCCGGGCTGCTCCGGTCCCTGGTCAGCGTGCTGCGCGCCCACCCGTCTGCGCCGCGCCTGGTGCTCGAGCACGAGAAACGGAACGAGGCGGCGCTGCGCGCCACCGAGGTCACGCTCGAGGTGCTGCGCGGTGCCGGGTTCGATCCCCGGTACGCCAGCGCGATCGCCCGCCGCGTGCTGTGGACCGGGATCACGCTGGTCATGAGCGAGCCCGGCTACCATCCCGAGCTGTCCGGCGATGAGCGCGCCGAGACGATCCGGCGCGACCAGATCGAGCTGGCGATGCTACCCGCCGCCAAGTACCCGCGCCTGGTGGAGTGCGCCGAGCCGATGAGCGCGTGCGATGACCCGGAGTTCCACTACAGCTTCGGCATCGAGCTGTTTATCGATGGCGTCCGGGCCGCCGCCCGCAGGCTTGGCGCCACCGGAGAAGACCCTAACGAATAAGCCCGGCGAACTGGGCGCCTGGCCGACAGCGCTCCGGGTCGTGCTCGCGGGTCGTGCTCGCGGGTCGTCTGATGCTCCCAAGCCGGGAGTTCGCCGGGCGGCCGGGCCGCCATCCTGGCTAGGGTAGGAGCCATGATGGTTCAGCGCCCATGAGGCTCACGATGATGCTCGCCGACCACGCCCAGGTGGCGGACGGCAAACTGTTCATTTCCGGCGGCGGCTGGTCGGCCTGCGGGCCTGGCCCGATCCCGTGCGCGGTGGCGGTGCTTTTCCACGTGCCGTGGCAGGAAACCGACCGGAAGGTCAGCTTCGTGCTGCGACTCCTGGACGAAGACGGCCATGGGGTGCATCAGCCGGGTCCCCAGAGCGCGGTTCCCGTCCATGTCAACGGGCATTTCGAGGCGCGCAGGACGGCCGCCACGGCACCCGGCTCAGAGGTCACCGTACCGATGTGCTTCAACATCATCCTGCAGCTCGAACCGGGCGCGCGCTACACCTGGGCGCTAGAAATCGACGGCCACAACGACGACACCTGGCAGGTGTCTTTCGCCACGCGGCAGGCTCAGCCAGCCGCCCGCTAGGGTCGCCGGGGCTCCCGGGCCTGCCGGCTGCTGGGGTTGCTGGCTGCTGGGGTTGCCGGCTGCTGGGGTTGCTTGTGCGTGTCAGGTAACGTTCGCCCCGCTTGTAACAGCTTCGCCGGGTAGAACCCCGAACCGGACCCACATCGAAGGACCATCGGTGTTGCTTGGGCAACCACGATGGACCATCGGTGTCGTTGCAGAGCGGGAGCGCCCGGCACGGGTGTGCCAGGCGAGGCGGGTGGTGTTGGCGGGATGCCGACCCCTTCACCGGACGCGACCGTACGGCATCGCGGTGACCGGTGAACGCTGGTGGCTGGGGCGCAAGCTGCTGGGGCTGGCCATGGGCGCCGGTCAGAACCGGTTACAGCCAGCACGATGGAACATATGGCCCGGTTATAGCCGGGAAGCCGCTCAGGCAGCTGAGGCTGATCTACGGGCGGCGAAAAATCGGCAGGTAGGGCTTGACCGGCCGGTTAGGGCTTGACCGCGCGGAGGTGCAGGAACAAGGGGATCCGCTGCCAGCGCCTGGTGCGCGGATGGGCGGCGACGACCGTGTCGGGTGCCCGCACTTCCCTGATCGCCTCGATCAGCAGCCCCGCCGCCTCCAGGGCGCGGCTGTAGGCCTCAAGCGGCCGGTGTTCGCTGTGGAAGGTCAGCTGGATGTCGCCTTCCTCGGCCACCCAATCGGCCACCGCCTGGTCGAGGTAGGAGCCGTCGATCACGAACGGGGCGTCCGCGTCCCGGCCCCGGAACGATCCGGCCGAGTGGACCGGGTGCGGGATCGCCACGCACAGCCGGCCGCCGGGCTCGAGGACGCGGCCAGCCTCGGCGACGGCCTCCGGCATCCGGTCCATATCGTGCAGGCTCATGTAGGCCACCACGAGGTCGAACGTCTCGTCGCCGAAGGGCAGCGCGGCCGCGTCGGCGAGCACGGCCGGCGCCGCGGCCGCATGGCTGACGGCCAGGCGAACCATGCTCGGCGCGGCGTCCAGTCCGGCGACCCGGTAGCCGCGGGAGCGCAGGAACCGGCTGAGTCGTCCCTCCCCGCAGCCCAGGTCCAGAGTCCGTGCGCCCGGTTCGGGCAGCAGGCCGAGCAGGGCGGGCAGGTTGATGGTTTCGTGCGAGCTGTCACGGCCGGTCGTTCGGACGACTTCGGCCCAATTACCGGCCTGTGACTCCCAGCCGTCCCGCATCCTCACCCGGGAAAGCCTGCCACAGTCCGGCGCCAGGGGCATGGGTCACGGCGCCGGGGATGGTTCGGCTGAGCCGTAAAGCGCCGGGAAGCAGTACGCTGACCAGCGGTCAATGTCTGGGGCGGTGGTGAGCGTGCGAAACCTGGAAGAACGCGGCCTGACCGTGCGTTCGGCGCGGCCCGCGGACTATGACGCGATCGTCGCCGTGGTCGACGACTGGTGGGGTCGCGCGGTCTCCAAGGGCCTCACCCGCCTGTTCCTCGACCATTTCTTTGGCACCAGCCTGATCGCCGAGCATGGCGGGGAGCTCGCGGGTTTCCTCATCGGCTTCCTGTCGCCTTCGAAGCCGCAGGACGCCTACATACACTTCGCCGCGGTGGCGCCAGCCTGGCGCCGGACGGGACTGGCGCGCAGCCTGTACGAGCGGTTCTTCGAGCGCGCTCGCCACGACGGGCGCACCGTCGTGGCGGCGATCACCTCCCCGCAGAACGGACCGTCCATCGCTTTCCACCAGGCGATGGGGTTCGCGGTCTCAGATCCGATCCGTGACTACGACGGGCCGTCGCTGGACCGGGTCGTCTTCGTCCGCGAACTCCGGCCCTGACGCTGGCCCTGGAGTCTGGGCGTCAGCGCTTACGCCCGAGCGCGCACCACAGCGCCGACCTGCCCGTCTCGCCGGCGCCAGGCTCGCGGTCGCGGTCGCGGTCGGGGTCGGGGTCGGGGTCGGGGCGCCATTCCTCGACCCGCACGATCCCGGGCTCCACCAGGTCCATGCCCGCAAAGAACCGCGCCATCTGGTCGTGCGTGCGGCCTATGTACTGCTGCTGCGCCGACCGGCTCACGATGTTCTCGAAGCCCCGCTTCGCTTCGGCGTCGAGGAGGTCCGATCCCAGGTGGGACACGGCGAGATAGCTGCCCGACGGCAGGGCGTCCATCACCTTGGCCACGATCGCGTACGGGTCGTCGGAGTCCGGTATCACGTGCAGGATCATCAGCAGCGTCACCGCCACCGGCTTGGCGAAGTCCAGCAGCCGCGCGGCCTGGGCCAGGATCGTGTCGGTGTCGCGCAGGTCGCCGTCGATGTACTCGGTGGCACCGGCCTGGTGGCTGGTCAGCAGCGCGCGTGCGTGCGCGAGCACGACCGGGTCGTAGTCCACGTACACGACCCGGGATTCTGGCGCGATCGCCTGGGCGACCTGGTGGGTGTTGCCCGCCGTGGGGATGCCGGTGCCGATGTCGAGGAACTGCCGTATCCCGGCCTCCGCGCTCAGGTAACGGACGACCCGGCCGAGGAACGCCCGGTTCGCCCGGGCGGACAAGCCCAGTTCCGGAGCGATCTTGAGCACGGCGTCGACGGCGGCCCGGTCGGCCGCGTAGTTGTCCTTGCCGCCGAGCAGGTAGTCATAGATCCGGGCCTGGTTCGCCACACTGGTGTCGAACGGCGGTCGCCCGGTCTTGCCGACCGTGTTCCCGCCCGCCTCGTCCATGGTCATCTGAGCGCCTTTCTCGGGTGTGGTCATGTCTCCCGCGCCACCTGCTCGATGAAGCGCGTCGTCCCGGCTGGGGTAAGGGCTTCACTGCTGAGCTCGTCCACGACCTCCAGGTAGTGCTCGACGTCCGGGCGCTGGTCCAGGTAGATGGCGCCGGTGAGCTGCTCGAGGTACACCAGGTCAGGCAGGTCCCGCTCCTCGAAGCGCAGCACCGTGAACGACCCGCCCCCGCCGGCGTGACCGCTGCTGGCAAACGGGATGACCTGGAGAGTCACGTGCGGAAGCTCCGCTACCTCGATGAGGTGCTGGCACTGGGCGCGCATCACGGCCGGACCGCCGACCGGCCTGCGCAGCACGGCCTCATCCATGACCGACCAGATCCTGGGGGGGTTCGGCCTGCTCAGCAGGTCCTGGCGCTTGAGACGCAGGGCGACCCGGCGTTCGATCTCGCCCACGGGGGCGGTCTTGCGCCCGAGGCGGGTGACGGCTCGGGCGTAGTCCTCGGTCTGGAAGAGCCCGTGCACGAACTGAACCTCGAAGCTGCGGATGGTCACCGCGGCGGCCTCGAACCCGAGGTAGGCCTCGAACCAGTCGGGCAAGATGTCGCTGTACGTTGTCCACCAGTCCGGCGTATTCGACTGCCTGACCAGCGCGAGGAACTTTGACCGCAGGTCCTCGTCGGTCACGTTGTACAGGGTCAGCAAATCCGTCACGTCACGGCTTTTGAGCCCGACCCGGCCGTTTTCCAGCCGGCTGATCTTGGACCGGGACGCGCGGATTTCGTAGCCGGCCTGCTCGGGCGTGATGCCGGCGGCCTCGCGAAGGCGCCGCAGCTGGCTGCCGAGCAGCATGCGCAGCACGGTCGCGTCGACCGAGGATTCTTCCAGGCCAGAAAATGGCTGCTCGTCACCCGCCCCCACAGCACTCATCACCCGTTCCAATACCGATGGGCCGGCTCTCGTCCCATGTCAGCGGGCCCAGCGCCGACAGCATTCTGCCACACCGGTTTACCGGCCATGGCAGCGATCTTGCGTCGCGGCGGCTGGGCCGGGCAGACAGAACGGAGGTGGGCAGGTGAGCCACGGATCGTTCGGAAGAATTGAGGGGCGGGGACGGACCCGGCGGCCAGCAGCAGCCTAGGGCTCGGTGGCCGCCTTGGGCGCCTTGGCCAGATCGACGTCGAATTCCACCACGGCCTCGTCCTTGAGCTTGAGCGCGCCGAAGAAACCGCTGTACGGCTTGATCCCGAAGGCGGACTGCGTCACGGTGGCGCTGCCCCGGTACCGGTTCTCCCCGGGTGCGTTCACCTGCAGCCGGACCGGCTGGGTCTTTCCGTTGAGGGTGAGCGAACCCTCGATCGCGCCGCCGCTGGCGCCGACGCGGACGATCCGCGAGGAGGTGAAGCTGGCCGTGCCGTCCCCCAGGATCCCGCTCATGGTCTTCTTGATGTCCCTGCGGTCCGAGTCGTTGAGCGGCTTGGCCCCGCCCGTCCCCTCCCGGACCTCCAGCGAGCCGAGATCGAGCTCGGCCGTGACCTTGGCGGCCGTCACCCCGCCTCCCCCGCCCGCATCCTCGCCCGGTATCTCGACCTGCGCCGACCACCGGGTGAACTCGATGGTCAGGTCGTGGCCCGCCTTGGCGGCGAGCCCGGCCCGGCCGGTCTTGATGACGACGCGGCCCGTATCCGGCCCGAGCCGGAAGCTACCTGTATGTGCAGTCACGGGCCCACCGTAGGCCGTGAAGCGGGCAGGGGTCTACCGGAGGTTTTGCTGAGGCCGAATGAATACCTCGATACCGGGCGATCTGGTAATTGCGGTGACACGAGCACCAATAGGAACTTTGGTTTCAGGACCGCGGGCAGGCGGTGCCTCGCCGACGAAATGTGAGCGTTTGGCTCAGGGCAGGGGAAAATCGCCGAAGAGTTCCCGGATTCGCCGGAGATCGCGCAGTCGCGGCTCGGTCGTGCCGCCCACCCAGCGGCTGACCGTTTTCACAGAAACCCCGAGCTGACGGGCGGCCACTTCCATCGTCATGCCCTCGCGGCGCAGCACGCCGGCCATCCAGTCGGCGAACGCGGTCTCATCGGACGCGTCGTACCCGGGCGGCGCTCCGCCCCGGCGCGCGGCGGCCTCGCCCATGGCCATGGCGTCCGCCTTGAGCAGCGAGGCCAGGGCGTCCAGGCCCGCGGCCGTGCCGACCTGGGCCCCGGAGCGCAGCACGTCAACCTCGACGTGGTCGGGAAAAATGCGGAACGAGATGTTGATCGCGCCGGTCGGGCCCGCGGCCTCGAGCAGCGCGTGGGCGACGGTCTCGCCCACTTCCCGGTTGTCATCCTCGGACAGAGGTGACTGGGCCAGGCAGCGGCGGACGAAGTCGCGGACATCGGGGATAGAGGACGGCCGGGCGGGGAACGTCTGCGACAGGACGACGACGGGCACGACCTCGATGTTGCCGCTGATCAAGTCGCCTGGCTTCTCCATCGCCGCCCTCCGGTTCACGGATCACGAGAAACTGCCCGATGAGGCGCCGTCATCGAGTATCACAATGAGAGTACGTGGAATATGTCCGCTAGGACGAGCCCGAACAGCAGACATATGTGTCCCGTTAAGTGACGCTTCTGTCTTTAGCATCTTGAGATCGGCCTTAGACAGGTCTACTGTGTTGGCATCCGGTGATGGCCCATTGGTCGCCGGCCCAGTGAGCATGTCATGAGCGGACAACCGGGCGGCGTATGCCGTCAGCGATGGACTGCGGTGCGGCGAGAATGGACTCGCGGGCCTCAGCGATACCGTATGGCCCTCTTGCGATTGGCTGGCCTGAGGCTGGCGAGGGCCGCACTTTGCACCGGCGTGATCAGGGCGCAGGCGAGAGGTCAGGCGGCCCGGCGTCGCTTCCTCGCGCTCCCGCGTCCCGCGCACGCATGACCTTAAACCGGGTGGCCGCGGACGCGGCCGCCCAATGAAGGGGTGGGCGCTATGACCCAGGCCACGGAGGAACCGGTCCTCCACATACTCTGGATGAACGGCGGCCTCGGCTGCGACGGCGACTCGGTGGCACTGACCGCCGCGACCCAGCCCAGCATCGAGGAGATCGTGCTCGGGGCCTTGCCGGGGCTGCCCAAGGTGGCGGTGCACTGGCCACTCATTGACTTCGAATGCGGCCCCGAACAAGGCGCGGACAACTTCATCGAATGGTGGCATAAGGCGGACCGGGGCGAACTCGACCCGTTTGTGCTCGTCGTGGAGGGGTCGATCCCGAACGAGGCGATCAAGTCCGAGGGCTACTGGTGCGGCTTCGGCAACAACCCGGCCACCGGGCAGCCGATGACCACCAACGAATGGCTCGACCGGCTGGCTCCCAAGGCCACGGCCATCCTGGCCGTCGGCACCTGCGCCACCTACGGCGGCATTCACGCGATGGCCGGCAACCCGACCGGGGCCATGGGCGTGCCGGACTACCTGGGCTGGGACTACAAGTCCAAGGCGGGCCTGCCGATCGTCTGCGTGCCGGGCTGCCCGATCCAGCCGGACAACCTGTCCGAGACGATCCTGTACCTGCTCTACCAGGTGGCCGGGCAGGCGCCGATGATCCCGCTGGACGAGGCGCTCCGGCCGCGGTGGCTGTTCGACGCCACCGTCCACCAGGGCTGCGACCGGGCCGGGTACTACGAGGAAGGCGACTTCGCCACCGAGTACGGTTCACCGAAATGCCTGGTCAAGCTCGGCTGCTGGGGCCCCGTGGTCAAGTGCAACGTACCCAAGCGGGGCTGGATCAACGGCGTCGGCGGCTGCCCGAACGTGGGCGGCATCTGCATCGCCTGCACCATGCCCGGATTCCCTGACAAGTTCATGCCGTTCATGGACAAGCCGCCGGGCGCGACGGTGTCCACCACCGCCAGCGGCATGTACGGCACCGTGATCCGCAGCCTGCGCGGCTTCACCGCCCGCACGGCGGACAAGGAACCGAGCTGGCGCTCGAAGGGCTCCGAACTCCGCACCGGCTACCAGAAGACTTGGTGACACGATGACCACCACAGAAAACGAGACCTCGACGGCAACCGAGCAGAGCCAGCTCACCGAGATGAACTGGGATCCGATTACCAGGATCGTCGGCAGCCTCGGTATCTACACCAAGATCGACTTCAAGGCCAAGACGGTCGCGGAGTGCCACAGCACCTCGTCGATCTTCCGCGGCTACAGCATCTTCATGAAGGGCAAGGACCCCAGGGACGCGCACTTCATCACCAGCCGGATCTGCGGGATCTGCGGTGACAACCACGCGACCTGTTCCGTCTACGCCCAGAACATGGCCTACGGCGTCCGCCCGCCGCACCTCGGTGAGTGGATCATCAACCTGGGCGAGGCCGCGGAGTACATGTTCGACCACAACATCTTCCAGGAGAACCTGGTCGGGGTCGACTACTGCGAGAAGATGGTGGCCGAGACCAACCCCGGCGTGCTTGAGCAGGCCAACCACACCGAGGCGCCGCACGCGGGCGAGCACGGGTACAAGACCATCGGCGACATCATGCGCTCGCTGAACCCGCTGGAAGGCGAGTTCTACCGCGAGGCGCTTCAGGTCAGCCGCTCCACCCGGGAGATGTTCTGCCTGATGGAGGGCCGCCACGTCCACCCGTCCACGCTGTATCCCGGCGGGGTGGGCACGGTCGCGACGGTGCAGCTGTTCACCGACTACCTGACCCGGCTGATGCGCTACGTGGAGTTCATGAAGCGGGTCGTGCCGATGCACGACGACCTCTTCGACTTCTTCTACGACGCGCTGCCCGGCTACGAGGAGGTCGGCCGGCGCCGGGTCCTGCTCGGCTGCTGGGGCAGCCTGAACAACCCGGAGTACTGCGACTTCACCTACCGGAACATGGCCGACTGGGGCCGCAAGATGTTCGTCACGCCCGGCGTGGTCGTGGACGGCAAACTGGTCACCAACAGCCTGGTCGACATCAACCTGGGCATCCGGATCCTGCTCGGTCACTCGTACTACGAGGACTGGGAAGACAAGGAAATGTTCGTCACCCACGACGAGCTTGGCAACCCGGTCGACCGGCGGCACCCGTGGAACCAGCACACGATCCCGCGGCCGGCCAAGCGTGACTTCGACGACAAGTACAGCTGGACCATGTCGCCGCGCTGGTTCGACGGCCAGGACCACCTGGCGCTGGACACCGGCGGCGGCCCCATCGCCCGGCTCTGGGCGACCGCGCTGGCCGGCCTGGTCGACTGCGGCTACGTGCAGGCCACCGGGCACAGCGTGAAGATCAACCTGCCACGCACCATGTCCCGGCCGGAGAAGACCTTCGAGTGGAAGATCCCGGTCGACAAGCAGGGCCGCCCGCTGTCCAACGCGCTGGAGCGGAACCGGGCCAGGACCTACTTCCAGGCCTACTCCGCCGCGCTCGGGGTGTACTTCATCGAGCAGGCGCTCGCCGAGATCCGGGCCGGACGCACCAAGACCTGGGAGTCGTTCACCGTTCCCCAGGACGCGAACAGCGTCGGCTTCACCGAGGCGGTCCGCGGCGTACTGTCCCACCACATGGTGATCAGGGACGGGAAGATCGCGAACTACCACCCGTACCCGCCGACCCCGTGGAACGGCAGCGTCCGCGACACCTACGGGACACCCGGGCCGTACGAGGACGCGGTGCAGAACACGCCGATCTTCGAGGAGAACCCGCCGGACAACTTCAAGGGCATCGACATCATGCGCGCGGTCCGCAGCTTCGACCCGTGCCTGCCCTGCGGCGTGCACATGTACCTGGGCAACGGCAAGACGCTCAACACGGTGCACTCCCCGATGGGAACCCCCCAGGCGATGTAACGCCCGGGGCTACCTCGTAACAGCGGTCACCAGTGGCACAGTGGGAGGGTCGATGGCCTCGGGCCATGACGCGCAGGTAGTAGGTGAGCGGATCGAAGCGCTGCTCGGCGAGCTTCGATCCGCCGCCGGGCCGCAGGTGGCGCAGACCGCAGAGGAACTAGTGAGCTGCCTGGTCGGCCTCTACGGCGACGGGCTGGCCGAACTGGTCAGGATCGTCGGCGAGGACGCCGAAGCGGGTCCGCGGCTGCTCGACCGGCTGATCGCGAACCCGCTGGTGGAGAGCCTGCTGCTGGTGCACGACCTGCACCCGCTCGAGCCCGGCGCCCGGGTGCAGCGGGCCATCGACCAGGTGCTACCGCAGTTCGGCTCTCATGCGGGCAGGGTGGATTACCTCGGCATCGACGACCAGGGCGTGATTCACCTGCGGATGGAAGCGGGCGGGCACGGCTGCGGGTCCTCGCCCGATGCGGTCCGGGCGGCCGTCGCCGACGCGGTCAGTGCCGCCGCCCCCGAGACGGCGGGCCTCGACATCGAGATGGTCGAGGCGCCCGCCGAACTGCCGCTGCTGCAGATAGGCCGGCGCCCGGCCGGGCTCCAGGGGGCCCGGTGACCACCTGGGGCGACGCCGGAGGTCCCGGCACGGCGACCTCCGAGCCCAAGGTGACCGGTCTTCGCCGCTTCGTCAAGCGGCCGGCTGGTGCTGGCTCGCCGGCTGGTGCCTCGTCGGTTGGTGCCTCGTCGGTTGGTGCCTCGTCGGCTGGTGCCTCGGCGGGGGCCGCTGCCTCGCCGGGGGCCGCTGCCCCGGCGGGCGTTGCTGCCTCGCCGGGCGCCGGGGAGCGGGAGCAGCGGGACGGCCTGGCGGGCATCCTGGCCGGGCTGCCCGCCCTGGACGGCATGCCGGGGCGGGCCGGCACCCAGACCCCCGACGCCGGCGCGGCCGGCCCGGAGGTCGAACACTGCGAGCTGTGCCGGGAGATCCTCATCGACCGGCACGGGCACCTGGTGGACACCGAGAAACGGTCACTGGCCTGCGCCTGCCGCGCATGTTATCTGCTTTTTACACATGAGGGGGCGGCAGGCGGCCGGTACCGAGCGGTGCCTGAACGCATCTACCACGATCCGGTCCACCCGCTGAGCGCCGAGGACTGGAACGAGCTGCAGATCCCGGTCGCGATGGCGTTCTTCTTCTACAACTCCGCGATCGGCCGGGTGGTGGCCGGGTACCCGAGCCCGGCCGGCCCGACCGAGTGCGAGCTCGACCTTGAGGCCTGGGACAGGATCGCCGCGGCCCACCCACTGCTGCGCGAGCTGTCGCCCGACGTCGAGGCCATCTTGGTGAACCGCACCGACCTCGGCCACGAGGTCTTCCTGATCCCGATCGACATGTGCTACTCACTCGTCGGCGAGCTCCGGATGTACTGGACGGGGTTCGACGGCGGCGCCGAGGTCCGCACCGCGGTGGCGACGTTCCTGGCCGGCCTGCGCCGTCGCGCCGTCGCGCTGGACCGGCTAACCCGGGAGCTGGGACCCTGAGATGGCAGACCTGATCTTCGGCTGTACCGGCGCAACCGCCGAACGGTACGCCGTCACCCCCACGCTGGGCTTCCAGCTGACCGTGACCGAACGCTCCGGAGTGCGCATTCACGCCATCGCGCTGCGCTGCCAGATCCGGATCGAGCCGCACCGGCGCCGGTACACCGCGACCGAGGCGGAACGGCTGCACGACCTGTTCGGGGACCCGTCCCGGTGGGCGGACACGGTCAAGCCGATCCAGCTGGCCACGGTAACCGCCATGGTCCCCAGCTTCACCGGGGTGACCGAGATCGAGCTGCCCGTCCCGGTCACCTACGACCTGGAAGTGGCCTCCGGCCGGTACCTGTCGGGCCTGGACGACGGCACGGTCCCGCTGCTGATGCTGTTCAGCGGCACCATCTTCATCGCGACCGAGCAGGGTTACTCCGTCGAGCTCGTGCCGTGGAGCGCCGAAGCCTCCTACCGGATGCCGGTCACCGTCTGGTCCGAACTCGTCGACGCGCACTTCCCGAACAGCGCGTGGCTGCGCTGTAGCCGGGAAACGCTGGACGCGCTGT
This sequence comes from uncultured Actinomycetes bacterium, assembly GCA_963808315.1. Lineage (GTDB taxonomy): Bacteria > Actinomycetota > Actinomycetes > Streptosporangiales > Streptosporangiaceae > Palsa-504. The sequence continues at coordinate 18,158 of CAWEFK010000019.1, read as the reverse complement.
CGGTGTACAAGGCGAAGCACGCGCTGCCCACCTTCGACGCCACCCTGACCGCCCTGCTGGCCGACGCCCAGAGCGGTCAGGATGGCTCGGCTGCGATTCCGGAGGCGAGGCAACCGTGAGCCTGGACGTCGTCCGGCGCATCGCGGACGCGGTGCTCTACGAGGGCTACATCCTGTACCCCTACCGGGCTTCGGCCCAGAAGAACCGCAGCCGCTGGCAGTGGGGCGTGATCATGGGGCCCGGCTACGCGGCCGCTGACCCCTCGGAGCGGAGCTTTACCCAGGCCGAGGTCGTCCTGGAGCACTCCGGCCAGCCCTCCGTGGCGATCGTCCTCCGCTTTCTGCAGGTGCAGCGGCGCAGCACCGCCTCGTCCGAGGCGGAGGCGTCCGAGGCCCCCTCGTCCGAAGCCGCCTCGTCCGGGGGCGCCTCGTCCGAAGCCGCCTCGTCCCGGGGCGCCTCGTTCCGGGTCGGCGCGGCCGCGCCGACGTGGGACGAGGCGGTGGAACGCGAGATCGAGTTCACGGTCGGCCGGGACGAACTGCTCGGCGTCGGCTACGTCCACGACTTCGCGATCGACGGCGGCCAGGAGCGCGAGCCCCTCGCCGAAGGCGAGCGGCCCGGCGGTGTGGGGCCGGACGACGGGGGGCCGGGCGGCGGAGGAGCGCGCTACACGATACGCCGGCGGGAACCGCTGGCCGGCCGGGTGTCCGTGCGGGCTTTCCCGCTCGAGGGGCCGTGGCAGGCGGTGCGACTGCAGGTTCGGGTGGAGAACCGGACCACGGCCGATCCCGTCCCGCCGCGCCGGGACGACGCTCTGCCCACCGCGCTGGTGGCCGCGCACGTCATCATGACCGCCCACGGCGGCGAGTTCATCTCGATGATCGACCCGCCGGAGTGGGCGAAGTCGGCCGTGGCCGAGTGCGAGAACGTGGGCGGCTGGCCGGTGCTGGCCGACCCCGACGGCGGCCGGGACATCGTGCTGTCCTCGCCGATCATCCTGTACGACCACCCCGAGGTCGCGCCGGAGAGCCCGGGCGAGCTCTACGACGGGCTGGAGATCGACGAGATCCTCACCCTGCGCACCCTGGCCCTCTCCGACGACGAGAAGCTCCAGGCCAGGGCCACCGACGCCCGGGCGGCCGCGCTGATCGACCGGGTCGAAGCCATGGACGCCGACGACATCGTAAAGCTGCACGGCGCGGTCCGCTCGCCGCGCCCGGCTCCGGCTGGGCGCGAGACTCGCGGCCCGGCTGGGCGCGGGACGGGCAACCCGGCCGACGCTGACGGTCAGGTCATGGTCGCGCGTACCAACGCCGCGGGCGAGCCCGAGTGGATCGGCGATTCGGACGTGCCCTGGTGGGATCCCGGCGCCGACGCGTCCGTGTCGCCGGATACCGACACGGTCAACATCGGCGGCCATCAGGTCGGCCGCGGCAGCAAGGTGCGGCTGCAGCCGGGGAAACGCCGCAGCGACGCGCAGGATATGTTCCTGATCGGGCGGATCGCCGAGGTCCAGGCGGTGCTCCTCGACGTCGACGACAACCCGTACCTGGCCGTGACCCTCGACGATGATCCCGACCAGGATCTGCGCGTCGCGCACGGTCGTTTCCTCTACTTCGCCGTCGACGAGGTCGAACCGTGCGAGCCGGGCGAGCCGGGCGAGCCGGGCGAGCCGGCACCATGACCGGGCGGACGCTGGTGGCGGGCGTGGGCAACGTGTTCCTGGGCGACGATGCCTTCGGGGTCGAGGTCGTCCGGCTGCTCGGTGAGCAGCCGCGCCGCGACGGCGCGGAAATCCGCGATTTCGGCATCCGCGGCGTCCACCTGGCCTACGAACTGCTCAACGGCTGCGACCTGTTCGTGTTGATCGACGCGGCGCCGCGCGGCGAAGCGCCGGGCACGGTCACCGTCGTCGACGTGGAGCTACCCGATCCCGCCTCGCTGACCAGCCCGGTCATTGACGCGCACAGCCTGACGCCGGACAGCATCTTCGCGCTGCTTTCCTCGCTGGGCGGCCGACCCGGCCGCACCCTGCTGGTGGCCTGCGAGCCCGCCGACGTCAGCGCCCGCATGGGCCTGTCTGACCCGGTGGCCGACGCCTTGCCGCACGCCGTGCGGGCGGTCGAGGAGATCCTGGCCCAGGCGGCCGCGGTCGCACCAGACCCGCAGGACGCCGGAAGCGCAACGAATTTACCAGGGAAACCGCGACAACCGGGAAGGGAGGTGCGCGGGATGCTGAGCAGGCTGATCAAGGCGGTTTTCGTAGCCGCAGTACTGGCCATGGTGATCGAATCACTACCTGACATCAAGCGTTACCTGGAGCTCCGAGAGATGTAACCACCCGCGCCGGAGAGGATGTGATAGGCGTGGAAGTAGTACTTGGTTTCGCGGTCGGTTACTATCTCGGCACGCGCCAGGGCCGGGACGGCCTGCAGAAGGCGCTGGACTCGGCCCAGGCCATCGTGGCGTCGCAGGAGACCCGGCGACTGCTGGGCGAAGGCCTGTCCGCGCTGGAATCCGTGGCGGCTCCGGCCCTGGACCGGATGGGCGGGAAGTCAGGCCGCAGCAAGGCGGCACTGCTCGGCAGCGTGATGGACGAAGTTCTCGAGCGCCGGTCGGCCCGCCGCGCCGCCGCAGCCGCCTGACCCCAACAGGGAGCGGAATGCACGAACACGGCTTGTGCGCGGGCGCACCGGAAACGGTGCGCCGGCGCGCAGGCAGCCGCCAGGTGACCGAAGCCCGAGAGATCACTGGAGGGACCCGATGACCGAGCCGACGGGCGCCCCGTTTCCGCACGAACCCAGCGGGGGTAACGGGGCAAACGGAGCCAACAGGTCCTACGAGCCCAGCGGGGCCAACGGGGCGAACGGGTTGTCAGCCGCTGCGGCCAACGAGGGTCCGCTGATGTTCGTCAGGTACGCCTACCCGCCGAGCTCGCTCGGTTACTGCGGTCCGGACGACTTCGCCGCGTTCCGCGAGTACGCGGTGGCCGGCGTGGTCGACCGGGGACTGGTCCAGCTGGCTCAGGCGTTCTCCGGCGCCTGGCCGTACCTGGAACTGATCGCGGCCAGCTGCGGCATCAAGGACCCGCTGGACTGCCGGGTGGTGGAGGCCTACTGGGTGGGCAACGAGTTGCTCAACAGGGTGTCCGTGACGAAGGTCGGCGACGCGATGGCGGACCGGTTCCGGGCTCGGGCCGGCCACAAGTTCCAGTACCTGGCCGAGGGCGTGCTCGCGGGCGGGGTACCGCATCACAGCTTCCACGTGTTCGGCGTCTACCCGTGGGTAAGCATGCTGGGCGATGACCGCAAGGCCAAGCACGCCCTGACGGTCCTGGACCGGTGCCGGATCCGGTGGGGTCGGGTGAGCACCGTCCATGGCGACCAGGCGGTCGTCGACTACCGGCCGCTGGTCTGGGACGGACGCCTGCTGACCCTGGGCGAACCCACCAAGGAGATGGGCAGGCTGACCCTCGACGGCACGAGCCTGACCCGCGACGTCAAGCCCGGAGACTGGGTTGCGCTGCACTGGGACTGGGTCTGCGACCGGCTCACCCCGCGCCAGCTCCGGTCGCTGCGCGACTTCACCCAGCGCCACCTGGACATGGTCAACCACGGCGTCGACCACTCCGGCCCCCTCGACGTGCTGAGCTGACGAGCGCCCCGGCAAAGCCCGGCTTACGACTGCTGGGCCTGGGGCGGAACCTACTTCACGTTGCTGGTGTGGCATCCCTCGGCCGGGCAGTTTCATGATCGCGAAGACTTCTACCCCTCGGGCGGGGTAAAAGTCTTCGCGATCATGCGGGCGGAGACTCGTGCGGCGCCCGGGTTAAGTTGGGTGAAGGAACGGGGACGTGCAACGGGTTTCGGGCCCGCGGGCGGAGAGTCGGCATGTGGAGGGAGGGACCCATGGGCACCCCGTGGAGTCTGACGATTGACTGTGCCCGGCCGGTGGAGCTGGCGAAGTTCTGGGCGCTGGCCCTGGGGTATGTGCCGCAGCCACTGCCCGCGGGGTTCGCGAGCTGGGATGATTGGTTCACGCACTACGAGATCCCGGCGGATGAGCGGGAGGACGGCGCGTACCTGTGTGACCCGAACGGCCTGGCCTCCAGCTTGTCCTTCCTGAAGGTGCCAGAGGGCTAGGATACATGTGTTAAGGTCGGATTTAAGCTAATAAGGGGAGCGTAGCAGACGCACCGACCTTGGCGAGGCGAGCGACATGGAGCAGCCGCACCCATCAGATGCACCAGCGCAACCGCGCACCCAGGACGCACCGCCGGCGCATCCGGTGGTGCATCCCGGGGAGCGCCCGGTGCGGGCGCTGATCGCGGCCAGGCTGAGCAAGCTCCAGCGCGGCGGGCAGCAGGGCATCGGGATCGACACCCAGGATGAGAAGTCCCGCGCGTTCTGCGAGCGGGAGGGGATGACGGTCATCGACGTGGTGGCCGACACCAAGTCGGGCACGGTCGCGCCGTGGGACCGCAAGAACCTCAAGCCGTGGGTCACCGAGCCCGAGAAGATGGCCATGTACGACGCGGTCGTGGCGTACAAGACCGACCGCTGGTCCCGGGGCACCCAGGAGGATTTCACCCGGATCGAGTTCTGGGCGACGCAGCACGGCAAGCGGCTGATCATCGTGGACGGCCCGCAGTACCCGGCGCGGGCGGACAAGTTCGATTCGGACTACTGGCAGTGGCAGGCGGAGAAGATGGCCGCGCGCCGGGAATGGGAGCTGGGCCGCGAGCGCGTCGTGCGGGCCACCGACGCGCTGCGCCGGGAGAACAAGTTCGTCGGGCGCATCCCGTGGGGTTACGTGACCGAGGGTCCCAAGTACGACAGGCGGCTGGCCGCCACTGACCTGGGACGGGAGTACATCCCGCAGATCTACGACATGGTCATCGCCGGGAAGAGCCTGGCGGACATCTGCGGCTGGCTGGACTCGCTGCACCTGTGGCACAAGCTCGATCCGCAGACCGGGGAGCTGGCCGACGTGCCGTGGTGGCCGACGAGGCTGGCCGACCTGATCAGGAGCCCGGTGTACCGGGGGCACTACTGGATGACCCGTGCCGAACGTGACCCGGTGACGGGGAAGGTGGTGTGGTCGGAGAAGTGGGAGCATTCGTGCGAGGCGCTGATCGACGCGCGCCGGTTCCGGCTGGCCAATGAGGCTCTGGCGGGCCGGGAGAAGCGCGGCCCGAGGGGGGAGCCGCAGACGCGGGCGATGCTGAAGGGCGCCATCAAGTGCCCGGACTGCGAGAGCTCGTCGATGAACAAGCTCACCTGCCGGGCATCGAGCAAGCACGGCGGCGGGACCTACACCTACTACCGGTGCACCGGCACAGGGAGCCGCCGCAAGGGGTGCGGCAACATGGTACGGATGGAGATCGTGGACGCGGCCGTCAACGAGATCATGGCCACCACGTTCCGTGTCCCGGTCAAAAGGCTGATCCTGGTCAAGGGCACCGACTACCAGGACCAGCTGGATGAGATCAGCTACCGGGTCAGGGCACTGGACCCGGACGTCATGTCTGATGAGCAGTTCGACGAGCAGGTCCGCAGGCTGCGCGCCGAACGGGACCGGCTCAAGGCCCTGCCCGCCGAGCCCGACCGGTGGGAAGAGCAGCTCACCGGGGAGCTGTACTGCGACATCTACCAGGCGCTCCCCGTGTCCGAGCGCGGAGCGTGGCTGACCTCGCACGGGTTCCTCGTCCACGCCACGAAGACCGAAGTCAGCGTGATCCAGGGAGACGTGCGAGGGACAGCTCACCTTGGGTGACCACCGTGGCGGTTGATTTTGTCCGCATGCAGACGTGATCAGTAGCCGCGCCGTCTTGGCGCAGATTGAGCCCAGTCAGCCGTTGCTGGTGAGCAGGTTGAACTGTTCTTTGAGGCAGTCACGTCGGCCTGCGCCCAGGTCGGGACAGTCGTCGAGTGCCCAGACCCACCAGGAGATGAGCTGACGGTCCTCGCCAGTGCTGAAGACGGTGAGGCTCCGCGTCACCGCTACTGCCGATGGCGCGTTTCACCAGCACCTCATCCACTGGGTCGCGGCACCACCGGGTCAGGCCGCCGACCCCGATCCAGTCCGTCGGCAGTGTCTCGGCACTGCGCAGACGATAACCTCAGATCACCGCCGGCGTGGAACTAACCAGATTGAACTCGTAGTGCATGTGGTCACCAAGGTTCAATTTCCAGGCCGGTGGCGGTCAGGCAGCCGTCGATCAGGTGGGGCCGGTACTGGATCTTCTTCAGCTTGCGCTTGACGATGCGGACCAGGCCGTCCAGGTCGGCGGCGGCGAAGTTGACCATGGACCGCTTGAGCAGCGACCAGATGCCCTCCGCCGGATTCAGGTCAGGCGCGTATGCGGGCAGCCGGTAGATGCGCAGCCATTCCTCGTTCTCCTTCGCGAAGTCCGCCAGGTCCGGGGCCAGGTGGATGTTGAGGTTGTCCCAGACCCAGACCAGCGGGGCGGCCAGCTGGCGGTGGGTGGCGATGATCAGGTCCCGGTAATCAGCCCAGCTGAACCCCTTGGCCTCGCCCTTGCGGCGCCGGTAGACCAGCAGGTGGTAGTACAGGTGCGGCCGGTCCCCGGGCCGGTAGCACGCCACCCCGGCGATGCTGACCCGGCCGCCGCCCGCGCCGCGGACCCTGACCACCGGGCGGGCGCCGCGCGGCGCCCAGGTGCGGCCCTTGGGAGGCCTCAGCCCCTGGCCTGCCTCGTCCTCGAAGCAGATGAAGGCGCCCAGGTCACGCGCCGTGCTTTTATATCGGGCCACACCTGGTCCTTCCACACCGCCACGGCCTCGTCGTCGCGTTCCATCGCCTGGCGGACCGGGACCTGGGCTGACCAGCCGTGCCGGCGCATCAGCTTCCACACCCCCTCGGGCGTGTACCCGACGTGAAACATCTTGCCGATCAGCGTCTTGATCCTGCCCAGCGTCCACCGCTGGTCATGAGCGAACCCGTGCGCCAGCGGGCCCTTCCGCAGCTCGGCCTCCAGCCGGGCCCACTGCTGCGGGCTCAGCTTCTCCCGCGACACCGGCCCTTTGGACCGCAGCGCCTCCGGGCCGCCGTCCTGCCAGGCCCGGTGCCACCGCCGCACCGAACCCGGCGTGACCCGCAGGTCAGCTGCGATCTCGCTGATCTCGTCGCCGGCGGCGAACCGCCCGGCGGCCTCCAGCCGCAGCCGCTCACGCCGCTGCTGCTCGGCGGGCGTATACCCGCCCCGCTGTGCATACCGCATACTTCGGTCATACGCCCGCAACCACCCGACGTCACGACCCAATCTCTACGAGTTCATCCTGGTTAGCAACAGTCCCAGTATGTTCCAAATAGACTCGGACGCATCGCCATACGGGAATGTGCGTATTCAACGCTTGCCAAATTAGCTGAACGGTATTGGAGTTATGACACCAGCAGCTACAGCCCGGTCTAGCCTAGACCTACTGACATTGTCCTATCCTTTCAGCCAGGTGCACCTGCTACCACCGAGCGCGTTCGCGGAAGAGGCCGATAAGCGTCGGACCTTCGCTAGGCGGAGCTACCCTTCATTCAATGCCGACCTGCTCCAAACGCTGCACCGGCATGGTGCCCTGGTGCCGATGCTCCGTGTCGAGATGTCGGGTGAAGACCCGCAGCGAGCTATCGACACCTCTGGAGTTTGACCGCCGCTCATGCCACAACGACCATACCGATCGAACTCATGCGTGCCGCAATTGAAGGGCGAGTATCCGACCCGGACGCCGATGCTACCTTCCAGGACTGGCCTCAGGTACCGCGGTTTACGCCCTGGCCATCAGCGGACGGAGGGTATCTGTACTCACGCCATCAGCTCCTCGGCCTGGATGCCGCAGCAGACGTGGTCGAGCACCTGGAGCCGAGGCGCGAGTCCGATGGGAATATCGTCTGGTCGCTCGATGAAGTGCACCGTCCTAGTGAACGTGGCCGCCAGACGGTGCGCTCTTGGCGTGCCCTCTCGGTCACGCTCACCGCCCTTGACACCTACTACTGGCCACGGATCATGAATACGCTCAGGAACGATCCCGGTGTCTGGCGCGAGGCCTTGGTGGAGTTCGATGCAACGGCAATGCTGGCTTGGCTCGGGCTGACACGGACAACATCGTCGACCAGGTTACCCAGCTTCGCGTGATGGCTAGTGGGCGTGATGACCTCGGCGATTTCTATGACCTGGTCCGGCGAGCCAAAGCCGACGCGTGGGACTCGCTGCGCGGTGATGCCCTTTCGGCCATGGACTACCGTCTGGCTGCCGACATCCTCGACCGCTTCGCTGACGAGGTTGCGCCGGCCCGGCCGACATACACGCCTCCGCTATCCCAGCAAGGCTTGCGTGATCGTCCTGAGTCGCTTGACGCGGCCTTGACTGATTTGAGGCTCTCGCCACATCCGACGCTGGTCCTCGCTATCGAAGGAGACACTGAATACCGCCTCATCCCCAGGGTGATGGATACGCTGGGCATTAGGAAGGACCGCAACTTCATCCGGATCGTCGAGTTCGACGGCACCAAGGATCTGCATGTGCTTGCCCGGTACACTGCTGAGCCCGTGCTTGGCACCGATTATGGAAGAGGCGTTACCCTCGACCAGCCGTTCACCCGGTTCCTAGTGCTTACCGACGCAGAGAATAAGTACCGGGATGTGAAGGAGCGACAGCGTCAGCGGAGGGAGCTGCTGAAGGCGATAATTAAGAACGTACCGGCCGACCTGCAGCGCGATCTGCTTAGCTACGGGCTGCGAGCGCGAACGGTGGAGATCCGGACATGGGGGAAACTGCCATTCGAGTTCGCGCACTTCAGCGATGCGCAGCTCGCCGATGCAATGCTGCGCATCGCAAACTTGTCTCATCCCAGGGGCCGCGCTGCGCTGATCAATGCGTTGCATATGCAGCGAACACGGGATCCGTCGCCGAATGTGGACGATGTTCGGTGGAGAGGAAGCGGCCTGTCTAAGAAAAAGCTGGCAGACGCGCTGTGGCCGTCCCTCGAGGCCCGCATAAAGCGCGCAGTCAGCCGCGGCCAGAAGGGGCCGCCCATCATGCGCAATGTCCTCCGCGCCTACGAGATGGCGGTCACTTCATTCGGCGCACCCGTGATCCTCCGACGACATCCTCGATTAAAGACCTGAGCTCTTCGAGGAGCAGATGGCGGACCTTGATATGCCGGACCGAGTACGAAAGTGGGACGCGAACTGGACCTGCGCGGAAATAACGGTTTGGGCGCTGCGGATAACGACCGTAGCTGGTGTCCACGCTGGCGCATTAGGCTTGCCGACGCGCTCCTGGACGGTGCCACCTCGTAACCAGGCAGCCTGGCTCCTGACAACAAGTGTCTGCTCTGGGGTGAACGTTCAGCCTCCCCACGTCGCGGTAAACACCCGCCCGCACGACGGGCAGCCCTGCTCGCCGGTCTCCTTGCCGGGAACCCATGCACCCTCGAACCTGCTGCCGCAGCCAGGGCAGTCCAGCGGGGAGTGCAGCGTGATCCTCATCCCGGGAAGGTCATCTCCCTCCCCGGCGAGCCGGAGACCTGTACAGAGCGGGAGACCGGTACATCAGCGGCTGCGGAAAGCGTTTCACGTCCTGGATTGAACGGCCCGCGTCGATCCCGGATCCTCGGCGAAGCACCCAGCACTGGCGACTACGACGAGAAAGCTCTCAAAGGAGTCTGGCACTACCTGGCAAGATTCGGCAACCCCGAAATGCGCACCTGACTGATCCTGATCAGATTCACCCACTCGCTTGCCAAGATCACCTCAATGGACCTGAATGCTTACCAAAAAAACAGCTCAAACTATGCGCTGGCTGCGGTGGGCGCGTACGGTCCAGTCCGTCTAATATTTCCATCGCAGTCTGTGACTCGGCTACGCTCAAAACCAGTCTTCTCGCCGGAGCGGGGGCGGAAATGACCTTTGATTCGGCTTGGTACTTAAGACCCCAACCGATGCGGCCCGGCCCGCGTTCCTTGGCCGCTAGGCCAGCGCGGCGATAGCATTATGTACCGATACGATGACGCTGGCGCCTTCGCCGGCGCCTGCGGCGACCCGCTTCATCGAGCCGGAATGGAGGTCGCCGACTACGAACACACCAGGAATGCTGGCCGCCGTCCTAGCGTGGCTGGGCCGGTCCGAGGTCATTGCCGGTCAGCTGGACGTCGGTCCAGATAAAACCGTCATCCCCGGTAGCGATCCGGTCAGCCAGTTCGTGGCGGGCTCGGCGCCGATGAAGCAGAACAAGCCCGAGCACGGCTGGGCCTTGCGCGGTGTCCGCCATACGGTCGGTGATGGCACTGGCCTAAACCCGCCCCGGCCGTCGATCATGCAGGCGCGTCGAACGTAATCAACCAGACAAAAGACCTCAAACTTTCAAATTTCTGTAAATCCCTGCGAGGCCAAGTCAGTTACCGGTATGACGTCATTGCCAATTGAAACGAACGACGATGGCTTCCGTTTTCATCAGATCTGCACCTGAAAGCCCGGAAATCGAACTCATGTAAAGGCTGGGCAAGTTGTCGGAACCGGTGAGATACTGCCAATGATAGCCCTGCGCACGGACAGCGCCTCCGCCAGGGCAACTGCTCAGGGCCGTTGCGTGCAGGACATGAGGAGCACTTGAGCGGAGGCTCTCGTAACAGAATGGGACGATTTACGGACGAGACGCTAGTTGTAGCAATGCCCTAGTTAGGTGGGTCGTCGAATTCAGTGCGAACGATGACGGGGAGAGGGGAGGTATCTTGGCTTGGTACAGGCCAAGCAGGTTCTGGCGCTATGCCATAATTTCCTTCTGGATCAGTCCGCGCATTGTGGGTCATTTATGAGATTCTCGATCATTTCAAGGTAAGGTTGCCCTGGAGTTTGGGCGCGTCGTTCCCTTTCTTTGTCGCGGCATCCCTTGCCATAGCCATGGCTCGTATCATTGTGACGCTTTCCAATGACCTAGCTGTTGCCACTCAGATCCATCAGCCGGCTGCGACACACACTGACTCAATCATCGCCATGATGAAGGATGCGGAATCCAACTCACGCTGGGCGGAGATCATCAAGCTAGGCACAGCACTTTCCGAGGTCCTCTGGTACACAAGCAGGAAGAGGCTGCGCGTCGAGGTTGGCCACTTCCTCGAAGTGGCTGCTCGGCAGACAGATGACTATGAGACGCTGGCGCGCACTCTCATCGAGGACCTTGGTAATACGATCATGGGCTTGGGTGACGTTGGCCAAGGAATTAGCTATATCAAACAAGGCATCAAGGTCGCGGAGGAGCACAGCCTGAACTACCTGGTCTCACGCGGTTACAGGAATCTGGCCAACTGCTATTCATTCAAGGGCGATACGGGTAACGCCCGCAGGGCGCTGACCAGTGCTATCGCCGCGGCGCAACAGGTGCAGTCATCGCGCGAGAAACTGGAAGCGATAGGGGCGATTGAGTACGCCGAGTCAAAAGTCGCGTATACAGATGATAAGTACCAGGAAGCGATCGACCACCTTGACGCTGCAGTTCAAGCATACTCGGACCTCGCGCAGCAATTTCCGGAAACCTCTCAGACTAACAAGGATAGACTGGTAAAGATTTACCGGGAGAAGGGAGTCATCTACCTGAAGATGGGTACCCCCGAGACGCGGGATAGGGCATACGCGAGCTGCCAGGCTGGGCTACGGCTCGCCCAGGCTGCGCAGAACTACGACAACATTGTCCGCTGCTGCTACATCATGGGCAAGCATCTTGATCGATAAGGGGGCGGTGCCGGCCGCGGAAGGCTTGATGAACATCGCGGCCAATAATATCTCCAAGATTGACACTCCTTTCATTCTGGATGAATACAATCGGGTAAGCAGGAGGCTGATTAATGTCCGACAGGCAGTCTCTTAAGCGGGGCGACATCGTTGCGGCACTCATGGATTCCGGCCTGTCGCGCAGCGATTACTGGGTTATCATGGGCGCAGCACTAGTATTGCATGGAGTTCGAAGTGTAACTTCAGATATCGATCTCGCGCTGTCAGATATTCTCTTCGGTCAACTTCTCGATGCCGGTTATGCTCCGCTGATGAGCCGCAGCGGCAGGGATAAGGTCATCATTACGGGCAGCATAACCGGCTATAAGGATTGGCGTCCCTCATCATGGGTTACTGACCAAGGAATTCAGGTCGCCACTCTTGACTCTGTCGTAGCCGAGAAGGAGGAACTTGGACGCCAGAAGGACCTAGCAGACATAGCAACGGTGCGACTTTACCTAGACAAGCACCGCGGAGTGGGGACATGACCGGGATAGAATACGTGGAGATTCCAGGGGCTGCGGGAACACTTCGTGGCATGATCCATCACGGATCAGCCGACACCGTGGCGTTGATCTTGCACGGTTACTTTTCCTCGAACAGGATCGGTCCCTACCGCTTGTACTTTGAACTCGCGGAGTGGTTGCGCAGCAAGGGGGTTACCACCGTCCGTGTGGACTTCAGTGGCATGGGAGAGAGCGACGGCAGAATCGAGGCGGTCAGGTACCGGCATCACCTCGATGACTACGTAGCCGGCTCACCATGATGGAGTCCCGGTACGCAGACGTACCCCTACACGTGATCGCGCACTGCGCGGGCTGCCACATCGCGCTGTGCGGCCCGGTTAGTTCAAGCTTGCAGGGCATCACCCTGGTCGCGCCATTCGCGCCGAGCAACGAGAACTTCCTCCGAGTGGCGACGTTCGAGCGCCGAAGAATGGCGTGAGCTGGCCGAAACGGGCACCACGCGACGAAGGGGCTCGTATTGCCACAGGTCCTTCGTTGTGCTCCGCCGTCCTCTCCCGTGCGCTGCCCCCAGTGGTCAAGCGGCTGACACGGGCCATTTTCGCCGAGCGTGATGAGATGACGCCTTTCGAAGAATCGAAGGCACTAGCTGAGACGCTTAATATTCCATACTCTTCCGTACCTGACGCGGACCATAACTTTATCTCACGAGATTCTAAGAATGCGCTCTTTAGGCTAATAGGAGAAACGTTTCGCACTATGGAGGGCGTGGCATAATGACCGAATATATCTTTGTCAGACATGCCGAGTGCAAGAAGAACCTGACAGGTATCACCGGTGGCGAGGGAACGGGGCTAACCGAGCGAGGCACGGTACAGGCGACGCTGCTGGCAAGCGAACTCGCTACCCAGATCTCGGCGCCAATAATAGTAGCCTGTCCTGCTATGCAGACTATTGAGACCGCCGAGATCATAGCCACCACCCTGCGGTGCCCGCTGAGTGCTCGACGAACAGCTAACGCCCGCCGACATGGGCGTCATTGACGGTCTCACTGTGGAGGAGATGGAAAGACTATATCCCGAGTACGCGCACCTATTCGCGCGGTGGCGGAAGCTTGAGATAGAAGCGCACGAACTCAAGATTCCGCAAATCGAGCCGCCGCTGGAGTTCTGGACCCGCACGATAACGACTCTCGCCAGCTACCGGGAGAGCCACCAGGTTGTAGTGGTCGCCACGCGGTCGATCATGGTGTGGGCGGCGAACGTCAACATGGGGCACCATCCTCGGCCAGGCGGGGGATACAAGCACTGTGACATCAGCCATTGTCAGACCGTTAGGGTCAGGCTGTGGGGCGCCGGTGAATGATATGCCGCCGTGCTTCCTCATCACCGGTGCCATCGGAAGCGGCAAGACCTTGATCACAGCGAGCTTGCTGGCAGAGATCGCCGTGCCGTACGTCAATCCGGATCTGTACTTCCAATACCTCATCACGTGCCAGTGTTGCTCCGCTAATAAGCGTTATGACCGGGCACGAAACCTCTGCAAGGAGAGGCTTTCCAGGCTGATCGACGAGAGGCAAAGTTTTGCCTGGGAGACCGTCGTTGCCAGCCCATGGAAATGGGACATACTGGGCAAGTGCCGGGAAAGCTACTTGCTAACCGTCATATTTCTCGAAGTTCAGACACCGCAGATATGTGTCAAGCGCGCACGGCGTCGCGCGGCTACTGGCTGGTATGAAGTACCACAGGCAAAGATCGTGGACAGCTATAACAAGATGTCACGTGCAAGGCCGCGCCTGCAGGAACTGGCTAACGTGTTCATTGCACTCGACAACTCAAAGGATCTCATCTAGAATGCGGAAAATAGAGTGCGCGTGGGCCTGTGAACACAGGCAAGCAAGCCCGGTCTACCGCAGGCCTATTGCACTCGACAGAAAGGTGCGAACGTAATGTATCGGCTAGCCGCTATCGATTTGGACGGCACTTTGTTGACGCCGGAGAAGAAAATCTCCGCACGCACCGCCAAGGTCCTGCAGAAATGGCGTGCGCACGAGTTCCAGGTCGTGCTCGCTACGGCGCGCCCTTTCTATAGGATCAGAAAGTACCTAGAAGCGCTCGATCTGGCGACGGCGGAGAATTATGCTATCGCCTTTAACGGCGGCCTCGTCATGCGTGCCGATGGCGGCGAAACGATTTACCGCCACACGTTCACACCGACCGAGACCATCGGTATCATCAAGGGCGGCGACCGGTTTGATTGCCCAATTTTCATCTACCTGCAGGATAAGATCCTCTCAAATCGAGACGACCCTATGTACCGTACTAAGAATCCCGACGTCGATTTCGTGGTGCAAGACCTGAACGCCGTAGATTGGAGTGACCTTCCCGTCTTCAAGTGTGCTTACGTGGGGTCTCCCGACGTCGTAAAGGACATGCGCGGCAAATTGTCCGCGGATTTCGCTGAGAAGTACGAGGTTTCGAGCAGCGTCCCGCAGTTCGTGGACTTCGTCCCGCTCGGTACCTCTAAGGCCAAGGCCCTCGCCATGATCGGATCCCGGTACGGTATCCCGGCTGGTGAGATGGTCGCGTTTGGTGACGAAGACAACGATGTGCCACTGCTTGAGTTTGCTGGCTTCGGAGTTGCCATGGGAAACGCGAGCGCGGGAGTGAAGGCGTTGGCTGACATCATCTGTGCTTCCAACTCTGACGACGGGGTCGCCGACGTTCTGGAGGACCTGCTTTCCGGGGACTTCCCGGCGTGAGAAGGATCCAGATCGGAAGCGGGCTGAGCCTGAATCTGCTGCCCGCAGGTGAGGGGATGCTGGAGCCGTTGATCAGCGGGGCGCGGCTGTCCCTGACCGACTGGCGCAGCCTAGGAGCGCTCCTGGAGGATGGTGGTTGCTCGATCTCCGCGGTGGAACTGCGGGCAATGCACCCGGAGTTCGATGCGGCCCCGAGTCACGACTTAGCCTCAGGCTCCGTCTCGGGTGATCATCGGCTGCCCGGTCACCACCGCCCCGGCCAGGTCAACATGGTTCAGCAACGTGGTGAACAGCGGGATCTCGTTCGTCTTGGCCTGGACAGCGACCTGGCCCACGACCACGCCATGCTCGTGGCCCCGGCCGGGCCAGCAGATGCTGGCCCGGGCCATCGGCCACATCTGACCCGCGCAGTCTCTTGCCGTCCATACGGCGACCGCCCGCCGCCGCCGCGGAGCCGGGGCCGTGCGCTGAGCCCATCTGCCCGCTGCCTCATCCAGGGCGTCAACATCCAGGACCTGTAGGGTCCGCCGGAACGTGGACTCAGACGGGACCACGCCGATGACACCGAGCGCACCCCGGGTGAGCTGGTCCGCATCGGCGGCCCATTCCGCGATCGCCGTAAACGACCGGGCACCGCCCAGCACCGCGCACAGGGCCAGGCCCAAGATCACTGCCAGCCGGTGACGCACTCCTCGGCGCGCCCGGGGATCGGGCACCGCAACACTCGTATTGAGCGTTCTGAACGGGTCGACAGTAGTCACGCCAAGCGGGTTAGTCACGCTCCGTGGCAGATCACTCTTGACAAGCTTGCGTGTGAGAACAGGGGTGTTGCTCCTTCACCGCCGAGGTCGCTGGCGAGGGTGAGCAGGTGGTCGCGGGAGTTGAACGTGAGGCGCCAATGCGCATCGCCCGCGGGCCGGCAGCAGGTCGTTATTACCGGTGCACCGGTACGGGGAGCCGCCGCAAAGGGTGCGGCAACATGGTGCGGATGAAGGTGGTGGACGCCGCGGTGGACGAGATCATGGCCGCCACGTTCCGTGTCCCGGTGAAGAGGCTCATCCTGATCAAGGGCACCGACTACCAGGACCAGCTGGAAGAGATCAGCTACCGGATCAGGGCACTGGACCCGGACGTCATGTCCGATGAGCAGTTCGATGAACAGGTGCGCAGGCTCCGCGGCGAACGGGACCGGCTCAAGGCCCTGCCCGCCGAGCCGACCGGTGGGAAGAACAGCTCACCGGAGACCTGTACGCCGATATCTAGCAGGCGCTCCCGGCCTCCGAGCGCGACGCGTGGCAGACCTCGCACGGGTTCGTGGTCCACGCTACGAAGAAACAGGTCAGCGTGATCCAGGGAGACGTGAGAGGGACAGCTCACCTCGAGTAACCGTCGTCTCCTCCGGGAGGAAGGTCCAGCCTTTCCAGGTCGCGGTGAACACCTCCCCGCAGGACGGGCAGGCTTGGCCGCTGGTCTCCTTGCCCGGGACCCACGCGCCCTCGAACCTGCTGCCGCAGCCGGGGCAGTCCAGCGGGGAGTGCAGCGTGATCCTCATCCTGGAAAGGTCATCTCCCCCGTCCTTCTAGCGCCGGATGGGTGCTCAGCCGTGGCGTTCCTTTCCGTTTCAGATAACCGCCTATCCGGTGACGCCGGCAAATCACCGAGCGGCAACATAGACCTCGTTAAACCGGACTGAGCAACACTGACTATCACCCACCCACACGCAGCAACACCGACCATTACCGGATAGCACCGATCCAGGACGAGAAATATTTTTGCTTGAACACGTAAACCTGGGATATGTCCCCGCTCGCGGCTTAGATACCAGCTGGCCGGTCGCCGCTTGGTCCGGTCGGCACTAGCCCGGTGACATCAGGCTGGTCTTGCCGGCCGGCCCGGTGCCCGCCCGCCTTACCGGGCACAGGTCAGGTCGCTGGTGGCCTGGGGTTCAGCGTGACCGACCACCCCGGCATCGAGGCGGAGCTCTTGCCGGGAGCAAGAACTCCAGCTTCGCTTCCGGCGTGTCTGGGTGACGGTCAGGTCAGCGGCGAGGAGAAGGAATGCACCGCCATTAGCCAGCGCCTTCTGCATCAGATGAAGGTGGCCGTCAGGGCCGCGAAGCAAGATGTGGGCTAATATCCCCTTTACGTCTGGACCGGGCGCGGTCCCAACATACATACTTGCACCGGGGCACCGCCCCGGCAATACCTCTCGCCGAAAGGGAATCGGCGGGGAGGTAAAACAAGGGTGGTCGGGAATTGGGCGCGGCTGACGGGGAGCATTAGCACATGCCAGGAACCATCAGCGGCAGCAGCCTGGCCGGTCTGGGCGGGCAGGGACGGCGGCGGGCCCGGCAGCCGGTCCCGCGCACCCGGGTGGTGGAGTTCACGCTGACCGGCGAGGAGTACGCGATCCTCGTGGAGGCGGCCGGGCGGGCGGGGATGGCCCGGCGAGCGTACGCCGCAAGGCGGCGCTGGACGCCGCCGCGAACGGCACCACGATCAGCGGCCAGGACCCGCTGGAGCTGATGCTGATCGAGCTGATGCGCGCGGCCGGGCTGGTCCGCCACATCGCCACCAACCTCAACCAGGCGGTCGCGAAGCTGAACGCCACCGGGCAGGCCACCGGAGACCTGCCCGCCTATGCCGCCGGCAGCTTGTGCCGCGCCGGCCCTTCGACGCCGTAGCCGACGCGGTACGCAAAGCGCTGCGGTAGCGTTCACGAGGACCGCGGCGGCGACCGGATGATCGGGAAGATCAGCACCCCGCGCGGGGAACACGTCCAGCCGTTGCTCTATTACCTCTTTGGTCCCGGACGCCGGGAAGAACATACAGATCCCCACATAGTGGCAGGCTGGCGTCACCCCGCTGACCTGGAACCCCCGCTACGGGCCGACGGCAAACGCGACTTCACCAAGCTGGCGGGCCTGCTGCTGCAGCCGCAGGCCGCGCTCGGCAAGCGTGCCTACGCGCGGCCGGTGTGGCACTGCGCGATGCGCGCGGCACCCGAAGACCGGATGCTGAGCGACGACGAGTGGGCCGGCATCGCGCACGACGTGATGGACCGCACCGGCCTGTCACCGTACAGGCAGGAAGACGAGGCTGTCCGCTGGGTCGCCGTCCGGCATGGCGAGGACCACATTCACATTGTTGCGA